>JAHDQJ010000045.1 GCA_018433865.1 Spirochaetales bacterium | reverse complement strand
GACGGATTATTCCGACAATAATGTTTTTCCGATGTTCTATTAAAATTGTAGAGTGAATAAGCACTTACCATACAAAACATCGGAATAACTATTGCGAATTGGATAATTGCACTACTAATCTGAACTTGAAAGACAAAGTCAGATAGGAGATGTAATTATGAAAAACAAGCCAATTGCAGAATGTATTGGAGCTGTTCTCGACTTCAGTAAAAGATTCAGATCAGAAGATACAATCACCCACTACAGGAGAGTATGTACCCAGGTTCAGAGTTACTACAACAATTGTAGGGAAACTCATTTCAGTTTTGCTGTCCAGCAAGAGATTGAAAAACAGGCATCAGAATATTTAGAAAAGGATTCTACATCCTACTACAAGAACGGCTCACTTCTCCTGAGAGTTTTGAAAATGTTGCAGGATTTCAATGAAGGGATACCTTTCCAAGAACATTACCATCGAGAAAAAAGATACAAATACAAGCTTCAACCCTTCTACCAAAAACTTTCCGAAGAGTTCAAAGAAAGCCTTACTGTTTCAATAAACACCATCCCAACAATCTATTCCATCGCTCGAGACTTCTTTCACTATCTTCAGGAATCTGGAATATCGGACATTGACAATGTGAGCCATGATGTTATTTATGCTTTTATGAAGGAGGAATATCACTCACATCAAGGGAGTACTCCCAATGTTGTCTATGTCCTTAGAAGAATATGTGTGTTCTTCCGTAAATGTGGTTTTATTCATGTACCAACGACAATAATGCCCTTCAGCCTCTCCCCACCCAAAAACAAAGTATTGCCAGCTTTTAAGACGGGGGATATGGAGAGAATCCTTTCACAACCTGACACTGAGACAAGCATAGGGAAAAGAGATTATGCCGTACTGGTCCTAGCTTCTGTTACTGGCATGCGCGCCATCGACATCGCAAACATCAGGCTATTGGATTTCCAGTGGGAGGACAGGGCCATTCATTTCATCCAGCATAAAACGGGGAATGGGGTTACCCTTCCTCTCGATTCACGAGCTATATATGCAGTCTCTGACTATATATTGCATGGGAGACCTGAATCCAGTTGTCCATTTGTGTTTCTAACAAAAACACAACCTTATCGAAAACTCAGCGACAAATCCAGCATCTCAAATATCCTAAACACATATGTAAGGTTGTCCGGCATTGAGAAGAATCCCCATGATGGCAAGGCATTCCATGCATTTCGTAGGAGTATGGGATCCTGGTTGCTGGAGACTTATGCTGCTCCGGAATTGATTTCCCAGATTCTAGGCCATAAGTCCACGGATGTCCTTAAGCGGTATCTCCCCCTTTCACCATCAAAGCTCAGAGCATGCGCACTTGGACTGAAGGGCATCCCGGTGAAGTCGGAGGTGTACAAATGAAGTATACTTACAACAGCCACTTTGCTGATGACATCAATTCCTATCTCGACCTGAGACAATCGCTAGGTAACGAGAGGGACACTTTTGCTCGCAGACTTCATTCTTTTGATGTTTTCTGTGTTTCGCAGTATCCTGAGGAAAGAATGCTTACTAGGGAAATCGTTGAAAGCTGGTGCTCCCTTAAAACCGGGGAGAAGCAAAGTACGTTACTCCACCGAGCTGGCGTGCTCAGAGGATTTGCAAAATATCTCAGCAGCTTAGCAAAACCAACATATATTCTCTCGATTGACTTTTCATGTAGTAGACGACAGACTTTTATACCCTATTTGTATGAAGCCGCAGAACTGAGGAAATTTTTCTACGGTACTGACTTGTTGCCTCCACACAAATTGTCTCCAAATCGGGAGATTATCGTGCCGGTCCTGTTTCGAATCCTGTATTGTTGCGGTTTACGTCCACAAGAAGTCCGTTGGCTGAAACGAGAACATGTAAATCTCAACGATGGGACCCTGTTCATTGAGCAATCCAAGCAGAATAAAGATCGGGTGGTTGCGATGTCCAATGACCTAAACAGCCTTTGCAGAAAGTATGACAGTATCATGGAGAAAAAACTTTCCAACCGCGAGTACTTCTTTCAGAATCCCAATGGACACGCTTATTCTGCAGCATGGATTCAGCAACAGTTCTTCAAATGTTGGAGGACTGCCGGAATCTCTTTCAGTAAACGGAAAAAACCAAGAGTCTATGATTTCCGTCATGCTTTTGCTCTAAGAGTAATTACGAATTGGATGAATGAAGGGAAGAATGTTTCAGCCCTATTGCCTTACCTCAGCACTTACATGGGCCATGCTTCAATTGAGCAAACATCGTATTATATACATCTTGTTCCTGAACACTTCCAGTACTCCAATAAAACGAATTGGAAATGCAACTTGGAGGTGCCGGATTATGAAGATTAAAGACAAACACCTCTTTGAGTTATTGAAAGAGTATTTGACTACCTACCTTCCATTACAGCGAATTGTCAGTCCTCTTACAGTCAAGTCATACAGGGAGACATTGAATCTTTATTTAAACTTTCTTTGTTCAGAGAGGAAATTGCAACTCAAAGATATCGGTTTTGCCGAGATAAATACAGATACCATCAATGCGTTTCTTGAATGGCTCGGAACATGCCACGGATGTGGATTGAACACCCAGAATCATCATCTTTCTGTTATAAGGGCATTCCTCAAGTATGCAGGGGCAAAGGACCCCATGCTAAACAGCTATTACCTTGCTTCATTTCAAGTGCCTCGGCGGAAAGCGGACAAGCAACTGACTGTAAAGCATTTCAGCGAAGAAGTACTTAATGCTATATTGAAACAACCGAATCCAAAAGTACGAAACCAGCATCGGGATTTGTTCTTCATGATTCTGTTGTATGATACGGGTGCTAGGGACAGCGAAATTCTAGGCCTGACACCGAAGGATGTAGTTGCAAATACTAGTGCCCCATACATCATTGTACACGGTAAAGGCAAGAAGATCCGAATGGTACCAATAATGGAAGAGACTACCTTCCATTATAAAAGTTATCTGAAAAGGTTTCATAAGGACTTAGATGAGGATAGTCCTCTGTTTTATACAGTCATTCATGGTGTCAAGCAACAAATGTCCGATGATAATGTTGCACGATTCATTCACAAGTATGCAGATATGGGCAGAAATATTTGTCCCTCTATCCCTAAGAGAGTTACACCTCATATGTTCAGGCATAGTCGCGCCCTAAATCTTTACCGAAAGGGCGTGCCTTTACCTCTACTGTCAGAATGGCTGGGTCACGCCAACCTTGAAACAACGCTTATTTATGCTTATGCGGATACTGAAATGAAAAGAGCTGCCATTGAAAAAGCGACGGATGCTAATCATCCACTTCGAAAGACAAAAGACGTGGTTCAAGAAAATTATGACGAATTAACAATAAAGACCCTCTATGGGCTTTGTTAAGAGAATTATTATTCCGATATTCGGTGTGTTATATGTTTATATTGTATATAATTTCACAAGGATATCGGAAATACTTTATCATCGGAATAATCCGTT
>JAHDQJ010000051.1 GCA_018433865.1 Spirochaetales bacterium | reverse complement strand
AGCAATCGGCGAGTAGCCCACCAATCCATCGAAGCCGAGTCCCGGTATGTGCAGCACCTCTGAGGCGTCCAGAACCACCGAGTTTCCCTGCATGGTGGGAGCGTCCTCGGCGCTGGTGGTGTATTGGTAGTAGAGCTTGCCGCTCTTGTCGCGGTCCACCTGCATGCGGTTGGGCATGAGCGGATAGAGCGCGGCCACCTGGCCCTTGCCGTTTCGGATGATCTGGGCGTATGCGTTGCCCCAGAGCAGCAGGTGGGTCATGAGCGTCTCGCGGAATACGAAGCTGGTCATCTCCGCATTGGGCTCGCTGTGCAGCAGGGTGTACAGCGGATGATCCTTGGCCTTGTGTTTGCTCGCCTCATCGTCGTGACGGTAGAGGTGCAGCGGCAGGCCTGCGATCGCCTCGGCAAGGATCCGCACGCAGGCGTACACGGCCGTCATCTGCATCGAGGAGCGTTCGTTGACCGCCTTGCCGCTGGTTGAACCTCCGAAGAGAAAGCTGTAGGAGGACCCGACGGTCCTGTTCTGCGGCTTGTCGCGAGTCCGCGTGACAAGTTTTCCAATGAGTCCCATGTGTGTGTCTCCTGATTCCTAGATGAAGAGGATGCCTCGGTTCTCGTAGACCGACTCGCGCACTGCGTTGCCACACCTGATCGCCCGATCCAGAGCCATGATCGCAGCTACCGCACCGTCGATCTTCTCGGTGGACTTCTGCTTGTCGGGCTTGATGTTTCCCGCGGGGTCGGTGCGGATGAAGATGTTGTCCATCATCCACCGAAGGGTGGGGTGGCCCCCGTGTGCGATGCCCCTGCCTAGGACGAGCTTCATCAGCTCCTTGGTCGGGGGGCTCATGTCCTTGAACCCCTGGCCGAACGGGACCACGGTGAAGCCCATGCCCTCGAGATTCTGCACCATCTGCACGGCCCCCCAGCGGTCGAAGGCGATCTCGCGGATGTTGTATTTCTTGCCCAGCTCGTCGATGAAGGCCTCGATGAAGCCGTAGTGGACCACGTTGCCCTCGGTGGTCCGGATGTGCCCCGTTCGTTCCCATACGTCGTAGGGCACATGGTCGCGCCTGACGCGCAAGGCGAGGCTGTCCTCGGGGATCCAGAACCAGGGGAGGATCATGAACTTCTCATTCTCATCCCTGGGAGGGAACACCAGCACGAACGCGGTGATGTCGGTGGTGGACGAGAGGTCGAGCCCTCCGTAGCAGACCCTGCCTTCCAATGCCGTCCCGTCCACTGGGAAGTCGCAGAGGTCCCATTTCTCCATCGGCATCCAGCGCACCGCCTGCTTGACCCACTGGTTGAGCCGAAGCTGCCTGAACACGTTCTCCTCGCCGGGATTCTGGCGCGCGCTGTCGCAGGCCGCCTTCACCTTCTCGAGGGCGATGGTGTGTCCCAGCGACGGATTGGCCTTCTCCCACGTCTTCGCATCGGTCCAGTCGTCGTTCTCCTCGGCGCCGTAGATCACCGGGTAGAAGGTCTTGTCATGTTTGCGACCCTCGATGATGTCGCGTGCCTTCTGGTGCTGCTCGTAGCAGATGGAGTGCTGGTCGGTGCCCGCGGTGGTGATGAGGAAGAACAGCGGCTGGGAGCGCGCATCGCCGGAGCCCTTGGTCATCACGTCGAAGAGCTTCCTGTTCGGCTGGGTGTGCAGCTCGTCGAAGACCACCCCGTGGATGTTGAACCCGTGCTTGGAGTAGGCCTCGGCGCTCAGCACCTGGTAGAAGCTGTTGGTCGGCTGGTACACGATGCGCTTGGTGGCCGCGAGGATCTTCACGCGCCGGTTCAGCGAGGGGCACATGCGCACCATGTCGGCTGCCACCTCGAACACGATCGAGGCCTGCTGGCGGTCGGCCGCGCACCCGTAGACCTCCGCTCGCTCCTCATAGTCGGCGCAGGTGAGCAGCAGCGCCACCGCTGCGGCGAGCTCGCTCTTTGGTGTGTTTTTCTTCGTACTGTAGTAATCACTCAAAGAGGGGAAGATAGCAAGTGTATATATGCAAATAAGATACACTATTTCACAGGTATTTCTTCGTCCAGGCGTCGCACCATGTCGACTCCCGGTACCACCCCCAAGGTCGAACCGGTTTCCCACGCGATGTGGATGCTTCCGATGTCATCCACGTGGATTACCTTTCCCTTGGTGCCCTCAGGCGGTGCGAACTTGTCGTCCATGTGCACCAGTTCCACCGTGCACCCTGACGGGTATTGTTTCCTGAGGACCTCCACCCGCTTGCGGTTCATCTCATCCATGTGCATCCTCCGTGTAGTGTGCATTGATCGCTCAACTTTGCAGTAATAGCAAGCCTTTTGGTTCAGGGTCCTGCCAATGCGTCCAGGATGAGGCGCATCTGGCGCACGTACTGACCATAGCGGTGGGCAAACAGCGGAAGTTCGTTCTCTCCGTAGTCCAGCAGCGCATCCGCATCTTCTTCGGTGATACAGTAGCGGCCATCCGCGTACGACCAACTCAGCGTGGGGAATGCCGGGATATCCGGAGCTTCGGGAGCCATCGAGACCAAGATCTGGCGATACGGGTCATTCTCCTTTACCGTTGGCACGCTTGTGCAGCCGATTAAGACGATCAAGGCGGCCAGCAGTATCACCGCTTTTGGGGGGGTCGATCGTTTCAGGAGGTTTTTCTTGGGCGATGGTGGTGATCTTCTTGTACACTTCATGGACCTTCTCCAGTTCCGTTTCTTTGCGTATCGCTGCATCCTCGGCCCTTTTGACATCCTTTTTTAGATCCTTGGTCTTGGATGCCTGGAATCGTGTGATCCCTAGCAGCCCCAGGATGATGAGGATCAGCAGCTGCATGATGTCATTCATCGGTTTTCTTCTCCATGAACCGTTTGAGCAGCGGTTTCCAGAACGCCATGCACGCAGGAAGCTGCAGCAAGTAGATCGCCACGGTGTACAGGACCACCAGGTAGGGCGTGCTGTTCAACTCCCCGGCCGGCGTGGCTACCGGCGCGACCCGGTAGGTCACGTATGCGAGGGCTGCCGAGCAGGCGAGGGCGACCAGCTTGATCTCGTTCTCGCTTGCCTTGTCGCGTCTCAGGCTTTTCTTGTACAGCTCCATCACCAAGCCAAGGAATGCCGCGAAGGCGAGCAATATGGCACTGAGGATCATGAGTTCTCTCCCTTGCTGCCAAGGCGAACTGAGCACAACTGTTATTTTCTGATAATTCAACGATAGGGTTTCAGGTTGGGATACCTTTCCAACGGTGCGGGAGAGAAACGAATATGGTTCGTTGGGGGAGGGTTCCATCAAGATCCGGGGGGCTTCGGGTATGGAATCAATAATTTTTTATTGACAGGGACACGCTTGCCAGTCTAGCTTGAGCAAGAGGTTTCATTGGATGATAAGAATCACAAGGAAAGTATTTGACGACCTTGCCATCTGGATGGTTGGGTTCGGAATGTTCATCGGCATCGTCTTCCCGTATTTCATGCTCCTCATGGGAGTATCCGGTGCCATCGCGCTCACATGGTGGTTCCGCACCGCCTGCATCCTCGCGGGGCTGTTTGTCGGAGTGGTGAACATAGCCCTTGCACGCCGGGTGGTGGGCGACAAACTGCGGCTCCTTGCCGACCATATGGTGGGTATCGAAGGCAACCTGAAGGCGATCTCCGGCAAGAACGAGGCCTTCGATTGTTCCTCGATGAAATGCCACATCCCTGTCGATTCGGCTGATGCGATCGGAGAGAGCTCGCAAGCCTTCAACAACATGGTCGACACCCTCTCCCGATCCATGCACACCGAAATCTCCATCCGCACGTATACGCAAATGCTCACCAATCATCTGGAGACCGACAAGCTGTGTAGTCATGCGCTGGACAGTCTATTGGAGATATCCGGAGCTCAAGGAGGCGCGATCCTCGTCGAAGATTCCGGGGAGATGCGACTGATATCTTCGTTTGGGATCCGCAAGCCGGAGGTGCTGCTGGACAACCAGTTGCTTCTGAATGTGCTGAAAACCGAGTCGCGGAATATCGTGGATATCCCTGATGATCTCATGCTTGATGGCGTGGTAACCGACTTCAGGCCGAGGGTATCCATCCTTGAGCCGATCAAGTATAAGCAGATCCCGATGGGGATCATCGTGTTGGTCTCAGGTTCCCTGTTTCGTGATGACCTGCTGGACACCCTTGACTTGTTCAGCCGCAGCCTTGCGTTGGCCTTGCACAATGCCATGGTCCACGACCAGGTGCAGAGACTGGCGGCTATCGACCCGCTCACCGGAATCTACAATCGACGCTTTGGTATGACACGGCTGCATGAGGAGTTTGTGCGTGCGGTCCAGATCGAGAGCGCGATCGGTTTGCTCATGCTCGACATCGACCATTTCAAGGGTGTCAACGACACCTATGGTCACTCCATCGGGGACAGGGTGATCCGTCAAATTGCGAATGTTGCGCGGGAGGCCTTGCGTGAAGGTGACATCCTGATCCGTCTCGGTGGGGATGAATTCATGGCGGTGCTCCTTGGTGCCTCGCTGCATGATGTGTCTTTGACTGCAGAACGCATCCGCCGGCAAGTTGAAGAGCGGGCGATCTCATTCGGGGACCAGCGCGTGCAGGTCACGGTGAGCATCGGGGGAGTGTCCTTCCCGGAGAAGGAAGTGGCGGGGGAACAAGAGCTCATCGATGCAGCCGACCGGGCGTTGTACCATGCCAAGAACTCGGGTCGCAACAAGGTTTCTTTCTGACGTGGCATGCATATGACATGGGTTCACTGGATGGGGATTGACAGATTCCTTTTCGAAGACTAAAGTATCCAAGTAATGCAGTCTGAAGACTGGATATCGCAATTGTTGTGTGTGACACATCTGACATAAGATTCAAGAAAATGAGCTTTCGTCTGTCCGGGGAGTGAACGAACGTGAAAAAATGGGTTGCGATGGTTCTGCTGTCGCTGGTATTGGCTCCCCTCTCTGCGAATTTTCTCCAGTGGGATCCTGCGGGAATAAATGCAGGAGAACTCGGAGGCCTGAACATTGCCCAAAGCGACAGTTCTCCGACTCCCCTCCCGGCTAATTACCAAAATGGAGAATACTGGACCAAAGACGGATTCCTCGGTCGGCTTGTCTACCAAGGGGATGGCGGCAACGTTCTTACATTCACCAACAGCGGCGCCTCGGCAAGCGGAAGCGGATCGGGCAATTACTTCTATTATATCAAAACTAACAGTACCAGCCGGTGGCGGCGGATATTCATGGTTGGAACGGTAAAAGCCCTGCGTCATGAAGGCGGAGGGGAGTTGACCCTACAGCAAAGTCCTGCGCAAACGAATGCCATTATCCAGAGTCCGGGAGATACGCTGACGATCCCGGCGGGTGCCGGCGGAGAAACTGTTTCACCTTCCTCCCCCGGCTATCAAGGGGGATATAACCGTTTCGGTACCTGGGGAAGCGGACCTGGCTACATCTACAAGTATCCGTACGAATACATCTGGATTGACCTGACGGTAATCCGGATGACCAATACCCTGAATATAAATCGTGGAGGCTACATCTGCCAGGTTCAGATCAGCGGAGAGGGACTCTCCATGCACCTTGATCTTTCGGGGTACTCAAATAACTCTTCGTTGAGCCCCGACACGTATGTATTCGAGCTGGAACGCGCAGTTCCCGAGTTCTTTACGTTCCAAGACCTTGTGACCAAGAACACCTACAATGACAGCTTCTTGGTAGGGTACGTACGGTACAGATCGGTGGATGGGCCTGCAAGAATCTTTTTCGCTGCTAACCCCGAGGGTACGTCAGTCGATTTTCGCTTTACCTCGATCCGCGGGTCATTCCCGTACAACGTGGTATACACCCCCCATACCCCTTCCGGAAGTCCGACAGGGATTTATTCCACGAGCCAGAGATTCCCCTCGGTGACGACTCCGATTCAGTTCACCAGTCCGATATATGGTGAGACGAGGGACGTGTATGCCCTTGATGGTGAAGTGAGGATCTATGTATCCGCGGGATTGGGGTCGCAATTCCTCCCCGCGGAGGCCTACAGCTCGAAAATTTATTGCTTCCTGGTTTCATATTGACAGGCATGCCTCGCCCTGTGTCCAGACCCGGCAATCGGTGGGTTCATGAGAATATCTCGAGCCGACTCATCGACCTTGGAGTCCATCGGATTTCGTCGGTCCATGTATTCCTGTTCTTTCCCCCTCTTTCGCATACTCGGCGTAGTACCGTCCTTCTGTTAAGCGTGGACAGCCGCTCTGGCTGCATGGTCGTTTGGGCTTGTAGGGCATGGGATTTACTCCTTGGGGCAAAAAGAAAGCCCGGGAGGAATTCCCGAGCTCTCGATTGGACTTGTCTGAGTGTACAGTAGCGTACAAGACGAACTGAGCACAACTGTTATTTTCTGATATTTTAACGATAGGGTTTCAAGAACCTGACGAACGGCTCACTATGCCATTCAGATTGTTTGTATGTAATTAGATACCGCTCCATGCTGAAAGAGAGGTTGTCCTAGAAATAATGATTTCAGGTGCAATCCCTTTGTTGCCCTAATGATCCAACATGTCTGTTGATGGGATTGCACCTGGAGAATTTTTTAAGCGACTCCTGTATATGATGGCATATATAGGTTGGTACTGAGGCGATGTGGTCAGGATCCGATTAACGAGAGAGTGTTTCCAATCTCTTGAATGCCGGAGTACCCACCAGGTATTCATTCTCTTTTGCATAATCGATGGCTTTCTTACCATTCACTACGATCTTTGCATCAGCCCCTTCGTCCAGCAGAGCATCAACTATTTCCGGTGTTCTACTTCTGATTGCAGCAAACATCAATGGAGTCAAGCCTTTGGATGACCAATTCCAAGTATAGACCTGGTTGACTGCGGCACCACGTTCAAGCAATAGCGAGATGACTCTCGGATCCGTAATCGAACTCGCAGCATATACCAATGGAGACCAGCCTCGGGAATCAACAGCATTCACGCGTGCTCCAGATTTGATTAAGGTTGAAATGATTTCCAGGCTTGCATCTACTTCAAGGGCACGCATGAGCGGGGTCATCCCTGTCACATTCCAGCCCCAGTTCCAACCTGCTTGACCAATAGGATCTGAACGCCAACCGGCAACGTTTCCCGCATTGACATTAGCTCCTGCTTCAAGCAGGGCGGAAATGAGATCCATATCCTTCAGCTCCATCGCCAGGAACAATGGTCCTCCGTTGACATCAGCACCTGCTTCGATCAATGCAAGGATGACTTCATCGGCAAGTTTATTCCTGATTGCCATCGTCAATAATGTGCCTTCATTCTGGTCCCCCGTGTTCACATCTGCACCAGCTTCAATCAGGGTGACAATTATTCCAGGGTCCTTCTGATACTTGATGGCAGCCAACAATGGATCCCCAAGATTGACATCAGCACCTGCTTCAATCATCGCTGCAATCATTTCTCTGGATGTAGTCGTGTTTGTTGCCAAGGATCGCAAAGGCTGGCCAATATTAACATTTGCACCTGCCTCAAGCAAAACTTTGAGAATCTCGATATCCTTAGCCCTTCCCAATGGCGTCCCAAGATTGACATCAGCACCTGCTTCAACCAGGGCTGCAACCATTTCTTTGGTGGCATTCTCCTCACTAACTAACTGTGCCAAAGGATGTCCAATTTTGACATCGGCGCCTGCTTTGATCAACGTGGTAAGAGTTTCAACATCTCGGGCCTTTACCAATAGATTCCCGAGGTTGACATCAGCACCGGCGTTAATCAAAGCCATGACTACTTCAATTGACGCAGAATTTTCTACCGCATATTGCAAGGGCGTCCATCGAGTATTTGATTTTTCCTTGCCTACATTTTTGTATTCTTTATTAATATCGATGCCAGATTCAATCAAAATAGAAATGGTATTTGGATAAGAGGCATCTATCGCATCGAATAACAACGCTTGCTTGCGCGCATCATCGATATGAATAACATCAGCTCCAGCTTCGATGAGAATCATGCTATTCATGGTACTACTTCCACTGTAATCCAATGGTGTTCTCCCATTCGAATCAGCCGCATTGACATCGGCTCCAGCCTCAATCAGGGCTTTGATGATGGCTACATCCATATTTCTCCCTACTGCGTAGTGAAGCGGTGTCAGTCCATGTTCATCCAGTGCATTGACATCAGCTCCACGCTTCAGCTGTTTTTCAATTTCACCAAGCCCGGAATTTTCCTGTAAGGCTAAAAACAAGGCTTTAGTGCCGGCAGCTCCAGAGCAAGAGGCCAGCATGCATACGATAACAAGCAATAATACTGTGATTTTGACTGCTTTCATGTGATCTTCCCGATAAGCTTTAAGATTCTTACTGAAAGGGAAATTGTAGGACCAAGGATGATTTATTCGAATCCCTTCTAAGATTGGATGGTATTCTCTGCTAAACCGATAGTCAATGGAAATTTTTGCATATATCGACAAGAAAATCCGATAATGGATATATATTAGTTCAGAGAATGTAGACTGCTCCTTTTTCCCCGGCAGGACTGAAAAAATCAAGAACGACTATCTCAAATCATCGAAGCAATCATCTTTTCTGCTTCTCCCGAGGCAAGAATTTAAAATGTGTGGGAACTACGGAACCCTCACCAACGCCAGCGCCTTCCTATGCAGGTGGTAGATATAATCCTGGCTATAGTTCAACTGAGCTGCCACATGGTCCCAACTTAGGAAGGCGAGGTAACGCATCTCCAGCAGCGTCTCGCACTCCATGCTGTTCACACTTCGGATTACATCAGCGATCTCAGCCTTCAATCGCATCAACTGTGCGATGCTGGTGTTGATCTCATGTTCCAGTTCGGTAATGCGTACCACTGCCTCCTCGACGGGAGACCGCCTGATCGACGGAGCCTTGGGTATCTCGGTGAGTTTGAGGGAGACGTAGACAGCATGACTTCTGAGCCAATCGAGCTGGCGTTCCTTGGTCTTGATGCGTTTGTCCAGATACCACGCCTGTGACAGATATTCCTTTGTATTCATGCCGTTGCCTCCTGCAGGTGAATCTTGGTCAGATCGGGGCTGATCTCGCACAGGAGCTCGAACCACTCGCTTTCGAAGAACCGTTCGATCTCATCCTTGTCGTACCATGCGTACTCGTAATCGGGGTTGTCCTCCAGCTGGGACACCGCCTTGTGCCAGTCCATCACAGCGCGATCCACGATCGCAGCCGCCAGGTGTTTCATGCTCGCCTCGGTCATCGAAATCCTCCATCAAGTTCTGCTTTCACCGCTTCGATGAGGGCATCCTGGGTTGCCGCCTTGCCCGAGAGGACCTTCATGATGCGCTCGTCGACGGTATCCTTGGTGATGATGTGCTGGACCACCACGGTCTCGGACTGCTGCCCTTGGCGCCACAGGCGCGCCACCGTCTGCTGGTAGAGCTCGAGGCTCCACGTGAGGCCGAACCAGATCAGGCAGTTGCCTCCGCTTTGGAGGTTCAGCCCGTGTCCTGCCGATGCGGGGTGGATCAACCCGACCGGGAGAATTCCCTCATTCCACATCCGGATGCTTTCACTCGAGTCAAGGGGTGAAAACGATACTCCCAGCTTCTCCAATCTCCCGGTGATCCGCTGAAGGTCATGCTTGAACCAATAGGCCACCAGCACGCTTTGTCCGTTTGCTGCCTCGATGAAGTCCTCCAGCGCATCTAGCTTGCGATCATGGAGAACGATCGTAGTACCGTCGTCGGTGTACACAGCCCCGTTTGCCAGCTGCAGCAGCTTGCCCGAGAGGCTCGCGGCATTCGCGGCCGTCACCTGTCCCCCCGAGGCATCGAGTACCAGATCCTTTCGAAGTTTCTCATAAATCACCCGCTCCTCATCACTGAGAGTGACGCGGTACTCGGTGCTCACCAGCTCGGGCATCCTGATAAGGTCCTGAGCCTTCATCGAGATCGTGATGTCCTCGATTGCCTGGTAGATCCTCTCCTCGGCTCCGGGAGCTGGTTTGTAGCTGAACACGATCTGCCCATTGCGCTTGTCGGCTTTGAAGTAAGCATCACGGTAGGAGCCGATGAACCTGCCCAATCGGACGCCTTTGTCCAGGAGCTTGAACTGTGCCCAGAGGTCGATCAGGCCGTTGCTGGCAGGGGTTCCGGTGAGACCCACGATACGATGGATCCCGGGACGTTTTTTCATCAACGCTTTGAAGCGCTTGGAGCGGTGATTCTTGAACGACGAGAGCTCGTCGACGACCACCATGTCGAAGTCGAAGGGCAGGGTGGACTCCTCGATCAGCCACTGCACGTTCTCACGGTTGATGATGTACAGGTCCGCCTTGCGCTTCAACGCAGAGATCCTCTCAGTCGTGCTTCCCACCGCCACCGAGGCTCTCAGCAGCTGAAGGTGATCCCACTTGTCGATCTCGGCCGGCCACGTATCCCTTGCCACCCGAAGAGGGGCGATGACCAGGACCTTGCGCACCTCGAATGAGTCGAAAAGCAGGTCGTGCACCGCTGTCAGGGTGATGATTGTTTTCCCTAAGCCGCAGGAAAGTAGGATTGCTGATGCGGGGTGTGTCTCTATGAAGTCGCTCGCATAGCGTTGGTAGTCATGCGCCACATATGTCATCGATGATCTCCTCTATCTGCCCTATGGTATCCAGCACGTATACTTTGAAGCCAAGCTCTTTCAGCATTTCATGCCTTACCACTTGGAGTGCTCTCGGCTTCTTGCCCGGAGCCTTCACTTCCACGAAGCCGCACCTGCCACCAGGTAGCAGCACCAGGCGGTCAGGCATTCCATCAAAACCCGGACTCATGAATTTCACCGCTCGGCCTCCCATATTTTTCACAGCCCTCACCAGCTGCAGTTCGATCTCTTGTTCACGCATTGTGCTTCTCCGTCAGAGGTGATGGTGCAGGTGTAGAAGGTCAATTCCTAAAACCCCCTATAGGCTCTTTTTTTTTCCCTAAAAAATCCCTATATGCGTAGTTATGGTTATGACCTGCGCGACATGCACCTTTTCGGTCTGTTAGGGTCTATGGCAGATATTCCTGCGGCTTCAGGGCGAGTCCATGGATGAGTACTCCGTGCCTGGTCCTTCTGCGGCGGAATCCCGCGTTCTCGAGCGCTGTGTAGAAGTCGGTCGTGCTGCGGGTGTATTCCCCGTTACGATTGCAGTAGTTGCGGTACTCTTGGTAGAAGATCCCGGACGGCTGCTCGAGATCGGGTCCCACCTCGCAGCGATCTTCCAGGAAGGTGCCCATCCAGTCGTTGTTCTCCCGGTACTTGTCGATCGCCTGCTGCACGCATGGCGGCACCTGCAGATGGAACCTGCGGCTGATCGCCTTCCCGGCTCCCTCGATGATCCATGCCATGATGGCCTCTCCCGCATGCTCGACCAGATGATCGGCGTAGTTCTTCACATCCCCGTTTCCGCTGATGCGTGCGTTGAAGGGGATGACGATCAGACGTCTCCAGGTCCCCGGGTCACAGGCGCCGACCTTGGGCAGATGGTTCGTATAGAGCACCACCGTATGGGAGGGACGGAATTTGAAGGGATCCTTGTACTTCTTTTCCGCCTCGATCTCGTCGGTGCTGCTGAGGATCTTCGCCGTCGAGGTGTTGAGCCTCGTGCCCTCCTGGAGTTCGGAGGAGATCACCAGGCGCTTGCCCTTGAGCTCGGCGATCTCGGGCTTGATGTTGCGTTTGCATCCCGCGGTCAGCGCATCGGCCGAGATGGCGCCGCTGTAGGTCCCCATCACCCGCGATATGGAGTTCCAGAAGGTGGACTTGCCGTTGCTGCCCTCGCCATAGGCGATGATGAGCGCCTCCAGGCACACCTTGCCGATCGCGGCGATGCCGACGATCTGCTGCACGTATTCGATCAGGTCCCGGTCGTTGCAGAAGAACAGGTCCAGTGCCTTCTTCCATTCGTGCATGCCCTTCTCGCTGGGTGCGCACAGCGTGCGCTTGGTGATGAGATCCTCGGAGCGGGGTTCGCGTTTGCTGGACAACCCCAGCTGCAGGTCGTAGGTTGCCCCGGGTGTGTTCAGCAGGAACGGGTCGCCATCCAGATCCTGGACATCGATGAGCACCATGGGCTTGGCTGCCTGCAGGGCTCCCATCACATACTTCATGTCACGCCTCTTCATGACGAAGGCCTTGTAGGACATTGCCGCCAGATAGCGTTTGTAGGCGATGAGGACCTCTCCCGAAAGGCCCGCCTCGAACTTCTTCCCTCCGGCGACTACCTCGGCTTCGTCAAGGCCAAGGGCGACCAGTGCCTTCAGGGCCGCCGCTGATTCGTCACGCGCATCCTCGAGCTGCAGGTCCAAGAACTCCTCGGCAGCCCCCAGCGCCAGTTGACGGGATTCCACCCAGTACTGTCAGGCCTCGGGGCAGTCCGTGTTCTGCCATGATGCGCCGCTGGGCTTCGGCGCAGCGCGCCCGTGCGAAGGCGAGGGCGCGCTTGATGAGCTGATCCGGTGATTCCCAGTCCTGCTCGCATGCGAGGAAGTAGCGTCGGAACTCGCGACCAGCCGGCGAACACTGCAGCATGCACAGCTCCTTGGCCATCGTGATGGTGATCGCGTGGTCGATGTGTGAACGTCCCCTGGAAGTGTTGCGCGAGGTGGTGTAGAAATCCTTTCCCTCGACAAAACCGTGGCCTCTCATGCGTGCGAACCAGTCGTGGTAGCGGGTGGCCACTTGCAACGCTTGGTGCAGCGCCCTCGCGCTGACGGTGGGCACAGACTGTTCGTGGGTGATGGGAATCCGCATTCCCATGGGTATGCCTTGCGGCGGCGTGTGTGTGATGTCATCCGGTTTCAAAATTCTATCTCCTATACCCTTTATCCAAAAACCGTACCCCCCCCTGAGGAAAACCGATACAGGGGAGGTCTTGGGCACGCTGCGATGGGTTTGCCAATGATTTGTCAACTTGCATGACCTATTGCGGCTTAACCTTTTTGTGCAACCCTGGGGGTTTGCCTGGCCGTGTCATCGCCGAAGCTCCTCGCAGCTGCTGCTGAAAAACCTGATGGTGTACCCCTTGCTTCTTGCCCGGTCGATCTCCATTTTCATGCCCGTGCTGATGCGTTCTCCGAACACCCACACCTCGGCGCATTTGCTCATGAGCACCAGGCCGAAGAACATGCCCAGGTCCCGCTCGCTTTTAAGGCCGTCATCGAGGAACTGCGGGTAGAGCAGGTGGGGGGTGATCGGCAGGTATCCCTTGCTGACCGCATGGCGGCTGTAGCGCCTTGCATTGTGTACGTTAACTTCGATGTCCCCGGCGTACGGCGAGCAGATGTACACCAGAGGGTGGTAATCAAATCGTAACTTGGCTTTTCTCTCGATCGCCTTGATGGCATCGTGTGCTGTCGTGTCCATGTATCCTTCCTTGTTGCGTATGTTCATGTTCAATCCTTTTTGTAGAAATCGGTCTCGTAGCCGTCCGCGGTGAGAAGCAGTCCCTCGGCCCAGGGAGGGACGCAACTCATGCGGCGGCAGATGTCTTGCACGTCCATGCCAACCGGTGCTTCGATGACCACCTCGTCGTGGATGTGCATCACGATGCGGCAGCCGAGCGACTCGAGATGCTGTATGGCATGGCACAGCAGGTCGCGGCTGACCGCCTGGGTCACATTTTCCACCAACTTGCCTCCAAACGTAGCGATGCGCTCCCACTTCTTGGTGGATCCCGTTCCCTCGTATGTCACGCAATCGCTACCGAAGACGTTGGTTTCGATCTTCGGTCTCACGTATGCAAGCTTCCTGGTGGAGGGGAGGGTGATGAACAGCCCGTTGCCCTCGTAGGAAAACGTGAGATTGTGCATCTCGGTGGTAATACCTTCCCGAACCGCATCGAGGGCCGCCTTGTCCACGTCCCACCAGAGTTTGACGATGTTCGGATTCGACTGGCGCCAGGCATCGACCAGGGGTCTGAGTTCATCTTCCTTGAGGCCCATGTCCAAAGCACCCATCGCTGTGAGGGCTCCCACCGATCCGCCAAAACCAAGCGCCAATTCCGATACCTTGCCCTTCTGCCTCAGGTGGGCATTCCGCCCATGTTTCTCGACCGGGACCTGGAACATCTGCGAAGCTGATGCACAGTAGATGTCTCCATCCTCGGCGAAGATCTCCATGCGCCATGTCTCCCCCGCAAGCCAGGAAAGCACCCTCGCCTCGATCGCCGAGAAGTCCGCGACAATGAAGCGATATCCCTTCCTGGGGATGAAGGCAGTACGTACCAGCTGGGAAAGCGTATCGGGCACATTGCCATAGAGCATCTTCACCGCTTCGTAATCACCTTCCTTCACCAGGGTTCGGGCGACGGCGAGGTCCTCGATGCTGTTGCGCCGAAGATTCTGCATCTGTATCAATCTTCCGGAGTTGCCTGTCACCCATACCCGTCCTTCCCTTCTTACCAGGAAGTATCCCGATTGGGTTTGTGCACAGAACACCTTGCCTTTGAAATCAGTAATTGTCGGCTTCTTGGAGATCTCATGGCAGTTCCCAGGAGTCAACCATACGCTAACGTTATAGCTTGGTTGACAATTCCCCCGAGACTCGTCGATCTTCTTCGGTTTGAGGCTTGCCACCCTGCCGGACAGATGGGCGAAAGCCTGTACCAAGTCCGCATTCACCTTGTTGCAGGTGGTATACTGGATGCTGTTAGGAGCCGGGCGGTAACCGTCCCAATGGGGAAGCTCGTCAAAGAAGATGTCGGCGCTTTCATCAAAGAGCCATGTGCCGAATGTCTTGGAGCGAAATTGACGAAGCCACAAAGGTACATCCCTATTGGCTATGCGAAAGCGGTGATATTTCCGGTCAGCCTGATCGTAGATGGAAAGGGTGTACACCATACCCGCCCTCCTGAGCAGGGTCTTGCAGCGTTCGATCTTCCTCTGCTTGGTGAAGTTGTAACAGACGGACCCGTCCTCGGCGTAATGTCCATCGGCCTGCGTCATGACGAGCACACGCAGCGCATCGTTGTCCGGCCGTCCCTTCACCATCCGATACCCGGTGAACGGTATGCACGCCGGTCCTGTCGCCATCTGTTCAACCGTGCCGACACTCCAAGCCCCCCCTCTTTGTCTTTTGAAGTACATTTTGTGATCGGGTGTGCTGACCTGAGCTATGCGGTTGCTGCGGTATTCGTACATGGGACCTTCATAATCGAAACAAAGGGCCTTTGCATGGGAGAACACCACACCCTCATTCACTGGGCTCCAACTGGCGATCAGCCCACCCTTCCACGAGTCCAGGCGGTCCCATCCGTGTATGGTCAACACCTCATGATCACCGGTGAGGCACCACCTTCCGGTACGAGATGCCCCATAGAACTGGAACATGCCCCGGGCACGATCGTCAGAGCAGGCGGCGTTCTCCATCGCCTGGTACTTTCGCACCGACGATTTGGCCAGTTGGAGCCTGAGCTCGAGCACTTCCCTGATCTCACGCGGGGCATCCGGTAACGCGGCTATCACATCCTTTTTGCCCAGCGAATCAACCTCCAGTCCATTCTCGGACAACCAGGTCTTCACCTGCGAGACCGAATTGGGATTCTCCAGGTAGGTGATGGCCTTCATCCTGGACACAAGCTCATGCCGAGACAGGCTATCTAGCTTGATTGCACTACGCACAAGTTCCCGGTCGATCAGCACGCCGCGGTCGTTGATGCGCTGATCCAGCTGGTACTCGTCCCAGATCGCCTCGGGGACGGGATAGGTTGAAAGGCGTTTGTGGATGGCGAGCTCGACTTCCACGTCGCGCTTGTTGTACTCGACGAACAGCTTCCATTTGTCGGGAGCATGGGAGGGTCGGTTGCGCGTCCGTTTGCCGTTTGCGATCGTGGGAGCGCTCGGGGTGCAGAAATAGCGGATGAGGTCCTTGCCCGCGGCGAGCTTCCTCTTCTCGAGTTTCAGCACCGTACCGACGCCCAGGAGCGACAGGGGCAGCCCCATGTAAGCCGACCATACCATCGTGCATCGCCAAGAGGTTGGATCCAAGTACGTGCCGGTGGGCAGTCCCAGATAGCGAGAAAGGCAGATGCGTTCGAACGCAGCGTTGAACGCCCACTTGACCACGCTGGCATCGGTGAGCGCTTCTCCTGTTGCAACGCCTCAATCACAAACGCGGTGTACTCGTTGGCGCAATCCTCCATCTGCTCGTTGTAAAACCCCAGGGTAGGAATTGGATCCTGTGCTGGCAGGGCGAGAGCGAGTCTGACCTTGAATTCGCACAGCGCATGCGCCTCGGTACCCTCCTCGGCAAACAGGCTTGGACCCTCTTCGATGTGTTCACAGAGTCGTGCTGACGGCGGGCAGGACGTCCATCGCGCAGCCGACGATGGCGAGAGCAGGGCATGCTTAGCCATTGCCGAGCCTCCTGACATCCCGAAGGAACGACGGGTAGTACTCGGCCTTCAGATCCTCGAGGCATGTCGCCCCATGGTGTTCGAAGACCGCGGCAAACGAGTTTCCCGGCCCCTGTCGCTCCTTCTCGGCCAATGCCTGCTCAATGTCTTCCCTAGTCGCCCCCAGACACAGCGCCTCGTCCAGAAGCTCGCGATACTGAACAGGGTCGACCTCCGAGAGCCGAGGCGCGCCGTACTTCTGAAGCAGCACCCTGATCTGTCCGGTGTGTCCATCGCGGGACTTGTCGGCCAGGATTGCGCGCACATCGGTGAGCGACGGAGATGGTCCCCTTTCTTTGTCGGAGGCATCCTCTTGCTCTTCATCGATGGCCGGCAGGTCTTGTGGCTTCGAGCCTTTGAGCAAAGCGGCCGCCATGTCGAGCGAGTCGGCGAGGGACCGCAAGTCGGCGGCCTTGTCCAACAGCAATCGCATCCTATCTTCTGTCATCATGATCCCCTTGGGGTGCTTCGTGGATCTCCACGCTCCTGACACTCTTGCCCGGCGTGAGCACGAGCACCTCGCTGTACTGGCCGAACAGGAATCGCATCAGTCGTGCCGGGACCCGCCGGCTGCGGCTCGCGAGCACCCCTTGGGTCCCCCCGCCGCTGTGGGCCACGTTGATCCGGACCCGGTGTTGATATCCCATTTCATTCCTCCCTGATGATTCGGGGGTTCCCCCCGGAGGCCGCCCGGCTTCTCTTGGTACCGGCATGCGCCCCTACCTATTGGCCGAAAACCGTACCCCCCTTCAAACGAAGGCCTCATCAGTGCCATACGCCTCGGCGTAGAGCTTGCGGATGCGCTCGAACAGCTTCTTGCGCCGGCTGCGGATGGCGTTGTCGGTCGTGCCCTCCTCGCGCGCGATGTCAACGATCTGCCGACCTTCGCACAATTTCCAGAACAGCTCCCGCTGCTGTGGGAGGAGGTGGGGAAGGATCTCGTGCATGCGGTCCATGAGCGAGGGTGGCGGATCCTCCGTGAAGAGCACGTGCTCGGGAGACATCGATGAGTCGGCCAAGGCTTCGACGGGATCTGTGGCCATCGCGTCTCCCTTTGCCGCATGGGTCGCCCTGGCGGATTCGAATTGCGCATCCGAGTGCCTGTTTGCATAGCGGTCGTTCAGGTCTTCGGCGTGATACGAGTCGCGAAGCACGGTGATGACCTGCTCGGTGATCCCGTCTTTGCCCGGTTCAAGTCGGTACGGTTTTCCGTCGATGCAATAGAAAAATTCTGTCCTGGCGTCCTTTGCCATGTGCCCCTCCCGCCTGCGACGGAAGGCGAGGGCATGACGCGATTCGAGGACACGATGATCGGATTGCGAGCCTGTGGGCGCAACGAGACCAGGAGACCCGAAACGGCCCGCCGACACTTGATGTGTGGCAGGCCGCTGCATCAGGATTCCTCGCCCTATACGTAGTCAGGCTCGAATCGATAGTATTGTTGATTTAATGCACCATTATCCTTAAAAAAAACCAGCCCGCGGGCTTTGGAGTATATTGGCGCATTGAATCAACAGAGGGAACATACACCGGATGGTGATTCGAGTCAACACGAAAACAACCGATATATCGCCTATTGTTGACTATAATCAACATAATTGGTACCATCTGCATGCCAGCGAACGGTTTGACGGATATCACAAGGGATGGACTATCGGAGGGACAGTGGACATGGGCGAAAACGAACTCACGTTGGGGGGCGTCATACAGGCGAAGCGAGAGCAGCTCGGACTGACCCAGCGCCAGCTGGCCCGCGAAGTGAACCTCAACCATGCAACCATATCGCGCATCGAGGGCAACCCCGATATCGTGGCCGATCCCAGCACGCTGAAGGCGATTGCGCAAGCGCTCGGCATCGACTATAACTATCTTCTCAGCTTGAACAATACCATCGAGGATGACAAGGACATGAGGATCATCGCGCGCGCGTCGAAATCCATGTCCGAACACGACAGGGAGCGGATGATGGACATACTACGCAGCACTTTCTCAACAGCCTTCCGAAACGCCGACAGCGACGGGGTCGGCGAGGTCCACGCATCTGACGATTATTGATGCAGCTCTCCCCGGATTACCGGCAACCCATCATCGAGGCCCTGATCGTACTTGAGGACTCCAGCATCACCCGGTTTCCCGTGGACCTGCATGCGATCCAGCACCAATACCGCAACCTTTTCGATATCTGCTCCTATGCGTCGCTGATGAAGGATCGCGGCGACACCCGCGAGGAGTGCATCCAAGCACTGGGTTCTGAGGATGGCGCCGCGGTGATGTACGGCTACGGCAGGTATGTCATCTACTACAACGAGAAGATGAGCCGGCGGCGCAAGCGCTTCACCATCGCCCACGAGATCGGGCACGTCATCCTCGGACATCTCCTCGAGAGCGGGGTGCCGGTGCTCAGCCGCGAAGGGATGGAGCAGAGGCTGTACCAACGCCAGGAGCACGAGGCGAGCTGTTTCGCCCGGAACCTGCTCTGTCCCGCCTACCATGCCCAGCGGTTGTTGGATGCGCACGGGATATCGCGGGTGGCGGATGACGGCAGCTGGGTGGTCGCCAGGCGTACGGCGCTCACCGAGAACCTCGGCATGCGTTACAGCGCCGAGTCGTTGATCGAGAAGGCGTTCGACATCTCGAGTGCGGCAGCGAAGACCAGGGTGGGACTGTTGCAGACCGACATCGACATGTATAGCGTCCATCACCTCGACTGGGAATCCACGAAACACATCGGGCAATCGGCCGCATGGTATTGCACGCGCTGCAACCTGGAGCGCTTTCCCGGAGCTTCCCATTGCTCGGAGTGCGGAAGCAAGCGGTTCTCCTTCAGGGTGGACGCCTCGGGCTTCGCCTACCGGGACCTTGGGGTGAACGCAAACATGCAATTCTCACCCTGTCCCGTCTGCGGCAGCGGGTCGCACTCGGCTGATGCCGGATATTGCAGGATCTGTGGAACACCGCTGACAAATCCCTGCACCGATGATCCGGCGCATCTCAACCATCCCGAGGCGAAGCACTGCTATGCATGCGGCAAGCGCACCGCATTCAATGGCAGCGACCATCACATGCGCATCAAACAAAGCTTGAAAAACCATGCCGAAGGAGACTTTTCGATGATATACGAATCGGAGATCGCATACGATCCGAAGACAAACAAGATAACCCGGTGTCCGCGGTGCGATAACGAGCAAATCAACTCACAAGCCGCATATTGCCGCATTTGTGGATTGCCGTTGATCAACACATGCATACCTAATCAATGGGAGGATGATTTTGGTAATTTCCATGACAGCCAGTCCCATGAGAACCTGCCGGACTCAAGATTTTGTGAGCAATGCGGACAACCGACAGTGTATTTCAAGCACGGCCTGCTCAAGCCGTATGGTCGGATCCTGGGAATGGTCGAGGAGGGCAATGATGGGGAAGACTATGATCCCGCTATACCGTTCTGATCAGACGTATACCGATAGCCTTGGATGAAACTGCCGTGGAAGGTGATCAGCTTTCGTTGCCTTGTGGGTACTTGTTGCTCAGGTAATCGACAAATCGTTGCCAATCTTCTTCGTTCGCTTCCAAATTCCTCGCGGTCCTGAGTGCGGCGTTCACATACGGCCGTTCGGTCACATACGGATTCAGATCTGGTGCGAGCAAACCCTTCTGCTTTCCGACGATGTCATACATCTCGGCTTTCTCTTTCTCATTCAGATGCAGCACCTTGGCCAAATCTGCCAGTCGTTCCTCGGTCAGCGGTCCCCGGCGATTGTTTTCCACATCGCTCAGGAACGGCGCCGACACTCCCAAAGTACGAGCCACTTCGCGCAAGCTAATCTGCTTTTCTTCGCGTTTGTGCTTCAGGTACTCTCCAAAAGTCACGGTAGTTTTCTTCATAATCCTTGTCATCCTTGTAAGCCTGTTAGTCGTCAGACTTGGTAGACAGAGGATAGTACGAAATGGGGATGAGGGTCAATAGGGATTTGGAAAATAGTGTAAACATGCGTTAAGTAGTATGCAGGTAAAGGTGAGGATAGAAGATATGTGGGGAGGTGTCAATTGGTTTTTGCCGACAGGTAGTCAAATACTACTTTTACCCTCCGGGTTATGAGAACGATTAAATTACTCATGCCGGTGTTACCATGTGTTGATAAGTATATTCTAAAAATAGAAATAAGTAAATACAAAAAAATGAAAATAAATAAATATTTGCAAATTAAGGAACTGTGCACTTGAAATATTGTACACTTGAGAGTGTACAGTTTTTTTGGTTTTCCAATAACAATTTTATTTGGTTAGGTCTTCTTAATCCTTGATTGGTTTAAGAAGAAAATATCTTTTTACAAAGACTTTCATACCTTCCTCGAAAATCTCATTTATTATACAGAATTGTAAAAATTCGCTTACTCCAAATCTATTTAGTATTGCCTCACGATTATTTGTGTTTTCAATTGATAATATCAGATGATATTCAAATTGCACGTATTACCTCCTTGGTTTGATCTATTGGATATACGCTTAACAACCGAAAAATGCTTCAAGATGTAATCATGGGAATTAGTGATTTTGACTAGAAATTAAATAGACATTCATGGGATACGTTATTCTATAAGTGGATTTATAATTATACGGTATGATATTTAAAGATTCAGATCCCCGTATAGGTTACGAGACTAGATCCTTTTCTAGATATCGATCTTATCATTGGCGAGCTTAAAGCCTGAGATGTTAAACCAGGAGATATCCTTCTTGTTACTCAAGAAACTGGCGAAATCCCTGATTATCATGCGTTCCAAGGTTACCCGTTCTTTCTCGATTTCCTTATGTAGGACGTTGTATCTAAAATAGTCCCAATGTGGAATTGAAGGATGAGATTGCAGCAACCTAGAAACAAGATCCTTTGCTTCCCCTATATACAATAGTTGATTATGTGTATCTATGAGATAGTAGATAACATTCTTTGCTCCGATCTCCAACTGGACTTCTGCCCGGGGTTTCCAATCTTGTTTATGGATTCTTCCATTCTCCTTACCCCGTAATTCATCATCGATTCGTTTCATACCTGGGGAATCGATCAGACGATCAAATAGATTTGGGAAACTCGATTTCTGCTTGTAATAAGCAACGAACACAAACGTCTTATTGTGTGAATCAAATTCGATATCAAGGAATTCCCAGAATGGAATTTCGAGCTCCACATCATTTTCTTTTTTTGTGGTGAGCCGTTGTTCAAGGGATCTCATGTAACTCATCAAGAAGGCGTGCTTGATCTTGAAGGTCAACTCCTGTGGATACCATAGACGTATCAATGGTACGGTACGTCCTTTGATATTATTGGTAACCCATCCTTGGTATACTTCATTCTTAAAATGAATCATAATCCTGGACAGGGGATCGCTCTTTGAGGATACCCCTTCGAAGATGGTATGAAGATCCCACATCTTGCATGCCCAGAAAGGCACCGTTGTACCGTTATGGTCGAACAGTGATTTGTCGACTTTCTTTCTCCACAGAGGGAATTCTACATCTGATCTTTCAGTTCTCATTCAAATACAGCCTTAAAAAGAAATAGGGCATTGGGAAACACTCGCCTTGATAGAATAACATGACATTCTAGAATCTGGAATATTTTAAGGTTTTATGAGTAATTATTCGTGAAAGTCTTGTAGAACAAAATGTCTACTCAATCTGGAATTCCGATCGAGCTGACGAAAGGTCTCTTTAGAGATTCTATAAGGAGTGAGTCCGCTAAGGATAAAATAGGATATTTGAATGTTCAGTGTTGGAAATCCCTGAGCCTTTCCTGTTCAATACACGTGAGATCTTTTGTGATCAAAGAGGATTTTGTTTCAAGTTAGAAATCTTTAATGAAAATTCAATCGAATTAATAAAGATAGCTACTCCTAATAGAATAGTCAGCGATTTATTCAGAAAAGGAATAACAATGCTATACTTTATCTTACGATATCTAAATGTATACCGACTGTCTCTTGATGTTTAATCTCAAAGAATATGTTTTACGTTGAAAGCAGAGGATGATACAATGTTCATGGATCTTATTATAAAAATACTGATAAAGGCAAATAAATGTTTATGAAAAATGCTATTGATTATATTAACGTTAATAATTGATTGATTTATGGTAACCATCCCCATGAAATTAAATGATGTAGCAATAGTTGGAAGCACGACCATTCTTCCAATCTTGGTATCTGATATGATAAAAATTTTTAAATTTTTCAAGTTAGTTGATGAAAAAGGTTACTAGTATGGATAGAGAATTCATTCAAAATAGAGACTATAAAAATACAGATGTGCAAAATATTGCCGATTCTGTATTCAATAGGAAGCAAAAATTTACTAATTGGTTTTCGAATGAATATATTAATCGGTACTCAATAGATGAACTAGTGGCTTGTGTTGATAATATCTCTTCACTTGCTATAAGCAAGAACTATTCGAAGGTTAATCTGTGGCTGTACAGCAACCCGAATGAATTTATAGAATTATATAATTATATATTGAGGAAAGAAATATATAGGGATTATAAAAATAATACACATAAATTATATATTATTGGGGGGGTGGTATTTTCGCGTTTTTTAAAAAAAATAGAAAGTCTTAATAAGTCGAAATCAGTTAACATAGATTCTGAGAATAGTCTTGCATCAGGGACACCTTCAGATATTAAAATGTCAACCTTTAAGCGTCCAGAAGAAGCAGAAGTTATAAACTTACTTCATAAATTTAGGTTAAAAGTTGTAGATAAACGTGAATCTGGTGGTGTCTTATGGGTTTTAGGAGGCAGAGAACTGGCCTCTGTGATGGATAAGCTTGATGATATGGGATTCCATTTTAGGTTTAAAAAAGGAGGAGGTAGAAGCAGTAATTACAGAGATGCTTGGTGGTATAAGAATAACTTTGATTCATTTGATAATAAAAATTTGGATAAGGCTGCAAATGAAAATAATATTGTTTTGAATCAACCCTCAATTTCTACAGTCAACAATAGGGAAGTTGAAAATCTTAAAGAGGTTTTAAAAGAGAATTTTTCAAAGGGGCTTAGACTTGATTCTCCAATAGAGTTGGCTCGTTTTAAATATTTTTATCTGGATAAATATAAAATGGAGGTAAGCTTTACTGAGAGCGTATTGAAAGAGCATATCTTGAAAAGTGGTATTCTTTTTGATAGTAAGATTTACCTTCTCTCTAATGAAGTTAAGGAGCTTATTAAGAATTCAGTGGATGGATATTTTAATGAAGGAGCACAAGCGATCTTTTACTCTGAGTTTTACCACGTAAATGAAATCTGGCTGTTTGCTGAAAATGTAGTTTCCGAAGAGATGTTAATAGAAATATTTAAAGATATGTTTCCTGATTATAGATTCACACAATATTTCTTTGGGAAAATTATTGCTTCTATCAATACCATTGTTGAAAAAGAAATTCTTCGAGTTTGGGGAGAAAATTTAATACTAACTTATGAAGAATTGAGTGCGAGGTTAAAATATTTACCTATAGAACGAATTAAGAATACTCTTGGCCAGAACGAAAATTTTATCTGGAATAGTGTTGAGTCTTTTACACATATAAGCAGAGTAGAAATTACTGCTGATCAAAAACAAGAAATTATAAATGCTGCCGAACAGGAATGTAGGAGAAATGGTTTTGTGTCAATATCTAAGCTGCCTATAGAAGAGATTGGAAATCGTTACATTGAGCTCTCAGCATCAGCGCTCCAAAATCTAGCCTTTCAAGTTTGTCTTTCAAGTAAATTTGATAAAAAAGGAAAAATTGTAATTCAAAAGGGCGATGAGTTGGATGCTTTAACGATTATGAAAGAATATTGTCGAACATTAGAAATGACTTCTCTTGAAGATTTATTAAAGTATGAAGAAGAACTTACAGGTGAAATCCACCGTTATATTCCCATTGAAGCGGGAAATTCAATAATGGTGAGAACTGATGAAAACACATTCATAGCAGATAAATATTTGTGCTTTGATATAGAAGCGATTGATAAAGCAATTGATAGATTTATAAAGGGGAATTATTCAGCAATAAAAACTTTTATAACTTTCGGAGCATTCCCTGATTGCGGAAAACCCTGGAATCAATACTTATTAGAGAGTTATTGTCGACGTTTTAGTAGAAGTTTTAGATTCGATTCAATTTCATTAAACTTGAGTAATTCTGGAGCAGTTGTCCGGAAGAGTTGTGAAATGAATTACAATGAAATTCTAGTTGATGCTGTAGTAAGTTCTGGCATTCCCTTGTCGATAAATGAAATTGGCAAATTTCTAAAAGATGCTGGGTTTATATCAAGAAGAACAACGAATAGGATTAATCAAATAATGATTAAAGCAAAGATAGTAATAGAAAGGAAAGGATAATAATGTATTCCTACACCTATGATAAAATTACTGGCGGAATACTTCTTAATTCCTCCCCAACAGGATTTTCAAAAGAACCACGTCCAGTTTACGCGATAGAGTTAGACCATTTGGGTTTTAATAAAATTTGGAAATATGACAATCAGGTTGATCTTCCCTATATGTGGGCTGAGGCAAATAATTATTATTATCGAGGTGATCTTGTTGCAAAAATTAAAGGTGGTAATATCTACACTGCACCTGAGATTATTATTCCTGTGGGAGAAGATGGCAAACCTATAGAACCTGAACCGAAGGGAATATCTCTTCGCCCAATCGATGTTTCCGCAATGATTTACGAAAATCGAGAAATGATTGAGATTCTTGAGCAAACAACAGTAAAAAAAGTATTGAACATATATACAAAATATAAAGAGAAAGTAGATTCGTTTCATGTGGCTTTTTCTGGTGGAAAAGATAGTTGTGTATTACTTGAAATCGTAAAAAAAGCACTGCCAAAAGGTAGTTTTATAGTTGTCTTTGGGGATACAGGCATGGAATTCCCAGATACTTATGAAGTAATTAATAGAACCAAACAGCAATGTGCGAAATTGGAAATACCATTTTATATTGGAAGTTCGCATCTAAAACCTGAAGAATCATGGGAGTTGTTTGGACCTCCTTCTCGTGTTCTACGTTGGTGTTGTTCAGTACATAAGAGTACTCCCCAGACTTTAAAACTAAGAGAAATCACAGGCAAAAATAATTATATAGGGCTTGATTTTGTCGGAGTCCGTGCACATGAAAGTATTGGAAGAAGTAAATATAAATACGAGAATTATAGCGTAAAACAGAAGGGGCAATACAGTCATAACTCGATTCTTGAATGGACCTCTGCAGAAATATGGCTATACATTTTTGCGAAAAATATCTTTATTAATGAGGCATATAAAAAAGGGAACAGTCGTGCAGGATGTCTGTTTTGTCCGATGTCGGGAGGATCTGGGGATTACCTTCGTAGGAGCAGCTACCCAGATGAAATTGATAAATTTGTACAAATTATTAAGTGTAACTACGACAATGATAAACGAAAAGATGAATACGTCCAATCATACATTCTTAATGGCGGATGGAATTCCAGGAAAAATGGAAGAGAAATTGTAGATAAACCATTTCGTTGTTTGGAAAAAATAGCAAATGGATACCTGACTATTACAGTAATAAATCCAGATTCAGATTGGATGGAATGGATTAAGACAATTGGTGATTTACATGGAAAGGATGGTGATTATTCAGTTGACATCAATAATGAACCGATTAAGTTCTCTATTAAAAATACTAAGAATGGATATGTAGTAAGAATTCCAGACACAATATTCAAAGAGAAACCTTTATTGAGGAAATTAATCCGCAAAGTATTTAGGAAAGCAGCATACTGTAAGGGTTGTCGGGTGTGTGAATCTAACTGCAAGTACGGCTGTATCAGTTTTACAAATGGAAAAGTTAAAATTAGGAACTGTGTTCGATGTCACCAATGTCTTGAAATTGATAGTGGTTGTTTAATATTTCATTCATTACGTCATCCACAAGGGGGAGGAAACACAATGAAAAGTCTTAACTCATTCGCCGATCATGCGCCAAAAACAGAATGGTTGCGCTCATTTTTTGAGCTTAAGGAAGCTTTTTTTACGGAACATACGCTTGGTCCGATGATGTATGACATGTTTAGAAGATTCCTTAAAGATGCTCATCTCAATGAAAAAAATCACTTTACTTCCTTTGCAGAACTTATTTCAAGAATTGGCTGGGAAACTGAAACGGCTCAGGGGTTAATACTTGTAAACCTTGTTTCTGAGAATCCTCAAGTTGAGTGGTTTGTGAAAAATTTTGAAATTGGTATTAACTATGCGAGAAAAAGCGTAGAAGATATGCTTGTAGCTGTTGAAGTTAAACCTAAAGATGCAAAATCTATCGTAAAATCATTCAAGCGACTAGTTGAAACTCCACTGGGAACTAGTCTCCATTGGGGGTATGTTACTGAAGAAGAATATTTCGTTCGAACTAAATGTGTAGTAAGCAACCCGCTTGTCCTATTATATGGTTTATTTAAATTTGCAGAAGATTGTAACAATCACAAGGAATTTACTCTCACAACCCTTCTAAATGACGATATCGATCGAGATGGTATAAGTCCATCGAGAATATTTGGTCTTGAGCGAAATGAAATCATCCCCATCTTGTTAGGATTGTCAGCAAAATATCCTGATTATATCGTTGTGTCGTTCACTTATGACCTCGATAAAATAACACTGGCAGAGGATAAGTCTTCGAAAGATGTGCTCTTACAATTTTAGGAGATACGACAAATGTCAACTAATGCTAAATATCGAGAATATTTTGATATAGATGATAGATATTTTCCTTGCATTGATGCTGCTGCAATCGAGGCTGGTGCACCTTGGAAAAATACTTACCCACACACTACATTCATTGACATGTTAAATCAAATGGAACGTGCGCTAGCAAGGCAGAACAATGGGAAAACCCTCTGGATTGAAGGCGCATATGGAACCGGGAAGTCGCAATGTGCCTATGCGTTACGAAAAATTCTAGAGGTTCCTGAAGACGAGCTTCGTGCCTATTGGGACCTGTATGAGCCTTTGAAGTCAAAAGGTGATCTCTTACAGAAACTTATTGGTCATAAACAAAAAGGTATTGTTGTAGCTCATCGGTATGCTTCAGGGGGAATAATGTCAGCTAGAGACTTATTCTTCGCAATACAAGAAAGTGTTAGGGAAGCTCTAATATCAAAGAAAGTTGCATATCTTGGCGAAAACACTTTAAAAGCAAGTATCATTGCCTGGTTAGAAGATGTTGACCATCAATTAATGGTTAACAGTTTTTTAAATAACTCTAAGAAGAAATGGAAAGCTTTGTTTTCCCAATCCAATGTTGATGAAATATTAGCTGCTCTTAAATACGATAGTGAGGTTAAATCTCTGGTTGATAATATCTTCACTCTTGCAGATGAAGAAGGAATTACTGCCTTGTCGATCGATTCTGATAGGCTGATTAACTGGCTAACTGATATCATTGATCATAATAACATCAGCATTGTTTTAATTTGGGATGAATTTTCTGATTACTTTAGAAATAATCGTGAAAGCCTTTCTGAGTTCCAGAAAATCGCCTCTCTTGTTCAGAACAAACCTTTTTATTTCATAGTCGTTACTCATGAGCCCCAACAAATCTATGTATCAGATAATGATAGAGGCAATCAGTCAAAAGTTAGTGATCGTTTTGTGCCTATCTCAATAGTATTACCAGATAATATTGCTTTCGATTTGCTTGGGCATGCTTTTAATATAAAACCTGCAGCAAAACAGACATGGGATACTTTAGTGGATGGCGATCTAGGATCACAGACAAGCATTGCGCGAAAGGAAGTGATGCAAGCAACAAGTATCACTAATGAACGTGTGCTGAAAAATATTCTGCCTATTCATCCCATGACCGCATTATTATTAAAAAATATTGCACAAGCTTTTAAATCAAACCAACGCAGTATGTTCGATTTCATTAAGACTTCAAGTACAGAAGATGTGAAGGCTTTTCAATGGTTTATTGATAAGGTTGGACCATTTGATGATCATCCAGTCCTCACTGTTGATATGCTTTGGGACTTCTTTTATGAAAAGGGGAAAAACAATCTCTCATCAGAGATTCGTTTGGTTCTTGATACTTTTCAACAGCAGAAAAATTTACGTGAAGACGAAGCTGCTGTTCTAAAAGCAATATTAATAATGCAAGCAATTGATCTACGATTAGGAGGAGTTATTGATTTATTAAAGGCAACGGAACAAAATATAAGCTATGTATTTGCTGGAATTTCGTCTGGATTAGATGTTTCTTGCAAAAATATTGCAAAAGGGCTTAAGAATAAAGGTGTTTTAGTATCAACTCCATTGAGCGGAGGACGCTCTGCTTATACAGTTGCCGTTCTTGCTGGGGATCAAGTAAAAATTGATAGTTATAAAAAGGAGCTTAGGAAAAATACCACAACGTCAAAATTGGTGAATGAAGGGGAACTATCATCTGTATTATCGCTTTCCCCTGCGTTGCGATTAAGATTTGATTCAGACCTAGGTGCAGGCACAATTACACCTGTAACTTCTAATGATTTTACAAGAATTATTAATTCATTACGGGATAAACCCAATGGATGGAAGTTTCATGCCATTATTGCTTTTGCAAAGGATGATTCAGAGGCCACAGCGTTTCGAAGAAGCTTGGTAGCAGCTGTAAAGAATGAACAATACAAGGATATTGTTATTATTGATGCCCTGTCCGCTCCTCTCGGTTTTGATCTCTTTGAACAATATGTTGATTATACTGCAATGGCTATGTACTACCAAGGCAATAATAATTTGTCTTCAAGAGAAAATGCTGATAAAGCAAAGCATATTCTAAACCAAGATTGGAAAAATAAAATCTATAATGGGCCTGTGATTATTTATACATATTCTAATCAAGAAGGTATAAAAGTGAGTACTGGGCAAGGGGTGGGAAGTGTTCTTCAAACCTTGGTAACGACAAAGTTTCCGTATGTATTCGACTTTGCACGAAACCTAACAGAAAGTCAGTTAAAGTCAACTCCGAATGTTAAGCAATCCGCCAAATCTGGCATTACCCAAATAACCTCAGGATTAATAAAAGGTGTTGAAAATATTATTTTATCGTCCGTTTGGAATACTGATAATTATTGGATAAAAGATGCAACTACAAATTTACCTATTTCTAAAATAAAATTGGATATAGAGAAACTTATCCAAAAATCTTTTTCTGAGGAAGGGCAAATTTCGATAGGAGAAATTTATGATTTTCTCCAGGATGAATATGGGTTTGCACCTTCTAATCTTTCAGCGTTCATTATTGGTTTCTTGCTTAAAGAGTATGGCAATGAGCAATACCGATATACAGACACTTCTGGCGGTCATGAACAAATGACACCTGACAAACTTGCTGAGATGATTGGTAATTATATTTCTAAAACACCAAAACCTAAACCAACTTATTTAGTCAAAATGACTGCTGAAGAAATGGCTTTTTACACTCTAACAGAAAATGCTTGGGGGATACCGACTAATTCCTGTTCTTCTGCGGGAAAAGCTGGTTCTGCTGTATCAAATGAGATGAGAAAATTGGGGTTACCAGTATGGTGTCTGGAAAATGTTGTTACTATTGAGGAATTTGAAGTAATCCAGCTATATATTGAATTGGTGCAGAAAGAGGGTAATGAAGCTCATAGAAAGGCAGTGGAAATTGGAAGGTTAGCTTTAGCGAATCCATCTCTAGGGGAGATACTTTCAAAATCAATCTCTCTGGAAAATTGCCAAGAAGGGATGAGTAATTATCTTCGATCTTTTGAGAACGGGAAAATCTATGAAGTTGCCTCTTCCATCGGAGCTCAAGATAATGTACTTGGGGATATAAGTCAGCAATTTGCAGTAGAATATTCTTGTCTATGGGATAAAAAAATTGGTGAAGAAGAGATCCAAAAGCTATTTATTAAATACAATATTGTTAAGTTAAGCAATGATATTTTAAATACTTCGAGTCATTCTTTAAGTGAGATATATGACGAATGGCGTAATCACTTTAAATTCATTGGGATCTCTCATTCTTCACTTAGAAATAAATATCCAGTTTTGCATAAAATTTTTGATATCATCCAGAAAATTCTTAACGGAGAAGATTTATTACACGAGAAGCTAAAAATCTTCAATTCTGAGTTAGAAACACATTCCCTGGTTGTTAAAGAACTTTTTGAAAATTATAAAATCTTATTTAAGGAGGTCTACAAGCTTTATCTAGAAGGTTTATCTGATGATGAAATTATTGAAATCATGAGTCAGATTCCCATTGGCCTTTTTATGTTAAGCATTACAGAATGCAATTCAAAAGTCAAAGATATTGCGAATGAATATCGCAAAAATTTACTTAGATCGCAGCTCAGTCATTTTTGGAAAGAAAAAACAAACACGACTAATCCGAATGATTGGTCAAATCGAAAGAGGACCCCAATTTTATGTTGTGTTCCTGTAAAAGAATTTGAAATTGCAAAAAAATCCTTCGAGGTATTGAATAATAGTAATGGTACCGATGAAGAAATTAAGGCTGCACTTGCATTTCTTAACTCCACAACACTATTTGAGGTACTAAATGATAAAGAAAAATGTGATGAAGCCTTTAGGAGGGAAATAATTGGGAATTATTCCTTTCTACTATCCGATATAGACAGAGTTAGGGATGATCTGGACCAAATTCCAATTGGCGTCTACGAATGGCGTGACAATCCAAATGTAAGAATTAGAATACAGCAACTAGCCGAAGCCGAGTATAACTCTGGTGGATCTGATAAGGTTGTTGAAAAGATTGAAAAACTATCGGAAACAGAAATAAAAACGTATCTTACAAATCTTATCATGAATAATATTACAGTGGGCATCGAAATCCTAAATGACAAAGGCGGATTCTAATATGCTCTGTAACGCTGTTAAAAGGTATTTTGATTCTTCAACAAAGAAACCATTTTTTTTATTTGTAAGTGATCGCGAATACAGAAATGTTATTAATGAATTAACTGTGATGGATGTATCTTTTATCAGAATGAGTGATTTTTGTAGCGGAGATGACAAATTCCCAAGTATTGATAGTTTGTTTACCCAAATTAATATTGCTAGAAGGGATATTAAAAGAAAAAAGGTAATCATTATAGGACTTGGGGAATACCTGGCTATTCGTGGTCAACATGTAGCCTGGAGTGAGCTTTTAAGATTTAAAGATCTTAATGTCAGTCATGCAAAAGTAGTCTTACTATTACGGGGTCTAGCCACCCAAATAGAGAAGCTTAACAGTGATCCGCGTTTTGACGAACTTAGATATTGTGTAATCGATAGTGCTGATTGTAATCTATCCATAACATATACTACAACTCCTATTGGACTCTCAGAGATTATTGGATTTAAGTCAATTTTGAGGAACTTTGAGAAAGGCTGTTCGGATAATATTATTGTTAACACTTCAATTGATTTAAGAAGTTCATTGTTCAATGTTAAGGTAATAAACGATGCTTACGAGGGTGTGAAGCTCGTGACTAGGGATTTTTCAATACAAAAACCCTGTGGAGAGGACAAAGATTGGGCAGCATTATTAAAGGATCTGAATAGTCTTAATGGCGAAATTGAAGCAGTATTTAAAGAAAGAAAGATTACGGAAAATATGGAATCCGAATTCTATAATAATATTGTAGGTAATGATTACCGTAGCTGGCTATATTATATTTATTTAAAATATAAAACTGATTCGGTACAGAATTCCTATCTTAGGCATGTAATCAATAACACAAATAATTTTAAAGATATTATCTCAAATGTTTTAAATTTTATTAATAAAATTTCTATAACTGAAAAAATTTTTCCAACTTTTTACCTAGAGAGAAAGAAAATAATTGAGCGGTTTCCAGAATCAGATATTGCTGGTTTTGTGGTAAGTAATCGAAAAAATATTGAAGAAAGTATCTATAGATTGACTGATGTTACTAAGACCGAAAGAGAAGAGATTCTTGCCTGGATTTCGCAACATGAAATCATTCCAGAAATAAAGGATATCTACCCATCTCTTAATTTATATTTAAAAAAATATATCTTTAAATGTCCAGATCTTTCAGATCTTTTAACTCATTACTTTGATGATTATAAGAAGCAGAAAATTTTAAATCGAATAGAGGATAATTTTTTAACAACAGTTGAACATCTTGCATGTCAAGCTCGAGTATATAATCGGTTGCCTACTCGGAATCAAATTATCGATCAGATTGATAAAACTGATGCATATTTATATTGGATAGATGCTCTTGGTGTTGAATATTTATCTCTTATTGAATCTTTAGTAGAAAAGAAGGGGCTTTCGATACACGTTAGTATTGCTCGTGCTGATTTGCCAACAATAACTTCAATGAATCGTGATTTCTATGACAATTGGAATGGTAGAAAAGAAAAGAATAATGATCTTGATGAGATAAAACATAAAGCTAGTGGCGGTTATAATTTCATTGATAATGAACTCCCAATTCATCTCGTAAAAGAAATTGATGTGATTTCAAGGATTATTGATAGCGCAGCTACAAAACTGAAATCAAAGCAGTGTAAACTTTTTATTATAGCAAGTGATCACGGTGCATCTCGATTAGCAGTTCTGAATCGAAAAGAAGAAAAGTATGAGACTGATACAAAGGGAGAACATTCTGGGCGTTGTTGTAAAATAAATAATCCTGATTATAATTATAATTTAAAATATGCAGCAGAAGAGAATGGTTATCTAGTTCTTGCTGATTACGGTAGGTTCAAAGGAAGTCGTGCTGCAAATGTTGAAGTCCACGGTGGAGCTTCATTAGAAGAGGTTATAGTTCCAATAATTGAACTTGAGTTAAAAGAAGATAATATTATTGTAGAATTGATTGATGACACCATTACTGTAGATTATCGTGAAGGAGCAGAAGTCAAATTATTCTTTAATTACCCCGTTTCAAATGTATTAATAATGTTTAAAGAAAAGTCGTATATGGCAACTCAGTATATTGATAAGCATCATTTTTTTGTGAAATTGCCAGATGTCAAACGAGCAGGGGATTACGAAATCGATGTATATGTAGGTGACAACTATATTGACCATCTAATCGTTAAGATGCAAGGAAGAAGTGGAAGAGTTAATGAAGATTTTGATGAGTTATTCTAAGAGAGGTACTCGATGATTGAGAAACTCAAAAATTATTTTGATGAGATGGTTGTATATAAGGATTTGAAGAAAAGCAACTTCTTTTCTGCTCTGAGCCTTCCTTCATTTATGCGCGATTGGCTTTTAAAAAAATTTGAAGATGAAAATGGTTCCTTTAATCAAGACGAGCTTGTGGATTTTATAAAAAAATATTTACCGCGTAAAGAGGACTGGACTGCGATTAAGAATCAGGTTGTTGTTGAGAATGAGAGAGTTCGTTTTTTAGCAAAAGTCTCAGTTGATATAGATATAAGTTCAGGTGTTGTATCCTTTGCATTACCAGATTTTGGACTGACAAATAAGGATACAATTATTGAGGACCATATATGGCAGAACTGTAAAGAAGAACTAGTTAGAGGACGCGAGACTTGGGGTATGGTTGAAATTGGATATCGTCAACCTGACAATAATGAAAATGATTTATCGAAGAGTAGAAGCAAGGGACTCTTTAGAGGCAAAATTAAGTTAACAGCTTTTAAAACTTTCTGTCCCTATACTATTGATTTAGACTATTACAAAGATGCTCGTCGTGCATTCTCTACAGAAGAATGGATTGATATACTTTTAGGTGCAGTAGATTATAATGCAAATGGGTATCTCGGGGACGAAGAGAAAAAACTTACAATGCTAACACGATTACTTCCCTTTGTTGAAAAGAGACTTAATCTTATTGAATTAGCACCAAAAGGAACCGGTAAATCCTATTTATTCGGGCGTGTTAGCCGCTTTGGATGGCTCTCAAGTGGTGGAGTCATGAGCCGCGCAAAAATGTTTTATGACCAAAATAAACGGGCTGAAGGTCTTGTTTCAGGAAACGACTTTATCACTCTTGATGAAGTACAAACGATTTCATTCACAGATGTGAACGAAATGAGAGCTGCTTTAAAAGGGTATCTTGAATCTGGAATATTCACAGTTGGGAATTATGAAGGAACTGCCGAAGCTGGTGTAATCCTTTGTGGTAATATTAAGAAAGCAATTATGGATGAAGATGGTTTTGCCAGTATGTTTGAAGAACTACCAACAGTCTTCCATGAGTCAGCACTGATTGAACGTTTCCATGGGTTCATTAAAGGATGGAATATCCCTAGGATGAATGATGATCTGAAAATAGCAGGATGGGCATTGAATTCCGAATATTTTTGTTCAATTTTACACGATTTGCGAAATGATATGAGTTATCGCGCCATTGTTGATCAGCTTATTGAAGTCCCTGAGGCGGCCGATACACGAGATACTGAAGCGGTGAAACGTATTGCTACTGCATATTTGAAGCTAATTTTTCCACACGTTCGCAAAGCTGAAGATATTACTGGACGAGAGTTTAATAGATACTGCCTAAGTAGAGCTAGAAGAATGAGAGATACTATCAAGTATCAATTGGGCATCTTGGACGTGGAATATCTTGGCAAAGATCTTCCAGCATTCAGAATTAATACTGAAACAGAGTAAAGGATGCTGATTGTTTATATGATTAATTGTTATCTCTGTGGAAAAGAATCGTTGTCGAAGAATGAGATAGGACTAACACGAAAATTATTAAATGAGGAAACCTCTCATTTTTATTGCCTTGAATGTCTTGCAAAATTTTTAGAAGTCGACACAGAATTTTTAATAATGAAAATTGAAGATTTTAAGAGCCAAGGTTGTGTTTATTTCTAACGGAGTAATAATATGATTTATGCTGATAACGCAGCAACAACAATGATACCAGATAGCATTGTTAGGAAAATGCTTCCCTACCTGCGTGACCAGTATGGGAATGCTTCTTCTCAATATTCATTTGGGATGCAGGCAAAAAAAGCATTAGAGGAATCAAGGAAAAGAATTGCAGACGGAATTGGAGTCGTCCCAGAGGAAATTACTTTCACTTCTGGTGCCACAGAAGCAAATAATTGGGTTATTAGAGACGTAGTTGAGAAATTTTCAAATAGTACAATACATATCATTACTTCTGCAATCGAACACCATTCAGTTTTAAGTACCTGCAAAGAGCTTGAAAAGAAAGGTGTTGAAGTAACATATCTACCGGTTGATTGTACTGGGAAACTATCTGTTGAGAGAATTGCGTCTGCTATCAAACCAAACACAAGACTTGTTTCAATTATTTTTGCGAATAATGAAATTGGCACTATTCAACCAATAGCGGAGATTGGGAATTTTCTTAGAGTGAAGAACATCCTTTTTCATACAGATGCCGTTCAGGCGGTTGGACATATTCCTTTAAATTTAAATCATCTCATGGTTGATTTCCTTACTGCCTCGGCTCATAAATTTAATGGATCGAAAGGTATTGGATTTCTTTATAGGCGAAAAGATTTGAATATTTCCCCAATGCTATATGGAGGGGAACAAGAATTTGGATTACGAGCTGGGACAGAGAACATTGCCGGAATCATCAGTGCTGGGTTTGCTTTAGAGGAAAATTTGTACGAAATGGTTTCTACGACTAAACGCTTGAAAAGTATGATAGCTCTGACACTTGAAGGTGTTAGGAGCAAGATTCCTAATGTGAGGGTAAATGGCGATTTGGAGAATTGCCTTCCAGGGATTTTAAATTTAGGTTTTAACGGGATATCAGGTGAATCACTCATGCATTTATTGGACTTGAAAGGTATTTGTGTTTCTACTGGTTCGGCGTGTGCTTCTGGAACAGTTCACCCTTCGCATGTTCTGATGGCTTTAGGCCAAACAGAACAACAAGCGAAGTCGGCTATTCGAATTTCATATGGTAGGTTCAATAGCGAAAAGGATGTAGAAGATATTGTGGGTGCAATTTGTGATATACATCAAAAAATACTGCAATATCAGTGATTTATGTTAATACGGATGACAATGAAACCACGCAACCACCTTCCCATGAATCTCTATGTTTTCGTAGTCCTTGGGTAGGACTCCGACGTCGGGGTAGCGGGGATTCTCTGATGAGATCTTGATTGGTCTATTGGCAGAATCGAACTCTATTCGTTTGACCAGGACGTCTCCATTCAAGGTAAGTACGTAGATACCGTCCATTGATACCCTTAACTTCCTGAAATTTTATTACTCAAAGTAGGATAACGACTGCTCAACGTTTCCCGTTCTTAACAAAAGTCAGGACATCCTCGTAGGACTTTCCACTCTTCTCGATCGCAGCTGCCAGCTCCTTTGCCTGAAGATCTCTCTTCTCAGCATAGAGTGTCTCAAGCTCCGCAATTGCAGCATCGTATCTGGCTTTCGTCTTTTCAACAGTTGTCTGGGCCTTCACGATCTTTGCATCAATAGAGGCCATTGTCTTGGTTCTTGCCATGTTTTCTCCCTCCGGATTGTGCAGCTCCAGTCTTGCCACCAAGAGTTTCGCTGATGGTCACAGCTGTAGTGTGAACAGCATCACTGTCCAGCCCAAAAGCTTTCAGAATCGTCTTCTGGGTCTTCGTTACCGCATGATCGAGTCGATACACCCCATCATATTGCCTCACCATCTCGATTTTGTCCAATTCCTTCAATGCGGCAGGAACAGTCATATAGTTCGGACGCTCGTCCATGCGTTCCGTCTCATCCTTGAGCAGCGTGTAGAATCGATTGCGGATGATGAGTGCCACGAACTCAATGAAGATCTTCGCCTCCGCCGACTGCTGCGAATAGGTCCTGAGGCTTCTGTTCCCAAGGAACGTCTTGTCGCTCCTGAAGAGTTTCTCAGAGGAATCCCTGCTCCTGTAGAGGTCCATGGCATCCTGGGCTGACATCTTCTCTGAGGTGACAATGGAGAAGTATCCGCAGAGAGACAGCTCCTGCTGGATCACATCGGCTCGCTCTTTCCAGTGGACAAGAACGTTGTTCTGCTCATTGTAATAGAGCTCAAAGTAATGCTCGTACGCATCAGGAAGCTGCACAGGCTTCATCCGGTACTTCTCAAGCATCTTTCCCATCTTTTCAAGTTCGAGCTCCAGGGAGCTTCTCTGTGCATGCTGGAGTGCTGTGGAGTGGAAGAGATGGAAATACCGGCCATGTTCATCATCGGCAAACAGCTTCGCCTTCACGGTCTTCCCGTAGATCCTGTGCCCCTTGATGAAACAGCTGCGATCGACCTCGAAACTTCCCTTGTGCTGCAGCACAAGTTCTGAGACGAGCCGTTTCTTGCCTTTGACCATGATGATGAATTCATAGCCGCAGGAATCCATATACTGGATATTCGACTTGCAGAAGTACCCGCGGTCGAGAATGAAGCCGCAGCGACGATACCCGTAGCTCTTGGCTTTCTCCAGCATATACTGCAGCTGTGAGACATCCACGATGCTGCCGGGATACGCTTCATAAAACAATGGGACCCTGT
>JAHDQJ010000037.1 GCA_018433865.1 Spirochaetales bacterium | reverse complement strand
GGGCGCCAGGCAGCCGAGCGTGAGCAGCTGGAACAGAGAATCGACGGCTACAAGAAGCTTCTCAGGCGTGTCGAGGGACAGGTGATCTCCTTCAGCAGGAACATCACCCATTACTTCGACATCTACTACGGCAAGGAAGATACGTTTCTTTACGCAAAAGAGAAGGCATCGGTCATTGAGGCTGAGCTGGCCCTGTGCGGCTATTTCTGCATCGTCACTTCCGAGAGGATGAGTGCAGAGCAGGCTCTCATCCTTTACAAGGGAAGGGACGCCTCGGAGAAACTATTCAGTGGTGACAAGACCTTCCTGGGGGGAAGGAGCATGCGGGTCCAGTCCCAGAATGCCCTCTCATCCAAGATATTCATAGAGTTCGTGGCCCTCATCATACGCAACAGGGTCTACACCCTCCTGAAGGAAGAGCTGTTCAGGATCGAGACCAGGCCCAACTACATGACGGTTCCCGAGGCACTCAGGGAACTTGAGAAGATCGAGATGGTCAGGAGGAACAATGGGGCATACAGGCTTGACCATGCGGTGACCAAGAGGCAGAAAACCATTCTGGGCGCCTTCGGCCTGGATGAGGATTACGTGAGGCTCAAGGCAACCGAGATCGGCAGGCTGCTTGCTGATGGCGGGTCACTGATGGGATTGCCCGACAATGAAGGAGATGACGAAGATGGCGAGAGTGAAGAGTATTGATTCGATTGAGGCCCGGATTGCCAAGGCCCAGGAAGACCTGGTGAAGGCGAAAGCGAAATACGATGACGTGGCCGGCAATCTGGAGAAACTCATGGTGCAGAAGAAGGAGCATCAGGCCCGGCAGATAATGGAAGCATTCATCAGGAGCGGCAAGAGTTTTCAGGAGATCATGAACTTCCTCGATGCTGGTCGAAACTGACCTCTCAAATCCTTGAGTGTAACTTTTATGCAGAGTTCACAATATAGTAGCCAGTCTAAATTAAATGATACAATAAAAAGATTTAGAAATATATACAGATAGGAAAAAATCAATTCCGTCCATCTTCAAGACTATCAGAATCTAACCTTTTCTCCTTTCATGGAATTGGCTTATCCTAATCCTTGAGCGCGGTGATGGGAATGACGTGAACACCATCGGGACGGATATAGGCGGCGTTGGAAAGGCCACAT
>JAHDQJ010000012.1 GCA_018433865.1 Spirochaetales bacterium | reverse complement strand
CATCTTATTGTTACAGCATTCGTTACCCATTACTATTGCAAGGTATCACCATATCGCTTTCATGTATGGGTTCTTTTCTCTTGCCGCGGATTGGTTGTATTTATCCGACTATTTGTGGTTGTATTCGCCTGACGCCAACATATGAATACGATTCATGGACAACAACGTCTTAGCAAACCGAATGATACGTGGAGAATTCGATTATTGCCATGAGCATATGCCAGACTAAAAGAATTTCTTATATGTCGGTGATGGCGTCGTGATGATTATTCGATCTTTGGAATGCTCGAATCGCCTTCACCTGATGATTGTCGTCCTGATCGAGCCTGCGTTGCAAAATGTATTGAAATTATTACATGAGAAAGATTTGTCTGTTGCGATTTTTGATAAAATGCCTTGACTTTCCACACATTCCATGGGCTTACTATCTTTATGGGTACATGCATCTGGACACGTGTGGCGCCGGTTCTGGATTCCACAGTATTGAGGGGTAGAGGGAGTCTTTCGTCAAGGCTTCTTCTTTTATGCTCCGTGTCCTGATGGTTCTGATCCATGATGAAATCAGGATATGGTTATGGATGATCAAGGCAGCTTTGTACAGGACCCCCAAGGATAGCGCAGACCGGAAGCGGATGCGTATGAACGGCCGGAGGTAGAAGAGCTGGGGACGGTGGAGGACCTGAGATGGGAAGGTTCTACAGATTTTTACATGTCGACCTGAGAGGGGGGCAGACGATGAAAACAATGAAACAAGTAATGCGTATGGCCGTGCTGCTTGCCCTGTGCGTGCTCATGTCAGGCTGTCCGGAGCCCTCTGGCAATCTCAGCGGTGTGGGAAATGAATTCGAGGTGTCTTTGGGGTTCCCACTGGACACGGGTGCGACAGGCAGGAGCACGATTAACGATGATGCCAATGTGAATAAAGTGTATGTAAAGGTCTACAACTCCTCAGATGAGCATTTGCCTGCGATAGATGAGGAGAGCAATATTTCCGACGTGACTATGCTGGCCAAAAACGGAAGTACGTGGTCGGCGACGGTCAAGCTCGCTGCACCTGCAAGCGGGACGATCGGCTTCGAAGTATGGGCGGTCAACAGCTCGGGAGTTCATCTGTATGCAGGGTGGAATACGCTTATGGTCGGCCAGAACGGCAATTCCGTTATCATCCCCACACGTTCAGTCGTTACTACATATACACTAGTAGTCTGTAACACTTAAATATATACTTTTAATGATACTTGCAGTATCCTCTGAATTGGAGAACAATAAAGGAGAATACTGCCATGCCATATGCAAAGAGAACCATCAGCCTGACCGCAAAACAAAGAGAATACCTG
>JAHDQJ010000054.1 GCA_018433865.1 Spirochaetales bacterium | reverse complement strand
GCTCGAGGAGTACTCCATGTCGGTGGCTCGGTGGATCCAATGCGAGATGGCCATCAGCCAGTTCGGCTTTCTGGCAAAGCACCCAACTACGGGAGCGGCGATCCCCAGCCCGTATGTCGCCATGTCCCACGCCTTCATGAAGCAGATCAACCAGAGCTGGTATCACATCTACCAGATCGTGAAGGAGAACTGCACCAGGACGATCCCGAGCAACAATCCCCAGGACGACATCATGGAGCGATTGCTCACTTATAATCCACGAAGGTGATTATCATGCTGGTCCTCCCTCGATATTCTCCTGATGGATCAACGGTCTGTGGTATCGGGTGAAGCGGGGGAGGGGGACTTGCAATTAAAGCAAAGCTGAGCGATCAATGCACACTACACGGAGGATGCATATGGATGAGATGAACCGAAAACGGGTCGAGGTTCTCAGGAAACAATACCCAAGCGGGTGCACGGTCGAGTTGGTCAGCATGGATGACGAATTATCAAGAATTCTTGATAATTCGTCTTATCAGGAGTTTTGATTTATCAGGAAAAGATAAGTTTCGTGTTGTTTGATATGGTTTTATCGTTGTTCAATTTCTGATTATATACTGGCACTTACCACTAATTACCAAGGAGGTAAGAGTTATGAACCTTGAACAACAATTGGATAGTTTTCTTTTTGCCCTAGCAGAAGAAGGTTATCCTCCCAAGTCTTGTAAGCTGTATCGGACTCCGATAGAATGCCTGATTCGTTCACTGTATAAGTGTGAAAACCGAACGTTGAATAGAGACATTGTGGATCGATTTCTTACATATCATGTCAAGCGACATGCTAATGGAGAAATATCATCGGAAACTGTCCGCTACTACAAAAGGGCGGCTTCCCGCTTCCTGCATTACATTGAAACTGGTAATCTGTACTCCGTCCGAAAGATGACTCCCAAGCATGGAACAGCATTTGAGGCCATCATGGAAGAGCTTCGCACAGATGAGTTTTTCAGCGGACCAGATCGATACCATATGATAAGTTCTGCAAACCAGTTTTTCCTGTGGCTTGAAGAAATGCAATGCTTTTCCCCGTCGGGAATCACTCTAGAGCTTGTCAGAGGCTATATGCTTGAACGCTCAGCTAAGGTTTCGGGTCAAACCTTGTACGGCGACCAGCGCAGACTGAAGATTCTGACCAAGTATTTCGTCAACCACGGACTTGCTAACCCAAGAGATGATTGATACGATTGTCAAGGTATTCCGTTTGGATCCGCGATGGCCATCACCGGAAATTGGACAGAATCCGTTTCTTGATGCCCCTTCTGATACGGAAGATTTGTCTGGATCTGCAGGCAACAGACTGGTGCTGTGGCGTAAAGAGAATGGAATACTCCAAAAAGATCTGGCAGCCCGTACCGGCATATCATTGGCAAATCTGGTGGAAGTAGAATTCGGACGCAGAAAGATGACGGCTCGTTTTGCAAAAAGGATCGAGGACGCATGCGATATAAGCGCATCTTGGTTGCTGTATGGAGACGAGCAATCGAAGGAGAATCCCTGTGGGGACAAGATGATCGACTTTCTCAGAAAGACACCAGAAGCCAGAAAGCTTGTGTGGGAGATGATGGAGCGCGAAAACGATTGACGCGCATTATTTTTTGGCCTATAATATCAATATTCTGAACAATAAGAATAACAATAATAAGAACAATAACAAAAATGGAGGGAATTTGCTTATGGACGACCTGAATTCCTTGTTGAAAACCGCAATCGATGAGACCTCGCATGTACGGGAAGGGGAGACCTTCCTGGTGAAGGATCTGTTCAAGGGATACGAGTGGAACCGTATCCCAAAGGGAGACCGACTCATGCTGGGTTCGATGTTCCTCAGCTATATCGGCACACATGACTGCAAGGTTACCGTTGCCGACAAAGGGGCCTCAGGGCAGCGACGGTATCAGAAGCATTGACTAGGGGATTACCCGTTGGTGTGATGGTGCGGATCTGGTGATTTGAATCGCGTATCGGATGAATATGTAGTACAATCATGCAGTATCAAACTGATTGCATGTGAAGCATTACCATGTGAGCCTCATGAGGCATCCCATGGATTTCGATTTCTGTGGTAGTATTGCAAGAGAGGGGAGGTGAAGACTCTGATATGATCGAGAAGCTTGTTGCGGAAGCCATAGAATGTGATTTCAAGGTAGCACTTGAAAAGAAGAGACCCAAGAGTTGGTTGAAGAGCGTCAGCGCATTCGCCAATTCAATCGGGGGCATGCTCTTTTTCGGTGTGGACGATGACAAGCAGGTAGTCGGCCTTGATGCGGCGCAAGATGATGCACAGTCCATCAGCAGGCTGATCAAAGATCGTATCACGCCGCTGCCACAAATCGAGTTGTCGGCTTTCCAGGAGAACGGAAGGGACATACTCTGCCTGAAAGTGCTCCCAGGTCGTTCCACGCCATACTATTATCGAGCAGATGGAATCATGGAGGCCTATATCAGGATAGGCAATGAAAGTATTGTTGCACCAGATCATATGCTGAATGAATTGATTCTCAAGGGTACGAATCGCTCGTTCGATGCGATGATCACCGACGCACGAAAGGAAGATTACAGCTTCACCTTGCTCGAGGCAACGTATCTTGAAAAGACAGGCAACCATTTTGCGGCCTCTGATTACCTATCCTTCGGACTGGCTGATAAGGATGGATTTCTCACCAATGCAGGCAAACTGATGGCTGACCAGTATATCGTACGCAATTCGCGAGTATTCTGCACCCGTTGGAATGGACTCGACAAAGGTTCCATCTTCGATGACGCTTTGGACGACAAAGAGTATGAAGGCAACCTGATCAGTCTACTTCGCAACAGCAGTGAGTTTGTACGAAACAACTCCAAGGTTCGCTTCGTGAAGGAGGCTCAGTCTCGTGTGGACAAACCCGATTATGCCGATCGGGCGGTTACTGAGGTTCTTGTGAACGCATTGATACATCGTGATTATATCCTGCTGGGCAGCGAGATCCATATCGACATGTTCGATGACCGGCTTGAGATCCAAAGCCCTGGAGGCATGTATGATGGTCGGGCGATCCAGGATCGTGATATCCACACCATCGCTTCTGCCAGGCGCAACCCGGTGATCGCAGATTTGTTCCACCGTATGAAATTCATGGAAAGACGTGGCAGCGGACTGACGAAGATTCTCAGCGAGACAGCGAAGCTCCCCGGTTATGACGATCGTTTGAAGCCCGAGTTTTTCTCCACGCCTTCTGACTTCCGGGTGGTGCTGAAGAATGTGAATTACTCTACTATGGCCAATACCGCGCAAGTCACCATGCAAGTCACCATGCAAGATACCATGCAAGATACCATGCAAGATAATCGCATGAGCAAGCTAGTAGCCTTCTGCGCATTCCCCCGATCAAGGGAGGAGATGCAGTCGTATATTGGAATTAACAATCGTGATCATTTTAGAAAAGCATTTCTCAAACCACTCCTTGAATCGGGGAGGATACAGATGACCCACCCAGATAAACCAAACAGTCGAAATCAAAAATATGTAGCCGCTGAGCAAACGGATCATCAATGAACGGATGTTTTTGAATCAAGCCGAAGATTAACGCTGCAGCTTTTCTACTTTCCCGGGATGTAGATCTTTCCCGCCAAACGTTTGGAAAGGTGCACGGAGCGCCGATTCCAAAGCAACTTAATTCCTCAACCCCTTTGCACCTCCCGATATTTCAATGAGGTATGAATGGATGAGCAAAGCTTGCTTTGTTCTATGATTCAAAGTTCAACACAAGAACAGCATATACAGATTTTTACGAAAGGGTTGCAGAATCCATCAAATTGGTATAGGAACTATCTCTGAGCGTGCAATGGAAGCTTAACCCACATGCTTGACTACAACCATTTGAAGAGGAGTGTAAGTCTCATGGTAACACCTACACCCAAGAAACGCAAAACCACAGCAATCATCGACGAATCCCGCATGGATCAGATCAAGGCTTTCGTGCAAGGTGCCGTCTATTGCTATTGCAATGTCGCCGACCAGGGATCGAAGTTCTCGGCG
>JAHDQJ010000011.1 GCA_018433865.1 Spirochaetales bacterium | reverse complement strand
TGACTTTGTCTTTCAAGTTCAGATTAGTAGTGCAATTATCCAATTCGCAATAGTTATTCCGATGTTTTGTATGGTAAGTGCTTATTCACTCTACAATTTTAATAGAACATCGGAAAAACATTATTGTCGGAATAATCCGTCGCCCAGACCTGGTTCACGTGCCGTATCTTCTTCCCCCTCAATAGGTAGGGATACTTCTTGTGCTGCTTCCCCTTCCCCTGCCTCGAGGTGTTCGGCTTGGGCGAGACCCCACGTATGCCCAGCCGCCTCATGATCTTGCGCACCCGCTTCTCCGTCGCGAGGGCGTTGCCTTGGTCGCGCAATTGCCTCGCCAGCTTCTGGTAACCGGTGGCCGGATGGTCGGTCCACCAATCCAAAACCGCCTGCACCAGTTCAAGCTCGGCATCGTTGGCGACGATGGCATCCTTGTGCCCGAGCCACCAATAATAGCTGCTCCGGGAGACCCCCAGGAGCCTACATTGCTCGCTGATGCCCATCGTGAACACCCTGCCGTGCACCTCGACCGAAAGTCCGGGAATGATGAGCTGTTCGTCCCTCAGTCCTGGATTTTCAGTTTTTTTTTGAGAAGCACGTTCTCGAGCTGGCTCTTGCCGAATTCCTCCAGCAGCAGCTTCTCTTTCTCAAGCTCCGCAACGTGTTGCTCGAGCTCCTTCTGCATCTTCGACTTCTCGTTGAAGAACCGGGGCCCTTCCTGCTGGAGTATCTTCTTCCAGGTGCTCACCAGGCTCACCGAGACATCGTTCTCGGCCGCGATCACCTGGATCGTCTTCTCCCCGGCCAGGGCTTCCGAGGCCACTTTCAACTTGAAATCGCCCGTGTACGTCCGTTTCTGCCTTCCCATATGTCCACCATACGCGTCGTGCGCATCGTGGGCAACTCTATTCGGTTGTTTCAACCCCTCCCTGTCCAAGATTCGGTCTTAGTATATGGATGACTGGTTGATTTTTCGATTAGGAGTCAACTATAAAGAATGAGAAATAGAATGTTCCGGTACCATGAACATTTCCCTCTTGGTCAACAAGGCAAACAGCGTCTTGAGCAGCTTGTTCATGAGCGCCACCATCGCCTTGCGATGAGCGAATCCCTCGGTTCTCTTCTTGTCGTAGTAGGCTCTGAAAAACGGATTGTGCAACAACGTTCCCTCTGCCATGAGGTAGACATATTTGCGGAGGCTGGCGTTGCCATGCTTGGTGATCCTGCCCGATACCAGGGAATTGCCCGACTGGTAGATGCCCGGGTCGGTGCCGCAGAAGGCGATGAGGTTCTGGTAGCGCTCGAAACGTCCGATGGATCCGATCTCGGCAAGGAAGTGGGCCGCGGTGACCTGGCCGATGCCGTCGATGCTGGTGATGATCGCCAGGTCGTCGGCTTGGGTCCGGCTCACAAGGTCGATCAGCCGCTGGGTGAGCAATTTCTGCCGGGCAAGCAACGAAAGCAGGTTCTTGGTGCTGTCGGAGACCAGCGGTCCGTAGGAAGCCACGCCGATCGAATCGACGGCAAGGCCCCTGATTCGCTCGGGTCCGAACGTGAGGGAGCGTCCCCTTGTGCCGGTGAAGAAACCGGCAAGCTCTGTGTCGGATGCCTGCCAGACGGCCTGGGCGCTGGGGAAATGCACCAGCAGGTCCAACATGCCGGCAGTGAAGACATTCAGTTCCAGGATCTCGGGGAAGGAGACGGTGAGATCAGCCTTCAGTTGGGTCTTTGCCCGCGCGATGTCTTCTGCGATCTGTTCGCGTCTTCTGGCCACGCTCAGCCGTTCGTCGTCCATCTCTCTCCCCGGATGCGCCAGCGCCTTGGTGTCCTGAGCCGCGAATTGGGCGATGACGCGGGCATCCACCATGTCGGTCTTGGTCCTGCGAAGGGTGTGGGCCCTCGAGAACTGCTTGACCAGCACTGGGTTCACAATAAATGCAGACTGTCCGTGGTGCAAGAGCCAGTTTGCCAGCGTGATGTGGTAGCGGCCGGTGGACTCCATGACGAAGCGCGGGTTCTCCAAGCCTTCGGTTTTCTGCAGCAGTGTGGCAAAGCCGCTGTGGTTCATGGGGAACGACCCGTCGGTTCCCTTGCCACCGGCGGCGAGCAGATGGAAGGACGAGCTCTTCTGGGAAACGTCGATGCCGATGATGGTGTTCATCTCGGAACCTCCTTGGTCCAAGGTGTTGCAGTATCTGTCCCGCATCCAATCTCCCGTTTGACCGAAGCTCCAGGGCCTAATCAACCAATGAGGACTTTGGGGACAGGGGGCAGACTCCTAACGAAGCTTCAACGCTTTATTCGCATGCGGCCCTTCCTGCCCCCAAAGGATAACACAACCAATTCATGGGTTAAGAATAGACCCATATATACGTAGGAGACTAGTATGAAAGTATTATGGATAACGAATATTCCAATTGGCGATATTATAGAACAGAAACTTAAACCAATGGGTGGTTTATGGATGGATGCCTTATTTAAGTTGCTGATAGAGGGGGGAGTCCACTCGTTTGTCATTGTCACCTCAACGACTACAAAAGCGACAATATGTCATAAGATCAATGGGACTAAATACTATTTAATTCCAGGCGGTCCTCCCGTAAATTATAAAAGAAATTCTAAAAAAGCAAAGAACGATTGGGAAGAAATATTCAAAGCTGAGCGACCAGATGTTATACAAGTGTGGGGGACTGAATACTCTCATGCCGTATACGCATTAATGGCTGCAAATAACATGGGAATACCTTCTGTCATTTATATTCAAGGGGTTATGAAGGCTATAGCGAAATATGCAACAGGAAGCCTTCGGTTTACAACAATGCTTCGGTATACTACTCTAAGAGACATTGTTCGGCTACAACTACTCGTTTCCCAAAAATCTTGGTTTAAAAAAAGAGCAAATATTGAGAAAAAACTCATTAGTTTATCTGGGCGTATAGTCGTTGAAAATAGATGGGCGGAATCGTTTTGTAAATCGATCTATCCTGATGTATCAGTATACAAGCTCCCGTTAAATATTAATAAAGTATTCCATCAAGAAAGATGGACCGCAAAAGGAATGGTTCCATACACGATAATGTGCAATGCTTCTGGACCAGCGTACAAAGGATTACATATTTTATTAAAGGCATTAATTTTAATTCGAGATCGGTTTCCAACTGTGAAACTTTATGTTCCTGGGAGTGCAATGACAGTTGGTAAAGGATTATCTCGTCAACAAAAACCAGGTTATTATGGATTTGTCACTGATTTCATTAATAAGAATCATCTGAAAGAAAATATAAACTTTACAGGTTATCTTTCACAAAGAGAATTGGCATTTCAACTTTCAAAAGCCCATGTATTTGTATTACCTTCGGCGGTTGAAAATCATTCAAGCTCACTAAAAGAAGCTATGGCAGTCGGAGTTCCTTCAGTTGCTTCTTTGGTTGGCGGTATACCTGAATATTTTCATTTTGGTAGGAGTGGATTTTCTTATCGATATGAGGAATATGAATGTTTAGCCACTTATGTCTGTGAACTATTTGAAAATATTGAACTATGTGAAAAATTTTCTGAATCTTCAATATTGATTGCTCAAGAAACAAATGATTGTAAGATTATTGATGATATTCAGACGATGTATAACGAATTACGTAGATGAGATTGGATGTATGAGTCTTCGAATGGTAGAAAAACCGTCAAAAAATCACTTATTTTTAATATCGTTTTATATATTTACTTTTTTCTGCTTTTTACCGTTCATTAGATATCTGCCTGTTACTACATTCCAAATGCCGATATTGATGATATGCTATATTTTATTATCGATTTCTGTGATTAATCAGAAGGGAATAGAAGTTTTCCTTAGATTCATTGCTCTATCTCTGTTTATTATTATTTTCAACTTTATTTTTATTTATTTACAAAACTACTTTAATTCAGCAATTCCAATTGTCAATCAAATAGGGGGTAATTACAGTCTATTTGTTGCAGCATTTCCTATACTTTTCGTCTATTCAAGAGGCTTTGATTATGTTGAGAAAGAGCGTTTCTTTAATCTAATATGTTTTTTAGTCTTTATTACTTCAGTAACAACAATAATTGGTACATATACATATTCAAGTCCGAGCAGAGAATTAGCTACTCCATACAATATTGATTTAGATACATTATACAAATCGAGAAATATTGGTGGATATGGATTTGTATATTTTTTGGTATTGTTTTACCCTGTCGTTTTAAAAAAGCTATTTGATCATTTTTCTATTCCTAGACTTATTTTCTTGGGCGTATGTGCGTTTTGTGTGATTCGATCAGAGTATTTGATAGCAATAATGCTTCTAGCAATATCAATTATTCTTACTATGGCAATATATAGAAAGAAATATGTTGTTTGGATTATTGCAGTCATATTGATATTATTTATTTTTTTTAATCTTGAGACAATTCTTGTCTGGGCAATAAATAAATTTTCTGCTAGTTATACTGTTTCTTCTAGATTATTAATGCTACTTAATTACTATAAGGATTCTAGTATTACTGGCAATTTATTGGGTAGAGAAGAAGTGTATAGAGTTAGTATAGATTCGTTTCTTAGTAATCCATTTTTTGGTGGGTTGTTTGGCAAAACGCAATACCATGTTGGTGGTCACTCTGCGATACTGGATTATCTTGGTCATTCAGGGGTGTTCGGTGTAGCAATATTAATTCCTTTTCTTCGTTTTTGTAGAAAAAATACCTCTTTAGCTTCAGTAAGGATACATCAGGAGATAATTGTACTGTATATACTTGCATTTATTCTTGCTTCAATAAATACGTTCTCAACACAAGAATTGTTCTATGCAATTTTGATTATCCCGGTATTGTTAACATAATACCAATACTACTATAGGCTTGCGATTCCCCTCGGGATCAGGGGGCACCAACTCTCGTATGGTTGAAAGCAAAACCTTTCTTAGTCGGTGCAATTAATAATTTTGATATAAGTAGTCCTATCCCAAATTCTCGCGCAACGTTTAGCACCATAAGCTGATCAGCCCGGAAGGTTGATCTCAAACGCTTCAAAAATCAGACGGGCACCCTTTGTTGGTGTCGAGTAGAGCGGCTTGTATCGGCCCTTGAACTCAACCTTCGAAAAAGAGGTGACTCTCCTCAGCACATCACGGTAACTCTTCGCATACTTGCTGAACTTTGCCCCCTTTTCTTCAATCACCCGACGTATGGCGGTAAGAAGAATTAGAGCGATAAACTGAATGAACAGACGTCCATACATCGCAGCACTGCTGTGTACTCTCAGACGTTCGCAATCCAGTTCATTCTTCAGATCATCAAAGAGAACTTCAATGCCGTTGCGTTCCCTGTAGTTCTCAAGAGCAGTCTTCGCATCCTTCTCAGCATTTGTATAGATGCACCAGTAACCGAAGAAATGCTCATCAAAATAGGTCTCGGGTTTCTTCTTCGCTTTTATCTTCTGCCCATTCTTCGTCTTGTATCCCAGCTCGAAGAATTCCTTGTAGAACTTCTGATGCTCATCGACGGTCTCGCCACTGCTGAGTTCATCGAAACACCTGCTGTAATGTTCCATGAACGATTGTCTGCGGTGGAGAGCCGCTTCATCATCATAATAGATGTGCAGCCATCCACGGGATCCGTCAGGAAGCGGAGCATATACAGTCTGTGACTGTATAATCGTTCCGTTCTCCTTTCTGATGTATCCGCTGATGTTCTCCATCATACGGCTTCGCATCTCCTGGATGTGTTTATGGGGCCATTTCACACTCTGAGGAACAGGAATGATGAATTTGATGCCGTTCTCGGTGACAAAGGCAAGATTCTCCTGTGAGTAGAATCCTCTGTCCATGATGAAGGCAGAGGGCTGTACGTCCAGTTTCTTAAGCCTTGAGACCATCTCTCTGAGAGTCCTCGAGTCATTCATCGATCCGGGAAGGGGAGCAAACCAGATAGGAACTGCGGTACTCTTCGCTGACAGGAGAGCAAGATTGATCTGCTTCATCTTCTCTTTATCTCTGTTATGCCCCCATTCGACATAATGGTTGTGACGGGCATGGGAACTGAGACTGGTGATATCGTAGCAAAGACTTTCCCCTTTTCCTTTTCTGCTCATCCAGGGACCGAGGAAGGTGGCAACCGCATCTTCATTGAGACGGACCAGAAGTTCGCTCACTCTCTCTGAAGTGATGATCTTCTTTCCATGATTCTCCAGCCAATATTCAGCAGGGGAGAGGGGATTGCCGGTACACAGCATGTAGGAAGCAAGGTCGAGAATGGATTGTGCATCATCCTTGCCGAAGGCTTTCAGGAGAAAAGGTCTCATCCCTGTATGCTTGATCATTTTGTCAATGATGAGGTTCTCACCCATCAGGGTTGTCCTTGAGATGGTTTCAGCAACGGTGAAGACTGCTTTCTTTCCCATCGCAAGACGATACGAAGGACCGAAGGTGATTTCTCCACCCTTCTCGGCAGCAGTACCGACCAGTTTATACCGATGGGAAGTCTTCTTCGTAACCGGGTCATAGACCGGGTTGTCAATGTTGACATTGTAGCGTCCGCGCTGTTTATTCCATACGTATTTGAAGTCATCAATCATGCTAAACATTTTAGCACGTTACATAGTAAACTACAAGCAGATAACTTACGATAAAATAATAAATTGGACGAAATTTACGCGATCATGCTAAACGCTGAGCGAGATTATGGGGTCCTATAATTTCTCATTTTGTTCATAAATGACACGTGAAATAATATTTACCAATGGAGTATATTCCTCCTGATTGATAATCAAATGAATTCAGAACCTAATAAATCAACCTTTCCTCATGCCACATCCGGATGGAATAAGGCAACCTTTAAGTGAGTCAACAAATTGAATAGTTCAGAACAAATCACTCTTCGTGCTATAGATAGTTTAATTTGGAAAATTTTTCAAAACTTCAGTACAACTTTCGTATTTTTTATCATTCAGGTAATTTTAGCTCGAATACTATCTCCCACTGATTATGGGGTAGTTGCTATTTCAAATGTGTTTATTACAATTTCAATGGTATTCGTTCAAACGGGCTTTACCGCAACACTAATTCAGAAAAAACTGTTATCGGAGATTGAAATTAATTCAATATTTTATCTAAATATTCTATTTTCAATGCTTTTTTATTTTTTAATTTATCTATTTGCTCCTTTAGTTGCAAATTTTTATAAAGAACCAATCTTGAAAATTGTGTTAAGAATACAAGGTTTAATAATTCCAATTACTGCTTGTTATGCTGTACCTTCAACGTTAATACAAAGAAATTTAATGTTGAAGAAAGCATTCTGGGCGGGTTTATTGAGCAGTGTATTTCAAGGGCTGTCTGGGATACTTTTGGCAATGTATGGATTTGGAGTGTGGTCGTTAGTGATTTCTAGTCTTGTTCATTCAATGACTTATTGTATTATTTTGTTGATTAATGCATCATGGAGACCGAAACTGCAGTTTTCTATGAATGCGGCTATTAAATTGTTACCATTTAGTAGCAGGTTCCTTATTAGCAATCTTATTAACGTGATGTTTAAGAACCTTGTTTCATTGATAATTGGGAAAACCTATAAATCTGATATGCTCGGTTATTATAATAGAGGATACCAGATTCCTGTTTTATTAATGACCAATATTGATGGGGCAATAAATTCTGTAATTTTTCCAGTCTTATCAAAATATCAAGAAGATCATAATCTCCTTGTTAGAAAACTTAGAAAATCACTTCAGGTGAGTGTTTATTTTGTTTGGCCAATTATGGTTGGAATGGTTTTAGTTTCAAAACCTTTGATAATCGTACTATTTACTAAAAAATGGTTGCCAAGTGGAGCCTTTCTTCAGCTTACTGCAATAACCTGTATGTTGTGGCCATTTTCAGTATTTCTTCATGCTCTGAATGCAATTGGAAAAAGTGGAGCGGCATTAAAGCTAAATTTCGCTGCAAAAACTATTGAGATTTTACTAATACTTTTAACATATCGAATGGGAATATATATTTTTGTGTCCAGTAGCCTTATTAGTATTTTAATTTCAAGTGCTATGATAATAATATATTCAGCAAAGATATTTAAATTTTCTCTAAACGATATCGTTATGGACTTGTTGCCGACATTGATTGTGACTTTGCTAATGGGTATTCTTGTTTATCTAATGAATTATTTATTTTCCCACATTATTGTCTTATTGATTGCGCAAATTATTATTGGTGCTGTTTTCTACTTATCAGTAACATGCTTATTTAGATTTCCAAGTTTTCAAATTTTAAAATTATATTTTTATCAAAAATTCTTAGATAAGAGTAAGAAAAATTAAGATAAGTAGGGAATTAGCGTTACCATATCTTGTAGATATGGAGTAGAGGGTAGGCTGTCTTCGATGCTGGAAGTGTTGTAACGAAGACAATGTCTGTATATATGATGGTTGTCGGAAATTCAGAAAAGATCTATGTCAATACTTGCAAATTTAGAGTGAAATTTGGTGAACATATTTTGTGTTGTATTTACAGTATTTCCTATAAGAAACATGCAAACAGAAGGATGATTTTCGAAAAAGATGGTTCTGATTGAAAAATAGGAAAATACTAACTGTTAATATTGATCCTATTCGTTATGCTTTGGTGGGCCCATTAAATGATCGAATCTACGACTGGAACACAAAATGCCAAATGAAGAAGGGGTAGAATGGATATTATATTCATTTCAAACTATTTAAATCATCATCAAGTACCATTTTGTGAACAAATGAAGAGGTACTGCACAAAATTTGCGTTTATTTCAACAGATATCGAAAATATCCAAGGATATCAGGAAAAGGTAAATGCTAATTATGTTATCGAGTATCATAAAAATGATGAATCAGCAATTCTCGAGATGGTATTAAGTGCAGACGTTGTCATATTTGGGAGTATCCCAAAAGAATTAATTGAACAACGTATGAGTTTAAATAAGCTTTCATTTATTTACTCAGAAAGGTTTTATCGTAAAGGTGTATGGAGAAGATGGAATCCTAAAACATATAAAAAGCTTCATGATAGAATAGTAAAGTATAGGGATTTAAATCTGTTCATTCTTTGTGCTAGTGCTTTTCTCCCCTATGATTTGAAACTAATAGGTTTTCCCACAAAAAAATGTTATAAATGGGGATATTTTCCAGAAATTCAAAAATATAACGAAGAATACTTATTTAAAAAGAAGAAGGGAAATTTTAAAAAAGCGAATTTATTGTGGGTTGGTAGATTATTAGAATTGAAACATCCAGAAATTGTAATGTATCTTGCTGAAAAACTAATAGATTTAGGGTATGACTTTGATTTCACCATTGTTGGTGATGGTCCGATGAGAATCGTCTTAACTAATGAAATCGAAAAGAAGAATCTTACAAAATATGTTCATTTGGTTGGATCAAAGAACAAGGAAGAAGTTCGAGAATACATGGAGAGATCAAGTATCTTCATTTTCTCAAGCGATCGAATGGAAGGTTGGGGAGCTGTATTGAATGAGGCAATGGGTTGTGGATGCACGCCTGTATGTAGTCACATAATTGGCTCCGTGCCGTTTCTTGTTAAGGATGGCGAAAATGGTTTCATATATCCATATTGGAAAAAAAATATTATCGTTTCAAAGGTACGATATTTGTTAGACAATCCTGAAGAGTGTTTAGAAATGGGTAAGAGAGCTTATAACGATATGATCAAGCTCTGGAACGCAGATGTAGCAGCAAAAAGGATTGTGAAACTAAGTAGTAGTCTATTAAATAGTGAAGAAATAAAATTTGATGATGGTCCATGTAGTGATGCATACATGTTGAAAGAGAACTGGTTTAAAAAATATGGCTCTTTTCGTATAGTTTAGCTTTCTGAGACTTGCCGCAGAACTTCAGGCAGCTCCCTGCTCCTGATTTGTTGCATTGTGACTGCTTTCTTGCCCGGTGTGACCAAGTTCTTGAGGGTGTCCTTCTTCTCTGACAGGCTTCTCGTCCTGTTCAGAAGCTTCCATGCCTCCCATGTGATGTACAGCTCGGCGTTCTTGGTAGCGAAACAGAACCTGCTGTGGGAGATCTCAGAGATGATCGAGTGTAATGAGTTTACCAATTGCAGGTTGTACGGCCCCTTTCTCGCCTCCGTCTTGGAATCCAGGGCGAAGTGGGCGAGTCCTGTGCTCTCGGCGTATTTGATCCCGCCTTTGCTCTTGTCGGTAACCAGGATTGATTGCTGGTCGAGTCTGGAGGAGAATGCGTGCTCCAGGCCATCGCTGCTGACATTTCCCCGGCCGACCGGCTTGCCGATCACGTTCCTGCCGTCGTCGATGGCGGTGGCGATGCACACCTTGTCCCTGCTCAGACCTCTTTTGCGGTCCTGCGACCCCCGCTCATGCGGATAGTCGCGGAACCCGTACTTCCGGTAGTCCGGGACCACATCTGTGTAATCCATCTCAATACCGAGATTAACAGCACCCTTCCAGTTTCCCTTGAAGCTCGAGGGGAGATAGATCTCATCCTCCTGGATCACGCCCTTGAGGATCCTCCCCTCCGCCGAGTTGGCGACCTGGCTGAACAGCTTCATCCTCCAGGAATGGGCCGTGGACAGCGAGATGCCGCACTTCTCTGACAATGAAGGCAGGGAATCACCGCAGAGCATGCCCTCCACAAAGATGTCCCATGCCTTCTCTGAGGTGTAACTGCCCTCACTCAGCCTACCGGTGCTGGAGCCGAACGAAGCGCCGCAATCCTTGCAGCGGAACCTGCTCTTGCCGTGGGCCGATCCGCGATTTCCCACATGGTCGGAACCGCATTTCGGACAAGTTTTGGATACGGATTCCCCCTCAAACTTCCTTCTGGAAGCCTTGAGCGTGGTTTTGGGCTCCCCGACCGGAGAAAGGCCGTTCTCCTCGATCAGCGTGTTAACAATGTTGATGATTTCGGCTTTCTCGGGAACGTCCTCGAGAGTGTTGATTAACTGCTGGTAGATTTCCAAAGCCTTCTGCTCTTTTTCCTTGTCTGTCATATGTTCATTGTAGCAGAGGTCTGGTGTACTGTAAATCTAATTTGCTATGCTAGGCGAAAAGAGCCAAAAATATTGACACTTAGAGTGTGAAGATCATGCACTGCAATTGCCAGCATTTCAATTTTTCGAATTGGAAAAGGCATGATATTCCGTTTTGGTAATACGTAGGTTTTATGGTAAATAAATTTTAGGAATTGATGATTATATAGGTACCAGGTAGGAATTCCACGTTGTCCATAAAAACGGGCGAAATTTGGTGATTGCGAAGGGTTTTCGGAAAACGAGGTACCGGGTACCGTTTCCAACTTGTCCACATTGCGCAGAATTTTTGACCTAAGCCCTTTGTCTGAGTTGTAGACAGCATCGCAATTTTCGGCATTTTGAGCATTCGTACGTGTCAAACCGATACCATCATTGACTAGAAGAGGGTTTCCGGATAGAGAAATGCGATCAACTATGTGAATGTCAAGGAATTCTTTCACTGGTGGGTAAGGAGTTTTTTCATTGTCCGGGTAAGGATGTTTTGCATGGGTAAGCCATGGAATGAGTTCTGCGCGGTAACTGCACCGTCATTCCGCACCTAAGTGCACCGGTATCCGGACCCAAGTGCACCGGTATCCGGACCCAAGTGCACCGGTATCCGGACCCAAGTGCACCGTTTTGAATATCCTCCATGACAAGGTCCCTGTAGAGTGTGGAGTACTACGCAATCTTGCGTGAATACTTTGTAGACAGCATCGCAATTTTCGGCATTTTGAGCATTCCAATTTTCCGGATTGGAAAAGACATGGTTTTTGCGCCTTTTGAGAAAAGGTACTTTTTATGTAGACAGCATCGCAATTTTCGGCATTTCCAGCAATCCAATTTTCCGGATTGAAAAAGACATAGTTTTTCCGCCTTTTGGAAAAAGGTACTTTTTAAACGTAACTGAATTTTCGGGGTTGGGGATTACCGGGTAGCCTCGGGAGTTGAGGAAGTGGTTTCATCTTCCTCAATCCTGGGAGCCTTCTCGTCGATTGAGATCAGGGTCCCGCGACCGTACAGGATGTTGATGATCTGCAGCACCTTGAAGTCGTCACCGATCAAATGGCGCGGCCAATCCTCAAGATGATGATGGGTAGTGACAAATGTGGCGCGGATCTTCTTCTTTGTCTTCGGGCTGAGATGATCATCGATCCTGGTCCTGAGCAATACATAGAGGCTATCGAGCAGATCGGCATCATGAATGTTCATGCAGGCGAAATCGTCGATGATCAAACACTCCACCTTGGTGAGTATCCTATAGAGGGTGTTGCTGGAGGGAAGTCTCCCATGGGTCTGCAACACCTCCATCAGATGATGAAAATCGATGAAGCGCGCCGATTTCCCCTCCCTGCACAATCGGTCGCCCAATCCGATGGCGACCTTCTCCTTGCCACAATCGGGCGGACCGTAGAGAACAAGATTCGGTTTTCTGTTCCTGTCGATGAGACAATCGAGTGTCATGAATGTATCATACACCTGCTTGTCCGTCTTTGACAGACAGGATGCATCAAAATCGGAGAGGGTGGGGTGATCGGGATATCCGGGAAGAAACGCCTCCTCCAGAAGCTTGTTTACGTTGTCGTTTTCCTTGGCGGCAATCGCACCGATGATGGAATTGGCAATATCCTCCTGCAGCTCAGGATGTGATTCAAAGAGGTTTGCAAGAATGCCTCCAAGATAGCGATTGTTGAATGAGGCGATATCCTGCAGTACCTGCTTGGTGAACTGGTCACGCATAGATCAGATTCCAGTCAACAGATATCTTCTGCGGCAGGTTGCCACCAAGCCATCGGGAGATGTTGGAATGGATCGGTTTGGTGCGTTTCTGTTTGAGCTTTCCCGAGTGCCTGCTGTGGCAATACTGATGCCGAACATGAACGGGCAAGTCACGCTTACCCAGGATGACCAGCTTGCCGTCGAAGTAGCCGAAGATGGTGTCCTCAAGGTCGATTATCTTCCCCTCGATACCGGCAAACCTGATATCGACATTGAAGACCCTGCCACGAAAGGCAACGCATCCATCCTTGGAGACCTTGGCCGTGGTATCCTCCAGATAGGGAATCCGGGGGAGTGGATTCAGGTTCTCTGATCCAAGGCGATCATACGGTATTTCCATGGTGGTCATGTGCTCCTGATGGTTGACCTCATCGCACCACTGCATGGCCTGTTCGTTCAGATCGATCAGCGAGTGTCCTGTCTTCTTGGGGAGCATGGGCATAAAGGCTTCTTTAAAGTATTTTACGACTCGCTCAACTTTGCCTTTTTGTTTCGGTCTCCTTATCCTGCAAAGAGTTATGTCAAATCCGACATGGTCCGCGAAGGCGGTGAACTCGGGAATCAGCATCTGTTCGAGCGAATTGCCACCCTTGGTGGTGAGACAGCGGTTCACGATCTGGGGCATGTTGTCAAAAAGCACTTCCTTGGTGCTTCCACCGTAATACGTGAAGGCGTTCTCGATGCACCTGATCAAGGTCATCGTGGTCATCTCGGTTACGAATTCGACATACCGCATCCGTGAATAGCCAAGAATCATGAAGAAAGCGTAGATAGGGCGCTCTATACCATCAACGGTTGCAGAGAATCCTTTGAACGAGGCCCAGTCTGCCTGAGCCTGCTGGCCAGGGGATGTCTCGTACCTGATGGCTGCCATGTCCAGATCGTATTTGATCTTCCTTACCGCCTTGGTGACCGTCGATAATGACAGACAGGCACCGAGCCTTATGAGAAGCTGGAATATGGATGTGGCTTGCATATCTCCGCGCTGGAGTTGTTCCTTGATGAAGGTCTGGTACGGGGTGATCAACAGATTTCCCGGAGTGGAAGTCCTGCGGTAGATATCCTGGTCCTCGCACCTACTGAGCACATTCGTGATTGTGTCGGGGTGTACGTGGTATTTCTCGGCAAGCGCCTGCTTTGTGAACAGTCCTGTTTGATAGTCGCTGCGGATGAGCGGTGCGTCTGATGTGATCAAGATTGGCTCCTTCATTGTTCCTAGAATTTATTAAAATACCATAATACTATAACAAGTTAGAATTATTGTAGGGGATTGAGAGCGTTGTCAATTGAAAAATATGTAGAAGGCACTGGATCGAATATCCTGATGCAGGATACTGATGAGAGTGTTGGGAAAAAGCTTGTTTTTCTGAGAAAAAAGCTCAATTTGTCGAAATCTGCCTTTGCACAGAAAATCGGCTATTCCGTGGTTCATCTATACAGGATTGAGACCGGCGAAGGCATGCCGACCCAAGAGATGATTGATACGATCGTAAAGGTATTCCATTTGGATCCGAGATGGCCATCACCGGAGGTGGGAAAAAATCCGTTTCTTGATGCCCCTTCAGATGTGGAAGATTTGTCTGGCCCTGCAGGCAACAGACTGGTACAGTGGCGTAAAGAGAATGGAATACTTCAAAAAGATCTGGCAGCCCGTACCGGTATATCATTGGCAAATCTAGTGGAAGTTGAATTCGGACGCAGGAAGATGTCGGCTCGCTTTGCAAAGAAGATCGAGGACGCATGCGATGTAAGTGCATCTTGGTTGCTGTATGGAGATGAGCAATCGAAGGAGAATCCCTGTGGGGACAAGATGATCGACTTTCTCAGAAAGACACCAGAAGCCAGAAAGCTTGTGTGGGAGATGATGGAGCGCGAAGACGATTGACGCGCATTATTTTTTGGCCTATAATATCAATATTCTGAACAATAGGAATAACAATATTAATAATAAGAACATTAACAAAAATGGAGGAAATTTGCTTATGGACGACCTGAATTCCTTGTTGAAAACCGCAATCGATGAGACCTCGCATGTGCGGGAAGGGGAGACCTTCCTGGTAAAGGATCTGTTCAAGGGATACGAGTGGAACCGTATTCCCAAGGGGGACCGGCTCATGCTGGGCTCGATGTTCCTCAGCTATATCGGCACACATGACTGCAAGATCAGCGTTGCCGACAAAGGGGCCTCGGGCCAGCAGAGGTATCTGAAGCATTGATTAGGGGATTACGCGTTGGTTTGATGGTGCGGTTCTGGTGAATTGAATCGCGAAACTTACAAATGTGTAGTACAATTATGCAGTATCAAACGTATTGCAGGAGTCTTCCATGAGAATAGCTGTCGCAGGAACAGGATATGTCGGCTTGTCCAATTCGGTGTTGCTGAGCCAACATCACGAGGTGGTAGCCGTTGACCTTATACAAGCCAAGGTCGATATGATCAACAAGCGTGTGTCACCCATTGTCGATACCGAGATCAGCGAATACCTCGCGCATCATGATCTGAAATTGAAAGCAACCACCGATGGGGATAGTGCCTATCAGGATGCCGATTATGTGATCATCAGCACACCGACCAATTATGATCCAGATAGGAACTTCTTCGACACTTCCTCGGTGGAAGCAGTGATCCAACAAGTGATGGCGGTAAACCCCTCAGCCATCATGGTGATCAAGTCCACGGTTCCCGTCGGATTCACAGCCGAAGTAAGAGAAAAGTATGGATCACAGAACATCCTTTTCAGCCCAGAGTTCCTTCGAGAGGGGCAGGCGCTGAAGGATAATCTGTATCCTTCGCGTATCATCGTCGGCTGTCCCTTGGACGATACACGGTTGAAAGATGCTGCACAAACGTTCGCCTCCTTGTTGGCAGAAGGAGCGATCAAGAAGGACGTGCCCATACTGATCATGAAACTCACCGAGGCCGAGGCGGTCAAGCTCTTTGCGAACACCTATCTGGCCTTGCGTGTCTCCTTCTTCAATGAGCTCGATACCTATGCCGAGGTCAGGGGCTTGGACACCAAATCGATCATCGACGGAATCGGGCTGGACCCTCGCATCGGGACCCACTACAACAATCCATCCTTCGGCTACGGAGGCTACTGTCTTCCCAAGGACACCAAGCAGCTGCTTGCCAATTACGAATATGTACCCCAGAACATCATGACTGCGATCGTCGATGCCAACAGGACCCGAAAGGACTTCATCGCAGATAGGATCCTGCAGAAGGCGGGCTTCAAGTGGAACAATGCCTCCAGCATCGTGGTTGGCATCTATCGCCTCACCATGAAGGCGGGTTCTGATAACTTCCGACAATCCTCGATCCAAGGCGTGATGAAACGGATCAAGGCGAAGGGCATCAAGGTGGTGGTCTATGAACCCACATTCACCGAGGACGAATTCTACGGCAGCAAGGTCTACAAGGAGTTGGAAGGATTCAAGCAAGTATGCAACGTCATCGTTGCCAACCGGTATGACGCAGAGCTTGAGGACGTCTGGGACAAGGTCTACACACGCGACCTGTATGAGAGGGATTGAGCATGGGATTGAATAACAAACATACACTCCAAAGCGGTACCATCGTATTGGTCACCGGGGCCGCGGGCTTCATCGGATTCCATGTCTCCCAGGCACTTCTCGAGAGAGGTTGCATCGTCATCGGCTATGACAACTGCAATGATTATTACGATGTGTCGCTCAAGGAGGGCAGGCTGGGAGTACTCTCTGCCTATCCCAAGTTCACCTTCATCAAGGGAGACCTCGCGGACAAGGAGGCTCTGGATGGTGTCTTTACCACATATGCTCCAACGATCGTCTTGCACCTTGCTGCCCAGGCGGGAGTACGCTATTCCATCGACAATCCCTATGCATACCTGCAATCCAACCTCGCAGGATTCTTAAACATCCTCGAGGCCTGTCGGAACTTCAAGACCGAGCATCTGGTTTATGCATCGTCATCTTCGGTGTATGGCATGAACGAGAAGGTTCCATTCAGCACCTCCGACAATGTCGACTCTCCGGTGTCGCTCTATGCCGCCACCAAGAAGAGCAACGAGCTCATGGCGCATTGCTATACCCATCTCTATGGATTCCCGAGCACTGGCCTTCGGTTCTTCACCGTCTACGGTCCCTGGGGCAGACCCGATATGGCATACTTCTCATTCACCAACAGAATCGTGAAAGGAGAACCGATCAAGATCTTCAACAACGGAGACATGTGGCGGGACTTCACCTACATCGATGATGTGGTCGCGGGTATTGTCAACATCCTCCCCAATCCACCGGTGCCGAATGAGCATGGTGATCGGTACAAGGTCTACAACATCGGCAACAACAAGCCCGAGCAGATCATGGACTATTTCGCAGCATTGGAGAAAGCTTTGGGAATGACTGCCAAGAAGGAATTCCTTCCCATGCAACCGGGTGATGTCTACCAGACCTATGCCGATGTTGACGATCTCATGAGGGACTTTGATTTCAAACCTTCCACGCCAATTGAAGTGGGACTACAGAAGTTCGTGGATTGGTACCGAGGATATTACGGATCTAAAGGATGTTAACAGTACTGCATAGGTACTCTCTGATTATAGGATAATCGAATGTTCCACGGAGTTTCTTGTCTGACAAAAGTATTGTTGAGAAAGGGATATGCAATACATGTTTCTTGTTTATCGAAAGGGAATTATACAGAAGTTGAAGATTACATTTTTTTAAAAGGAGGCAATATATGGTAGTGCCAAACCCAAAGAAGCGAAGCATATCTGCTGACCTAGCTGACCAACAGATTGAGTTGATCAAGGCTTTTATACAGGGTGCAGTCTATTGCTATTGTAACTTGGCTGATAAAGGATCAACGTTTGCTGCAAGAGATTTGTTCGGCGGAGAAAACTATTATTGGAATAGGACTCCATTAATGGCCTTGTACGAATGGCATAAAAATACAGGTGCTGATAATCCGGTAGATATGGCTGGTAAAGATTTGGGATGGCTATTGCTTGATGTTTTAGATTGTGACAAACGGCATTTTCGGAAAATAAAAGGATATGTCAATTCCTATGAATGGCTATCTTCCGAGGGGGAGGAGGATGTATAGGATAGAGCCTTGAGCATATCGGCGATGTAGGTGATGGCACAAACCAGATCATCCTTCGCCAGCGATGTCCAATGTACTTCGTACATCACTTTTTCAGCGATTTTCGGATAGCGGCGATCACCTCGTTCGCCGGTTCGACCTGAGCGGCATCCCGGGCCTTCAATCCTTCGTCAAGGAGGTTGTACAGTTCCCTTTTACCGGTGAGCATCTCATAGGTTTCAATGCTCATCACTGCCAGGTCTCCCTGTCCGTTCTTTGTGATGAACACCGGCTCGGGGTATTGGTGACAGATTTCGGATATCTCATGGTATTTGTTTCTCAGATCGGCGCTAGGACGAATGGTTGGCATATGTGGAACCTCCATATATCATAATACTATCGCTTTTATGATATGGATGCAAGCATCCGCTGCATTGTACAGAGGATGTTGTGATACCAGCAAAGCATATACAGATTTTAGCGAAAGGGTTGCAGAATCCATCAATTTGGTATAGGAACTATCTCTGAGCGTGCAATGGAAGTCTAACCCACATGCTTTACTACAACCAGATGAAGGGGAGTGTAAGACTCATGGTAACACCTACACCCAAGAAACGCAAAACCACAGCAATCATCGACGAATCCCGCATGGATCAGATCAAGGCTTTCGTGCAAGGTGCCGTCTATTGCTATTGCAATGTCGCCGACCAGGGATCGAAGTTCTCGGCG
>JAHDQJ010000044.1 GCA_018433865.1 Spirochaetales bacterium | reverse complement strand
GAGGTCAACGATGAGGAGGTCCGCTTGGGAACCTTCGTGAAGGAGGCCTATGCCTATGGAGCCTCGTGAGTATTGCGAGCTGTTCTTCGGTCCGCTGTCGCCCGATGACAACATCACCCTTTCCTGGCTCGTCGGCAAGCGCTGTCGCAGCAAACGATTCAAGCGGGGGGACCTGGATGCGTTCGTCGAAAAGGCTCTGAAGCTGGGAGAGCAGCATAACACCTTCTACAGCTGCGCTCCGACGAATCTGCCATTGGAGAGCACCGCCAGGGGATCGAACGAGCAGGTGACGGCCATGTTAGCCTTCCATTTCGACATCGACCTGCTCAGCCTGGCCGCCCACGTCAAGCGCGAGCTGCCTGAGAGTGAGGATGAGATCAAGGCCTTCGTAAACGAGGTGCTGCCTCCTCCGACGGCGATCATCTTCAGTGGTCACGGGGTGCATCTCATCTACATCCTCGCCGTACCAATATGCATCACCGACGAGGCATCGCGCAGGCGTGCGATCGAGTTGCAGCAGGCGTTTTTCCGCTATGTGAGTGCCAAGGCATCGGAGCGTGGCTGGAAGATCGACAACTGCAGCGATTTGGCCAGGATGCTGCGTTTTCCCGGTACGATGAATCTCAAGGACAGTGAGCACCCGGTGCGCTGCGAGATCCGCGAGATGGACGGGCATCTGTACACTTTGGAGGAGCTGAAGCCCTACCTGTTGTTCGCTGATGCCAAACAAGCCCCTCAGGCCTCGCCAGTGCCCCAGAAGGGTGAAAAGGTGTATCCTGATGCTCTTGAGGCTTCTCGCATCTATGAAGGGTGCGCGGTTATCAGGGATCTGATGGAGTGCCCCGAGAAACAGACCGAGCCGCTGTGGAAAGCATCACTGGACAACCTTTGCCTGGCATCGGATGGAACTCAGGCATGTCATGAGTTCAGTCAGGGCTATGGCGGCTATTCGTTTGAGGAGACCGAGCGCAAGATCGCCCATGCCCTAAAGAGCCGGAAGCCGTGCACGTGTGAGCATTTTCGCACACTCGGTGCCGACTGCCCCGAAGGTGGTTGTGGCGTCAAGGCTCCCATCGTATTCGCCCTTCCCACCGCTTGGGATCGGATACAGAGCCTGCTTGGCCAGGAGAAGTTGGATCCGGCGCAGTTGCTTGAGGAAGACAATATGGAGTTGCTTGCGATCGCCAAGGACCGGTATCCCACCGAGTACGCCTATCTGAAGATGAAGCTGAACAAAGCTGGATTCGGCCTGCGCGACATCGAGCGGGCGGTCAAGCAGACCAGGGAGCGCCTATACCAAGCGACCGCCGAGGATGATTTCATCGATGAACCCAACGAGATCGCTCTTGATGGCCTGGACCTTGGTGGGATGATGGATCCCCCGAGCTACCATGTGAGCATGGAAGGGGGTGTGATATCGTTCCATAAGGAGGATGGTGAAACCCTCAGTGGAGTGCTGTGCAGCCGTCCGGTCGTGATCACACGCATCATGGAGAATGTCGATACCGGCTGTGAGCGCATGGAGCTCGCATTCTTGCGTAGTGGCCGCATCAAGCACCTGGTCGCACAGCGCTCTGAGCTGCTGAATAAGAACTCGTTGGTCAAGTACGCGGATACCGGACTGCCGGTAACTTCGGACAACCATGAGGGAATGGTACGGTACCTCAATGCCTTCGAGGTTGCCAACCAGGAGATGATCCCGCTCTCGCGCAGCCTGGGCCGCATCGGGTGGCTCTCCGGCTTCAAGGAATTCTATCCCTGCCATTACCAGGGACAGATCGTCTTCGAGGATGCCGACCAGGACCTGATCAAGGCGATCGGTGAGCAAGGCGACTACGAGCTATGGAAACAGACGGCGTTGAAGCTCAGGGAGAACCCCATCGCCCGGACGATGCTGAACGCTGCGGCGGCCTCGGTGCTGCTTGAGCCCTTGAAACTGAGGATCTTCATCCTGCACAGCTGGTTCTCCTCGCGTAGCGGCAAGACGGCCGCGTTGAAGTTCGCACTCTCCTTCTGGGGGGATCCGATGAAGATGATCGGCAACTTCAACAGTACCGCTGTAGGCCTGGAGCGGAGAGCTGGCATGCTCAAGCACCTGCCGTTGGGAATCGACGAACTGCAGCAGATGGCACGAAATCTCACCCCCGCGATGGCTGTCTACCAGTTGGGAAACGGTCAGGGCAAGACACGGGGCATGAAGAACGGAGGATTGCAGGAGACATTAACCTGGCGAAACAGCATCATGACCACCGGAGAAGAGCCGCTGAGCAGCGAGAACTCCATGGACGGGGTGATCAGCCGCGCGATTGAGCTTTACGGGGCCCCGATCGACGATCCCGAGTTCGGCCGCCTGGTGCACCAAGTGAGTGAAGCCAATTATGGATTCGCCGGAAAGATCTACATCAGGCATCTGATCGACCACGTGATCTCCGAGAAGGGAAAACTGGAATCCGACTACCATGATTTGCGAGCCCGGCTCAAGGATGCTTTCGATGCCAAGGACCTGGGTGAAGCCGGGGTGCACCTGGACAGCGTTGCCGTCATGTGCCTTGCCGATCTGTATGGTGCCCAGTGCCTCTATGGCGAAGCGACACTCCCGATAGAGACGATCATCAGGGAAGTGATCGATGCGGGGGTGGCGGTGCTGGTGAACGTGAAGGAGCAGGAGAAGGAAGACAGTATCGAGCGGGCATGGAGCTTCGTACAGGGGTGGGTAGCCTCCAACCGCAATTGTTTCAGTACCTTTTCGACCCCACGGTATGGAAAACTGGAGAAGGAAGGGGTGTACATCACCATCAACATCCTCCGGGAAGCCATGGAAAAGGCCGGGTATTCGTACGCCAAGTGCGTCAGGGGCTTCGTGGACCGGGGGCATCTGAAGGTGTTCCAGGACGGATCGAAAAAGGGATCCCATCAACTGCAGAAGAAGATCAACGGCATGAACACCCGCGTGGTGCTCGCCAACATCGTGGTGGGCGCTGTGGAGGATGATTGCTCGGATTTTCTTGAGGAAGACGCGAGCTCCTTCATTCGCCAATACCTAGGGTAACGTAGTAACGTGGTTTTTCCACATATACCCACGCTATGGGAGAAAAAAACATGAGGGGTGCCACACGCCACGCCACAGGTGGGAATTGGCGGGTGGAAGTATACTTCTTTATTTCTCTATACGAGCATATCTATTTTACGTTACTTACGTTACCTAGAGTATTTTTCTCTCTAATTGCTTGTAATAAAATCACATGGACAGGGTAACGTAGTGGTAGCGTAGCACCAGTTTTACGTTACCTTTTTAGGGTTTTTGGCGATCTGGACTCCGGTGGCGGAGCTTGTCCGACTTTTGCCGCTGCTCGGCTCGCCAATCGATCGTTCACATCACAAAGGCTCTTCTTGGCAGGTAACGCACAAAGGTATCGCCGGAGGAGCTTTCACGTTACCCGCACGGGCGAACCGGCGGGTACTCACACACATCAACAGGAGACAGACACAGTATGTTCATCAAGGCATTCGACAAGGATTTGAAAGGGTATGGAGGGTTTCAGTTTGCGGTGGGGGAAACTTACACCACAGAACAGGAGCACCCCTGGGATTGGTTCAATTACGGGGACAAGGCGAGCACTACGCTGTGCTTTTATCACAAGCCGGACTCGCGCTTTTGTGAGGTGCAGCCGCTGGGCAAGATCTACAAGATGCGTCAGCGCGATTGCATCCGTATCACCGCCCATAGCAGCAATTCGCTCAAGATCGTCAGGGAGCTGAGCCGCGACGAGGTATTCGCCATGCTGCTACAGGAGAATTGCCCGTGGTGGCTCACCAACTGCCTGATGCCGCCTTTCGAGGTAATGGCGCAGTACGGCAACCGTATACGCGGCAAGTGGGTGATCAGGGAGATCATCAAGGATCGTGACGATTTCACCCTTGAGCAGAAATATGCGCTGCTTCCCAAGAAATACCATGCCAAGGCCCGCTACCACGACATGACGTTGTCCATTATCAAGCAGCACCAGCAGCGAGCTGGGGCGTGACCGCTAAAGGTAGCAGGCTCCAGAACTCACAAATGACCGGGAGGTAGAAAGGATATGTTCATCAAGGCATTCGACAAGGATCTGAGGGGGAGCGAGAGCTTCCAGTTTGAGGTGGGCAAGACCTACACGACCAAGGCCGACAATCCGGTGGTGTGGTTCCATTACGGTGACGAGGCGACCACGGCATTATGCTTCTATCCCAAGGAAGATACACGATTTTGCATCGTCGAGCCGTTGGGGAGGACGCATACGCGGTATCATCACAGATGTGTCACGGTTAAAAGCTTTGCCACCGATGCCATCAGGATCGTGAGGGAACTCTCGCGTGACGAGGTGTGCCGCCTGCTTCTCGAGGAGAACTGCCCCTGGTGGCTCATCAATCGCCTGAGGCCTCCCTTCGAGGTGATGTTGCAGTACGGAAACTGCCTGCGAGGAGCATTTGCAGTCCGCGAGATTCTCACGACTCGCCACGATTTTACGATAGAGCAGCATCTGGCATTGCTTCCGAAGAAGCATCACCTGATTGTGTACAAGTACCACTACAGGAAGGCGATGGCCATGCAAAAACGACCCTGCACAGAGGAACCGGTACAAAGGGCAGCCGGTGGTGCCGGGGTGGGGGCCCCCTAGGGGGGTCTGCATCTCTGGGAGGTATGCGCCTTACAACGGGCAGCTCCCCTCACGCGAAAAAACGGCGAATTCGAACGGGGGTATACCCCCTCTATATTACAGATGAAGGAGGCCCTGGATGGCCAAGGACGGAACGAACCGCGGCGGTGCCCAGATCGGTGCCGGTCGCAAACCCAAGGCGCTCGCCGAGAAGATTGCAAACGGCAATCCCGGGGGCAGGAAATTGAAGATATTGGATCTGAGCAAGGATGCGACGGACCTGGAGGGCTCGGACATGCCTCCGGTGAGGGATTTCATG
>JAHDQJ010000028.1 GCA_018433865.1 Spirochaetales bacterium | reverse complement strand
TTCGAGAGTAGCTCCCGTACCACCATCATCGGAGACTATGCGAAGAACCACAATTGAAACTCTAGGAATAGCAAGAAAATAGAGCGTAAAACTTTGCATAACATTTCACACAGAATAATAGTCCAGCCGCTCGAACTCGCCGCGGATCATCCGGGCGAAGGCTCGCATGCCGTCGCTTCCGACCACCGGGGCCTGCTGGAAGATGTTGATGGTCACTTGCGTCGCTCCCTGGTAGCTTGCGTTTCCCACAGCCGTGGTGGTGGAGACCGCGTCGGTTGCCACCGAGCCTTGGCTGGCAATCGCATCGATGTTCGCCAGGCGGTCGGCGAGGCCGCTGAAGGCATCGCTGGAGAACCCACCCGGGCTGGCTGCGTAGCTCTTTTGCCTGAACGGGTGCACCAGGTTGTAGGCCGCGGTGGCGATCACGGACCCGAGGTACTGCACCCAGCTGCCCAGCCACGACAACAGGTCCGCGACATACTCGAGCGGGCTCATGAGGATCGTGAATGCCTTGGCCACCAACAGGAGGATCGGGGAGAAGGCCGTCATGATGCCGCTTATCACCTGGAAGACCGGGGCGAGGCTTTGCAGCACGGGAGAGAGGACCGCCATGAGGATGTTGCCTACCAGGGCGAATGCGGTGGCCAGCACATCCAACACCGGCAGGAACAGGGTCGCCAAGGTGGTCCCGATCCAGGTGAACACGTCCACCAGCGGCTGGAACACCGCGCCGAGGGCCGGCTCCATCACCGACACGAACCCCTGGAGGATGGTGAGCAGGATGCCCAGGGGAGAGAGGGTGTTGAAGATGAGGTCGATGATCGGCTGCAGCGTTGAGATGATCGCAGTCACCCCTCCCAGCATCTCGGTAGCCACCATGCCCATCAGGCCCCCGGTGACGTCCCCGAACAGACCGGTGAACACACTCGTCAATCCTTCACTGAGCATCGTTGCGATCTGGGAGCCCATGCGGGTGTCGGTCTGGTTCGTGTTTTCGGCTGTCTCGGCTGTGGAGGCTGCCGTACCCTCGCCACTGGAGGCGATCTGGGAAAGCAGCTTGGTCTGGTTGGCTGCATCAGCCTTCTGGGCGATTGCCTCAAGGTCAGGTGCGACAATCTCATCGAGTGCAGTCTTGAAATCAAAACCAATATCGCCGTACAGGGAAGAGACCATGTCGGCACTATTGAGCACGACCGTTTGGGCGGTATCGATTGCATCAATCACCGCATCGCGCAACAGCGGTCCCAGGTTCTCGAAGCTCCGGTCGGCTTGCTGCTTGTAGAAGGTCGCCTCGTCCTTGCTCGCCTCTGCCCCCATATCAAGGTTGGCCAGCTTGTCGCCCAAGTCGAAGAGCTTCCCCACCCAGGTGCCCTGGATCTTGTCTCCCGCCTTGTTGATCGCATTCTGGAACGCACCAAGAATCGCACTTTCGATGTTCAGTGCGATGTAGGTGATCCAGCTGATGATGCCGACCACTGCATTGCCCAGCAGCTTGGGGATACTTCCGAACACCGCCTTGAGCATGGCGCTGATGACGATGCCGATATTCTGGGCTGTAGTGGTGATGATCAGCTTGAGCGAATCCCATTCGAAGGTGCGCTTGAGCAACTCCCACACTGTGGACAGCGTTAGCTTGAAGGCAGAGGGCAGGTTCTTCATCACCGCCCCTACATAGTTGATGATATTGGTGAGGTTGGTTTTGATGCCGCTGAAGGCTACATCGAGGTTGCCCAACCACGGACCGAAGTTGTAATCGATGATACCGCCCACCTGCTGGCGAATGTCTCCCCAGGTATTCTTCATGTTCGTCAGGTGTTGGGCGGTATCCCCATCGGCCATCATCGCCGAGTACTCTCCGAGCTTGTCGATCACCTTGTCGACCGCCGCTCCGTGTGCGAGCTCATCCTTGGTGAGGCCATCCAGCTCGATGCCAAGTTTCCTCAGCTCTCCGGTAGCTCCGGTGTACGAATCCAGGAGGTTCATCATCGAGCCGTTGAGGTCCTTGCCGGTCACGTTGGACAGGTACACCGCCGCCTCGGAGATGCTTTCGATCTCGTCGGCACTCTTTCCCAGCGCGGCCAACTGGGCGACCATCGCTTCGATATCCCCCTTGCCAGAGAGGGTCTGGCTGCTGAGGCGCTCGACCACGGCGGTGACCTTCTCATACGAGGTGCTGTCGCCCAGAGCAAGTGCGAGTTGCTTGTAGGATCGTTCGGCTGCGGAGAACTCGGAGAATGTTGCCGATACTGCATTGCCCAAAGCCTTCACCGAGGCGATGATCGCGGTGGCGGCGAAGGCGCCTTTAAGCACTCCACCCAGTTTGTTTGCAGCACCCTTGAGGCTTCCCAAGTCGGCTGCCGCAGCCTTGACCGCTCCACCGATGTCGTTCTGGCCTTTGATGATGACTTTCGCTTGTGCTGCCATACTCGTGTTCCCCTTATGCAATGAAAAAGGCGTCCCATGGACGCCCTGTGATTAGTGTTTCTGTGTCAGTTTTTTCGCCTGGTCATGCAGATGGCGCCGGTAGTTGAGCTGGATCAGCTTGAGGATCTGCATGCTCATGTACGGCTGGTCCATGAGAGAACCAGCGAACGGCAAGTGCCTGAAGTCCCCGCTCTCAGAATCGCAGCAGGGCAGATAGATATCGGTTATGTAGAAGAGCCAGTGGCCGTACTCGCTGTAGAGCTCAGCGCTTCTTCTTCCGTTGAAGACCTCTGCGCAGAGGGACGCGATCTGCCGCCGCTCGCGTCCGTGCGGGAAAAAAAAGCGGCATGGGTGTATTCGTTGACGACCTTCACCGTCAGATCCAGCGACTCGAACACCAAAGAGGCAACTTCGCGGTTGTCCATCTTGCGCTTGGCATCCGCATCCTCATAGAAGTTGTGATCAACCAGGATCGAGGGAAGCAGGTCGCGAAGCAGGGTGAGCGTCTCATTCTCACCCTGCTCGGAGGCTTCCTTCAACTTGAGCATCTCCAAGGTGGGCAGCTCCTTGAGCACGATGTATGCCTCGTCGTCCGCCTCCAGCCCCACGAGCGTCCCAACCTCGATGCGTACCTTCTGTATGCAAGCGTCATAATGTCTTGTCTTGATGAACATCTTTCTTATCCTCCGTAGGGTGTCGATATCTTGTCGGTGATCACGATGGTGATGGGCTCTTCGGTGCCCACGCTGAGCGCCTCGCCCGCGACGGTCGAGCTGAGTATGCCCGTCCCCCCGACATTCGCATCCACCTCGCCGATCGCCACATGCGAGAGGGTGATGGTAATGCTGTGCCCTGCGGCAGGGGATGAGAAGGTCAGCTCTACAGAAGCGTTCTCCTCGCTGGTCAGATACGAGCTCTTGAGCGTTTCAATCTCGGCGCTGTAGGGGATCTCGAAGTTGATGGTCACAGCTCTCTTTCCATGCTGGGGCCTGCCTGCATACAGGCCTGAGGCATAGGTGCGTGGGGAGCTTTCGAGCGCGTTGTCGATCTTCAGCGATGCGCTGGTGATGTCGTACGAGCTTCCGTTTACGGTGAAGGTCGCATTGGTGCACCGGTACGAGGGGATGGAGAAGCTCTTCAATGCCTCATCAATGGTCCCGCTCTCTTCGGTGGTCCCCTTGAGATCGATGCTCCCCTTCACATAATCGCCCGCCGCGCAATCAAGGCTGAGTGCGCTGATGGTGCACCCGGCGTAGCGCTTGATCGCCGCCTTGCGGTCGATGGCGAGGGTGAGGCTGGGAAGGGCCTCGTTCACATCGCACAAGGTGATGGTGTGCTCATACGAATCCGATTCCCCCACCTGGTTGCAGGTGTCCTCTCCCCCCAGGGCGGCGTGCAGGATGAGGCCGGCCGATTCGGGTCGGAGGATGAAGCTCACCGAGCCCTCCACCGTCACCGCCAGAAGATCCCGGTTCGTAGCGGTCTTGCTTCCCAGCAGCGATCCCTCGTCGCCCTTCTCCACGGCCACCTTGATGCTCTCGCTGGTCAGGTCGACCAGAGTCGTGGGACTGGCGGCCTGGGCGAAGGAGGCCTCCTTGCCCGCCTGCAGCCGCGATCCCGTTCCTGTGTAAAATGCCATAAGCGTTACCTCTCTTGTTGGTGTCTAAAATTCCTTGGACCACTGCAGATCCATGCTCGCCTCGATGGCCGTGATGGTCGCGCTAGCGGTGACGGCGGGGTAGTAGTCCATGTCCGTGATGCGCGAGTCTTCGATGAAGCCGCCTAGGGTGGGATCGCCGCGGACCAACAGGTACAGGGCGCCATACAGTGCGAATACACGCCTGACCAGAATCGCGTTGGCTGCCCCCTTGCAGAGGATGAATACGGTAGCGCGCATGGTGGCCAGGTCGCTTTGCATCCCCAGCGGCTCGAGGTTTTCATAATCGGGTTGGATGTAGAGCATCGTGGGACGCCGCATGCTGTCCACATCGGGGAACTCGATCTCGACATTTTTCTCGTCGAACTGCTCCGCCGTGATTCCCGCCCCAGCTTCCACCAGCGTGGTCAGCGAGGTTGCGATCACCGCCTTGAGCCTTTCGAGTACCTGCATCTCGGTTTTCATCGTTTGTTCTCCTTCTCGATGCGCGCCACCTCCCTTTGGACCAGCTGATCCAGTTTCGTCTTGAAGGCCGTGGTGCTCAGGTATTTCTTCACCGGGGCGGCCACGAAGTCGCGCTCGGGAAGCTTCACCGAATGGACGCGCACCCACTTGCCGTCCTTTTGGAAGGTCAGATACCCCCCGTCCTTGGCGGTGATGCGGGCTCCCTTGGCCAGCGCGTAGCCGTAGAACACCTTGGTCTTGTCCGATGAGGCCTTGGCCTCGACGATGACGGCCTTGCCGCTACGGATCACGCGGCGGCTGATGCTCTTGTAGAGCGCTCCGGTGCCTTTGGCCAGGCCGTGGGACTTGTAGGCCTTGCGCACCTGGGTCCTTGCTGCGGTTCCGATACCGCCCAGGATGCGTCGCATCGCCTTGTGCCGATTTACCCCGAGGGATTCGAGGTACCCTAACGCTTCGGCGAGGTCGGTCTCCACCGATACGCTTTCGGTGCTGTATCGTTTCCGTCTGCTGGTCATGTCAGAACCCCAGGATGCGCATACCGTCCAATGGCTGGAGGTACTTGCGGTAGTTGCTGTAGTTGACGAACGTGCGGCTGTTGTCTGCGAAGCTCTTGCCCGTCAGGCCGATGTTCCCCCCGGTCTCGCTGAGCATGAGCGTGGCGATGCGGAGGATCGAGACGACGATCACCGAAGGCATCTGCTCGACTTCCCATCCCGCTGTGTAGCTCACCAAGATATTGTCCTCACCAATGGGGAACTTTGTGGCATGGTCGATGAAGCTGATGTAATCGTCGTAGGCTTTCACCACAGAAGGATCCACTTCGACTGTTCCCACGGTGAGGGATCCGACTGAGGTGATGTTGCGCACCGGCAGGTACAAGCGTCTGGAGCCCGTGCCGGAGGCGGCCACGTCGGTGTATTCCTTCGAGATCGGATCGAAGCCCAGATACGAGGTCACGATATCCTCGGCAGTACAGAGGAAGGCTGTCTTGAGCAGCACGGCCTCGCTTGAGTCCTCATAGTTGCCGCTGTAGGTGTTGAACATGGCGATGCTTGCGATCATGCGCCTCCTCCTTCATCGAAATGACGGACACCCCGGCTCCCGCCGGGATGCCCCCATAAAATCAGTAGACTTTGTTTACAATCAGTTGGCCATCAGGCCGGCGCTCCTGAGTTTCGCCAACAGCGCGTTGAAATCCACCACCAGATCTTCAATGGTGGTCGCCGTGCTGTCCGCCTGGCTTGCCGCGGGTGTGAAGCTCCCACCGGGAAGCCCTTCGATGACCGCTGCAGGGTCGATGGTTACCTTCGAGGTGGCGGCGAGGATCACCTCGCCGCCGATGACAGTTTTCTCACCGCCTTGCTCGCGGTAGTTCTTGGTGTTATATGACATCAATTGCCTCCCTTAGGCCTTCTGCTGGAGGACCTTGACGGCCTCACCGAGGATCAGTCGCCCATCCACACGCTGGGACCCGAGGAACCCCACCTGCCCGGTCGGGGCGAACAGTTCGCCCAGGCGCTTGAAGGTGCGTCCCTGGCGGTCGGCGATCCAGTAGTACGAGAAGTCCCCGAAGGCCAGCGTCTTGGCCCCGCTTGCGATTTCGGGCATGTAGGCCGAGGTCTTCACAGGCCGGCTGAGGATGGTATCAGGGGTGTTTGCAGTCAGCGAAGGCTGCCAGATGTACTGCCCGTTGCCGTCCTTGAGCTTGCGAAGTGCCTTGACGGTGGCATCATTGGTCACCCACACCGCGTTCTTGCGGTACGGAGAGCGAAGCGCATAGTACAGGTCGATGACTTCGTCGGCATTCAGGGCGGTCGCGGATGCCGCGTTGACGCCGATCTGTGCACCCCCGGTGGCCGCGAGGATACCCAGCGGCTTGCCCGATCCGTCCCCGGTAAAGAACGCTGCCTCTTCCTTGGCTCCGATGCGGCGGGCGAACTCGGTGGCGATGTAGGACTCGATGTCGAACACGCTGTCGTTGATCAGCTCCTCGGATACCTTGATGATCGTACCCAGCTTGTAGGCGCTGATGGTCACCTGCCCGAAGCTGTCGTCGCTCTCCGGATAGGTTCCCTCCTCGTCGATCCATGCCGCCTCGCCCTTGGATGCGGAAATGGGAATCTTTCGGTCTCCGCTGGCAGTCTGGATGATCCTGGCAATTGAGCGGAACAGGTTCTCCTCCTCCAACGCTGTCACGAGGGTGTGTTCGAATTCGTCGGGCACCAGGTAGCCGCCTTCGGTGTCGGTGCCAACCTGCAATGCGTTACGCAGTTCTGGTGCGTTCTCGCGGCGCCTGAGGTGGTTCCAGAATGCCTTACGGTACTCGTCCGAGGCGCGTCCTGCTTTCTTCTCAGTCTTCTGTGCTCCATCGGGTCGGCTGGTGATGGGAGATCCCACGTGTGCGTTCAGCTCACGCTCGAACGCCTCGATGCGTTCCTGCCGTTCGATCTCGTGGCCCAGATCCACGATCTCGGCTTCCATACGTTCGTAGGTGGTGGTATCCTCGGCGCTCAGGATGCCCTTGTCGTTGCGCCTGGAGTCGAGGAATGCCTTCGCCTGTTCCCAGGTCTTCGCGCGCTGGGCGCGCATGTCATTGATCTTTCCCATTGTGTCTTCTCCTATTGGGGTTTGATGAGATTCAGTCGTTTCTCGAGCTCGCCAAGGGCGGCTCTGCCTTCCTCAGGTGGCTCCTGGTTTTCTGTGTGTGCATAGGTTTCGGTGATCTTGTTCATCAGTGAGAGCTGCGAGGTGCGCATCGAGAACGCATACGATGCCTCATTGGACGCTTTCTTCGCATCCTCGAGGATCGCATCGGCGAAGCCCAGCTCGATGGCTTTCTTCGCGTTCATCCACGTCTCGTTGTCCATCAGGTGGCTGATCTTCGCCCTTGTGAGGTTTGTCTTGATCTCGTAGGCGTTGACGATGCTTTCCTTCACCTCATCCAGCATGCCGATGGCCTTTTGCATGTCCTGGTGGTTGCCATAGGCGAGTGTCATGGGGTTGTGGATCATCATCAATGCGGTGGGCGCCATGAGCACCCTCGTGCCCGCCATTGCGATGACCGAGGCAGCGCTCGCTGCGATCCCGTCGATCTTCACGGTGACGGCTCCCGGGTAATCCATGAGCATCGCATGGATGCGACTCGCTGCGATGCAGTCCCCACCGGGTGAGTTGATCCAGATGGTCACCTCGCCGCTATCGGCGAACAGTTCGTTACGGAACTGCTCGGGGGTGACATCATCATCGAACCAGCTCTCCTCGGCGATCGTGCCCGAAAGCTCAAGGATTCTCGCTCTGCCTTCTTCTTCGCCCTGGTTTTTCCATTGCCAGAACTTCTTGTTTTTCATCGGTCTCCTCCTGGGATGTGTCCGTAACCTTGTCTGCGAATGCCCCAGCCCGGGATAGGGGGAGCATGTTTCCGTTGATCAGATAGAGGTTTCCTCCGTCTGCATCGGTGATGAGATCCATGTCTTCCAGCGAGCGGATGTCGTTGGCGCTCATCCAACCGTTCTGGCGCGCGGTGGCGTAGCCCGTCATGCGGCTCTGGTAGTCGCCGCGCAGCAGTCCCTCGACGTTGAAGCGGAAGAAATGCGTCTGCTTCTCATCGGATGCCAACAGTGCACGCGAGAGCGCCTGCTCCCAACGGATCACCCACGGGTCGAGGGTGTACTTGACGAACTCCAACGATTGTTGCTCGATGTTGCTGAACGAGGACTTCTCCAGGTCCCCCACCATGTGTGGAGGGACGCGGAAGATGCGTGCGATCTCGTTGATCTGGAACTTGCGCGTCTGCAGAAACTGCGCTTGCTCGGGTGAGATCGAAATCGGTGTGTATTTCATCCCCTCCTCGAGCACCGCAACCTTGTGCGAATTCGCCGAGCCGCCGAACTGGCCCTGCCACGTATCGCGGAGGCGTGTGGGGTCCTTGACCGTTCCCGGATGCTCGAGCACGCCGCTTGGGGCAGCCCCGTTTGCGAAGAACTTCGCCCCGTACTCCTCGCAGGCGATTGCCATGCCGATGGCGTTCTTGGCCATCGCGATCGGCGAGTAGCCCACCAACCCGTCGAAGCCCAGGCCCGGGATGTGCAGCACCTCCGATGCATCGAGCACCACCGAGGTACCCTGCATGGTGGGCGCATCCTCGGCGCTGGTGGTGTACTGGTAGTAGAGCCTCCCGTTCTTGTCACGGTCGACCTGCATGCGGTTGGGCATCAGGGGGTAGAGCGCGGCCACCTGACCCTTGCCGTTTCGGATGATCTGGGCGTACGCATTGCCCCAGAGCAGCAGGTGGGTCATCATCGTCTCGCGGAAGACGAAACTGGTCATCTCCGCGTTGGGCTCGCAGTGGACCAGGGTGTAGAGCGGATGGTCCTTCGCCTTCTGCTTGCTCGAGTTCTCCCCATGCCGATACAGATGCAGCGGCAACCCCGCGATCGCCTCGGCAAGGATGCGCACGCAGGCATAGACTGCCGTCATCTGCATCGATGAGCGTTCGTTCACCGCCTTGCCGGATGTCGAGCCCCCGAACAGGAAGCTGTATGAGGACCCGCTGGTCCTGTTTTGCGGCTTGTCACGCGTTCTGGTGACAAGCTTGGATAAGAGTCCCATATGTGTATCTCCAGATTTCTAGATGAAGAGAATTCCCCGGTCCTCGTAGACCGATTCGCGCACTTCGTTGCCGCACCTGATCGCCCTATCCAGTGCCATGATCGTGGCAACCGCGCCGTCGATCTTCTCGGTGGACTTCTGCTTGTCGGGCTTGATGTTCCCAGCCGGGTCGGTGCGGATGAAGATGTTGTCCATCATCCAGCGGAGCACCGGATGGCCCGCATGTGCGATACTCCGCCCCAATACCAGCTTCATCAGCTCCTTGGTCGGGGGGCTCATGTCCTTGAAGCCCTGTCCGAAGGGCACCACCGTGTAGCCCATGCCCTCCAGGTTCTGCACCATCTGCACCGCTCCCCAACGGTCGAACGCGATCTCTCGGATGTTGTATCTCTTGCCGAGCTCGCCGATGAACTGTTCGATGAAGCCGTAGTGCACCACGTTGCCTTCGGTGGTCTGTATGTGGCCGGTTCGTTCCCATACGTCGTAGGGCACATGATCACGCCGTACGCGCAGGTCCAAGCTGTCCTCGGGTATCCAGAACCAGGGGAGGATCACGAACTTGTCATTCTCATCCCTGGGTGGGAATACGAGCACGAATGCGGTGATGTCGGTGGTGGACGAGAGGTCCAGTCCCCCGTAGCAGACCCTGCCCTCGAACTCCTCGGCATCGACGGGGAAGTTGCATTGATCCCACCTCTCCATCGGCATCCAGCGAACAGCCTGCTTGACCCATTGGTTGAGCCTGAGCTGACGGAACACATTCTCCTCGCCCGGGTTCTGCCTTGCGCTGTCACAGGCCGCCTTCACCTTCTCGAGGGTGATGGTATGCCCAAGCGACGGGTTGGCTTTCTTCCACGTCTTTGTATCGGTCCAGTCGTCGTTTTCGTCGGCACCGTAGATGAGGGGGTAGAAGGTCTTGTCGTGCTTTCTTCCCTCGAGGATGTCCTTGGCCTTCTGGTGCTGCTCGTAGCAGATCGAGTGCTGGTCGGTGCCGGCTGTGGTAATCAGAAAGAACAGCGGCTGGGCACGCGCGTCGCCCGAGCCCTTGGTCATCACATCAAAGAGCTTTCTGTTCGGTTGGGTGTGCAGTTCGTCGAAGACCACACCGTGGATGTTGAACCCGTGCTTGGAGTAGGCCTCGGCGCTCAGCACCTGATAAAAGCTGTTGGTCGGCAGGTACACGATGCGCTTGGTGGCCGCCAGGATCTTCACGCGCTTGTTCAGCGAGGGGCACATGCGCACCATGTCCGCCGCCACCTCGAACACGATCGAGGCCTGCTGGCGATCGGCCGCGCATCCGTAGACCTCGGCGCGCTCCTCGAAGTCGGCGCAGGTGAGCAGCAGCGCCACCGCGGCGGCGAGCTCGCTCTTGCCGTTCTTCTTGGGGATCTCGATATAGGCGGTGTTGAACTGCCGCCATCCGTCGGCCTTCACGATGCCGAACAGGTTGCGGATGATCTGCTCTTGCCACGGTAGCAGCAGGAAGGGCTTTCCCGCCCACACCCCCTTGGTATGGCGCAGGCTTTGGATGAACTGCACCGCCCGGTCGGCCTTGGTCTTGTCATAGGTCGAATCCTTGGCCATGAATGGCGTGGGTGTGTATTTCTTCAATTGTTTCATGGAATTCCTGTGTATACGAAAAGAAGACCCCGGAGGGTCTTCGATAGGGTAGTCCGTGGAGCTTGGATACGTTCAGTTATTGAACACGTTCGGAGGTGTCCATCACCGCTTGCTTGAGGATATCCTCGTCAAAGCCGCAATCGCGATAGCCGTGCAGGATGGTCGCGTAGTAGTACGCATCCGGCATAGCCGGAGGGGGGCCTTCGTTCATGATGTAGGCCATCGCCACCATCTCATCACCATCGAGATCCACCATCAGGTTCTTCTTGCGGTACAGGTGCGGGAATCCCTCGTAGCGGTCCAAGGCTTTCTCGCACCTCTCGGTGATCTGCCACAGGAGGACCGGGACGCTTGCGCCTTCATGTGCTTCGATCGTGGCCACGCCACTATGGCGGCCTCCCCGGAACACCAGCCGGTAGTCGGGTAGTACCGTGGTTCCGATGACCGCGGCATCGGGGCATCGGTATCCCATCTGTTCGAGGTTCAAGTTGCTTCCGTAGGCCAGGTAGACTTTCTTCATGGTTGCTTCACTCCTTCGATCGGTTTCTACCACCGCAAGGGCGGCCGTCCCGCCCTCAAGGTTGCAAAGCCGTCGCCCATTCAAGCTGCGATCCGCCGTCTCCATGCGGCATTTCCCGATAACCGCTTGCACAGATGCTCGCGGCAGGCCTTGAACTCGTCGCCGATGAGGCCGATGCGGTTGAGGTAGGTGCGCATCGCGAACTTCTCGTTCTCGGCCTGGGGCTTCTTGGTGCTCGCCGAGCTTTGTGTGAGCGCCTGGCTGTTGAGCGCGAGTGCAAGGACTATGTAGCTTCTGACCTCCCCGGCATGGAGGGTGCTGTTGAAGCCTCGCAGCTCCACGGTATGGTGGCCGTGGAAAAACGCATGAAGGTTGCAAAAATGATACCTGCTCTGATGGTAATGGGCTTCGCGGCTGCCTTGGTATCCCGCGTACCAGATGCTCTCGATCTCTGCGAAGGTGGTCGGCTTGGCGCGGTTCATGGCCGCCACCAGGTGCTCGTCCATCTTCTTGCAGTACCGTGCACGCTGGGCTTCGATACCCAGGGCTTTGTAGAAGAGGTCGTTCCGGGCGTGGATGATGTTCACGAAGTTGCGGATCGAGCGCGGTGTGTGCTCTGCTCCGTCGAGGTGGATGTGGATGCCGCAGGAGTTGTTGGTGAAGGCCCCGGCCTTCCTGAGCGCCCTGACGACTTCCTGAAGCGTCTCGATGTCGGCTTCGTAGGTGAGGATCGGGCTGACCAGCTCGACGCTGTACAGCCGCGACGCGCTCTCGGCGATCCTGCCCCGCCTGGTTTCGCAGCGGATGGAGCCGTCGTAGGTAAACTTCCAGGTCCTGCCGTCGGGAGCCTCAAGCTCGTAGGTGTCGTAGTAGGAGCCGCCGTAGCAGAGCTCCCCGCCGAGGACCGTCCGGGCAGCCAGAGCCGCATCCTTGCGCGTGATTCCCGTCATCTCTATCTCAATTCCGAACCGTGTTGTCTTTTCCATGCCGTCTACCTCTCTTTGGTGTGTTTCTGTTCGTACTGTAGTAATCACTCAAAGAGGGATAGATAGCAAGTGTATATATGCAAATAAGATACACTATTTTTCAGGTATTTCTTCGTCCAGGCGCCTGACCATGTCGACCCCGGGTACCACCCCCAAGGTTGAACCGGTTTCCCATGCGATGTGGATGCTTCCGATATCGTCCACGTGGACCACCGTGCCCTTGGTGCCCGCCGGCGGTGCGAACTCGTCATCCATGTGCACCAGTTCCACCGTGCACCCTGACGGGTATTGCTTCTTGAGCACCTCGATTCGTTTCCGGTTCATCTCATCCATGTGCATCCTCCCTGTCAGTGTGCATTGATTGCCTAGGTTCCGGCCAATAGCAAGTTCAATTTCCTAGGGTTGAGCCAATCCATCCAGGATGAGGCGCATCTGGCGTTGGTACTGTTCATAGCGATGGGCGAACAGCGGCAGTTCGTTCTCCCCGTAGTCCAACAGCGCATCCGCATCCGCTTCGTTGAGGGAATAACGGTCATCCAAGTACGCCCAACTCAGTGTGGGGAAGGTCGGGATCGCCGGGGCCTCGGGAGCCATCAAGACCAGGACATCCCGATACGGATCACTGGCCTCGATTGTTGGCACGCTCGTGCAGCCGGTTGAGACGGTCAAGACGGCCACCAACATCACCACGCTGTGGAGGTTCGATCTTCTCAGGCGGCTCTTCTTGTTTGATGGCGGTGATCTTCTGGTGCACTTCATGGATCTTCTCCAACTCCTGTTCTCGTTTCTTCACCGTATCCCGCTCTTGCTGGATACCCTTTTTCAGTTCCTTGGTCTTGGATGCCTGCAATCGGGTGATCCCCAGCAGTCCCAGGATGATGAGGATCAGCAGCTGCATGATGTCATTCATCGATTTTTCCTTGTATGAACCGTTTGAGCAATGGTTTCCAAAATGCCATGCACGCCGGAAGCTGCAACAGGTAGATCGCCACGGTGTACAGGATCACCAGGTAGGGCGTGCTGTTGAGCTCCCCTGCGGGTGTGGTTGCCGGTGCGACCCGGTAGGTCACGTACGCGAGGGCAGCGGAAGAGGCGAGGGCGACCAGCTTGATCTCGTTTTCGCTTGCTTCATCACGACGAAGGCTTTTCTTGTACAGTTCCATCACCAAGCCCAGGAACGCGGCGAAGGCGAGCAATATGGCACTGAGGGTCATCGTTCGCCTCCCTTGGTGCCAAGCAGCGACAGGAAGTAATCGTCCATCTTCTTTTCCTGTTCCTCGGATTCCCCATTGATCTCATGGGTCCTCAGCGACTTGAAGATGACCTTGTCATTCTCCAAGGCCATGACCAGTCCCATCTGGATCCTGGTGATGGTGGTTTTTATCTCCCTCAGGTCCTTCGCATATCCCAGTCGGTCGTCGCTCCGCTTGGCCATGCGGTTGAGCAGCCACAGCACGATGCCGCCCGAACCGAACAGACACACCGAGATCGTGGCAAGCAGGGTAAGCTCATCCATCGCTAGCCTTCCCGGGGACGATTTCCTCATAGGTATAATCCAGCCCGTCGCGCTGCACGGTGACATTGGCGGAGGATCCGACCAGCTCGATGTAGCGCCTCACGATCACGTCGCAGTACTTCTCATCCAGCTCGATGGTGGCACAGCTCCGTTCAGTCTGTTCGCAGGCGACAAGCGTGCTGCCGCTGCCGCCGAACGGGTCGAGCACCAGCGTGTTGCTCATCGACGAGTTCATGATCGGATACGCGATCAATGCCACCGGCTTCATCGTGGGATGCTCACCATTCTTCTTGGGCTTGTCGAATTCCCAGATGGTCGATTCCTTGCGCCCGGTGTACCATTGGTGCTTTCCCTTTTTCTTCCATCCGAAGAGCACCGGCTCGTGCTGCCACTGGTAGGGCGAGCGACCGAGCACCAGCGACTGTTTCTTCCAAATGCAGGTGCCCGACAGGTAGAAGCCCGCCTCGCTGAAGGCCTTGCGGAAGTTCAGTCCCTCGGTATCGGCATGGAACACGTAGATGGAGGCATCGTCGGCCATGTGGGAAGCAGTATTGGTGAAGGCATCGAGTAGGAACTGCAGGAACGCATCGTTTGCCATGTTGTCGTTCTTGATCTTGCCGGCCGTACCCTCGTAGTTGACGTTGTACGGCGGGTCGGTGACCACCAGGTTCGCCTTGGACCCTGCCATGAGAAGGGAGAAAGTCTCGGCCTTGGTGCTGTCACCGCATACCAGGCGGTGCCTTCCCAGCTTCCAGAGGTCCCCGCTCTTGGTGATCGCGGGCTTCTCTAGCTCGGCATTCACATCGAACTCATCATCATGCACGCCCTCGGCAAGCGAATCCTTGAACAGGTCGTCGATCTCGGCGGGGTCGAATCCGGTGAGCGAGACGTCGAAGTCCTGTCCCTGCAAATCGGTGATGAGCAAGGCCAGCTTGTCCTTGTCCCATTCGCCGCTGATCTTGTTCATGGCGATGTTGAGGGCCTTCTCCTTGTCGGCATCGAGCTCGACGAGGATGCAGTCCTCTTCGGCCACGCCCATGTCCTTGAGGACGTTCAGCCGCTGGTGGCCGGAAATGACAGTGTTGTCGTTGGCCGTGTTGACCACGATGAGCTCGACATAGCCGAACTGCTCGAGCGATCTCTTGAGCTTCTCGTACTCGGGATCGCCTTGCTTGAGCGCCTTGCGCGGGTTGTATGCGGCCGGATTCAGGTCCGACAGCCTCATCTTCTGGATTCTCATGGTGTGTTTCCTTTCAGTCGTGCTGTTCCAGTTCGCCCCTGAGTGCCTCTACATGCCGCTCGCTCACCTGTTCCCATGTGAACAGCGCACTGCCGAAATGGCCGTAGCAGGAGGTGAGGTTGTAGATGGGACTGCGAAGTCCCAGAGTCTCGATGATGTCCCGTGGCTTGAGGCTGAAGACCGAACGCACGGCCTGGGCAAGCTGCTCGTCGTCATGGGTTCCGGTGGCGAAAGTGTGTACATCCACCGCGACCGGCTCGGCCTTCCCGATGGCATACGAGATGGCCACTTCACAGCGTTCAGCCAATTCGGCGGCCACGATGTGCTTGGCCACCATGCGTGCCATGTAGGCTCCGCTCCGGTCGACCTTGGTCGCATCCTTGCCACTGAAGGCACCCCCTCCGTGCAGGGCGAGACCCCCGTAGGTGTCCACCATGATCTTGCGTCCGGTCAGGCCGGTGTCCGCGGCGGGACCCCCCTCGACGAACCGGCCGGAGGGATTGATGAGGATGCGGGTGTGCGCATCGAACGGGGAATTCTCGAAAACAGGGTAGAGCACCTTCTTGATGATCTCCCCTTTGAGAGTGTCCAAGTCCTTGTCACGTGCATGCTGCACCGAGACGACGATCGCGGCCACCCGCTTGGGCTTTCCGTCCTCGTACCCGATGGAGACCTGCGCCTTGCCGTCGCTACGGATGCCGCGTATGGTTCCGCTCAATCGACACTCGTCCAGTCCCATGCAGATGCGATGCGCCAGCTCGAGCGGCAGCGGGATACCACTCGGCGTCTCGTTTGTGGCATAGCCGTACACCGTGCCCTGGTCCCCGGCTCCCAGTTCATCATGAATACCCTCGGCATCCCTGACCTCGAGGGCCCGGTCCACGCCGCTGGCGATATCGGGACTCTGGGTGTGCAGATGCACGCTGATCGCATAGTCCCTCGGGTCGTAACCGCAACGGGCAAGTGCCTCCCGCACCGTCTTTCGCACATTGACCGAGCCCCTGCTGGTGATCTCCCCGGCGACGATGATGCGGCCCCTGGTGGCCATGACCTCGCACGCCACGCGCGAGTGCTCGTCGATGGCGAGGTGGGCATCGAGGATCGAGTCGGCGATATGGTCGCACAGCTTGTCCGGATGACCGCAGCAGACACTCTCGGAGGTGAGGTGGTGTTTCATGGATGGATTCCTTTGATTGTTTGAATAGTGGGCTTTCGTTTGATTTCCCGGGCGGTTGTTTGATTTCCTAGCGTGGACGCGGTGCGCTGAGCAGGCGTTCCATCAGGTCGTCCTGCGGGTTCGCCCCCTGGTAGGAGGCACTGTTGTTCTCCTTCACCACCTGGGATATCTGGTACCAGATCTGGGTGGCCTGCTTCATGTACTCGCGGCTCATCGCCACGTACGGCGAGGCGATCGCCGCCCCGGTGGTCGGATGCTTGGCGAGGAAGCCGTACTCGCTGACGGCCATCTCGCACTGGATCCACCTGGCCACCGCCATAGCGTACTGGTGGATGACCTGGCTGCTGACCAATTCCTCGCAGCGCCTGGCCTTGAGCCAGTCCCAGGTCTCCCGGAACACCTCGGCCGCATCGAGCTCGATGCCGTTCTTCTGGATGACCGTCAGGTAATACTTGACCGGTGGCATGTCCATGCCCTCGAGGTCGGGAGCATCGGGCAGCTGCACCACGGTGGCACTTCTTCCTTCGCCGATCTTCTCGGAAAGCGCCTTGGGTTTTCTCCCCGCGCCGACGCGTGCCCCGCCGCGGTTGGTGCCGTCCTTCGCCATGCCGAACCCCCTCAACAAAGAACGGGGGTCAATCCCCCGTTTGATTTCCAATTTTTACGCGTGATTGCCCCTGCCCGCAGTATACCATATATGGTGTAGAGAATCAATACCCCCTAGGTAGTAACACTACATATAGCGCATAAATTAATTATTGGTTGCGCCAGCGCTCCCCCTGGCGCCCATGCAGGGCCGAGTGGCAGCTGTTGCATAGCGCCATGAGGTTCGCCTCGTCATCGGCACCACCACCCCTAGCGGCCTTGATGTGGTGGGCCACGGTCGCTTCGGTGAGCTTCCCGTGGCTCCTGCACAGAACGCAGAAGGGATGCTCATTTAGGAAGGCCTTGCGCACCTTGCGCCAGGTGTGCCCGTAGCGCCTGTTGGTACCCGGGTCCCGTCGATAGCGCTCGTAGCGTCGCGCATCCAATTTCGCATGCTCGCCGCAGAACCGTCCGTCGGTGAGATGCGGGCAGAGCGGATGGCTGCACGGTCGCTTGGGCTTGTGGGGCATGGGGGGTACTCCTTGGGGCAAAAGGAAAGCCCGGGAGGAATTCCCGGGCTGCCTGGTTGCTTGTCTCTGATGGTAGGGTAGCGAGAAGGACAAGCTGTTGTCAACTGTTATATTCTGATAAATCAACGATAGATCGCGGAAGCAGGAGCAGCCGCCGCTGCCGGGGCCGCGGGAGCCTCGGGAGCAGGTTGGGGATAGGGAACAGCCGAAGGCGCGCTTGCGGAACCGGACGTGAGAAGTGACGCATATTCCGTATTTTGGAAATATCTATAGGCAAGACTCTTCTCATGTACATCGATTCTCGACAAGCGGTCACACTTATAAAACAGGGAGCTCCCTATCATGGTGACTGAATCAGGGATCGTGATGCTTCTCAGTGAGGTGCAAAACGCGAAAGCCATGTCCTCGATGCGGGTGACGCCTTCGGGAATGGTGATGCTGTCCAATGAAGTGTTATAAGCGAAAGCGTAGCCAGGGATGCATACGGTTCCACCTGGAACTGAATAAGCCACAGCCTTCTTTCCCGCTGGATATGTGTGGAGGTACTTCTGCTTCCTTTGGAACAGGACGCCTCGGATATCCTCGAATGCAGGGTTCCTCGGGTCGACGGTGATATTGGAAAGGGAGGAGCAATTCGAGAAAGCCATGCTGCCGATGGATGTGACGCTGGCGGGGATGATGATATTGGCTAGGGACGTGCATCCATGGAAAGCACTGCTCTCGATGGTAATGATGCTTTCGGGGATGGTGACGGTGGTCAGGAAGGGGCAGTTGGCGAACGCCGCTTCCTTGATGAGGAGCGTTCCATAAGGGATTGCATACGCAGGGGACCTGCGGGCCGCCGGATACACAAGCAAGCTTTTCTCTTGCAAGTCATAGAGGACCCCTTGAGTTTGCGTGAAGACCGGGTTCTTCTGATCGACCCTGATATTCATCAGCGATTCACAGCCGATGAACGTACCATCCCCAATGGACGTGACGCTGGCGGGGATGGTGATGCTGGCCAAGGATGCGCATCCGCTGAAAGCCCATTCTCCGATGGAATTGACTCTGTCGGGAATGATGATTTCGGTTAAGGATGAACACCTGGCGAAAGCATTGACATCGATGGTGGTGACGGTATCGGGGATGGTGATGCCGGCCAGGGATTCACAATCGCAGAAAAGGCCGTATCGTATGGTGGTGAGATTGTCCGGGAGGGTCACTGAAGTAAGGGCCGTGCACCCGGAGAACGCATCCCTTTCAATGGTTTTTACGCTGTTGGGAATGATGATGCTGGCCAGGGAAGTGCAATCCTGGAAAGCCTTCTTGTCGATGGAGGTGACGCTGCCGGGAATGTGGACGGAGCGCAGGGAAGGACAGGATGCGAACGCCGACTCTCCGATCGACTTCACGCTGTCGGGGATGGTGACACCGGCCAAGGAGCGGTTGCCTTTGAAAGCCTGGTTGCCGATATGGATGACACGATATCCATCGATCGTTGAGGGAATGTCCAACTCCCCCTCCTGGCCCTGATAGTGCCTGATATAGCAGGTGTTGCTGTCGAGTTTGGCAATATCATAGCTGGCGGCGAATACATCGCATGACAACAGAACCAATAAGACAAACAGCACAAGTGCAACCCTTGTGCAGCGAGATGATCCCCTCATGTTTCTCATATGTACCTCGGATTAGTGGAAAAGGTCAGACAATACCAAGGGGTATTATATCCCGCGCATCGGTAATAAACAAACTAAAATTCTTCAAAATTTTGGGTTATTTTTCAAGAATGCAAATCTTATCGTATCAAGAAAGCCCGGGAGGATTTCCCGAGCTTCCGATTGGACTTGTCTGAGTATACAGTAGCGTGCAAGGCGAACTGAGCACAACTGTTATGTTCTGATATTTTAACGTTTGGTTGCAGGGGCATCGAAAGCAGTCCATACACCTGTTCTTGTGTGTGTTCTCAAGCACCAAAAAACCCCTATACGCGTGTATATGCGCGTATGCTCATGCCGCGCCGGTATTCTCCCCCTATATTACTGGTATTCATACCAAATGATATTTCAGGAACATAGGAACAGATACAAGGCAATTGCTGATATGCCAACGTTTCACGGGTTGTTTCAGCACACGTTCCCTTCACTCCGGCTGGAACGTGGGAACGGATGCGCTCCGGTTCCTGGGCAGAGCGCATCCAAGTAAGGACGTGAGGGGAACAGGGTGGGATGGATACACGCTACCAAACAGGCTGGGCGTTGTCCTAGGATGAGCTGCGCTTTGGATGACCATCGCACCCCTGCTTTCTCCCACGGGAATTGACTTGTTCCCGAAACACGGCATCCTCTGGGCGAAAAAGGAATACAGCCGGGGACGGAGACTACGTCGATCGTGGGCAGTTTGGATGGGATGCCTGGGTTTCCTGTGCACGCGTATGGATGCCTCTCTATCGGGAACCGGTTTGTACATTGCGCAGGTGTTGCACACGTTCTGCACCGTGTAACAAATATTCACAGGTAAACGGGAGCTTCCGGAGGGTAAGCGAATGAAGGCGATGTTTCCAATCGTGCAAAATCCATATGGAATTCATCGATTTCTTCAAATTCTCAGCATCTTGCCAGAGTTGGCACGGTCCATGCTTATATATGCGGACAGAGCAACAGTTTTTTCATGTCTCCTTTCGTGTGATTTTCCTTGGAGGCCAGCGGAACCCTCTCCACCCCAACCACCCATCCGCTGGCCTCCACCTTTTTTGGCTTGTCCCCAATATGGTTGCTTGCAATATCCACTACTTCCTAATATTCCAACGTTCATATCCCTGGAACCCGCACCAACGCCAACGCCTTCCGGTGCAAATGGTAGATGTAGTCCTGGCTGTAGCTCAGCTGGGCTGCCACCTGGTCCCAGCTCAGGAAGGCGAGGTAGCGCATCTCCAGCAGCGTCTCGCACTCCATGCTGTTGACACTTCGGATCACATCGGCAATCTCAGTCTTGAGTCGCATCATCTGTGCGATGCCGGTGTTGATCTCCGTCTCCAACTCTGTGATGCGTACCACCGCCTCCTCCACAGGAGAGCGACGGATCGACGGAGCCTTGGGCACTTCGGCGAGTTTGGGGGATACGTAGACGGCATGACTTCTGAGCCAATCGAGCTGGCGTTCCTTGGTCCTGATGCGCTTGTCCAGGTACCACGCCTGCGAAAGATATTCCTTTGTAGTCATGCGCTTGCCTCCTGTAGGTGAATCTTGGTCAGATCGGGGTTGATATCGCAGAGGAGTTCAAACCACTCGCTCTCGAAGAAGCGCTCGATCTCGTCCTTGGTTGCCCATGCATATACGTAATCGGGGTTGCCCTCCAGCTGGGATACCACCTTGTGCCAGTCGGTGACCGCCCGCTCAATGATCGCAGCCGCCAGATGCCTCATACTTGCCTCGGTCATCGGTTGCCCCCTGTAAGCTCGGCCTTCACCGCTTCGATGAGGGCATCCTGGGTGTGGGCCTTGCCCGAGAGGACCTTCATGATGCGTTCGTCGATGGTGCCCCCGGTGATGATGTGCTGGACCACCACGGTCTCGGACTTCTGCCCTTGACGCCAGAGGCGCGCCACCGTCTGCTGGTAGAGCTCCAGGCTCCAGGTGAGGCCGAACCAGATCAGGAAGCTGCCGCCGCCTTGGAGATTCAATCCGTGCCCGGCGGATGCCGGGTGGATCAACCCGACTGGCAATCCGCCGGTATTCCACACACGGATACTCTCACTGGTATCGAGAGTCGAGAACGCGAGTCCCAGCTTCTCCAATCTCCCTGCGATCCGCGCCAGGTCATGCTTGAACCAGTAGGCCACCAGCACACTCTGACCATTGGCCGCTTCGATGAGATCCTCCAACGCATCGAGCTTTCGGTCATGGATGCCGATGGTCTTTCCGTCATCGGTGTATACCGCGCCGTTCGCCAGCTGCAGCAGCTTGCCCGAGAGGCTCGCCGCATTGGCCGCGGTCACTTGTCCCCCGGAGGCATCGAGCACCAGATCTTTCCGTAGCCTCTCATATGCCGCACGATCGTCTTCACCGAGGGTGACGCGATGCTCGTTGCTCACCAGAGCGGGCATCCTGATATGGTCCTGAGCCTTCATGGAGATGGTGATATCCTCGATCGCCCGGTAAATCCGTTCCTCCGCACCGGGAGCTGGCTTGTAGCTGAACACGACCTGTCCGTTTCGCTTGTCGGGTGTGAAGTACGCATCACGGTAGGAGCCGATGAACCTTCCCAGCCTCACCCCCTTGTCCAGCAGCTTGAACTGGGCCCAGAGGTCGATCAAACCGTTGCTGGCCGGGGTGCCGGTGAGTCCCACGATGCGCTTGATCACGGCTCGGCGTTTCATCAAAGCCCTGAAGCGCTTGGAGCGGTGGTTCTTGAACGACGAGAGTTCGTCGACGACCACCATGTCGAAGTCGAAGGGCAGGGCGGACTCCTTGATGAGCCACTGCACGTTCTCGCGGTTGATGATGTACAGGTCAGCCTTGCGCTCCAACGCAGAGATCCGTTCGACCGTGCTTCCCACAGCCACCGAGGCTCTCAGCAGCGCCAAGTGATCCCACTTGGTGAGCTCAGCCGGCCAGGTGTCCCTTGCAACCCGTAACGGCGCGATTACCAGGACCTTGCGCACCTCGAAGGAATCGAAGAGCAGGTTGTGTACCGCTGTCAGGGTGATGATCGTTTTGCCAAGTCCGCACGCAAGTAATATCGCTGATGCGGGGTGTGTCTCTATGAAGTTGCTCGCATACCGTTGATAGTCATGCGGTGCGTATGTCATTGATGATCTCCTCTATCTGCCCTATGGCATCCAGGACGTATGCCTTGAAGCCCAGAGCTCTCAACATTTCAATCCTTACCACTTGGAGTGCCCTCGGCTTCTTGCCCGGGGCCTTCACTTCCACGAAGCCGCATTTGCTACCGGGCAGCAGCACCAGGCGGTCGGGCATCCCGTCAAAGCCGGGGCTCATGAACTTCACCGCCCGGCCTCCCTTCTTTTTCACAGCTCTCACCAGCTGCAGTTCGATCTCTTGTTCAAGCATTGTGCTTCTCCGTCAGGATCGTGGGTGACAGTCGATGATGGTCTATCCGTAAAACCCCCTATAGGCTGTTTTTTCCCTAAAAAATCCCTATATGCGTAGTTATGGTTATGACTAGCACGACCTACACCTTTTCGGTCCATTCCAGAAATTCCCGCTGTCCCGGATGATCCGATCGTCTGGTTTTTCGATCGACATCCCACCATTCTCACAGCTTTCACCAGCTGCAGTTCGATCTCTTTCTCAAGCATGCTCGTTCTCCATCAGGGCAGAGGTGCAGGTGTAGAAGGTCAATTCCTAAAACCCCCTATAGGCTCTTTTTTCCCTAAAAAAACCCTATATGCGTAGTTATGGTTATGACCTGCTCGACCTGCACCTTTTCGGTCCATGCGGGTCTATGGCAGATATTCCTGCGGCTTCAGGGTCAGCCCTTGGATGAGTATCCCCCGTTTTGTTTTCCTGCGGTGGAATCCTACCGACTCGAGGGCCGCGTAGAAGTCGGTCGTGCTGCGTGTGTACTCGCCGGTGCGATTGCAGTAGTTGCGGTACTCCTGGTAGAAAATCCCCGACGGCTGTTCGAGATCGGGTCCCACCTCGCAACGGTCCTCCAGGAAGGTACCCATCCAGTCGTTGTTTTCCCGGTACTTGTCGATCGCCTGCTGCACGCATGGCGGCACATGCAGATGGAACCTGCGGGAGATCGCCGTCCTTGCACCTTCGATGATCCATGCCATGATGGTCTCACCCGCATGCTCGACCAGATGATCGGCGTAGTTCTTCACATCCCCGCTGCCGCTGATGCGCGCGTTGAAGGGAATGACGATCAGACGCCTCCAGGTTCCCGCATCGCAGGCGCCGACCTTCGGCAGGTGGTTCGTGTAGAGCACCACCGTATGGGAGGGACGGAACTTGAAGGGGTCCTTGTACTTCTTCTCCGCCTCGATCTCGTCGGTGCTGCTGAGGATCTTCGCCGTCGAGGTGTTGAGCCTCGTGCCCTCCTGGAGCTCGGATGAGATCACCAGGCGCTTGCCCTTGAGCTCGGCTATCTCGGGCTTGATGTTGCGCTTGCACCCCGCGGTCAGCGCATCGGCCGAGATGGCACCGCTGTAGGTCCCCATCACCCGCGATATGGAGTTCCAGAAGGTGGATTTTCCGTTGCTTCCTTCGCCATAGGCGATGATGAGCGCCTCCAGGCACACCTTGCCGATCGCGGCGATACCAACGATCTGCTGCACATATGCGATCAGATCCCGGTCATTGCAGAAGAACAGGTCCAGCGCCTTGTTCCATTCGTGCATGCCCTTGTCACCGGGAGTGCAAAGCGTGCGCTTGGTGATGAGATCCTCGGAGCGGGGTTCGCGTTTGCTGGACAACCCGCGTTGTAGGTCGTAGGTAGCACCGGGAGTGTTGAGCAGGAACGGGTCGCCATCCAGATCCTGCACGTCGACGAGCACCATGGGCTTGGCCGCCTGCAGCGCACCGGTGACGTACTTCATGTCGCGCCGCTTCATGACGAAGGCCTTGTAGGTCGATGCCGCCAGATAACGCCTGTAGGCGATGAGGACATCCCCTGAGAGGGTGGCCTCGAACTTTTTCCCTCCGGCGACAACTTCAGCTTCGTCGATGCCAAGGTCGACCAATGCCTTCAGCGCTGCCGCGTATTCGTCACGCGCATCCTCGAGTTGGAGATCGAGGAACTCCTCGGCAGCTCCCAGCGCCAGTTGACGGGATTCCACCCAGTACTCGCCGTTGTACCGGATGTAGTCGGTGCCGTCGGAGTACTTGAGCTCATCCGCGTATTCGCGTACCAGCACCTTGGCCTGGCCGATGTCGGAGTAATCATCGGGCTTCAGCGACAGCTTGAACTCATCGTTGTAGGCCTCGGGTGGGATGTACCCAGGCTGCTGCTGCACACGGGCTGCGAACTTCACCGCGCTGCTGTAGATCGCGTCGAGCTCACCGTCCTCCATCGGAGGGTCGCACCGGGCGGCCTCCTCCAGAAAGATGTCATGAGCGCGTTCTGAGACCCCATAGCGCTTGAGCACCTTGCCCGCGAAGCGCGAGAGCGTAGTGTTGCGCATGCCGGCGGTGATCGCAGGACGGCTGGGGTCGGCTGCGGACGTCAGCTCCACCCTGAGCGTCTCGTCGATGTCCAGCCATCCCTCGTGCCAGGTGACACCGCCATGGCTCGAGCCGAAGAAGAAACGTGCCGCATCCAGTGCGTTCGCATCGAAAAAGGGGTAGCGCGCGTGGATGGCTCGCTTGAGGCGTGCGTAGGCATCGCCATCGGTGATCTCGCGGATCGGGAAGTACGCATGGAAGCGCGGGCGCGCGCTCTTGCCCTCCTTGGGCAGGTTGTGGTTCCTGCTCGGGGCGAGGGCGAAGGATACGTCGGCGAGCTCGTCGGTGAGTTTTTTCGGTGTGATCCAATCGTCCGGGCTCTCCGAGTGGTCGTTGTCGCAGTCCATCACCACGACGGTGGAGGACAGGAAGTTGGTAGCGCTGCGGTAACCGTCCCGGTAGGCGGCGCACACATGGTCGAAGCGTATCGCCTCTTCGAAGGTTTCGGGTGTGGTCACATCGACGCGGGTGTGGTAATGGCAGTTCTTCGCATTGCCAGAGCAGGGTGCGGTGTACAGCGTGATGTCCATCAGATGTCCTCCTTGCGCCCTGTGAGCAGGGCTGTCAGGCCTCGGGGCAGTCCGCATTCGGCCATGATGCGCCGCTCGGCCTCGGCACAGCGCGCGCGTACGATGGCGATGGCACGCTGGATGAGCCGGTCCGGGGATTCCCAGTCCTGCTTGCATTCAAGGAAGTATCTGCGGAACTCGCGACCGGCTGGCGAGCGCTGCAGCATGCACAGCTCCTTGGCCATCGTGATGGTGATCGCGTGGTCTAAGCGCTGACGACCGCCGGTATCTTCGCGAGAGGTGGTGAAGAAATCCTTCCCCTCGACGAATCCGTGGCCTCTCATGCGTGAGAACCAGTCGTGGTAGCGCGCGGCCACCTGCAACGCTCGGTGCAGCGCCCTTGCGCTGATGGTGGGCACGGGCTGCTGGTGACTGATGGGAATCCGCATTCCCCTGGGGATGCCCTGCGGCGTATGTGTGATGTCATCCGGTTTCAAAATTTTATCTCCTATACCCTATACCCAAAAACCGTACCCCCCCCCTGGCAATCGCCAGGGGACCGGCTTCTGTCTGGGAGGATTGCCCGCAGCCTGGCACTCTTGGTGACACTTTTAGGCAAAACCTTTTTATGCAACCCCGGCCTCCCATCCGTCGGTGTCATCTCCGAAGCTCTTCGCATTCGCTGCTGAAAAACCTGATGGTGTACCCCTTGAAGCGAGCCCGGTCGATCTCCAATCGCATGCCCGTGCTGATGTGTTCGCCGAATACCCACACCTCGGAGCATTTGCCCATGAGCACCAGGCCGAAGAACAGGCCCAGCTCTCGTTCGCTTTGCAGGCTGTCGTCGAGGAACTGTGGGTAGAGCAGGTGCGGGGTGACCGGCAGGTATCCCTTGCTGACCGCATGGCGGCTGTAGCGCCGTGCGTTGCGTATGTTAACCTCGATGTCCCCGGCATACGGCGAGCAGATGTACACCATGGGGTGGTAATCGAATCGCAGCTTCGCTTTTCTTTCGATGGCCGTGATGGCCTCATGTGCTGTCCTGTCCATGTATCCTTCCTTGTTGCGTATGTTCATGTTCAATCCTTCCTGTAGAAATCGGTCTCGTAGCCGTCCGCGTTGAGATGCAACCCCTGTGCCCATGGCGGGGTGCTGCTCATGCGGTGGCAGACGTCTTGCACGTCCATGTTCTTGGGAGCCTCGATGACCACCTCGTCGTGGATGTGCATCACGATGCGGCAGCCACACGCCTCGAGCTGCTGCATGGCGTGGCACAGCAAGTCGCGGCTGATGCTCTGACAAAGATTTTCCACCAACTTTCCACCAAATGTCCCGATGCGCTCCCACTTCTTGGTGGATCCCGTTCCCTCGTAGGTGATGCAATCGCTACCGAAGTCGTTGGTTTCGATTTTCGGCCTTACGTAGGCGAGTCTCCTGCCAGAGGGGAGGGTGATGAACAGCCCGTTGCCCTCGTAGGAAAACGTGAGATTGTGGATCTCGGTGGAGATTCCCTCCCTGACCGCATCCATGGCTGCTTTGTCCACATCCCACCAGAGCTTGACGATGTTAGGGTTGGACTGGCGCCAGGCATCCACCAGGGGCTTGAGCTCATCCTCGGTCATGCCGGACTCGAGCGCTCCCATTGCCTTGAGGGCTCCGACTGATCCGCCGTATCCGCAGTTGTGCACGAGGATGCCCGATACGGTAAAACGGTGATGCTCTCCGGCATTACGAATGTCATAAAGTCCAACCGTGCGCTGATTATCCGCCAGTTTTTCCTTCTCTCCGTGACAGCCTTCATGGCATCCTCGATGATGCCCGTCCTGCTCACACCGGCAGAGAGCTTTCGAATGACTACCGGTCTTGCGTATGGCCAGTACTCCTGTTTGAATTCGCTCAGGACGGTGTTGCGTTTGTTTTGGTTGTTTTCCGAGTGGGTGACAAACCGCAAATTGCCAGCTTCGTAGTCCTTGTCGTTGTCGATGCGGTCTATCTCCATCTCCTTGTCCGGCAGTCCGAATTCTCCCAGAAGGTACAACCCTGCCTCCTTCACGCTGGAAAACGCGAAACGTATGCCCCGTGCCCCGTAATTGTGATACCCACCGTCCTTCGGATTTTCGCATCGCTGCTTCGCGGCCGTGAGTCTCCGATCGAGCCATAGCGGAATCGCCCTCGGCTGGGAGCACCGCTGGCATCCCTTGGACTTGCCCTGGGTCAGGTTCGATAGGAGCTGCCACTGAATGCTGCGGCATCCTTCGCACTGGGTGAGCACATAGCAATGGTTCCTCCTGGCATTCCACCGTTTCTCCGGTGACACTATCCGGACCCAACCGTATCGCTTTCCCACCATCTCCGGTTTGTACGAGACGTGAGCCGCGGGCGGCGGCGATTCCAAGGTGTACCGGCTCCGGTTCCCCCTCGATCCACACAAGATGGTCTGCTGTTGCTGTAAGTCCCCCATAGGTGATTGCCTCCCCAATTCCCTTGTCGATCACGCCCTCGTGCGTTACCCAATCCTCTCCGTCCCAAAGGAGATGACTGGTTGTGACCTGTTCGATTGGAACCAGTCCTTGATTGGTAAGTACCAGCTGGCCTTCTGCGATACAGGCGAGCTCGGCCTGCTTGCCTTTTTGACGAAGGTGTCCGTTCTCCCCGTATTTGGTGACCTCGCAGTGGAACATGCGCGAGGCTGTGGCACAGTAGATGTCCCCATCCTCGGCGAAGATATCCATGCGCCAGGTCTCTCCGGCGAGCCACGATAGCACCCTCGCTTCGATCGCCGAGAAGTCGGAGACGATGAAGCGATATCCTTTCCTGGGAATGAAGGCTGTCCTTACCAGCTGGGAAAGCGTATCGGGCACATCGCCATAGAGCAGCTTCACCGCCTCGTAGTCACCGCTCTTCACCAGGGTCCGGGCTTCGGCGAGGTCCTCGATGCTGTTGCGCCGAAGGTTCTGCATCTGTATCAATCTTCCCGACCATCGCCCGGTTCGTGATGCCCCGTAGAACTGGAACATGCCCCGTGCACGGCCATCACAGCAGACGGCATGCTCCATCGCCTGGTACTTTTTCACCGACGACTTTGCCAGCTGCAACCTGAGCTCGAGCACTTCCCTGATCTCACGCGGAGCACCATCCAAAGCGGAGATCACATCCTTCTTGCCCAGCGAATCGACCTCGAGGCCGTTGTCGGCAAGCCAGGTCTTCACCTGCGACACCGAGTTGGGATTCTCCAGGTCGGTGATGGCCTTCATGCGCGCCATCAGCTCCTGACGGGATGTACGGTCCATCTCGATGGCACTCCGCACGAGTCCCCTGTCGATCAATACACCCCGGTCGTTGATGCGTTGGTCCAGGTGGTACTCATCCCAGATGGCATCGGGAACGGGATAGGTTGAAAGGCGTTTGTCTATGGCGAGCTCGACTTCCACGTCGCGCTTGTTGTACTCGATGAACAGCTTCCATTTGTCGGGAGCATGGGAGGGGTGGTTGCGTGTCCGCTTGCCGTTTGCGACTGTGGGCGCGCACGGAGTGCAGAAATACCTGATCAGGTCCTTGCCTGAGGCGAGCTTCCTCTTTTCGAGCTTCAGCACCGTACCGACGCCCATGAGCGACAGCGGCAGCCCCAGGTACGCCGACCATACCATCGTGCATCGCCAGGAGGACGGATCGAGATACGTGCCGGTCGGCATTCCGAGGAACCGCGAGAGGCAGATGCGCTCGAAGGCAGCGTTGAACGCCCACTTTCCCACGCTGGGATCGGTAAGCGCTTCGATAATTTCTCGAGGTATCCTCTCTCCCCGGGCGAGATCGACCACCTGCACCGGTCCGCCATCGACGCTGTAGCCGAACAGGAGGATCTCGAAGTCGGAGGCCTCGCAATAGCGGTAGACTCCACTCTTGGCGAGGTTGATTGAGGAATACGATTCGATGTCCACGCTGATGGATTTCATGAAAGCCTCCGGTAGGTGATGATTCCCGTGCACGAAAGAGGGGAGGACGGCAGCGGTGGGCCGCCATCCCCCCGATGGTGGTCAGGCAAGGTAATCGTCCTCGTCGTCGGTGGCGAAATCGCTCTCGGCACTCGAACGGCCTCCCAAAGGTTCCCCGCTACGGATCAGCTGCAGGTTCTGCAGGCCGCACGCGATGCCGCGGTTGCCGTTGGAGTTGTATGCGTAGAAGGTGATTGCCGCCCGTCCGTAGACACCCGAGTACACCTGGCTCTTGTCCAGCACCGGGTTGCGCCCCTCATCGACGACTCCCGGTGCGGTGGCGCTGTTGGCGTTGACGAAGAACGCATTCTCATACGCCGCATCGTCGGGGCGGTCGATGTCCCCGTCACGCAGGGGCGATCGCAGGGAGGCGAGGACAGGGACGCTCTTGCCGTTGCCCTTCAGCTTCGCCTCGCCTTCCTTGTATGCAGCCTCGATGGCCGCTCTGATCTTCTCCACCGTAGCCCTGTCGCTTTTTGGGATGATCAGCGACACCGAATACTTGGGCGTGCTGCCGTTGATGGACTTGGGTTCCCACACAGAGGCGTACGACCATCTGGTGTCCTTGCCGGTGATGACTTTCGTGTTGTTTGCCATGATCAGTTCTCCTTGAAATCTTGTGTCGCCGCATTGAGGGCAGGACGCCTGTCGCTCTCCGCCACCAAAGTCGGCTTGCCCGGGCCCTTCTCAAGAAGGTTCCCCAGCATCTGTTCGAATTGCGATTTCCCGAGCAACCGCTGCATCGCAGTGATTCCCAGGATCTTCTTCTCATAGGGGTCATGCCCCGCATTGAGCACGGTTGCGGCCACCAGGGCCTCGTCGGTGTACTTGCGCACCGAGCGACCCTCGACCAGCTTGAAACCCTCGAAGCGCTTGCCTGTCAGGGCTGCCTTGAGCGCATGCTCCTTCACATCCGAGGCCCATGCGGCCAGCTCCTCCACCTTGCCCAGGATCTTGCACACCTCGTCGTCATCCAGCATCGGAGGCATCCTGAACTCGTATCTGGCGAGTGCCAGGTTCGCCTCGGCACGAGCGCGGCAGGTGGCCTTCACCTTGCAGAAGCGGCAGTGAGGACCGCTGCAGAACTCCCCTTCGCCTTTGAATGCAAGATCGGCGCGGGGCCTGAGGTACGAGTCGGCCCACTCGAGCAGCTCATCGGAGGCCATCGTGAAGGTCCCCACGTTCGCCAGGCGCGGCTGGAACACCGTCATCGACACCTCGTCCACCTCATACAGCGCGCCGAACATGCCCAGCGCCCCCAGCGCGTAGAGCATCATCTGCGTGTTGCGCTCGGCCGACACCGGCACCCCTTGGCCATACTTGAAGTCGATCACGTGCAGTTTTCCGTCGGCGACGATGATGCAGTCGGCGGTCCCCGAACACTCGGGCACATACGTGCTGACATCCACCTTCTGTTCCAACAGGATGATCGGATCCTTGCCGGCATCCTTCTCCTGTTGGAGCGCCTCCAACACGAAGGCGGCGTACTCATCCGCACAGTCTTCCATCTGCTCGTTGTAAAATCCCAATGTAGGCGTCGGGTCCGCCGCATCGATGCCGAGGGCGAGCTTCACCTTGTATTCACACAGTGCATGAGCCTCGGTGCCCTCCTCGGCGAACAGGCTCGGACCTTCCGCGATGTGTTCACAAAGTCGTGCCGAGGGCGGGCAAGCGGTCCACCGAGCTGCCGACGACGGCGAGAGCAGGGAATGCTTAGCCATTGCCGAGCCTCCTGATGTCGCGCAGGAACGACGGATAGTACTCTTCATTGAGGTCGGCGAGGCTGGTGGCATGGTGGTGCTCGAACACTGGTGGAAACTCAGATCGTAAAGCCTCCTTTTCCGCCAATGCCAGCTCAATGTCCTCCCTGGTCGCACCCAGGCAGCGCCCCTCGTCCAGCAGGTCGCGATAGTGGACGGGGTCGACCTCCGAGAGCCGGGGAGCGCCGTACTTCTCCAGCAGCTTCTTGATCCGTGCGGTATGCCCGTCGCGGGACTGGTCTGCGAGTACCGCCCGCACCTCGGTAAGCGACGGGGCTCGCTCCATCCCGTTGATGGATGCCTCCTCACGCACCTCATCGATGGCCGGCGGCATCGTCTTTTCGGATGACGCGACCTTCCGGTCAGTGCCTTTCAGCAACTCGGCGGCAAGCTCGAGCGCGTCGGCGAGGGACCGCAAGTCGGCAACCTTGTCCAAGAGCAAGCGCATCCTATCCTCTGTCATCGCGGTCCCCCTGGGTTGTCTCGTGGATCTCCACGCTCCTGACGCTCTTGCCCGGTGTAAGCACGAGCACCTCGCTGTATTGGCCGAACAGCAGGCGCATGAGCCGTGCCGGGACCCTCCGGCTGCCACTTGCGAGCACCCCCTGGGTCTCCCCGCCGCTTTGGGCCACGTTGATCCTGACCCGGTGTCGATATCCCATCCCATTCCTCCCTGGTGGTTCGGGGATTGCTCCCCGGGGGAACCCGGCGTCCCTTGCGCCGATACGATCCCCCTACCTATTACCGGAAAACCGTACCCCCCCCCTCAAACAGGGGCTTGATCCTCGCCGTACAGTTGCGCGTACAGCTTGCGGATGCGTTCGAACATCTTCTTGCGGCGGCTGCGGATGGCGTTGTCGCTCGTGCCCTCCTCGCGGGCGATGTCGGCCACCTGCCGGCCCTCGCACAGTTTCCAGAACAGCTCGCGCTGCTCGGGAAGCAGCAGGGGCAGAATCTCGCGCACGCGGTCCAAGAGCGAGGGAGGCGCATCCTTGGCGAACAGCACGTGCTCGGGTGACATGGAGAAATCGGCAAGGGTCTCGATCGGATCCGTATCCTGCTCGTTTGCCTTGGCCGCATGCACCGTCTTGGCGATGGTGAAGCGGCAGTTCTTGAGCTCATCCTCGTAGCGGTCGTTCAGGTCCTCGCTATGGTACGAGTCGCGCAGCACGGTGATGACCTGTTCGGTGATTCCATCCTTACCAGGGGTAAGGCGGTACGGTTTCCCGTCGATGCAATAGAAGAATTCTGTCCTGGCGTCCTTTGCCATGTGTCCCTCCCGCCTGCGACGGAGGGCGAGGACATGACGGCATTCGGGGACGAGCCGATCGGATTGCGAGCCTGTGGGCGCAACGAGACCAGGAGACCCGAAGCGGCCCGCCGACACTAGATGTGTGGCAGGCCGCTGCATCAGGATTCCTCGCCCTATACGTAGTCAGGCTCGAAATGATATATTTGTTGACTCAAGGCACCATCATGGCGAAAAAAAAGCAGCCCGGAGGCTCGTGCCCCATGGTGGCGCATCAGGTCAACAGAGGGAACATACACCGTATGGCGCATCGAGTCAACACGAAACCGGGAATATTTTGACAATTGTTGACCAAATGCACCGCATGTGCTAGTATCTGCATGCCGCTCAACGGTTTGACAAATTTGCGGGTGGCGGACTGTCGGAAGGAGGCTTTGACATGGGCGAAAGCGAACTCACATTGGGACGCGTGATACAGGCCAAGCGAGAGCAGCTCGGGCTGACCCAACGCCAGCTGGCGCGCGAGGTGAACCTCAACCATGCCACGATCTCGCGTATCGAGGGCGACTTCGGCAGGGTGGCCGACCCCAGCACGCTGAAGGTCATTGCACAGGCGCTCGGCATCGACTACAACTATCTTCTCAGCTTGAACAACACCATCGAAGATGACAAGGACATGAGGATCATCGCGCGCGCGTCGAAATCCATGTCCGAAGAAGACAGGGAGCGGATGATGGACATACTGCGCAGCACTTTCTCAACAGCCTTCCGCAACGCCGACAGCGACGGGGTCGGCGAGGTCCACGCATCTGACGACTACTGATGCATTTCTTCCCGGATTACCGGCAACCCATCATCGAGGCCCTGATCGTGCTCGAGGACTCCGGCATCACCCGGTTTCCCGTGGACCTGCATGCGATCCAGCGCCAATACCGCAACCTCTTCGAGATCCGCTCCTATGTGTCGCTGATGAAGGAGCGCGGCCTTACGCGCGAGGAGTGCATCCAGCTCCTCAGGTCCGAAGACGGGGCGGCGGTGATGCATGGCTACGGCAGGTATGTGATCTACTACAACGATAAGAAGAGCCGGCGGCGCACGCGGTTCACCATCGCCCACGAGATCGGGCACGTCATCCTCGGCCACCTCCTCGAACACGAGGTGCCGATCATCAGCCGCGAGGGGATGACCCAACGGCTGTACCATCGCCTGGAGCACGAAGCGAGCTGCTTCGCGCGGAACCTGCTCTGTCCCGCCTACCATGCCGAGCGGCTTTTGGACGCGCACGGGATATCGCGGGTGGCAGACGAGGATGTCTGGGAGGTCGCCAGGCGTACGGCGCTCACCGAGAACCTCGGCATGCGTTTCGATGCACAGTCGTTGATCGAGAAGGCGTTCGACATCTCGAGTGCGGCGGCAAAGACCAGGGTGGGATTGTTGCAGACCGACATCGACATGTATAGCGCCCATCACCTCGACTGGGAATCCACGAAGGACATCGGGCAATCGGCCGCGTGGTATTGCACGCGCTGCAACCTGGAGCGCTTTCCCGGCGCATCCCATTGCTCCGAGTGTGGCGGCAAGCGCTTTGCGTTCAAGGTGGACGCCAAGGCCTTCTCATATCGGAAACTCGGGGTGAACGCGCACATGCAGTTCTCACCCTGTCCCGTCTGCGGGAATGAGTCGTACTCGGCTGATGCCGGATATTGCAGGATCTGTGGAACTCTGCTGACAAATCCATGCACCGAGGATCCGGCGCACCTCAACCATCCCGAGGCGAAGCACTGCTATGCGTGCGGGAAGATCACCGCATTCAATGGCAGCGACCATCACCTGCGCATCAAACGGAGCTTGGAAACACAGAACGAAGGAGACTTTTCGATGATATACGAATCGGAGATCGCATACGATCCGAAGACGAACAAGGTCACGGTGTGCCCGCGGTGCGACAATGAGCAAATCAACACGGATGCCGCTTATTGCCGCATATGCGGATTGCCGTTGGTGAACAAATGCATACCTGGTCAATGGAAGGATGATTTTGGTAATTTTCATGATAGCCATCCCCACGAGAACCTGCCGGACTCGCGCTTTTGCGAGCAGTGCGGACAGCCGACGGTATATTTCAAGCACAATCTTCTCAAGCCGTATGCCCAGGTCTTGGGGATAGACGAGCCGGGGGATGATGGTAATGATTTCGATCCCGACATACCGTTCTGATCAGTCGGATACCGAGGGTCTTGGATGAACCTACCGCACAAGGCAATCAGCTTTCGTTGCCTTGCGGGTATTTGTTCTTCAGGTATTCGGCGAACCACTGCCAATCCTCTTCGTTCGCTTCCAAATTTCTTGCAGCCCTGAGAGCAGCGTTCACATACGGCCGTTCGGTCACATACGGATTCAGATCCGGTGCGAGCAGGCCTTTCTGTTTACCGACGATGTCATACATCTCAGCTTGCTCTTGTTCATTCAGATTCAGCACCTTGGCCAAATCTGCCAGTCGTTCCTCAGTCAGCGGTCCTCGGCGGTTGTTCTCCACATCGCTGAGAAACGGCGCCGACACTCCCAAAGTACGAGCCACTTCACGCAAGCTGATCTGCTTCTCGTCGCGTTTTTGCTTCAGGTACTCTCCAAAAGTCACGGTAGTTATCTTCATAATCGTTATTATCCTTGTAAGCCTGTTAGTCTTCAGACTTGGTGGAGAGAGGATAATACGGAAGGGGGATGATGGTCAATAGGATTTTGGAAAATAGTGTAAACATGTGTTAAGTAGTATATGTGTAGGACTGAGAGTACCGGAATGGTGAGGTGGTGTCAATGGTATGGTTCCTTAACTCATATTCTGGGCGAATTGAGGAGCCTTTGGTGCTGTGTCGAGCACAGGATAAAACGAAGCTCATTACCACTGCTTGTCGGTAATCGGGAGGATTTCTATAATGTTTTTGGTCAAAAATTCCTTGAAGTTGTGCTTCCGACTAAGTCTCCAGAAGGAATATCTCCAAAAATGAGAAGCCACCCTAGAAAGCAGATGATCGAAACCAATGTAATGTATCGTAGTGCTTTTACACTGATGATTGTTTCGGGTGTTTAAACGAAGAGATTTCTATTGATATATGCTATAGCATATGACATAATGTATCAAGTAGAAATTTATTTTGGGGGATTAAGATGCCCATAGACGAAATTCTGAAAATGATTCGGAAAGAAATGAATATTTCCCAAGAAACTCTTGCGCGTGATTTGCATGTTAGTTACACAACGCTAAATCGTTGGGAGAACAATAAATATAGGCCGAGTCGTTTAGCAAGCCTCCAGATCAAAGAATATTGCATTCAAAAAGGAATATCAAAAGATATTATTGATATGTTAAGCCGTATTTAACTGATAAAATAACAAATAGGAGCTTTTACATGATAGATGTTAATTCACCATTGTATCCGATGCTTAATCAACTATACGAAGCTGATTGCTTAGAATGTATGAAAGATATCCCGGATGGGTCAATAGATATGATTTTATGTGATTTGCCTTACGGAATGACACAAAATCAATGGGATTGCTACATACCGCTTGATTTGCTTTGGGAGCAGTATATTCGAATAATTAAGCCCAATGGTGCTATAGTATTGACTGCGCAAGGGATTTTTACCGCCAAACTGATTTTAAGTCAACCAAAATTATATAAGTACAAATGGATATGGGAGAAATCCAAGCCCACCAACTTTTTGAATGTAAAAAAACAGCCTCTTAGAAAATATGAAGATGTTTGTGTATTCTATAAAAAACAACCTACATACAATCCACAGATGATTCCTGGTGAGCCCTATAATAAAGGAGTTAGAAAAGATCAGTTAAGCGGCAGTTATGGTGAATTTCAACCGGTTCATGTTCAAAGTTCAGGGGAGCGATACCCTACGGATATCATCTATATAAAAACAGCAGAATCTGAAGGAGAAGTGGTTCATCCTACTCAAAAGCCTATAGAATTGGGAAGATATTTTATTCGTACATACACAAAACCAGGTGATGTAATATTAGATAATACTTTTGGTAGTGGCTCCTTTTTGGTGGCTGCACTTTTGGAAGGACGCAATTTTATTGGCATAGAAAAAAATGAAGATGTAGCTCTCTTTAAAAAGGACGAGATTGACTATATCGATGTTGCAAAGCGCAGGTTGTTTTTAGCTTGGAATACCTTGGATAAGAATATAAAAAAGAGCATCGTCACTACTAATATAATTCTAGATTTTAAAGAGAGGTAAATTAAAGATGCCACTTATAGTGAATAGAAACGAGCGAAGTGAAGTGATTGAACTCATTAAATGGATGGATAGGGTTACTAACCAGAACACTTGGCAAATTAAATCTATCGGTGGCGAAAGTACACTCAATACCGGGAGTAAACGTATGTTCCCGGATATTTTTGTGTATGGCGATGTTACCCGGACGCAAATATTACAGGGTTGGGAAGTTAAAATGCCTGATGTCTCGATAACTGATTCGACTTTCATCCAAGATGCACAACGCAAAGCTGATGTACTTCGCGTGAACAGTTGCTTCGTATGGAATTTTACCTATGGTGTACTATATGTTAAAAAAAATGGAGACATTTGGGAGAAGATACGGGAGTGGGACAAGACGCGTCATATCCGCTCCCGCACCGATGTTACGACATACAAGTCGGACTGGGAGACATTAATTGCTGATATTCTCGGTGAACTGAATGCCTATTTCATATCAGGTGAATTGCATCCAGCTGGAATCGGAGAAATTGTCGCCGACACAATCTTTACTGAGATTCTCAACCGTAATAAGGGGATCGTGGCAGAACATCTACAAGCGTCTGGCATTAGAAACACAACCATAACAGCGTACATATCGCAATGGTGGCGCAGTGTAAAAAATGAATACAAATTCGATCAGAACAACCAATATACTGGTTATGCCCAAACCATCCTTCTTAACTGGATCAATAAAATTACTTTTGCTCACATGATTAAAGGCAACCACTCCCCGGCAGCGGCTGTAAAAGATATTGACGAGGATGTATCGCCAACAGATGCACTACGGGTGTTTGAACAGATCACTGCTCGGTGTGATTTTTTTAACATTTTTGAGGCTATTCCATACGGTGATATTCTTCCTGACGCAACTTGGACAGATTTAACCGATTACAATGCATTTCTATCCGAAAATGGCTTAGCCAAGATTCCACAGACTGCACTTCAAGCTGTGCTAGAGAGTAGTGTTAACCAGTTCAAACGCAACGTTGCTGGCATATTTACAACACCACCCAAACTAGCAAAAATTCTCGTCAACGCCGGAATCGCTGATTTGACCGTCCCAGCGATAGATCCCTGTTGTGGCACAGGTACGATTGTAAAAGAAATCCTTGATGCAAAGAACATTCTCGGCGTAGATCTTGCCTATGCCACAACCTACGCTTCTGATAAATACTCGTTTCCGCTTCAGGTATCGAATATTGCCATGACACAAGCAAGCGCTATAAATCTACCAAGTTTGCTGTTTCGGACAAATGCTTTTAATTTACATGAAAACCAAGTAGTATCAATTACAGATCCGCGAAATGGTGAGAGTAGGGATATTCGCCTTCCCAGGTGGGGAAGCCTTGTATCCAACCTACCCTTTGTAGCTTTTGATCAGGAAGGGCGTGAGGAGAGTGATCATATTAATGCTACACTGGAACAAGTCCGTATCGACAGTGGTATCGTTCTATCTGAGCGAGTCGATCTTTATCAAGCTTTAATTCTACACTTGCACAGACAACTTGCAGATAATGCCAGAGTTGCTGTCATCACGTCAAACTCTTGGCTCGGTACCCTGACAGGGCAGAAGTTCTTTAGTGCACTAAACTATTATTACAGTATTGAGAGCATTGTTGCCAGCGGAGAAGGCAAATGGTTTGATAATGCTGATGTCATAACGCTGATGCTGTTTTTAAAAAAGAAGACTACACCGGAAACAGCCCCTGAGACACACGCGGTCAACTTCGGTTTGATTCGCAAAGCTCTTCCAGACTTAACTGTCGATGATACACAACAAATTATTAACTCTATTCGTCTTGAACAGTCTGTCGCCCCAACATTATTAACCTTTAAGACGCATACGCTAGCTAAAATGATTGAACTTCTCAGCATGAATATTGTCTTAAATTGTTTTTTCTATGATGTGGACTGGCTAGCAGATATTCGTGATATTCTCTGTCCGGTCACCGATTTGTTTGACGTTTTCCGTGGAATAAAAACTGGTCAAGATGAAATCTGGTATCTCAACAGACCTGATGATATCGATCCGGCTTTTATTGGACGGATTTTTAAAAGTGCGAAGAGTGTGGAATATTTGATTGCTCAACCTGACACATATTCTTTTGTTTGCAATAGGACACTGGAAGAACTCCATGCTCAAGGATGCTACAGAACGCTCGAATGGATTAACCGTTTTCAGGGACATGTTAACCAATCAGTTCCTCATAAAGAGACTTTCTGGATGAACCTCGCTGACGGTAGTTTCTCTGGTAGCGATCGTATTCGCTTATTTACGGGTATGAATCCTGAACGCCGAATCTTTTATGGTTTATTAGAAGAACCCGCACAGATCAACCAAAGGGCAATTGGCTTTAACCCTAAGTCTACAGAGATTAACTTGGAGCTTTGCCACGCACTTCTTAACTCTATCGTCGGTGTATTCTACACTGAAGCAACAGGATTCCCCAAAGGGCTGGGGGCGCTTGACAACCGTGCCGAAAATACTAAAAAAATTTTAATGCTAGATCCACGCCGTCTTTCCTCCATCGACGTTTCCTGTATTCTTGAAGCCTTTCGTCCACTACTTGCTCGAAAGATTAAGACTACTGCGGAGGAATATGAATGTGCCGACCGCCTTAATTTCGAGCGCATTGTCGCAGACTGCTTTGGATACACGACACAACTCGAACGCATCAAGAATACAGTTCTGGAGATGCAAAGAGTGCGGTTGAGTGTACGGGAGGTGGAGCTATAGCAAGAAAGTTATAAAGAAAACAAGATGAGGACAAGGTGCAAGAAGCCTCTCTACAATACTATTATCCGCTACAATTGTTATTAAGACAAGTATCGATCAATTTCTATAAAAAACAGAGAAAATGTAGATTTAGATCAGAAAATGGTTGTGGAGAACATAAAATATATACTCACTTATACTTAAGAATTTATAAGATTCCAATCTCATGCTATTCTCAAATAGATGAGGGAGGCAGATGAGTGGCTAGAGGAAAGAACATAAACCTTTACATCAAGGATGGCATCTCCAAATGCACCATCAAGAACTGGATTGGTGTGGTTTATATAGTTCCTCGTACACTCATAGATATAGGTAAACAGATAGACAATTTAAATCGAAGTGGAGTGTACCTACTACTTGGTACTACCGAGAAAGATGAAGAAGCCGTTTACATCGGTCAAGCTGATGTCCGAAAAAACGAAAAAGGTGTTTTGCACCGGATACTTGAACCTCATAAAAGCATAGACTATTGGACCGAGAGTATTATTTTCACAACTGTCGATAATTCACTCGGGGCCACAGAGCTTAATTACCTGGAATACCGTCTCCATGAGATTGCACTTGATACTGACCGTTGTAAAGTCACAAATGGTGGGTCGCCACATAAAGGAAGCCTTCCGGAAGAAAAAGAAGATGAAATGGAAGATTTCATTGACTTCATCAGGTTGGTGGTGTGGGCCCTTGGACGTAAGGTTTTTGAACCTATTGTGAATAGAGTACCTGAGAGTTCAATAGAAGATCAAATCTTTCATTCTAGAGGAAAGAAGGCTATAGCTTCGGCAAAGCTCACAGACGATGGGATTGTAGTTCTAAAAGGTAGTCGTCTGACAGAAGGATTGACCCGAAGTGCTCCGAAACAAGTGAAACGCTTGAGGGGAAAATATTCAGATTCTATTAATAACTCGTTTGTGCTGACAAAAGACATTAGATTCACCAGTCCTTCTGCAGCCGCAGGTTTTGTTGGAGGGGCTAGTCTCAACGGGAATGATTATTGGGTTACGGACGATGGGGTAACACTAGGGCAATACTTGACTGAAGAACCTTACCTGAAATGAGGGCTGATTTAATACTCTATCTTCAAACTATTTATGTTTCCATTTATTCCCGGGTTTACTAGTGGGAGGAAGCCTATCGCCTGAATCAATTTTAACCACTTTTGGCTTTGGTAATTCCCCACCTTGTGGACCGGTTTCAATATACTTGCCAGGCTTCTGATTGTCTTCTCCCGGTTTATGTAATTTCCCCATTTGACCACCTCCTTCAAATAGTTCTTGATCACTCGACATTCAACAGCATTTTTACAACATTTAATTCATTCCTCAAAATATCGATTACTTCGGAAGGTTGAACTTCATTATCGGTAAATCCTAATCTGTTTCTGTTGCATCGTCGACAATGGGAATGTTTAATTGAGTTAGTCTTACCGCACATGCATTCCCAACTTTTCCCATCGTCTTCGAGGGCTTCAATAGAATATTTCTTTTCTAGAAGATAGATAAGATTCTGACAGGCAGCAATATCTTCTGTGGAATACCCAGCTTTAATAATTTTTAATACATTCAGGCCAAAGTGATGGAGTTCAACTGCGTCTGAATATAACCACTCAGCAATTTTGCTAAAATCAACAAGGCCTAAACTATTCAGAACAGTCATTATGGCTTCTTCAAGTCTTAAATAGTCCGGAATATAAGGGTATAGAAAGGATGCTTGTTCTTTTGGCTCGAATTGACCTAGATACATTATTAAAGAAGAAAGGTTTTCGTTATAGTCTTCTTGGTCAAAAGTTGAAGACCCTTCTTGGATTGTGAATAGCGACTTAAGGAAAAATTTGGCTGCGTCTGGGAATTCACCATGTATAAGCATATCAATCTCATCTTCTTCTAATTGGAAGTTCTTTTCAGTGGACCTCTTTTCGATTTCTTGCATCTTTATGTGTTTTTTTACATCTTCACCATCAATCATTAAATGATGCAATTCAGCTCTTGTATCGTCTATCTTTTTTATTACTACTGCAGTACCTGTAACATTGATCATGAACATGGATTTTCCCGAGCCGGAAATTTCATCAGAATCTATTTTGATTCCAAGGATTGCGTTAGCACCTTTCTCTCTTGCCTTTTCAATTAAGCCTTCTAAGGCGTACTTGCGTAATTGGTATAGTTGTTTTTGGTAACTACGCGATTTTCCTCCAAATATATCTGAGACACTAGCAAAGAAATCACTGAAAAGGTTCGTACCAACAACTATGCTTTCATAGACGATGTCTAAGTATTGAGTTATTTGATATCCATCAAATGAATTCGTTGTACTAAGTCTAATATTTGAAATCATGAGAACCCTCCAAAACGGTTGCATCTTTCCCATAGATTATTATTCTGGCAGGCATAAGTAAAGTTGAAATGTCTTCAAGTAATGATTGTAACACGAGATATGTGTTGACGGGTAAATACTATCTACCTGTCAAAATGCTTTTATATGCTCGAAGTGGCACAGTGGATAGTACAAATGATTTCAGGCCAATCAGTATACCTCTCTCGACTCAAAATAATCTTTGGATACACAAAAAGTCTTTTCCTAAGTGTGCGTATTCGATGGTTTCAAAATACACGGATACCAAATCGGACTGGTGACCAACAGCTGAAAAGCACTCTCCTATAATTGCCTAGATGGTATGAAAACCTCAAAATAACGCATCCTAGAGGGTTTTTTGGCCTATCGTACCCCCAAATCATTGTATCAAAGTCTACGAATAGACGTCCCTCGGGTGAACCAACGTATGATTCACCAGTCCGATTGATACCACATTGACTGATATGATCTCATGTGCTCCATTCAGGGACACACAGATGAAGTGTTCTTGTTGCCGGTTCCCATAGTGGCGGATCAACGGGTATACATCACAAGGGAAAATCACTTGCTTGTGTTTGGTGGGAAGCCGGCGCCTTCCCAATTCCAACGCAGCACAGATGAGTGTGGCTTTAGCAATTCCCAACCCGTCGATCCGTACGATTTCCTTTGGCTGGACCTGTTCGTCGGCGTGAGTCTTGTCGAGCAATTCCAGTACCTGCTTGGCCAGCAGAGTGGCAGGATTTCGTGGTGTTCCCGACCCGATGAGTAAAGTGACCAGTTCCAGATCGCTCAAGGATGAAGGGCCACTCGCCTGTAATTTCTCCCGGGGACGCTGTTCGACCGGCAACTCCTTGATGTGATTTCCCTTCGTGGTGCAATCTCTGTATCTCTTCATGCCCGAATCATCCGATCAAGAAACTTTTTGCTTTGTTAGGGTCGGGTAGAAATAACCATTAGGAGTCAGGAAGAAGGAACCAATCAGGGTCGGTCGCAACCAGAGTCAGAGTAAACAACCAAATCCGCCTGGATTGATGACTTTGTCGAAACTTAAGGAAGTTCAGTTCAATTT
>JAHDQJ010000004.1 GCA_018433865.1 Spirochaetales bacterium | reverse complement strand
AGGCGAGCATTTGCGCATATCGGTTGCCCCGGGTTTGACGTAGAAATCATAATCCTCAAACCGTATTTCCATCTTATGCCTCCGGACTAGAGGATAGAAGTTCTCAGATTGATTTTGAATCGTGATTTATAGTGCGCTTACGTTGCTTGTGGCAGGTTTTCTTTCCTTCATGCAGACCTCTTGTTCCCATGAAATCGTGATGCATGAAATCTCTTTCAACAGCCAAGGAGGCAGTGCTGTTGTTGCTGTTGAGGCCATCGAAGGACAAAGACTGAACGAACCGATCGCTCCGACGAAAGAAGGGTATTCCTTCGATGGATGGTATGAAGAGAGTGAATGCTTGTATAGATGGAATTTCGAAAAAGATGTGGTAGTGTCGGACATGACGCTCTATGCAAAGTGGACAGCATATACCTATATGGTCACATACCACGCGAATGGAGCCACCGGAGGGCTGCCCCCTGCAGATCAGGAAAAAATTCACGATGTGGATCTGGTTCTCTGGGGAAACACAGGAATCCTTGTTCGAGAAGGCTATGCATTCAGTGGATGGAACACGCTGGCGAACGGATCGGGAACCGACTACGCAGCAGGCAGTTCGTATGCAGCCGATGCATCGGTCATGCTGTACGCAAAGTGGACTCCCAATTCCGACACGGAATACACGGTGGAGCACTACCGACAGGATGTGAGCGGAAACGAGTACACCAAGTACGAAACCGAGAACAAAACGGGAACCACGGGATCTATCGCCGTAGCTACGGCAAAGAGTTACCCGGGATTCACCATGAACACCAGCCATGGCTCAATCGTCGCCAACGGAACGATTGCAGCCGATGGAACACTTGTGTTGAAGTTATACTACGACCGAGAAACGTTCACCGTGATTTTTGCTGAGAACGAGGGCAGTACGGTGTCCGACCTGGCGGGAATCCGGTACGGGGCAACGATTGATGAACCGACGCCTCCGACGAGGATCGGGTACAGTTTCGATGGCTGGTACAAGGAGTCCGAACTAACACATGCATGGTCGTTCACCGAAGATGTAATCAGCAATACCACCACTCTTCATGCGAAGTGGACTCCCGTCATCTACACCATCACCTATGTACTGAACAACGGAACAAACGACGCGGGGAATCCCGTCACTTACACGATCGAGAGCAGTGTGATTACGCTACTATCTCCCGTGAGGACTGGCTATCCCTTTGAAGGATGGTTTGCCAGCAGTGACTTCTCCGGAAGCCCCATCGTTCTGCTAGATACCGGATCATCCGGAGATAAGACCCTGTACGCCAAATGGAAAGTGTACCGCATCGGGGATATCGGCCCTGCCGGAGGATATATCTTCCATGACAAGGGTACCTATAGTGGTGGATGGCAGTATCTGGAAGCGGCTCCTTACGGGTGGTACAATGGGACGACCGACTCAGATGGACCCTACAGCGGGAACGATGACCCCTTCTTCCAATGGGGTGTTCAGGGATTCGCAATCGATCCGGCAGCAACAGCCACAGCTGTGGGTTCAGGTGCAAGCAATACAGAAAAAATCGTGAGTTTTCATGATGCCTTGGGGACACTTTATCCTGCAAAGGGTAATTTCTATACCAATCCGACAAACTATCATGCAGAGAATGATGGGACTGTAGCTGCGAAAGTGTGTGCCGAATACTCACTGGATCAAGGAAGCGTGACGTTTGACGATTGGTTCCTGCCATCGAAGGATGAGTTGAACTGGATCTATAATAATTTCATGAAACTGGGAGTCGGAGGTTTTCATGAGTATGGCTATTGGAGTTCTACGGAATCCATGGATATCAACAACGCCTATTCCCAGAACTTTTATGGTGGGTTCCAGGGCAACTCCTCACGTTACTACGATCTCGCAGTACGACCCGTGAGGGCTTTCTGATACCGGATGGAAACGGATGTGAATTACTTGCTCGAACGAATATCGCATGATTGAACGAATTCCCAACATACTGCTTTCAGGGTATGCGATACCGTTGTTTGCGTGAATGGCCTACCCTCTTGGAAACGACGTTACAGACAACTCCCATGAACAAAGTTCGCTTGGGAAAGCCAACTTACCATACTGGCTATCGTGCCGAACCAGAAATGCTTGCAAGTGATGTATATAAGGCGATATATCGTATCAGAATGCCCGTACTGGCCATACTCGAAAATAATCTTCTCGCATCTCGGCTCTGATCTCTCCAGTAGACAAATCCTGTACGAATGCAGTAGCAGCAGAGGGTGCTACTGCCTCCGAGGAACTCCAATAAGCGTGGTAGCCTGGATACGCAGAATCGCATAAGCCTTTCAATATGACATTCTGGTACAGCAAATTCAGCTCATTTCTCGAAGGAAGGAACCAATCAACATACCCGTTGTATTCATAGTCTGCACACACCTTCGCAGCATAGAGACTCGTAACGGAATCCAAGCTTAGCGAAGTATACCCGTTATTCCCCATGGCTTCCACCAGAAGCCTGGTGTTCTCTTCGCCATCCCCCATATCTATCGAGGTTCCTACATAATCCAAACTTTCTCCTTGCACAGGGACGTAGTACCCATAACTGAACAAATGGCTGCCACCATCATTCAATACGCGATCAGGTGGCGCCGTCTCCATATAGCGCCACCCATCACTGTAGGAGCCTTTGTCTATGAAGATGTATCCTCCGGAGGAGCCTGCAGGTGCGATCCACTTCGCATACAAAGTCGTTGCAGTCCTCTTGTCCCAATAATGGGTGCTCTCCACGCTTTCGTCGTAGTATTGTGTGCCCATGCCCTCCGGTTGGTCAAAATACCCTCCGAAGGAGTAGCCGATCCGCACGGGAGCGTCAATGTTCGGCATCGGCTCACCGAGAACCGCACCCACTGTAGAATCTCCTTCCGTCCCACCTACCTTGTCAAAGGTTATCGTCACCGGAGGAAACCATGCCGCATGGAGCGTGATGTCTCCCGTGATCGGAGAATTGGCGGTGACCTGTGTTCCTTCCTTGCCAGCGGCGGTCCACCACCCTTCGAAGGCGTATCCGGTTCGGCTTGTGGCTGGCAAGGTAGTTTTTGCCTCATGCCGCACCGCAATGGGATTCACCACCATTCCTCCCTCCGCATCGAAGCTCACCGTATGGACTTCCCGGTCATAGAACAGATGCAGCTCAAGTTCTCCGGATTCCAATACCACTCCCTGGGTCACATTGCTGGGATGATCCGGCTTATACATGAAATGCTCATGTGAACGGATCTCTGCGTTGACCTCCGATCCGATGGGTGCATAGAGGATGCGGGTTTGACCCAGCACATATGAATCGGTCGCGATATCCTGGAAATAGTAGTTGATCGCATAAGAGGCATCCACGAAATCATCCCACCATGCGTAAAGGGTGACATGATCGGCGAGACGGTGGATCGTCGCTTCATCTATGCGCTCGGCTGTCGTGCGATCCGTGGCAGTGTACCAACCGAGGAAACGGAAGCCTGCTTTGGTCGGCACAGGAAGACTGCCATACGGTTGGTCGAACGTAACGGTCCGCTCCATCTCAGCGGGAGTCCCTCCTTGGGAAACTAAGTACACATCATACGTTTTCGGAATCCACTGGGCAAAGAGCGTGATGGAATGACCGTAGGGAACGATGAGCGATGTACCAGCAACGTAGGAGAACCCGGACCCATCGGCTTGCGTGTTCCACCCATCGAAATCGTACCCGGTCTTCACCAAACCACCTAGATTATCGCTTACGGTAATCATCGAACCTGCACGGGATGTGACTCCAAATGCTGGGACGGATCCCCCCGTATTCCCGTTGCCGCTGTAGAGCACGGTATACATGGGTTCCTCGCAGGATGAAACCAGGAGGATCATACTTGCAAATAGGATCAACATAATGGGGATGAGGTATTTTTTCATGGCACTACCACCATCTGATAGGACATTCAAGCAAGACCTTGTAACCGGAATACCAATAGGTCAGCAAAAAGAGTCGGCTGTCCGGCCTTTGGAAAATACACCTGACCATATTTTATTGGATACATCTTGGGTTGTCAAAATATTTGGTGTTAATATTTTGATACCGATTCGGCAAGCTTTTCCCCTTATGATGAAACAGTCTCCAAACGGAGTCCTCACAGGAATGTAAATTCGGGTTCTCACGCTTCTTCATTCCCATTATAATCGGGCAACCGACAAGGAGATCATCATACCGATGCACGCCAAACGCTCGATCATCTGTACACTCATCCTGTTCCTGAGCTGCTGGATGGTTCATGACCTGGGAGCTTATCCACTACAATCAATCTCCTTCGATGGACTGAAACGGACAAAGGAAGAGGTGGTGAGGAATCTCATCCCCCTGCACATCGGCCAAGAGGTCGATGGTACTGCCGTCGAACAGGCCCGGCAGGCGCTTGAGAAAAGTGGGTTGTTCTCAACCATTGAGATTGGGGTATCGGAAGATCAAGCGAACAAGCGCAGTATGCTGACAGTACTCCTGAAGGAGAAGTGGACCCTCATACCGATCCCTTTCCTTGCGGTCAATGATTCGGGAGTACGGGGAGGACTCTTCCTCTTGGAGTCAAACTTGTTGGGGTATGGCAAGTTCCTCATGACAGCGGCGTATGGGGGAGCCGATGGTCTGAACAGTTTGATCATCTACTCCGATCCGGCACTTGCCGGCAGTCGCTGGACCGGAAGTATCGTGGGAAACATCGGAGTGGATGATTCCCACATCCGGCTTGCTGATGGCACCACGGTACGCTCTTATGATTCCCGTTTCCAGCAAGTCACGATGAAGCTCGGGTATCATCTGACACACTCGTGGCTCATGGAGGGCCGTCTTCGTTGGCGCAGATGGGAGATCGAGAACTTCACTGGTGGCATCGACACGACCCCCATACCTTCGGGGATGTATGTGGAGCCGGAATTGATGATCAGCTTCGATGAGACGACACCTCTCGGGCCGCTATCGATCGGCACTTTGTCCTCATTGACTGCCCGATACAACAGTCTGGAACATGGGTGGGAAGCAAGTGCGATGATCGATATGGGGATTCCGATCGCACAGAGACACCGGATACGCCTATTGCTTAGCACTGGCTATGGCGAGATGTCGATACCGGCACAACGGCAGATTAGTGCACAGGATGGTTTCCGTACCCTCCCCTACAAGGGAGTCACCGCTGACGAATGGGCAAGCATTGCTGCCTATGCAGACATTCATGCGATACACGGATCATGGGGTTCGCTCGTTCTCTCACACTACTGGGAATTGGGAACATGGTGCACGGAGAGTATCAGGGGGCAACCATTCTATGGTCCCGGAGCAGGACTGCGCTTATTCATGCGCAAGATAGCAGTCCCAGCGATGGGAGTCGACCTGGCTTACAATATCGCCGATCCATCCTGGATCTTCTCCTTCACGATCGGGATGGAGATGTGAAGATATGACTGATCCCCCGTGAAGGGGGATCAGTGTTGAGCGGGACCCAGATCAGAATGTGATGTCGACGGCGAGGACATCTTCGGTCGGAAGTACTTCCGCCTGTGGTGCGACCGCTGCTGTCGGGGGGAAGAATGGCTGCAACCAGACCGATTCATCGGCTTCACCGACCAGAGCGGGGATGCTCAACAGGACCATGTCCTGTCCGATGGGAACCTTGAACTTCTTCACGAGCGTATGCTCTTCGAAGGACCTGTCCGTATAGACCACGGTGATCTTGTGGCGCTGCCCCATGACTTCCGCCTTGTCACGATCCCTGGCGGCAAGTTCCAGTTCACCCTCCCTGTCCACCTCGACGGTGACGATGGAGAATGCCGTGTAGGTCTTTCCCTCGTGTTCGACAGTCTTGTTATCCAAAAGGACCGTGTGCTGACGCCCGACGATGAACATGAGTACTGCGATCAGGAGGATCACGGCTACGGAGGCAAGTTGAACATAATTGCGACGGGTGAAGTGTATCTTCTTCATTGCTTCGCCTCCACTTCATCAGCCTGATCCTGTGCCAGCAGACGCCCTGCCCTGGTCAGGTCCCTCCGTTTTCTCACCTCATACAACACCAATGCGATGGTGATGACTCCATAGGAGACGAATACCCGGAAGTACTCGCCAAGCTGAGCCTCTCCGATCAGGTTCTTTCCCGCTGTCGGGCTGACAATGAACATCAAGTGGAAGAGCGAGACTCCCAGGAAGACGTTCCCGATGCTCGCACGGTTGACGGTGGCGCCTCCTACCAGGAGGGCGGCGATGGAGAACATGCCGATTTGCATGTGGGAGTTGTACGTGTTCAACGTTCCGATATTCTGCAGGTAGACGATCATGCCATAACCGGCGAGGATCGTGGAGAGCACCACCGATACGATCCTGGTATGCTCAACCTTGATCCCGGCTGCCCGTGCGACCTCCAGGTCCTGTCCCACAGCCCGCATGTCCTGACCGAGCTTGGTCTTGCGGAACCAGATGATGAAGAAGCAGAGGGCCGCGATGACCAACAGGGTTGCAACGGGGATGCTGATGCCGAAGATCTTGATCGCAAGCAGGTTGTCGAGCACCTTGCGGATGCTGATCAGGTTCACCGTATTGCGGATTCCATAACCTCTGGGCAATACCAACGCAGGATTCTTGATCGGAATCACGCTTCCCATCCCATACAGGACGATCAGCTGATAGACTCCGTTGATGAAGAATCCGATGATATAGCTGGTGACCATCTCACGACCTTTGGCCATGTTGAGGATCTTGCCGCACAACCACCCGAGGAATGCCGAGATCGGTGTGGAGATGATCATCGCCAGGATCATGCCGGGAATTCCCACGATACCCCAGTCGGCAATGAATATCAGGCCGATCTGACCTGCCATGGCTCCCAACGTCATTCCGAAATTCAACCCCATGCCGGCCATGATGGGTACCAGCAATGCGATGATCAGGAAGCTGTTGCGTGCAATACGGACCACGATTTCCTGTCCCAGGTACCCGTAGGAGTATCCGGAGAGGGGGATCCCCAACGCACAGAACACCGTGAAGAGAATCGGAACCGAATTCTTCTCAAGGATGGAAAGAATTTTTTCCTTGCGTGTCTCACGTAATTCACTCATCGGGTTGCCTCCGACTTTCTTGTCAATGCATAGAGGATCATGCCGTTGGAGACGACTATCCGGATGACCTCGGACATGTCGGTGTGGATCATCGAGTTCATGACCGAAGGGGTCATCGTCACGATGCCTTGGAAAAGGAATGTACCCACGATCACGTTCACGATCGAGGCCTTGTTCACCGAAGCACCTCCGATCAGGATCGCAGAGACCGCGGGCAACGCCATGTAGAACGGTCCCATGTAGAGCTGGATGAAACCGAAACTCTGTTGATACACCAAGATTCCTATCGCACCAAGCCAGGTGGACATGATCACGCTCAGTGTCCTCGTCTTGTCGATATCGATGCCGCTCGCCCGTGCGAACACCGGATTGGAACCGACCGCGGTCATCGCTGTTCCCCGCTTCGTGTGGAGGAAAGCCCACATGAAAAATGCGATCAACGCGAAAAAGAGCAGCATTCCCGTCGGAACCATCAAGGTCTCCCCGAGACGGAACTTGAGGAAATTCGTCAGCACGTGCAGGTAGAATCCCTCCGTGGAGATGGTAGTGCGCAACCCTGTTCCCGCGTACCCCCAGACCATTGTCGGGCTGTCGTAGGGAAGCAGGAGCCACATCATGCACATGAAGGCTACCGAGGAGAATCCCACATAGGTGGCGATCATCATCTCACTGCCCTTCACCTTGTTCAGGAGTTTTCCGTATCCCCAGCCGAACAGGACGGCGAACGGAGTGGCAAGAAGGATTGCCATGAGAAACGAGACAGGCCCGACGAAGTTGAACTCGATCGCCAACGTTCCGCCGAGCAATCCTGCGATGATGCCCAAGGGAAGCCCGAAGTTCAATCCGCACCCCGAATGGATCATCGGGACCATCGCAAGCACCATCAGGCCATTTTGTCCGAACCGGACGATGGTATCGCTGATGGATGTCGCGACATTCACGTTGAAGAACGGTGCCAGGATGAACAGGGAGAGCAGGAACAACCCGATGATGATCCGCGGCCAGCCGAATGAATGGATGAATTGTCGTATCTTGATCATGCGGTGACCTCCGTAGCTCCCTTCGGGCTTGCAACCATCAGCAAACCGAAATCCTCGGAGGGATGATTTGCAGGCAAGATGCCGGCGATCCGTCCGTCCGTTACGATGGCGATGCGATCGCAGATCGCCCTGAGCTCCTCAAGCTCGCTGCTGATCATCACGATCGTCGTTCCCGATTTTTCATTGTAATCACGCAAGGCTTGGAGCACCAGGGACTTCGCACCGATGTCGATGCCCCTCGTCGGTTCCGAGACGAACAGCAATCGGGGCTCGAGGGCGAACGCCTTCGCGCAGCAGATCTTCTGTTGGTTTCCTCCCGACAACTCCTTGGCCTTCTGCTTGCTGCTGGTACACTTGATCTGCAGGGCATCGATATAGTGGCGTGCCGTTTCCTGGATGCTTTTCTCATCACGCCACTGCAGCATGCCGTTGAGATACCGTTTCAGGTACTTGCCCCGAACCTGCATCGCAGCGAAGGAGATGTTCCAATCCAAGGATTCATCGAGGAGAAGTCCCACTCCCCGCCGATCCTCCGACACGAATGCCATGCCCGCATCAAGGAAGTTCTTCGGATTGTTCAACGCGATCTCCTCACCCTCGAAGACCACCTTTCCTCCGGCGGGGAACAGTCCCATCGCACCGTTGGGGATACCGAGCTTTCCTTGGCCCGCAAGACCGCCGATCCCAAGGATCTCCCCCTTGTGCACCGCAAGGGATACATCACGTACCGTCTCTCCCGGCATATCGACCCAGAGGTTCTCTATCGTGAGCACCGGAGGAGCCTGGGCATAGTCGAACGCACGGTGTGTCCTGCTTTGGTCCACGTCACGCCCCACCATCCAGCGTGCTATCTGCTCGATGGTCAATCCTGCTGCCGGTTCGTTGTGGACCACTTTTCCGTCACGTAGGACCACCACCGTATCACAGACATCGACTACCTCTTGCAACCGGTGTGATATGAAGATGATGGCGATGCCTTCATCCGATAGTTTCTTTACCGCCTTGAGGAGGATCGCAGCCTCCTGTTCCGTGAGGACTGCAGTCGGTTCATCCAGCACGAGGATCCTGATGGAATCCTTGCTCAATTCCCGGGCAATTTCGGTGAATTGCTTGTGCCCTACGGGCATCGTACCCACGGGAGTGGAAGAGTCGATCGAGACACCGAGCTTTCCGATTGCCGTCTCGGCCTTCGAGACCAATGTCTTTCTATCTATGCTGTCCAACCTGTCACCGAAGACCTCGGAGACGAATGAACGCGTATGCGGTTCCCTGTTGAGCAGGATGTTCTCTGCCACGGAGAAGTCCGGAAGCAGAGAAAATTCCTGATGGACCATCCCGATGCCATCTGCGATGGCGTCGAAGGAGGACTGGTATCGTACGGTCTGTCCCGCGACCAGCATCTCACCGGCATATCCACCGGTCTGCTGGATGACCTCCATCCCGAACAGGATGTTCATGAGCGTCGACTTGCCCGCACCGTTTTCACCCACCAAACCGAGAATCTCCCCGCTGTGCAGGGAGAAACTCACATCGGTGAGCACCTTGTTTCCAAAATATTCTTTGCTGATGTCCCGCAATTCCAAGATCGGGACGCCTGTATGTGCCATATGCAACCCTTGCCACGATTCTCATGCTGTCACCAGACGCTCGCAATGCCAAGCCTGCCGACCCGGATTTCGGGTGGGCTTGCTTGGTATCGTCAGCCGGCAACCATGCATTGGGTATGATCAGGGGGGAGAAACCTCCCCCCTGTCCTGAAAACTTGTTTACTTGATCAGGAAGTACTTTTCCGGGATGGTTACCGAAGGAGTACCCATGAAGCCCTTGCCCATCATGTAGGTATCCTGATAAATCAGGACGTGGTTCTTCGCACGTACGCCAGTGGTGGTATCGGAATAGAAACTTCCGTTCCATTGGGCGTTCGGAGTGTATTTCCCATAAGCCTTCATGATGTCGGAGAGCTTGAGCAGCTCGGACTCGCCATTGACCACGTTGATCGCGTGCTGTACGAGACCGCAAGTGGTGGTGAGACCATAAGAGAATGCCCAAGTTCCGAAGCGACCGGCACCGCCCTTGGCGATGACTGCCTCTTCCACAGCCTTGAGGATCGCCGCGGAATTGCCCTGTTGTGCAGAAAGGTCAAGACCGAGAGCTCCGGGATATCCCATCAACGGTGAAGGAAGGTCGGCTTCGATGAAGTAACCGCCGTACGCCATCAGCTGCTTGAGCAGCGGCTCGGTGTGCGCATCGTTCGTACAGAAGTAGGCAGCGTTCTTGCCGTACTGCTGGACCCAAGCGGGAACCTTCTCGAGCACGTACTGCTGGGCACCGGCCTGACCGACATCGCTGGTCGGATCGGGAGCGGTCTCAAGCACGAACTTCATGCCGAACTCTTCGCACGTGGCCCGCATGATCGCAACGCGGCGGCTCATCGTCTCGTAGCTCATGTGCCGCGGGAACGAAATGTGCACGAAGGTGTCGCATCCGAGATCGTGGGCGGTCTTGATGATCAGGTATCCGCGGGCAACGAAGTCGTTGTTCACGGCCAGATCAGCTGCGCTCTGGATCACAGGAGGATCCTCGTGGGCTTCGCCTGCGATGCAGAGGATGTCGGGTCTCTTCTCCTTGACGCGGCGGAAAGCCTCGGTCGTGCCGGGAATCGCCTGGTTGACGATGATCGCCTTCATCAGCGGATCATCTGCCATGCCGGAGATGATGGAGATAGTCGTTTCGGCCTCATCCATGAAGTTGTCGGGATACGTCAGGTGTTGGATCATGCCGCCGGTAGCGACAGAACCGTATTCCTGGATCATCCTCTCAGCACCACGCAAGTCATCCTCTGACTGCGAAACGGTGCCGGTTACCACGCCGATGTGGAACTTTGCTGCAGTGGCGGGAGCTGCGGTTTCCGTAGCGCCCTGTGCAAAAAGTGCCCCACCCGCGAGGATCAGAACCAACAGAACAATCAAACTCTTTTTCATACGTTCTCTCCTTTGAGGGTTTGTATCTCACTGATACACCGAAAAGTGTACCATGATTTCCCCTTTTCCACAGTAATTTTCCTCAAAATTGTGGTTTGTCATGATGCGCAGGGCATTTTGCCCGATTCCTGCCTACATATCACACGATAGTACAGGGGCTTGTATGCGATTCTACTGGGAAACAGATTGATGCAGAAGGGGCAATACGGTTAGTCACCTATACGATTGTACTGATCTGTTCAGATCCAAGATTTCCTGTTCATTTCTGAAATTGACCATGAGGTACATACCATCCGGACCTACGGCGTCAAGCAAGGGAACCACCTCTTCCGGTTGCATCTCGACTGCTTGGACACACTTGCCCGACTCCTTGATCTTCCGGTACAAGGGATACCAACAGGGATCTCCCCCCTGGGGAAGCTGTGGACCCGGAGTGAATTCCAGGCAGTCGAGTTCCTCGATCTCCAGCAGTGCGTCAACAGTCCTGAGCGCATCAGGACCGTCGACATGGTACAGTGCGTAATCGAGGTAGGAACATGCTTTCCTGATCGAGGGAACGGCGAACTCCCTGAACATCGACTCCGAAATGAGGCTTGCGAAATCACACTGCAAGAGTGATGCCTTTCCCCGAGCCCAGAACATGAAGAAAGCATGGAACATCGAGCCCTCTTCATCCCGGATGATGTCATACATCGTATGATACGCCTGTTCGGCGGCGATGTCGATCTCTTTCAGTTTTCCAAGGACCCAATCGGGTTCCAGCAACAGGTCCATGCAAAGTTCCGAAGCTCCCCGCAGTTCAGAGAGGACGTCCAACCCCCCGAAAATCGCCGGGGCTCCGCACGGATATCTGCCAGCGGCACACTCGGTACCGACCCTCGCCAGTTCCTGCAGGTTCACGAACCATTCGTTGTCTTGTTCGAGAAGCAGGCTCCTGTCCTCCTCGGCAGAAAGTGGCATCCGTTCATGCGTGTACCACACAGTATCCCTGCTGAAGTGTTGTCGTGCTCCGAGCATCGGCGCGAGTGTCACCGTCCCCCAATCGCAGTAAGCGAACGGCATCAAGTCCCCTGGATAAATCCCGCGACTGATCGCACGATACTGATGGAGCGCGACCATCCGGGGGTCCAGATGAAGCGTGTCCCATGACTCAGTCTTCTCGAGCTCCTCGAGTCGGATCCGATCCTCTTCCGTGTACCATGCAGGTTCGGCACGAACCAGCCGATCGGTCGGAACATATCCGTTCCAGGTTGCGAGGACAAACCCGTTTCTCTTCCAGAAATCATCGAAGCGGCTCTTTGTCTGTTCCCAGTTCTCTTTCCACATTGGAAGCCCCTACACACAGTCCGGACCGAAATCGATAGCGAGTTGTCCATCGGAAAACCCGCAGAGCTTGCCCAAGGGACTGCGCGCAAGACCTTCAAACTCGTCTGCACCTTCCACGTTGAACCTGAGGTAGTGCACATTCGTCATGTCCATCTGTTCGGTGGAATCCACAAGATATGGATAATAGGGGATCGCAGCTTCGGATCTCACGAAGACGGGGAAGGCTGCCAGGGGATACCGCACTCCTTTCAGCCATCGGGTTCCCGGGAAATACCTGCCGCTGCACAGTTCGATCCAATCCCCTTCCGGAAGATAGATATCGCGAATGCCGTCGTCGTTCATGATCGGTGCGACGAGCAGATCCCTGCCGAACAGATATTCGTTATCGATATGCCAGACATTCGGGTCCGCAGGATAGTCAAACAACAGCGGAGCGATCATGGGCCGGCCGCTGTTCCTGTCGGTGCACCATGCGGCTTCCTGCATGATGTAGGGAATCAACGCATAGCGTAATCGGAGCCATTGTCGCACCAACTGCGCGCAACCGGGGAACTCCCAAGGTTCCCGGGGACTCGTACCATGATATCGCATGTGTGAGGTGAATGCGCCGAACTGTGTCCATCGCAGGTAGAGGTTCTCGGAAGGCCAGCTGTTCATGAATTCGGGCAACCCGTGAAAACCTGGGATGTCGTGGCTCCAGAAGGCATATCCGGACAAGCCAAGCTGCAGTCCTCCGCGGAGCGTGGATGACATGCCGTCCCACGTCGAGGCGGTGTCGCCTCCCCAGTGAAGCGGATACCTTTGACCTCCCGCCCAAGTGGCCCGTGCCCAGATGAACGGACGGTCTCCGTATTCTCCGGTGGTCTCGAATGCTGCCTTCTGATACAGAAGACAGTAGATATTGTGCAGCATCTCTCCCCGCATGTTCCTGAAATCGGCTTGCTGGAGAATCTTTTCGCCGAAATCGGTCTTGATGCACTCCACTCCGAGATCCAACAGGCCTCTGATACGATCCTTATACCACGCAGTGGCCCCCTCATCGGTGAAATCGATCTGTCCTCCGAAGTCCTGCCCCGAGAAATCGCTCATCGTCCGCATGACTTCACTGTCCCTCGTCGGAGGCAGATATCGATGCTCGACAGCCTCCTGGTAGAGGGAATTTTCCTTTCCGATATTCGGTGTCTGCCACACACTGATGTGAATGCCATCCCGACGCATCTCCCTGATGAAATCCGAAGGATTTGGAAATGTGTTGGGTGAGAATTTCCAATCACACACCCAATCATTCGCGAAATACCCCGAATCGAGGTGTATCACATCACAGGGATATCCTTCCTTCCTGAGTCTTTTGACGATCGTTCTCACCTCATCGGCTGAGAAATACGTCATCCGGCTCATCCACATGCCATAACTCCACCGAGGCAAGTCGGGAGAAAAGCCAGTCAGTCTTCTGTAATTGTTGATGATGCGCTGGGGATTTCCCCCTCCGATGACGAACAGGTCGAGCCGGCTCTCCTCGATCAGCCCCTGTACCGCCCGATTGGAAATATCGGCGAATGAAAGACGCATGTGGGCTGACGAGTGGACGAACAATCCGTATCCTTCGCTGGAGAAGAAGAAGGGGACATTCTTGTACGCCTTCCTGCTTGCAGTGCCCAACGCGTCGGTATTCTCCAACGTGATGGTCCTGCCTGCGAGATCAAGCCTCCCAAAACGCTCCCCCGTTCCATAGAAGTGCGCATCAGGATTGCTGTGCAGGGAAAAGACCGTCCCGGATACCGCATGCTTGTCGACAAGACACCCGAGTGGTGCCGATTCGAGTTTCCCCGGAAAGAAGTGATCATGGCGCATGAACCTGACCGGACACGTCTCATCGCCGGACGGATAGAATTCCATCCCGATCATGGGATCGCCAGGACGCTGCAGGTCACTCCAATGCCGTACCGTAGACGAGGCTGTCGTGATACGTGCCCGTATCGTTCCGTCCGGGTCTTCCATCACGTACAGTCCCTCGCCGGACATCCTGAGCACCAACGGAGAGGGAGCCACCGATGGATCAAGGTCGAGCATGATCGAGTCTTGCAGGATCTTTTCGTCGGCGAATGCTCCCGAGAATCTCAGGATATCCTTTCCATAGGCACAAAGGGTGAATCGGACCTGCCGGGTTTCTCCGATCGGTCGGAACGTACCGTTGTGGCGCATCCCTTGCAAGGAAACGACGATACTGATGGTACCATCAGGATTCTGCATGGGTTTCACGTCTTGTCCGGCAAGGAAGAGGAGGCGATCGGGATGCGTATCAAGATCGATCATGTCGTGGGCAAAATCATTGGATTGTTTCATCGTATCTACGCTCCTCGGGTTTCAGACTATCCCTTGATGGAACCGGCTGTGGATCCCATGGTGATATAGTTTTGGAATATGATATACATGACAAGCGGAATCGCCGAAGTGGCCATGATGGCAGCCGTGAGTACCGGTGTGGGCAAACCGAACTCGCCTTTCATGAGTGCAATCCCAAGGGTGAGCGTCCGCATTTGCTGTCGTTGCAGGATCAGCATCGAAAATGGCAACTCATGCCACATCGCCAGCGCACCGATGATTCCCAAGGTCCCGATCATCGGCTTTGCGATCGGAATCATGATCCAGATCAACTGCTGGATCACCCCTGCCCCATCGATCCGCGCCGACTCAACCAGGGACCGGGGTATGCTTCCGTAGTAGGTTGTCATGATATAGGTGCCGAATGGCGCGAAGTAGGCGACCCACACGAGAATCAGCCCTACATAGGTGTTGAGCAGTTGCATCTTGCTGATCATCTGGTAGATCTGACCGGCGATGACCATCTGCGGGAATATCTGGATGAAAAGTACGAAGGTGAAAATCCACAACCGCCCTTTGAATCTGAGTTTCCCGAACGCGAAGCCTGCAGCTGTACAGATGAGGAAGTACAGTACCATGCTTACGCCAACAAGGAGTACCGTATTGAACATGAATCGCAACATGTTCATGTTCAACAAAACCTGTATGTAATTCTGAATCGTTGGAGAAGTGGGCACCCCCACCTTGTCCATAGCATAGTCAGCGGAAGATTTCAGGCTCGTGATGATCGAGAAGTAAATTGGGTACGCGATTACCAAGGAGAAGAGGATGAGCATGAAATGGGTCATGCCTCTGAGGATGAGATCCCATAAGCGTCCTTTTTGCAAGCTCATGATTGCTCTCCCTTCCGTATCAGGCGTATCTGTACCAGAGCGATGATTGCGCAGAAGAAGAACAGGATCACTGCCCATGCCGAAGCGTAACCCTTCTGATATGCGCTGAAACTCAGCATGTAGACACCGAATTCCAGCGTATACGTGGCATATCCAGGACCTCCTCCCGTGAGTGTGAAGATCATGCCATACATCCTCGCGAACACTTCGATGAATGCGAGGACGGTAAAGAACTCGATAGAGAACCGGATTCCCGGGATGGTGATATGGATGAAATCCTGGAATTTGTTCGTACCGTCGATCTTCGCCGCATCGTAGAGCGATTCATCGATGGTACTCATGGCAGCAAGAAAATAGATACACCCGAACCCTACCCGCATCCATACGACGAATAGGAATGAAAGCGTATTGATCGCACTCGTCGACTTGCCGAGCATATAGAACTCGTTTGCGTTGGCGTAGCCGAGGCTCTTCAGTATCTCGGTTATCGGTCCGACCTGGCTCAGAATGACCGAGAAGATCGTTCCCAGGATGACCGGACCGATGATGTTCGGAAGGTACAGTAGTGCCCGGTATGCCTTCCAACCGTGCAATCCTGTCCGGAGGATATTCGCGATCACCAACGGCAGGAATACCCCCAACGGTATGTAGAGCACCAACGTCCCGAGACTCTTCAGGGAGCTGTAGAATCGGGTATCCTGGAACAACTGCCGATAATTCTCCAATCCGATGAACACGGGAGTTCCCAATCCTTTCCACTTCGTGAGGCTGTAGTAGAAGTTTGATGCGACGGGAAACACCAAGAACACCCCGGTGAGCACAAGCAAGGGAGAGAGGAGGACCAGCGCGTCCTTGGCATCCTGTGTCATGCGAAATCGCGTTCGTTTCACGAAAACTCCTGATTCTGAAGAGGATCGCAGCGGTCTGTCATCTGCGATCCTCAGATTCGATGATTGTCCGTTACTACAGATTGCTTCGGTAAATCGCCTCGACCTGATCGATGTAGCGGCTTTCCGAGATCTCCCCGGAGATGAAATAGAGCGTCATGAAGTTGTAATAATCGGTGATCATCCCTCCCGGAACCCTGTTCATGATATCGGGAGTGGCATGGCTGTTCATCTTCTCAAGGATGTCTGTGAGCATCGGGTTGGAGGCATCCACGGGGATGGTTGAGTTGGGAACAATCGCCCCTGTGGCATCCATGAAGACTTTTCCTGCTTCCCCACTGGTCATGAACTTCACATACTTGGCCGCAGCTTCCTTGTGCGGGCTGTGGTCCGCCACGGCGAATCCGATTCCGGCTCCCTGGTTGACCTGTGCCAAGGGATACTTGGCATTGGAAGCGACAGGAGCTGAGAAATAACCGACATTCTCATACCCGAGTGCGGTTCCGAAATCCTTCCAGTGCGCGATATCGCTGTTCAGGCCGCAGAAGAAAGCCCCTTTTCCTGCCTGGAAGTCGGTGATGCCATCCATGAAATAGGGAATCGAGCTGTTTTCCACGTTCACGTACCCCTTGTCAAACAGCTCCTTGATCATCCGGGTGGCCTGGACATATTCATCCCGCTTGAATGTGGTCGACCCATCGGTGAACCCATCGATCTCATCGCTGCTGAGCAACGTGCCGAGAATGGTACGATAGGTGAAGCAGATACCGAACGGACTGCCCTGGTTTCCATAGATGATCGGAGTGATTCCTGCGTTCTTGAGCTTCTCGCAAGCATTCAGGAACGTGTTCCAATCGGAGGGCACGACTTCCGGATCGAGTCCGGCTTGCTTCAGCAGTGTCTTGTTGTAGTAGAAACCGTTCCCCTGGGCGGTCAGCGGCAAGATCTTGATTCCCGAGTCCTTCGACTTCGTTTCAGAACACGCTTCCAGTGCAGAATCGGCGTAGGTGTCCATCACATCCTTTATCTGATCGTCGAGCAAATAATAAGACTCCGAAATGCCCCAAGCCCGTTGGTCTGTGTGGGTAAGGAACACATCGAGGTCGCTCTTTGCCGAGAATGCGGAGATCAGCAACTGATAATAGTTCGACTCCGGCTGTGCCTGATGGTCAATGATGATTCCCGGATTCTGCTCCATGAACAACCTGTCCATCTCCCGGAATGCTTTCCCGCCAATCTCCTCCGCATACTTGAAGTTCCAGACGGTCAAAGTGATCGGACCCTCTGCCTCGCCCTTCTGGCCTTGCGCTCCCAAAGTCGCGGCACCCGCGATCAACAGGACGAGTACCAGAATGATTCCGATACGTGTGGCGTTCTTTTTCATACTCTCACACTCCTTTTTTATTATCTCGCGAACTGTCCGGCTTGCCGGAGATTCACGTGGATTCCCGTTCAATCAGTCTCCCCGGAACGATCAGGTGACTGGGACGGATACGCTTGCGTTCGATCACTTCGATGAGCATCTTTGCCGACTCCATGCCGATTTTTGCCGGGGAGAAATCCAACGTAGTCAAATTCGGATGCCCCAAGGTGGCGAGGGCACTTCCCCCCATGCTGACGATGGCCATCTGCTGGGGAATATGGATCTGTTTTTCCTGGACGACCTTGATCACACCCCACGCCTGCATCTCATTCGAGGTGACGATCGCGGTTGCATGCCGGGCACCGTTCCTGAATGCTTCTTGCATCACCGAAGCGGCATCGTCCCTGCTGACATCGCAGAACGTGTGGTTCTCCTCGATCCACGGAATACCGAACTCTTCGTGCGCGAGCTTGAACCCACTCAATCGGAACTGACTTTGCAACAGATGCTCTACGAGATTGATGTAGTAGATCCTGCGATGTCCCTTCTTGAGCAGGTAGGTCGCCGCCTGGTAGGCGATTCCTTCGATATCGGCATCAACGTAATACTTCGTATCGCTATTGTCGGGAGTTCCGTTCACCACGAACGGTATGCCATGATCCAGCAACGCCTGTTCATACACGTGATCACGTTGCAGGTTGCACAGCAACACTCCGTCGATATAGCCAAGTGATTTGAAAAACATGCGTTTCGCTATTTCATCACCGGCTGTCAGCCGGGTAATCATCAGATGGTAGCCCTGGCTTGCCGCATAATCCATCGCTCCTTCGATCAACGGGATATAGTAGGGATCGTCAGTGATGGTTCCCGTCTCGAGCGGAAGACAGAAGTTGATGATCCTTGGAGTCTTCTTTGCAAGGCGCGGCGCATGTTCGGGAGGAACATATCCAAGTTCGGCAACGGCATCCATGATCCGTTTCTCGACTTCATCGCTCAGCTTCTTCCTACCCGAGAGCACATAACTGACTGATGCCTTGGAAACATGTGCATGTGCAGCGATATCGGAAATGGTTATCTTGTTCACCTTTTCATACTCTCCATATCTGCTTCAACTCCATAGTAAATCACGTAATTTGATATGTAAAGTGAAAAATCACTATTTTTATATGTAATAATGGTTAACTTGTTCACTCAACAACCACATGGAAGCCTGCCGCATCTCGTGAGATAACCGCTTCGTGCTTCTTCTCCGACCGTTCATGTGCTACAGTCTTTCCAGGAAAGGGAGCGTGTCGCTCATGGAACGGATGATGCAATCGACCGGTCGGTTCATCCATCGGAATGCCAGGCCCTTGGACTTGGTTCGCTGGCAATTCCACTTCGAGGGGGGTTCTGCGGATTCGGTCCTCAAGGTCCTTGCATGCTACCAGAATGCGGATGGCGGATTCGGCTCGGTGCTCGAAGCCGACATATGGAATCCCGAATCCTCCCCGATGCAGACGTGGAGTGCCACGGAGATCATCAGGGAGCTTGGCATCACCGACGCTGACCATCCCATCCTGCAAGGGATCCTGTGCTACCTCGGAAGCGGCAGGTCCTTCGATGGAAGGCTCTGGTACAAAGTGATCAAAAGCAACAACGCGCATCCTCATGCCCCGTGGTGGGAAACCGAAGAGGATACCACAGACTCCGACGATTACAATCCGAGCGCAGCCCTCGCAGGATTCTTCATCCGATGGGCTTTCCCTGAGAACCCGTTTTATCCTGTGGCATGCCAGATCGCACGCAATGCCTACGCGCAGCTGTGCTCCGGCGAACGGGAGAACGGCATGCATACGATCTTTGGATACCTGCGGTTGCATGAGGACCTGCTCGCGTCAAATCGACCTGACATCATCGACTTGAACAACCTCGAGGCATTGCTGAGAGAGGAAATCTCCAGGCAGATCGAATGGGATCCCAAGGCTTGGGAACACGAGTACGTATGCAGGCCCTCGCAATTCGTCATCTCCCGTGGGAGCCCGTTCTGCCATGGCATCGAAGACATCATCCAAGAGGAGTGTGCATTCTTGCGTAGGACACAATCGGAGGACGGATCGTGGCCGATACCTTGGAACTGGAGTGCATATCAACAGGAATGGGCCATCGCCAAGAACTGGTGGAAGTCGGACAGGATCATCCATAACCTGCGTTTCATCCGGGCGATGGGAACCCCTTAGTGCAACAAGAAGACATTTCATGCTGTCGGCACGGATCACCGCCTGCAATCTCGGACACCGTTTCGCACGACGATTCGGTATCGATGAGCGCAAGAACCTGTTGTGTTCAACCGAGGACATCCTCATGCGCGGAGCCAGGGAGGTGGTCTGCACCGGAGATATCGCCGAACCCCATCCGATCGGATGGTTTCACGCGGTCTTCCGAAAACGTGGGATCACCCTTGAGATCGTATGGGGAGACCACGACAACCCGAAGGACCTGGGATTGCCCGCCGAAGAAAGGCATGCACACAAATACTACCACGCAGAGACCAAGGAACATGTGCGACTCAATACGGTTCTGCATCCGGATCACGTACAGCGTCTCGAGCAGCCATGATGATGGTCCCGGAGATGCCAGCCGCTCCCGGAGCTCGCCGATGCGCAAGCGGCAAAGGGCGTCTCGGTACGAAGATGCAATCATCATGCCATGACGGAGCGCCCTTGCCCACTGCAATCACAGCACATCGTTTCAATCAAGGAGGTCGTCGATAGCCTCGATGGCACACTCCAATGCGAACAGCCGCCTGCTCATGAGCGTATGTTGTGCCGTCCCCTCCTTCGTCTTACCGAACATCGTTGAGATGTTCCGATGCAAGTCGGCGAGTGTCCCGCGCGATTCGAGCAGAGTCTCATCGGTGAACGAGATGAGAGCGTGATTCCCTGACGATTCGAGGACTGCCAAGCCTGCCCGGAGAGCCGCAAGGCGCCGTTCGACGAGCACGGTCGCCACGCCCTTCGCCTGCATCCTCTCGCATGAGCGCTCGGATTTCCGTATCGCCGAACGCAACGCCTCGAGCGAGACCTCACGCTGTGGTGCAGATACCGCCCTCACTCGTGATGTTCCGCCCAGATGATCATCGCATCGCGCATCAAGCGGGCCAAACCTTCCCCATGATGGTCGAGAGTCTCAGTGAACCGGGGATCTTCGACATACATCCGACCCAGGTTCGCAAACATGGAGGGCGTATAGGTTCCCATCCTTTGCAACAGTGCATGCCACCTGCCGATCGCCTCTTGGACCTCGGGCGAAGCCGGATCAGTTCCGATGAGACAAGCCAGTTCGGAGAAATTTTTCTCCATCTCCACGGCAAAGTCCTGCTTCTCCTGTTCTGCCAATGATCCTAGCCGATCGTTCGCCGCATCCACCTGCTTGTCCCCCCACCGCTTCCTCGCCTCAGCCTCGTGGGGGTTGTGCGAGAAGTCGAATCCCTTGAACCGTTCATGATTGCCCATCACATACTCTCCTCTCTCCTCCCGGAGTGTCAGTTCCAGTGTCCTGATCATCTGGTCGAAACGTGCCCGCTTCTTCTTGAGCGCATCGATCTGCACATGCAGCGCCTGCTGTCTGTCGAAACCGGGATCGGCAAGGATGCCCTTGATCTTTTCCAGGGAGAAATCGAGTTCCCGCAGGAACACGACCTGCTGCAGCCGCTTCAGATGTTCCTGTCGGTACACCCGATACCCGGAGCATCGATCCCGCTCAGCTACCACGAGCCCTACGGTATCATACCACCGGAGGGTCCGGGTCGTGGTTCCCATCAAGCGTGCCACGTCCTTGATCGACAACGCCCTGTCCGCTTCTTCTTTCATGAGATGAGCATAAACCTTTACGCTACGGAAAGGTCAATACCGTGGTGAAATATTTTTTCACGTGTCTCACGAGCCTCTTTCCCTGGCATGCAACCTTGCGGTGCATCCTCATCTGTACCGATTTCCCCTCTGGAAATGCTCGCCGGGTTGGCGTATGGTTCCTCATGCACATGCAGAGAGTGAAGAACCGCACGCATGCCGGGACAGACAGCGGATTTCGGAACCTGGATGATCCGCACTTACCACCCAGCCTCCTGAGGCTCTCCGTTCCCGCGATGATCGGGCTCTTGGTCAATGTCTTCTACACGCCGGTCGACATGATGTTCGTCGGACGGGTGGTAGGATCGGTCGGAATCGCTGCATTGGACATCTCGTTCCCCGCGTATGTCATGCTCACCGGAATCGCCTTGATGATCGGTGTCGGAGGAGCTTGTGCGGTCTCAAGGGAACTTGGGAAAGGCTCTTCCGACGAGGTGCATGCCACGGTCGGTACCAGCGTGGTAAGCATCGTGGTGAACCATCAGCTGGGCAAGCTTGGCGGTTCTGGCGCCATCGCGGCGTACGGGATGACCGGGACACTGCTGATGATGCTGAACATGCCGATCTCCGGAATCGTCCAAGGATTCCAGCCGATCGCAGCATACCACCATGGAGGGCAACGGAATGCCCTGGTGCTCGAGGTGCTGCAAGTGAGCCTTCTCATCGCGAGTGTCTTCGGGTGTGTATCCTATCTGCTGATCCTTCTCATGCCGCGCACGATCCTCGGTTTGTTCACGACGGATGGAGCATTGCTGGACATCGCGACCACTGCTGCACAAATCGTCCTTGCAGGATTGACCGTGTTGGGAGTCCAGGGCCTGGGAACCGCACTGTTCCAGAGCATCGGGAAGGCGTTGCCGGCGCTCATCCTCTGGATCGCCAGGCAATTCGTCATCCTCATCCCCATGATCTTCCTGCTTTCATCCTTGTGGGGACTTTTGGGTGTATTCATCGCATTCCCAGTTTCCGATGCGATCAGCAGCCTGATGATCGGCGCCTGCATGTACCACTGGAAACGTGGGGAAACACAAAAAAGCGGCTTGTGATCCCTGTCTTCTCACATCACCATCGCCCACAAGGGAATCGTGAGCATCGAGAGCACGGTGGAGATCGTCACCAGTTGGCTGGCGAATGAAGCGTCACCGCCATACTTGGCTGCGAGGATGGCGGTGGTACTTCCCACGGGCATTCCGGCAAGGATGACCGAGACTCCGGTGATGAGCGGATCCACCTGGCACAAGCGGCAACCGATGAACGTGACGAGAGGGATGAGGATGAGCCTGATCGATGCGTAAATCAACGAAAACAGGTCCACACGCATCTGCGTGCGGTCCATCTCTCCTATGATCGATCCGATGAGCATCATGGAAAGCGGCGTGGTGCACGATCCGATCGAGATCATAGTGTGCTCGATGAATCGTGGAAGCGGGAGATGGAACAGTAAAAACACCATGCCTACATACACGGAGATCATCCCCGGATGCAGCGCTGAGCTGCGCAGGGCCTGCTTCCAGGAGACCGCCTCGCTCGCGAAACAGGAGACCCCGGCACTCCACATCACCACCCGCTGCGGAATCAGGTAGATCGAAGCATACATCAACCCTCCCGCACCGTAGAGTTCTTGTGTCACCGGAAGTCCCATGAAGCCGGAATTCGAGACCAACATCCCGTACTTGAGGACACTCCGTCTCCGTCGGTCCTGCTTCCGGTAGAGCACCTTGCCGAGCAGGATGCAGAAACACTGGATTGCCAGCGAGACGACCAGCACGATGGCAAAGGAACGGAGCACGGAGAGATCGATATCCATCATGAAGGAGAGGACGATACTGCACGGGAGTGTCACGTAGATGACGAAATCGGTGAGGAATGCTTTTGTCGCGACGCTGAAGAGTCCCGTGCGCCGCAAGACTGCACCCACGACGAGCAGAAGGAGCAACTGCCCCTGCAAGCTCCAAAGATCCATTACGTTCATATGCGGCCCGCCTGTTCTCTTGGATGACGTGTAGGCACGTCATTGCCATGGTACCAGAAAAAGGTGTTCATGACACGCAGGGAATGAAGAAAAGTACAGTTGCCGTAGACGTGTAGGGAAGGGAATAGTGAAAAATAAGAACAATTACTGATTTACATTCCTCCACACCCATGCGATACTGAGCCCAAGACAGGGAGGCAAATCATGGCAGACAAAAAGAATGGAAACGAAACGGTTGATCCGAACGGGCGGGACAACACGGAGAAGAAACCCTTGACTTCCGTCAGCGGTCGCCCGATTGCACACAACGAGAACATCCAGACTGCAGGACGACGCGGTGGCGTCATGCTCCAGGACACCTGGTATCTTGAGAAGATGAGCCACTTCGATCGCGAGGTGATCCCCGAAAGACGGATGCACGCGAAAGGTTCGGGAGCGTTCGGAACCTTCACCGTGACCCACGACATCACCAGATGGACGAAGGCTGCACTCTTTTCCGAAATCGGCAAGAAGACCGATATGTTCATCCGTTTCTCCACGGTTGCAGGTGAACGGGGGGCAGCCGATGCTGAGCGTGACATCCGTGGTTTCGCGATGAAGTTCTACACAGAGGAAGGCAACTGGGACCTGGTGGGAAACAATACACCGGTGTTCTTCTTCCGCGACCCGATGCTCTTCCCCGACCTCAACCACGCGGTGAAGCGTGATCCGAAGACAAACATGCGGTCGGCCCAGAACAACTGGGACTTCTGGTCGATGCTCCCCGAGGCCCTGCACCAGATCACGATCACGATGGGAGACCGGGGCATCCCGGCAACCTATCGCCATATGAATGGGTACGGATCCCACACCTACAGTCTGATCAACGCGAATAACGAACGCTTCTGGGTGAAGTTCACCTGCAAGACGCAACAGGGCATCAAGTACCTCACCGACGAGCAATCCGAACACGTGGTCGCGAAGGACCGTGAGTCGCACCAGAGGGACCTGTTCGATGCGATCGAGCGCAAGGAGTTCCCGAAGTGGACGATGTATGTCCAAATCATGACCGAGGAACAGGCTCGCAAGCATCCCGACAACCCCTTCGACCTCACCAAGGTCTGGTATCATGATGAGTACCCGTTACATGAGGTGGGATACTTTGAACTGAACCGCAATCCCGACAACTATTTCATGGATGTCGAGCAATCTGCGTTCAATCCTGCGAACAGTGTGCCGGGAATCGGGTACTCGCCTGACCGCATGCTGCAGGGGCGGCTTTTCGCCTACGGAGACGCACAGCGGTACCGCCTGGGCGTGAACCACTACCAGATACCCGTGAACCGCAGCAAGGTGGAGACCAACCATTACCACCGTGACGGTGCGATGCGCGTGGACGGCAATTTCGCCGGCACGGTCCACTACAACCCGAACTCCCATGGGATGTGGAGGGATCAGAATGGGTTGCAGGAACCACCCCATGACGGAGATGGTCCGATCGACCACTACGACTTCAGGGAGGATGACGATCACTACTTCGAACAAGCCGGCAAGTTGTTCAACATCATGAAACCGGATGAGCAGGAGCGGCTGTTCGCCAATACCGCCCGCAACATGCAGGGAACGACGCTTCTGGTCCGAAAACGGCATATCCGCCACTGTTATCTGGCAGATGCCGCATACGGAGCCGGAGTTGCGAAAGCCTTGGGCGTCGATCTCGCTTCCGTGGACATGAACGACACCTACGGAGCGCGCGGCTGATGGACACCGGTGCCTGACCTGTCATGGGTCGGCACCGGTTCTTCTCTTTCGCCTTTTCCCTCACCACGACTGATATACCGTGCACGTCCAAGACATATTTGGTATGATCAGGCCATGCATGCAAAACACCTTGGCATCCTGCTCATGGTCATGCTCATGGCATTGCTGCTGCATGGCTGTGCTTCCCTGCCTCCCGTCCGCACAGAAAATCCGATGGAGGAGGACCTGTACGTGCTCGCGACGAACCTCCCCGATGTGCACGCGGACTTTTTCCATGACGGTACACGGAAGGAGCTGAGGAAGCTCTATGACCAAGTGGCCCGAGAGATCGGGAGCTTGGATGATACCGACTTCTATTTCGCCCTCTCCAAGATTACCGCCTTCGCACATGATTCCCATACCGCAGTAGGGATCACCCCTGAGCTCGCCGCCCATTTCCACGTGATTCCCATGAACCTCTCTTTCATCGATGGCGCTTGGCGCATCCTCGCGATCGATGCGGATAGGCGGGACTTCCTCGGCGCACAGGTGCTCGCAGTCGGGGGAATGCCGATGGAGCGGATCATCGGGCTCGCCCGGGTTCTGGTCGGTCATGACAACGAGGTATGGCTGTACCACAGCGTCGCGCGGTTGCTCCACCTGTCGGAATTCTACAGCTATCTTGGAGCATCCGAGGATCCGCTTGCAAATATTTCCTTTACCGTAGTGCCCTACGGCAGCACGGAACCTGTTGCCGTAAAGTTCGTGCCACGGTCTTCGGCAACCATTTCCGCCATGCAGTTCGCAACGCTCTATGATGTGGTCCCTCCGACGGGCATCTCCACGCTCCCCTACCGGTATCTCACGTTGGATTCCCATGATGCGCTGTTCATCCAATACAATGTCTGTGCGTCGGTACCCGACTATCCCCTCTCCGATTTCATCGATGAAGTGCTCGCCACGATCCGAAGGGACGCTCCAAAGCGGGTGATCGTCGATCTGCGATACAATGGAGGGGGAGACTCGCGTCTCTTCGAGCCCATGGTGGATGGTCTTGCACGCCTGCAGCAAGAGATGGGATTTCCCCTCGATGTGCTGATCGGGGAAGGGACATTCTCCTCAGCCGTGATGAACGCGATCCACTTCACGCGGCGCACCGCATGCCGTCTTGTTGGTTCTCCCACCGGAGGAAGTGTGAATCATTACGGCGAGGTAGCCTCTTTCGAGCTGCCGAACAGCAAGTTGCCCGTGATGTACTCGACCCGGCACTTCGTGATGGATCCGTCACATGCACCGGGACCGCTGATTCCCCACGTGTCGGCAGGAAAGAGCGTTGCGGACCTGTTGGCCGGAAAGGATACGGTGATCGGGCACATCCTGGGTGCAACCACCGAGATATCCGGCACACCGTGATGCATCAGAATAAGAAATCGTACCTGTGGATTCCCTGCGGCTTGACCGGAACCCTCCGTGGCGGTACAGTGAAGCAGAATTGACAGGAGCATGGATGTCCATACGGAATTCGGAGCGGGTCGCCTGATCGCACACGTGCGGTGAAGACGGTCGATCCTCTCTGACGACAGAGAAACCACTTACACACTCCCGCGGTGCGATAACCCCGACAGGACGATCGTCGATCGTCCCGGTTCCACATTCTCCTAAGCGGAAGGCAAATCATGAACCATCAGAATATGGACATTCTCTTTTCCTATGGATGGGAATCCTCATCGGAACCATCATTCGCTCCCTACCGGCACCAAGGTATGTCGGCGGCACGGATCATCAGGGAAGGCCGCGGCCTGTACCTGGCCATCTGCAGCGAGGGTACCGTACTTCTCGAACACTCGGGCACGTTCCGGAATCTACTCGATTTGGGCGTACAACAGCATCCGGTGATCGGAGACTGGTGTGCGATCCGGATGCACGCTCCCAAGCGTGCTTTGCTCGAATCGGTCCTTCCGAGGAAGAATCAATTTTCCCGGCCGGCAGCGCATGAAGGGAAAAAGGTACAGGCAGAAGCAAAGCCGGTCGCGGCGAACATCGACGGGGCCGTGATCGTGCAGGATTGTGCCCACGATTACAATCCGAGAAGGATCGAACGGTTCCTCTCCCTCCTCTCGGCACAGCAGATACCGACTATCCTGGTCCTCACCAAGATCTCCTTGATCGCTGATTTGCAGGCACTCAAGGAGGAATCGTCAAGACGGTTCCCCGGTCTTCACATTTGTCTTGCGGACTCGCTTGACGGCAGGGGGATCGACGAGCTTTCCGCTCTCTTTCATGCGAGGATGACATACATGCTGCTGGGAACCAGCGGTGCCGGAAAATCGACACTGGTGAATGCGCTCGGTGCGGCTGAGATCGCACAGACCGGTGCAGTTCGCTCGCAAGACGGCCGAGGCCGCCATACCACGACAGCGCGGTACCTCCACCTGATGCCCAACGGTTCTCTCGTGCTCGACACCCCGGGGATCAGGACCGTAGCCGTGCACGGCTCTCGATCAGAGATCGATGGTTCGTTCGCGGATATCGCAGCACTTGCGACCCAATGCCGTTATGGCGACTGCACGCACACCGTAGAATCGGGATGTGCGCTGTTGCATGCCGTCGCGGAAGGTACGCTCCCTCGTGACCGGTATGAGCATTTCTTGCGCCTTGCGACCGAAGCGCTCTCCAATGAAGAACTTTTGAGACGGAGCAAGGAAAAGAAGCGTGAGATCGGAAGATTGCAGTATCGGATGCGAAGGGAAGGCTCGAATCCCTAGGGGAAACGGGGTGCGTACGGGTTGGGCAACCCTCCCGGCGCATCTTGGTTCGACGCATGACCGACAGGAGTCGGAATGATGTGGCGAATCAATGCTCCCGCAGGGATTCCTCGACATCCAGGAGGTTCTCCAGCGAACCGAAGAAGTGTGTTTTCCAATCGAACTCACCATCGAGCGAACACCACATGTACTCATACCCGGTGAACATGTAGGCCGCCGCTTCGTAGAGCTGTGCCGATTCATTGGGGTTCCTGAACTGTCCTTGCCGTTGTCCCGTGCGGATGATCTCGATTGCGATCTCCCTGAGGTTCTCCCGCATATCCAGCGCCCGTTCCCTCCGTTGGAGGTTGACGATCAGCAGTTGGCTATTCAACTCAGGACCCAGAATGGCGATCTGGTCGATGAGATGGCTGAAGAGCAGGCGGATCTGTTCCCAACTTGTCGTCGTGTGGAGCATCTGCAGCAATAACGGTGTCAGGTTCTCGATGATGAGGTCATAGAATTGCAAGAGGATGTCCTGCTTCGATTTCAGATGGTAATAGAAGGTCGTCTTGGTGACACCGCACGCTTCGCAGATCCCGTTTACGGTCACTGCGTCATACCCCTTCTCCTTGAACAGTTCCCGTGCGGTCTCCATGAGTTTCGTTTTCATATCGGTCATGCGGTGCTCCCCTTCCGACTACTGTAACAGAAGGGGAAGGATTCAACAAGTTTCCCCTTTCGAAGCAATCGATAAAAAAGTATTGACATGATCATGCGATTCCCGTATGATGTACTCAAGTAAATTTTATTATTACCTCGGTAATATAAAATACACACACAGAACACCGACCAGGAGGATACTGTCATGAAAATTCTTGAACAGACACGGATTGCAAACATGAAACTTCGCAACCGCATCTACATGGCCCCGATGGGAACATCGACCGACCCCGACGGGTCGTTTTCGGACCGTTCGATCCGCTACTACGAGGAGCGGGCGAAGGGTGGCTTCGCCCTGATCATCACCGGAGCGAACCAGGTCACCATGAAGTACGAGGCCAAAGCGTGCAACGTACTCGGTAGCGCGAAGGCCTATGAGCAGCTGAACTTCCTGGTGCGACGCATCCACAACCAAGGTGCGAAACTGTGTATCCAGCTCACTCCCGGACTGGGACGTATGCAATTCACGACCGGGGACATTCGCCCCTACTCGTGCAGCGAAGTCGACTCGTTCTGGTTTCCGGAGGTACGGTGCAAGGAGTTCAGCAAGGATGACATCGCTTTTCTCGTGCAGAAGATGGCGGAGGGTGCCGCGGTGGCCAAGAACGCTGGTGCCGATGCGGTCGAGCTGCATGGATACGGCGGGTACCTGATGGACCAATTCCAGTCGACGCTGTGGAACAAGAGAACCGATGAGTATGGCGGCAGTTTGGAAAACAGGATGCGATTCTCGGTCGAATGCATCAAGGCGATCCGCGCCGCAGTAGGACCGGGATTCCCGATCCTCTTCAAGTTCACCCCCTACCACGGAGTGGAAGGTGGTCGCGAGCTTGACGAGGGAATCGAAATGGCGAAGATCCTCGAGGCAGCCGGTGTTGATGCATTGCATGTCGATGTGGGATGCTACGAAGCGTGGTACAAGGCGATCAATACCGTCTACCAGCCGCCCAAGGTGCAGCTACCCATCGCGACCGAGATCAAGAAGCACGTCAGCGTTCCCGTGTTGTCCCAAGGCAAGATGTACAATCCTGCAGATGCGGAAGCTGCCCTTCTCGAGGGAAATGCCGACATGATCGGACTCGGACACATGGCAATCGCAGACCCTCACTGGGTGAACAAGGTACGCAAACACGAAACATACGATATTGTCCCCTGCATCGGATGCAATGAATGTCTCTATGCGGGATTCACCGGGAAGATCATGCAGTGTGCGGTCAACCCCCACGCGTTTGCCGAGGACTACTATCCCGTCACACCTGCCGATCCTGCCAAGCGTGTGCTCGTCATCGGTGGCGGCCCCGCTGGCATCATGGCAGCCCTCACCGCATCACAGCGTGGCATGCAGGTCGAGCTGTGGGAGAAGCGTAACGAGTTGGGCGGACTGTTGCTTGCCGCAGGCGGTCCCCGGTTCAAGAAAGATGTGAAGGACTATGTCGACTACTTGGTTGGCAAGCTGTACCGGAGTCCGGTCAAGGTATCGCTGATGAAGGATGCCAGCGCCGAGGAAATCCTCGCAGCCAAGTTCGACAAGGTGGTTTTTGCGACCGGAGCGACTCCTGTCATGCCTCCGATCAATGGCATCGGGTCCTCCTTTGTCACGGGAGCGAACGATTTGCTCACCAACCGAAAGACCTATGGCAAAAAAGTCGTGGTAGTCGGAGCAGGATTGGTGGGATGCGAGACCGCTTGTCACTGTGCACAGAAGGCTGATTCGGTCACGATCATTGAAATGTTGCCTGAGATCCTCATGACCACACGGCACTGCAAGAACAACGACCAGGCCTTGCGACAGCTTATGGAGGATTGTTCGATCAAGACAGTGACCGGTGCAAAGGTCCTCTCCTTCGATGATGGCAAGGTCTTCTACGAGCAGGACGGAAAGAAACTCTCGATCGAAGCAGATACCGTCGCCATCGCCGCGGGATACCGTTCGAATACCGAGCTGTATGACGCACTGAGCGACAAGATCGATTGTGCGTTGGTAGGAGACGCCGAGACTCCCGACAATATCCTGAGTGCGGTACACCATGGATTCAACGCCGTCCGTTGCATCTGAGACGACATGAGCCAGACCGGAGGGTGCCGTTCAATGCGGCACCCTCTTCATGATTCCGTTTACACAGCTCCCATTCACCGTTATAGTTATGCATCTGCAGGAGACTGAACATGCACATAGTGGTACTTGATGGGTATACGGAGAATCCGGGGGATCTGAGTTGGGAGGGGTTTGCCAGCATGGGAGACCTGACGGTACACGAACGGACTCCCGAAGAGCTGATCCTCCCGCGGATCGGGAATGCAGAGGTGGTCATCATCAACAAGGTCCCCATCACCCGCGCCACGATCGAAGCCTCCCCCGCCCTCCGGTACATCGGGGTCCTCGCAACCGGGTACAATGTGGTGGACATCGAGGCCGCACGGGAACATGGTGTCGTGGTGACCAACATCCCCTCCTATGGGACGGCTGCGGTCGCGCAGTTTACGATCGCATTGCTTCTCGAACTCTGCCACCACATCGGCCACCACGACAGGCAAGTACACGCCGGCCGATGGACGGACAACCCCGATTTCTGTTTCTGGGACCACCCGCTGGTCGAGCTTGAGGGGAAGACGATGGGAATCCTCGGATACGGAAGGATCGGACAGCGTACAGCCCGGATCGCAATCGCACTTGGCATGCGGGTGCTTTTCCATCGGACGGAGAGGGATCCCTCACAGGAGAGCGAGCTGTGTCGCTATGCGGAACTCGACGAATTGCTCTCCCATTCCGACGTGATCAGCCTCCACATGCCGCTCACCGGGAAGACCAAGGGAATCATCAATCGCGAAAGCATCGCGAGGATGAAGGACGGAGTTCTCCTGGTGAACACCTCGAGAGGTCCGTTGATCGTGGAAGAAGATCTTTTCGACGCACTGGAGTCGGGAAAGGTTGCCGGAGCTGCTGTCGATGTGGTATCCGGCGAACCGATCACACACGACAATCCCCTGCTCAGGGCGAAGCATTGCATCATCACGCCCCATATCGCATGGGCTCCCCTTGAGACACGCAGGCGGTTGATGGATATCGCGGTAGGGAACTTGAGGAGCTTTCTCGCAGGAAAACCCGAGCATGTGGTGAATCCCTAGGCAGGGCCATCCGGTTTTCTGTTGCGCTCACATGCCTGGCTCATCGGATTGACGGTTATTCGCGGCACCCCTACACTACCGATACGCACGTGCGCTGCAGGAGGCAAAGCATGCAACGATTCTTCGACCTGTTTTCCAATCCTCATCCGGTAGGACGGATCTGTGCCGTCGCGAGGCGCGGGATGGTAGGCGCCAGCCAACCGACTGCGGCACAAGCGGGCATCTCGATGCTCGAGAGGGGTGGAAATGCCATCGATGCGGCGATCGCAACCGCTGCGGCCTTGACCGTGGTGGAACCGACTTCCAATGGTATCGGGGGAGATGCGTTCGCATTGGTATGGACGAACGGGGCGTTGCATGGGTTGAATGCTTCCGGACCGTCACCGCGATCGATCTCGCTTGAAGCAGTGTTGGAACGCAAGTTCACCCGGATGCCGAGATTCGGTTGGGAACCGGTGACCGTGCCGGGCGCCCCTGCCGCATGGGCCGAGCTGTCGCGAAGGTTCGGCCGACTTCCGTTGGCCGAAACGCTCAACCCGGCGATCCGACTTGCACGTGACGGGTATGCGGTTCCTCCAAACCTGAGCAAGCTCTGGCAAGCTGCATTCACGGAATACCGCAGGGAATTGCAGGGAGCGCAGTTCGAGCCATGGTTCACCACCTTCGCACCGAACGGGCGCGCACCACGCGTGGGGGAATCATGGAATTCTCCCGATCATGCGAAGACCCTCGAACTGATCGCGGCCAGTGATGCCAAGGCCTTCTATGAAGGTGAGCTCGCGGAAAGGATCGATGCCTTCTCCTCCTCTGGTGGCGGCTTCCTCTCGAAGGATGATCTCGCTTCATACAAACCGGAGTGGGTGCAGCCGATATCCACCGGGTATCGTGGATTCGATGTGTGGGAGATTCCCCCCAACGGCCAGGGGATGTCCGTCCTGATGGCCCTGAACATCCTCAAGCAACTGGAATGTGATGATCATCACAGCGGGCTGAGTGTCCACCAGGCTATCGAGGCGGTGAAACTTGCGATGGCCGACTCAAGCATGCATGTCACCGACCCATCGGTGATGCGGGTGCCGGTCGAACGGTTGCTCTCGGACGCATACGCCGCCGAACGGGCCTCGCTGATCGGCCCGGAGGCGTTGCTACCGCATCCCGGGGAGCCTGTGAAGGGAGGGACCGTCTACCTCGCTACCGCCGATGACGAAGGGAACATGGTCTCCTACATCCAGAGCAACTATGAGGGATTCGGATCGGCGCTGGTGGTTCCGGGTACGGGAATCGCGTTGCAGGATCGCGGATGCAACTTCTCCCTCGATCCGAACCACGTGAACTGCCTGGGACCGAACAAACGGACATTCCACACGATCATCCCCGGCTTTCTCACCGCAGAGGGAATTCCCGTTGGACCGTTCGGCGTGATGGGAGGATTCAACCAGCCGCAAGGACATGTGCAGGTGCTCACGAACATGATCGACCGGCACCTCAATCCGCAAGCGGCGCTTGATGCACCCCGATGGCGGTGGCTCACAGAAAAGGAGGTCTTGGTGGAACCGCACTTTTCCCGCTCGGTAGCCGACGCATTGATGAGACGAGGTCACGAGGTCTCGACATCCATGGATGCAGGGATGTTCGGGCGAGGCCAGATCATCTGCAAGGATCCGCAGACAGGGGCACTCATCGGTGGAACGGAATCCCGGACCGACGGGATGATCGCAGTGCTTTGAGATCAGTTGAACCGATAACGCACGCTCACCTGCGGGATGAGATCGAGGATGAAGCGATCCTGGAGAGCCAGCTCCAAAGGGCTGTAGTACAATACGTAGGCCATCTCCGTGGCTATCGCGAAGTGTTCGAAGAATACTGCCTCGACACCGATCCCGCCCCCTGCACCGAACTCCAAGTGGAAGTCCCCGGCCTCATAATCATACGAAACCGGATTCACGACCGTCTCCTTGTATCCGCGGTGGTTGAGTCCTGCGATGAGGTACAGCCGACCGGAGAGCCATTTGGCGAAGTCATCAGAATACATGGAGCGCATGTATTCGAATCCGATGTTGTAGTTCAGGATATCGTGGCCATCATTCATCAGCGGGTGGTACATTGCCCCCACTGCCACTTGGTACCCGTCATCGCCGTTCCACTTCTGGTAGCTCAGTCCTATGCCCGCAAGTCTCCCCACCTGGACACCCAAGGCCTCCGGGAACGTAGAGAACGGGTCACTTGCAGCAAAGGCAGGAACGAGAAGCACGAAGATGAGCACACAAGACAATAGCATTACTTTTTTCTTCATGGCATCACAGTATCACTCATGCGGGAGAATTGCATCCGGAAAACAACTGGTTTTCAAGAAAAATCATACCACGCCCCGATCGCGAAGTACCGTTCCTTTCGCACTTCATCCCACGAATCCGGCCCCGTGTTGTCGACGTGGTTGAACGCTGCGATCGCGACCCTGCCCCATTGGTACTCCAATCCTATCCTGACCTGTTCAGCCTTTCCTTCGGCCTTCACCAAAAATCCGGCCTGTATCGTTGACGAGGGGTACCACGAAGACTCCTGGAATGCATCCGCGTGCAGTGCAAGATACCAGGTACCAATCGCTTCGTCACCGGTTGGCACGAACAGTTCGAGCCCCATCCTCACCTGCCAGGGAAACCGGTTGTAACAATACATATAGGTGAACATGCGCATCGAGTAGCGCGCTTCGAGGTAGAGGTGCACCAGATGCGACGGACGAAACGAAATTCCGAGGAGGAGCGAGTCCCTGACATAGTAGAAGCCATAGGTAGCCCCCTTGGCAAGATCCGCATCATCTTCCATCGGAAGGCCGATCACACCATAGTTGGCCAAGTACTCGTCACCGACATGACTGGAGAGGTGGTGGAATCCGAACCGGGCAACCGTGTGCTCGCCTGTACGGAAGTTCAGCGTGAGGAATCCGGAACCCTCCCACCCCAGGTTGTCGAGCCGATCGGCGAACGAATCGAACAGTGTGATGAGACCTGCTCCGAGGGAAAGCTCCGCACCCATCGGTGTATCGGATTCCGACTCGTACCGGAGCAAGCTCCTGACACCACCGAATTCCAGGAACTCACGCAAACCACCCCGTTCGCCTCTCTGCAAGGTGTCGATCTCCTGTTCGAAGTAGTATGGGAATGAGAGTGAGAATCGGGGGTAATTGCGGTCCGCGAGAGGGACGGGAAACCATGCGTCATCGGGGGCGAAGGTCCACACCCCCGCATACAGGAGACATGAACACAAAAGAGCTGCAATCAGCATCATGGTCCTTCTCATATTGCACTCCCGGGTTTCCCCGTGCAACTACAGTCGGTACCTTTGCACCAAGACTCGAAGCATTGCTATCTGATGATACTACATGACCATAACAATGCAAACATTATTTTATGTTATTGTCATTTCATATGGCACCATTTTCGGATTTACGCTCAATCCGGGAAACGCTTGGTGTATGCGTGGCAGTATGGAGTTCCTCCGAAACGCTCATAATAATCCTGGTGATAGCCTTCGGCTCGGTAGAACTGTGTCCTGGGCCTGATCCGTGTCACCACGTTGTAGCCGAGGCCTTGCAGTGTCCCGATCAGACGCTCGGCTGTCTCGCGCTCCAATGAGTTTCCATAGAAGACAACGGATTCGTACTGCAGCCCGATATCCGGGCCCTGCCCGCCCAATTGGGTGGGATCATGGATCTCAAAGAAGAACTTCGCCAACTCCTCATACGAGGTGAGCTCAGGATCATAGAAGACCGCTACGGACTCTACATGTCCGGTCCTTCCGGTCAACACATAGCGGTAGGTAGGGAATTCCATCCACCCGCCAGTATAGCCGGAGACCGCGTCCAGCACACCGGGCTGCTGTTCGAACAGATGCTCGACCCCCCAGAAACATCCTCCTGCGAATACCGCCACCGGATGCCCCTCATAATCGCTGATGGAATTCGGAACGGTGGTGATGGGTCCGGAGACCTCCATGGTCTCGACGTATCCTGCCGCCGATAGCGGTACCAGGAACAAGATCGCCAGCATGCCCATCAATATGGTACGATGATTTCTCATGGGTATTCCTCTCTTTCCCGTAAGTACCGATCAGCATCGATGTACATACGAGTATGATGCTCAAGATACTGAAATGATTTCAAATCGTATAGGCATCCTACACGACAGCATCAATACATCAATAATAATGACATTTCGTAAGTTATAGTATTTTACCATGACAGATATTTGTAAACAGCGAAAACTGTGTTGTATACTGCCAACAGATGCTATGGAGGGAGGAGACTATGTCGGACGTGAAGGGAACGTGCGTTGCGCGCATGGTTGGTCTTGCATTGGTTGCAGTGCTGATGCTGCTTGTCGGTTGTGATGACAGATTGCCCGGGGAGGCAGAGGTATCGTTGTACGCTTCGGTCGACGCAGGTTCAGCGGAGCGGACAGAATCCTCGCTCTCGATCACCCCATCGAATTATGTGGTCGGGTTGACCTATTTCGCATTGGAACGCGATGACGGTTTGGTAGTGCCCATCATCGAAAGCGACGACCCGATACGCTATGACCTTTCGGATGCCGTCGGTTCACTCAGTCTGTTCATGGGCAAGAAGACCATCCCGCTCGGCACCTACACGGGATACCGGATGCGGTTCACCTATCTCGAGATGGATATGGAGTCCTCATTCGAGGTTCCCTCTTGGTCGACCGACAACACACATCCACTGGTCAGTGCAAGCAGGGACGAGGATGTCATGGTGCATGCCTCCCACACCTTCCGGATGTACTTCAATACCGACGGACCGTATTGGAAACGGGATATGGTCGTGCAAAGCGGTGAAGATGCGCTCACCGGTGATCCCATCTGGTCGTGGATGCACGCGAGCCTCGAAGATACCGACGGCAGGAGATCGTTCTTCGTGGAATCGGAGACACACCCGATCGATGACTTGGGATTCATCAATCTCTTCGATGATCGTGATTTTTGGCAGGATCCTGCCGACTACGGGGATCCGGAAACCCTCATCACCATCGTCAGCGGATCCACGGTCGGTGGATTGGACGCATCGATCACTCCTTTCACCGTCTCGATGGACAGAGACCTCCTGCTGACGATCGACATCTTTGAGACGTTCAATTTCTATGAGACCGATGACGGATCGAAGTACGACAATGGAAAACTCGATATCGGGCCGTATTACGATGAGATCCCGATAGGCACGGGAGACTTGACGTGGTACGGGGATCACGGATTCCATCCGTTCATGCCCTCGTACACTTTGGCTCCTGCCGACTGACCGCAGGCGACACACACGCCCCCTCGCGAGCCGAACGGGGAAGCCCTCTGCGCTTCCCTCCAAATTTATGCAATAAATGAACCTGATAAACTTGCAAAAAGTTCAGTTATGGGGCAAAGTAGGGCGGTTCGGCCAATGGATCAAAAGTTGAGTGAGAAGAAAGCAGCCTTGGGATCACCCCGCCCTGCTCAATTTCGGGGACCAATGATTCGGTAACGGCATAAAAAAAATATCCATCCCGGTTTGGGGATACCAGGGGGTTGCTGCATGAAAGAGTCGCAGATTTCCAAAAATCCTTTCGCGTCCGAACTGCGCGAGTATGTTCAGGAAGAAAAGACATTCTATTGCATGCCAGGTCACAAGCAGGGCGTAGGAGCTCCTACGTTCCTGAAGAATATTTGGGGGGAGAAGGTATTCTCCTACGACATCACCGAGGTGAACCGCAGTGATGTGCTCGCGTACCCGAAGAAAGAGATCCTCCACGCACAGAAGCGGGCCGCGTCGATCATGGGAGCTGCACGCACCTGGTTCTTGGTCAACGGCTCGTCGGTCGGCATCCATGCGATCCTCGGTGCGCTGGTGAAACCGGGGGAGAAGGTGCTGGTCCACCGCGAGTGTCACAAGGCAGTACTCATGGGTCTGGTGTTCTCGGGAGCAGTCCCCATCTACCTCGAACCGGTGCCGAACCTTCCCGAATGGGCGTACGGCTCCGTGGATATCCAGAAAGTCGAGGAGTTGTTGGTGAAACACGAGATCAAACTCGTGCTGGTGACCAGTCCGAACTATTATGGTATCAGCCTCGACATCTCCCGTATCGCAGAGATATGCCACGAGCACGATGCGTTGCTCTTCGTGGATGAAGCGCACGGGACCCACTTCTCCTTCCACGACCGGTTCCCGACACAGGCGCTGCGTGCCGGGGCGGACTATGTCGTCCAGTCGATGCACAAGACCTTGGGGGGACTGTACCAGACCGCGCTGCTCCACTCGGCAGGGAATTCCGATTTCTTCGATGAGCGGGTCGACAACATGCTCTCCATGCTCCAGAGCACTTCACCGAGCGCACTGTTCCTCATGAGCATCGATGCTGCGTTGACGGAAGTGCACGAGAAGGGAGAGGAACTCTATGGCAACCTGATCGAAATGCTCGACACCTTGCGCAGCCAGCTGAACAACAGCAAGTTCGGTGTCGTCGATCCTCCCGATGGCATCCTGGCGGCAGGCAATTTCGTCAGCTATGACCCGTGCAAGATCATCTTCCGCAGCATCTCGATGGATGAGGTGAACCTGATCGAGCTGAAGGATGCCCTTTCCGAGTCATACGGCATCGAGATCGAGCTGGCAGAGGACGACCATATGCTCCTGACGCTGTCGCTCGCCGACGCCATGGACCTGGAGAAGACGAAGAAGAACCTGATCAGGTTCTCAGACACGATCGAGAAACTGTTCACCGAGGGTGTCGGCTACGTGGAGGAGCAGGACGACTTCGTGGACCACAGGGAGTTGCCCATATTCGAGCTCACCCCCCGCGACGCGTTCTACTCACCGAAGGTGCGCAAGCCGATCAGCGAGGCGGTTCACGAGATCTCCGCGAGCATGGTCTGCATCTACCCTCCGGGCTACCCGCTGATCATACCGGGAGAACGGATCAACGAAGCTGCGATCCACACGATCTACCACGACCATGGCAAAGGTTTCACGATCATCGGAATCACGGAAGATGCCGACGAGCTGTACATCGACATCATAGAGGAACCACAGACCAAATGATACGCATGCTGCCGTGACCCGGCAGCATGCATCTTACGCTTCCAGCCGTTCCGCCAATGCCCTGAGGAAGAAACCCACGTCACTCACGATGCCGATCGTCTGCGAGCTGCCGCGGTCGGCAAGTTTCGTCACCACCGCGGGGTTGATGTCGATACATACCATCTTCACCCACGACGGAGCCATGTTCCCCACGCCGATCGAGTGCAACATCGTGCTGAGCATGATGATCAGGTCGGCACCCTCGATGATCTCGGCGTAGCGTTGCTGCGCCTGGATCATGTCGGTGACCGTCTCGGGCAACGGGCCGTCGTCCCTGATCGATCCTGCCAAGCAGTAGGGTATCCCGGCCTTGATGATCTCATGCATCAGGCCCGTCTTGAGGACACCCTGCCTCACCGCCTCCTGCATCGAGGAGCATCCGTAAATACGGTTTATGGAGCGCATGTGGTGGCTGTGTCCATGCTCAGCCACCTTGCCAGTCTTCAGGTCGACGCCGAGCGAGGTTCCGTAGAACTGGATCTCCAGATCGTGAACCGCGATCGCATTCCCACCGAGGAATGCATTGACATACCCACCTTTGACCAGCGATGCCAACGCTTCCGAGCCTCCGGTGTGAATGACCACGGGGCCTCCGACCACGACCGTCTTGCCTCCGCGTTCCTTGACCCGCTTCAACTCCTGGGCGATCTGCTGCACCGCGGTATCGACGCTGCGCTCCGAAGAGACCGTGTTGGTCATGAACGCGAAGGCGTCGGCATCAGCCGATTTCTTTCTCTGGGCTTCCGCGGGGAAGATGCGTACCGACTCGCTTCCGCACACGACGAGGTCTCCCTCACGGAGGTCCCGCAGTTTCTTGCAGATGAACACGCTCCTCTGCGCATCCCACACCAACGATGCATCCATCCGCTGTTGCTCCACCATGCGCCAATGATCTTCGAAAAAGACCTCCGTGCGATGATTCGAGGTGGAGTAGAAACTTTCGGGTGCGTAGCGGGCCTTCTCGACCGGGACCAACGTCGCCGAGGGGACGGTCTTCTCGAATACTCCGAACGCCTTGAGCGCTCCGAGCAACAGATCCAGCGCATGCTCATCGGTGGCGAGCAGCTCGACCTCGAGCTCCGATTGCTCTTCGGGGGTCTTTCCCACGATGAAGTTGGTGATGCGATAATCCCCGCCACGTGCCAAGATGGTGTTGAGTATCCCCGAGAGGATTCCCGAGTCGATCAAGTGTCCTTCCGCCTGGATCATCCGGCTCTTCGTTGCCATGGACCGCTCCTTTTCCTGTCTGTCATATATCTTCACGCCACAACGGCATGCTCATGCACCGAGGCCCGCCCCTGCCGCGCACCAGTTCGGAACCGCTGATTGGGATGACGGTGAGACCGCGACGGACCAACGTCTCGTTCGAGACCGTATTGCGCCGGTAGGTGACCACCGTCCCTGGAGCGATCGCCAAGGTGTTCGTACTGTCGTTCCACTGCTCCCGCACCGAGATGATCGGATCGTTCCCGCCGCTTCGGATGATGTCTACCGCAGGAAGCGCCAACGACCCGGCCAACGCCTCGGACAAATCATCCGGCTGTGTGATCCGCAAGGTACCCTTCGTGCCCCTGCGCATCCTGAAGATGCGTAACGATGATTCCACGCCACCGAAGATGCAGAACTTGTCCCGGTCGACCATCGTGAAGATGGTATCGAGATGCATGTAGGCGCGGGTGAAGGGAATCTGGATGACCAGGACCTCCTGCAGTCCTTCCCCACCCTCTTCGACCGGCTTCATCATCCGGTGGGCGAACGCCTCGATCGCCCATACCTCAGTCCTCGCGCTGCACCCGATCGCCGCACAGGTCGGACTGATCATGAGGATGTCCCCGCCTTCGATGCTCCGCCCTTCGGTATGCCCGCTGATGGTCCGATTGTCCGAGAACAGATGGTGGTGTGAAGCCACGAGATGGTGAAGATAACTCTCACGCCTGCGGGATTGCGTATGCATCACATTGATCGTCAATGAATTTCCGATCACCGTCGCGGGGTCCCGCGTAAAATAGAGGTTCGGCAATGGGGAGACGTAGTAGGGATAGGCATCCCGGATGTAATAGGAGAGATTCCGGTGGCTGATGTGGTCATCAAACTCACTCTTCAACACCCCGCACGTGCAGTAGGAGGCCAATGCGGCCGGACCGACGGAGGCAAGATGATCGCTGATCACGCGCCTGAGGTCCTGGGAGAATGGCGGGGAGGATTCGACCAGCAGGGCGATTGCCTCGTGGCGCAATCGCTCATCCTCGAACACCTCGGCGAGCAGCTGCTCAAGATAGAGGACGGTACAGCCGTTGTCTTGCAGGACCTTCGCGAACATGTCGTGTTCATGCTGCATTTGCTCGAGGAACGGAATATCCTCGAAGAGCATCGAGTCTAGATATTGGGGAGTCAAGGACTCAAGCTCCTTGCCAGGCCTATGGAGGAGCACTCCCCTGAGCTTGCCGACTTCCGAGCGTACGTGAACCTGCATGCGATCATCCTTCATGCCGCCAACGGCACTTTTCACAGGATACGGCAGATTCTGTCCCAAGACAACAGGAACCGCGCGAGGTATGCCCGAACTGTCAGGATGGCATGAAAAAGGTCAGGGTTTCGGCCTACACGATGCGACGCATCCTCAGACCGACACTCCCTGACCAACTGTGGTGGTGGATGGTGCCATTTGCATATATTCTTTAGGATTCCTCATCATTCCCCAGGGAACTTGGGAAACTCCTCATACGAATTGGGCAAGGACCAAAGCCACGGAGACGACTCCGGCGATCACGCCGAAATAGGTTGCGAACCAAGTAATCTTTTCCATATGCTCACTCCTTTGCATCAAGTTTATCTTACAATTGAAATATACAAAATAAGAGAAAAATAATCAAGGGGATATCATCAATTTTGTATGCCATTTTTTATACATGTCCAAGAATATTTTTTACTTTCTGATGATATCATCAATATAGAGACGGACTATTGGAATGTATGTAAACGATTACAGAAACTATCCCCATATCCGATATGGAAATCATGGGGCGTACCGGGACCCATTGAGCGGACGCTGGTATCATGTCCTTCCGCACCTGTGCCTGTCGCACTGTCCGGATCATGCGAAAACATGAGAGATCACCCTTACCCGCTTCATCGCCTTTTGCTATACTAGGGTCATGGATACAAATACCTTGTTAGAGATGCTTCTTGGCGAGCATGCCTCCCAGTACATGCAATCGATACTCCTGGTGATCGGAGGCTTCATCGTGCTCTCGATCGCCAACATCCTGCTGAAGCGACGCATCAGGAAGATCGAGGACAAGACGTTGCATGAAGGATCTGCCGGAATCAAGCGATCACTGCCGGTGATGCGGTTCTTCCAAAGGATCGCGATCCCCATGTCATTCCTCGGGATCCTGCACATCGCAGTACGGATGGTCGAGTTCGATGAGCGGATCCAAGCGACGGTCCAGGCCGCGTTCACGATCGTGATGACGATCATCATCGTCCGGTCGATCAACAAGGGAATCGAACTGAGTTTTGCCAAGTATTTCGAGAAGGAATGGGCGAACCATGATCAGGAGAAGAACCTGAAGCCCCTGCTCTCGCTTATCAAGTTCCTGCTCTGGATCGTCGGATTCATCTTCCTGTTGGCCAACCTGGGCCTTGATGTCACCACAGCCCTGGCCGGGCTCGGCGTCGGAGGCATCGCCGTGGCCATAGCGGCACAGGGCATACTGGGAGACCTGTTCAGCTACTTCGTCATCTTCCTCGACAAGCCGTTCGAGCTTGGCGATTTCATTGTGTTCGGAGACAAGTCGGGAGTCGTGGAACGTATCGGCATCAAGTCGAGCAGGATTCGCATCCTCAGTGGTGAGGTCCTGATCATCGCGAACTCGGATCTCACCTCTTCGCGCATCCACAACTACAAGCAGATGCAAAGGCGGCGTGTCGTGTTCTCTATCGGCGTGACTTATGAAACCTCACAGGAACATGTGGAGGAGATCCCTTTGATCATCCGGAAGGTGATCGAGTCGGTACAGAGCATGGAGGGGGTGATCTGCGACCGTACACACTTCCAGGCATTCGGTCCGTATGCACTGATCTTCGAGACTGTCTACTATGTTCCTTCGCCCGACTACGTCCGATACATGGATGTGCAGCAGGAAATCTATCGCAATATGTTCCGTATCTTCAATGAGAAGGGTATCCGGTTCGCCTACCCCACCCAACGGATCCTGTCCGAACACGCCGAATCGACATTCCTGGGCGATACGGTCGCCAAGAATGTCTGAGAACTTTCATGAGGGCACTTGCAACCCATGACAAATGGAGTACAATGACACTCAAAACACGGGGGACTGCAGATGATATCCATACAACAAGTCGTGACCAAGCGCCATTGGCGGGATTTCTTCAAGTTTCCGGACCAGCTCTACCGGGGTAATCCCTACTACATCCCGGCACTCGCCTACGAGGAACACCAGTATTTCGATCCGAAACGGAATCCCGCGTTCGAGTTTGTCGAGTCGGTGGCATTCCTCGCGAGCGATGGCACGCAGACTGTAGGTCGTGTCGCAGCGCTGATCAATACGAAACTGAATACGATGAAAGGGGAACATACCGCACGGTTCACGCGCTTCGACGTCATCGAGGAGTTCGAGGTCGCCCGAGCGCTCATCGACGCGGTCATCACGTGGGCGAAAGCGCACGGCATGGACAAGGTGATCGGGCCTATCGGATTTTCCGATCTTGACAAGCAGGGCCTGCTCATCGAAGGATTCGACGAGCCGGGATCATTCATCACGCTGTACAACCACCCGTATTACCAAGAGTATCTCGAACGGCTGGGATTCAAGAAGGATGCCGATTGGGTGGAGTATCGCGTGTATGTCCCCGAGAAGGCAGACGAGCGGATCGAGCGTCTCTGTACGATTGCAATGGCCCGGAACGGGTATGAACTGGTTCCGTTCAAGAACAAGAAGGAAGTGATTCCCTACGCACACCGGATGTTCCACATGTACAACGAGTCATTCTCCCAACTCTACGGATTCTGCCCCCTCTCGGATGCCCAGATCGAGATGGCAGTCAGCCAATTCTTCGGACTGGTGAACCTGGATTATGTAATCGTCGTGGTGGACAAGAAGAAGGATGTCATCGGATTCGGGCTCATGGGTCCTTCCCTGTCCGAGGCGATCCGAAAGTCGGGCGGGAATCTCTTCCCCCTCGGATTCCTGCGGATACTGAAGGCCTTGCGATCCTACTCGGTACTCGACATGTATCTCATAGCGGTGAAACCGGAGTACTTCGGAAGAGGTGTGAACGCAGTCATTCTCAACGAGGGAATCAAGCGCGCGATCACCGACAAGGTGCTCTATGCGGAGACCGGACCCGAATTGGAAACGAATGAAGAGGTCCAGTCCCAATGGAAGGGTTTCAAGACGGTACGGCACAAACGAAGGCGTTGCTATGCCTTGGATTTGACCGATGATGGGAGACACCATACCTTTACAACCACTTGACGACATGTATACTGAAACACATGCAGAAGAACGGCACTCTAACGGATGATTTGGTGGCCATCAGGACCAAACTTCTCGGAATCATACTTCCGACCGTACTGTTGTTGCTCCTGGCCTCGGCGCTCATCGTCATACTCGTGAACCCTCCGCGATCCTACGAACGCACGGCATACGGATTTCTCATCGCCTTTCTCTTCGTGCTCGGCAGTGCAGGCTGTGTGTTCTTGCACCTGAACAGGTATAAGACCGCTGCACTGCTCACCATCGCAATCGGAGTGCTCGGCCCATGGGGATCATTGGTCCTCGACCCGAATGTCGGGGTGCAGGACCTGTTCCCCCTCGTCTACGTCACCGTGCCAGTGTTGCTCTCGAGCACATTCCTCACGATCGGACCGACGATTGTCCTTGCCGTCCTCCAACTGGTCGGTCTCGTATATGTCATGCTGTGCAGCCCTGTATTGCATGAGGTGAATTGGCCCAGCCTCATCGCCTATGTGTGCATCGTCACCGTGATCGGCGTGATGATGAACGGCATCAATGTCATGCACATGAGGAAGCTGCAAGAGAGCGCGATACATGATTTCCTGACCGGACTGTTCAACAGGAGGTTCATGCAGGAGGCTCTCGACCGAAAACTGCTGCGGGGCAACAGACGTGCACAGACTGTCGGCCTGATCATCTTCGATATCGATCGATTCAAGATGTGCAACGACACTTATGGTCACGGAGCGGGAGATGCGGTGCTCCAGGCGATTGCCGAAGAATTGTTCGAAATCCTCGATCTCTCATCGATCGCGTGCCGCATCGGTGGCGACGAGTTCGCGATCATCATTCCGGAAGCAAGCGAAGAATCCTTGTCCGGGAACGCCCGGCTCGTCGGGGAGTCATTGCCTCGGTTGCAGATACACTACCAGGGAAAAACTCTCGAGCCTATTACCGTTTCGCAAGGATTGGCGATGTTCCCGCGCGATGGAGAGACCGCGACGGAATTGATGCTGCACGCCGATTCGGCGCTTATGCAGGCCAAACGGGAAGGAAGGAACCGGTTCGTCGTCTATCGGAACGAATAAGAGCTTGCAACACATGCAGGGGAAGGCCATGATAGGCCCCGAACACCCTGTACACGGAGAATGCCATGAGTTTGCCGACCTGGATAGTCACCGACCTTGACGAAACGTTGCTGCACAATGACAGGACGATATCGGAGCGGTCCCTCGATGCAATCGCGAAGATGCGTGAGATGGGCATACGTTTCGCCATCGCCACCACCCGCAGCAAGGATCATGCACAACCGTACCTGGACATTCTTGCTCCCGATGCGATGGTGCTCAGCGGCGGAGCTGTCGGGTATATGGCCAGAGAACTCATCTATGAACGGCCGCTGGAAGATTCCCATGCCCACCGGCTCTTCTCACTATTCGATGGTACGCGTACGGTGGAGAACTTCGTCGTCGACACGCCATCGGGGCGACTGTCCAAGGAGATGGTGAGTTCGGGCGGACATCCCGATACGGTCTACAGCATGTTCGTCTGGGTGCATGAGGGACGCTCGATCTCGGAAATCGATGACGAGAGCGGTGATGCCCTGTACACATTGCTTTGGGAACCGAGGATGTATCGCATCAGCCACCGAAAGGCGACGAAAGCCGATGCCTTGCGCCACATGCTCGGTGATGTCGCTCCCGCTTCGGTGCTCTGCTTCGGAGATGACCTGATGGACATCGGGATGCTGAGCCATTTCCACGGCGTCGCTGTCGCGAACGCGAAACAAGAGGCGAAGGGAGCCGCACGGGCGATCACGCTGAGCAATGAAGAGGACGGCGTGGCCTTTTGGCTCGAGAGATTGCAGAGGAATTGGATTGCATAGTCCTGCACTCCCCCCTATAATCGGCACATGCGCAGATGGCTTGATGAGATTGAACAAGAGTTGTATCGGTTGCTTCCGCCGCAGGTTGACAACAGGTGGGTGAAGCAGATATTCCAAGTGACAGTCCCGTTCGAGGACGATCGATTGTTCGAGACGATCTGCGAACCGGGGAGAGACCTCCTGTACCGTGGAGGCAAGCGTTGGCGTCCGATGCTCCTGCTGTTGAATGCGAAGATGCTCGGAGGCACCGAGGCCTACCGAAGGGCAAAGGAGCTCGTAGGATTGGTCGAGTTTCCGCACAACGGAAGCCTGATCATCGATGACATCGAGGATGCTTCGGTGCTGCGTCGCGGAAAGCCGGCCGCCCATGTGACCTACGGCACGGATATCTCGATCAACGCGGGAAACCTGCTTTACTTCCTCCCGACCATCACGATTGACAACAGCGACCTCCCGGACAGCCAGAAACTTCGGCTCTATACGATCTACTCTGAGTACATGCGGAAGATCCATCTCGGACAAGGGATGGATATCGCGTGGCATCATACGATCGACCTGATCCCCTCGGTGGAAGCCTATGAATTGATGTGCAGGATGAAGACGGGGTGCCTTGCCGCGATGGGAGCACAGATCGGGGCCGCAGTCGCGACCGAGGACGAACAGGTCGTTGCCCGGGCAGGCCTTATCGCAGAACACATCGGGCTCTCGTTCCAGATGTTTGACGATGTGATCAACCTGGAAAAGGGCAATCCCGGCAAGCATCGTGGAGATGATATCGTGGAGAACAAGAAAAGCCTCCCGATCATCCTCTACGCGCAGTCACGAACCGCAAACCTCGAGAGGATGTTCGAGGTATTCCGCCATGCACACGAGCACGGCTACGAGGCATCCAAGGACCGGATACGCTCCTTGATCGATGAGATCGAACGGTCGGGGGCCTTGGCCCAGGCCAGGGATCGCGCCCTTGCGCTCGCCCGACAAGTCATCGACGATATCGAGGAGCTCTACGAGCCCTCGGAAGATCGGGAGGTTCTGACAGGCATGGTCAAAGGATTCATAGAAGCCTGAGTCTGGAATTCCTCAAGCCATGGAAGTATACTCTGATTCATGGGTTGGCACGGTCATCCCCTCCATGAGCGGTTTCCTCCTTCCGAACCTTGCACGTGCGATGTGTGCACCTATTTCTGTCATCGTCCCGGGTGGCCTTTGGTCGAGGAGGCCCGCCTCGCGATCGAGCTCGGATTCGGCTCATCATTGATGCTCGAGCTCTCGGGTGACGGCTCCTTCGGTGTCCTCTCCCCTGCCTTCCGTGGCAATGAAGGATTCTTCGCATTGACACAGTATAGTCACAACGGATGCACCTTCCTCGATCATGGGTTGTGCAGCATTCATGCTCAACCGTTCTTGCCAATCGAGTGCCGCTATTGTCATCACGACAGGATGGGTTGCGGCAAGACATGTCACCAGGCACTTGAGAAAGAGTGGCATACCGGCAAGGGCAAGCGTCTTGTCCGACAGTGGCAGCCTTTTAGCAGAATACCACTCGCAGCCATTCCTTGCCTTATATGAATCTTACTTGACCGTGAGCTTGAAATCGGTGACGGCTGCTGCGGTGACCAGGTCCTGTTCGCCTCGGATATCGATCACGATGGGAATCGAAACTTTTTTCGCGGCACCCAAGGCAGTCTCCTTGACGTTACTGTCAATATCGAGCTCCGCCAGTTCCCCGGCATACCGAACAGGAACGAAGAAGGTGGTCCTGAAGAAACCCTCCCATGCAGAGATCCAGCAAATTGTCTTCTCCTCCTTGACCGCCTTGCCCAGCCAGGAACGGACATCATGATAATAGTGCCATGCAAGCGATATGCCCCGGACTTTCAATGCATCATGAAAGCGAACATACAGAGGATAGACTGCACCAAGTTCGCGCTGCAGCATGGCAGTATCGGGAACCTGGTACTCATTGCGCAACAACTGCACCGATCCGGTAGGTTTCATGCGCTGATCATATACCAAAACGGTTTTCGGATATAGATTATCTTGCAGGAAAATCCGACATCCATGATGACGGAATCCAATCTTTGGAGTTGCGGGAGGAACATGTCGCTCCTCGTGCGGCACCGGTGATGATCTTGCCGGACCATACATCCGCGGCCATCGTGGTGCCGAGCATCGGGATTACCGGACACAGTCGAGAATCTTGTGGCCGTCAATACACCTGCCGGCTTCCCATGAAACAGCTATCCGGACGCAGGACAGCCGCCGCATGGCCGGGATGTTTCTGTGGATTCCAGGACTTCATGAAGTCGAAGTACGGTCCCTCCACATGATACTCCACCTTCCCCTTCACCTGACAGGAGGTCCCCTCAGGCGAGATGAAGAGGACCGATGCCAAGCTTCCGGCAAGCACGTTCTCCTTGGTTTTCTTGAAATAATTGTCGGCGATCACGATGCACCCATCCTCGCTCATGCCGACACACGTCGCATAGATACTGTTCGGCATCCCCTCGGCTGAGACGGTGGAAAAGACGATCGGTCCTTCATGTGCGGTCCACACCTTGAGAACTTCCTCTGGCAATCGGTTCATAGGGTTCCTCCCGTACAGGATCATATCACGGGTCGAGGAGACCGTGCATGATGAATCTCACGACACAATCGGGATGGATTGAACGGCTTTCATGGATACGGTACTATTGCAGCATCATGAATCCGACGGAGGTGCGCCATGCGCCATGATGCCCTGATCGATGCGATGATCGAACTGTTCAGTCAAGATGCCAAGAGGATCAATCATTTTCTCAAGGTCTATGCCTTCGCGCAAACCATCGCACTGCAGGAAAAAGTCAACGCCGAACTTCAGGACATCATCGAGGCCGTTGCGATCTGCCATGACATCGGCATCCGCATCAGCGAGAAGAAGTACGGGAATTGCACCTATGAGATGCAGCAGACCGAAGGGCCGCCAGAGGCAAGGAAGTTGCTCTCGCAACTTTGCTACCCCGAAAAGCTCATCGATCGGGTGTGCCATATCATCAGCTTGCATCACACCTTGGATGCAGTGGAAGGTGTCGACTTCAGGATCCTGGTGGAAGCCGACCTGTTGGTGAACATCGATGAGAAACGAGCCGATGCCGAACGGATCGAATCGATGCGATCACAGGCGTTCCGGACGAAAACCGGCCTGCGGTACCTATCGGCGCTGTTCCCATCCCCCCGATAATCCCATCATTGTTTGCGGATTGAGTGATTCCGTATTACACTGGAAAGAACAATTCCTGTAGCGCTACAGGAAGGAGGCGCAGTGTTACTCCACTTTCCGACTCTCGGTCTCGTACTCCTCTCGGTGGGATTGCTCACCTCCTGCATCATGATCATCATCTGGCGGATGTATCCTCATCTGGAAGGTCCGGGATTCTGGGTTGCAGCGGTGGTCCTCATGACGCTCGGGTTCATCCCCATCTGGCTTGAGCCGCAGATCGGCAACATGGCCATCATCCTGAACAACTTCGCCTCGATCACCACACCCGCGCTCATTCTCGAAGGGATCATGCGTTTCCGTCGCATCGGCACAGGAAGGAATATCCGGATACCTTCGGGGATCCTCTACATCCTCCTCTACATGCTCTCCACCATGGTGAACCTCGGACATGCGTCGCGCAGGTACACGTTCAACGATCCGATGATCTTCATACTCCTGGTCACGACGATCCTGGTCCTGCTGTGGAAACAGAAAGGTTGGGAGCGTCTGGCAAACGGTTTCATTTCATTGACGTTCGCACTCCTGGCGACCGCATTCGCCATCCGATGGACACTCGCGCAGATCAACCCCTCTTCGGCAACCGACCTGAACGACCGGTTGGGGATCCTGATCTACTTCACCTTGGTCCCTTGGGCGATCGGGTGGACCTACGGATTCGTACTGCTGATCAATATCAGGGGAAGGCAGGAGCTGCACGATGCAGCACGCATCGATGCGCTCACTGGTCTGCACAACCGGTTGTGGATGGCTGAGAGGCTTGATGATTCGGTGCAGGACACGGATCGCATGACCTGTCTGGTACTCTTCGATATCAACGGATTCAAGAAAATCAATGATGAGAAAGGACATCTGTTCGGAGATGCAGTGCTCCGTTGGATTGGAAGTACCATCCTGCAGAACCTCACGGAAGATGATGCGGCGATCCGATACGGCGGAGATGAATTCTTGCTCCTCATCTCCTACCATGGTTCCCAAGAGAGTTTCGATCGCAAGCTACATGCCATCATCCATGCAGTGGAAAGCCCGACGACCATCGAGGGGACCGAATTGCAAGTTTCGCTCAGCTATGGCACCGCACACTGCCCGGCTGATGGTCAGAGCGCCGATGTCCTCCTTGCCCTGGCAGACAAGCGGATGTATGCACGGAAACGTCCCGAATCGAGGTAGAGCCAGATCATTCGTACTCTCTCAACCGATCCTCAGTCCAAGGGGTGAACAGATCTATCCAAGACCCAGCTTCCATGGGATCGGTCAGACCATTTCCGGAGATGCTGTTTTCCACGCTGACTTTCCATGGATACGGTGCTGATCCGATTCGTGTGACCACATGGCAACCACCCCCATTGTTTTCGGCGGTGTTTCCCGTGATCGTGTTGCCGGAGAACGAGCCTGTGGCAGCAAGCGTACCGATATGTACGCCACCACCCTTTCCATTGCTTGCCAATGTGGTCACATCGTTCTGTGTGATGACATTATCGTCACACGTGCCTTCGAGGGTCCCGATGAACAGTCCCCCTCCCTGTCCGTAAAGGGAAGCGCTGTCCACAGCATTGCCTGTGAATGCATTTCCAGAACACACGCCCACTTCATATATCCGCTGGAGGCTGGCCCCGCCTCCCCGGAATCTCGATACATTCTCTTCGAATGTGTTGCCGCTCACTTCTCCATGCAGATCGTACACATACAGACCGCCACCCTCCCTATCCGAATCGGTCTGTCCATCGGTCGTGTTTCGGGTGAAGGTATTGCCGAGCACCGCGCCGTCATAGATATGCTCGATGTACATTCCGCCGGGAACCATGAGGGAGTCCACGGTGGAAGCAACATTGTCTTGCAAGATGTTTCCCGTGAGGAGAGGTCCCGTCCCAACATACCCCGTAGTCCTGTTTTCATAAGTACCCAAATTTTCGATGTAGACTGCGGAACCCTTGTTCGCCGTGAAGGTATTGTTGCGGATGGTTCCCGCAACCATGTCGTTCACTTGCATGCCTCCGCCACGGGTCCCAAGACCATAGGACCCGAATCGGGTATTCGCGGTCACCGTATTCTCGTATATGTCTCCTCCGGACATCTCTCCCACGAACATCCCGCCGATCGGCCCATTGTTGGCCAATGCATTCCCATATACCTCGGCTCCCGGGTAGACAGAACCCACGTAGAGACCGGAGGTGTTGTATCCGATCGTGTTGTCACATACGATCCCATGCAATTCAGAGATTTCGATCCCATACCACGAGCCGGAGACTTCATTGTTCTGGACCAAGGCGGATTCACTCGTCTTTTGCAGAAGGAGGTTCCCATCGACATTGTCTTGCAAAAGGCAGTCGGTGATGATTCCGTCAAAGTACCGGATCACGATACCGAAGTCTTTGAAGTCCTTCACCGTCACCCGCTCGATCGTCCCGACGAAGGGAACCTTGTCATCATCCTCATCATTCCATTTGTCCTCGAAATCGATACCATTGTTGATCAAGCCCTTGTTGATCACGGTCACATCCCTGAGATCGATATCGATGCCGTACTCAGAGCCCCACAGTACAGCATCATAGTTGTTGCTGATCGCACTGTATGTGGATCCGTCGCTTACACCGTGCACCGTCAGATTTTCCAATACGGTATCGGGTCCGAGGGTTACCGAACCTTCGATGATCGTCGTACTCTCTTTCGAACCGCTTATGCGCATGCCAGCTGGTATGACGATATGTTCATAGTAGGTACCGTCGGGAATGGTGAATGTCGACGAAGTAGATGAATCGATACGTTGTTGCAGAGTCGCTCCAATGGTGATCAACTTGTCCGTACGAGCCGAATATCCACGCGGATCGGCCGCTTCCAAGGATACGATGACTGTAGTACCGACCAAGGATGCATTGGTGTACTCATGCACCACCGTCGCACCATAGGAAGGATCGGACGGCTTGACGGTGATCGGAGCACTGCCGTCACCGAAATCCCAGGTGAACTCGGTCTGTCCGTAGAGGAACGCTCCGTTTGGTACCGCAGTGAAACTCACGGTGAACGGGATGATACCACCTGAAATGTTTGCGAACGCCTGGACGGAGAAATCCGTTGGATCGGGATCTTCCGCCACATCGTCATGGTCAGGAAAGTCTCCTTCGGGATCGTCGAAGAAATCGGGCATCCCGTCCGAGTCGACTTCGACCTCACGTCGCTTTCCATTGTTTGCGGAAGGATCCCATGAATCGATCAGCTCCTGGAACTTCCCGTCCATCTCCTCCATGAATGCATCATAGGTCTCTCCGATGAGCAAGTCGTCATAGAGGTTCTCCCAATAGGCTTCGTCACCCCAATCGAATTCTGGAAATACCCATTCGGACATATCGACATCGGGGACCTTGTACTTGCCGTCCGGGAGGATGCCTTGCAGTGTCTCATCCGGTTCGGTAAGGACCACCGCTGGGGTATCGGGTCTGATCGGCGTGGTCGCAACCTGTACCTTGTCATCCTTCACGTCGAAGAATACCGTGGTCGCATCCGTGGCGGCTCCGACGATGCCGATGATCTTCTCCCCACTGGAGATATCCTTGAATCCTGAGGTTCCTCCGAGTGCGATTCCTACGTACTGGTTGTATTTTGCAACGGTCTTGAATGCAGGCGGGATGTCCTCCTCGTTGACGGCAAGGTTCACCACTCCGTCAGTGAAGGTGATCACCGCATTCGCATTCTCCACCACCGTGAGAGCCTGCTTGCCCTTTGCCACCCATCCGATCGCACTTGCTCCGGTAGCGGTTGCCGCGCCGGACCCGAATGCCCCGAGCGGAGTCGCGAGTGCCAAGGTGGCATTTATCTTCCCTGCGGTATCCCGTACCGTCTCCAGGTATGCGATCTCCTTGTCATATTCCTCTGCATCGACGATATCGACCTGGGTGTTCATCTGCTCGGCGGTCTGTTGCATGATATAGTGCAACTTCTTCATGCTCACCCCGGTACGTCTGGATACATCGTCTAGCTTGTAACGTACCGGGTTCTCATAATCGAGCATCAGCTCAACCAGCCGTCGTGCGTACCAGGTGTCTCCCTCCTCAGCACGAACTGAGCGGCTCATGAGTTGTTTCTCTTCGGGGGAGAATGCAGCATCGTATTCATCCAACGCATCGTGTAGCTTGGTCCCGACGGCTTCCAGTTCCTTGCAGATCGCATCGAACGCATCCAGCTCCCTAATCGCAGCATCCACCCTTCGCTTGAGCAGTTCCCGATCGGTCTGCTCCATATCGGCGTAGATGACAGAATTCACCAAGGTGGCAACCCGGTTGAAACCGACAGTGAAGTCAAGCAGAGAGGAGTGGAGAGCATCCTCGGTGACGCCTCGCGCAGCGAGGAACGTACGGCCTTCGGTCATCTTCTCACCGAGTTCGAGCAGTATCCGGGAATCAGGGGGAGGAGGGTCGATCTTCGGATCGCAAGAGATGAATAACACCAGGAGGAGCAATCCAACCAGTGTCACCAGTTTCGCAACTGACTTCGGCATCGGTGCATTCATGACAAACCTCACAGCCCCTGTGGATTCAAAACTTACTCCCAGTACAGTTTTACTATCTCACAGCCTTGACTGTTGTCAACTGTTTGTCACGATTATTTCCAATTTTTTGTATAATTAAGATTATACACTTATAGACACGTGCTATGCAAAGACTGTAGAAAAGGCTCCCGAAGGAGCCTCTTTGATCAGTGATGGTCGAAGAATTCGCACGACCAGGCGTCGCACAGGTCTCCGTCCGATTTCAGCTTCCCGTTCGCATAGGCCAATGCGGCCGCCCGGGCTTCGCCTGATGCTCCGATCACGTAGGGGATGTGCATGAGCGTGAACCTGCTCGCGGCTGTCTTCCCCATGTTTCCGGTGATGATGGCATCTGCATGGAGGTCGTGGATCAATTCCGGCAACTCACACGGCTTGTGTCCGGGATTCGCCACCCGTTCGATCTTGCAGATCTTCCCCTCTTCGGTATTGAAGATGAGGAAATCTTCGCAAAGTCCGAAATGGCTGCTCACCACATCCTTCTCAGCTGCCACCGCTATTCTCTTCATGGTACCCTCCTTCAAGCGCATCCGTACCCATAGCTTACCCCACCCGCTCGAAATGTCAAGTGAAAAGAGATTTTTGCTTATATATATCATTTTTTATTTAGATATATCACATAAATTTATTATATATTACACGGAGTACACAATCCAAACCACAGGTGCACGACACGTCTCTCCGTGGTATACTGAAGTGCCACGACCGAGAAGGAGACCGATGCATGCGTGCCAAGATACTCTACATGACCAAGACAGGACACTCACGGAAGATTGCCAAGGAGCTCGCATCCCGGTTGGGCATCGAAGCGTTTGATGCCAAGCAATCTCCCGATTTGCAGGACACCGACCTGGTGATCGTCATCGGGGGGATTTATGGTGGCGTGAGCAATCCCGACCTGGTGAAATTCATCCGTTCGATGGACACCCCTACGTTCAGGAAAGCGGCTTTGATCACCTCCTGCGCCAGCAGGAAGTTCTTCCAGAAGGAAGTGCGTGCTGCACTGGTGGAACGGGGAATCGACGTGTTCGCAGAGGAACTCGTGGTCTGGGGAAGCTTTCTTTTCTATGGCTGGGGGCACCCGAACGCCAGCGACTTCGATGCTGGTGCAACATTCGTCGAGAAAGTAATGAAGCTCAGCTGAAACGGTGGATTCCCATTGGTCCCCCGTTCCGTCTTCGGGTCACTGGCGAACCAGATATGCATGGAGATCGGGTACCACGGGCTTTTCCATCCTGAAGCGCATCGAAACCACCGGAAGGGTCCTGCTTTTCCCGTCGATCCTTTCCGACTCCTCGTTCAAGAGGAATTCCACCCTCCCCATATGGTAGAAGCTTCTTCCTTCATCATTGTTCTGATGTATGAATAGCAGCTTCCCCATCGGTCCGACCAACCGCATCGAGGCCGCAAGGTCATGCATGTCATTGTTCCCAGAACGCTTTCAGCGCATGTACGATCGGGACATCAGCCTCCGCCCAATCTACCGAGAACAGGTGTTCAGGTGACAACCACCGACCATCGAGGTGTTCCGAGAGCATGGGCTCGCCCTCTGTGATCGAGCAGAGATACGCATCCATGGTGAGGGAGAATGTACGGTAGGCATGCTCAACCGTCATCAGGAATCGGTCGATCAGGATGTCCACCGACAACTCTTCTGTGATCTCACGGACGATGGCTTGTTCGGCCGACTCTCCCGGTTCGAGTTTTCCCCCGGGGAATTCCCACCTGTAGGCAAGTTCTCCCCGACCGTTCCTCTGTGCTGCGAAGACTGTCCGATCCTTGATGATGAGTGCGGCTGCGACATGCATGTGCTTCATGCCCAGTATCCTAGCAGCATACACATTTTCGGTCCATGAGGAATTCACCCGTTCAGGGTGAAAGTGCCTGTTCGACCGCCTTCATGATGACGATGCTGCTGTAGGTGGCTCCCGTGATCGCATCCAACCCGATCCGTTGGGTCTCCACGATCCGTGGCAGCAAGACCTCAGCGTCCTTGCCTTTTCCCTGCACATGCTCAAGGAGCCGGATGTCTGCGATGCGCCGGTCCTTCACGGTCACCGCGACGACCACCTTCACGGGAAAGCTTGAGAAGCTCCCCTCGTAGTTGCCATCGGCTATCGTGGCAAGATTCGGTTCCACGATCTGTATCCCACTGAGTTGTTCGAGCGCAGCCTCTGCCTTTTTCATGAACACGGACATGGCGATGCCGATTGCCAACAAGATTGCCAATACGATCATCAGGACTATCCATCGTTTCTTCATCTGTCACGCTCCTTGTTCCCGACCAGATTCCCCCACCACTTCGAAAGAAGCGGCATCGGGAACAACCGTTCCTGCGACAAATAGACTGAGGAGACAACTGCCTGGAACATGCCGATCCCGAAAAAGAGAATATGGAGGAATGTGATTGCCGATATGATGATCACCTGCACGACAATCCAGATGACCATGGCACCACCCAAGACTCCTCCGAGATATCCATACCACCGGTACCGTCTCAGCAGACTGAACCACCCGAGCAGGTTGCCGATTCCGAACAGCACGAACAGCACGATCCCGGGAATGAGGAAGGAATCGAACACAGATCCCTCCAGCATCGACACCGGCACACCGAGCGGCGCATGGGGCTCAGCGATACAGGCATATCCTCCTGCAAGCGCACCGATTCCTGTCAAAATATGGAACAATTGCAAAATTATCCTGATGATTCTCATGGAACACCTCACATAGACACCGCACATCATATACCTTGCAACGATTTGCGGCAATATTCGGAGGGACTATCATGAAGAAAGCTAGAAAAAATTGCCTCAGGACACGCCCTGGACCTTCTGTTGCAAGCGCCAGTCGAGGAAGAACAGCAAGGCACAGATCACGAAGGGGCTGATGACGACATAAAATCCCCAATCATCGGAAGGATTGAAGAATTTTACCAGGAAGAACACGAAGACCCCCGCAAAGCCGATTGCGCCGAGCAATGGACGCCACCAACCGAGAACCAGGATCGCAAGCACGACGAACGATGGGATGAGATGCATCAGCAACGCTCCCATCGTCTGCCAGAATCCGAGGCCGAGATCAAACACGTCGAAGGCAAACAGACTGATGAAGAGAATCTGCAGGATGCCCAGGACCCTTGGAGCCCAATGGATCACACGAACCGAACGACTCATGATCAAGATCTCCCTTATTGGATACGATAGCACTGGGCAAAGGAGGTTTCAAGATGCCCGATCCGTGATATGATGGATACATGACAACCGAACATGAAACCTGTGTATTCTGCAGCTTGCCCAACAAAGGCATCGTCTGCGAGAATCCGATGGCTGTGGCAGTCCTGGACGCCTCCCCGGTGACCGAACTTCACACCCTCATCATCCCCCGCCGTCACGTAGTTTCGTACTTTGACCTGGATGATGACGAACGATCCGCCTGTCACGCGCTCTTGCACAAGGCCCGTGCGGTATTGCTGCAGAGGGATCCGAGCATCGACGGATTCAATATCGGCATCAATGTCGGCACGGTGGCCGGCCAGACTGTCGCCCACTGCCATATTCACCTCATCCCCCGAAGGAAAGGCGATGTGGCTGATCCGCGCGGCGGAGTCAGGCACACGATTCCCGGAAAGGGCTATTATCGGTAGGGAAGACCTTTCACACCGCATCACCTTGTGTCAGCCCTCCCCTTCTTGCCAGAGAGAGTCCGTCGTGCTATTCTTGCGCCTTGTCGGAGTTTACTGATGAAACACGGAGAACCTTGGAAGAAGGACACCATCCAATTCCTCATAAGCCAGAATGTCAGCCTGATCGGTTCCATGCTGGTCCAGTATGCCATCATCTGGCACATCACCCTCACCACCCAATCGGGGGTGATGTTGACCATCTCGATCATCTGCGGGTTCATCCCGACCCTCCTGATCTCGCCGTTCGCCGGGGTCTGGGCCGATCGGTTCGACCGGAAGCGACTGATCGTGCGCTCGGATGCATTGATCGCGATCGCGACCTTGATCATGGCAGTCGCGTTCTTCCTTGGGAAGGATGAACTTTGGCAACTCTACCTGGTATTGGCCATCCGCTCACTTGGGACGGGTATCCAGACGCCTGCGGTGAGCGCACTCCTCCCGCAGATCGTCCCCCCCGAACACCTGACGCGGGTAAACGGCATCCAAGGAAGCGTTCAGTCACTGGTCGCCATCATCACTCCGATGATCAGCGGTGCATTGCTCACGCTCGCTCCCATCGAATATATCTTCGGCATCGACGTGGTCACCGCGGCGATCGCCATTTTCATCCTGCTCGTGTTCCTCAGGATACCGACGCACCAACGCGCATTGGAGAAACAGAAATTCAGTTATTTCTCCGATTTGCGGGATGGTTTGCGCTATATCAATGCCCATGCATTCATCAAGACACTCTTTCTCTACTGTGCCCTCTATTTCGTCCTCGTGACCCCGGTGGCGTTCTTGACCGCCCTGCAGACGACCAGGACGTATGGGAGCGACGTCTGGCGTCTCACCGCGATCGAGATCGCTTTCTCAGGTGGCATGATGGCAGGAGGCATGCTCATCGCCTCCTGGGGAGGTTTTGCCAACAAGATGCGTACGATGGTGTTGAGTGTATGTATCAACGGAATCATCATCATAGGACTCGGCATCGCCCCCGCGTTCTGGCTCTACCTGGCGTTCATGGCGATCATCGGCATCTCGATGCCGCTGTTCAACACGCCGTTCACCGTACTGATCCAACAACGGGTCGATGAGGCCTACATGGGGAGAGTGTTCAGTGTCTTCTCGATGATTTCCACTTCGGTCATGCCGATCGCCATGCTGTTCTTCGGCCCTCTCTCGGATACGGTACGCATCGAGTGGATGCTCTTGGGTACCGGAGCATTGATGCTCGTCGAAGGCGCCTTCATGTACACTAACCGACGCTTGACCGCCGCAGGGGTATCGGAAACCCGTGCGGTTGGGGAAAGCCAGGAACCGCACGAAGAGGTCAAGACTCCTTTCTCATGATCGGAAGCCATACCTCGCTGCGATACGCAGGTGAACGCTGGTCCCCCTCGAAGTAGACCTCGATGTCGGGAGCATCGGCATATGCATACCCGCTCGTCGGCAGCCACTCCGTGAGGACTCTCTTCTGCAGCTCCTGGATTGCCGAGGGCATCGCTCCGATGCAGGGGAATATCGCCCATGTCATCGCTTGGATGTCGTACGGCACAAACGGTCCGACATCCTCTTGCCCCGAGGGTACGCCGATGAGATAGTCGAATTCCTTCCCTTCCATCGGACCACATACTCCCAACAACCCCGCCGGCTCGCCATCGAGCAGTCCCAAGAGCTTCGGCATCGAGCCTTGAGCGATCACCTGTTGCCAAAACTGCGGGATATCTGCGTAGCATGCGTCGTCGATCACGCTGAACCGTCTCTTCAGGCCGACAATCCTGAACCCTTCCTTCCTCTCGATCCGATACTCCATCCGTGTTCCTCCTGTGACCGCCATGCTGAAATGCATCCTCGGATAGGCGTTCAGCGATGTTCCCTGTCGTTTTGCTGCGGAGGGACTGATGCCGTGGATCGTGTGGAACGCACGGGTGAAGGCAGTGGGAGATTCATAGCCATACCGCAACGCGATATCGATGATCTTGCCTGCTTTCCGCTGGATCTCAAGCGCCGCCATCGTCAGCCTTCTCCTCCGCACATACTCAGAGAGGGGAACACCCGCGATATAGGTGAACATCCTGATGAAGTGGAACGTCGAGCAGCACGCGATCCGGGCTGCGACTTCCACATCCACCTCATCCGTGAGATTGTCCTCGATATACCCGATGGCCTCGTTCAATCGTGAAATCCAATCCATCCGCTCCTCCTGCACCCATGAGGATACGCCGACCGGAGGTTGCGTTCCTCTCTTTCCTTGCACAATCCTGCGAGTCTTTCAGCTCTCCCCGAGTCTTTCGCACGCTGTGTGCACATCCGGCACAAAACAAATCAGGTTGCCATGATTGCATTCGTGCATGAACGCACGCAAGCTCTTGCTTCCATAGCTTGAGAAATCGCCGGTGATGGCAACGCTCAGGCGGTAGTTGGAACACTTTTGCAACAGTTCCCCTGCTATCCGGGTAGAGAGATCGAAAAATCCCTCGGGAAGTGCGGCGGCATCCACGACCACCTTCCTGCATCCGTGCCAGTAACCGACATCACTCATGATATCGAGCAAGTCGCTCGGTTGCATGATCCGTTCATGTGGCTCCAGGACAGCGATCAGGACGCCCTTTCGTTCCACCAATTTCATGACGGACCACCCAACCAGGTCCGGATGGATGCCATCATGACGCTCGTGAAATCCAAAGTTCCCCAGAGGGAGACCCGTACCAGGTTTGTCGACGGATGATACTGTACCTGGACTGAGGAAGAGCCCGAACCATCACGATTCCCGTTCGCCAGGGCGGTCAATCCGTTCATCAGGTGCATCGCTTCGGTTTGCAACGAGGCGGTGATGTCGATGACCGATGATACGATCACACTTCTCTTCTCCCCGTCCACCTCACGAACTGGTTCCGCAGGAGATGTTCCGTCAGGATTCTCCGTGAAGAGACTCAGATCATGACCCGCGACACGCCACGCCTTGCCAAGTTTCGTGGCTTTCAGCTTTCCTTCCCTGATGTAGCGCTGTACGGTCTTCGGGTGCAATTGGATCATGTGCGCTACCTGTTCTACGGAAAACCATGTTTCACTCATTTCAAATACTCCCTATTACTCTCATACAGAGAATAATAGGTAGTAATAAGGAATAAATCAAGCGGAAAGATTCAATCTTTCGCAGGAAAGCCGCTTGGCAGCAAACAGTCCTGCGCACATGTAGAGCGAGGTGGCAATCAACATGAAGGCGTACCCAAGCGATCCTGCCAACAATCCGAACAACAGGGGATAGAGGACCTGCATGACAGATCCGGCACCCGATATTCCGGTGTAGATGGCGCGATTCTCATCGGTGCTGATTTCCAGAAGTACCCCAGAGGAAACGATCTGGTTCAACGTATGCGCGATTCCGCTGAGCAGGAACACCGGAGCATACCACCATGCAGAGGCCGGGACCAGCAGGGCCATGATCGGTGTGATGGCACTGGTCGCAATGAATAGATACAACAGCGGACGATACTTCTGATCCTTGGAGAACAGCGAGAGCAGCAGGTTGGCACCCAAGGCACCGATCATCTGCACCAGCAGGAAGGTCCCGGTCATCGATCCGTCCACCGGAAATCTTGTTCGTGCGTACAGGAGCAGGAAAGGCAATGTGGAGACGACGACGCCTGTGGTATTGATCAGGAGCAGGTACCTGCGCAGGTTCGCATCGGACCTGATGATCGACGAAAACCGAGCGAACTGCCCGCCTGACAAAACCCGTGTGGTGCCAGGACCTTCTTGCTCGATGATCATCCAGAATCCTACTGTCCCAAGCAACAGGAGGATCCCTCCCAGCAAGAAAAGCAGACTGTAGTTCGCAGGGTAGGAAACTTCCGAAAGAATGATCTTCACGACCAAGGCAGAGACGATGACGCCGATGCTTGAGAGCAACTGCTTGATCACCAGCAACCGCTTGCGCTTTTCGGCGATGATCACCTTGCCCATGATGTCCATATAGGCAATGTTTGCATACGCTCCGCTGAAACTGAACACCGTCATCACCATGATGATGGTCCATACGTGCACGGCAGAAGGTTCCGAGAGTGTCTTGATGAAGAAGCCGAGGACGACCAGGGCGGCGACACGTATGTAGATCCCTGCGAGCAAAGCCGGCTTCTTTCTTCGGAGGGGAACGATCATCCCTGCGAAAAGAAGTTGCATGAATCGAGTTCCCCCGATCATGATTGCCGACAGGATTCCCATGTGGAGGGCAGTTCCTCCCGCTTGGGCCAACATGTTCGGCACCACGGTGTTGATATCGATGAAATTGAGTGTCAGGGCAAGAAACAGTGCATGGATGAGAAACGCGACGAAATTCCGCCTCTGCAATGGGCCTGTGTCCATGGTGGCAGCATCCTCCTTGTTCCCATGATACCCATCATGCAGCTTGATGACAAACGGAAAGGGCTTGTACAAGCGTGACTTAGTCACTCCGGAGGGTGCTTCTTCGCAGATTGAACCTGAGCCAAGCGGTGTGGTAGAGTACTCGACACGAAAGAGGCAGGAAAACGTATGCGAGCAAGACCCCGTACCCTACTCATGCTGGTTCTCATGATGAGTGCGTTGTTTCTCGGTTGCAGGAAACCGGGACAGACTGATGCCATGGAACAGCAGACACCCCAGAAACTCATCGTCGGGATGATGAGCGCAGTCGATTCGGCACCCTTCTATCTGGCATTGAAGCGAGGGTACTATGCCGTTGAGGGAGTGGAAGTGGAGCTGATCCTCTTCACCAATGGACAACATCGCCAGACGGCACTGCAGACCGGTCAGGTCGATGGCGCGATGACCGACCTGGTTGCACTCATCACGCAGAGTGCAAGTGATTTCCACTTGATGGGAACGCTCTCCACCGATGGTGATTTCCCCCTGTTGGCGAACGGAACCCTAGAGGGCAAGGATCAGATCTCGGTCGGAACGATGGAGATCAGTGTCACCAACTACTTGGTCGACCGGTATCTTGCCCAAGATCATGCACTCCGGAAGGTGTTCATCAACGAAATTCCCGCACGATTGGAGGCGGTGGTCTCCGGACAGCTCGATGCTGGGATATTCCCCGAACCTTTCGCCTCGATCGGAGCGCAGCGTGGTTTGCAGAAGATTGTCTTCGACGGCATACCGGAGGAAAGTCTGAACATCATTGCGTTCACCGACGATGCGATCAACGAGAAGCGCAAAGCATTGCAGGTATTCCATGATGCCTATGGAAGAGCGGTCAGGGACATCCGAGCCGATGCCGACCTCGCACGGGAGGTCATGATGGAATACATCCCCGGGCTCCCTGACCAGATTCGCGATGTGATTCACCTTCCTGAGTATCAGGAACCAAGGATTCCGAGCGAGGATTTCGTCGCACAGATCATCTCCTTCACCACGGACGTCACCGGCAAGAAGCATGACCTTTCCCGTGCGGACCTGCTTGATGGGCAGTTCATCGGGAGTCGCTGATGGTACGCCTGATCGATGCACAGGTCTCCTATGCCGATCATATTGCCTTCTCAGGATTTTCCCTCGAAGTGAAGAAACATGAGTCGGTAAGCATCATCGGCAGGAGTGGTTGCGGAAAGACAAGCCTGCTTTACGCGATTGCCGGATTGATTCCGCTCAGCAAGGGAACCGTCGCATTGGCCGAAGGATCGGAGAGCTGTTCCATCATGTTCCAGCAGGACCGGCTCTTGCCGTGGAGAAAGGTGATCGACAATGTCCTGCTCGGCATGAAGCCGGGTCACGAAACGCACGCGATGGAGCTGCTTGGGGAGATGGGTCTCGGACACAAGGCACACGATTATCCGAAACAACTCAGCGGTGGGGAACGCCAGCGGGTCGCACTCGCGAGGAGCTTGGTGCGCAAGCCGCGACTCTTGCTCCTCGACGAACCGCTGGCATCCCTGGATGAGCAAAACAGGGAACGGATGCAGGAGGTGATCGCATCGGTGGTGGAGGACCACGGGATCACGCTCATCCTGGTAACGCATAATATCCAAGAGGCTATCTTCATGGGATCACGCATCCTGCTCATGACGGACGAAGGCATCACCTTCGAACGAAAGAATCCCTACCACCGATTGCCTGAATTTCGTACCACAGATGAATTCTTCGCGTTGGAGCGAGAATTGAGGTCACGATTGGGAGGCACTGCATGAGATACGTACATCCGGTCCTTATCGTGGTGCTTTCCTGGTATGTGCTGGCGTTGGCACTGCAATCTCCGATCGTTCCCTATCCCCATCTGGTGTTCTCCCATCTCGCGGAGAGCCTGATCGCGGGAACCACCTTCATGCACCTGTTCCATTCGCTCTATCGGATCCTGACGGGGATGGCATTCGCCCTCACGTTTGCCATCCCGACAGGCATGCTCGCGGGACGGTTCAAGAAGCTTGACCACATGGTCTCACCGGTACTGTATCTGCTCTACCCGCTTCCGAAGATCGCATTCCTTCCCGTGTTCATGGTCCTCTTCGGGATCGGGGACCTGTCGAAGATCATACTCATCGCGGTGATCATCTTCTTCCCCGCGGCCATCACCATCCGCGACGGCATCCGGGAGATTCCCACCCAATACCTCGAACTGGCCCGCGCGTTCCACCTGAAACCAGCAGAGGTGATACGGGAGATCCTCTGGCCTGCGGTCCTTCCGAGGATCTTCTCCTCGCTTCGCATCACCGTCGGCATCTCCCTCTCGGTCCTCTTCATCAGCGAGAACTACGCAGCGCGATTCGGCTTGGGATACTACATCATGAACAACTGGGTCATGGCGCAGTACGTCGGTATGTACAGCGGCATCGTCCTGCTCAGCCTGCTCGGACTCGGTCTCTATGCGTTGATCGACTTCTGTGAACGCCTTGCAATCCCGGATGCCGCACGCTGAATCACAGGGCCTCTCCTGCGTGGACGAATCGCTCTCGTGAGATTTCCACCTGAGCTCCCTTCAGATGGCGATCGAAGAACGCACGCACCAGATGGTTCGTCGTCCGGATGCATTCGACCGCATCGACGGTTCCCGTGCCGAGCAGCCGCGCAAGGATCGGCGACACAAGCGGAAGATCCGTGAAGTTCAAGTGCCCCGAACCGTACACGGTAACCTGGGAGGAATTCGTACTCCTGGCATGCATGTATGCATTCGGATAGGCATCTCCGAGTGCACCAGAGTCTCTGCCATGCTCTTCATTGAACAGATTCAGTATCGGTTTGGGATATGCTGCATCCGAGGAATCCCCTTCCTTTCGCATATGGGATTGCTCCCCCATCATCGTCCCGTCGAGGACGATGACGGCATCGACATCCGTTCGGTCCCGTCCGATCGCCGCTGCGGTCGCTCCGCCCATGGAGTGTCCGAACACACCGACTGCATCCTTCAGGATATGGGAGAACACTGCCGGACTCCCCGGCGAAGCCGTGTATGTCATGATCGTGTCCAACACGAACTGCATGTCGGAGGTTCGCAGCTGCATCCATGATTGCTCAAGATCATGCAGTTGCCTGCCGGTCACCGTTCCGTTCTGCGCCGCGATGGCACTCTGCAAGAACCCGATATCGACGGGGATGGAGCGTCCGTCGGCCTGTCTGGTGACGAACGCATGATAGGGGTGGTCGATGCTGCATACCACATACCCGTTGCTCGCAAGATCGATGAAGGTGGAGAGATTGCTCTTGCGGTAGCCGAATGCTCCGTGGGAGAACACCACAAGGGGAAACTCTCCTTGTGCGATATCGGGATACCAGAACTGGACGGTGACGCGACGCGAGTCGGGTGCGTCGGTAAAGGGTTCATCCCGTGTCACGTCGGTCCACGTATACGCTTCGCTTGCCACCGGGTAACTCCCCGTCGGCTCCACGTCCTTCGGCTGGGGGAACAGCGCCAACGGTATCGAGATGAAGCCGATGAGAACGATTTTCCCCACCAAGGCACCGGCGCGACGGTTCTTGGGTTGACGACCGCGCCATATCGTGATCAATGGCCACGTGCCTGTCACCACGAGATAGAGCATGACTCCGAACCATGCAAGGTTCCAATGGAGCACGGTCGTACCGAACAACAGGAGCATCACAGCCCCGAGGACAATCCGTGAGAACATGTGCATGCTCCGTGCCACGTTACTTTCCTTGCCTTGCAGGAAAAAGAGGGTCACCTCGAGTGCGACCAATACGAAGACCACCGAAAATCCGATCATTCAGCTTCCCCTTTAGGCTCTGATGCCTGATGTAAAAACGCGCGATATGATTCCCCGAGCATTTCACTGATCTCCTGATCAGAGAGCCGGATGCTGTCCGTAGCGATCATCGATGCGATGCCATGTGAGAATATCCAGGACTTCATGTAGAGCATTCTCGCGGCCTCCAAGGATATCCCCATGCGTTCACAGAGGTTCTCCGCCAGTTCCTTGTTGTCCTCATCACTGAAAAAACCGACGAATCCGTCAAGCTTGCGGATATCCGACATGAAGAGGATCCTGAAGAGGTTCGGTTCCTCCTTGGCGAAACTGATGTAGGCCGTACCAACTTGGCCGAAGGTATTGTCCCCTCTCATCCGCTTTGCCACGTAAGCGTTGAAATACTCGCCGAGGTATGTATGCAATGTTCGCTTCAATTCCTCCATGGAGCTGAATCGACTGAAGATCGGTTGTGTCGAACAGCCGATCCTCTTCGCAAGGCTTCGTGCGTTCAGGGCTTCGCTGCCAAGTTCCCGCGTCAGGGCGAATGCAGCTTCCAAGATCTTGTCGCTCGTGACATGCACACGCTTCGGCATGGCTCCTTTCCTCCATGACACTCATGATATAACACATGTTATTTTAAAATGCTGCAATCCGTCAAGGGGGTGAAGGAGACGATATGTTTCCGAGCGGATGCTGGGAAAAGGATCTTGGTCAGCTTGCACAAAAGGAAAAGGGAGAAAGCGTGTGCCTTCTCCCTCCTAGCATGCCGGATCCCGTGTGATCAGGATTTCTCGCGTGCGTCCTTTAATGCCACGGTCCACCAAGAGAGCTGATCGAGCATCTGGGTCACCAGCGGCTCGAGGTAGGTCAGTTCCTTGACTTGCTTCTGTCCGTTCATGATCGGGAAGAAATCATTCCCTTGGATGAGCACGGAGTGTCTGACCGGAGCCATCTGCAGTTCCACGCAGATGTCGCGCAGGTGCTGTACGGCACGCGCTCCGCCTGCCGAACCGTAGGAGAAGTAGGCCGCTGCCTTGCGGTTCCACTCCGGGTAGGCATAATCGAGTGCGTTCTTGAGCACACCGGTGATGCTGTTGTTGTACTCAGCGGTCACGAAGATGTAGCCATCGAAGCTTGCCACCTTCTTCTGCCACCTTTGGGCCACTTCGTTGGTCGAGGGAACGTAAGCGTTCGATGCGACTTCATCGAAGAACGGCATCGGGTAATCTCTGAGATCGACGATCTCGAACGAGAGATCGGTGCGCTTCGATGCAACGGACTCGACAAATCGTGCCGCCTGTTCCCCTACCCGTGATGCCCGGGTGCTGCTTATGATGATTCCAATCTTTGGTACACTCATGAAATTTCTCCTTGGGATATGCTATTTTGTAATGATTATAAGATACAAAGACGAATATGAATCGACAAGCAAAATGGATTAAGTTCCGAATTGCTTGCTTGCGTCTGCACACAGCTCTTGCACCCATGCATGAGCCGAAGTATCATGAGGTATGTCAGAATGCAGGGTAAGCAACGAATTCTTGTGCAAGCACAGCATGTTCGGAGGGCTGGGCGAAGCCGAACTGAATGTGATCCGCCCCCTCCTTGATGAGGTGACCTACCCAAAGGGAACGGTCATCCTTCGCCAAGGTGAGCCGAACAACACGGTATTCTTCATCGTCGAGGGTGATGTCTCCATACAGAAACATCCTGAAGAACTGCATGCCTCATCCGACCGTGAGATCACCATCCTCCACGGAGGGGACTCGTTCGGAGAGATGGAGCTTATCGACATCCAAAGCTGCGCCGCATCGGCGGTCTGTCTGACCGATGTCGATGTGATCAGCCTGACGAATCGCAATCTCTACCTACTCTCGAAAACCCACCTGATGATCTACACGATGATCATCATGAATCTCGCACGTGACATCAGCAGGAGACTGCGTTCGACAGACAATCTGCTGGCGATGGTATCGAAAAGGAAACGGAACAAGAACTGAGTGCGCACATGCCGCTCGGCTTTCATGCATCTCACACCAAGGAGAATCTGTCATGGCACAAAATCCGAAGAAATCGCTGCAAGTGCTTGCTTCGCCGAAGATCCTGCAACTGTTGATCTCGTTGCTCTTCATCGCGATGGGAATCATCGGATTCTCATCGGGACGCGGAACCGGCGGAGCGCTCTCACGCGAGCTCTCCAACATGTTCGGCGGAGACAGGGAGTTGTTCCTCTATGTCCTTTCCACGCTTGAGCTGCTCTGCGGAATCTTTCTCGGTGCTCAGCTCTTCGTCACGGGAATCCCCGACAAGTTCGTTACGATCGCGCTTACGTTCATCTGGATATTCTGGGTCGCATTGATCGTGATCCTCGATGTGCTGACCATCGATTTCGGACGATTCGACGGTTCGGGGTGGTTCGCATGGATCGAGCAGGTCGTCCTGCACCTGATCGTGCTTGCCAGCATCATGCAGATCCAAAAGTAGTCGGAACGGCATCATGGACATACCGAATCTCATCGCGAAGCAACGTGAGCATGTGCTCAGTGGAAAGACAGGCGATATCGGGCGAAGGAGAGTGCTCCTGAGTCGCCTGAAGTCACAGATCATCGCCAGGGAAAAGGATATCCTGAATGCACTGTACACGGATTTGCACAAAAGCGGGTTCGAAGGATACATGACCGAAGTCGGCATGGTGCGCGAAGAGTTATCCCATGCGCTTTCCCACCTCGGCTCCTGGAGCAGGAGACGACGGGTCAGGACGCCTCTCGCACAGTTCCCTGCCAGGTCCTTCATCATAGCCGAGCCTTATGGGGTCGTGCTCATCATGTCTCCGTGGAACTATCCGTTCCAACTTTGCCTCAATCCTCTCGTCGGTGCGATCGCAGCGGGAAACAGCGTCGTCCTCAAGCCTTCAGCCTATGCTCCTGCGACCAGTAGAATCATCGCAACCCTCATCGGGGAAACGTTTGAGCCCGAGGATGTCTCGGTGGTCCTCGGGGGAAGGGCCGAGAACGAAGAGCTCCTCGAGCAGCGTTTCGACCATATCTTCTTCACTGGCAGCGTCCAGGTAGGAAAACTCGTGATGGAGAAAGCCTCACGACATCCCACCCCCGTCACGTTGGAGCTGGGAGGCAAGAGCCCGGCGATCGTGGATGCGAGCGCAGACATCACGCTTGCCGCCCGGAGGATCGCGTTCGGCAAGTTCCTGAACGCCGGGCAGACGTGCGTCGCTCCCGATTACGTGCTGGTGGAGAAATCGGTGGAAACCCGTTTTCTTGATGCATTGGAGAGGGAAATCGAGTCGTTCTTCCCCGGTGGCGACCTCACCGGTTTCCCGTCCATCATCAATGCCCGTCACTATGATCGGCTCATGGGATTGCTGGAGGATCAGGACATCCGTCGTGGAGGTATCGGTGATCGGGAAACCTTGCAGATCGTTCCCACGATACTGCAGCACGTCCAGCCCGATGCCCCGGTGATGCAACAGGAGATATTCGGTCCGATCCTCCCGGTGCTGTCCTACGGAACCCTTGACGAGGCAATCGCACTTGTCCGTTCACGGGCAAAACCGCTGGCGTGCTATCTCTTCACCACCTCGATCGGGACGGAACGGCGATGCCTGTCCGAGATTTCATTCGGAGGCGGATGCATCAATGACACGGTCATCCACCTGGCCACATCCCGGATGCCGTTCGGGGGAGTCGGCGAAAGCGGCATGGGGGCATACCACGGCAAAGCAAGTTTCGATACGTTCACCCATTTCAAGAGCATCGTGAAGAAATCCAACCTGTTCGACTTGCCATTCCGGTATCATCCCTACGGGAAAAGAAAGGAAAAACTGGTGAAGTTCTTTCTGCGTTGAACGGGCCTCTCCGATACGATTGACTAATATTGGCGGAAGTGCTAGGGTATACGTGCTGACAATTTTGCGTTACAGATCCTGCGTTATCCTTTCTTAGTTCGATGCGTACTTCACGGAGTCACTTCACGGACAGGTTACACGATCCAGACTGCCAAAATGAAGCAAATTCTATGTAAACAGGCAGTTGCCTGTGAAGGACGCCGAGCATGGCAAAGAAAATTTATGTTGGTAACATGAGTTACAACACCACCGAAGAGCAGCTTTGGGACTTGTTCGCCCAGTACGGAACCGTAGTGAGCGCGAACATCATCATCGATCGTGAGACCCGCCGCCCGAAGGGCTTCGGTTTCGTCGAGATGGAAGACGATGCGGCAGCAGTCGCAGCGATCAGCCAGCTTGATGGCCAGGATCTTGATGGTCGTAATCTTCGTGTCAACGAGGCGATTGCAAAGCCCCGTCCGGCAAGGAACGATTACCGCTACTAATCCTAACGGGATCCGACTACAACGAGGAGCTTCATGCTCCTCGTTTTTTTATCCGCTCATACTTCCCAATTGCTGCAGACATCGACCCATCCGGCACACCCTGCGATATGGAACAGCTCATCACACGTCATAGGAATCGCCGAGTTCGCCGATCCGCATGCAGGAAAGACCGTATCGAATCGTTGCAATGAGATGTCTGCATGTACCGTACAGCCTTCGGGCAGTGCGAATGGACAGACTCCTCCGACCTCATGTCCGGTCGATGCTGCCACCGAAGGGGCATCCAACATCCTCGGCTTCATGCCGAATTGCGCACGGAACTTACGATTATCGATCCGTGCATCGCCTGCCGCTACCACAAGGATGCACCCTGTCGGTGCGGCAAAGGTGAGCGTCTTGGCAATCCTCGCGCCTTCCACCCCAAGAGCCTCGGCGGCGAGGGGAACGGTCGCACTCGATACGGAAAACTCTATGATCCGGGATTCCAGGCCGAATGGTCTCAGGAACTCCCGGACACGAACGATGGATGACATGAATGGGTACCTGCCTTTCCCAGTGTCTCTTTCCTACTGTACCACATGTTGGCCAAGGATGGCGCATGTAGGATGTTTGAAAGAATGTCACAGGTAGGAAGGAAGCGAACACGTGACATGTGGGAGAGGAGCCATGGAAGAAGTCAGTGAAGAGCGATTTCATACGATTATCATACAATATGTTATGATACAATGGCTTATCAATGGTCACCCGATTGCTCGGATTTGCACGGCTTTCTTTCATGGGCTTGGCTTCTCACATGACAGGGTGGAGGATGTGGAATGGATATCTCTACTTATGACATAAAATTACGGACTGATATAGTAATAATTTGACTCATTGCAGTAAATATTGTGATCTTATGCCTTTTTTCTCTTTACAATTGGAATGTATTCATTTTATACATGGGCCTGGAACCCTCTAGTGCGATATATATTGTTTTTAAGAAAGAAGATATCAACATCACAGAGAGGAATGCAAGGAAAAAGCCCCTCCTCGGTTTCGGGGAGGGGCGATGATGCAGTCGGGCAGGACGTTACATGTGGCTGATGATGCAGTCCCCGAACTTGCTGCAGGAAACCTCGGTGGCTCCTTCCATCAGTCTCGCGAAATCGTAGGTGACCTTCTTGGCTGCCAACGCTCCGGTGATGCCCTTGTCGATCAGTTGTGCGGCTTCGCCCCAACCCATGTAGTCGAGCATCAAGGCTCCCGAGAGAATCACCGAACTGGGATTGACCTTGTCGAGTCCCGCATACTTCGGTGCGGTCCCATGTGTTGCCTCGAACACGGCGTTGCCTGTCTCATAGTTGATGTTCGCGCCCGGCGCGATACCGATGCCACCCACCTGGGCTGCAAGGGCATCCGACATGTAATCCCCATTGAGGTTCATGGTGGCTATGACCCCATAGTCTTCCGGTCTGGTAAGGATCTGCTGCAAGAAAGCGTCTGCGATCACATCCTTGATCAGGACCTTTCCCTCAGGAATCTTGCCATCGGGAATATCATCCCAGGTTACGGTGTGTTCGCCGAATTCCTGTTTCGCCAACTCGTAGCCCCACTCCCTGAAGGCTCCTTCGGTGTATTTCATGATGTTCCCTTTGTGCACGAGGGTCACCGAGGGACGGTTATGCTCTATGGCGTACTTGATGGCTGCCCTGATCAGACGCTTGGAACCGGTCACGCTTGCCGGCTTGATACCGATACCGCTGTCCTTGCGGATATTCCAGCCGTAACGCTCCTTCAGGTGTGCAATGAGCTCGAGAGCCTCTGTACTGCCCTCCTTCAGCTCGAGACCGGCATACACATCCTCCGTATTCTCACGGAAGACCACCATGTCAATCAATTCGGGATGCTTTACCGGCGAGGGAATCCCCGGATAGTATTTGACGGGCCGGAGGCAGACGAAGAGATCGAGCTTCTGCCGGATCGTCACATTCAAGCTCCTGAAACCTCCCCCGACGGGCGTCGTGAGCGGCCCCTTGATGCCGACGAGATACTCCTTGAGCATCTGCTCGGTCTCCTGGGGAAGCCACTGGCCAGTTCTCTTGAACGCCTTCTCTCCGGCAAGCACCTCTTTCCACGCAATCTTCCGAGCATCACCGTAGGCTTTCTTCACCGCCGCATCGAATACCCTGACCGAAGCTGCCCAGATGTCAGGTCCGATGCCGTCGCCTTCGATGTATGGTATGGTCGGGTTGTCGGGTACGATCAGATGCGATCCCTGCATGGTAATCTTGTGTTCCATAGGTTCTCCTCGCGTTTCAATTGGTTGCGTCAAGAGCATTTCCCTGACCTGCGTCAGTGTAACAGAAAGGGATGGGATTGTTAATCCCCCGGAAAATTCCCACGTACGAAGTGAAATTTTGGGTTACACATGTCATTTGACTTTTTGTTCAGGCCAGGAGAAATGACGGTCATGACAAGTGCATGCAAGGAGCAACGGGCACATAATTTATTGATGCATTTACAGTAAATCTGATATGCGACAAAACCGGGCAGGTGCGTTTCGTACAAACTTGAAGCATCTGACATGACCAGTGATTCTCCTTGCGTGCCATCTTCCGGTGCAATGAACGCACCCCGTAAGAGGATTTCAAAGGCGTTTAGAAATTATTTGCCTGATTACTGCAATTTTTTGAACATGTGCTATTTTTCCTGGATTCCCAGGAGCAGCGTTTGCAACATCTGACATGTCGGTCCGGACTGTTCGGTTCGCGAAGCGATGACTGCACCGGAGCGGCACATCGGGTGAAGCGGGGGGCACCCTGTGCAGATTCCATGGAGATTCCCTTGATTATCGGGCAGATACGTTCCAGGATACATCATGGACATCGACTTCGCCGCATTGATACCGTTTGCCTTCATCACCACGTTCAGTCCCGGGCCCAACAACGTCATGGCGGCGGCGACGAGCATGCGGTTCGGCTACCGCAGGACGATGCCGCTGTTGTTCGGAATCTGTTGCGGATTCTTCGGGATCTTCGTCCTCTGCATGGCGATTGCGTTTTCATTGCAGCGCGTGATCGACCGGTTCGGACACGTCCTCTCGATCGTCGGCGCACTCTATATCCTCTGGTTGGCCTATCATACGTATCGCGCGAGTCATGAGTTGCCTTCGCAGCTTTCATCCCCGCCGGGATTCGTCAACGGCATGCTGCTGCAACTGATGAACCCGAAGGTGATCATCTATGGCCTTACCCTCTTTTCAACTTTTCTCTCCGACATCCCGAAACAACCGCTCACGTTCGTTCTCGTCCCGATGCTCTTCGCCCTTTTGAGTCTCGCCTCCACGACGACGTGGGCTCTCGCGGGCACAAGCATCGCACGATTCATGCGGACTCGGGCGACGATGCGGATCTTGAACGCAACGTGCGCCCTGCTTCTCGTGTTGATCGCGATAGATCTCTCAGGAGTGCGTTCCCTATTCTGATACCGTCGAGCATGCGGTGATGAAAGCCTGCACGGCCTCGGGCTTCTCGACATGCACGTCTTGTTCTCCCTTGAGGATGCGCTTGAGCATGAAACGCATGATCGCATTCTGCTCGGCGAATACGATCTTTCCTCCGAACCATTCCTTCGCTATGGCACTGTCGAGCAACTCCTTCGGGTAGTGGGTTTCGAACTGAGTCTCCAAGTTGTCGGGATCGGTACCGCAGAGGAAGAGTCCCAACCGCTTTTGCAGCAATACCTCCTTGTTGGCTTCAAGGAACTTGCGCAGGGAGCCGCTGACGTGACCCGCACGCACACTCCCTCCGGCCAAGATCATGCCATAGTCGGCAAGGTTCTTCCTGGCGGTATCTTTCTTGATATCGGCGATCTCGACATCTCCTTCCAATCCCTGTGCGATACGTTGGGCGCACTCCTTCGCATAGCCGCTCTTCGATGCATAGACAATCAATGTCCTCATAATGATTTTTTCCTCCCAAGCAATGGATTATACTGCGCAATCCGTCATCTTGAAAGCCGCTGCAGCCATATTGGAAACAGTCCGGTTTTTCCCTTGTCGATACGGAAACAACCGTGCTACCATCCTACCATCCGAAAAACCGGGGTGTGCAGTACGATGAAACTGTTGGTCTTTGTCCTGAACAACGAAGAGTTCCTCGAGGAGGTCCTCGAAGCGTATGTCGAAGCCGGAGTCACGGGAGCGACGATCCTCGATTCCGAGGGGATGGGTCGCTTCTTGGCGTATGAGGTACCGCTGTTCGCTGCGTTCAAGGAGTTCATGAAGGGTAACAAGCCCTACAACAAGACCATCCTCTCCGTCGTGAAGGACATGCAGACGGTGGATAGGGTAAGAAAACTGGTCGACCCGTTGATCGGAGGCCTGGACAATGGGGGCACGGGAATCATGTTCACCGTACCGGTGGATTGGGTTTCCGGATTGGTCCCGGAAGAGGAAGAGGTGTAGCGTGGAAGGAATTTGCAATCGGCTTGCGCCAAGATGTGTCCTCCTTGATGTGCAGGAACAGGACCTCAAGCAGATCATCAGGACCATGGTGACCGCTCTCACCGCCGAGGTACCGGTATCGGATCCTGACCGTCTGGTACGGGAAGTCATGGCGCGGGAACAATTATCTTCCACCTGCATCGGCAACGGATGTGCCATCCCCCACGCTCACTCCGATACCGTACACACAAGCCTCATCGTAGCCGCACGGTTGGCCACTGCGGTGACTTTGGATACACCGGACGGCCTGCCGGTTTCCCTGGTCTTCCTCCTGGTCGGACCGGCACGAAGGGCGATGGCACACCTCAAGCTGCTCTCGAAGCTTGCCCGCATCCTGCATGATGAGGAGAGTCGCAAAAGCTTGCGCGCGGCTACGTCGGCGGATGAGTTCCTCGGGGCCATCTGCAAGGGGGAGATGAACGGATGAACGTGGAACGCCGGTGGCATGTGGTTCGGTTTCTCCTTACTTCTTTCTTCCTCTATCTCGTATGGCTTGTGTTCACCGCAAGTCTTGAACCCTACTCACTCATTTTCGGTGCGATCGGATCGGTCGGCATCGGAGCTTTGACCCACACGGTGTTCATTGCGGAACACCAGGCAAACCTGCGGTACATCGTGCCCAATCCGCTGCATCTGGTCCTCTACCTGTTCATCATCATCGCATTTCTCTACCAATCGAGCGTCATGATGCTCCGGGCGGTGTTCACGGGAGAAGTCTCGCCTCGGATCGTACATTTCCGGACACGACTGAGAAGTGATGTCGCGAGGATGATCCTGGCCAACTCCATCACCATCACGCCAGGGACCATCACGCTGGACCTGAACGACGACCATCTGACGGTACACTGGCTCTTTTGCGACACGAACCACGCGAAGGCGGCAGGGGAACGGGTCAAGGGCCGGATGGAACGTTTCATAGGAAACATCTGGCCATGAGCATGATCCTTCTTCATACGATGCAGTGGTTCCTCCTGGTCAGCGCAGGCATATGCGTCATCAGGCTGTTGCTCGGACCGACTTCCGCCGATCGTCTGGTCGCACTCAACATCCTCTCCGGTGTCACCCTCGCCTTCCTCGTGGTACGCGGGGTATGGGAAAAACGGGTACTCTACCTTGATGTCGCACTCGTCTACGACATCTTCGGGTTCTTGGGGTTCCTGGCGATCGCCCGGTTCCTGAAGGACAGGATGTCCGATGGGGAGGAACAATAGGATGGCAGTACGGGAGTGGCTGGCCTTGGTGGCCTTCGCAAGTGCGATCATCTTCGGTACCGCAGGCATGATCGGCATGTTCAGGTTCCCCGATCCCTATGCAAGGATGCATGCCGGAGGATTGTTGGGGACCACAGCGACGTTCTCCGTTTTCATCGGATCGTTGTTGTTGGCTCCCGACCGTGCGACGGCGGCACGGATCGTGATCATCATGATCTTCTTTCTCATCAGCGCCCCTACAGGATCCTATATCGTCGGGAGATTCACGTGGGAAACCGGACTTCCGGTTTGGAAACCGAAAAAGCGGCGCAACATCACGGACAAGGAGCAGGAAAAGTGACCATACTTTTGCTTACGCTGATCATCCTGCTGGCGGTATTCGCACTGTTCTCGAGCGACTTGCTGCACGGTGTCGTCGCGATGAGTGCGATCAGCCTCTCCTGTGCGATCCTCTTCTATATCCTCGAAGCTCCTGATGTCGCGATCACCGAAGCCGCGGTTGGCGCAGGGGTGTCCACAGTCATCTTCGTATGGGCACTTCGGCACTCCCAGAGGAAGGAAGATCGCCATGAATGATGGCAAAACCGCCTGGAGGAACATTAGGATCTTCGCTTCCCTCGTGCTCATCGGGGCAGTCATGGCACCCATTTTCCTGAGCGACGCGTCTTGGCCGGTCACGGCACGTGACTACCTGATGGCACAAGGCCAGGCCGAAAGCGGTGCAGTCAACCTTGTAAGCGCCATATATCTCGGCTACCGTGCGTTCGATACCCTGGGCGAGACCATCGTGCTCCTGATTGCCGTCACCGGGACGCTCTCGCTCTTGGCACGGGTGGAGTCCTTGGTATCGCCAGGACCCGAGGATACATCTTCCCCGAACGCCAAGGGCTTCTCCCTCTCCCTGGAGAAACGGGTTTCTCATGCATTGAGAACGAACCTCCTGGAGGAGGTGACCGGTAAAGTCGGTCCGATCGTGCTCCTGTTCGGATTCTATGTGATGCTCTATGGACATCTCTCTCCGGGGGGAGGATTCCAAGGCGGAGTGATCATCGCCAGCGGCATCGTCTTCCTCGCACTGGGCAATCCCTACGAGGACAAGTCGGTCCTCGTACGTCCCGCGATTCTCGGGGGAATGGAGAATATCGCATTCCTCCTGTTCATCCTGAGTGCGATGAGCGGCGTGTTCCTCGAGGAAGGTTTCTTCGGGAATCCGCTCGCAGTCAGCGGGACTCCTGAGGGGTTCATCATCCTCATGAACTGCATCATCGGCATGAAAGTCGGCTCCAGCCTTGCGTTCATGTGCATCGTCATGATGGGAGGAGCAAACCATGATTGAGCGGATACTGCTTCTGGTCCTCTTCATGATCGGCTTTTGGGCAATCATGGCTCACCGGAACATCATCAAGAAAATTTTCGGGCTGAACATCATCAACGCTTCCGTGGTGATCCTTTTCATACTCGAAGGAAGCAGGATAGGAAACGAGGTTCCGATCATGTACGGAGGCATCGGGCCGACGGCCGATCCGATCCCGCAGGCGCTCATGCTGACCGCCATCGTGATCGGAGTCTGTGTCACTGCCCTCTCCCTCGCACTCGCGGTCCATCTCTACCGGACTAGCGGATCGTTTGATATCGACGTGATCAAAAGGCGTATCCAGGATGAGGCCTGAGGATCTGGTTTTCGCTACCGTCATGCTGCCGCTTCTTGGCGCAGCATTCGCGCTCTGTGCGAACATGTTCCCGAAGGGAAAGGGCGCGGACACGGTAGAGTTCATCGGAGCGGGAATCGGATTGCTGCTTCCCCTGATCGTCCTGGCGAATGTATTTCCCTTGGTGACCGGCGGCAATGCGATCGAAGGGGTAATCGGTTCGTGGCATGAGGGTATCGGAATCACCTTCAGCTTCGACGGATTGGCCCTGCTGATCAATATCCTTGGTTATACGGTCGGCATCGCCGCTTGGATCTACTCGCTGGGCGGCGGTCCCAGGGGTCCTGCATTCACCGGGATCTTCCTCATCCAATGTGCAGCCCTCTCTGCGACCATCATGACGAATGATCTGTTCAACCTGTTCGTGTGCCTGGAGATCATGGGCATGACCAGCTACGTGTTGATCCCGACCAGCCGAAAGGCAGGTGCGAGCCTCGCCTCTTTCTCCTACCTCATGGTCAGTGCCTCCGCCATGGTCTTCTTCCTCCTTGGGACCTACGGATTGTATCGTCTCACCGGATCACTTTCATTCCAAGGGATAGAAGCGGGCTTGGCACTGCTCGGTTCCACCCAACGGATCCTCTCCCTGGCTTGCCTCACGCTGCTGGTCTCCGCGGTCGCCATCCGGGTGGCGATCATGCCGCTGTACGGATGGTTGCCCGATGCACATGCACTCTCACCGCACGCAGTCTCCGCGGTCCTCAGCGGAGTGCTGATCAAGACTCCTCTGTTTGCACTCGCGCGCATCCTCCATCTGCTCCCGGAGGGTACGAAAATCGGTGAGCTGATGAGTATCGCGGGGGCGTTGACCGCGGTGGTCGCAGTGGTGATCGCACTCTCGCAACGGGATGCGAAACGACTGCTTGCCTACCACTCCATCAGTCAGATCGGCTATATCGTTGCCGCCTGGGGCATGGCCTTGCGCTGGGGAATCGATACCCCCGAAGGTTTGGCCTGCATGGTAGGTGCATTCCTCCATGCGTTCTATCACGCACTGTTCAAGGGGCTGCTCTTCCTCAGTGTCGGCACCACGGTGGATGTCACGGGAGAACGGAATGTCTACCTGTTGAGATCCTCCATTGCCAGCCTCAAGGGGAGAGGGGAACGGATTCCCATCACGTTCATCGCGTTTGTGACGGGGGCGCTGGCCATCAGCGCCATCCCTCCGTTGAACGGATATGTGAGCAAGGATCTGATCACGTACTCACTGAAAGGGACGGTACACTACGTACTGCTCTCGATCGCCTCGGTCGGAACGGTTGCCTCCTTCATCAAGCTCTCCAGGATCTACTGGCGCGGCACAAAGGTTGCGGCCCAAGCAAGTCTTTCGACAGAGACCACTCCCTATTGGCCGCGCTTGGTTGCAGAGGTACTTCTGAGCCTCCTTTGTATCGCCGGCGGAGTTGCCTCCCACCTGATCATACCGGTGGTGAGCGATCTTCTCGCACCCGCGAACGTCATTGCGATTGCCAATGCGAACCTGTTCTCGACCGATAGTCTGGTCAAGACGGCATGGACTGTCGCTTCCGGTACACTTCTCTTCTTCGCGGCGACCTCAAGACCCGGTTCGGTCGTGTTGCGGATCGTGCGAGAGCGCCCGAGGGATTTCCATGGCCTGTTCATCTCCTTCGCCCTCGGTACTGCCGTACTCGCAGGGTATTTGCTGATATAAAGCCCATGCATGTCTGCACTTCCACGTATCTTACTCCCTGAAATGATGTTAATGTGTATTTTATGTGAAGTCGGTTGCCTGATGTACTCCCGATGCGGTATCTTGTGGATGAACATACATGGCATCAGGAGGACAAAGACATGAGATTGCGAAACACTCTATTCATCACCATGTTCTTGCTGTGCACCACAACGGCAGTGCTGATCGGTGCTCCTATCGCCGAGGATACGTATCGGAAAATCCAGGAGATGGATGTCACGACCGTCAGCATGGAGAAGATCATGCAGGAGTATGGGAAACTGCATGGCCAAGTGACCAAGATAGCCGAGAATGCCCGCAAGGAGATGACGGAGGCACGCAAGAAAGGAGACCGGGACGCCTACGTGGCTGCGTATCAGCGGTATGCTTCGCTCGGGAACTTCGTGATGGGGAAGGAAGAGACCGACCGGTTGCTGGCCAGGATTCTTGCGGAACCGGAGGACAAGCGAGCCGAATACGCGATGTGGCTGTACGAATCTTCGGGGTACTACCGCCCGACACTGAACATAGACTTCTCCCTCGAAGGAGAGGGATATCGTTACAGCTATACCCAGCGGTTGCAACAGAAGCCGGGCACGCAGATCGTATTGCCCGATGAACGGCAGATCCGTACCGACAGCAGTCGGACCGGAATCCTCGCGGGATGGGGGCTCACTCCCGAATCGGTGAGTTACCAGGCGGGGGAGACGATCACCATGCCGCTCACGGACCAGACGCTCTATGCGATCTACAAGAACGCCGTACGGTTCACCGACGACGTGACCAATACGGAGGTCTCGGTGGAGGTCGATCCGTCAATAGCGGAAACGACTGCCCCGACGGTAAGCGCACCCGACTCCAGCCATCGTTTCCTCGGATGGTACGATCGCAATTCCAGGACCCTTGTGAACCCGGGAGAGCAGTATGTGGTTGCGGGCAAGGGCGCGGTATTCGAAGGATTGTGGAAACACCTGTCTGTCGAGGCGATCAACACGGTGTACTATGGATTCGACCGCTTGCCGGTGAAGACACAGGTCGGAGTCGGATTCAGCATCGCGAACAAAGGAAACACCAACCTCACCGGTCTCACTGCCACGCTTTCCACTGAAAGCCCCTACGTCACCTTCTTGCAGGATTCCCTTCCTGTAAGGGACTTGCCTGCAGGCAGCTACCGGACGAACAACAGCAGGTATGCGACGAGGACCCAAGGCACCATAGCTGGCGAGAGCAATACGTTCCGCTTCATCATCGACGAATCGGCTCCGAGCCAGACACAGATACCCTTCATCCTCACCCTGCGCGATACCGACGGGGAGAGCTGGACATCACAGGTAACGTTCACGGTACGATGATCGAATTTCTCACAGCTGTACCTCGAAGCGGTCCTTCCCGGACCGCTTCGCCTTGTACAAGGCTTGGTCTGCTCGTTCCATCGCTTCAAGGTGGGAAAGATCCTCTTCATGGAAGAAGGTGGCACCGAGAGAGATCGTGATGGGATCCAAATTGCAATCTTGGCAATCTGCATGCAACGTCCTGATCCGAGCGAGCAACTTGGTACAGAATGCATCGAGATGTTCCAATGCAATGCCTTTGCACACCAGGACGAACTCATCTCCGCCCCAACGATAGATCCTGTCCGTGCTCCGTATTTCTTCGGAGACCGTCCGTGCGATCACCTGCAGCGCCTTGTCCCCGATCGTGTGTCCATGGGTATCGTTGATGCGCTTGAAGTCGTCGATATCGAAGATCATGATCGCGGGGCTCGGATGGCGCTTCTTGTGAAAACCCATATACGAGGCCGCGAGATCATTCATGCCTGACCGCCTGTTGAATACACGGGTCAGCGCATCGTAGTTTGCCGCCTCCTCCAATGCTCGCTGGGACCGCTTCACTTTCCATCTCTGCATCAAGATGAGGATTCCGTACCCGCTAGCGACAACCAGGACCAGGATCACGACGAACCATGGAAGGATCCTCGCGGTTACCGATTGGCTCTTCTCATTCGTCCGGACACTGAGCGCTTCCATGTCATCGAGGTGGATCCCCATCGCGATGATCCAATCGTAAGGCTTGTATAGTTTCGCATAGCTCAATTTCTCAGAGATGACATCGCTGTTCTTCTTCTTGAAGTTGTAGGTGAAATAGAGCTCCCCATACATCTTCACTCCCTCAAGCTCAGTCAGGTAGGGAAAATTCCCCACGATGTCGGTCATGCTGGTGGAGAGGAAGATCCCCTCGGTGTTCACGAGGTTCGGGTGGATGCGCCTGATGGCATAATTGTCACCTCCGTCATAATTGACGACCTCATTCACCCAGATGTAGGAATCCACGGCGAACTTGGAGGCGTGTATTTCCTTCGCGACCGCTTGTTTCACGATGTCATCGATCACCGATTGCCTGACACCGAAGAACCCGCGCAACCCGTAGAAATTGACATGCTTGTACACCGCATAGTCGGACAACCGTGATGGGAGCCGGGTCTCCGCATCGGAGGCGGATGTGAACTCATGATTGGGATCGAAAAGCAACTCTCCCGTTTCGGTGTTCCATAGATAGGCGTCCCATACGCCGATCGCAACACGCTGGGAAAAATGGATGGTGAACACGGAGGCAAACTCCTGCTCCGGCAGCAACGGACTGATGTTGACCAACAGTTGCTGGAATTCATCAGCTGCCCTATCGTATCGCGAGAGCTCAGCTTTTCGCCGGGTCTCGATACGGGTGACCAGATTGTTCACGGTATCGCGGATGAAGTCTTGCTTTATCTGGCGGATGGCTTGTCGGGTATCGGTAAGATAGATGTCTTCGATCGCCCGGGTGGTGAGTACATAGAACACACCGACGACCAGGCAGGAGACGAGTATCAACACCAAGGAAGAAGCCCTGAACATGGTTTTCATCACAATCCTCCCCGTGGTGCTTCTTGAACGTCATGCCGATGATACCACAGAGCGTTTGAATTTGGAATGGTTTCATCAACACCATGTCATGTCCGTTCCCTTCCTCCCGTGCTATATTCTGTACATGAGGAGGGTTTCGCATGGAACACCCTGGAACGAGCCGACAGGTGGACGCGTACATCGCATCTTTTCCCGCTCCGGTGCGACAGTTGTTGGAACAGATGAGGACGGCGATTCGCGAAGCTGCTCCCGAGGCTATCGAGAAGATGAGCTATGGGATGCCTACCTTCTTCCTGAAGAAGAATCTCGTCCACTTCGCCGCGACGAAGCACCATATCGGGTTCTATCCCGATCCGAGCGGCATCATGGCATTCGCTCGGGAACTGGAAGGCTATGCATGTTCGAAGGGAACGATCCGGTTTCCTCTCGAGCAGCCGCTCCCGCTGGATCTCGTCAGGAACATCGTGCGCTTCAGGGTACAGGAAAACTTGAAACGCTGAGGAGTCTTTCCAACGGCCCGTCGGGATGCTATCCTGTGACTGTCTTTCAGGAGAACGAGAGAAGTCATGGAACTGAATCAGCAACAACTCGCCGCGGTCACTTACGACGGACCGAAGCGCAATGTCATGGTCGTGGCGGGTGCCGGGTGCGGGAAGACCCGTACGATCATCGCACGTGCCGCACATCTGGTCAGGAAAGGAACCGATGCCTCACGCATCCTCGTCATGACCTTCACCAACAGGGCTGCACGTGAATTGCGTGTGCGGCTGAAGGGAGAGGTCGGAGAAACGTGCGAATCCATCCAAGCGGGAACGTTCCACGCATTCTGTTTGAAGGTGATGACGCAGATTCCCAACAGCTTCGGCATGCACGGGTTGCATGTCATCGATGCCGATGACCAGGAGAGCCTCATGGGAGTGGTCAGGAAAGCCCTCATCAAGCGTCTTTCCGGACCCAAGCGGGGATTTCCCTCCACCCAGCAGCTCCTCTCATACCACTCATACAGTCGAAATGTCCTTCTGGATCCCAGGGAATACCTGAAACGGCAGACTGAGTTGCAAGAGGAGGAGATTCCTCTGTGTCTCGAGATGTTCGCCGCTTACCAGAAGGAGAAGATTGACCGGGGCTACCTCGACTACGATGACCTGCTCGAACGGTTTGCCGTCACGCTGGAGGAGAAACCGAAGCTTCGCCAGGCAGTTTGCACGCTCTTCGACGAGGTGCTCGTCGATGAGATGCAGGACACCAATCCGATCCAATTCAAGATCCTCAGGCACTTCGGCGACGAGCGGGTCAGGCTTTTCTGCGTGGGCGACCCCGCCCAATCGATCTATCGCTTCCGGGGAGCCGAGTTCAAGCACATGCTCCACTTCGAGTCCGTGTTCGGCGACAGCATCACGTTCCCCCTCTCATTGAACTACCGCAGTTACCAGGAGATCTTGGATTTCTCCAATTGGCTGCTCCACCGATCATCCCTCGCGTATCCGACGAATCTCGAAGCGGTACGTGGACGGGGAAGTCTGCCCGTGCGGGTCGAGGACTTCGAGCATCAGAGCGACGAATGTACATGGATCGCCGACCTGATCGTCTCCTGCCAGGAACGCAAGATGCCGCTCTCTGATGTGATGGTACTCTACCGGAGTGCGTATGAGGCGCGCCCCATGGAGGCCGAGCTGATCCGAAGAGGCATTGCCTACCGCTTCATCGGAGGCCTGGTACTCACCAAGTCGGCACATGTACGGGATATCCTGTCACTGCTCCGCCTGGCCAGGGATCCGCGTGACGACCTCGCGTGGATGCGATTCCTCCAGATTTGGCCACGTATCGGAGAACGTACGGCACAACGGATCCTCGGAGCCCTCGGAACAGTGACGCCCGATGCCGTCCTGAGTACTCTCCGGGAAGAGATGGGTACCGACCATCTGGCTGCCATGGCATACGAGGAAGCGGTGAAGAACTTTGCCAAGCCCTCTGCGTGCGTCAAGGCAGTAAACACGGTACTGAAGCAAGTGCTTTCGCAACGGTACGACCATTGGGAACAACGGATGAAGGATCTCGACCTCTTGGAAAAAGTGGCTCGCAACTGGCAGTCGACCTCCCAGTTCATCGATGATTTCACCTTGGAACCCATGAATGATACCCAGATCAGCAATGCACACAACGATGATGCACTCACGCTCATCACGGTCCACAGCGCGAAGGGGACCGAGGCATCGATCTGCATCGTCGCCTCCGCTACCCAATCGAATTATCCCCACTTCAGGAGCCTCGGCGATGCAGAGGCCGAGGAAGAGGAGCGGAGGGTACTCTATGTGGCGTGCACACGAGCGAAAGATGAACTGTTCATCACCCGCTCATCGTTCAACCGCAATGCCTTTTGGGTGAAACACTCCCCGGCGGTAGGGGAACCCTACTTCCTCCAGGAATTGCCTGAAGCGGGTGTGATCCGCACGCTTCACGGGTGGTCACCCCAAGGAGCGGGAGGCTTGGCACTCTTGCAGGACATCTATTGAGAAACTTGTCGTATGTGCGCGACATGGATACTTTGGAACATACGGAGGTGTCAAAGTGGCACGTTTCTTGAAGAACCGCAGCGCGGCACAGGGCAAGTCCCCCGGATCCTTGGTGTTCATCGGCAAGCAGAAGACCGATGCCGTTTCCATCCGTCTCATCCAATACCATGAGCAGTTCTTCGAAGACATCCGGGTCTCCTCGGTCAAGGAGTTGCGTGAAAGGAGACGGGAAGGGACCGTCGGATGGATCGACATCAACGGATTGCACGATACCGAGCTGATTGCACAGGTAGGAGAAGCATTCGACATCCATCCGCTCACCCTTGAGGATATCGTCAACACAGGGCAACGTCCGAAGGCTGAGGAATTCGAGCACTACATCAGCATCATGATCAAGATGATGCGTCTGGAACACAAGGATGGAAGAATACACAGCGAACAGCTATCGATCATCCAAGGTTCCGATTTCCTCATCACCTTCCAGGAGAAACCTGGCGATGTATTCGAACCGGTGCGTGAGCGGTTGCGTTCGGTGAAGGGACGGCATAGGAAATCGGGGACCGACTATCTTGCCTATACGTTGCTTGATACGATCGTGGACAACTACATGATCCTCATCGAACGTCTCGGAGAACAGATCGAGGCGATGGAACCGCAGATCATAGACAGTCCGGGCCCTGAGTTGCTCAACACGATCAATGAGAATCGGAGGGAACTGCACTTCCTGCGCACATCGGTCCGTCCCGGGAGGGATGCGCTGCGTGAGCTCTCCCGATTGCAGACGGACCTGATCGGCAGTTCCGTCTCATTCTTCCTGAGGGATCTGAATGACCTTGCCACGCAGGCGGTGGAGGCGATGGATACCTACCGTGAGATGCTGAAGGACCAGCTCGAGAGCCATGGGGCGAGCTCTGCCAACCGTTTGAACGAGACGATGAAGTTCCTCACCGTTTTCTCCGTAGTGTTCATACCGCTCTCACTGTTGGCGGGCATCTATGGCACGAACTTCACCCACATGCCGGAACTCCAGTTCCGCTACGCCTACCCCATCTTCTGGGGGGTCCTGATCGTGGTCGCCGGGTGCATGGTATGGATTTTCAAGCGCAAGAAGTGGCTGTGAAAGGACTCTTCCCGGCCGAAGCCGGGAAGAGTGGCCCGTATCATGTTGCGGCTTCGTACAGCCTGGCGACCGCATTCCAGTCCAGGATATTCCAGAACGCCTTGATATAGTCTGCCCTGAGGTTGCGGTACTTCAAGTAGTATGCGTGCTCCCACACATCGATACCGAGGATCGGACGCAGGGAACTGCCATCCATCAGGGGATTGTCCTGGTTGGCCGTGGAGGTGGCCTTCAGCGTTCCCGATCGATCCACCGAAAGCCATGCCCATCCGGATCCGAAACGTGAGAGCGCCAATGCCCCCAACCGCTCCTTGAGCTCGTCGAAAGAACCGAAGTCGGTCTCGATCCTTCGCAACAAAGCTCCGGCCGGTTTCGTGGAAGCCTCGGGCGATATCGTGGAAAAATAGAGGTTGTGGTTCCAATACCCTCCTCCATTGTTGCGAATCGTCGTGCGTACCGCCTCATCTGCGATCGAGTCCAGCGATCCCAGGAGTTCTTCGATCGTCGGTTTTGCCAGATCGGGATGCTTCTCCAAGGTCGCATTGAGATTGCTGGTGTATCCAGCGTGGTGCTTCGTATAGTGGGTCACCATGGTGAGCTCGTCGATATGTGGTTCGAGCGAAGCGAACCCGTAGGGCAACTCATATTGTGTGAACATAGCGTACCTCCTGCATGCCGTAGCATGATCGTGCGGTGCCGATCACTCAAGAACGGTTCAGAACCGACTCGAATATCACATCCGCAAGCGAATCCAATGTAGGCTCCTCCTCCGCTTTCAAGGAAGAGTGGATATCCAACGGTTCTCCCAGGAGCCGGATGTCCTTCATCGTACCGAACAGTCCGATCATCTGCCGTACCGCGGCAGATGACCAGGTATGGTTGCCGATGATCGCGACATCCCTGTCCTGCAAGTTCAGCATCGCCAGCTCCCTGAGCAACGCATCCATCGGAGGATACAGTTGCATGTTGTACGTCGGCGAGGCGACCACCATGTGGCTGTACTCCCAGAGGTCGGCGATGATGTGGGACGGATGGGTCTTCGAGACATCGTGGAGGCGAATGTCTCCGACACCCCGATCGCCCAGCTTGAATGCCAAGGTTTCGGCAACTTCGGCGGTGTTGCCGTACATCGACGCATAGATGAAGACGACTCCGGTCCTTTCGGGGCGGTATGCGCTCCATGTGTCGATCTTGTCCCATATGACGGAGAGATCCTTTCTCCAGATGGGACCATGCAAGGGGCAGATCATGGAAATGCTGTCCACGGGGAGCCGCTTCAGCACCGTTTGGATCTGATTCCCGTACCTGCCCACGATGTTCGCATGGTACCGGCGTGTCTCGCCGAGGAAATACCGATTGAAATCGAGTTCATCGGCGAACAGGGTCCCGGGAAGCGCCCCGAAGGAACCGAACGCGTCGGCGCTGTAGAGCATGCCGTCCGACAGATCCATCGAGAACATCACCTCAGGCCAGTGGACCATCGGTGCAAGGTAAAACCGCAACGACCTGGTACCCAAGGAGAGGATGTCACCCTCCTTCACGACCTGTGCGTTCGCGCTGAGGTCCGCCCGATAATAGTGCTTGAAGAATTCGAAGGTCTTCCTGTTTCCTACGACCTTGACCTCGGGATAGCGCCTGACGATTTCCTCGATGTTCCCGCAGTGGTCGGGCTCCATGTGGTGGATGACCAGATAATCGAGCGCCCGTCCGTCGAGTACGTTTTCGACCTGCTGCAAGAATCGGTCCCGTACCGAGGATTCGACGGTATCGAGCAACGCTGTCTTCTCATCCTTGATGAGATAGGCGTTGTACGCGACCCCGTCTGATAACGGGAACATGTTCTCAAACCGCTCAATGCGCCGGTCATTCATCCCGACCCAAAACACACCGTCAGCTATCTCGTGAACCGCGTGCACCTGATTGCCTCCGTCCTTCCATTATATATTTAAAAATATAATGAAAGGTTTCACAGTCGGCAACCGGGTCAGATCACAGGAAGGGAGCGTTCCTTCAGGACCGGAAGAAAGTGCAACACGGGACGATAGGGGTATGCGGCATGCTTGCGCGTGAATCGCGGCTTGTCGTTCAGCTCAAGCTTGATGCCCACTGCGTAGAGTCCGACCTGCAACTCCTGGATGAGGTCGGCCACATGTGGCATGCGCCTGAGCGCAGCGATCGACTTGTCCTGATAGGACCCCTCGAGCACGAGCACGGCACTGCGTACGGTCACATCCTGGGGACGCACCACGTTGCCTTGCCCATCTTTCAACAGGTCCTCATACAATCGGGCGAACCGGAAGGGGTCTATCGAATGCTGCAGCGTGGCTATCTCCAACACACACCTGAGCAATGTATCGCGTCGTGTCTCGTGAAACACATACCCGATGATCGTGAGCGTCGCATGCGACGGATCGAACGCAACCAAGTCGATCGTACCGATCGTCCTCCCGTCCATCGCGATCGGCACCAGATAATCGATGACCGTCCCGAGCGAGCCGAGACTCTTGTGGTTGTAGAGGGCCACTGCCACGCGATCTTCCTGTTCGATGCCGAGGATCGTGGGATCGAGTGTCGTTCCATCATGATCCGCGGGACGTGTCAATTGTCCGTTCGGGACCTTCGGCAATTGCCTGAGCACCTGCGGGAAATCATGGGTATGCAACAGCCGCTTGGCAACGATTTCGCTGTAGGGAATCTCGTTGGTACGGCTCCTGCCCCTTTTGTTCACGATGTTTCCCTGGTAAAGGGTCTGGGGATTCTCCAACAGCGCATCCAATTGCACTTTTGTCTCCCGACTGGTCAATCTGTCCATATTCACTCCTGCTGTCTTTCCAAAACATACGCAAGTCAGGTGCTATCGGCAAATCGTTCCCGCGACCTTCTACGACGGTGGGATCATGTCGATCAGGTATCGGTCCTTGCCATCGGACTTCGATCGGAGCAACAGCTCGTCGGATCGCTGGATCAGCGTATCGAGGTTGATCCGTCCACTTTCCTGGACAGCCACGCCCATCGAGACGGTCAAAGTGCATGGGGCATCCGCCTCTTGGATGAATTCCATCTCTTTTGCCAGCTGCTGCAACGTCTTGATGCAGAAATCCTCCAAGCTCACGAACATGCGCTCAGCGAAAGCGTGTGCACCGGACAGGTCGGTATCGGGAAGGAGGATCACGAATTCATCACCTCCTACCCGGAAGATGGTATCGGTTGCCCGGACATGCCCCTGCAAATGTTCTCCGAACAAGCGGAGCACGATATCGCCGGCGTTGTGGGTGAAGTGGTCGTTGATCATCTTGAAATTGTCCAGGTCCATGTAGGCGGTTGCGAACGGAGGTCCGTAAGCGCGCCCCATATAGGTCCTGATCAACTCGTTGCGGTTCAGCAACGATGTCAACGCATCGTGGGAAGCGCTCCAGATGAGTCGGTCGTTAGCCTCGTGCAGCTCTTTCGTGCGTTGGGAGACTTTCTCCTCCAGGACGTCGGCTGCGTTCTGCGCTGCCTGATTGGCCAGGAGGAACCGGTAGGAGAAGGCCTCGAAATTCGCCAGTACGAAGAACGCGGTTCCGAGTGCGGCGACTTGGTTCAGGTAGATGTTTACTGTCCCGTGATCGTAGAAGTACGTCTGCAGGGCGAGCGAAAGGAGCATCACCACCGCAGAGAGCACGATCATTCCCGAGACCTTGTTCCAGAGGAATTTGCCAAGAAGCAGCAGGACCAGAAGCAATGCCATCATCAGCACCATCATGATCGTGTAGGGAGTGAGCAGAGGATTGTAGAAGGAGATCGGAGCAACGAGGATGAGCAGGACATACCCATAGGAAAGCGATTGGAAGATGAGATTGACCCATGTGCTTATGCGCAACGCATAGACATCCTGCGCATACTTGAGGTATGCCATCGCAGCGATGGGGATGGTGATGTATTCAAACTTCGAGACCAACCCTATCGGGATATGGGGAAAATAGAGGGTGAACAGCGTATTCGACGAGGCGACCTTCACGGCAAGTGCGATGCAGAAGATGGAAAACATGATGATCGAACGATCCGGGTTCAACCTTCCATGGAAGAACAGGATGATCACCGCACAGACGAGGAAGAGCACGACCAAGGCGACGGAGGTGGATGTCGATATCCAGTAGAGCCTGCTTACCGAAGGTGCGGCACCGAAGATCGGAGCGATCCCGATTCCGCCTCGCGGATGATAATGGTTGCTCACCAACAGCACGATGTCGACCGCATCTTCCCCGGTGACATCGAATTGGCATAGGTTGTCGGAGAACTGGGCGACAGAACCGACCCCATCGGCAGAGATGCGTCCCGATCCTGCAAGGAAACGGCCGTCCACATAGAGCTCATAAGCCGTATAGACGGTATCGATCCACAGTGCGTGCCTGCCTTGCTCGACTCCCTTCAGGCGCACATGGTAGGAGCCATGGGATATTCCGCCATCCCAGGACCCGGGAACCGAAAGCGTCTCGTATCCCGATGTAGGCACGTCGGCGGGATCGATGAAGGTATCCGGAAAGAAATTCCATGGACCGTCGAGGATCATGGGCCGGCCTTCGTATCCCCGGATATCCAGCTCGGAAACCGATCCCACGGGATCGGCTACTTCGGCGTGGGACAACCCCATGTTGGTGAGCACCACATAGGCTCCGATGACCAACAACAGGATTCCCAAGCCGACAACAGCGTTACGCATGACCCATTGTAGCTTGAAAGCAGAGAGGCAACAAGAAAAATGTGACATGCCATACCGAAAACGTCCTCAAGAAATTGCAGGAAATGGAACCTGCATCTCCTCTCCGATCTTCCTCAGGCTCCCTGCCACCTGCACGGAGAGCGCAACTCCCAGCCGATTGCTCTGTGCTTCCGCCTCATGTTCCTTCAACCCCGCATAATAAACCCGCTCACTTCCTTGTGCGACTTCGGATGCGGTCAACTCATCCAACAGACGTCCCATGTCTTGCTTGAATTGTCCGGGATCCCTGAACAGATCGAGCCGGATGGCTCCGAAAAAGTGGCAGACCCTCGCGCTGGTAGCCTCGCTGTCCTTCACGGATTTGCCGAACTCACCGCCGCTGGTGATTGCGCACAGGATGTCCACGAGGACCGCCAACCCATAACCCTTGTGACCGCCGAGCAGCTCGCCCTCACCTCCGAGCGGCAGGATTCCACCTCCCCGTTGGTAGAGCATGTCCTCGAGCAACTGCCGGGCATCCGACGTTCCCCGCCCCGTGGTATCGACAGCCCACCCGTGCGGGATGCTTTTGCCCTCACGTTCATGCACCTCGATCTTTCCCCGGGTCACGCACGTGGTCGCCATGTCCAAGGTGAACATCCGTCCGTCGGTGGCGGGAACGGATACCGCGATGGGGTTCGTCCCGAACATCGCCTCCCTTGCGAACGTGGGAACCCCCAAGGCCGCCGTATTTGTCATGCAGATACCGATCATGTCCTTGCGTGCAGCCATCTCAGTGTAATAGCCTGCGATCCCGAAATGGTTCGAATTCCGAATGGATGCGAAGGAAGCCCCCAAGAGTCCGGCCCTCTCGATCACCTGTCCCATGGTCCTCTTGCTGAGTCCCATTCCCATCGCGCCTTGGGCGTCGAGGACCAAGGAGATCGGCGTATCGGTAAGCACCAGCGGCTCGGCGCTTCCCAGCATGATCTGCTTTTTGATGCCGTTCACATAACGCCACAGCCGTCCGACCCCGTGACTTCCGATCCCTCGTGCATCGGCCGCAACGAGGATGGAGGCTGAATCGACAGCCTCTTCCCGGGGAAGCCCCAGGTTCTCGAATACCTCGGTGCAGAAATTTTCCAACGCGTTCCTGTCGATCCGGACCATGGATGCCATGACTTCTCCTCCCTTGCAGAGCAATCCTACCAAATTACCTCCATGCGTGTCTTCCTCATCGATCCCACCACCTTTCGAGCGGCATGACAGGAGGTGGCGGGAGGACTGCCCCCATATTGCCTTTATCCGATGTCTTGGGCATACTCAACACATGAAACCTGAATCCCCCATCAAGGCCGTTGCCATCGATCTCGATGGCACGTTGCTTACTACAGACAAGAAGATCACACCGCTGACTCTCGCGGTATTGCAAGCGGTCATGGACCGTGGGGTCCATGTCGCCATCGCGACCGGAAGGAGTCTCGCCACTTCGATCAGGTTCACAGACCAGGTCGGGACCACGTTCCCGATGATCTGTTACAATGGCTCCTGCATCTGGGATCCCGTCACCGGAAATGATCTGATGCATATCAGGCTCAGCCATGAGATATGCACGGATATCGTCACCATCAGCAGGGAGACCCATACGCACTTGCATGCGTTCATGGACCATGACCTGCTGTTCACCGAAAGCGGTCGCCACGCGGACCATCTGGAACCGCTCAGCGCAGTGATCGGCAAGGCAGTCGAATTCGAAAAACTACCGGACCTGCATTTCACCAAGGCGATGTTCATCGGAGAAGCAGACGAGACCGAACGATTGCGCCAGCTCTTGGTCGAGCGCCATGGTACGGTATTGCATCTTGTCTATTCTCACCATGATTATTTCGAGATCATGACCGGAGGTGCGACCAAGGGCACCGCACTGCAGACCTTGATGGGCAACCATGGCATCCGAAGGGAGGAAGTGATGGCCTTCGGGGACGCCGACAACGACATCGAGATGCTCTCGTGGGCCGGACGGGGCTACGCGATGGAGAATGCCTCTGATCAAGTGAAATCGTATGCCTATGGCGTCGCGGGACATAACGACGCAGACGGCGTTGCAAAGAAGCTGATCGAAGTCTTCGATCTTGCTGAGTTCAGATGAGCACGATCTGACGCATGGCGCTTCCCACCTCCCTCCTGATCACCTGGCACTTGGTGATGAAGAGGAAGAAAATCGGGCCGTCGGTCTCATTGAGCGCTTCGAAGTTGCCCTGCCCTTTGCTGATGATCAAGTCGCAACTGTCATAGAGTTCCAAGAATCGGGGGGAAGCTTCGGAGAGGACCAAGCCTGCGGTAGGGACGCCGCTGGAGATCACCTGCGCCACCGTATCGATGCCGCATGCCGACGCATCCTCGATGAGGACATCGTTGAGAATCGGCATGCCTCGCGTGGCAAACCATATCTCGATGTCAGGATACCGCTGCCTGATGGTCTGGATGAGGACCCGATCGAACACGATCTCCCCTGCATTGTCCCCGATATAGAGCAACCGCCTTGCCTGTGCAAGCGATCGCTGCAGGGATTCGATCCTGAAGAGATCCCCAGCAGATTCGGCAACGTGCGAGGCAAGGTCCTCCATGATCGCGGTGATCTCGGCTTGCACGTGCACGCCGTTCGGGGAGACCCCGAAGTCAATGATGTTCCCGGCACAGGAGAGCACCACCGCGCTGCGCAGGGGATCTGCCGACGTGGCGACCATGGAGAGCATCTCATCGAATACCGCCATGGCATGTGCATTGCTGTCACGCTTGATTTCTCCGTAGGGATCTGCCTTGTCACTGTGCAGCACCAGCTGCCGTTGGATGAACGCTGCCATCAGCGGGGGGCATGAATCCATGGGATACTGCTCCAGGTACACGTCGAGTGCTTTCGTCATCACGGCGGTCGACTCTTTCGGGATACCGAGCAGCGAGGAGGTTTCCTTGACCTGGCGGTGGAAACAGGAGATACATTCAGGATGGGTTCGCATGTCCCCACCGTACCAGAATCCGGAACTTTTTGCCATCGGAGCCACAGCGCTTGCCGCTTCTTGCGGCACTGAGTATCATCGGTCCATGGATACGAAACAGCCTCAAGCAGAAACACAGAAGGTGGTGATCCTGCATGGATTCACCAAGGACCAGATATTCGCACTGATGCGTGCCGTCAAGCGTGAGCTCGGAACCGAAGCGGATATCGCGTTCGCGATGACAACCCCCCATTCGTTGGGGATGCAGCTGGACGAGCTGATCAAGGATGTGAGTCAGGATCATGCGTACCTGAGGGACAATCCCCCGGTACGCAAGAAAAACGAAGCGGACGCATGAAAGCTGCCGCGCTTGGGTCCCTACAGCTTCAGCTTGAGACCCAGGCCGACGAAGGTATCACCAAGGAGATCGAACCCCTGCATCCCCGCGACCAAGCCCGAGAGATCGGGCAACAGGTGCTTGGCCTCGATGCCAACACAGAAGAGCGGCGTGATGTTGAAATCGAATCCTATCCTTCCGCTGTATTTCACCTTCGCCGGAAGCGTGATCCCTCCTGAGTTCACCGTCAGGTCATAGGCCGGTCCGAGTGCCCCGAACATCTCGAAGAAGCCCAACGGCCAACGGAACACCAAGTCCGTGGTGACCAACAGGGAATAATTCGGCAATACTCCGCTGAATGGTTCCAACAAAAGGGCCTCGCCGGAGAGCCCGAACCACTCGGTGATGAAGAGAGCCATCCGCACACCCGGAGTATAGGTGGCGAAGTCGGTGTCCGCCAGGTCCTGGATCGTATAGTAGTTCAGGACATTCACCTCGAATACACTCGGAACCTCCGCCGATACGACACCGACACTCAGCACCAGTATGAATGCTGCGATGATCATGATCTTCGTACGCATGAGAACCTCCCTTCCTGCATGCTCAGGTTTATGATGCAATTGTATAACCTGCAAGGATGAAAGGCAACCGGAATTCACGAGCCGAGGGAACACAGGAGGTGACGGATGGCGACCACCGGGTGGCAGAGCAACATCCGGGGCCCTGAGAACCGCATGACACGGCGAATCTGCGCACGCATGTCCGGCCGGTAGCAGTGGATCGTACAGACGGAGCAGAAGGACTTTCCCTCGCCATCCGGGCAATCTGCGATTCGTTGTGTGGCATACGCGAGAAGCGCCGCACAGGATTCGCACAGTGAGGACTGTCCGTGTTGCTTGTTGCAGTACAACCGGATCATCGTCCCCACCACCTCGGTCTCCATCCTTGCACGACTTTTGCGCATTACCCATCGTACCGTACCGCTCATTTCTTGCGCAAGGGGGAATAATGCTGCAGAATGGCATCCGACAACACGAGGAGTCTTCATGGCACACCAGAGCACCGAACCCGCTCCCCCATTCCGCTTTCCCTTCTATTACGGATGGATCATCCTTGTCGTCGGCTCTCTTGGGGTGCTTGCGAGCATACCCGGGCAAACGATGGGGATATCGGTCCTCACGGACCACCTCATCGGTGCCCTAGGGATTTCCAGGGTCCGCCTCTCCACTGCATACATGATAGGAACGTTGGCCAGCAGCCTCGCGATCCCTTTCGCAGGGAGGTTCCTTGATCGCCGCGGCGTGAGGGTCACTACGATTTCTGCCATGCTCCTGCTCGCCCTGTTCCTCTCGCTTCTCTCCGTGGCACCACAGGTACTCACCCTGATCGGATCGGGAGGGCACACCGCCACATTCCTGCTCATCACGCTGTTGTTCCTCGGAATCAGGTTCTTCGGCCAAGGGGTGGTGACGGTCGCACCCCGTACGATGGTCAGCCGTTGGTTCGGACCGCGCAGGGCATTCGCGGTGGGATTGATGGGGATCGTCACCGTGTTCGGATTCTCCTGGGCCCCTCAACCCCTGCAACTTTCCATCGAGCGTTTCGGGTGGCAACAGACGCTCAGGATGCAAAGCCTGGTCCTGATCCTGCTGTGCATCCCGATCGTCGCCATATTCTACCGATCCGATCCGGAATCCTGCGGCTTGGGTGTCGAGGAGGGCCTTCCTCCTCCCGCCAAAGGAGCGCTATCCCTGCGGATCGACACTGGGCCGGACAAGACGGTGCGGGAAGCCCGATCGGAATATCGTTTCCGGTTGATGATGGCGATACTCGGATCCTGGGCCCTCTTCAGCACCGCATACGCATTCCACGTCATCTCCATCAACGCCGAGGCGGGAACAGGAGCTACTGCTGCGTTGCGGATGTTCTTCCCGATGTCGCTCATCTCGGTCGCCGCGCAGTTGATCGGCAGTTACCTTGCCGATCGGTTGTCGTTGAAGACACTGTTCATCATCTTCCTCGTGATGCTGTCCGGCAGCGGAGGCGCACTCATCATCCTGCACACCCGTGCAGGCCATGTGCTGTTGATGCTTTGTTATGGAATCGCCAGCGGTCTGTTCAACATCATCAGCGTGATCACGTGGCCGAAACTGTATGGCAGAAGGAACCTCGGGGAGATCAGTGCGCTTTCCACTGCGGTGATCGTCGCCGGCAGCGCGATCGGGCCATGGCTCTTCAGTTATGTCCAAGCCCTGAGCGGCAGCTATCGGAGCATGGGAGGGGTGACTCTTGTGGTATCCGTCATCCTCATCATGGCGATGATTCCGCTGCGATTCGGTGACGATCTCAGGACCGCACCGACTGTTGCACCATGAAATCCTTTTCAAGGAGGAACTGATCATGGGACTATTGGGAAAATTGCAAGGAAAGGGCGGCATCACCATCTTTGTGGTGAATCCACCACAGGAGTTCGACCTGTTCGGTGCAGAGCTGAGCAAGGAAACGACGGTGATCCGCAGCTTGGCGGGAGATACGGCACCCGCGCTCATCTTGACCTTCCTCGGAAGCCAACAGGAGTTGCAAGCGCTGGTACCGCAGGTGATGTCACGCTGTTCCCAAGAGACAATACTCTGGTTCGCCTATCCCAAGCTCTCATCCAGAACGTACCGAAGCGACCTCACGCGGGACAGGGGGTGGGAACCCCTAGGCGTGCTCGGTTTCGAGCCGGTCAGGCAGGTAGCCTTGGATGAAAACTGGTCGGCATTGCGGTTCAAGCACGTACAGACGATCCGAAAGCTGTCGAGAAAAGAGTCGATGGCGCTGAGCGATGAGGCGAAAACGCGGTTGCGAGAACGCTAGGCGAGCATCACCAGGCTTACTGCCATCACGATCATCCCCCCGATCACCCCTCCGATCGCGACGTGGTGCTCTCCATACTCCTCTGCGGTCGGCAACAGCTCATCGAGCGAGATGTAGACCATGATGCCTGCTACCGCTGCGAATACGATGCCGAACGTGATATCGTTGAACCATCGCCGCAAAAGGAAGTATCCGATCAGCGCCCCGACCGGTTCTGACAATCCCGAGAGCAGGGAGAACCAGAATGCCTTGGCCCTGCTCTTCGTCGCATAATACAGGGGAGCGGAAACGGCGACTCCCTCAGGAATGTTGTGGATGGCTATCGCGATCGCGATGCTCACGCCGAGTCCCGGATCGTTCAGTGCTGCCATGAAGGTCGCGAGCCCTTCGGGGAAGTTGTGGATCGCGATGGCAAGGGCACTGAAGAATCCCATGCGGAGCAACTTCGGGTCGGTTGTCGAATCCACCGTGAGCTCATCCTCCGGCTTCACATGCATCTCGTGCGGGTTCTCGTATGAGGGGATCAGTTTGTCTATGAGCGCGATCAGCGCTACCCCGCCGAAGAAAGCGGCTACGGTAACCCAGTACCCGCTTTTCGGTCCGAGCGCACCGGTCAATGAATCTTTTGCCTTGAAGAATATCTCGATCAAGGCGACGTAGATCATGACTCCCGCTGAGAAGCCCAGCGCTCCTGCAAGGACCTTCGGGTTGAACTTCTTCGAAAAGAAGGACATGACGGAACCGACACCGGTAGCCAATCCCGCGAATACCGTAAGCCCGAATGCAAAGAGTATCGTCGAAGTATCCATGGACCAAACCTACCACAGGAACCAAAGGAAATCAACGAGCAGTACTTCTTGAAATGTACCGTGATTACGCATATCGTACCAGTATGAGACGGATCATGATGTTCACGGTCCTGCTGCTTTTCCTTGCGGGACCGGCAGCCGGAGAGACCCCCGATTATGATGGGCACCGCCAGCTGGTCACCGATCACTTCACGTTCATCCATGAAGCGCGTGACGAGTGGGCTGCGCAGGAGATCGCCGGATACGCCGACGAGGTGCTTGGAAAGCTCAGCCGATTGCTGTCGCATACACCGAAGGGAAGGATACCGGTGATCATCACCAGCAGGCCGGCCCATGCGAACGGCTATTACAGTCCGCTTCCACCCAAGATAGTCCTGTTCATCACCAGCAGCGAGAACCGTTTTCTGGGCTCGCGTACCGCCGATTGGCTCAGGTCATTGTTCACCCATGAACTGACCCATTACATCCATCTGACCGCCCCCATAGGACCTGCCAAGGTACTTACGCCGATCTTCGGTCCCGAAGTACCGGCGATGAACAGCCTGTTGGTCCCCGGCTGGTGGATCGAGGGAATCACCACCTATGCAGAATCGACCTATGCGGAGGGGGGACGGGGAGATTCGCCACGTTTCGCCCTCACCTACGAGGCTCCCATCGGCGAGCGGACCATGTGGTCGCTGGCAAAGGGGGCCTACGGTTCGGCGTTCCCTCCTTCCGGCCGCATCTACACCACCGGATATCTCATGGTCGACCACTTGATCGATACGTACGGGGAGGACTCTTTCGCCGAGATCAACCGAAGGTTTGCCGCATGGCCGTTCTTCGGAATGGACCGACCGTTCAAGAAGACGATCGGCAAGAGTGCGAAGGAGGTCTATGCAGAGGCTGTGGGCCGGATCGCCGCTGCCCGATCGGATGAGGTGCCTGCGCATCCGCTCTTCAGTGAACCCCGAATCGCCGATTACCAGCTTCCTTTTCCGACAGCACGCGGGCTGTTCGGTTCGGTACGCACTCTCGACGAGGGCAGTTCCCTGGTGCGCTTCGATGCAGAAGGGAACGCGCATGCCGTGGTATCCCGGCTTCCCCTGAGCGCATCCCATCCGGCATCCTTCACCGAAGATGGCAGGAAAGCCTATCTCGCTCACCTGTGGGTCGATCCCTATCACCGGTCCTCGACCGAGCTTGCACCGGTCGGGTATTCGGATCTTTATCGGGTCGACTTGGAAAATGAGAGCGTGGTCAGGCTGACGCAAAAGGCACGGCTGACACATCCGGCGGCAAGCCCGGACGGCAATCGCCTGGTGGCGATCGAACCGGTGGATACCCGGTATCGGCTGGTCGAGATCGACCAGAAGACGAACACGCAACGCATCCTGCTCGACGTTCCCGGAGGATCGTTGTACGAACCGCAATTCTCCACTGACGGCGGGCGGATCGTCGCGATCGAGGTCGTCGCGGGAAAATCGACTCTCGTACTGATCGAGGAGGGCAAGGAACCCAGACGCCTGTGGCCGCATGATGCCTATGAATTGCACAATCCCCGTTTCATATCCGATCGGGAGATATGGTTTGCAAGCGACAGGGACGGCCGGCTCGCGCTTTACGGGTACGACATGGAAAGCCAGGGCATCAGTCGTCTGTTGACCGATCCGATCGGCATCCTAGGCGCGACAGTACACGACGATCGTGTCATCTACAGCACCTATACCTCACTCGGTCATGCCCTGCGATCAGTCCCACGTTCCTCCTTGACCGGGATTCCGGTTCCCTTCGGCAAGACGGAGAAGGAGGATCCTGACCGACCTGTACCGCAGGGGACGCTTCCGACGAGACCGTATCATGACCTTCCACGGTTCAATCTGTGGCTTCCCCTCCCGCTCGAAACCAGCACGATGATCGCTCCGGGGGCATCGGTGATCATGAGCAGCAATCTCGGGCGCCACGCCCTGGCACTCTCCGGTGCGTGGGTGATCGAGCGGCAAGCTGTGCAGGCAGCGTTGGTCCATGCATATGCACACGGTCCGCTCTCGCTCGAGACCCGGGCTTCAGCCGACTTCGGATTGCGCGAGTATTCCCTGTTCTCCGATGCCGCGGTCCCTCTGTGGACCTCCTCCACGCTCGCCGGAAACAGGATGCTCGCCATCGGAGCGGTCCTCGGGGCCACCTTCGAACCGGAGGCCATCACCGGGACTGCGTTCGGCTACCTTGCCTACGGGTATGCCTCACCGTCGGCACCGAAGGATCAGTTCGGTCGCTTCAGATACTCGGCAACGGGCAGTTTCCAGTATGATCGCGATTTTTACAGCGGGGCACGGAGGACGATTCCGATCATCAGCCTTGCCGGCCAGGTCCCGCTGGGGAAGACCCACCAGGCGCTCGTCCTGCAGCTCGACACGGCGTGGCATCGCGGAAAGATACTCACCCCATCGCTCCTCGATCTCCAACAGAAGGTCGGTGATGCGAAGAGCCTGGCAACCCTGCGCTGGCATATTCCGCTCGGCTTGCTCGATGTGCCCATACCCCACGGAGGATTGGTCGGCCTCGCGCTCTCTTTCCATGCACAGAGTGCCGTGTATCTCGACGCGGGTATCCTCGACTGGGAGGAGGATGTATACCTTGGCGCGACGATCTTGGCTGATGTGGCACTCGGTGCGGCGTTCACCCTCCGCCCGCAACTCTCCGTCGAGTACAGCGTGACCACGAATCAATGCAAGATCTTCCTCGGCATGGGCATCGATACCCTGTTCACGGGAAGAGGGGACCTCATGCATGTCCCTGTGTTGCACGATTGACCTTGCACAGGTCGCACGCGACCTGTATGCTTTGCGTGTTGGAGGAAACATGATGGGCAATGCACATACACAAACCTTGACGGTCGACGGAAAGACCTGTACGTACCATGACATCACGCGATTCGGGATGAATCGCATCTCGCAGGTCCCCTACTCCCTGCGTGTCTTGCTTGAAAACCTGATGCGTCACCAAGAATCACTGCAGTTGGACGATACAGTCCTCGAAGCGGTCATGGATAGGACCGGAAGGGTTTCCCGTCCCTCCGAGATACCGTTCCACCCCGCACGCGTGCTGATGCAGGATTTCACCGGAGTCCCTGCGATCGTCGATCTCGCGGCATTGCGTGACGCGGTTCGCGAAGCAGGTCAGGATCCGCGCCGGATCAATCCCCGTGTTCCCGTCGATGTGGTCATCGATCACTCGGTACAGATCGACAGGTACGGATCGGATGAATCGAGAGCAGTGAATGTGGAGCTGGAGTATCAGCGCAACCACGAACGGTACAGCCTCTTCAAGTGGGCACAGAAAGCATTCTCGAACCTGAGGATCGTTCCTCCCAATTCAGGCATCTGCCATCAGGTGAACCTCGAACATCTCGCGGATTGCGTACGGGACGAGGACGGAATGCTCTTTCCGGACTCGCTGGTAGGTACCGACAGCCATACCACCATGATCAACGGCTTGGGCGTCATGGGATGGGGAGTCGGAGGGATTGAAGCCGAGGCGGTGATGCTCGGCCAACCCTATTTCATGCCCATTCCCCGGGTGATCGGTGTCCGGCTCTCGGGAACGATGCACCGGACCTGCACCGCGACCGACTTGGTGCTCACGCTTACCCAGAAGCTTCGCAAGCTTGGCGTGGTCGGTTGCTTCGTGGAGTATTTCGGCCCAGGTCTCGCATCCCTCGAACTGCCCGATCGTGCCACCATCGCGAACATGAGTCCCGAATATGGGGCCACCATGGGATTCTTCCCGGTAGACGAGCGGACGATCGAGTATCTCGAGCTCACCGGCCGCGATGCACAAGCTCGGCGGACCGAAGCCTATTGCAAGGCAAACGCACTCTTCCACGATCCGATGGTCGCCTCCACATACGATGATATCCTCGAGCTCGACCTCGGTACCGTGGTGCCGAGCATCTCGGGTCCCTCGAGACCCCAGGACCGCATGAACCTTTCCGATGTGGTCAAGACCGTCGCGAGTTCCACGAAGATCAAGAAAAGCACGCATGTCGCGCTGCAACTCGACACAACGGAGGTACAGCTTCCCGATGGCGCGGTGGCGATCGCCGCGATCACCAGCTGTACGAATACGAGCAATCCCTCGGTGATGATCGCTGCTGGCCAGCTCGCGCGCGAAGCGGTCAAGAGAGGGTTGCAGGTCGCTCCATGGGTCAAGACCTCGCTGGCTCCCGGGTCGCAGGTCGTATCCGATTATCTGGAACATTCGGGATTGCTCCCATCCTTGGAATCCCTCGGTTTCCATATCGCAGCGTACGGATGCACCACCTGCATCGGCAACTCCGGTCCGTTGCACCCGGCGATCGAGGAAGCCCAGCGCACACACGACCTGACGCTGGCCTCGGTACTTTCGGGAAACCGGAACTTCGAGGGCCGGATCCACAAGAACGTGAAGGCCTCATTCCTCATGAGTCCTCCGCTCGTGGTCGCCTATGCATTGGCAGGAAGGATCGACATCGATCTCACAAAGGAGGCCCTCGGGACTGACAAGGATGGCAATCCGGTCTACCTGAAAGACCTCTGGCCCGATCCGGACGAGACGGTCGCATTGGTGAAGGCTCATGTGACCCGGCGATCCTTCGTGGACAAGTATCGTGACGTGTTTGCCGGTGATGAGCGATGGGCAAGTCTTTTCGCCCCAGAAGGTGATACCTACCGGTGGGATCCCCAATCGACCTATATCGCCAAAGCTCCTTTCTTCGACAACTTCCCCGAGAAACCGCCGGTGATCGGCATGATCAAAGACGCCCGGGCGTTGCTCGTCATGGGAGACTCGGTGACGACCGACCATATCAGCCCTGCCGGATCCATCGATCCGACCTACCCCGCAGGTACCTACCTCAAGTCTCTCGGTGTGTCGGATGAGGATTTCAACTCCTACGGAAGCAGGAGGGGCAACCATGAAGTGATGATACGCGGAACGTTCGCAAACACCCGGATCAAACAGAAGCTCTCGGCACCTAAGGAGGGTGGGTTCACCAGGAAACTGCCCGAAGGGACAATGATGCACGTGTTCGATGCCGCAATGGCCTATCGTGATGAGAAAACGGCTCTCATCGTCCTTGCGGGCAAGGAGTACGGAACCGGATCCTCCCGCGACTGGGCGGCCAAGGGTCCCGGATTGCTCGGCATCAGGGCGGTGATCACCGAATCCTTCGAGCGGATACACCGAAGCAATCTTGTCGGCATGGGAATCCTGCCGCTGACCTTCAGGGAAGGGGATTCGGTTGCATCGTTGGGATTGACGGGCACGGAGACGTTCTCCCTGGAGTTGCCGAGGAAGATCGAACCGAACATGCCCCTTGCTCTCGAGGTCACCGACCAGGGAGGACAACGGAGGAGCATCGAGCTACGGTGCAGGCTCGATTCGCCGATCGAGGTAGCCTACTTCGAGAACGGAGGAATACTCCACTATGTCCTGAGGGGAATGCTCTACTCCGTCTGAGCAGGGAAAGAACGTGGAACGGATCGATTTCGAGACATTTCTCGGGTTGACGGGCAACGGGGATCTCCTTGCCGCACTCGATGGGATGGATGGAATCGGTCCGCTTCCCACGCACGTGGCCATGCGTCTTGCGCACCTCGTGCGGATACACATGGCCATCGGAAGTGTTCCCGCCGTCGTGCACAGGTGGGTCGACACGCATGATTTTGCACAGGTCGACCGTGCCCTCGACGAACATATCGGGTACATGATCCTCAGCAGTGCACACGACCTTCATCTTGAAGAGACCCGGTGCGCCGGATTATGGCGGAACCTTCCCCGGCAGATGGCCAGGGAGAATGCCCGGTTCCGACAGGGCCGGCCAAGGGAGGAGACGGCGGGAATCTTTCTCGAACCGTTGCTGCTGCACCTCGTGGAATCGTCACACGTGCATCGCATCAGGCGACTCGATCGCCCGGATGAACCTGCCCAATCCTATGAGTACCAAAGCCAATACAAGTATTACTTCGCCGATACCGGAGTCTTCAGGCGTCTCGCGGGGCTCGCGGCGGCGACGGTGGACGAGGAGAAACCTGATCTCAGCAGGTTCAGGGGCATCCTGACCGAAAGCTATGTCCTGCAACACCTGAGGCGATTCTCCCCCGAATCCATATGGTACTGGAAATCGGGGAACCAAGCCGAGGTCGATTTCATCATCAGGCTCGGCCAGCAGTTGATTCCCGTGGAGGTGAAGACTGCGAGGAATGTGAAATCACGATCCCTCGCACTCTACCGCCGTTCCTACCACCCGCCTATCGCCCTCAGGTACTCATTGCTCAACCTGAAGCTCGATGATGATTTGCTCAACATCCCGCTCTACATGATCCGGAGGACCGGGAAGCTGGTTTCATCGCTTTCATGAAGGGAGCACCCCATAGTGTCGCAAGCCTTCGATGACACCGCGTGCATGGGGTTCCCGAGAGAAATGAAGGTGTCGCGACCGGCGCAGGGTATCAAGGGCAGGTTCATGGTTCGCCACGATCACGCCTTTCATCGGCTTCACGAACATGTCGGCATCGTTTCCCGAATCGCCTGCGACGATCACCGAGGAAGGATCGATATGCCATTTCCAAGCGAGGTATTTCACAGCGGTTCCCTTTGAAGCCCGGTACGGCAGGATATCCAAGAGGTTGTCGTGCGAGAGAACCGCATGATATGCGCACCGAGCATCTTCAAGATCCGTCGCGATGCGTTCCAATAGCTGCTTCCCATCGACCCCATCCGCAAGATCGTAACTGATCTTGCCGGGGCGTTGCGAACCTGCTTCCGCTTGCAGGGAAAGTTCAGGGTAACCGTCCAGGACCTTTCTGATCCGATCCGGGTACCATCGGCGACGGATGTGGCCTGACCATCCCTTGTCTGCTATCAGGTCGTCGCCATAGTGGATCTCTGAACCGACCGAGGTGATCAGGATATCCGGTTTCAATCCGTGACGGTCGAGGAGTTCCTTCGCCGATTCGATGCTGCGTCCCGTTGCGATGCCGAATCCTACCGTATCGTGATGCGCTTCCAACAACGCCTTCAACTCCTGCAGTGCGTCGTCATCCCCGGTGAGCGTGTGGTCGATATCGCTGATCACGAGGTGGGAAACCGAATCCAATCGCTTTGCGAGGCTCCGTTCGTATCGTGCATGGGATCCCTTCCGCTCCCCGTGTGCCTCCAAGAGGTCACGGAGATGACCAAGATAGGTATCACAGTGGGTTTTCCAGTTGTAGACCTGACGTATGCGTTCCACTCCATGTCGGGAAAGGGCATCCCATAACTCCGGTTCGGTCAATATCCTGCGGATGGCCTCGTGGATCGACTTGTGGTCTCCGATGTCGACAAGCAGACCGCTTTCACAATTCTTCCGGATATCCTGGACACCTCCCCGGTCGGTGCCCACGAACGGCAACCCGACTGCGGAAGCCTCGATGAAGGTCAGTCCGAAATTCTCCAAGGCCGCGGCGCTTACGAACACGCCACGTTTCATGGCGGCGATCCTGTACAACTCGGGGACATCCCGTTCCGGGTTGTGATGTTTCGGAATCGCCATCTTACCATACAGATCATACCGATCCATGAGCAGGAGCATGTCGGTAAGCACCTGTTTCTCACCCTCCTCCATGCTGTTGATGTCATCCCTGATGCCCGCGATGATCGCCAGATTGGCCATGGCCTGAAGATCCTTGTGCTTCCCGTAGATCTCGATGAGGAGGTCGATGTTCTTCCGTGCCTCGGGCCTGCAAAGTGCCATGATCAGCGGCTTGTCCGGCGTGGCGAAAAATCGCTGCAACTCCCGCAACATGGAGAATTGGGCCAGCTTCTGTTCCTCCGTGATCGATGGATCCTGGATCTCATAGTGGTAGTAGGGAAAAAACTTGTCCAGATCCAACCCCGGCGGAACCACCTGGTACTTTGCCAGATCCCGGTTCTCGTAGGGAGCGTAGAGTTCATCACGTTCGTAGTTGGTACTGGTGATGACCATGTCGGCTTTCCGTATCGTCCGTTCCTCGTTGGCGATGCGCTGCGACATCGCATAGTATTCTTCGATCCGCTCATCTGAGACACCAGACGCCTTCAGATAATCCAGCTTGTTCCGACCCAACGAATGCCCGGTGAACACCAAGGGAGTTCCGAAATAGGAGGCAATCTCCGTCGCCACGTATCCTCCATCGGCATAGTGCCCGTGGATGATATCGGGGACTCTCTTCTCAGAACGGAAGAATTCGATCAGGTTGTCGACATATTCATCAAGATACGGCCAGATTTTCTCCTTCCTGATGTATTTGGCACCTCCGCAGTGAAGCCGGACGATCCTGCCCCGCTTTCCGACCTGTTCACTCGATTGTCGGTATTCCTTCGCCAATCGTTTGTCGGCAATCTTGCGGGTGAAGAGATCCACCTCCACATGTTCCCTGGCCGAAAGCTCCTTGATGAGATCCACGACATAGCGGGTCTGTCCTCCGGTGTCGGCATCCCGCCCCATTTCGATATCGTTGCCACGTACCAGTCCGTGAATGTTGATGATGGCTATGTACATACTGCTCCTTTCCGATGGTCTTTCATACAAAGATCATACGAAGGATAAAGATAGTCAAATCGGTCCATCGGGAAACACGTGTCAACCTTGCTCGCCCTTGATGGGAATCAGGAGGACCGGGACCACCGAACGCCTGGCTATGTACTGGCTCACGCTTCCCACGAAGAGCTCCCGGAAAAATCCCCTGCCCTGCGTTCCCATCATGATCATGGAGGCTTTGCTCTCCTCCAGTTCACGCATGATCTCGATATGAGGATCCCCATAGATCAGCTTGGTCAGTATCTCCACCGGAGCCCCCGAAGCGAGTCGCGCCTTCATCTCCTCGAGCCTCTTCTCATCGACTGTATTGAACTCTTCGAGACGTTGCACGAGATGCGGTTCGATATGGGTCCGGTCCTGCACGTGCAGGAGCGTGACCTTCCGGACATTCCCGGTAGCGATCAACTGTTCCAGATAGGCGTATGCACCTTCCGCTCCGGAAGAGAAATCGGTAGCGAAAAGGATATGAGCCGAGACCCCGTCGGGCGATATCCCGGTCACCGAAAGGTGACGTTGCTCATCCACGGTCAACCGGATGATCAGCAATGGCTTGCGGGTACCGAGCATGACCTCGTGCGCAACTCCACCGAGGAAGGCACCGCCGATCAATGACCGTCCTTGCGAGCCGACCACTACAAGGGGATAGCCCTCCTCCTCCGCGATGCGGTTGATCTCACGCTTCGCATTTCCCGGGGATATCCTCGATTCGACAGAGAATCCCAACTCCTCCAATTGGGATTTCTGCTTTTCGATTGCTTCGGTCTGGATCGTAGCCACATAGGGAAACACTTCCGAGGCTACCTCCTGGTAATCGGGGCACTGCAACAAGAGCAGACTCTTGATGCCGAACTCGGCAAGGAATCCCAACCGCCGTACCATGATGTCGGATGCTTCGGAAAGATCGGTCGCGATAATCGCTCGTTCCATCATACGCACCTCCTGCGGCGAAGGAGGCTTCGGCCCGGCAAGATACTGGAGAGCCGCCAGGGGTGTCCCCCGATCGGTAACGGTGGATGACACGCCCGAAGCCGTACCGCAACTGCCGCTACATGAAAAGTATACTGTCATCAGAGGTCCAAGTCAAAACAGAAATATCAATCGCCGGTACGCAAAGGAGACAGTGAATCCGTTCGTACCGATTGATCCAAAAATATTCCATGAGAACACAGACTTTCAACATAATTCCTTTCATAATGAGTTTGATATCTCTGATCATGATACCCTACGATATTGTCATCAAACATGAGGAGAAGCTTATGAAAAAGTTGATCTTGTTCAGTTCGATGGCGGTGGTGATCATGGCATTCACCGGTTGCATGTCGTTGTTCACAGCACTCACGGTCGAACCTCCCGTATCGGAGGATGCTTCGATGTTGGTGCTCGAGGCTGCGGATGGCGCGGGTTCCTACCTGACCAATGTGAATTACAGCGGATGGGCTCCGTTGGTGGAGGACAAGCAGGGCAATGTCATCCCATTCAGGATGGTGAACGCGCTGGCCGAGGCTGACACGTTCTATTTTTCTCCCAATCTCATGGCAGGTACCTATGTGCTGAAAGGATTCAGGCATGTGTACACCGATTATGGCCTGTTGCCTGTAGGAGTATTGCCTGACTACGATCCGTATGTCGAGCATCCCTATCACAAGAGACAGGAGTTTCTTCTCGACAACCCGGTGGTCATACAGCTGAAACCCGGGGAAATGGCCTCGTTCGGCAAGTTCGAAATCACATCGAAGTGGGTAGGAGGGGCTGCTGGAACCACGGATGATCGCTGGAAGGTCGCTCCCGAATCGGTCAGGATCATCGCGAATCCGACCGATCGCAACATGCTCAAGGCCGTCAAGGGCATCACGAATGCCGCTTGGGCTCCCTGGAATGCGATGAATCCGGAATCTGCGTATTGAACACAACCGGCGGCTCAGTGAAGAGCGGTGCGATGCATCGCTCTTTTTTTTGCGCCCCAGATCAATTATTTCATTTGATAAATTCAAATTTCGGTGGTAACATGTTACCAAAAGAATATTAAACGTGGAGCAGCGATGTAATACAAGCAAAGAATGAGGAGTGTTTATGACTCAATACGCACATGCGGAACATAAAAATTCCGCGGGGTCTTGCCACGAAACAGGCGTGCAGGATGTCATCCCCATCATCGATGACATCATCGGACGGTACCGTGGGACGCGAGGTGCGCTCATTCCAGTCTTGCAATCGGCCCAGAACCTCTTGGGCTACCTGCCGAAAGAGGTACTCATCCATATCAGCGATCAACTTGACATCCCGTATAGCGAGGTGGCGGGAGTCGTCACCTTCTACTCATTCTTCACGACCGTTCCCCGCGGGAAACACACCGTCCGCGTCTGCCTCGGTACCGCCTGTTATGTACGTGGCGGGAAGGAGGTACTCGATGCGATCAGCAAGGAATTGCGCATCGAAGTCGAACAAACGACCGAAGACAGGCTCTTCTCGCTCGAGATCGGACGATGTTTCGGCGCGTGCGGGCTCGCTCCCGTGGTGATGATCGACGAGACGGTATTCCAGCGGGTCAAGCCGAGTCGCATCCGCGCGTTGCTCGACCCATACCGGATCGGGCCGGACCAGGAGGCAGACCATGAGACGAATTGAGTCCATCGAACTGTTCATCAAGACATCCAACGAGATCATCGCACGATCGGCTGCCCGGGAATCACAGCGGAAAGTACTCGTATGCACCGGAGGCGGATGCATCGCAAGCGGTTCGCTGGACATCTTGAAGGCTTTCCGGGAATCCCTTGGACATGCGAAATCGGACGTGCAGGTCGTGGGTACCGGGTGCATGGGTCCGTGCTCCAAAGGTCCCCTCGTCTGTATCCTTCCCGAGAAGATCATCTATGAGCATGTCAGTGTACAGGATGTACAGCGCATCGTCGATTCCCATCTCGGAGCAGGAAAACAAGTAGAGGATTTGCTGCTCACCGACGATCACCCCCACAAGGTCGTGGGGAAGGCCGAAGGATCCTCCTTCCTCGGACCGCAGGAGAAGATCGTGCTGCGCAACTGCGGAACGATCGACCCGCTCGACATCGAATCCTACATCGCGGTACGTGGCTATCGCGGACTGGCCAAGGCCTTGGGCAAGATGAGTGCAGATCAGATCATCGCCGAGATGAAGGAGTCCAACCTGAAGGGCCGGGGAGGCGCAGGATTCCCCACATGGATGAAGTGGCAACTCACCAGAGAGAGCAAGGGAACCGAAAAATATGTGTTGTGCAATGCCGACGAGGGAGACCCGGGTGCATTCATGGATCGCTCGGTCCTTGAGGGAGATCCCCACAGCATCGTCGAAGGCATGGCCATCGCTGCCTATACCGTCGGAGCAACGCAGGGATACGTGTATGTCAGGGCGGAGTATCCGCTTGCAGTCGCACGATTGCGCCAAGCGATCGAACAGGCGCGTGCCTACGGATTGCTCGGCACCGACATCCTGGGAACAGGCTTCTCCTTCGATCTGGATATCAGGATGGGATCGGGAGCCTTCGTGTGCGGTGAGGAGACTGCACTCATCAACTCCATCGAGGGCAAGCGGGGTGAACCGCGGCCAAGACCGCCGTTCCCTGCACAGAAAGGATTGTGGGATTCGCCGACATTGCTGAACAACGTGGAGACGTATGCGAACGTGGGTGCGATCATCGACCGTTCTGCAGCATGGTACCGACAGGTCGGAACCGATGCGAGCAAGGGAACGAAGGTATTCGCCCTCGCGGGTGCGGTGCGCACTACCGGCTTGGTCGAAGTACCCATCGGTACGGCGCTCGGAGACTTGATCTTCTCGATTGGAGGGGGAATCAAGCAAGGCCGCGCGTTCAAGGCGGCGCAGATCGGCGGACCTTCGGGAGGCTGCATCCCGAAGGAACACCTCGGAGTTCCTCTCGACTACGATACGCTGAAAGAGCTCGGGGCAATCATGGGGTCGGGAGGATTGATCGTGCTCGATGACAACTCCTGCATGGTCGATGTGGCCCGTTACTTCCTCGAGTTCGTGCAGGAAGAGTCGTGTGGGAAATGCGTTCCTTGCCGTGTCGGCACGAAGCGGATGCTCGAGATACTGCAAAGGATCTGCAACGGAACGGGAGAGGAGGAGGACATCGACCGGTTGGTCGAACTGGGTAATTGGATCAAGCAGACCGCGCTGTGCGGTCTCGGACAGACCGCTCCAAACCCCGTCCTCTCCACGATCAGGCACTTCAGGGCGGAGTATGAGGCGCACATCCGGGACAAGCATTGCGAAGCGGGAGTCTGTCCGTCACTCGTGCGTGCTCCCTGCCAAAGCGCATGTCCTGCGCATGTGGATATCCCCGGTTTCATCGCATTGACAGGAGAAGGCAGATATGCAGAGGCATTGTTGCTTCACCGCGAACGGAACCCGCTCGCCGCAATCTGCTCGAGAGTCTGTTTCCACACCTGTGAGGACAAGTGTCGGAGAGCCGCTCTGGATGAATCGGTCAGCGTACGGAGCATCAAGCGCTATCTGGTGGACCAGGAGGTGACCATACAGATCCCATCGGTCAGGGCGAATGATGTCAATGCGAAGCGGAAGATCACGATCGTGGGAGCCGGTCCGGCAGGGCTTTCATGCGCCTACTTCCTCGCTCGGATCGGGTACAAGCCGACAATACTCGAAGCCTCGGTCCGGCCGGGGGGAATGCTGGTGCAGACCATACCTGCCTATCGACTCCCGCGCGAGACGATGGCACGCGAGATCCGGATGATCGAACGCATGGGTGTCGAGATCGTCACCGAGAAGCGGATGGGAACCGATTTTACGCTCAGGAGCCTCTTGGAAGAAGGACAGGATGCCATCTTCCTCGCACTCGGAGCCCCCGATTCGCTCTCCATGGGATTGCCCGGCGAGGACGCCGATGGGGTCGTGCAGGCCGTCCCGTTCCTGCAGCGCTACAATATCCGCGGATCGGTGGAAGTCGGCAGGAACGTGGTGGTCATAGGTGGTGGAAACGCGGCGATCGATGCCGCGCGTACGGCATTGCGCCTCGGAGCACAAACGGTGCAGATCATGTACCGCCGAAGCCAGGAGGAGATGCCGGCGTATGAGGAGGAGGTCGCGGAAGCTCTCCAGGAGGGCGTGACCATCCACTGCCTCACCCAACCCGTCCAGATCATCAAAGACAAGAAGAACCATGTGAAGGCGGTAAGTTGCCTCAGGATGGGACTGGGAACGTTCGACGCTTCGGGACGCAGGCGTCCGATGGCACAGAGCCAGGACCCCCTCACCATCGAGGTCGACCAGGTGATCATGGCGATCGGACAGCGGCTGGACCTTGCGGGCCTTACCGGAGATATGCCGCTGATGCTGAATGATCGGCGTTTCATCTCCGTGGACCCGGTCACGGGAGCGACAAGCATCGAGAGGGTATATGCAGGTGGAGACTGTACGGAAGGACCCTCCTCCGTCGTCGAAGCCATCGCAGCCGGTGAGCGCGCCGCGGTTGGCATCGACCTCTTTCTGACAGGTTCCAATCACGCATTCTGGCGTTTCGAACAGGTCGTGCACACCGCTTTTGATCCGGAAGCGGAGATATCCTCCGACGAGCGTGCTGCCGTACGGCAGATACCCGTACAACGCAGGCGCAACAATTTCGAAGAGGTCGAGCTCCCGTGGAACGAAGAGGTGGCAATGGCACAAGCACACCGGTGCTTGCGATGCGACTATGGAAAGCATATCAACGAGGATCCCGGCAAGAGACAGGAGGCCTCACATGTGTAAGATAACGATCAACGGAAATCCGCTTTCGGTGCAGGACAATGCGACCATCCTGGAAGCGGCGGCGATGGCGAACATGAGAATCCCTACCCTCTGCTATCTTGAGGGCTTGCAACCGATGGGTGCATGCCGCGTCTGTATCGTGGAGGTGGAAGGTTCCGCGACCCTCCCGGCTTCATGCTCGACACCGGTGCGTGAAGGCATGGTGATCCACACGAACTCCAAGCGGGTCCGTGAGGCCCGCAAGACGGTGGTGGAATTGCTGCTCAGCGAACATGAGGGCGATTGCAGGCTCTGCGAGCGAAGCGAAGATTGCGAGCTCAGGAAACTCGCGGACGAGCTGGGTATCCGCAAGAACCGCTATGAGGGGGAGAAGCCGTCCTCGGCTACCGACACTTCGAGTGTCGCTCTGGTGCGGGACAACGCGAAATGCATCAAGTGCCGTCGTTGCGTACAAGTCTGTGCACAAATCCAGCATGTGGGAGTACTCGCCCCGCAATTCAGGGGATACAGGACCACCATCGGACCCGCTTTCTCCGATCCGCTGTCAAGCGTCGCGTGCGTGCAATGCGGACAGTGTGCAGCGGTGTGTCCCGTGGGGGCAATCGTGGAACACAGCCACATAGACGAGGTCCTGTCGGCCTTGGAAAACCCGCACAAGCATGTGGTCGTGCAAACGGCACCGGCGATCAGGGCGGCACTGGGAGAGTGCTTCGGGCTGGCGCCGGGGACCCTGGTGACAGGCAAGATGACCACCGCACTGAAACTTCTCGGATTCGATGCGGTATTCGACACCGATTTCGCGGCTGATCTCACCATCATGGAAGAAGGCACGGAGTTGCTCACACGACTCATGGCTGCCCACCAGACGGGAGACAGGAGCAAGCTCCCGCAATTCACCAGTTGTTCCCCGGGATGGATCAACTACGCCGAGCACTACTTCCCCGATACATTGGACAAGATCTCGACATGCAAATCCCCGCAGCAGATGTTCGGTGCATTGGCGAAAACCTATTATGCGCAGAAGGTCGGAATCGATCCCGCGAAGATGGTAGTGGTATCGATCATGCCTTGCACTGCAAAGAAATACGAAGCGGCAAGGCCGGAGATGCGATCCAGCGGATTCCAGGATGTCGATTATGTGCTGACCACGAGGGAGCTCGGGGATCTCATCAAGATGAGCGGCATAGACTTCACTGCACTGGAAGACAGCCCGATGGATGCTCCGTTGGGAATCTCCACAGGGGCGGCCGACATCTTCGCCAACACGGGCGGAGTCATGGAGGCTGCGCTGCGGACGGTCCATGCAGTCACTACAGGTCGTCCGATCGGGATGGAGGATCTCCACATCGCTGTCTTGGCAGGACTCGAAGGGATCAAGACCGCGTCAGTGACACTCTCCGGAACGATTGGTGTCTGGAAGTTCCTCGAGGGAAAGGAGGTCAAGGTCGCCGTGGCCCACGGACTCGGCAACGCCGCTGCGTTGATCGGCCATATCCGGGACAATCCCGATGAATTCCAGTTTGTCGAGATCATGACCTGTCCCGGAGGATGCATCGGAGGGGGCGGTCAACCGCGGTTCACCACCGACGAGGTCAGGAGGGCTCGGATTGCCGCGATCTACAGGGAGGATGAGGGCAAGCAGCTGCGGCAATCGCACGAGAACCCGGCGGTACAACAGCTGTATGCCGAGTTCCTCGGCTCACCGCTGGGAGAGAAGTCACACCACCTGCTCCATACCACCTACGAACAGCACGAACGGGTCAAGAGTCACTAGCATCCACGAAGAGTTGCACTTCCTGGGAGAGGAGGTGCATGAGCCGCAAGTGCTGCAACAGGGCGAAAGCGGACCCGTACATCGCGAGCTCTCGCCTGCGCATCGACAATGCGTTCCCTTGATAGGATTCCGCAAGGATCTTCTCGATTTCGATCGCATTCACCGCTTGGCGATACTCTGAGAGCCGCAATCCCAAGGTCAGGAAACCCTGGTCGATCCGGAGCTGCAGATCCCGTGCCTTTTGCAGCACTTGCGATTCGGCCGATTCCTTCGCGAGCGAGGATTGGACCATCTGCTCTTCGGTAAGCTTTCGTGTGCTCTTGCCGAGATTGCGCGAGAGGTCGCTGAACTGGAATCCGACGGTCACGCTGAAATTCGGATCGGAGGAGGTCCACATCTCGTCGAACGATCCCCACAATCCGTTTCCAGCGGTGGGTGTATAGTACGGCGACAATTGCATGGAGAGGCTGAACGTGGGAGCATCCGCCGGATTGCCCAGCGCACGGTCCAGCTGTGCGATCCGCAACTCACGTTCTGCCTTCCGATACTCTGCATCAGAAGCCAATGCCTGTTGGATGAGTTCCTCTTGGGCGAGCAGTGCACCATCACGATACCCTTCGAGCATGCGCACCGAATCCAGGGAGACCAAGGAAGAGCTGACCGTGGTCAAGTCGACCTCCTGTTCCAAGAGGTTCTCCAGCGCATGCCTGATCGACACGATTTCCCGATCCAGCGCATCGATCTGCAGCAATTGCTGCGCAAGTGCCTGCTCCTGCGCCGTCAACTGATTCCGACTGATCAGGCCGAGCAGCAGGTCCTCGCGAGCATCATCGAGGGCATCATCGGCGATCGCCGCCTGGTTTGTTGCCAGCCAACGGCTCTCCAACAAAGCCTGCAACGTCCCACGCAGCTGCAATGCCTGAAAGGATAATTGCTCCGAGGTATGCCTGACAGCCTCTGCGGCCCCAGATTGGACCAGCAGCTGCCGTTCTTCCTTCTTGTTCCCGTACGAGGTATCGAGAAAGGAATCACCCAACGCGAGCGGTTGTCTCAGCGAGAGCGATACGGATGGCTGTTGCTTCCATGTCCAAGCTCCTCCATCCAGGGAGGCGACCGAAGCACCGTAGCGGGTCGTGAGATCGACCGAACCGGCCGTGGGCAGAAGCTGGGAAATTCCCAATGCAAGGCCGAACCGGTGTGTCAGCGTCTGCTTGTCGACCATCCCGGGCAGAGTGAAATCGAATGAGGGTGCACTCACCATGCTGAACCCATAGAGAGGATTCGAGGGATCCGCCGATAACGAGAACACGGGCCGCTTTTGTCGTCGCAACTGTTCAAGCTGGATCGTCTGTATCCTCAGGATCGATTCCAGACGGGAAATCGTATTGTTGTCCTCCGGGAGCACCGATTGCACATCGTCAGACCGGACCCACTGTCCGATGAACAGGGACAGTTCGCTTGCATCGTAGGTCGAGAACGAACCGTTGCGGAACTGATGCTCTGCGGCCAGGTCGGGATAGAGGAACGGCTGAACGGTGGAGGCTGCGGCAAACGAGAGGGGGATGATCAACCACAAGATACTCAGAAGCTTACGCATCGGGACCCTCCTTCACGCGTCTGTCGGTTCGCCCGTAGAGCGTACCGTAGAGCAACGGAATGATGAACAGTGCGCTCATCGTTGAGAACATGAGACCGAACATGATGGTACTGGCCATCGGTCCCCACACCACGGAAGTGCCTCCCAGACCAATGGCCGTCGGCAACAATCCCCCGATCGTCGTAAGGGAGGTCAGCAGGATCGGCCTGATGCGGCTCTGGGCTGCGAGGGAAACCGCTTCGGAGACTTTCTTGCCCTGGGCACGCAGATCGTTGATGAAACTGATCAGGACGATCGCATCATTGACGGCGATTCCCGCAAGGGCGACGCCAGCATAGATGACTGTCGTGGAGAATGGCGTCCCGGAGAAGAAGAGATAGAGGATCACCCCCACGAATGCAAAGGGAATCGAGATGAGGATCAGCAACGGTTGGCTGTAGCTGTTGAACTGTGCCCCGAGGATCAGGTAGATGAGGAAGATTCCGATGAGGAAGACGCGGAGGATATCGAGTAGCAGTGTCGAGAACTCGCTGAACTCGCCACCGGTCCCGAACTCCACATCCCCATATTGCGCACGCATCACGTTGTTCCAATGTTCGCTGACCGCATTGTCCACAGCCTGCAGGTCGACCCCGTCTTCCACTTGCGCGGTGATGGTGATCTCACGTTTTCCGTCGACGCGCCTGATGGAACCGACAGAGGCGCTGCTCTCTACCGTTGCGACGCTGGAGAACGGGACAAGCCGACCGTCATCGGTCGGAATCATCGATTGCTCAAGATCGGCGAAGCTCGCCTCCCCCTGATAATCGAACCGTGCCACCACGCCGATCTGTTCATTGTCCGCGAAGAATGTACCGATCGGCAATCCTTCGAATCTTGCCCGGACGAAGGTTCCCAACGTACCGACGGTGATACCCAGGGCACTTGCACGCTCTTGGTTGAGCCGGATCTTCAGCTCCGGGCTTCCTTCGGTGTAGTCGCTCTCGATGGAGTTGACTCCCGCGATTCCGTTGAGATGCGAGATGAGCTCCCTCGAGGCCGCGAGCAACGCATCATAATCGTCACCCGTGACCCGGTAGGTCAGAGGAGCCGATGTAGGCGGTCCGTTCTGGGCCTTCCGGTAGAAGACCTGTTCCGTTCCCGCGATGTAGTAGGTCTCACGCTCGAGCTCGCTGATAATCGCATCGATGCTGCGGGTCCTGCCGTCATCCTTCTCAGCCAGGTCGACGGTGATGCTTGCCTCGTTGCCCGTGGTACCCGATCCGGATGACCCAGCCGAACTCCCGACGCTCGAGCTTATCGAGAGGATCTCTCCGTTTCCCACCTTGGGAAGCAGGATCCTCTCATATTCCCGGACAAGGGCATCGGTTGCCAGGATGCTGGTCCCCTTCGGCGTCACGATGTCGATGGTGAAATAGCTGTAGTCCTCAGCGGAAAAGAGATCGATCGAGAGAAAAGAGACGAGTGAGAATGATCCGATCATGATGAGGACGAAAAGCACGAGGAACAGCTTCTTGAAACGGTAGAAGAAATCGAGCATCCGCGCATACACACGCTGGACTGCATCGAACCACCAGCCCGGATCCTTCCGCTTCCGGTTCCTTTTCTCCTTGCCCCAGTCTGCGAAGTGGCTCGGGAGGATGAAGAGAGCCTCTCCCGTACTTGCGATCAAGGCAATGGTGACCGTGAGCGGGATGACGCGGAGGAACTTGCCGATGGTACCGGGGATGATCATGAGCGGAAGGAACGCGGCAACGGTCGTGCCGGTCGCGGCGATGACCGGCCAGACCACCTGGTTGGTTCCGATGATCGCGGCTTCATGGCGACCGAGGCCCTGTTGCTGCAAGGTATATGAGTTCTCGATGATCACGATCGCATGGTCGACAATCAAGCCTAAGACAAGCACGAGTCCGAACAACGTGTTGGTATTGATGGTCTCCCCAAGGAGTTCCAGCACGACGAAGGTGATCGCGAACGTCACGGGGATGCCCATCGCGGTGATGAACGCGTTGCGGAACCCGATGAAGAGCCAGAGGATCACCACAAGGATGACCAATCCCATCAAGGCATTGCTGGCAAGCACGGAGAGACTTGAGGCGATCTGCACGGTCGAATCGTTGAACAGGGTGAGTTTCGCACCTGTGCCGATCCGCTGACTAGCCTCATCCACGATGGCCCGTGTTCCGTTCACGACCGATACCGAGCTTCCGCGGGGAACCTTCGTGACCCTGAGGGAAACGGCGGTATCGCCGTTGAACCGGGCTATGGAAGCGTCGGGATCGAAGCCATCCACGACGGACGCGATATCCCCGACACGCACCATCGCCGATCCTGAGGCAGCACGCCGTACGATGACCTCTGCGAAATCATCCGCAGACTCTATCTTTCCCAAGGTCCGCAAAAGATAATCGCGGGATTCCCCGGTCAACGTCCCTCCCGGCACGACCCGGTTCTGGTCTTGCACGGCACGGACCACCTCGTTCACCGAAAGTCCGATGGAAGCGAGCTTCACCGGATCGAGCTTGATCTGGATCTGGCGCTCCGGAAGCCCGATCACCTCCACATCGGACACATCCTTGACGCGAAGGATCTTGTCACGCAGGTCGAACGCCTCCTTGCGCAGCTGTGCATAGGGAAGGTTCCCGCTTACCACAACCTCGACAACGGGAAGAAAGTCGGCAGAGGAGAAATCATCGATCAGCGGATCCAACGTACCATCGGGCAACGAAACCCTTCCGAACCTCGTCTGGGCATCCTGGAAAAGTGTCTGGAATTCCTCGTTCGAAATGCCGTCATCGAACTCCACGCGGACCACCGACAGGCCTTCGCTGGTGGTCGAGGTGATCCCCTTGAGCTTATTGATCCCCTGGAACGCATTTTCCACCGGAACGGTGACGGAAGTCTCCATGTCCGCAGCTCCGACTCCCGGGTACGGGACAATGATGTTCACCCAGTAGAACGGAACCTCGGCGAATTGTTCCTGAGGCAACCTGACCAGGCTGAAAGCCCCCAAGGCGAGGATCGTGATCATGAGGATATTGATCAATACGGGCTTGGTCACGCTGAATCGTCCTACACTGAAACCTGTACCTGCACGTGTTTCACTCATAGGTTACTCCGTTTTGTCCGATTGGTACTGCGTGACTACCGTCGAACCTTCGGTGATACGGGAGAGTCCTGTGGTCAGCACCTGGGCACCGATGAGATCCACCGCCCTATCCACAGCTTCGATTGCGCTGTAGTTGCCATACCGATCGAGCACCGTGACTTCGGTCAACAACGCCGAGGGAGCTTCGAACCGATAGACGTACGTCTTCCCTTGTCGGTTCACGATGGCTGTGTTGGGAACAAGCGGATGCAACGGAGAGGCGGCGTTGGCGATGGAGACTTTCGAGGAAAGACCCGCCCGGATTGCGGTGGGGTCGGGATTCTCGAAATCGACGAGAACGGTCCAACTTCCCGTACGGGCATCGCTCGAAGCACTGATCGCCCTGACAGTCCCCTCCGTGACGACGGATCCGCTGCCCACTCCTATCGAGATGGTGGCTTCTGCCCCCTCCCTGACCGAGGCGATCTGTGACTGCCCGATGGAGAGTGCGATGCGCAACCGTTGCAAATCCACGATCTTCGCGATCGACTGGCCCACGGTGACTGCATCCCCGACGACGAGGGAAGGACTCTTTTCCGCCACGCTTCCGGTCAGGGGGGAGACGATGTTCGTGTCACGCACCGAATCCTTTGCCCGTGCCAGCTGCGCCTCGAGTCCCGCGAGTGTCGCTTTCGAGAGATTCAGCTGGTTCAGTGAGATTGCTCCCCGTTCGTAGAGTTTCTCGTTCGAAGCGACTTCCTTACGGGAATTGTCGGCCTGTTTTTCGACTTGCGAAAGGGAAAGTGAGGCTACCGTATCATCGATGCGCAACAGGATCCCGCCCTCCTCCACCCGATCTCCGAGCTCAAAGTCGACCGAACGTATCGTACCGGCGACTCGTGAGCGGAGAGCCACCTCGTACTGGCTCTGGATGATTCCGCTGGCCTCGATCGTCGGTCGCAAGGATCCGAGACGGACAACCACCGCTGAACTGACCAGCTGTGTATAGTCGGTGGAAGCGGAGACTGCATCGACCGCAACGGCCGCTTCCTCGGCCTTCGTACAAGAGACCATCGTCATGAGCAGGATCAAAACCAGTGCCACGACCGGGATGGTTCGGTAAGCTTTCATACTCCCTCCGGGAATGATCGCATCAGAATTTGGATTAAATTTAAAATTTATCCGGATAATACTGACATGCAGGGAAAAAAGCAAGGAAGATCAGGGGAAAATATTGGTGGTTTCGATCACGGTTTCCATCAATTGCATCCCCTGCCTGCTACGGATGGTGACCAACTTCCGTCCTTCGACGGAAACGTGCTCTCCCCTGTTGAACTGGCGCGTCGTACCGTCGATTCCCAGATCTCCCGAACCAGTGATGCAGATCAGCTTCACCGTACAGGAATTCCTGTAGGAAAGGGTGAGCTGGCTGTCGGAACCCACGTCGAGCCTGCTGGTCTGCTGGATTACCGAGGATCCACAGAATGTGCGGTCCAGCACCACCCTTCCCCCCCAATGGAACTGCTCGGACCGTGGCAAGTCGGTGAGCTTGTCGGCAACCGCTTTCAAAGCCGTGCTGGCCTCGGCGGTGGTCACCAGGACTCCGTCGGCACTCGCCGCCACGATCAGATCCCGCGTACCGAGCGCGACCACGGGAATCGGCAGCTCATTCACCACCACGGTATCTGACGAGTCCACAAGGTACCGCTCTCCGACACCCCCCTGCTCCAAGAGAGGAACCAAGGCATCCCAAGTCCCCAAGTCATTCCACGTCCCCTCGTAGGGAACCATCGCGACCGAAGAGGCCTTCTCGACCACTGCATAGTCGAAGCTGATGCGCTCCAGCGCATGGTACGCCTGCAACAGGCCGGCATGATCGTACTTTCCGATCACATTGCGTACCGTCTGCAGGATGTGTCCAAGACGAAACGCGAACACACCGCCATTCCATGATGCTCCCTCGTCGATCAGCTGTCGGGCTCGCTCCACGGAGGGTTTTTCCACGAAACCGGTGACTTCGGTACATCCCTCGAGGGGCTTTCCAAGCATCATGTAGCCGAATCTCGGGGAAGGATGCGATGGGACGATGCCCATGAGCAGAAGCTCTGCCGCACCGGTACCGACTGCGTCGCACATCCGTCGTACCGCAGCGTAATAGTGCTGTTCGGCGTATGCGTCTATCGGGAGCACCGCGACGACATCATCGTCAGCAGCTTGGCACTGATCCCGGAGAAAAAGGCTCGCAAGGGCGATTGCCCCAAACGTATCCCGCCGGGCCGGCTCCGATACGATCCTTACAGAAGGCCCGGCTTGGGACCTGACCTGTTCATACTGGCTCTCTCCGGTGGCGATGACAGGGCGGCACCCCGGGAACTCGGCCGAAAGGAGGCGCAATGTCCGTTGCAGCATCGATTCCCTGCCACCTTGTCCATCGGGAAGGAGCGAGAGGAATTGTTTCGATCTGATCTCATTGGAGAGAGGCCAGAGCCGTTTGCCTGACCCCCCCGATAACAGTATCACATGTATGCTCATGGCTCCATTATGCTCCGGCAAGGGAACGAACACAACCCAAATTCCATGTGAGGATGGCGCGAACGCTTGTTGACAGACGATGCGTGGCAGTCGGATAATACGCCCGAGGAGGCCGACATGCTTGCATCATTGCGGCTGATCGTCATGGTTGAATCCACCGATGCGACGGATGATCTGGCGTCGAGGCTCAAAGAGAGGATTCCTCACCTGGTCCGCGTCGATTCCATGGTAGACGGACTGGCGTTCCTGAAGAGGCAACGGTTCGATGCTGCGATACTCTCCGCCGACATGGTGGATTTCTACCCAACCCGGACGATGGAGAAGATCCTGAAGGAAGTCGGCTCGATCCGCGCGGTGTTGCTGGTCAGTTCGGACAGCGCTGCCGAAGGGGCAATCAGCCTGGAGGACCGGCAATCGGCTTTCTCCCGTATCCTGCGGAAGCTGGAATCGATCCGGGAAGAACCGCTCGCCTCGGATCATGGCCAGGAAACCTCGCCCGGCGCACATCCGGAATCGCTGTTCGACAGCGTGCCCGTCGGCCTCTTCCGCATCGACAAGGAGGGAGGGCTCATCGAGTTGAACAAGACGATGGCCTCCATGCTCGGAATCTCCCGTCAGGCTGCGGTACCGTCGGGCAACCTGCTCTCATGTTTCACCGATCCCGACGCTCGCAAGACATGGATGCAGAGCATGGAGAAAGAGCATGCGGTCCGCTCGATGGTGTGCGAGCTTTCACGGGCCGACGGGAAATCCCTGTGGATCAGGACCTCCGCCCGCCCTGTCTACGATGCACAGGGGAACTTGCTCTGGCATGACGGATCGGTGGAGGACATCACGGTCCAGAAACGGCTTGAGGAACGGCTTTCCTTCCTTGCCACACAGGATATACTGACCGGGCTTCCGAACAGGAATTTCTTCCAAGACCAAGCGAAACTTACCCTTTCGCAAGCCTGCTATTCGGATGATTCGGTGGCGATCCTCATCATCGACATCGACCGATTCGCCATGGTCAATGAAGAATTCGGGATCAAGGGAGGCGACAAGATACTTCAGATGTCGGCCCTGAGGATCAAGGAACAACTGCGCAAGAGCGACCTTGTCGCCAGGCTCGACCGGGACCGTTTCATCGTCTTGCTCAACGGCATCCATACAAAGAAAGATGCGTTCACGGTCGCCAGGAAAATATGTCTTGCGTTCACGACCCCCTTCGCACTGTCCGGATCCTCCCTCCTCCTCTCCGCAAGCATCGGCATCGCGCTCAGTCCCGAGCATGGGGATGAGGTCAACACCGTGATCAAGCGGGCAGAGATGGCGCTCTATGTGGCGAAGGAGCGCGACCGGGGCCGTGCGGTCATCTATTCGGACATCCTGCATGGGGGAGGAGGCGATTTCTCTTGAATACTATACGTTTGTATAGTATATATGAGATATGGCACGCATACTGATCGGTACATCGGGATACAGTTACACGGAATGGGTCGGCCCCGTCTATCCGGAGGGGACCAAGCCGGAGATGTTCCTCGGTACCTATGCGACGCTGTTTCCCACGGTCGAACTGAACTTCAGTTACTACCGGATGCCCGGCGTACAGCAGATGCACGCCATGCTGTGCCAAGCACCAGCGGTCAATTTTTCCATGAAAGCCCATGAATCGCTTACCCATACGGTCGATCCCAGTTCCTGGCGCTCCCATGCACAGGAATTCCTCGCTGCCGCCTCGGTACTCCAAAAGGCGGGTTCCTTGGGTGCCGTGCTGCTGCAATTCCCCTACTCGTTCCACTATGACCCCGACCGGAGGCGATATCTTGACAGTCTGATCGGTTCGCTCGCGGAATTGCCGCTGGCGGTGGAGTTCCGCAACGGCCAGTGGTACAACAACAGGACGATCGAAGCCTTGCGTGAACGAAAGATCCCCCTGGTATCGCTTGATCTCCCCGAGATTCCCGGTTCTCCCCCGATGATGGACGTATCGACCTCTCCGTTGGCCTATGTACGGCTCCACGGGCGGAACAAGGAGACTTGGTGGGGATCGGATGCTGCATCACGGTACGACTATCTCTATTCGGACAGGGAACTGGAGACGCTTGCCGAGCGCATCCGTGGCCTGGCAGTCGCAGCCCAGCTGGTCCTGGTCTACTTCAACAATCACCGGAGGGGACAGGCGGCGAGGAACGCCAAGGCCTTGCAACGGCTCCTGGGGGTCGGGGAGCACTGCCATGGAACGTGAACGTGCCGAGATCATCCACATCAATGTGACCGATTTCGCGGCAGCGGTCGCCGTCTGTACCGAACCGATGCTGGCACGCAAGGCGTTCATCATCGCGAAGGAGGGGTCCTCGCGACCTGTCGTCATCAGCGTCTCTCCGAACGCCCGAGACGAGGGAATCCATGTCGGCATGCCCGTTGCCACTGCCATCCGCATGCTTCCCTCGGTCACGATCATACATCCCGATTCGTCTGCGTGCGCGAAGGCCGACGCGGCTCTTCATGAGATTGCATCGCACTACTGCCCCACCATCCAATCCGACTCCGGCGGACATCTTTTTCTGGACATGCAGGGAACATCGCGGCTCTTCGGACCTCCCGTCGATTGTGCGGTCCGCATACGGAACAGGATTCACGAGCGACTCGGGATGGACATTGCCGTCGCGGTCGCCTCGAACAAGCTGGTGGCCAAGGTGGGAACCCGGGCGATCAGGCCGAGCGGGATCGCGCAGGTGAACGGAGGAGAGGAAGCGGCTTTCCTGGCCCGCCAGGAGGTGGGATTGCTTCCTGGCGTGGGCCCGGCCATCGGGAGGCTCCTCTCCGTGGCGGGCTTCAGCGAAATCGGACAGGTCGCAAACCTGGATGACCAACAGGCGCTCGCGCTGCTTGGCAAGCGGGCAATCGCGCTCAGGAATGCAGCACGGGGCATCGATGCGTCGATCGTCGATCCGAGGAGGATGGATTGCCGACGGATCGTCAAACGGGTCGATTTCGCCGAACCCGCGCATGATCGCGATGCCATCCGTGCTGCGGTGATCTCGGTTGCGGAGGATGCAGGATTGGCGATGCGCCAGGAACTGATGGCCTGCATGGTCATCCATATCGTCCTCTTCTGGGCGGACGGCGCGACGAGCGAGGGCCTGTACCGGGCACGTACGCCCATGGTACTTGACGAGGAGGTCATGCGGGGAGCCTGGAGTGCGATGGAACGGGCCATGTCGAGACGGGTGCGGATCAGGGCATTTACCATCTCGTTGCAGGAACTTTCGCCCGCACGGAGGGAACCCGATCTTTTCACTCCAGAGGGACCGACACGCGAGGAACGTCTGCAACAGGCAGTCGATGCCACCCGTCGCCGTTTCGGATCGGTGGCGCTGACCCATGCAGCGGCGGTGTTCCATGCCTAGCAGGATCGCCATCAGGTCCTCATTCTCCCTCTTGTGGGGAACAGCCTCACCGAAGGAGATCATCAGCCTGCTCGGCAGACAGGGGTGTACGGCGATCGGCATCACCGACAGGAACAATCTGTATGGTGTCCATGCCATCCGGGAGGCTGCTGCGGAAGCAGGCATCCGTCCCATCATCGGATCCGAGCTGACCACCCCTGAAGGATCGATATTCGCCTTCGTCAAGGATCGGCGCGGATACAGCCGGTTGTCCACATTGCTGACCGGACGCAACGAGTGCCCCGACCTTGATGTTGCGAAGGCTTTGGCCGAGGACTCGGAAGGATTGGTCCTTGCCGTCAAGTCTCCATCCCTGCTCTCCCTCCTCGCCCCCACGGCACACTCACTCTTTGCGGCCATCTCACCGGGATGGATGGGAAGCATCCCCATTGCACGGAAGCTTTCCCTCCCATTGGTTGCCATCGACGACGCCTCCTTCTTGGAAGAGCAAGAGCGGGAGATACACCGGATCCTGCGTGCGATCGCATGCGGAAAGACCGTAGGGACACTCTCCCCGGAGGAGCAGGAGCAACAGGCCAGCCTGATCCTCGACATGGACCGGTACCGCGACGCATTCGCATCCTGGCAGGAAGCCCTGGCCAATACCGAGGAAATCGCGAGGGAATGTGGGGATGTCCGGCTCTTCGGGTCCTTGGTGTTTCCCGACTACCCCACTGCAGGCTCGGATCCCGGCACACTCTTGCGCAACCGTGTGCTTACGGGCGCCGAGCGACGTTACGGAGAACTTTCCGATGCGATCCTCAGCAGGATCGACTATGAACTGGACATCATCTGCCGCAAGGGATTTGCCCCCTACTTCCTTGTCATGGACGATATCGTGACGATGGCAAGCAGGACCTGCGGGCGAGGATCGGGAGCCGCTTCCATCGTCTCCTACTCTTTGGGAATCACCAACGTCGATCCTATCGCCCACAATCTCTATTTCGAAAGGTTTCTCACCATCGCACGGACCGACCCGCCCGACATCGACGTCGATTTCGCATGGGATGAGCGGGACGGTATCTTGCGTGCGGTCATCGACCGTTTCGGCGAGGAACGCTGCGCTCGGGTAGCAAACCACAATCGGTTCCAGTCCCGCTCCGCAATCCGGGAGACAGCGAGGGCACACGGCATCCCCGATACCGAGATAACACGCATGGAACGGCAACTGTTCGAATCAGGAAACAGCGTCATCACCGATCCGTTGTGGAAGAGTGTATATTCCCTCGCGTCCCGCCTCGTCGGCCTCCCCCGATCCATATCGATGCACTGTGGCGGTTTGGTCATCACCCCCGATCCTATCTGCCGTCACGTTCCGATCGAACGTTCGCGGGAGGGATATCCCGTGATGGCATGGGAGAAGGAGGGGACCGAGTCCGCAGGCTTGGTGAAGATCGACCTGCTGGGGAACCGTTCGCTCGCGGTGATCCGCGATGCCCTGCGAAACCTTGCGGACGAGGGAATCGTGATCGATGAACACACATGGCACCCGGCATCGGACGTGGCGACACAGGAGGCCTTGGCACGGGGAGACTCCATGGGTGTCTTCTATATCGAATCCCCGGCGATGCGACAGTTGCAGAAAAAGACGCAAAAAGGAGATTTCGCCCACATCGTCATCCATTCCTCTCTCATCAGACCGGCTGCGAACAAGTTCATCAACGAGTATGTGCGCAGGCTCAAGGGAGGTACGTGGGAACCGCTTCATCCCCGGCTCGACAGAATCCTTGATGAGACCTACGGAATCCTTTGTTACCAAGAGGATGTCTCGAAGACTGCCGTAGCGTTGGCGGGCTTCAGCGAATCGGAGGCCGATACGCTGCGGAAGATCATCGCGAAGAAGGCGGGAGGAGAGAAACTGGCCCGCCATGAACGGCAGTTCAGATCGGGATGCGAGGAACGGCACATTCCCCAAGCGACGATCGATGCGATATGGGAGATGATGCTCTCGTTCGACGGCTACTCCTTCTGCAAACCCCACTCCGCATCCTATGCGATGGTGTCTTTCCAATCGGCATACCTGCGCGTCCATCACGGAGCTGCATTCATGGCCGCAGTACTCTCCAACCAGGGAGGATACTACCGCAGCCAAGCATACATCAGTGAGGCGAGGAGGATGGGATTGCAGGTTTGTGGTCCGGACATCAACAGGAGCGTCCGGCGTTACCGGGCGGAAGGTTCGGCCGTGGTGGTAGGCTTCATGGCGATCGCGAACCTGACCGAAACGGCGATCGTTGCCATCGAGCGGGAACGCAATGAGAACGGGCTCTTTCGTACGCTCGTGGAGGCGGCTTCCCGTCTTGCGATCACACACGACGATTTCGTCTCCCTCGTGGCAGCAGGTGCGTTCGACTCGCTCGAACCGTCACTCTCCAGGAGCGAGCAACTCAGGAAACTGCTTACCACGCCGTGCAAAACGGGAAGAAAGGACGGACAAGGCGATCTTTTTGCCAGCGAACCGCAGTTCATGATCCGCAGGGAACGTGCAGTGGCAAGAACACACGTACCGACCGAAGCGGAACTTTCCAGGGAATTCGAAGCCCTCGGTTTCCTGCGGGACCACCATCCGCTCATGCTCTGGGCCCGCCGGATTGCCACGATCAGGCGTGTGCGTGCCATGGATATCCCCTCTTTCGTCGGGCGTCGGATCACGGTGCTCGGGTGGCCCATCACCCGCAAGACGGTCCTTACCTCCCAAGGACTCCCGATGGATTTCGTCTCATTCGAGGACGAAGGAGCCATCTATGAGACGGTGTTGTTTCCTCAGGTCCACCAACGATACAGGAAACTGCTGTTCGGCCAACGCCCTCTGGTCATCTCGGGAACCGTGTGCGACGACAACGGTGCGATCAACATACAGGTAAGCTCGCTCAATCCTCTTTGAAATTGCAAAATAGTAGTTGCAAAGCTTGGAATATTTTTACAGAATCCAAATAGTACGCTACAATGAACCAATCTGATTGGAGGAAAAGGTGAACATCCAAAAACAACAGGCGATGCGGAATGTCCTTGTCGCATTGTCTCCACTGTGTCTGGCCGCGATCTATCTGTTCGGGTGGCGATTCGTTGCCGTGCTTGCGGTAGTCGGAGCCTCGGGACTGCTCAGCGAATGGCTGATGGCAAGACGATACCAGGTGAAGGTCACCGAATCGGTATTCGTCTCCTGTGTGCTCTTCGCACTCTCCCTGCCTCCCGGGATTCCTCTCTGGATGGCTGCGCTGGGCATCGCATTCGGTATCGTGTTCGGCAAGATGGTCTTCGGCGGATTCGGGAAGAACGTATTCAATCCCGCGATCACTGCCCGCGCGTTCGTCTACATCAGCTTTGGTGTACCGATGACGGCACGGTTCATCAATCCCCAGATTGCACTCAACTGGTTCCCCGCAGGATTCGGCACGTGGCTGACCGGTGCGGACAGCGTCTCCGCCGCCACCCCGATGGCCACCGGAGCGGTACCCCATCTCAATCTCCTGCTTGGTTTCACCAGTGGCAGTTTCGGCGAGACCAGCGCGTTGCTGATCATCCTCGGGGGAGCCTACATCATCTACAAGAAGGCTGCGAACTGGAAAATCGTCGCTGGTTCGCTTCTCTCCTTCCTTGTGTTGCAGACGATCCTCTGGGCCGCAGGTCACCCGAACGCCCATGATCCGCTCTATGCCCTGCTGAGCGGAAGCTTCCTCCTCGGGGCATTCTTCATGATCACCGATCCGATATCCTCATCGCAATCGACCGACATGGGTCGGTGGATCTACGGAATCCTCTTCGGACTGCTCACGGTGGCGATCCGCGTGTTCTCCAACTGGGCAGAGGGCGTCACCTTCGCCATCCTGCTTGCGAACATGTTCGGACCGTTGTTCGATCACTACCTGAAACAAGCGAAAGCCAAGAAGAAAGCTGCCGCCAAGGCGAAGACAGGAGGCGCCGCATGAAAAACCAAAGCTTTTATGCAAAGAGAATACAACCTCTGGTGTTCATGGCAGCCGTGACCATAGTCTGCATCCTTCTCACCGCCGCATTGCACCTTTCCACGCTCGACCTGGTCAAGGCCAACGAACAGTTTTTCCTCCGGCGCAGCGTACTCGATGCAGCCGCCATTACCCACGACGGACAACCGATGGCTGTTTCGGCCCTCTATGAGGATCTGGTGAGCGAACAGGACGGACAGTATTCGGTACGGACCGCAGATGGAAAGCGCCGGTACGTTGTCGAGAGCACCGGACCGGGACTCTGGGGCCCGATCACCATCATGATCGGCTTCGAAGAGAACCTGCAGACCTTGGCAGGAGTAGCGATCGTCAGCCAGAACGAGACGCCGGGTCTCGGAGCGAGGATCGAGGAACCATGGTTCACCGCACAGTTCGCCGGCAAGAACGGCCCGTTCCGCCTTGTGGAGGAAGGAACCGCATCCGCACCGGATGAGATCGATGCGATCACCGGAGCGACACGGACCAGCGAATCCTTCAGGAACATCATGAACCGCGTCATCGCGGAGAGCGGCAACATCTCGAGGGGGCAATGACATGGCTGCAAGCAAACTGAAAAAGACATTCCTCGCTCCGTTGGGGAAAGACAATCCGGTATTCGTCCAGATATTGGGCATCTGCTCCACCTTGGCAGTCACGAACAAGTTGGAGAACACCATGGTCATGACGCTGGGAGTGATGTTCACCACCGCACTCTCCAGCTGGACTCTCTCGGTCATGCGCAAATGGATACCCTCAAGGATCAGGATGATGGTGGAGACGATGATCATCGCGACCTACGTCATCATCGTCGATATCGCATTGAAGGCCTATTATCCTGAGATGTGGAAGCAGTTGGGACCCTATGTCGGCCTGATCATCACGAACTGCATCGTCATGGGAAGGATCGAAGCCTTCGCGTTGCAGAACAAACCGATGCTCTCCCTTGTCGACGGACTTGCGAGCGGCATGGGCTATGCCTATGTGCTGTTGATCATCGCATTCTTCCGCGAGCTGCTCGGTACCGGAAGCCTCTGGGGCTATCAGATCCTCGGCTCCTGGTGGACGAACTGGTCCATCATGATCATGCCGCCGGGCGGATTCTTCATGCTCGCGATTTTCATCTGGATTGTCCGCGAGGCAATCCTCAAGGAGGGACACCATGAGTGACATCTTCTTTCCGCTCGCAGTATTCTTCGCAGCGGTCTTCACCAACAACATCCTGCTCACCAACTACCTCGGCATGTGTTCCTTCCTCTCGGTCTCGAAGGAGTTGGAGACCTCAGCGGGGCTCGGCATCGCGGTAACGTTCGTCATGGCAGTCACCACGGCTTTGAACTGGCTCGTCTATGAGTTCGTCCTCGTCCCCTTCCAGCTTGAGTACCTGCGTTTCATCGTGTTCATCATCGTGATCGCGGCATTCGTACAGCTCATCGAGATGATCATCGAACGATACAGCGAAGGATTGTACTTTGCATTGGGCATCTTCCTTCCCCTGATCACCGTGAACTGCGCGATTCTCGGTGCATCCCTGTTCATGGTAATCCGGGAATACACGTTCATGACCTCCTTCTTCTTCGGTCTCGGCAGCGGACTCGGATGGTTTCTCGCCATCCTAGCCATGGCGGGCATCCGCCAGAGGCTGCGGACCGCGAAGATACCGGCCGGACTCGAAGGCCCGGGGATATCCTTGGTCATCGCCGGTTTCATGGCCATGGCGTTCATGGGCTTCAATGGCATGATCACCATCTCTTAGGAGGAGAACATGATAGCTACCCTACTTGTCAGCGTACTGATCATCACTGCAATCGCTGTCTTGCTCGCACTCCTGATGGTGATCGCCGATGCGACCGTGGGCAACTACGGAACTTCGAAGATCACGATCAACGGAGACAAGGTGCTCGAGGTCCAGGGGGGCCAGCCGCTTCTGAAAGCCCTCAATGGTGAAGGTGTATTCATCCCCAGTGCGTGCGGCGGACGTGGATCCTGCGGTTTGTGCAAGGTGAAGGTTGTCGAGGGCGGAGGGAACTACCTGCCCACCGAATTGCCCTGGATCAGCGCGGAGGAGAAAGCACAGCAGGTCCGGCTTTCCTGCCAATTCAAGGTGAAGAATGACATCGCCATCCAGATTCCCGAGGAACTCTTCTCGGTCAAGCAATTCACGACCAAGGTCGAGTCCCTGCGGAATCTGACGCACGATATCAAGGAAGTGCGGCTGAAGCTGATCGAACCGGCGACCATCGAGATGAAGGCCGGACAGTTCATCCAGTTCCAGGTACCCGAGTACGAACTGACCGATGAGCCGGTCTACCGCGCCTATTCGATGGCATCGGTCCCCAGCGATGTGGGCCACATCGAGCTCGAGATCCGATTGGTTCCCAACGGAATCTGTACCACGTATGTCCACAAGCACCTCAAGGAGGGGGATACGGTAATCGTCAACGGACCGTACGGAGATTTCTTCCTGCGCAATACCGAGCGGCCGATCATCTGCATCGCCGGCGGTTCGGGAATGGCTCCGATCAAGTCGATACTTCTCGACATGGCGGACAAGGGATCCGCGCGCAAGGCTCGCTACTTCTTCGGTGCGCGCTCGGCACGCGACCTGTTCCTCCTCGAAGAGATGCAGGCGCTTGAATCGAAGATGGCCGACTTCAAGTTCATCCCTGCATTGAGCGAGCCGCAACCTGAGGACAACTGGAAGGGCGAGACCGGACTCATCACCGATGTCGTGAGACGGATGGCCGAGGATGCTCCCGAGGGCGAGGCATATCTCTGCGGAAGCCCTGGCATGATCGATGCGTGCATCAAGGTGCTCAGGGAGCTGGGTATGCCCGAAGAGCGCATCTATTATGACAAATTCTCCTGATCCTACGGAGGGAACGAACCATGAAACAGACACCAGAATATGATGCGATACAGAAACAGATGCTCCCTGGCGTGATAACCTTGGATGGATTCCTCGGTAACGACACCAGGCACCTGATCGATATCCTGAACGACGATGACGGAGCAGTCAGGAGAGCAGAATGCACCCATGAGGCGATTGCCGACAGGATGCAGTACTTCAGGAACTCGGGGATGCCCGGGCTCGGCGAATTCATCACTGTCGACGATCGATTCGATGTCAGGGTCGATTCGGTGAGGGGCAAGCTGCCCTCTCCGTTCGGAGGTCCCGGTATGTATGACAAGGTGAACACCACGGTCGTGAACAAGGCGCTTGGCCGCGAGATCACCTACACCGACTTGCATATCCACTTCGTGAAGGACCACGGCTTCTATGAGGGGAAAGGCTCCCCCTACCGTCTGGAGCCCCAGGATCTTATCGAGATACTGGAAGTGACCGCCGACTCCTGATCAGATTTCATCCCAATCGAGTTGTAGGATGTGTTCGACGAACAATCGCGCAAGTCCTGCATCGAACTGTGTGCCCGCGTACTTTTTCAATTCCGTTGCTGCCTGGCGGTCGCCCACCGGTTCCCGGTACGTGCGCACCGCCGTCATGGCATCATAGGCATCGACGATCGCGATGATGCGTGACTGGAGGGGAATCTCATCACCCTTCAGCCCCTGCGGATACCCCGTGCCATCGGGACGCTCATGGTGTGCGAGGATGAAGTTCGCAAGCTCACCGAGCTCACCTACCGTCCCGAGGATTCTCCACCCCGTCTCCGGGTGCCTTCGCATCGCCTCCCACTCCTGCTCGTTCAACGGACCTTCCTTGTTCAGGATGCTTCCATCGATCGCGATCTTCCCGATATCGTGCAACAGTCCGATGGTACGCAGTTCCGCGACCTCTTTCGCACTCATCCCAAGCACCTCGGCAAGGCGTACTCCCAGGACGCTCACGCGTCGCGAATGCAGTTCCTCGCGCCGGTTCTTCTCATGAAGCGTGTTGATGATGGTATGGACAGCCTTGCTGCGCGCACTGGGACTTTCGCTCAGCTTGCTGCGGTTCAAGGTATTCTCGGCGTGCTTGACCACATCGTTTATATCCTCATCGGCAGTGTTCTTCACCCCGACTCCGAACGAAATGGTCACATCCACGCTCCGCACGCCGTACCGACGACGGTTCTGTACCGCCGAGGCCAACTCCCAAGCTGCCGTCTCATCCGAATGAGGAAGGATGAACGCGAACTCATCCCCTCCGATCCTTGCACACCAACCTTTCCCCTCTGCAAGCGCAGCCATCTCCTGGGCAATCGTGATGAGCAGGCTGTCACCGGCTTCCCTGCCAAATGCATCGTTCACGATCTTCAACCCGTTCACATCCCCGATCAGTATGGCAAGAGGATAGCTCTCTTGCGTGTCATGCTTTGCCAGGAGCCTCTCGAACATGGTCCGGTTGTACAGATCGGTCAGCGGATCATGGGTGTTCGCATAAAGGATCGCCTGTTCCATCTCCTTGCGTGCGGTGATGTCGGTGACCATGCACAGATGCCTTGCCGGTGTCTCATCCGATGAGTGAAGGAGCGTGATGGCCATGCTCACCCACACGTAGGAGCCGTCCTGTCTCCTGATCCGCTTGTCCAACTCATAGGAATCGATCTCGTTGCGGAGCATGCGCTCCATCTGCCGCCGATCCTCTTCAAGGTCGTCCGGATGGGTGATCTCCATCCAGGAAACAGCTGTGTAATCCTTGCCATCCCATCCGGTGATCCGGAGGAACTTTCGATTCACCTCGATGGCTTTTCCGCTGGCACTGTCGGTGACGGTGATTCCCATCGGAGCCTGCTCGAACATCGTCTTGAACCGTCGTTCGCTCATCGCAAGCTGATCGACCATCTTCATCCGATGCAACTGCGAGTACAGGAGCGTGGAGAGCAGGTAGGACCCGAGGGGATACACCAGCAGTATCGGGAGGGTCAGGTACCGGAAGATCTGCGCACGCTGGCCTGCCGGCATCAAAAGCATCGAAGCCAGCATGAAAAGATGGATGGTGAGACCCACCAGATAGAGCTCGAGAGCAATCCGCGAGGAGCTTGCCATGAATCGATTGTACCGCACGTGATGCCAGATCGAGCCGATGGCCGCCGCGAACACGATGGTGGCCACTCCTGTGTAGACACCTCCTCCACCCATCAGGATCCGATAGCAAATCATCAGGACCGAAGCGATGATCGTCTCGACCGGGCCGAAGAACATCCCGCTCACTCCGAGGAGGATGGTCCGCCCGTCGAACACGATGCCCTGCATGAGTACCGCGGGCCGGCTCATGACGAGCAGCCCCAACGTACCGATGGCAAGCCCCATGAGAGTGCGGAACCACCATTCCTTGTGCAGTTGCTTGAACGGATGGGTGACGAAGAACAGGCTGACTGCCAGAAGCAGGGCAATGTTGTAGATGATGTCAATTAGCATGCAGTACCATTTCCTTTGAATCTCCCGGGAGTGCACGGCCATTGACTGGCACGGAGCCCGGGTTCACCCTTCAGTTGCGTATGACCCGGTTCCTTCCCAATTCCTTGGCTTGGTAGAGTGCCTTGTCAGCCCTGCTCACGATACTCTCTGTATCGGTATCGAATACCGTCACCGTCGAGACTCCGATGCTTATCGTGACCGGGATGCTCATGTCACCGAACGAGAAGAGGTGCTTGTGGATCTGCTCGCGGAGACGCTCGGCAAGCGCAGTCATCTCATGCAACGGCAGTCCTTCCGCGGAGACGATGAACTCATCACCGCCGAACCGGGCAAGGACCGCATCCTTCGGAATCATGCGACGCACCACATCCACCAGTTCCTTCATCACCTGATCCCCTGCGAAGTGCCCGTAGGTATCGTTGATCCGCTTGAAGTGGTCGATATCGAGGATCATGACCGAGAGCGGACTCTTGTCCTGCATGAACAGGTCAAGTTGTTCCGACAATCGCTCGAAGAAGTACCGTCGGTTCGCGACCCGGGTGAGCGCATCCTGATAGGAGAGGTCACGCAGACGTTGTTGCATGTGCTTGCGTTCGGAGATGTTGAGGATGAGTGCGGTCACTGCCCGCTTGCCATCATAGAGATCGGGCAACGGATAGAGACGGGCTTCGAACCACTGGATTCCTCCCGGACCGTTCTTCGGGATCCCTTCTACCGTTTCGGTCTCAAGCTGGTACTCGAACACGTTCAGGAGCGAGCCGTCCAATGCACGCTTCACCTGACTCATGAAGAAGTCGGCGAAATCCGGTGCCATGAAGTCATGGATGTTGCGCCCTTTCAACAAGTGTGCATCATCATACAGGCTCCGCTCGGTACCGCCGAAGGTATCGAGGTATGTCCCTTCATCAGAGATGATGAAAAAGGGATCGGCTATGGATTTCAAGAGATTCTCATAGAGCTTGTGCATGTCATGACTTTCCATCCGGCTGTTCCTCCTTCCTGTCTGATTGCTCGAGCAGCCTTTCCACGGGCAACCGCAAGAAAGCCTGCACTACATCTCCATCGAACTGTGTCCCGCTGCAGCGAATCAGTTCCGTACATGCCTGGTCATGATCCTTCGATTCCCGATACCCGCTGGGACTGGTCATCGAGTCGTAGGCATTCGCGACCGCGATGATCTTCGAGGCCAAGGGAATCATCTCGTCCCGAAGACCCTGGGGATACCCCTTCCCATCGGGCTGCTCGTGGTGCATCAAAATCCAATCGGCGATCCTTCCGAAGTTCTGTACGGAACGGAGAATCTGGAATCCCATCTCCGGATGCCTGCGCATCCGTTCCCACTCATGGTCCGTCAAGGGACCTTTGCGGTCCAGGATGTCGCTGTCGATGCTGATCTTCCCGATATCGTGGAGCATTCCGGCCAGCTTGAGCTCGTCCGCCTCACCCTGAGGGAACCCCATCTCCTTGCCCACATGGTAGCACAACGTGGAGACCACTTCACTGTGCCGTCGTTCATACTGTCCCTTCTCATGGAGGCTTCCGATCAACAATTTGATCACATCATGCTTGTAGCTCGAGCTCTCCAGGAGCTTGCGCCGGTACATCGCATCCTCAGCCTCCTTGAACAGGGGCTCGAGCGAGTCGATCCTTCCCGTTGCGGTCGCTATGCCGAACGAGACGGAAAGTCGTGTTTCCCCGATCTTCCGTGCATCGACCAAGGCGCGGATGCCATCGACTTTCCGCCTGGCGGCTTCTTCGTCGGTCCGAGGGAAAAGCAAGATGAACTCATCGCCTCCGATCCGGTAGGCACTATCGTCGGAGCCGATCGAACCCGCGAGGATCGAAGCGCACGACCGAAGCAGCCGATCCCCCATCTGGTGGCCGAATACATCATTGGTCAGTTTCAGTCCATTCACATCGCATACGACCATGGAGAAAGGCAACACAGCCGGGTCGGAGATGACCTGATGCTGGTGTTCCTCGTAGTACCTCCGGTTGAACAGGCCCGTAAGCTGGTCATGGTAGCTGAGGTGCACGATCTTCTCCTCATCCGCCTTTTTCGCGGTGATGTCCCGGCTCACTCCGATCGCCTCGATGCTTCCTTCATCCGTGTAGCGGAAATTCACCGTCGCATCGGACCAGACAATCGAACCATCCTTTGCCACATGACGGACTTCGATGGTCCAAGCATCCTCGCGTTTCGGTAGTCGGATGAATCCCTTTACCATTCCCCGCAACGTTTCGTGCACCATCCGCGCATCGTCCGGGTGCAGGATGGAGAGGAACGAATTGCGCACGACCTCCTCGGGAGCATAACCGAGCAATCTGGTCACCGAGGGACTGACATAGGTGAATGTCCTTCGCGTGACGTCGAAGACCCAGATGACATCGAACGCATGCTCGGTGATCAATCGATACATTCGTTCGCTCTTCTCCAGAGCGACCTCCCCCATCTTCCTGTCGGTGATATCGAGCTGCATCCCGAAGTGTCCTACGAAACGACCTTTCGAATCGTACAGACAGGTATAGTCGCCGCGGATCCAGAGCGGCGTCCCGTCATACCGTACTCCCTCGGTCTCCGCACTGATCCTCTTTTCGTCAAGCAATGAGCGCCACAGCGCTTTCCCTGCACCGGGATCATGTTTGAAGAAGTCGACGGCACATGTTCCGATCATCTCACCGCTTTGCGCACGATATTGGTTCAGGAACGCGGCATTGGTCCTGACGACATGTTGGGTTTCCATGATCCGGCCGATCATGCCATCCTTGTCCTCCACCGCATCCCAATCGAGCGGCTCGTCGAGCATCATGACCACCATTCCGGTAAGCGTCTGCTCGAACAACAGGTTCATCAGGTCAAGCTCCCTCTGCTTCTGCCTCTCCTTGGCAAGCCGCTCGGTGATATCGCGTGCAGCTCCGTAGATCGATTTGCCATCATACTGTGCACGCCATTCAAGGTTCCTGTAGGAACCGTCGGCGTGGCGGTATCGGTTGACGAAATGGGAGACGACCAGATCACCCTCGAGCATGCTGATGATCTCCTTCGTCGGAGCGATGTCCGCCGGGTGAAGGAACTCCTCCAATGAATGATTGATCATTGCCGCCCGATCATACCCGAGGACGATGGCCCATTCCTCATTCACCATGCTGAACTTACCCTGCAGGTCGATCACACAGAGCAGTACGGGAGTGAGGTTGAATATTCCCTCGTAGAGACGCAGGGTCTTTGCCTCGTGGGTGGCATCCCGCACCTGGATCGAAGCGGTCCCTCGCTCTGCAGATGTGACCTGGACGGAGAACACACGTCCGGGTTGCCCGAGATCATGGAAGAAGTGCTGGGACAAACCGGAAAGTCCTGCACGACCGACCTGGGTTATCCAAGAAGGATCACCCAGGTGGATCTCCGTGGCACGGTATCCCACAGGAAAAGACTCTCCCAGGTCGAGCAACATCGCGAATGCATGGTTGGCCGCGAGATAGGTGAAATCCACAGGATTGCCCGCATCATCGGTGTGTACCCTGATCGAGGCGAAACCGTCCGAGGAGAGCTCGATTGCGTTGCGGCAATATTCATCGGTCATGTCCGGTATTCTAGCATGTACGGTGCATTGTATCCACGAAACAAGCATGAATTCTGTCGTAATCGCGGAGAATCGGAAACCCGGTGATGACAGGTCCCTTCCTTGGGTGTAGCCTGTTCATGGAGGATATGGTCATGACCGATCCCATGTTGCTCGCGCCATGCGGGATGAATTGCTCGATCTGTTCGGCGGTCCTTCGCCCCCGTCCGGTTTGCACGGGATGCACTGAAGAAGGAATCAAACCCAAATATTGCACCGATTGCCGTATCAGGAACTGCGTGCACGCAACCCAAGGCCAGTGGTGCGTCACCTGCGGCGAGATGCCATGTGCATGCCTGAGACGGCTCGACCTGCGGTATCGCAGGCGATACGGGATGAGCATGATCGAGAACATCCGCTATATCAGGGAGCACGGGAGAACCGCTTGGGAACAACGGGAGGTTGAGAAGTGGCGTTGTCCGACTTGCGGCATGCTCTGGAGCGCACACAGTGCCCACTGCCTCGCGTGTGGGGCAGCGAACTCCCATTACGGCCCCTTCGAACCGTTCACGAGCAGACCGTGAGCGCCAAGGAGATCGAGTCCATGCGAGTCTGCATCGATTCCGAACGCGAGGTGAGGACCACAGGAATCTTCGCTCCGACAAGGATTCCTGCCGAAGAGACTCCCGGGGCGCTGAGGAACGCCTTGTAGGTTGCGTTCGCAGCATCGAGATTCGCGAGGAGCAAGACATCCGCATCTCCGGGGACTTCTCCGCCGACACCCTTGATCCTGGCTGCCTCACCGGAGAGTGCGACATCAAGCCCGAACGGACCTTCGACAACCGCGTCTCCGAAGATAGCGGTGTTCTTCTGCAGGAAAACGATCTGGGAAGCATCGGTCGTGCTGACCATCTTGGGATTCACCGTCTCCACCGGACAAACCAGCGCGACCTTGGGGTGCCCGACACCGCAACGGGTTGCCACATGCAACGCATTGGAGATGATCTTCACCTTCTTGTCCAGATCGGGAAAGATCGAGACCGCCGCGTCGGTGAGCAGCACCGCCTTGTGATACCACGGCAACCGAAGACGGGCGACGTGGGAGAGAAGGCTCTCCTCTTCCATCAGACCCGAATCCTTGTCCAGCAACGCACGCAAGAACTCTGCGGTATGCACGTTCCCTTTCATCAGGACCTGGACGAGACCCTCCTTCGCAGCCTTCACTGCCAAGCGGCAGGCATGCGACTCGTCGCTGCATGCGACGAAGGGAACTTCTCCGATATCGATTCCAAGATGTCGGGCGCGTTCTTCGGCAAGGCTGCGGTCACCGAAGAGCATGAACCGCACATCCCCATCCGCTTGGAATTCCCGCAACGTCCTGAGGCTCTCCTCATGATCGGCCCCCACGATCGCTATCGTCCTATACCCTTCACTCATACTCCATGACCTCCCGCAAGCCATCCAGTACCGCCCACGCGTTCTCTGCGAGGGAGAGCATCTCCCCCTCTCCCGGGATGATGATCACCGGGGCCATGAACCCCACCCGCCGGGTGATCATATCCATCATGCGTGCATTATGGGCCATCCCGCCAGTAAGCACCACTGCATCCACCCTTCCTTCCAGTACCGCAAAGTGTGATGCGATCTCCTTTGCTATCCGGTAGACCATGGCTCCGATCCAGAATTCGGCCTTTTGGTCCCCCTGCTGTGCTCGTTCGGCGAGCTCTTTCACATCCCTGCTGCCGATATAGGCGAACAACCCTCCGGAGCCGGTGATCCGCTTGCGCAGGTGCTCATAGGTATAGGTCCCCGACAGCGCGAGGCGGACCAGATCCCCTGCGGGCAATCCCCCGGAACGTTCGCAGGTGAACGGGCCTTCCCCATCGAGCGCATTGTTCACATCAACGACCCTCCCTTCGAGGTGGGAACCGACCGAGATGCCACCTCCGAGGTGAGCCACCACCAAACGACACTGGTCATACGGCTTGCCCAACCGCCTGGCGGCCTGACGTGCGACATATTTGTGGTTCAATGCGTGGAATATGCTCTTGCGCACGATATCGGGCATCCCCGAGATCCTGGCCTCTTCGATCATCTCGTCCACTACCACAGGGTCGGCTATCATGGCCTCGCATCCATACCGTTTCGCAATCGCATCGGCCAACGGTGCACCAAGGTTGCACGCATGCTCGCCGTAGGTGGCCATCTGCAGGTCCTGCAACATGCTCGGCCCGACACGGTAGACACCTCCCACGAGCGGATGGAGCAGACCTCCCCTTCCCATCGCAATATGCAGCATGCCGGGTTGCACCCGGTTCTCTTGCAAGAACCGGATCACCAAGTCCCTGCGATAGAGGAATTGCCCTTGCACCGATCCGTAAACCGCGAGTTCCTCGACCGTATGCTCGAGACTCACGGCAGAGATTTGTCCCCCATGATCGAACAGCGCCAGCTTCGTGGTGGTCGATCCGGGATTGATTGCCAGGATCATCCCGTCGGTACGTTCCCGATCACTCATCACAGGTACTCCTGTACATAGGTGGCAGCCTTGTCTACCAGTGCGATATTCTTCTTGAGCAGGTCTTTCTTCCGCAACACCATCGGAATGCACCGGCGCAAGGTATCGAGATCGAATATCCTTGAGATCAGGATATACGAGGCGATCATCACGACATTGGCAGCAGACACCAGATTTTCCTCCTTCGCCATCGTGGTTGCCGGAATGGCGACGTGATGCAAGTCGGACCTACGCAATGGTCGGTTCACGATCGAGGAGTTGGTGATCACCAATCCGCCCGGTGCCATCAGCGGTTCGAAATGATCAAGCGCGGGGGTACTCATGGCGAGCAGGACATCAGGACGTTCCACCAAAGGGGATCCAACCGGCTCGTCGGAGAGAATCACGCTCACGTGGGCACTTCCTCCCCGCATTTCAGGCCCATAGGAAGGCAACCAGGTCACCGAGAGCGAGCTGTTCATGCCGCAGGTTGCGAGAAGTTCTCCGGCGGAGAGCACTCCCTGGCCTCCGAAGCCGGCAATTTGTATGCGTTGTGTTCCTCCAGGCACGCGTGCGCCGGTTTCGATGACCGGATCTTTCTTGCCCTCCAGAAACGCAAGCAGTTGCGAGTCATCCATCCACGGAACGCAGTGTGGTGCGCACAGACCGGTCTCTTCGGTATCACGCAGCAATCCCACGGGGAAAAGGCGGCTCATCTCGGTATCGATCCAGTGCCGTGCATCCACCGGCGTCATGCGCCAGTTCGTCGGACAGGGACTGAGTATCTCCACGAAAGAGAATCCTTTCCCCTCGATCTGGTTCTCCAATGCTTTGGTGATCGCCTTCCTGGTCCTCAAGAGATCCTTCGGATTCGATACGGAACAGCGTTCTATGTAGACAGGACTCACCAGAGCATTCATCACCTCGGCCATGCCGATCGGCCTTCCGTCCCGTCCGTAGTCGCGGCCGAACGGTGTGGTGAGCGTTTTCAGGCCCAGCGGTGTGGTCGGAGCCATCTGTCCTCCGGTCATGCCGTAGATTGCGTTGTTGACGAAGAAGACCGTGATGTGCTCACCGCGATTGGCCGCGTGCATGATCTCCGTCATGCCGATTCCCGCAAGATCCCCGTCACCTTGGTAGGAGATCACCACAGCATCCTTTCGGGTACGCTTCACTCCTGTGGCGACGGCAGGAGCACGTCCATGCGAGCACTGGATGTTCCCGGTATCGTAGTAGTAGTAGGCGAATACCGCACACCCGACGGGAGAGAGGAAGATCGTCCTGTCTTGGATCCCGAGGCTGTCGATCGCCTCCGCGATCAGCTTCTGGATCGTCCCGTGGCCACAACCCGGGCAATAGTGGGTACACGTCTCGCCCGATCCCTTCCGATCGAACGTTTCGTACAATGATGTCGGTTTCTTGTAAGCGATCGTTTCGTTCATCTGGCGCTCCTCTGCACGGCGAATGAGACCAACTGCTCCACCGAGGGGGTCTCCCCTCCCATCGTGAGATGACGGCTCACCGACGACCGGTTGCCTGCGGCGAGCGAGACGTCGTTCGCCATCTGCCCGTTGCTCAGCTCCACCGCGATCAGATGTTTTCCTGCATCGACCAGACGGGCTATCTCTTCATCCGGGAACGGATACACCGTCTTCAATCGGAGCATTCCCGCTTTGATGCCCATCTCGCGAAGCTGGTGGACCGCAGAGCGGCATATCCTGCTGACGATGCCATAGGCGACGAACACCACCTGGGCGTCCTCGGTCCCGAAGGACTCGAAATCGACCAATTCGGAAGCCACCTGGCGATAGACCGACTGCAATTCTTCATTATGCTTGCGCTGGAGGGATGGACTCATGTGGATGGAGGTGATCAGATTCTTCCTGGTAGCCGCATCGCCTCGGACAGCCCAATCCTTGCAAGCTCCGTGGAGTACGGGACCCGAGATGTTCACCGGTTCCATCATCTGTCCGATATAGGCATCGCTGAGGATGAACACGGTCATCCGGTAACGGTCCGCCAGGGTGAACGCATGCTTGGTGAAATCGAACATCTCCTGCACGGATGCGGGAACAAGCGTGATGTTCGCATAGTTGCCGTGCCCTCCGCCCTTGACCACCATGTTGTAGTCGCTCTGTTCAGGCCAGATGTTCCCAAGCCCCGGTCCTGCCCGTTGCATGTCGATCACCACCGCAGGAAGACGAGCACCTGCCAGATAGGACAGTCCCTCCCCCATCAGTGCGATTCCCGGACCGGAGGAGGCGGTCATGACCCGCGCTCCCGCGCTTGCCGCTCCGTAGAGCATGTTGATGACGCTGACTTCCGACTCCGCCTGGAGGAAGGTCCTTCCCGAGGCGGTGAACACATTGGCCGCAGCTTCCGCAATCTCGCTCGCCGGTGTGATAGGGTACCCGAAAAAATGGGTACACCCTCCCAGCAGCGCACCGTGTACCGCCGCCACGTTACCCTTCATCAATCGATAGGCCATTACGATTCCTCCTTGATACGGCAAACTGTCAAGGCACTCGGCTCAGGGCAACTGAGGAAACAGAGTCCACAGGCAGTACAGGGGGAATTCTCGATGAAACTGACATATTCGTAGCCCTTGGCATTGAGTTCGCCAGACATGGCGAGACATCCCTTGGGACACACGGAAACGCAGATTGCGCATCCTTTGCATTCATCGTCACAGACCCGGACAAGATTCATGCAGGACCTCCTGTCGATCCGGTTCTTGCCGCAACGAAGACGACTCGCACGGCACCGATCGCATGGTTGGCCTCACTGTGTTCATCATACAACATAATCGACCACCATTGTGATAATTTCTTACATATCCATGACAGTGTGCAGCTCATGAACATGTCTAATCTGACACTATAGGCATATTGTGTCAAGTTAAATAACGTGTTGTTTTTTCCCTATCTTCTCCATTTCGGCTGACAAACCCTTGCCCTGTTTGAAGAAAGTTTATATATTACAGATTGACAATTTTTGTTTTACTGTAATTTATCAAACGATGCACCCGGTGTGCCAAGGAGCATGACATGTACGACACACTCCCCAAGCTATTGCAACAAATCACAGGGAGCTACGGTTCCCATGAAGTCCAACTGTCCAAGGATGACGAAGGCGTCTTCCATCCGGTCACATACCAGACCTTTTATGCTGAGGTCCTGCAACTCGCCGCAGGATTGCATACCCTGGGGGTTGCCCGGGGCAGCGCGGTAGGCCTGATCAGTGACAACCGAAAGGAATGGCTCGCTGCAGACCTGGCCATCCTTTCACTGGGAGCCGCCGATGTGCCGCGCGGCAGGGATGCGATGCCCTATGAATTGCAGTTCATCCTCAAGGTGACCGAAAGCAAGGTTTGTTTCGCGGAGAATGCGGAACAGGCAAGGAAAATCCTCGACCTCGCCAACGAGCTTCCCCAGCTTGAGACCCTAATCATCATGGATACGGTCCACCACGTGACCGACGAGTTGCCACGGTCCGCTTCGATTAACATCCTCTCATATGGAGAGGTGATGGCCGAGGGTGCTGCATTCGCGCGGAAGGATCCCCAGTTCGTCGAAAAGGAGATCGCAAAGGGCAAGGATGAGGATCTTGCCACGATCATCTTCACCAGCGGAACCACGGGAGAACCGAAGGGAGTCATGCTTACCCACCGCAACTTCCTCTTCCAACTCGAGCAGCTGCCGAAAGTCATCGATTTCCATAAGGGAGAACGGTGGTTGAGCGTCCTGCCGGTTTGGCACTCGTTCGAGCGCATCCTGCAGTACGTGATCATCTCCCAGGCCTCGGCGATCGCCTATTCGAAGCCGATCGGGAAGATCATGCTCGTGGATCTGCAACGCGTAAACCCGGCGTGGATGGGATCGGTCCCACGCATCTGGGAGGCAGTGAAAGCGGGAGTCTACCAAAACGTGAAGGGCAAGAGTCCCGTGGCGAAAGCGCTGTTCCACTTCTTCGTATGGGTCGGAGCGAATCACGCAGCGGCACTGAACCTCGTCTCCAACCGCATGCCCCAGTTCACGCGCCGCTTCTATCCGTTCGATTTCCTGTTGGGCATCATCCCGCTCGTACTGCTCACACCGTTCAAGCTGCTCGGAAACGTACTCGTCTTCAAGACGATCAAGAAAAAGTTCGGTACGAACTTCAGGGCAGGAGTCTCGGGAGGAGGTTCGCTTCCCTCTTCCGTCGATAAGTTCTTCAAGGCGATCGGCGTCACCCTCCTGGATGGCTACGGGCTGACGGAGACGGCTCCGGTAATCGGACTGAGAAACATCAAGCGGCAAGTTCCCGGGACCGTGTCACCGCTGCCGGAAACCGAGATCAAGATCGTCGATGACTCGGGAAATCCGGTGAAACCGGGGCAGAAGGGTGTCATTTACGCACGAGGTCGACAGGTGATGAAAGGGTACTACAAGAGACCCGACCTGACCGCAGCGGTCATCGACAAGGATGGTTGGATCAATACCGGAGACATCGGTGTCTGGACACACCGCGGAGAGTATGCGATCAAGGGACGTGCGAAGGATACGATCGTCCTCTCGGGAGGCGAGAACATCGAGCCGGTCCCCATCGAATCCCGCATCAGGGAGTCGGAGTACATCGAACAGGCTGTTGTCGTCGGCCAGGACCAGAAATACCTTGCAGCCTTGATCGTTCCCGATACGAAGCAGCTTGAATTGTATGTGAAGGACAACAACATCCCCTACATGGCCCGTTTCGACATCACCGAGCTTCCCGAGGTCCGCGAATTGCTGAACTCCGAGATCAACGAGATGGTGAGCGCGAAGAACGGATTCAAGAGCTTCGAGCGGATCAACCGGTTCGCGATCCTGAACAGTCCGTTCAAGATCGGCCAGGAACTCAGTGCAAAGCAGGAAGTCATGCGCCACAAGATCAACCAACTCTATGCGAAGGAGATACAGTCGCTCTTCAGCTGATCGATTCCACTTCCCGGAAACACACGGATGGGGCCCAGGCACTTGCAATGCCGGGGCCCTTCCTGTATTATTGTTGCAAATGCAACATTAATCATCATGCGATCGTGCTACGATCCGCAATGTAGAGAGAACCATGGAAGAAAAGACCATAGATACGAAAAAGACTGTCCACGCCTTGTGTACCGCGGATCCGGCACTGATTCAGGTCCTCGCGGCAATAGGCTTCACCGAGATCGTGAAACCCATCATGCTCAGTACCGTGGGGAAGGTCATGACCCTTCCCAAGGGAGCGGCGATGCGCGGCATCGCATGGGATACGATCGTACAGGCACTTCAGGAGCAAGGTTACCGGATAGCACAGACTTCACAGGAGGAGACGACATGAGCGCGGAGATCAACAACAGTGCATATCGCCAGCAACTGCTCAAGGAATTGATCGGACGGTTGCACGCTGGAGACGATTTCGAGGCGGTGAAAGCCGACTTCGCCAAGGAATTCGACGGGGTCGGAGCCGATGAGATCGCCAACATGGAAAAAGAGCTGATCGAGCATGGAGGGGTGAAGGTCGAGGAGGTCCAGAAGCTTTGTGACGTCCACGCATCCCTTTTCAAAGGTTCCGTCGCTGAGATCCATGCGGAAAAGGACAAGACCAAGGAAGGAGGACACCCGACTTGGGTCCTCAAGGAGGAGAACCGTGCGATCGAGCGGCTCTTCGCAGACCGGATCGACGTGCACGCCACGAGCGCCAAGGACGGAAACCTCGCTGCCTTCGGATCGTTGGCAGAGGACCTGAAGGACCTGTGGCAGATCGATGCGCACTATGGGAAGAAGGAGAACCTCTGGTTCCCGATCATGGAACGCTATGGCATCACCGCTCCGCCCAAGGTCATGTGGGGCGTGGATGACGAGATCCGTGACATGATCAAGGCACTCAGAAGGGATCTCGACGCATTGCTTGCGGGAGGAAGGCCCCCGAAGGATGCGATCGGAAAGTTCTTCAAGGATCTCGAGACGACCAAGGAGAAAGTGATCGAGATGATCTCCAAGGAGGAGAACATCCTGATTCCGATGGTAAGCGAGGTGTTTTTCGTCACCGACTGGCGCCAAATCAGCGAAGGAAGCGCCGAGATCGGTTTCTGCCTGCTCGATGATCACCCGACATGGAAGGCTCCCACGGAGACGAAAGCCGATGCATCGAAGGCGAACATGAGCCAGGGAACGATCAAGTTGCCTACCGGTCACTTCACGCCGGAGGTGTTGACCCATGTCCTGAACACATTGCCCATCGACATCACCTTCGTGGACGCGAACGACGAGGTCGCATATTTCTCACAAGCGAACGAGAGGATCTTCGCCCGCACCACTGCCATCATCGGACGGAAGGTGATCAACTGTCATCCGCCTGCCAGCATGCATGTGGTGGAGAAGATCGTTGCGGACTTGAAGTCGGGAGCGCGGGATGTCGCCGACTTCTACATCCACATGGGTGACAAGTATGTATATATCCGCTACTTCGCGGTCCGGGACGACAAGGGTGCCTACCTGGGAACCTTGGAGGTCACGCAGAATATCGCGGAGATCCAGAAACTCAGCGGGGACAAGCGTCTGCTCGACGATTGAATGCGATCCTGTTGCGGAAGGAAGCCACCGTGCGAGCGGTGGCTTCTTCATGTCTTCTTGTGCTCAGTCGAACCAATCGAACCCATGTTCCTGGGAAAGGTCGGTGGCGAATTTCGGCAACGTACGCACCGGATAGACCTCCATGTGACGCTCGTTCTCCAGCATCGGCGCGACGATCCTCCAAGACTCCGCGATCTCCCGCATGGTCGGGAAGAGGCTCTTGTCACCCTGGAGTATCTTCTTGACGATCTGCTCGTAGGCCTCCGGGGTATTGGCTCCGAAGGTCTCGGCTTGGTTGAACCGGAAACGGACCGGCTTGGATTTCCACGAAGTGTCGGGTTGCTTGAGATTCATGCTGATGTCTATCGTGAGCTCGGGATGGATCGTGATGATCACACCGTTCTCTGCGATCGCTTCGTCGTGCATCACCTCACGTGTCTTGTTCCGGAACTTCACATAGATCAGAGACTTCGCCTCCTTCTGCATCTTCCCCGTCCTGATATAGATGGGGATCCCGGCGAAATAGTAGGTATTCACCGAAAGTTTCAGTGCCGCGTAGGTCGGCGTATGCACCACATGCCCGCTGTTCGCACCGAGCGATTCATAGCGACCGGTGTGGAACTCACTGATCGGTGCGATGGACCTCAGTACCTTCACCTTCTCGATCGCGATGTCCTCCGGCGAAAGCGTGGCCGGCTCGTTCATCGTCAGGTAGGTGATTATCTGCATGATGTGGTTCTGTATGGTATCGCGGACCACGCCGATCTGTTCATAGAAGCCCAGCCGCTGGTCGACACCGTGCGTCTCATCGAAGATAATCTGGATGCTCTCGATGGAGCGGTTGTCCCAGATGCTCCTGATGATGTCATTGTGGAACCTGAGGATGAGAAGGTTCTGCATGAACTCCTTGCCCAGGTAGTGATCGACCCGGTATATCTCGCGATCGTCGAACGCCTTCAGGAGGATGTCGTTGTACCGATGGGCACTCTCCAGATCGAACCCGAATGGTTTTTCCACGACGATCTTCTTGGCCAGGCTGCACTGGCATCCCAGATGGGCATCGACATGCTGGATCTGCTTGATCGCCTCCTCATAGAGGGAAGGTTGCAATGCCATGTAGTAGATGAGCTCCACTTCGTCAGCATCAGCGATCAGTTCTTCGAGCCGCCTTTGCAACGGAACGGTAGCCTCCGGGTCGCCCATGTCGTAGTACAGGTACTCCAACCGCGAGAGGAATTGCTCGGAGGCGTCTTTGGAGACCATGGATTTCACGAACTGTTCGCGATCCTTGAACCGGCGCCCGAGGGCCAGGATGGTGAAATCGAACCCATTGCCAAGCAGATGCTCATAAGCCGGGAACAATTTCTTCTGGGCAAGGTCTCCGGTCCCTCCGAACTGGATGATGATACGTTTCATGCTGTTCCTCCCTACAAATCGGTCACGATGGTAACGGAAAACCACTCCCGTGGAAAAAAGAGACACGGCAACGTGGAGGGAGACTCCTTCGCCGCCAGGAACCGTTCGAATGAAGCTCTCTTGCCCTCACCGAAGAAAAGGAGGAACACCGGGGTCTTGCCCGCATGATCGCGGAAGGCCCGCCAGGTGACGGTGATCCGCTCCGGAGGGGGCTTCGGACTGTCCGGAACGATCGCCGTCTCGGAACAGTCGCGCGCATCGAGAGCGGGAAAGGAGCCGGGGAACAGGGATGCCACGTGACCGTCCTCTCCCACTCCGAGATAGAGGAGGTCGAGATCGCCATCGAACGTGAAGAATGGATGTTCCGGCTCCGGAACATGCAGCTGTCCGACACGGAAGAGACCCTCTTCGATCGCCTTGGCGAGCCCGACATCCAACAGCGTATCACGGTTGGAAGGCCCGGTGAGTCGTTCGTCGACCAGGTAGAGTTCCACCCGCTTCAGGATCTCCTGCTCACAGGAAAGAAGGCCTTGGATGACCGGGATGGCCCCGCGTCCTCCCGGAACCCCGATGCGGATCGGCTTGTCGTGCGAACGTGCAACCTCACGGATATGGGTGGAGACCAACGGTGCGAAGGCCCCCGGATCGGACAACTTGAGCTTCTTCATGATGCAAATATACTGCATCCCGGACCCAAAGGACAGCTGTCTCAGATGATTCCGAGCTTTCGAGCCTCTTCCCCGATGATCCGAAGCGCCTCATCGAGCTCATCATCGCTATGGATAGCCATGCAGGAAGTCCTGAGCAGGGCACGCTGGGGAGGAACCGCGGGTGAGATGACCGGATTCACGTAGACCCCGCGCTCGAACAGCTGTTTCCAGAGGAGGAACGTCTTGTCATTGTCACCGATCAACAGGGGAACGATCGGTGTCTCACTCGTGCCGGTATCGAATCCGAGCGACTTGAATCCTTCGATGAGCCGCGTTGCATTGTGCTGGAGCCGATGGACCCGCTCGGGTTCCGTTCGGATGATATCCAGTGCTTTCATCGTGGCTGCAATGTTCGCAGGAGGCATCGAAGCACTGAAGATCAGCGGCCTGGCGAAATGCTTGATGTAATCGATGACCTGTTCCTCTCCTGCAATGAAACCGCCGATGGATCCGAAGGATTTGCTGAACGTGCACATGAGCAGGTCGCACAGCGAAGGATCGTCTCCGAAATGTTCACACGTCCCCCGTCCGTTCTTGCCGACCACACCGAGCGCGTGGGCCTCGTCGAGATAGATTCCCGCACGATAGGTGTCGGCGAGTTTCCTGATGGCAGGCAATTTGGCGATATCCCCCTCCATGGAGAACACCCCGTCGACCACGATCAGCTTCGGTTCATCCAGAGGTATGGAACCGAGCACTTTCTCGAGATCATCCATGTTGTTGTGCTTGAACCGATGGAGATTCACCTGCTTCTTCGTTCCTTCGGCAAGGAATATCCCATCCATGATCGAGGCGTGGTCGTACTTGTCCACGATGACATGGTCACCCCTGTTCAGCATCGCGAAGAGGGATCCGAGGTTCGTCTGGTACCCGGTAGTGAAGCAAAGCGCCGATTCCTTGCCGACGAAACCGGCCAGCTTGTGCTCGAGCTCTTCGTGCAAGTCGAGTGTCCCGTTCATGAAACGGGAACCGCTGCAACTGGTTCCGTAGCGCTCGGCAGCCTGCTCGGCAGCCTCCTTCATCCGTGGGTCGTTGGCAAGACCGAGATAGTTGTTGGAACCGAGCATCAGCATCTCGCGTCCGTCGATATAGACTTTCGTTCCCTCACTCCTGCCGATCGGCTTGAAAAAGGGATACAAGCCTGTCGCCCGTGCCTCCGCGGCAGCGGTGAATGCATAGCACTTGTCAAAGATGGAAGCTTTGTCTTTCCGGTTCATGGGGTTCTCCAATCGCAAGATCATTTCATCATGACCACTCTATCTGATTCGTGGGGTTGACACAATATCGTCAAACGTCAAACTCGGTATTTTCAAGACAAATCCAATGCAACATGCAATGCATTCGTCCAAATACTCACCTTCTGTTCGAACGGCATGGTATTCGCCGCGCTGGTCGATGGACAGCTGAACACGTCGATGTCCACCGGATGCAGACGCAGCACATGGCGTTCGCAGAGACGCATCGCCACTGTTCCGTTACAGATGATGCACGTGACCAGCGGATGGTCCGACAGGAAAGCGGGCAGGTCGTTCACCTCGCCTTCACGGATGCCCTGATCCGATGAACCTTCCCGCTTGCAGGAGCCCAACACGTCCCAAAGCGCGAGGCGGGACTCCTTGATCATCCTCCGTTTCTCCTCATAGCTTCCCAACGGGTATCCGCACATCCGCTCCATGATCGGCCAAAAGGCGTTGGTGGGATGTCCGTAGTACTCCTGCTTGCGCAAAGAGACGACACTCGGCATCGAGCCGAGGATCAGGACCCTGCTCAGAGGTGTTTCGATGGGAGGGAATGCAATCAACCGTTCCATGCCATCTTTCCTACCACGGGAAGACCGCAGGGTCAAGTCGATTGACAGGATCGGAGGTGTGCTCCTATGATGACGCATGAACCAGCTTCGTGTCATCCGTCTCGAACCAGAGGACTCTGTAGCCGTCGCGTTGCAACCGCTCGAAAGGGGATGCGTCATCGCCTGTGAGGAACTCTCCGTGACGCTGCGCGAACCGATCGATACAGGGCACAAGGTCGCGTTGCACGATATCCGGGAAGCTGAGCCCGTCCTGAAGTACGGTCATCCCATCGGAATCGCCACGCATCCCATACGAGCTGGCGAATGGGTGCACACCCATAATCTGCGATCAGACATAGGCCCCTCCGACTCCTATCGCTACCATCCCTCCCCGGTCCCGCGGGTAGCAACCGAACCCGATACGTTCGAGGCATTCCTTCGCGAGGACGGAAGCGTGGGGATCCGCAACGAATTGTGGATCATCCCGACGGTCGGTTGTGTGAACCGGGTTGCCGCAAGCCTCGCGAAATGGGCATCCGAACGGTGTGATGACGGCTCGTGGGGTGCAATCGAGGGTGCGTATGCATGGGAACATCCGTTCGGATGCTCGCAGTTGGGCGACGACCTGGAACAGACCCGATCGATCCTCGCATCCCTCGCACGCCACCCCAATGCGGCCGGGGTCCTCATCGTCGCACTCGGATGTGAGAACAACACCGTCGATTCGTTCAAGGAATGCCTGGGATCCTACGATACCGATCGCATCCGCTTCTTGGTGTGTCAGGAAACCGAAGACGAGTTGGCGGAGGGTCGGCGGTTGCTCTCGTCTCTCGCTCGCCGGGGTTCTGCGGCGAAACGTTCCACGGTACCGATCTCGCGACTCGTGGTAGGCCTGAAATGCGGTGGCTCCGACGGATTGTCCGGCATCACCGCGAATCCGCTGGTGGGAATGTTCACCGATCACCTGGTCCGATCGGGCGGCAGTGCGATCCTTTCCGAGATTCCTGAGATGTTCGGCGCGGAGAGGCCGCTGCTCGACCGTTGCATCGACCCTGCCGTGTTCGCACGGCTTGCCGAGGCAATCCAATCCTGGAAGCGATACTACATCGCACACGGACAACCGGTCCACGAGAATCCTTCTCCCGGCAACCAAGCGGGAGGGATCACCACGCTCGAGGAGAAGTCTTTGGGGTGTGTGAAAAAAGGGGGTTCGGGACCGGTACACGATGTGATCGGCTACGGAAAGCGGATCAGGAGAACCGGATTGACCGTGTGCGAGGCACCGGGAAACGATCTCGTCTCCTCAACCGCCTTGGCCGCGGCAGGCGCACACCTGATCCTCTTCACCACGGGACGCGGGACACCGTGGGGTTCGGCCGTCCCCACGGTGAAGATCGCTTCCAACACCACGCTGGCCACCAGGAAAGCGGCATGGATAGACTTCGATGCGGCAAAAGGGTTGCAATCGGAGCCTCTGGTGGTGTTCAATACGTTCAGGACCTTGATCCTTGCTGTCGCTTCCGGGACGACCAGGGTGAAGCATGAGATCAACGGCTATCGAGAAATTGCACTATTCAAGGACGGAGTAACGCTATGAAACCATTCATGGGACCGGATTTCCTGTTGGAGAATGAGACGGCACGTGAACTGTATCACGAGCATGCGGCAAAGGAACCGATTTTCGATTATCACTGCCACTTGATTCCCCAGCAGATCGCCGAGAACAAGAAGTTCGCGAACCTGACGGAAATCTGGCTTGGGGGTGATCACTACAAATGGCGTGCCATGCGGACGGTCGGCATCGAAGAGAAGCTGATCACTGGCGACGCCGATCCCTATGACAAATTCATGGCCTGGGCAAAGACGATGGAACAGTTGCTCGGCAATCCGCTCTATCACTGGAGCCACTTGGAACTGCAGAGATACTTCGACATCGGCGAACCGTTCAACGAGACGAGCGCGCCGTACATCTGGGACAAGACGAAGGAGATGCTCGCAAGCGACGACCTTTCCGTTGCAAGCATCTTCAAGAAGTTCAAGGTCAGTGCAGTAGGAACCACCGACGATCCTTCGGACGACCTGCTGCTCCACCGTTCGATCAACGAGGGGAAGGCGCCGATCGGAGCGATCGGTACCCGCGTGATGCCCTCGTTCCGTCCCGACAAGGCCTTGCTTGTACAAGCGGCCGATTTTCCCCAGCAGATAGATCGTCTCGCCACGGCCGCGGGGATGCCGATCAAGTCGGCTTCCGATGTCTGTGCGGCACTCGGGAAGCGCCTGGCCTACTTCGTCTCGCAAGGGTGCAAGGCGAGCGACCATGGAATCCCCATGGTTCCCTTCACCTTGGCATCCGAAGGCGAAGTCGAAGCCATCTTCCAAAAGGCGCTGTCGGGCAACACGCCCACTGAGTCCGAGATCGACGCATACCAGACCCATGTGATGGTCTTCCTGGGCAAGGAGTACGCCAAGCATCATGTCGTGATGCAACTCCATCTCAATTCGATCAGGAACCTGAACGGTCCCGCCTTCGCGTCCCTCGGCCCCGATACCGGCTTCGATGCCTCGCACGACCTGCCGCTGGCCGCAAAGCTCTCAGGCTTCCTCGGGACGCTAGAAGACTCCCACGAGTTGCCGAAGACCATACTCTACACGCTCAATCCGAAAGACTACTATGTCATCGGCACGATCATGGGATCATTCCAAGGGGATGGCATCCCGGGAAAGATGCAACTCGGTTCGGGCTGGTGGTTCTGTGATCACAAGGACGGCATGGCCGACCAGTTGAGGATCCTGGGCAACCTGGGTTCCCTGCCCCGGTTCATCGGCATGCTCACCGATTCGCGGAGCTTCCTCTCGTATCCGCGACATGAGTACTTCCGCAGGATCCTGTGCAATCTGCTCGGCTCATGGGCGGAAGCGGGGGAAATCCCGTTGGATATCGATCTGCTGTCGCTCGTCGTACGGGATATCAGTTTCCGCAATGCCCAGCGCTACTTCGGTTGATCGGAGCATGTGATGAGCACCTGGAAAGCTCCCGCCTCGCGAGAAGAGGGAACAAGTCGCCTCAGTTCGGTCGAACGGACCGTCAAGATCCTCGAGACACTCGCCAAGCATCGAAAGATCAACTTGGAGCGGTTGTCGGGCGAGGCACGATTGCCGAAACCGACGGTATTGCGGTTCCTCGCCACCCTGATCGACCTGGGGTATGTCCACAGGGATGAGAACGACCAGTACGCACTCACCTTGCGGATGTTCAGCATCGGGTCGAAGGGTCTGGCCCACATGGACCTGACGCAAGATGCCCGCCCGATCGCCCAGGCCCTTGGTGCGAACCTGATGGAGACTGTGCACATGGGAGTCCTCGACGAGGACATGGCGATGTATGTGCTGAAGATCGAGTCCACCTACACAATCAGGATGTACTCACGGGTCGGAAAGCGGATTCCCCTGTACTGTACCGCGATCGGGAAGGTGCTTTTGGCAGGCATGCCGGAACACGAACAGGAGCACATGCTGCGGCTCATCAGACTCATTCCGTTCACGCCGCATACGATCACCGATCCTGATGCGTTGCGCGCGCAGTTGCGAGAGATCAGGGAGCAAGGATTCGCCGAGGACCTTGAGGAGCATGAGGAGGGCATCCGTTGCATTGCCGCACCGGTGTTCGATCATACGGGAGCGACCGTCGCCGCACTTTCAGTCTCCTGGCCGGTATTCCGGTTCGATCCCGACAAGCGGCTCCCCTGCGTGGAGATGATCCGGGAGAGTACCCGGACCATCTCGAAACTCCTGGGCAACTAGCGTTGGACCCTTCCGGAACCATCCCCGTTCATCAGGGTCAGGACCTCGTCCAAGGTGGTAAGATTGAAATCCCCGCCGATACTGTGTTTCAGGCAGGAGGCGGCAACCGCGAATCGCAAGGCATCCGCCTCTTTCATGTGGCGCAACCCATAGATCAGGCCCGCTGAGAAGGAATCCCCTCCCCCCACCCGATCGATGATGTCATCGATGGCAAAGCGTGGAGACACATGGAATCCTTCTTTCCCCGACAGGACAGCACGCCACCCGTTCCTATCGGCACTGATGCTCTCTCGCAAGGTGATCGCCACATATTCCACTTGAGGATAGCGCATCCGTACCTTCGTCGCCAGCTGTGCATAGGAGGATTCGGAGAGCTCACCACTGGTGACATCGGCATCGGATTCGATGCCAAGGCATTTCTGGATGTCCTCTTCATTCGCGACGATCACCTGAGCCAGCTCTGCCAACGGTCCCATCACCTCAGGTGCTTGCTTCCCGTAATTCCACAGCTTCTTGCGATAATTGAGATCGATCGAAACCGTCAGCCCCATCCTGCGTGCCGTCTGCATGGCAGCCAAGGTCGAGTCGGCTGCATCCTGGCTGAGTGCCGGGGTGATCCCGGTGACATGGAACCAGGAGGCATCGGCGAGCAACGCAGGCCAATTGAAATCGTCCGGCCTTGCCGATGCGATGGCAGAGCCTTCCCGGTCGTAGACCACCTTGGACGGCCGTTGGTTTGCTCCTGTCTCGAGGAAATAGATTCCCACCCGTCCTTTCTTCGTACGGACGATACGTGAAGTATCGACACCGTGACGACGCAATTCGCTGATCGCCCCGTCACCGATGGCATTCGCAGGTAACGCGGTGACGAAGGAGGCCTCCTCTCCCAGCAGACAGAGCGAGACGGCAACGTTGGCCTCTCCCCCTCCGTAGGTCGCTTCGAACAGCGGAGATTGGAAGAACCGCTCATGATGGGGCGATTTCAAGCGAAGCATGATCTCTCCGAAGGTGACAATTCGTTTCATGATATCCATCCTTGTCTGTCGTGTACCCCGATTATATCATTGCAGGACAAAAGGTCAATTATAATTGGAATATTGTTCCATTTTCCACATCGCCTTGCTATACTCATGAGAGGAATCACCGAGGAGGAACCTTCATGGAAACACAAGAGGCAATGCACCAAGCGATACGGAACATCGGGATAGTCCCCGTCATCAAGATCGATTCTCCAAACCAGGCGCTTCCCCTGGGAAAAGCCCTCATCGAAGGCGGCCTGCCGATCGCCGAGGTGACATTCCGTACCGATGCCGGAGCGGAAGGGATCAGAATTCTCCGTACGGAACTGCCGGGCATGCTTGTCGGCGCGGGAACGATCGTTTCGACGGAACAGGCGAAGCGTGCGGTCGACTCGGGTGCACAGTTCATCGTCTCCCCAGGATACAGCGACAGCGTGGTCGGATGGTGCTTGGACCATGAGGTTCCCGTGTATCCCGGAGTGACCGATCCTTCACAGATCCAGATGGCGATGGCCCGCGGCCTGACGGTCCTGAAATTCTTTCCCGCCGAGGCCTCTGGCGGAATAGACATGCTCGACGCGCTCAGCGGTCCGTTCCCGACGATCCGATTCATGCCCACCGGAGGAATCGGCATGCACAACCTTGCATCCTACCTGCGCAAGAGCTACATCGTCGCGTGCGGAGGCAGCTGGATGGTCAAAAGCGAGCTCATCAATGCAGGCCGGTGGGATGAGATTTCCCGTCTGGGCAGGGAGGCGGTGCTCGCGGTCCACGGATTCACTTTCGCGCACCTGGGCATCAACGGTGAAGCGGGAACCTCTCCTTTGCGGATCATCGAGGTTCTCGGTGCCATGCTGCAGCCGGTGACCGAAGGAAACGCATCCGTCTTCGCCGGGGAGTCGATCGAGATCATGAAAGCACCGTACAAAGGAACGCACGGCCATATCGGCCTCAGGACGTGGGATATCGAGCGGGCCTTGCACTACCTGGGCCGATTCGGCCTGGAGATGGATGAGACGACCGCGAAACGTGATGCGAAAGGAACCCTGACCGTCACCTATCTCAAGGGAGAGATCGGGGGATTCGCGCTGCATCTTGTCCGTGCGAAATGAGGTGTGAAACCACAGGAATATGAATCCTGTAGTTTTTTGTACCCTTTCCATGAAAATATGCGTATACTGTGTGCATCACAGATACGAGAAGGAAGGGAAGCACATGCCGGGAAGATTTGTCATTACCAAGACGCCCAAGGGATTTTTCAGGTTCAACTTGCAAGCGGCAAACTACCAGACAGTCCTCACCAGCCAGAACTATGCCAGCCTCCGCAACTGCAAGGACGGCATCGAGGCGATCAAGAAGAATGCCGGTTCACCCGTAGAGGACCAAACGGTACAGAAGGTCGAGAAGAAAAAGTATCCGAAGTACGAGGTGTATCTCGACAATGCGAACCAGTTCCGGTTTCGGTTGCTGGCTTCGAACGGACAGAACATCGCCATCGCCGAGGAAGGCTACGCGACGAAGCAGGGATGCCTGAACGGAATCGATGCGATCGGCCGGGCCGCCGCGGATGCGGATACCGATGAGTCGGCGTTGAAGGAATAGCCGATACCCAGACAGGTATTGCGGCTTGCCAATTCATACCTGTCCGGTGATACGCAAGGACTCGTACCACGAAATATTCGTGGTACGATGGTTTCATGCACATAGAACATGCTTTGCTGCAGGTGCTCAAGGAGCGGCGCTACCCTGTAGCACGCTTCGCTCGCGACATCGGGATTGCGCGCTCACATGTCTATCGGATCCTCCGGGGCAGCCACAGTCCTACGCTCGACACGGTCAGGCGCATGAGCGAGGCGTTGCAGATGTCAGTTTCGGAATTCATCGGACTGCTCGAGGACTTCCAAGGAACGAACTAGGATCTCTTGATCGTCCTCCGGTACGCCTCGAACAGTTCTTCCGTGGCCAGTGCGATTTTCGTGACCGCGAACTCCTTTCCATGGGGATAGAGATAGTATGTATCGTCAAGTGTCGAGAGATCGATGCAATCCCCCTTGCCGAAATACTCATACTCTATGTGGCACGAGTACATCGAGGCGACCGGCTTCACCAAGGAGAATTCTTCGTTGTCGAACACTCCGTGCAAGGTGAAACCCTCCGGACCATGGGTGAGCCGGGCGGTTCCCAATCTGATGTACCGTTTCGCGTTGGGCAACGCATCCACCGTGACATCGACCTCAATTCGGTATGTCCCCTCCTCCACTTGCTTGCGCACGAATGCACGTTCGAATTCGTACCAGTCGGGGATGTGGGGAAACTCGGTGACAAGACTCGTCTCGTCATCAGCCTTCCGGACAGCCTCGAGTTCTCCCAGCTCAGTCATCTGCCACTCCTTGTGACAATGATTGCACATCAGGCAGGAACCCTCGCTGCTCATGTGGTATTCGGTCATGCAATGCGGACATTGGTACAGGACCTTGTGCAATCCCTCGGCCCTCCACGGCTTGTCGATGACGATGCCATTCCTCTTCTGCCATGCATACTCGTCGTAGGTGAACGCTTCGTTGATGCTTCTGTTGATCTCGTCCACCGAAGCCTCTGCCAGTTCCTCGGCTGAGAATATCTGGGTCAGGTCGGCGTCGAGCCGATTCCCACGCATCCTGAGGTTCCAGCAAGGGCTGTTCAGGTAGTTCCCATGCATATTCAGCATGACCACCGGAACACCCAGAAGTTTCGCCATCTTTCCGAGCGACTCGGGAAGCACTGCATTCGTCCCGACAAGCGAGTAGCGGGCCTCAGGATAGAGCGCCAGGATATCGCCGTGCTTTGTGATCACATGGCGGATCTGCCGTACCAGCTGCACGTCGTTGGTGAATTTCCTTTTGCAAATTCCCCCGGCCTGCCGCAGCAACCACTCCCTCCCGATGAATCCGTCGATCGCAACCACATAGTTGGCGCGGTGCGGAAAGATCGCTGCTGTCGTCACCTTGAAGTCGATGAATGCATGGTGAGTGCAGAGCAAGAGGTACGGCGGCTTCACCCCTTCCATCCTATTCCTGTTGATCTTGAGACGGTGTTTCCAGACATCGGGGTAGCTGAGCAACCAGGTAAGCGGTCTCAGATACCCTCGCTGTCGAATCGGCTTCCTTGCCATGTCAAACCTGATGGCAGCCCTCAGACGTTCAATCCCTGTCATGCATCTTCCCTTCCCGGTCTGTCACGTTGACACACATGCGTGGTATCCGATTGCAACATGTTATCGGCTAGTGTGACAGTAGCATCGTATGACGGCATGTGCAACTGTTACCTGCTGAAGAGAAGACAACTCACGCATAAAATCTTGAATTTATTTCAGAATTTTTGGCAGACCGCTTGACCATCCTCTCATAAAACGGTATTGTCTAGTCAAGAACAGCGGCAAGGTCTGGTGACGGAAACTCGGGTTCGATTCCCCGGCTGGCTCAAACCGGTACGATGATCTTTACGGTTTTCGTGGTAAAAAGGTGCTGATTCGGATTGTGATGATTAGGTGATTGTAAGTTTATTCCAGCGATTTGTCCCATGCTGGAACCTGCAAGTTGAACCGAAAACGCAATACCGAACGCACCTTTTTCGTTTATTGACATCCGAGGACCCCGGATGTACTCTACTGGTCATGCACTATAGAACAATCGGCGCCGTACAAGTCCTCATGGCAGGCATGTTCTGGGGAACATACGGTACCTTGGCGACCTTCCTCCCCATCGGAATTCCCCCCATCACCGTAAGTGCCATCCGTCTCGGCGTCGGTACGCTCGGCCTGGCGATCATCCTGATGATCACGAGAAAGGGGCGCATCCTGGCAAAAGGAACACAAGTTCCGGTAGTGTCTCTCGTCATCTCCTCATTCGCATTGGCGACCGCGCAGATTGCCCTCTATTATGCGGTGAGAAGCGCCGGAGTCACGATCGGGACCATGGTATTCGTCGGAACCCCGCCACTGTACAGCGGTTTGTATGGGCAGTTCGTCAAACGGGAAAAGCAGAGCCTTTCGTGGTTGGTCTCCTCACTTATCATCTCTGCGGGATGCATCCTCATGGCAATCTCGGGTGATGTCGTCGCCGAGGGCAACCGACTTGTACTGGGGAGCCTCTCGGCAGCCATCGCGGGAGCCGGGTGGACGATCGTCGGGACCTTGCTCAGGAACCTGCAGAAAACCTCAACCCCTTTGGAGTCTTCGTTCATGGTGATGGGAGCTGCTGCGATCATTCTCCTGCCGATGGGAGCGATACGGGGTTACACGTGGTTCGGCGATCCACAGGTGATCCTGCTTTCTGCCACGCTCGGGATCGTTTCCACCGCCATCCCCTATCTTTTCTTCACACGGGGATCGCGGAAGATTCCTGCCTCACACGCATTCCTGTACGGTCTCAGCGAACCGATCACCGCCAGTTTCCTCGGCCTTGTGCTGCTGAAAGAACGGCTGGACAACACCGGTTCGGTCGGGTACGCAGCGGTGGTCATCGGCTTGGTCCTCTTCTCGGTATGGGAGTTCAGGAAGGCCCGGGAGATGGAATTGGGCAACCGGGCATGAGATTACTGCTCTTTTGCTGCAAGAATCTCCCACCTCGCGATCTTTCTCTCAAGGATTGCCTGTTTCTCGGTGTAGCGCCTGGTTCTTTCCGCCAAGGTCGTGATGGGTGCCGAGGGATCAGAAAAACTGTGTTCCAAATTGGCGATCTCTGATTCAAGGAGGTCGATCTCCTGCATGAGCGCATCCAATTCCTTCCGTTCATTGAAGGTCAGCGTCGGCTTCTTGGAGCGTTGGCTTGCCCGTTGCTTCTCGGGTTTCCCTTCCGCGGGGCCGGACTGTTCGACCGATGCGGTCGGCGGAGGATCGTCCGCGTAGTCGCTGAACGTCCCGGGATACTTGCCGATCCGTCCTTCGTTATCGAACACGAACAGCGTCGGTGCAACCCGATCGAGGAACGCCCGGTCGTGCGAGACGATCAAGGCACATCCTTGGAAATCCAGAAGATACTCTTCAAGCCTCCGGATCGTGTCGATATCCAGATCGTTCGTCGGCTCATCGAGCAACAGGAAGTTCGGGGATTGCATGAGGATCCCGACCAAGTGCAAGCGGCGCCGCTCTCCCCCGCTGAGCAGACCCACCTTGATGCGGTGGAAGGAGACGGGAAACCCGAACATCTCGAGAAACCGTGGTGCGCTGATCGTACTGCCGGGGGCGAGGGTCACCTCTTGCGCGATCTCCTCGATATGCTCCAGTACCGTCTTCTCGGGATCCAGCGGAGTATCGAGCTGGTCATAATAGCCGAACGCAGTATTCACCCCCACGTCAATGGTTCCGCAGTCGGGTTCCGTTCTCCCGAACAGCATGTCGAGGAAGGTGGTCTTTCCCGATCCGTTCGGTCCGATGATCCCGATCCGCTCTCCTGTTTGGAAGCCATGGGAGAAGGGCCTGATCACGGTGCTGCCGTCGTACGATTTTCCGATTCCCTCCAGTTCGAGGATCTTCTTCCCCAAGCGTCGGTGCATGCTGGTGAAATCGGCACCCTTGACCGCCTCTGTGGTCAGGGACGCTTGCATCTTCTCGATGCGTTCCTTCCGTCCCGAGTCCTTGCCGGTACGCGCACGCGGACCCCGTTGCAACCACACCAGTTCCCTGCGCAATACGGTCTTCAACCGCTCCTGTTCCGCTTGGGCACCAAGGAGCCGCTCTTCCCTTCTCTGGAGGAATGTCACATAGGAACCGGGGTGCAGGTACACCGAACCACGATCGAATTCCATGATCGTCGAACAGACCCGGTCCAAGACATACCGGTCATGGGTCACCAGCATGAGTGAGATCTCCGAGGCGACCAGGTAATCCTCAAGCCACCGGATGGTAGGGATGTCGAGATGGTTCGTCGGTTCGTCGAGCAACAACAGGTCGGGTTTCGGCGCGAGGACTCTCGCGATCGCGACCTTCTTCAGCATTCCACCGGAAAGCACGTCCATGGGGGTATCCAGGGGGGGTCCTTGCAACTCTCCGAGGAACGAGGCATAGCGGGTCTCGATATCCCAGGCATGGACCGATTCGATCTGTTCCATCACCTGGTGCATCGCATCCGCGGAGAATCCCGTTTTCTGCTCAAGCATCGCATGATAGGCACGCAGCAGGCGGACGGAGGGATGCGCACTGTCCAACAGGAAGCGGTCCACTGTCCTTCCCTCGACACTTCGGGGGTGCTGCTCCAACATGCCGATGGTCAGCTCACGAGCCTTTGCCACGGTGCCCGTGTCAGGAGGAATCAAGCCTGCGACCACTTTCAGGAAGGTGCTTTTCCCCGTACCGTTGGGTCCGATGAGCCCGATCTTGTCTCCCCGTTCCATGCCGAAGGTGACCCCTTCGAACAGCGGTTCGTCCTTCAGTGTCTTCGAGATGTCTTCCATGGAGAGTATGACCATGGACAGACAGTAGCCTGATTCATCAGGTCATGGCAATAGAGGGAACCTCACTCGGAATCGGGAAAGGTACGTTCGCCATCATCGTACTCGGCATCCTCGGAAAGAGGGCGTGTCCTGAGAGGAGCGTGTTTCAGCGCCCGCTTCTGCCCTATCCGGTTCTTCCCGGTGTCCCAATCGGGATCACGTTCGTAATCGGGTTTTCTCTTGATGGTATCTCTCGTTCCTTGCTTCATGACCCCACTCCTTCGTGTCTGCCAGACACATACCAAAGTCGGTAGGCACGACCGGATGATCAGCGTACGGTTTCGTACGGCCAGTCGATGATGCCACCGAAGTCATAGACATTCACATAGCCAAGCGAGACAAGTTTCCTTGCAGCCTGCGAGCTGCGGCTCCCGCTCCTGCAGTAGACGAGGATCGTGGCCTGGGGATCGGGCAAGAGGTCGGGTCGCGTGGAGGTCGAGATCGTCTCATTGGGGATGAGGATCGCATGCGGAATGTGACCTTGCGCGTACTCGGAAGAGGTCCTGACATCGACGATCACCAGGCTTTCACCCGAATCCATCATTTCCTTCGCGAGCTGGGGAGGGATCTTCCGGTACTGTGCGGTGATTGCGGTAGCCATGTCTACCACCTCCGGATTCCCCGAGGATCGGGAATTGGCGGTGCATGAAGTCAGCACCAGTATCAGGACAATCAACAACAAGGGTCTCATGGAACGCATCGCACTCTCCTGCTGTCAACTATGCAGAAACGCGAGCTGTCAGTCAAGCGCAACAGCTGCGGTTCTCGCTTACGGCAGGTGGGCATCGCCGGAAAAATACAGGAACATTTCTATTGACAATTGTACTAATACACTAATACAATTTATCCGGAAGGGTTGTCATGGCAAGAGATGGAGACCAAGCACCGATCACATTCACGCTGGACCCAAAGAGCGGAGTGCCGTATTACAAGCAGATCATCCTGCAGGTGGAGATGGCGATAGCCGACGGAAGGTTGGGCAAAGGGGCCCAGTTGCCGACCGTCCGCAGCCTTGCAGTCGAGCTGAGCATCAACCCGAACACGGTTGCCCGTGCCTATAGCGAGATGGAGATCCGACAGATCGTAGTGACCCAGCAGGGATCGGGAACCTTCATCAGTGACAAGCACATCACCATCGACGCGATAGAGCGGGAGCGGGTCCTCTCGGAGATTACCCGCTCCTACATTTCCAAGGCCACTTCCTATGGATTCACCTTGGACGAACTGATCGGCCACATCAAGGAACTGGGAAGTGAACCGAGCATGAAAGGAGATCGACCATGAACCTGTTTGCCAAGAAATTCGAACGCATCAAGAATGTGCAGCAATTCACCCTGAAACGTGACTTTTCCTATGGAGCCATCTCATTCTTCATCCTTGCCCTCTTCATCGGAGTCGGTGTCTGGATCCAGATGGCCTTGTTTCCCTGGGTTCCCGTGAGACCGGCGATGCTGCTCGCTCTCATCATCCTGGGTAGCGGACTGGTCGTAGCGATGCTGCCCATGTGGGCAACGATCATACAGCTGTGCGTGATCCTCTGGTTGGTCGTGTTCGGCCTGATCGGCAGCGCATTGTACCCGATGGCCCTCGCCGGGACGATCGGGCTGCTGGTCTCCGGATCCGTACAGCTTGTCCAGCACTGGGACAAGATTGTGGTGCTCCGCATGGGAAGGTTCAGGAAAGTGCATGGCCCCGGCCTGTTGTTCCTCTTTCCCTTGATCGACCGTATCGCCGATTTTGTCGACACGCGGATCAGGGCGACCGATTTCAGTGCAGAAAAGACACTGACGCGTGATACCGTGCCCGTACACGTGGATGCCCTGGCATTCTGGATGATCTGGGATGCGAAACATGCGATCCTTGAAGTGGAAAACTATGTCGAGGCGGTGATCCTCTCCGCACAGACGGCATTGCGTGACGCGATCGGAAAGCATGACCTTTCATCATTGCTCTCGGAACGGGAAGAATTGGGCAAGGAGATCCAACAGGCGCTCGACACCAAGACCAACCCGTGGGGTGTCACGATCCTTTCGATCGAGATCACCGACATCATCATCCCGAAGGAGCTTGAGGATTCGTTGAGCAAGCAGGCACAAGCCCAACGTGAGAAGCAATCTCGGATCATTCTCGCCGCCGCGGAGGTGGAGATTGCGAAACAGTTCGACGAAGCGGCGAAACAATATGCGGATAATCCGACAGCGATGCAATTGCGTGCGATGAACATGGTCTACGAGGGAATCAGGCAGAACAATTCGATGATGCTGATGCCTGCATCGATCCTCGACAACATGAACCTGGGAACCGTATTGGGAAGCGCAGCGCTCCAGAAACTCAATACACCGGGGAAAAAAGCGGAGAATGAGGAGATGCAGGAGACGAGGGGCTGACCATGGTGAGATTTCTCCTCGCGCTCGCCTGCAAGAATCTCTTGCGATACAAACGGCGAACGGTCATCACCAGCGTCGCGATCGCCGTCGGACTCGCGCTCTTCATCATCATCGACTCGATCCTGATCGGGGTGAATGAGGACTCGGTTCGCAACATCAGATGGCATGAGACCTCCTCCGTGCGCATCATGCATGCCGACTACTGGAAAGACCGGTTGCTCATGCCGCTGGAAGTCCATATCTCCGATGTGCAGGAGAAGATCGGATTGCTTGGCGAACACGGGCTCACCGCCACTCCCCGGATCACCTTCAGCGCACAGATGATCCTCCATGCAGAGGATTTCGGAGAGGACGGGAACTTGCCGGTCGTGGTGACCGCCGTGGATCCCCGGACCGACAATTCGGTCTTCCGGTTCGAGGAGACCTTGATCGATGGGCGGTTCGCCACGTCGGGATCGAACGAACTGGTCATGGGCTCGTGGCTTGCACAGGATATCCGCGCGAAGGTGGGACACTGGGTCTCCCTGGTGGCTCGCGGCAACGGAGGATTCTTCGAGGCGATGGACATGCAGATCGTGGGGATTGTCAACTGTCCGAACCCGAATGTGAACAGGTCCCTCATCATGGTCCCGATCGATACCGTGGGCATCTATCTTGACATGGAGGACCTTGCCACGGAGATCGACGTGGCATTGCCTGCTTCAGCAGATCCGGATGAAGCCGCCTCACGGATCCCGGGGATACTCGGAAACGGGGAACAGGCCCTTGCGGTGATGACCTGGAGGGAACTGTCCTCCGAATACCTCGCGGTGATCGGCATGGAACGGAAATCTTCCTCGATCATCCTGTTCCTCGTTTTCCTGATCGCGGCTGTCGGCATCTCCAACACGATGATCATGGCAATCAACGAGAGGACACGGGAACTGGGAATGATGCGGGCCCTCGGCATGCCCGATCCGCTCATCCAGGTGCTCTTCATCATCGAATCGGGAGGAATCGGCTTGCTCGGTTCCATCAGCGGGACCGTTCTCGGTTCAGTTGCGAATATTTTCCTCGTCCGCAACGGCATCGATTTCGGATTCCTCATGAGGATGAATGACTTCGGATATCGGGTACAAGGCATATTCCGGGGAGCATGGAGCGTGCAGAGCTTGGCAACGACGTTTGCCGCAGGAGTGGTACTCTCCATGCTTGTCGCATGGATACCGACCCGACGGGCAATCAACAAGGATATTCCAGCGTGTCTGAGACACCAATAGGAGACAGGAGCATGATACAGGTACAGGATGTGGTACGCAACTACAAAGCGGGAGAGACGGTGGTCAAGGCATTGAAGGGAGTCTCCCTTGAGATTGCTGATGGGGAGTTCCTCTCCATCGCCGGGCCTTCCGGTTCGGGCAAGACCACCTTGCTCAATCTGATCGGGTGCATCGATTCCCTCGATGGCGGTGAGATCACGATCGATGGGGTACCCGTCTCGCGGATGGACAAGCATGCGAAGACCGAGTTCCGACGGAACAATCTCGGGTTCATCTTCCAGACCTACAATCTCATTCCGGTGCTGAGCGCGTATGAGAACGTATCGTTCGTACTCTCCATCCTCAACGTCCCCGAACGGGAGATCAAGGAACGGACCATGATGATCCTGCAGGAGGTCGGATTGACAGGGATGGAGGATCGCCGTCCTGACCGTCTCTCCGGAGGACAACAGCAGAGGATTGCGATCGCACGTGCTTTGGTGAAGAATCCCAAGATCGTCCTGGCCGATGAACCGACTGCGAATCTCGACTCGAAGACCGGAGAGGAGATCCTTCGTCTCATGCAAGAGATGAATCGCAAGTACCACACGACCTTCATCTTCTCGACCCATGACCGCATGGTCATGGACTATGCCCGCCGGTTGGTGAGCCTGCATGACGGTCAGGTCACGGGTGACGAGAGGAGGGAGGCATGAGATTCATCATCTCACTGGCTTTCAAGAACTTGATGCGATACAAGAGGAGGACGGTCATCACCGCGGTCGCGATAGCGGTCGGACTGATGATGTACATCTTCGTCGATTCGCTCCTGCTCGGTGCGGAATATGAGTCGATGCGCAACCTGAGGTGGTATGAGACCTCCTCAGCAAGGATCATGCACACCGACTACCGTGAGGACAGGAGGCTCATGCCCCTGGATGTCTCGATAGAGGATCCCTACTCCATCATCAGCCAGCTTGAGCAAGCAGGATACAAGGCTGCTCCCCGTATCATGTTCGCGGCAGACCTGATCCTCCATAGCGAAGATTTCGGTGAGGATGGGAACATGGCGGCACAAGTGACCGCGGTGGATCCGAATCTTGACAATTCGGTATTCAGATTCGCAGACACGCTTGTGGAGGGCCGTTTCTGTGAACCCGGGACCAACGAAGTGGTCATCGGCTCCTGGTTCGCCGAGGACATCGGGGCTGAGCCCGGGTATTGGATAACCTTGGTGACACGCGGGAACGGGGGATTCTATGAGGCGATGGACATGCAGATCGTCGGCATCGTCGACTGCCCCAACCCCAATGTGAACCGGACATTGCTCATGGTTCCGATCGATACGATCTCCGACTACCTGGCAATGGAGGGCAATGCGACCGAGATCAATATCGCACTTCCCGAATCCGAGGATTCCGGGAAGGCTGTCGAACGGATCCAGGACATGATCGACCCGACCGGCAAGTCACTCGTCGCAGTAAGCTGGGAGGAACTCGCCCATGACTATATCGCCTTGGCGGAGGCGAAGCGCGGCGGCACGGGCATGATCCTCTTCCTCGTGTTCATCATCGCCGCGGTGGGTATTTCGAACACCATGCTGATGGCCATCTTCGAACGTATCCGGGAACTGGGGATGATGAGAGCGTTGGGAATGAACGATCGGGACATACAGTGGGCCTTCATGGTCGAGGCAGGAGGTATCGGGTTGCTCGGGTCGACCGCGGGAGTCTTGCTCGGAGTCCTGATGAACCTCTACCTGACGGTGAAGGGGATCAACTTCGGCCGGTTCATGCGGGACATGGACATGGGATACCGCATACAGAGCTCGATCACCGGGGTATGGAGCCTGGGTACGATCGTGACGGCATTCTTCTTCGGTACCATTCTCTCCATGGCGGTAGCGTATATCCCGACCAGACGGGCATTGAAGATGGATATCCCATCTTGCCTGAGACATCGATAGGAGGAGCGCATGACGATGAAATTGATCAACGTTGCGTTTCGCAACATCTCACGGAACAGAAGGCGTTCGCTTCTCTCCGGTATCGCCGTGGCGGTGGCATCGATGAGCATCGTATTCCTCTTTGCCCTCGTCCAGGGAATGAAGGATGACATGGGGCGGAACCTCGCGACCTACTTCACGGGAGAGGTCAGGATCCGCAATGCACAATACGAAGAGTATGAGCGATACAATCCGATGCACCTCACGGTTGATTGGGAATCGATCGATCGCGCTCTGGCGCAGCGGGAGGATGTCACTGCCTATGTGCCTCGGGTCACCTTCCCCTCCGCATTCTATGTGAACGGGGGAAACCATCCGGCACTCGGTCTCGGAGCCGATTTCGCACGTGAAGCCGAATTCCAGGACCTGGAAAGCATCCTCAAGGAGGGAAGGATTCCCGAGGCGGGCAAGAACGAGATGCTCATCGGAGCCCTGTTGGCCCGGGATCTGAAGCTTGCGCTGGGTGACAAGGTGACGATCATCAGTTCCACCGCTGCACGGGGGAACAACGCGATTACCTTGGAGGTGGCAGGTATCGCAGCCTTCCCCGTCGCTTCGATGAATTCCCAGTACTTCTGGATTCCCCTCGACCGTGCCCAATACTTCTTGAGGATGGACACAGGAGTGCAGGAAGTACTGGTGAAGGTAGAAGAGCATGAACGCAAGAGTGCCGCAGCGATCAAGGAACAGCTTGAGGCGGCCACAGGAATGCAACTCGATGTGAAAGCCTACCAGGATATCAGCATGATCTACGGGTTCATCGAGCTTGCCCAATACATCTACTACTTCATCGGCATCTTCTTCCTCCTGTTGGGCAGCACGGTGATCATCAACACGACGATGATGGTCATTTACGAACGGATGCGGGAGATCGGAACCCTGAGTGCGCTCGGCATGCACGGGAAGGAACTGACGAAGCTCTTCTTCCTTGAAGGGACGGTCATCAGTGCGATCGGAGCTTTCTTCGGCGTACTGCTTGGTACCGCCATCACCTTGTATCTCGGGAAGTTCGGCATCAATTTCACCGATGCCCTCAGCGGCATCGACATGGAGATATCCAGCGTCCTCTACCCGTCATTCAGCATATGGACCGCCATCATCGTCTATATCTATTCGGTGGTCGTCTCATCCCTGGCCACTCTGATCCCATCACGGAAGGCCTCCCGGATCGAACCGGTCGAAGCCTTGCGCTATATCTAGGAGCAGCAGCATGAAACGCAGAATCATCATGTCAATCTTGTTCGCATTGATCACCATCGCCTCCCTATCTGCCATCACTGCCGAAGAGATCGTGCGGAAGATGGATGAGACGGAGACGTTCGCAACCTCCTACTCGGAGGGTGCGATCATCACGACCGACCGCTTCGGTGTGAAGACCAGCACCTTCAAGGCTTGGTCGCGCGGTGCGTACGACTCGCTCATCGAATTCACCAGTGTTGCCGAACGAGGCCAGAAGGTACTCAGGACTTCAGGTGAACTGTATCTCTTCTACCCTGATGCACAGGAGCTCATCCGCTTGCAGGGAGCCGCGTTGCGACAATCGATGCTCGGCAGCGATATCTCCTACGAGGACATGACGGGAGAGAAGGACACCTTGGCACAGTACGATGTAAAACTTCTTCGCCAGGAACGCGTAGGTGAGAGAAACTGCCATGTCCTGCAGTTCGACGCGAAGACGCGGACCGTCGCATACCCGATGCAGGTGGTCTGGGTCGATACCGAGACCTATATGGTGTGGAAAGGAGAGTTCTCGACAAAGACTGGCCGATTGCTCAAGGAAATGCTCGTGCTGGAGACGATGGTCGTCGATGGAAGGACCTTGCCGAAGGTCACCAGGATAGCCGACAAGATGAAGCGGGACTCAGCGACTGAGATGCGCCTCGACCGGCTGGAAATCGATGTGAATCTTGATCCGGCGATTTTCTCGCTTCAGAATCTCACGTGGTAGGGAGGCTTGGCATGAAACGCTTCAGGATGGTGCTGCTCGCCCTGCTGATGTGCTCCTCGCTTGTCGCCGGAGTGACACCGGTGATGGATCTTCAACTCTTTCATGTGCTGGGTCTGCGTGATACCGATGTCGGAATTGCAGATGCCCACACGTTCGCCGGGAAAGCATCGCTCTCGCTCAAATCATCAGACACGGGCAACGTTCGCGGGGATGTTGCCGTCTCGTTTACAGAATTCGGTGGGATTCCTGCCCTTTCCATAGACCGTGCCTACCTGCGTGCACGATTTCCCAAGTGGCGGCTCACCATCGGCAAGACTCGTACCGGTTGGGGGGACGGCATGCTGTTCAACGCTGCGGATCTCCTGTTCGGCAGCATCGACACCGATGTGGACATGAAATCGAACGAACTGCGTTCGACGACCCAGTGGCTTACGAGTGCACAGCTGCCACTTGGCGATTTCTCTTTCCTCGAAGCGGTGATCATCCCTTCCCAGGATGTCACCGACCTGAGCATCCGGAACATGAGCGCAGGATTGCGGTACTACACGACAATCGGAACCATGAAACTGGAAGGAGGAGCGGCATACCGGAAAGACAACACTCCTGCCCATGATACCGGAATGGTCCTCACCCCCTATATAGCACTCCAGGGCAACATCGGGCCTGATTGGTACGTCTCCACCTCTGCAAACCTTCCCTACCCCGAGGCGATCGGTGAAGAGCTGGAAGACTCATGGTTGATCAGTGGAGGATTGTTGCACATGGTGTCTGTCGGCTGGCGAGGAACCCTCTCGCTCCGTCTCGAGGCACTGGTACGCCCCTTCGGCAGCTGGACCCCATCATTGACGAAGGATCTGGCGATCTTTGTCTATCCGGAGATCACCTATGCACCAGAGGAGAGCTACGCATTCACGTTCCGCTCCATCTTCTCCCCCATCGACCTCAGTGCCATGATCACTTTAGGCGCTAGCTGGAATGTATTCCAAGGATTCTCGGTCCAAGGATTCATCACAGCCAACGCCGGAGAAACGAATGACCAGTTCTCATGGAAATCGAATACCGCCACAGAGACCTCCCTGGGCATCATGGCAGGAGTATCGTGGGTATATTGAGAAAACTGGCTATTGTACAGGTCCTATGCTGAATATCTGGCCATATCCTCCGGGAAAGTTACTGTTTCCTGTCGCCTTGATGAGCATCAGATGATCTCTGTCAGCGGAGGTGGTGATGTACTCCGTTTCGGTCGCACCACTGATGAGTTCCTCATCTTCCCAGTTGTTCGGATCGACTCTGTACCACTGGAAAGTATACGGGTCAGAGATCTCTACATCTATCGCCGATGCCAGGTCCATGACCGTGAAAGAGGCCCGCAGGCCATGTCCGACATTCGGAGACATCACTCCGCTGATATACATCCCTTCATCCAGTGAATATCCTGTCTGCTGAGCTTGGGCGCTACAATATGATGCATAGACTCGGTTCGACAACTGACCATCGTATGTGCCTCCCTCGATGCGCAACGCCAGCCATAACCCACCGGAGGGGATCGGGACGGTAAAACCCACGATCGGTCCCATTTCGTCATCGTCCGTATCAAAGGATGCTCCGACATCAACGAAAGATCCATCCTTTGTCGTGGAGGACTGGAGTCTGAATCGAGTCGCACCGTTTCCGAAATCCTCAACTGCTGCAAAGAAGACATCCGCGGCGGGACCTTCGTGGTAACCGCAATTATCCAATACCAGTAAATTCTTCGGATTTTCCACAATTCCTTCGAATTGAGTATTTGCTTCCTCACACGCCACGAACACACTGAGCAACAGTACAACAAGGAGCGACACGCTGAGCTTCTTCATCTCTCACCCTCCTACTCTCATGGGTACACGTAATCTCTATATCATGTATAACACACAATAGTGTGTCTTATGACAAATTTTTGTCATCTGGTTTGACATTCCTAGAGTTCAATGGAAGGATAAGGTCAGCTGTTCAGGAGTTTGATGAATGCATCGGCATCAATGGCCTTCGAAAACAGGAATCCTTGGTAACTCGAGACACCCAACTGCTTGAGGAAAGCCAATTGCCCGGGAGTCTCGATACCCTCCACGAGCACGGGTATGGCCAGTTCCCTTGCCATGCCGATCATCGCTTTCAGGATGATCCCGTCATCCTCATCCGGATAATTCTTGATGAAGGACCGGTCGATCTTCAACAAATCGATATCCAGTTCATGCAAATAACTGAGAGAGGAGAATCCCGTCCCGAAATCATCGATCGCAACCAGGATATGTTCGTTGCGCAGTTGCTCCAAGACCGAGTTGGCTGCATCCATGTCGGTAAGCAGGGTCCTTTCGGTCAACTCTATGAGCAACCGGTCGTGTGCGACACCAAGATGATCGAGAGTCCGGACCATATGGGACACCAGGTCGGGATCCTGCAGCTCAGTCGGACAGAGGTTCAGCGATAGGGAGATATCCTTTCCCGCCTCATCCTTGATTCGACGCAGGAAGCGCACCACATGATCGACGACATAGGTACCCAACATCCGTTCCAATCGGTTTTGTTCCACGATCGGAATGAATTCAGCGGGAGAAAGCGGCCCCAGTTGGGGGTGATTCCACCTGACCAGCGCTTCCGCAGCCCTGACGGTCCCATCTGCCACACTCACCACGGGCTGGAAGAATACATTCAGTTCCTTCTTTGCAACGGCTTCGGGGAATGCTTGCAAGATCAGGTAATACCGCTTCAGCTGTTCATTCACACTCTCGTCATATACCAAGAACCCATTACGTTCATAGTGGTCCAATGCAGCGAAGGCCATCCGGCTTTGCCTGAGCATCATTGCGGCATCTTCACTCTCTTCCGATACTCTCGAGACTCCCATCCTGACACGCAGCAGCTGTGCGTTCTCCCTTGATCCGAACGGTTCCTCGAATGCTGCATGCAATCGCGATACCCCTGCATGGTCTGTCTTGGATTCCACGGGTACGGCGAGCAGGTAAGTATCGGGAGAGTATTGGATCATCAACCCTCCGTCGATGGCCCCGATCAGACGTTCACGGATCGCAGAACCCAATGCGTAATGCTCGTCCAGCGAGTATTGGGCTTCGATCATGTCCAGGTTGATGAGTTTCAGGTAGACCAGCACGAAATTGCGCCCAGAGGTTCTCATCATCTCTACCAGCTGCAGCGGATACCCATCCGTATCACTGGCCGCCATGCCAGGTGCAGTTACCATTGTACGATATGATTCCCGAGACAGATTCCTCGGGTCGGAGTAGAGACTCACATCATGCAACAGGTAGCCGTGCGTATTCACGATCGTGCTTACCGACAGATGGGCAAGTGCTACATGTTTCTTGCCAAGGACCCATACGAACCCTTGCCATGAGGTAGATGCGATATCCTTCGGACGGGCCTCCCTGATGACAGAGGAGGCATCGAACGGTTCGCCCGAGAGGGAACGCACCTCATGCTTTCTGTCGATGAGCTCCTCGTTCGCATACCCGCTCATCAGCTCGAACGTCTTGTTACAATAGGTGACATGTTGCATCGTGTCGGTGATGACCACCCCGTCATTCGACTGGTCGGAAACGAGGTTGCTCACCGCCAACAATTCCCGGTCGTTCCTCCTGAAATAGGCCAACAGGTTGATGAATCCACCGAGAAGCAGAAGCAAGAGTGCAAGTATCCAGCGCAATGGCTTGTTTCTCAGGAGGAACGAATCCTCCAGGACAATGACATCGGCATCGGAGAAAGACATCAGACCCACGAGGAAGTGCCGGTAGGTCCTGTAGAACTCACTCTCCTGTGCAAGTGGATCGAATGCGCGGAAATGGTAGTTCACTCCATCGATACTCAGTTCCCCATCACCGCTTGCAAGTACCATGTCCCACAACCTAGGCAAGGATTCGACAACCGGCGGATCGTCGGGTTCGAAGGAGAGGATGGATCCTTGGTCAAACCGCATGACCCATCTTCCGTGGCTGTCGGCAAGACCGTAGTGGATTTCCCCGGGGTGGGATGTCAGGAACTGGCGCAGAGACGCGAGAATGTGCTCTCCGTCCACCAACATGCCGATGATACCCACCAGTTCACCGTGTAAGCGGACAGGAATCGCGAACCCGATGAGATGGACCCATCCGTCAGGATCCGTATCTTCTCTTCTTTGGATGAATGGTGAGAACTGGACCGCTTGCTCGTCCAGATTTTCCGCTTGTGGCGCGAGCAGATGCCAGATGTCCTGGTAGGGGGCATCCTCATCAAAAGGCTCCGGATCTTCTCCGAAGTGGGTCAAGCCGAATAATGGCTTACCCTCTGCGTTTCCCAGCAACAGACCCTTGATGTACGGACGGTTCACCGACATCCGTTTGAAGAAAGATACCACCTCTTCCTGCGTGCGTTCCGATGGATCCTCAAGATAGTAGCTCATCTCATTGGAATTACGGATCAGATGGATCGTCGCATAGTATTCATCAAAGACGGTGCCGACCATATATTCCATGAGCTGCAGGTGCGCCGAGTGTTCGGAGATGATCTTTTCCCGTGCATTGCGCTGCTCCAGGATGACAAGCTGATCGTACATGTAGAGGAACAAGGCCACGATGGGGAGTATTACCAGAAATCGCTTGGCGATGTTCCAAATCAGCTTCTTCATGGCAGTTAATTGTAGTGCATGAACGTCGAACTCACAACTGTTTATGCAGTCCGAGTCTCATGAATCGAGCGGTAAATGGTGAAGATGAGCAGGCTCCAGAGCAGGAGCACCACAATCATGCCGATGATGCGATACCGTGTAGGAATCCGCATGCCATCGGCGTGCTGTCTCTTGCAATCCTCCCAGATGGCACGGGGAATCAGACGGATCGCCACGGCGACACCGAGAGGGATCAGGATGATATCATCGAGCATGCCGAGCACGGGAATGAAATCGGGCAGCAGGTCTATGGGACTTACTGCATAACTGATCACGAGGAGGACCCAGAGCTTCGCATGCCACGGAGTCCTTTTGTCGAGATAAGCCATGAACAGGACATCCACATGCCCCTTCAGCCGCACCACGTGCCTTTTCAGCGTCTCAAGCATATGGCTGGAATCCGGGTGCAGATCCGTTCATCCGCACGTCATTCGTAAGCACTATCCAAGGGAACAAGCACGCATCATCACCTGTCATGCGAGTCGTACTCCTTCAGGATGTGTTCGAACCAGAGATTCCGTTCAGGGATGGGTCGGACAGCTCGCCACATGGTACGGATCTCGCCGTCGGTGCACACCATCTCCTGGATCTGGCCCGAGAGATCGATAGGTTCGTGAGAGCCGTTCATCTTCTCATCGAGGATCAGGTATGATCCCCTGCTCCCTCCTCCATTGGCAATATAGTCGTCGATCGCCTCGATGAGAACCCGTGCAGTCACCAGATGGTCCCGCATCTTGAACACTGCCGGCAATTCGTGGTCGTTACGGAGAACCACACGCTCTTCCAAGTCGCTCGTGATGGACGCAAGCTCGGATCGGGCTGCTTTCACATGTTCTTTCGAGCGGATATGGGCACCATAGCGGGACATCACGGTTCCGAGTCTCTTTCTGAGCTGTCCGATATCCATCCCTTCCCCGTGCTTTTCCAGATAGCGGTCTCCGATCTCCATCTCTCGGCGTATCTGTGTCGACACTGCCTCGAGGAACGCATGATCATCCTGCGGTTTTTCCGAATAGTGCCGGACAATGTACTGGGCTGCGCGCAAGGCTCCGACCTGGCCTGAATTCAGGGCGCTTCCACCCGGCCGGTAGACTCCATGCGTCCCATTGACCTCACCGATCGGGAAAAGGTGGGAGATGTTGCTCTCCCAGAAGTGATTCGCCGCGAGTCCGCCGTTGTTGTGCTGCGCACACACGGAGATCTCCAGATACTGTCCATGCAAATCGATCCCATGACTCTTGTAGAGTTCGATCGCCTTCGGATTCATGTGTGCCAGCCGCTCGACAGGAGTCCCGAACAATGCCCCGGAATTCTTCAGATACCGATAGGATTCCTCTCCGAGCTTGGAGAAATCGGGGAGGTCGCCGAGAGAACGGGGGTTCCTGGTGAAATCGATGAACACCCTTCTCTGCTTCTCCATCCTCTCGCGGTAGACAAGCAAGTCGATCATCGATGATCCGTCATCGGCAACCTTGCGGGGATCAAAGGGCCATTGGTACCCCTTCAGGAACGTGTTGTCGAGCAACTTGCCCGGATCGGTGAAATGATCCTCGAGGAACTCACGCTCATCGTTCAGATCCTGATCGGTGGAGATATAGCGGGGCAATACTTGCTGATAGGTTCCTGAGAGATTCCATCGGAATCCGACGGAAGCGATACCGTACTGCCATTCCGTCAGGTTCTTCGCGATCGCTCCCGCAGCGAGGGCGATTCCGGTTGCACCGCTTTGGCTGGAAGGATACACCGACTCTGCATAGATTCCAGCAGGCCCTCCCGTGGCATAGATGACGTTTGTCGCATTCACCACAAGATACCTGTTATCCTTCTTGGAAAGAGCCAGGACACCAAGGCACCGACCATCCTTGACCAGGAGGGAGATGACTTGGCATCTGTCGAGGATCGGGATGCCGGCCCTGAGCGCTCGTTCCTGGAGCCGCTCGGTCATCATCTTCGATGTCAGCGGGCCTGCGGAGGTCGCCCGCAGGTGATGATCATGGTCGGTTTGGTACCCGGGGAACTCTCCGAAGCTGTTCTGTGGGAAGGGGACTCCGGCCTCGCAGAGGTAGTAGAAGCAACGTGCACTGTGAGCGGCCTCGCACAACGCAAGATCACCATCCATGCACCCCCCATCGAACAGCGTCCTTGCCATATCCTCCACAGAATCGGGAACCTTCCCGCACATGGTCAGTTTGTAGTAGGTTTGCTTGTCCGAACCGGTGTTGCGGCTGGTGCCGCTCGTCAGGCCTTCGGTAAGCATCATCACGTCGTCGTGCCCGAACTCCGCCAACCGGTTTGCCGCACAGAATGCACTCGCCCCGCTGCCGACGACAACGGTCGTGCAGGTATGGAGTTCTACCGTTCTTCCATGGATCTTTACCGAATCGTGTTCCAACTGATCCTCCTCCCTGTTGCTCCCGACATGCCTGGTTGATGTCATAAAATGGTGCCCATCCGGCACGATACGCCATCACTCGATCCACAACAGGAGCTCTCATTGCAGGGCGTACATACAGTGTCCCATTATAAGAATCGGTGAAAGGTACGCAAGTAGAATCGACCCGGATTCCTTCGGTTGTCCGGCACTACATGGATTCGGAGAACTGGATGCGCACGCCATCGGGGTCGAGAACGTAAAAGAACTTGATATGATCGTTCGGCTGGAACGGTCCGCTCTCCACCGCTACGCCATGCTCAGCGACGAACGCCAACATGTCACCGAGCGATTCGACAGCGAAACCGAGTGAGATGGCATTTCCTACCACCGATCGGTCTGCATCCCTCGCGATCAGCTCGACCTGGGTTTCCCCTGATCCCAAGAATGCGATCTCACCGACCGGACCTGCGCTGAATCGCCGGTTGACCGACAGGCCCACGATATCACGGTAGAATGCGATGGATCGGTCAAGATCCTTCACCATGATGGTAGTCCAACAATAACGCATGACAACCTCCCCTAGTGCTTTCCCAAAGCGGTCTCAAGACCAAGGTCCCGATCCACAGTCCCGGCAGCCACGTGCCGTGCATACTCGTCATACAGTTTCCGAACCGAAAACCCAAAGCCAAGCTTTCCGAAACCCCGCACCTCATCACGGTGCGAAACCATGATCTTCAGAAGCTGCTTCCGGTAGCTTGCATCCTCTTGTCCGACGAACTGTGGTTTCGCAGCGTGTACGACGCTCCCGATATAATCACCCCAAGGGAACAGTTTCTTGCCCCGCAGGCTCTGCAGCCAATACTCCCACTCGGCGAGGATCCCCTCGGCATCCTCAGGGAAAATTCCGCATGCAGCACGTCTGATCATCACCGCATGCAGTTCGAACTGAGGAGCGCGAAGCAGTTTCCGGTACCATGATGCACTCTCGGAGGGAATGTCGATCATCGCGATCTTCTCATCATCGACATACATGGTGGCACAACGCACCGCATCCGCCGACGATCTGGCGAACAGTTCAAGAGCTTTCTCCAGCCATTGCTCATGAATCTCCTGACCGCCTTGCACGCAGAGCACATACTCCCCGCCCGCTTCAGCTATCCCCCGGTTCAAGGCAACGGAACGGTTCTCGTTCGGACAAGATATCCAGCGGATCGGATCCTCTGCCCTGTCCCCCAACAACTGCTTGACGTGATCGGATGTCCCGTGGTCGACAAGTATGAGCTCCTTGTTTCCGTAGCTTTGGTTGACACACGATCTCCAGGAGTTCTCCAAGTTTTCGTCTGTATCCCGGGCTGCGAATACGATGCTCATGAGCGGCTTCTCCATGGCTCCTCCCCTTCAAGGCCTTTTGCATCGGAATCGATTTGTATGGTAGCATGGGGAATCAGGAGGTACAACCGTGAGATCGTTCAGAAAGGAGCTGCACTTCCATCTGCCCTCCCGGAGAGGATTGGTGAACATCACTGGCCAGGTCAGGGACGCTATTGCCGAAAGTGGCGTGAAAGAGGGCTTGGTCCTGGTCAATGCGATGAACATCACCGCCAGTGTGTTCATCAATGACGATGAATCGGGATTGCATCATGACTACGAGAGATGGTTGGAAAAGCTGGCTCCGGAAAAGCCTTACGCCCAGTATCAGCACAATGGCTACGAGGACAATGCCGATGCCCACCTGAAACGAACCGTCATGGGTCGTGAGACTGTAGTCGCCATCACCAATGGGGACCTCGACTTCGGTACCTGGGAGCAGATGTTCTACTTCGAGTTCGACGGCAAGCGGGACAAGCGAGTGTTGATCAAGATCATCGGGGAATGATTCTTAGCTTTCGTGTTCGTCTTCCTTGTCATGCTCGCTGCCATACGTAGGTGCGATTTCTCTGAGCATTTCTTTTCGAAGGATTCTGTTAATTCTGGTCTGATACCCTTTTCCTTTTGATTTATAGTACTCGAGCACATCAGCATCAAGTTTGATACTGATAGCCTTTTTAACAGGAACTACCTTGTAACGCTCTCTTGGGATAACCCTATTCAATGTCTCCAGAAATTGAGGAGTAAGTTCAGGAATATCCGAAAAATCAATATTCCGACTTTTCATTTCCTCAAGTTCCTTGTCTGTCCAATCTTCTTTACCCACCATAATATAATCCTTCTTCAAGCTTTGAAGCTCGACGCATCGATAGCAATCGAATTCTTCCATCACGTTCGGTTGAACTAACAACCACTAAGAAAAAGGCACCTCTGGAAGCATTACCAACAGTAATATAACGATCTTCACATTCAGAATGCCGCTCATCATGAAATTCTATCCTATTAGGATCTCGAAATACCGACAGAGATCTTTTAAATGCAATTCCATGCTTCTTCTCATTGATCTTCGCTTTATCCTCATCCCATTCAAAGTATCCATCAGCACTGATTATCGTCCGTCCCATGCAAAATCCTTTCATTTAGTATATACTTTATAATCTATGCTGTATAGTATATTTTCACTTCAGTTCTATTCAGAATAAACACCAATTACCCCTTCAAGATATAAAAGTGCAGTGCCACTAGTTTTCCTTAGTGAATGCGATGAAGATCACCGCCAGTGTGTTCATCAATGACGATGAATCGGGATTGCACCATGACTATGAGAGATGGTTGGATAAACTTGCCCCGGAGAAGCCCTGCTCCCAATATCAGCACAACGGCTACGAGGACAATACCGATGCCCACCTCAAGAGAACCATCATGAGACGTGAAACGGTAGTCGTCATCAACAGCGGAGATCTTGATTTCGGTAATTGGGAACAGATGTCCTACTTCGAGTTCGATGGGAAACGGGACAAGCGAGTATTGATCAAAATCATTGGAGGATGAAGGGATACTTGCTTCATCTCACGGTTCCTACACTCGCCCGATACATAAGGCACCTTACCTCTTTGGGCAGTACCATGTAATACTTGCATTACATGTATTACATGCAGCACAATAGAAGCAGGAGGATATGCAATGAGTGAATCCATTTCCGTGCGATTACCGAAAGAATTGGTAGATCGGCTTGATAATCTGGCAAAACAAACCGGAAGAACAAGAACCTACTATATTCAGGAAGCCCTCTTGGAAAAAGTGAGTGACTTGGAATTGGTATACTTGGCCCAGAAACGCGAAGAAGATCTCAGAGCCGGACGCAGCAAGACGCACACACTTGATGAGGTCATCGAGGCAACTGGCATGGCAGATACGGTTTGAGACGCAAGGGAGCAGGAGTTTCAGGAATAGCCGTGATTGGGAAATCCGTCTTTCACGCCATCGCAATCAGGCACACTTCTTTTTCCCCCTGTGTCGATTCACATGACGATTGATCGTCATGTGTATCTTGCCGGTCGTATTTGCCGTTCGATGCCCGATTGGGTATCCTAGGCAAAACACGCAGGAGACAATGATGAAAACATACGAGACAAAGATGATTCCGATACATACCCCCCAAGGGGATTTCAAGGTCTGGACCAAACGGTGCGGGTCAAATCCTACGAAGCGATTGCTCCTGCTTCATGGCGGCCCGGGAATGACGCATGAGTACTTCCAGAGTTTCGACACCCATTTCGACGATAGCGATATCGAATACATCTACTATGATCAGCTCGGAAGCCATAATTCTGACAATCCGGCCAACCGTTCCTTCTGGACCATCGAGCGGTTCGTCGATGAAGTTGATCAGGTTCGCACGGCTCTCGGACTCGACAAGAACAATTTTTTCCTCCTCGGTCACTCCTGGGGCGGAGTGCTGGCAATGGAGTATGCATTGGCACACCAGGATCATCTCAAAGGGTTGATCATCTCCAACATGATGGCCGACTGTGTGGCGTATCAGGAGTATGCGGATCAAGTCCTCGGACCCCGGATGGATCCGCAGGTGTTGAAGAGAATCAAGGAACTTGAGGCTGCAGGAGCCTATGATAGCGAAGAGTATGAGGCGCTGCTGATGCCGCATCATTACGAAAAGCATGTGCTCAGGAAGCCGATCGACCAGTGGCCCCAGTGCGTCATCGATTCTTTGACCCATGTGAACAAGGACCTCTATGTCTATATGCAGGGTCCGAGCGAATTCGGAATCTCCGGACTTTTGGCAACATGGAACCGCTTCGAGGAGTTGAAGGAAATCAGCGTCCCCACCCTGGTCATCGGTGCGGCTCATGATACGATGGATCCCTCGTTCATGAAAAAGATGGCAGACCGTTTGCCGAAGGGAGCCTATCTGCATTGTCCAGAGGGGAGCCACATGGCCATGTGGGACGATCCCGAGGTGTATCACGGCGGTATCCGCTCGTTCATCGAATCGGTCGGATGAATCTCCCTGGACAATCCCCACTTCTGATTCTCAGGTCGTGGGGATTGTCTTTCATGCAGGATTCCGCAAATCACTCTCGCGAGATGCTCTCCGATATGATACCCTAGCGAATGAAACGGAGGGGCACATGGATCGAGAGCATAATCTTCCCCTTACATCGGAACGGATCAGGACGCTTTGGTCCATGACCTACAACACACACGGCAAACCCGACTGGTCTCATCTCTATCCCCATTACCATGATGACATCCGGTTCCAGGATGCAATCCAGCAGGTATCGGGTAAACCACAGTTCATGGCCATGTGCGACCGTCTCGCGAAACGTTGCACGCAACTGGACATGGAGTTGCACACGGTACTGAGAGAAGGTTCCCATGCGATTCTCGAATGGACCATGACGATGCGGTTCCGCCGTTTTCCCAGTTCTCCGATCCACGGGTGCTCGGTTCTGATGATCGACGATGACGAACTCATCACAAGCCAGCGTGACTACTATGATCTGTGGGGAGACATACAGGACAAGGTGCCGTTGTGGAATCGTTTCTACCGTCTGTGCATGCGCAAGTTCTTCGGATAAGGAGGCTACGGATGAAATTCGGCTGGCCCCAGGAACTTGAGTTCATGCGGAACGCCCGGGCAACACAGAGACGCTGCACGCTCCGTTGTGATGGCAAGCTGTGCATCATCACGGGAGCGACCTCGGGTGTCGGTGAGGCAGCTGCCTGGAAGTTCGCTTCCGGTGGTGCCCACCTTGTGTTGGTCTGCAGGAACATGGAGAAGGCAGGGCGACTCAAGCAGGCCCTCATGGATGCATACCACGTGCAGGTCGATGTGGTCCAGGCCGATTTCACCGACTTGGAGTCTGTCAGGTCCGCAGCTGCTGCGATCCTCGACGCGTATGAGAGGATTGACATCCTGATCCACAACATCGGGACATTCAGGAAGAAAATCAGTTTTACCGCTGCCCATTTCGAGACGGTCTTTTGCGTAAACCACCTCAGCCCGTTCCTGCTGAACTCCCTGTTGCTCGAACGGGTGATGGCCTCTGCTCCCGCGAGGATCCTGTATGTGAACTCCGAGGGACACCGATTCTCTACCGTTCATCCTGATGACCTGGAATGGAAACACCATCGGTACAGCGGGTTGAAAAGCTATGGAGCATCCAAGAGTGCCCAGTTGCTGACCATCACGAAGTTTGCCGAGTTGGCGAGTAGTTCAGGAGTCACGGTCAATGCCATGCATCCGGGAGCCGTGAGGAGCAATATCGGTAACGAAAACAGTGCATGGTATAGATGGTATGCCTCCCATGTCCTGAACCTGTTCCTCAAGGAACCGGAGATCTCTGCCGAGGCGTTGTATTATCTTGCCCTTTCTCCTGAGCTGAGTCACACCACGGGGCAATTTTTCAACCAGACGATCGCTGAGACGCCGGCGCCCCATGCGCTTGACCGGGCTGCTGGCGAACACGTGTGGCGTACAAGCCGGCTTCTTGCAAGAATGTCGGCGGAGGGAGCGTATGGAGTCTCATGACATCATCATAGTCGGCGGAGGAATCGCCGGACTCACTGCTGCCGCGTACGCGAGCAGGGATGGGTTCGATGTCCTCGTCTGCGAAACCCAAGGAAAAGTCGGCGGGCTGGCCAATTCATTCGAGCACAACGGATTCGTATTCGACCAGGGAATCCGTTCCATTGAGAACTCCGGCATCGTGTTCCCGATGCTCAGACAGTTGGGAATCGACCTGCCGTTCATTCATAGCGCAGTATCCTTGGGAATCGCACACCGGATGATCCGTATCGACAACCCGGGGAGCGTGGATGCGTATGCACGAATGATGCAGGATCTCTTCCCCTCGGAAACCTCGCAGATCGATGCGATCATCACTGAGATCAAGACCATCATGTCCTACATGGATACGATCTACGGGATCGACAATCCGCTGTTCCTCGATTCTTTTCGCGATCTTGGGTATGTGATGAAGACACTGCTCCCCTGGATGGTACGTTACCTGCGGGCGATGCCGAAGATTGCGAAACTGGGCGAGCCTGTGGACGAGTACCTGAGGAAATTCACCGACAACCAGGCACTGATAGATCTTATCGCACAACATTTCTTCGCCAAGACACCGACCTCCTTCGCCCTCAGTTATTTCAGTCTGTATCTTGATTACCAATACCCCAAGGGTGGCACAGGTTCATTTGCGTCCGCCTTGGCCGACTTTGTCACCGGCCATGGGGGAACGATCCTTACCGATACGGCGATCACAGGTGTCGATGTCGACCGGCGATGCGTCACGGATGTACACGGGACGGTACACGGATACCGGCAGATGATCTGGTGCGCCGACATGAAGATGCTGTACCGTCTCACCCATCAGACGGCAAAAGAAGGTTCCCAGATACACAGGACTGCCCAGGATTGGGAAGCCCGATTGCACGATATGCACGGGGGAGATTCGATCTTCACCACCTATCTCTCGGTTGACCTTCCGCCTTCCTACTTCTCAAGCATCGCAAGCGCCCATGTATTCCACACACCCCTGGCCGCTGGACTGTCCCAAGTCCCGCCCCCTCCGACAGACCGTTCGGAAGAGTCGATGAAGCATTGGATCCACCGCTACCTCACCTACACGACCTATGAAATCTCCTTACCGGTACTTCGCGACAGTTCTCTCGCTCCTGAGGGGAAGACGGGAGTCATCGTGAGTACGTTGTTCGACTATGGGGTGACACGATCGATCAGGGAAGCAGGGTGGTACGAGGCGTTCAAGCGATTCGCATCCGAGACGATGATAGAGGTGCTCGACAGTTCGCTCTACCCCGGTCTCGCGGGTAAGGTGATCGATGTCTTCAGCGCCACGCCGCTTACGATCGAGCGGTTCACCGGCAATACGGAAGGAGCGATCACCGGATGGGCATTCACCAACGATTTCATGCCTGCGGTGCATGAGATGCGGAAGATCATGAAGGCTGTCCACACGCCGCTGCCCGATGTATGGCAGGCGGGACAGTGGAGTTTCAGTCCTTCAGGACTTCCCATTTCCGTACTGACGGGTCGGCTTGCATCGCAGCAAGCCGCAAAACGTCTCCGAAAGCACGGATGAAACAAGTGCACTGATCAATCGGCAGAATTCCAGTCCAGAAGCCGCTTCTCTCCCTCCATCTTCTTGAGATCGGTGATATCCTGCGACACTTCGAGAGTTCCGGCATAGGAACCATCCTCGTGATAAAGCGCATGATAGGAGATCCGGATGAACCGTCCCTTGACGAATATCCTGAAGTCCGCGGTCCGCTCCCGCTTCTCACGGAAGGAATCGAGGATACGCTGGACGATGTGGACGCTTCGCGGAGGATGGCAGTTCTGTACGGTACGCCCTACGACCTCCTTCGCCCTCGGGAAAATCCTATGTTCCGGGGTGTTGAAGTAGACGACACGATCCTCTTCATCGACGAGCGTGATGTCCACGGGAAGATTGTTGAATATGCCGATCAGTTGCCTGACCGTCGGGTTGCCGGTCACCAGATCCAATTTCGCGTCTGCATCTCCTCGTGCTTCCGATGCATCCGCCTGTGTGCTCTCGAACTGCTGCTCGCCCAAGGACCTGAGTACCTTCGAAGGAATCCGTGGCAACACCGCGGGAAACAGCACCTGTTCTTCACGGAAGATCATCGACCGCATATCGAAGAAGAGACGGCCGAACAGCCTGTTCAGTTCGGCCAGCGGAACCTCTTCCGACACCACATCATCGTGCAACCGTCGCAACGAGGAACGGATGTCATCGTGGATCGCCCACATGAGTTGCACGCACCTGCTCTCCTCGATATACCGCTCCACCACCGGAAACAGGATGTTCTCCTTTCCCACATAGTGGGTGGACAACAGTTCGAGTCCGGCCAAGGACCTGAGGATCATCGGAGCATCCTCTCCGACCGATCCGCGGCCGTTCACCCGTGCAAGTACAGGCTTCAGGTCATCGAGCACCCGTGAGATCCGATCGTTCCTTTCCAGGATGGATTCGATGTAGGGGAATCCCCGCTCGAACGGCCGCACGTGTGCGCCCAGGGCCTTGGTGAAGGAATGCAGCATCCTGGTCACGATGATCTTCACTAGCTCGAGGTCATCCGTAGAGCTGACAACCGTGTCGACCATCTCCATCGTCTCGGTCGCGGTGACCGAATCGAACAGAGTCCGTGCCTTTGCCAAATTTCCTGTGTTGCTGACAGGATCGGCGAGTCCGAGACAGTAGGGAAGCAAGATGCCGAAGCGTTCGGTACGTGTCTTCGCGGCGATCTCCATCTCAAGCCTCGCCGATCTTCGGTACGATGCACATGAACACGAACGGAAGATCTCCGGCATTGGAAACCTGATGCTCGATGTCTGACGGTACGTATGCGACCGAACCGCTGGTCAACGGATGATCCTGCCCATCCATGTAGAGATTCCCCTTCCCTTCGACCACATACATGATATGTGGCCATGGATGTGCGTGACGGGGAGCATAGCCGGAGGGTCCGAGCGTGAACAGCCGCATGACGTGGTCTGCCCAGCCTTGCTCAGGTCCGATCAATATTTGTTTCTCCACTGCATGCATCGATGGGTGGCTCTGCGCTTTCTTCTCAATCTTGTCCTTATGTGATACGAACATGTGTACCTCCTGTTTCAACCTATGATCTGCGACATGACCCAGTCGGTGCGCTTCGCGCTCTCACCGGTACTGGGACAGATCCCCGTCCCGAGCAATGCCCGAACTACACTCTCGATCAGCGGCTGGGCCACATGTTGGGGTGGCTGAGGGACACCGATCGTCCGTGTCTCCCCCTCCGAGATCAATGTGATCGGCTCAGCGAGATTGGTGACGCTGAACACGATGGTCCCCAGGTCCCCGATCAACTCTACCCGATCATGATCACTCCACGCATTGAATACCCAGAGTCCCGAACCTTGGACTCCGTCTGCGAAGGACCATGCACCACTGACGATGTCGATACCTTCGTAGGCCTGCTCCTGTCTTCCTGAGACACCGGTCGCACTGGTTATCGGGCCGAGATACCAATCGAGCAGGTCGAGCGCATGACACGCCACATCGTAGAATCTCCCGCCTCCCGAAATCTCAGGTTTCATGCGCCACCCGGTACCATCCCGATCCTCTGCCATCGGCTTCTGGTGCAGAAGGACCGTCACGGCTCGCACGTTTCCGATGACCTTGTCGGAAAGCATTTTCCGGATGAGTACATATTTTGCCAATGCCCGTCGGTAATAGGCGCTGTACAGCGGGACTCCTGCATCCTTGCACGCTTGCACCATCTGTGTCGCATGTTCGTAGGAAAATCCCATCGGCTTCTCACAGTAGACCGGTTTTTTCGCCTTGGCAGCCATCTCGGTATACTGCATATGGGAATCAGGAGGCGTAGCTATATAGATGGCATCCACCTGCGGGTCATCGATCAATGCCTGTGCATCATCATACCAGCGGGGTACTTGGTGGCGGGAAGCCCAATCGGCTGCCTTCTTGCCGTTTCTGCTCATCACTGCGACCAAGGAGGATCCCGGGACCTTCTGGAACGCAGGACCGCTTTTCACCTCAGTGACATCTCCACACCCGATAATGCCCCAACGGATCATATCCATGTTCCTCTCCTTTCGATCTCGGTCCTTGCAATGATACGGTATCCCGGGCCAATCGTCAAACCGACTTGACCGCAAGGTGATCCCGACACATAGTGGAGTCGGGAGGATTTCATGCACGCACCAAGAAGAGTGATCATGCTGTTCGTGTTCCTCTGCATCGCCTTTGTGCTCCTTGCGGAGATTGCGCCGGAAGAGTACCGGAACATGCAACTGGGAGCACCGGATGTGGTGGATATCCGGGTTCTCAAGGTCAAGACATCCCGACCACTGTTCAGCAGGAACATTACGGTCCAGGTCAATGCACAGGTCATTGGGGTCGAACGGAGCCTGAGCAATCTTACGGAGGGAGACCGGATCACGATCCTGTATGAACACTACAAGATGCCCAAGAGAGGATGGGCAGGACCAAGACCGATCCCGATATTGCGCAAGGGAGAGGAATCGATCGCATTCATCAGGTTCGACCAGGAGGCTTCTGCCTATGTGCCTGCTGCGAGAGGCGCTTCATTCGACCCGCTGATTCCGCTCATATGACGGTCACGGTACCGGCTCTGTTTGCAAAATATCCGGGGCAGGAAGCACGCAGCATCTCCGAGGCGGCTTCTCCTGTACAGTGGGAGACTCCCAGGTGGGGAATGCCTCGTTCGATCAGGCCGTGTACCACGAGATTGCGACGCTCAGGTGATGCGTCATAGAGGTGAATTCCCCCGATCAGCATATGGATCGGCTTCGCGAACCGTGCGCTGACAGAGTCCACCATGTTCAGTATCCCCGGGTGCGAGCATCCTGCGATCATCACCAGGCCGTGAGGCGAATCCATTACCAGTGCTATCTCATCATCGAAATCATCCGTCACCGTGCCATCTTTCGGTTTTTCCACAAGGAAACGGGGATTCGCGCGCTCCATCGGGTGCATCCTCGCGAATGAGGAGACCAGCCAGACACCACTTCTGACCATCACGGTGTCGGTGCACACCGTATGCCAGCTCACCTGGTGGGAATCGAGGAATTTCCTGTCGAAATCGAATCCGAGAAACCGCATGCCATCGGGATCGTCAGCGTACTTCTTGTATTCGAACCCCTTGCCGGTCCATAGCTCGAGCGCGGGATAGGAGAACCGTTCCAATAGGGCAACGACTCCCCCCGCATGATCATAGTGCCCGTGACTGATCACCAGGAGATCCAGCACGGAAAGATCAGCATCCAGTGCACGGGCATTGCGGATGAAGGAATCACCTGTTCCCGTGTCGAACAGGATCCTCAAGGTGCCGACTTCGGCAAGACACGAGAATCCGTGTTCCGCTTCCAATCCTTTCCCAGGCTCGGCTTGGTTGTCGATCAATGTGGTTATCTTGATCATTACCATCTCCCTCTGCATGTCATCATACACAACAAGAGTTCACCAAGCAACAACATACGCAGGGAAGCATGGCACGCGAGCGAAAGGTTCAGGAAGATCGGCTGATGAAGAAATCAAGCATGAATACGTTCCAAAAGAGTGTGAATGACTTGTTCGGCACGTCGTAGTAGGTACCGAACGTCACCGCCCGTTCACGCAACTTGAACTGCGGCCCTCCGACTGCCACGGGGGTCACGCGCAAGAACGGTCCGTAGCTTGAAAGATCGGCAATGTCACCCATGAAACCGAATCCCACGGAAGTGTTCCCGTAGGAGGGAACCTCTTTTTGTGTGTACACAGGACTCACCACCGCATAGGAGATTCCCACGCCGCCGATGGTCCGGGAGAACGGATCGGCAGTAGCAGCCGTGATGACGAACAGTTCCGTCTCCCAACGGGGAGCAAACCCGAAAACCAGACCTCCCTGGACCTGAGTCCCCGTGCCGAACAACCCTGAAGAGCCGTTGCCGAAAGTCCCGATCGAAAGACCGAGGTGACCAGCAGAAAGGGAGAGGGAGATGAAGAGGAGCAAGATCATGGTGCATCGCAGGCGTCTCATCATTTTCTCCTACCACAGATAATGGGAGATCTCGAATATGCGAAGGCCCCAACCCCACTGGTCGGCAACCGTATCGTAGACAAGTTGGATTGAGAGGATGCCAACCTGTTTGTCCCCGAAATCGAAACGCAACGGCTGCAAGTTGGCCGAGCCGCCACCCAAGCGCATGTGTCCAAGATCGAACAAGGCCTGCACTCCGAACACCGGGGCATAGGCACTATCCCTCCTGAACAGCGATCGCAACGGATGTCCAAGCCAATAAGCCAACGGTATGCTTGCGCCTGCCGTTGCATATGCCGCCTCTTCAAACGGATAGGGAGGAAGCAGGAACCCCACATGAACCGATGGGGAGAACCGGCTGGTCGGCATCAGGTCGGCGAAAAGTGATGCGGACCAGTATTCGTCCGTGGAGATCGTCGGCACATCATACCCATCCAGACCGACACGGTATCCGGCGACCCACGGGGAAGCAGCCAGGAAGGAATCCATGCTGAAAAGAAGCATGACAGCCAAGATCGCAAGCTTGATGTGTCTCACCCATCACCCCCAGATCTGCATGAGCACGTAGTTGTACCACGAGCGGATGTTCCGATACGATTCAGCCTCTTGCCGGGTGACGATCCGACAGTGTCCGAGCAATTCGCGGATGTACTGCATGGAATAGGTTCCGATCCGCTCATCTTCGAAGATGAAGTTCATCTCGCGGGAGAGCGTCTGGGACCTGAAATTGTAGTTGGCGCTGCCGATGGTCACCAGTTTGCCATCGGCGACCATGAGCTTCGCATGGAGGAACGCTCCATCGGGAGATCGATACATGTATACGGTCGCCCCCGCCTCCAGGAGGTCCAGCACTCCGTACCGGGATGCCATCTCATACTTCGGTTGCGATGAGAATTCGGAAAGCATGATGTGAACTTCAACACCCCGTCCGACTGCGAACCGGATGCGGTCGAGCAACGCAGGTGTCAGGAATGTATACCCTTGGATCATCCACAATTCTTTCGTCGCCGAGACGCTGAAGAGATCGAACAGTGTGGAGACTTGGGAAACCGATGGCCAGTAGTGATCCAGAAGATGTACCGTGGTGACCCCTGCCGCTGTAGCGAGCTCAACCTCAGGGACCGTAAAGTCTTCTCGCAAGAGTTTCTTGGGAGCATGGTTGTTCCATGTGTCGACAAAGGTTTCGATCACTTGTGCACTTGCACCGGGCGATACGATCTCCGCCATCGTGTCGATATTCCCTATTCCCTCGGGCCAATCGATCGAGGTATGGTTCACATTCACCCCACCGACTGCCAACACCTTGCCGTCGATGACCCAATACTTGCGGTGGTCCCGGTCAAACAGCTTCGGGATGAAGAACAGGTTGCTCAGGGAGAGCGAGTTGTACTCGACCACCTCCAATCCCATCTCCTGCAGTTGCATGTAGGCGGCTTTGATCCGTTCCTTGGAGAGCGGCACCATCTGGAAGTTCGAGGATGAGTCGATGATGATATACACTCGCACTCCTGATCGAGCCTTGTCCGCGAGCGCTTGCCAGACAGGTTGGACCGACGGATGCTCGACACCGAGGAAGGTGGAGACCAAGATATAATCCTGAGCCTGTGCGATCAGCTCGAGGGAACGTGCGTTCCACGCTGCCCCCGTATTGTAGTAGTGGGGAAGCGTGGAGGGATATGATGCGATTCCCACGCTGCGCAAAAGCTCTTCAGCTGTGGTTCCCTGTGCAACCAATCGCTCCAGATTACCGGTCGTGGAACAGGAGACCAACAGGACACAGGAGCACAAGAGGATCGTGACAGCATTCTTCAGCTTGCGAAAATCCATATGGGAGACTATAGCAGACAACACCGGGAAGGTGAACGATTCCGCCTAGAAAAAATGATAACCTCAAATGATATATCAAGCTGAGGCCTTTGCGAGCACATGTGTGCTCAGAGTGAGATGCCGTGGAAGCTGCGGTACTTGTATCGGGTACGATCGTGAAGAGCATCAAGTCTTCGGTCCACCATCTCCCCTATCGTGGGAGGATCGTCATAACATTTTCCCAGCGGATGCTCGTCGGTGCAGGGGTCCCAGGGCAACGATCCCTCTCGCATGAAGCTCACGATGTCCTGCTGTACTTCATCCGCCACCGCCCGTACCTGCGACATGTCGGGAGTCAAAAGGAACATCGGCCTGACCAGCGCGGTTTTGAAATTGCCGAACACGTAGGGAAGGTCCGAGGAGTGGATCGCGTGGAATCCATTCATCCTGAGAATCTGCGTCTCATAGTCGAACCGGTACATCCACGCATGCTGGCCGCTGGCCACGTTCCGTGCGAACCATGTACTCGAGATGCGGAACAGCAAGTCCGTATACATCATGGGGATCCCACGATCCTCGCCATACAGTGCGACATACGTGTCGAGAAGCTCCTGCCGTATCTGCGGATCTTCCTCCTCCAATCCTTTGTTGACGATATTCCCGACATCGATCAGGCGTGCCAAAGGCTTGATCGCCATGAATCCCATCTCTTCCTTCGTGGTACCGATGAGGAAGGGAAGATGGTCCATGACCCCTTTCCGGGCGGCGACGATCGGAAACTCGTGCACGAGATCCTCATCGACGGTAATCCTGAAGGTTGCCGCTCCCAAGCCATGCTTTCGCATGAACCGCTTCTGCTTCGTCACCAGATCCTGCAAATCGGCCGCATACAGCTCATTACAGGTTTCGATCCCGTTGAGGGTGACAAATGCCTCGGAACTTATACGGCAGCTATCGCGCGATTGCAGCTGTGTCGGCCCCCCGCTCATCATGATAGCCTGTCTGTAGAGCCTGTGCGTATCGCGCATCGATGCCAACGCGCTGACCATCGTCCCCCCGGCCGATTGTCCTGCGATGGTGATGTTCTGCGGATCGCCACCGAAGTCACCGATATGGTCATGCGTCCAGCGCAAGGCGGTCAGGACATCCCTGAGCCCATTGTTCCCCGAACAGCTGCCGTCCAGCAGGGAGAAGTCGAGAAACCCGAATATGCCCAGGCGATAGTTGCAGGTCACGACCACGATATCCCACCTCGATGCAAGGTATGCGCCATGATAGAACGATTCGCTGCCTGCACCGTGGGAGAACGCTCCCCCGTGGATGAAGAAGAGTACCGGACGTCGTTTGGCATCGGCAGCGGGACTCCAGATATTCAGAGTCAGGCAATCGGGACCCACCTTCGTGCGCAGCAGGCTCCTCTGTGGTGCGATGCTGCCGAACCTGCTTGCATCCAAGGTTCCGTTCCACCTGGCAAGCGGTTCGGGTGGTGAGAACCGCAATCGGCTTTCCAGCGGGAGCGCATAGGGAATGCCCTTCCAACTGCACGTCCGATGATCCGTCGTTCCCCGTACGCGGCCAAGCGATGTCAGCACATCGGTCTGAAACGTTGCCAATTCCGTATCCTCCTGTGCACAGTGTACGGCGCAAACGGCACAACAGCAACAGCATGAAACGTGCAGTGCCCCTGGTGGCTTCACATCGGACAACATGCCGGTGCAGGATACTGGACATAACCCGATTTTTCCTTTAAGGTGCATCGTGCGCGGGCGGTTAACTCAGCGGGAGAGTGCCACCTTGACATGGTGGAAGTCGTTGGTTCAAATCCAATATCGCCCAGAAGAAAGCATCCTCGGGATCGAGGATGCTTTTTCATGCTGTCAGGGAAAGGAGAAGCCCAAGCCCGGGCTCTCGTTCGGGTAGACGAATCCGTCCTTGATCCGGACCGCATCGTAGGAGGGATCATCGATGAACTCCACGTGTCCGTCCAGATCGGCGTAACGGACGTTCGTGCTGGAGAGCGCCATGTGCAAGGCAGCCGCTATCCCGAGGCCTGCCTCGTCCATGCATCCTACCATCGTAGCCGATCCGGCGGCAGCGGCGACGGCATCGAGTTGGCGTGCACGCCAGATGCCTCCTGTCTTCGCGAGCTTGATATTGTACAGGTCCGCTCCTCCGGCCTTGATGAGGTGCAAGACATCCTCAGGCCCGAGAATCGCTTCGTCGGCCATGAGCGGAACGGTCCCACCGGAGCGTTCCCTGAGCACGGAGAATGCATCCGGTTTTCGTTTGTCACAGGGCTGTTCGATGAATTCGATGCCAAGGGAATCGACAGCACGGATGAACCGGAGGGCACTCTGGATATCATACCCTTGATTCGCATCGACGTAGATTTCCACTTCCCTTCCCACACGCTCACGGACCTTGTGCAGCTTCTCGATGTCCTCTTCGACGGAGATTCCGCACTTGATCTTCAGTGCGCGATATCCCCTGTCCGTCCACATCACTGCCTTCGAGACGACAGCATCGACCGGCTGGATACCGATGGTGATGCTGCTCTTGATCGCATGACGCGCCCCTCCGAGCAGCTTGTACAGTGGCAAGCCGGCCTTCTTCCCCACGATATCGAGCAAGGCCATGTCCACCGATGCCATCGCGGTGGGTTGGTCGGGAATCTGATGATGCAGGCGCTCGAGGATCGATGCGTACGAGAGCGGATCTTCGCCGATCAGAAGGGGAACCGCAATCTCCCTGAGTGCAGTCCCGACGGTACGTTCGTTCTCACCGGTGACTTCTTCGTCGAATGCGCTGCATCCGAATCCGGAGATGCCGGCATCGGTATCGATGCGCAAGAAATAGTTCACCGCCCTTTCCATCGTCGAATAGGCGATGACAAACGGTTCTTCCAAGGTAAGCTCGACCGGCCAGACTTCGCAGGAGAGAATCCTCATGCCACTCCCCCCTGTGTCTCCATCATCCTGACCAGTACTTCGACGATCGGGCCGAGATCGCCTGACAGGCCATCCGTGGTCGGCAATCCAGTTTCGGCTTCCAGTTTGGCGCACTGCGCATCGATCTCCTGCGGCTTCATGTGCTCGTGGTTGATCGTGATCGCTACTACCGGCTTCCCGCTCAGGAGCTCGACCGCTTGGATCTGGGTTTTCAACGGGTGTACGGGAGTCCCGGGAATGCCATCGTAGTCGACCCTGAGAGGAGCATGCTGCATCACGACCGCGTGCGGCTGTCCTGCGCTGAGGATCTCGAATCCTCCGGGGTAAATCGGGTTCATCAGGCTCCCCTGGCCCTCGATCACCATCACCTGGGGCCGTTCATGATCCCAAGCCTCGAGTATCGCGTTCTCGATCTCCCCCGCGACGAAATCATTGATCAGGGCATCCATGCGCACGCCATAGCGCGCTCCCTGCAGCCAGGCGGTTTGACCGGTACCGATCATTTCCGCCTTGATGCCGCGGGCATTGAAGGCATCGACCAGTTTCCAGGCGGTGGTACGCTTGCCGACCGAAGAGTCGGTCCCGAACATCGCGATCCTGAATGATCCGACCTCCTTGATCCGTCCCGTGTAGCCGTGCAGCTCATGTCTGGGCGGTGTCTTCCTGATATCCCGGATGACTGCTCCACTTTGTCTGGCTGCCGCCTGCATTTCCGGATCATCCGAGAGGAAGTAGTGCATCCCGCAATCGACATGCAAGCCCCGTTCCAAGGCCTGCAGCAAGTCGGCACGCATTTTCGCGGTGAGTCGGCCACCATCGGTGGCGAGTCCGAACACGAAATGCGTGACAGGCTTGCCCATCGCGGCACACGCGTGCATGCCCGACTCAAGGTCGGCGTAGATGGGGATTCCCGAGGCCTTCCCGTCGAGAAGCTTTCCCGCATCCTCTCCCACGTGGTTCCGATCGATGACACCGAGCACATCGTAGCGCTTGGTGAAACGGACCAGTCCGTGGGCGGTCTTTCCCCATATCGTATCGAACATCTCGTCGCAATATACCAATGCATTTCCGTCTTTCAAGACGCACCTCCTGTCAATTCGAGACCTGCAAGTTAGGATTACTTCAGTTCGGCCAAGTTATCAAGTGTATATGGACAGGATTCGATGATTACGGTATAGTGTTTTCCAGTCACAAGAATCAACGGGCGGTTAACTCAGTGGGAGAGTGCCACCTTGACATGGTGGAAGTCGTTGGTTCAAATCCAATACCGCCCAACTCGCCGGGTACCTTCGGGTATCCGGCTTTTTCATGTCCACCGGCAATCGGAGATCGGAAGTACGCACCGAAGCTGGGAAGAAGTCAAGTGCAAATGGGAAATCGGACTTTTCAATTCATCCGTGATGCGATACTCTTGTCGTATCCGAAAATTTTTTTTGGCAAGGAGAAAACACATGAAAAAAGCTCTGTATGTAGGGTTGATGGTGCTTGCTATCGCCCTCGTCATGGTCTCTTGCGGGAAGAAGGAGGCTGCCACGGCAACCGCCCCCGCCGCAACCCCAGCCCCAGCTGCACCGGCAGCTCCGGCACCAGCCGTCCAGGCCAAGCCGACCATCCGGCTGCTCACCGATGCCACGGGAATCGATGACAAGTCCTTCAACGCGGCAGCGTGGAGGGGAATAGTCGAGTTCTATGGCGATACGGTCGCAAACACCCCGAACCGCGGCAAGTACTACGATGTCGTGACCGCTCAGACCCAGGACATGTATATCCCCAACCTGAAACAGGCTGCGGATGAAGGGTATGACATCATCATGGTCACCGGATTCACCTGGGCAGACGCGCTCGGCGAAGTCGCTCCGCTCTATCCCGATCAGAATTTCGTGATAGTCGATGTCGACTGGGTCGGTCAGCCCAACGTCATGGAGTTCATCTACAGTGAGGAGCAAGGTTCCTACCTAGTCGGTCTTGCCGCCGCGTTGCAGGCTAAGGCCGAAGGTATCGCGAATCCCCGGTTCGGCTTCATCGGAGGAGTCCCCGGAGCCACGATCACCAAGTTCGAGATGGGTTATGTGCAGGGTATCCTCTCGGTGTTCCCGAACGCACAGATCGTCGACTACTACGCGAACGACTGGGGAAAGCCGGAGCTGGCAAAAGCACAGGCGAAGAACTGGTTTGACAGCGGCGTATACGCAATCTTCTCCGCGGCAGGCGGTACCGGAAACGGAACCATCGCCCAGGCGAAGGAGTATCGGTTGCAGGGCAAGAACGTCTGGGCAATCGGTGTGGACAGCGACCAATACGAGGATGGTATCTATGAAGGCACCAAGTCGGCCGTCCTGACCTCGATGCTCAAGAAGGTCGAGAACTCATCCCTCTATTGCCTGAATGCCGTCGAGGAAGGTTCCTTCAGCGGCAAGATCGTCAAGATGACCATGTCCGACGACGGTGTCGGCTACTCCACGGCGAATCCGGAACTGAAGGCTGAAGTCGTCGCTGCAGTGGATGCAGCGAAGGCCGATGTCATCAACGGGACGATCAAGATCTACGGAACCTACAAGGACGCGCTTGCCGCTGGTGCGGCTCCTGCCGGACTTGCAGCCCTCGATGACTGATCAACGCACCAAGTTGTCATGACCGTACCTGTGGTGCGCCGTAGAACGGCGCACCACTTCTATCCGGAAATCGGGGCCAAGTCAGGTTTCAGGACGGAAGGTTCAGGGAGGAAACACAGTGGAACACGCCATCGAGATGATCGGCATCACCAAGACCTTTCCCGGTGTGGTTGCGAATGACAAGGTGACACTCCGTGTCGCCGACGGAGAGGTCCACGCGCTCCTGGGAGAGAACGGAGCAGGGAAATCGACCCTCATGTCCATCCTCTTCGGTGCATACAATGCCGACAGCGGAACCATTCGCATCCATGGGAAAGAGGTGGACATCAAGGATCCGAACGTCGCCACGGAACTCGGGATCGGGATGGTCCACCAGCACTTCAAGTTGGTACACAACTATACGGTCACCGAGAACATCGTGCTCGGCATGGAACCGACACGTCGGCTCGGCCTGCTCGACATCGGCAGGGCTGAGAAGCGGGTCGCCAAGCTGTCGGAAACCTATGGACTCAAGGTCGATGCCAAAGCATTGGTCGAGGATATCACGGTCGGTGCACAACAGCGTGTCGAAATCCTGAAGACGCTTTACAGGAATGCGAACATCATCATCTTCGACGAACCGACCGCAGTGCTGACTCCCCAGGAGATCGAAGAGTTGATCCAGATCATCCGGAGGCTCAAGGAAGAGGGAAAGACCATCGTGCTCATCACCCACAAGCTGAAGGAGATCAAGGCGGTCGCAGATCGTTGCACGGTACTGCGCCGGGGTGCCTGCATCGGTACCGTCGATGTCGCCGATGTTTCTGAGCAGCAGTTGGCTGAGATGATGGTGGGAAGAGCGGTCGAGTTCGAGATCGAGAAGAAACCGGCTCGAATCGGTGAGGTGGTCCTCTCGATCAAAAACCTTTCGGTTGCCGACCAAGCCGGCCACCTGAAGGTACGCGACCTTTCCGTCGAGGTGCACAAAGGTGAGATCGTAGGGATCGCCGGAGTCGATGGAAACGGACAGACAGAGTTGCTCTACGGTTTGGCGGGTCTTTCTCCGGTAGCTTCCGGGACGATCCTCCTCGACGGTCAGGACATCACGAAAGCGACGATCAGGAAACGCATCGAACTCGGTCTCGGGCACATTCCGGAGGACCGGCAGAAACACGGCATGGTTAGCGATTTTTCCGTCGCGGAGAATTGCATCCTGAAGAATTACTACCAAAAACCCTACAGCAACAGGTATGGACTGCTCGATCAGAAGAGAATGGAGGCGGATGCCAGCCAACTGATCGTTCAATTCGATATCCGTGCGGGCCAGGGATCCAAGACGAAAGCGGGCAGTCTCTCGGGAGGAAACCAACAGAAGACGATCGTCGCGAGGGAGATCAACCTCTCGCCGCATGTGTTGCTGATCGCCCAGCCTACCCGAGGGCTCGATGTCGGTGCGATCGAGTACATCAGACATCGGATCATCGCCGAGCGGGACAAGGGACGGGGCATACTCCTCATCTCCTTCGAACTCGACGAGATCATGAATCTCTGCGACAGGATCGCCACGATCAGCAAGGGATCCATCGTCGGCATCTTCGCGCAACATGAAGTATCGGAACGGGAGATCGGTATGATGATGGCCGGATCACGACGGGAAGGAGGTGAGGCATGAGATCACTGGAAAGGCGGGAATCCTTCACCAACCGTCTGCTCGGATCCGACGGAGCAGTCTCGGTCCTGGTCGTGTTGCTCGGATTTCTGGTCGGGACGATCTTGGTCTGGATGGTCGGCAAGAATCCGCTGAACATGTACAAGGCGATCTTGCAATCTCTCAGCGGTTATAACGTCGACAACGGAAAGATGAACGTCCGGTATATCGGAGAGACACTGAATTATGCGGTCCCGTTCATCCTCTGCGGGTTCTCGATGGCGTTCGCCGCGCGTGCGGGATTGTTCAACATTGGGGGAGAGGGTCAGTACATCATGGGACTGACTGTGGCACAGGTCATCGGATTGCTCGGTCCGAATGTCGCCGGCCTGCACTGGATGCTCGCCATCCTCGGTGCCATGTGCATAGGAGCCGTCTGGGGAGGTCTCGTCGGACTGCTGAAAGCAAAGTTCGAGGTCTCTGAGGTTGTTTCGACGATCATGCTCAACTACGTGGCTCTCTACCTCTCACGCATCATCTGCCTGCAGCTTCCCGGAGCGACCACGTACAAGACTGCGAACTATCCGGAAACCGCGTTGCTTTCAAACGGATTGTTCCGATCGCTCACCAACAACTCGATGCTGAACAACGGATTTTACCTGATGTTACTCTCCGTGGTGGTCTACTGGTTCATCATGGAGAAGACGAATCTGGGCTTCGGATTGCGAGCAACCGGTTTCAACCGTGAGGCGGCCCGGTGCAGCGGCATCCCGGTGGTCAAGAGCATCGCGATCTCCATGGCCATCGCAGGTGCGTTCGCCGGACTTGCCGGAGGTATCGTGGCGCTCGGATCATTCCGTTACGGACGGGTGTTGGCAGGGATGGACAATTACGGATTCAACGGCATAGCGGTCGCACTGGTCGGTAACAACACGGCAATCGGAACGATGCTCGCGGGATTCCTCTTCGGCATGCTCAAAAACGCACAGGCACTCATGCAAGGCAAGCAGATACCGAAGGAGATCACCTTCATCATCCAAGGCCTCATCGTCGTCTTCATCGCACTTCGCTCTGCGATAGCCATCTATCTCGCATGGCGCAGCAAGAGACAGTTGCAGAAGGAGGTATTGGCAAAATGAACACACTCATCGGCATGATTCCCTCCGTCCTCATGATTGTCTCTCCCATCCTCATCACCGCCGTAGGAGGCATGATCAGCGAGAAATCGGGTGTGGTGAACATCGCCCTCGAAGGGCTCATGGGCATCGGCGCATGTGCCGCTGCCTCGGCTCACGTACTCATGGAGTCCGCAGGATTGGGGATGCCTTCGATCTGGCTCTCCCTTGCCATAGGAGCGCTCATCGGCGCAGCGTTCAGTGCCATTCACGCGGTCGCGGCGATCAACCTGAACGCTGACCAGACCATCAGCGGTACCGGCATCAACCTTCTCGCGGATGGCGTGACGATCTTCGCGGCGCAGATACTCTTCTCGGCAGACAGGACCCGTGAGTTCAAGATGGGCATGCAGACCGACAAGCTGGGGATCTATCCCACCGCCTATATCGCGGTGATCGTGGTACTTCTCGCGTGGTTCGTTCTCTACAAGTTGCCGTTCGGGATGCACCTGCGGGCGTGCGGGGAGCATCCGCATGCTGCCGACAGTGTCGGTATCAATGTAAAGCGGATCCGCTATATCGCAGTACTCAGCAGCGGACTCCTCGCAGGGCTTGCCGGAGGATGCATCGTGCTTACCCAGACGATCCAATACACCTCCAATACGATCAACGGACGTGGATTCATCGCGCTCGCCGCCGTATCGTTCGGCCGTTGGAGGCCTGTCGGCGTTACCTTCGCCGCCTTCCTCTTCGGTACCGCACAGGCTTTCGCGATCATCGCAAACAACTTTCCTGCACTCCGGGTACTCCCCACCGAAGTATTCAACATCCTGCCTTATGTGATCACGTTGATCGCTCTCGTCGTCTTCAGCGGGAAGAACTATGCACCTCGTGCGAACGGAAAGCCGTATGTGAAAGGAGCCTCCTGATGACACCCCATAACAAGGCAGCGATCGGGGAAATCGCTCCGACGGTGCTGCTCCCCGGAGACCCCGACCGTGCCGCATGGGTGGCAAGCTCCTTTCTCACCGATGCACGCGAGGTCACCTCGGTGCGGGGCATGCGAGGGTTCACCGGTACCTACCGCAACGAGCGGGTAAGCGTCATGTCAAGCGGCATGGGCGGCCCATCCGCAGGTATCTACAGTTACGAGCTGTACACGCACTATAAAGTGGAATCGATCATCAGGATCGGCACGTGCGGGGGTTTTTCCGAACGGATCGTTCCGGGAGACCTCATACTCGCCCTCACGGCGAGTACCGATGGCAACTGGGCACATCAGTACCGATTGCATGGAAGCTACAGTCCTCCCGTAGATTTCCCCTTGCTCGAGACAGCGCTTGGCCAAGCGAGGAAGCTGGGGTTTCGCATCCACGCGGGGATGATATTTTCCAGTGACCTCTTTTCCTCCTACAATGCCCTGGGAGAGCAAAGCTGGAAAGCGTGGTCACACATGGGAGCGATTGCCCAGGACATGGAGACATACGCGCTCTATAGCGTTGCGGCTTATATGGGCAAGCGAGCCCTCTCCATACTCACCATGACCGATTGTTGTGTCACAGGGGCATCCCTGGATGACCGCACGCGGATGGAGGCGATGGGTCCGATGGCACGTGTCGCTCTCGAGACCGCACACACCGCGGAGTCTCGGCATGCATGATCGACACTCTCCCATGGAAACATTTTTGGAGTTGATGCACGTCCGGTTCGCGTGCAAGTCCTTCACATCAGAACCTCTTGGTTCGGCGCAGATCAGGATGATACTCGAGGCGGGACGGCTCAGTCCCACATCGTTCGGTCTGGAGGGGTGGAGATTCCACGTGGTCACCGATCCGGCAATGCGCAAGGACTTGGCTGCAGCATGCTTCGCACAGGAATCTGTCGCGAGTGCAGCGGTGAACATCATCATCACTGCGCTTCGGGCTGAGTCCTATGCGCCGTACGGAGCCTTCGTCGCACAGCGTGGAATCCGTTTCCCCGGTACCTTGGAAGCGTTCATCGATGACTATGTAGGCTATCATCAATTCCTGCAAGAATCGGGCAGGATCGAGTGCTGGTCACGCTCCCAGTGCTATATCGCCGCGGCGAACATGATGAACGCAGCGGCCACGGAGGGAATCCAGAGCTGTGCCATCGAAGGATTCAAGGAGGAGGAGGTGATCAAGGTGCTCGGCATCGATGCACACGTGTGGCAGGTGGGTTTGGTCATCCCCTTCGGATTACCCGCAGAACCGGTGAGACCGAAGATCCGGGAACCTCTCGAACATCTGGTCGAATACCATTGAATCAGGGCAAGGAATCGAATGCACGGTCCAGCAATTCCCAGAACCGCGGGGCGTCGGCCTTGACGCCGACCCATGTGTTGCCGATCGCGTCCTCACTCTTCGAAGCATAGGTCTTGCCGTAGGTAAGCTTGTCCTGCAACTCAACCGTGATATCACGACGCTCGAGGGTGAACAATGAAGGCTCTGCCACGTAGGCTATGCAACAAGGATCGTGCATCGCCGGATGCTCGCTCCCGTGCGCCTTGCATGCCTTCGTGTAGAAGGTCATGGAATCTCCGAACATCGTCGCACTTTTCGTCCTTCGGGAACGGAACCGTTGCAACAGGGGGTCATCGAGGAGGACTTGGAGGGTAACATCCAACCCCATCATCACGATCGGCGCACCGCTGGAGAAAACGATGTGTGCCGCTTCGGGATCGGCAAAGATGTTGAACTCGGCGTAGGGAGTACGATTGCCCTTCCCCATCGAACCTCCCATCAGCACGATCTTCTTGACCAATGAGGACAGGCGAGGCTCGAGCCGCATCGCCATCGCGATATCGGTCAGCGGACCGACCGGGACCAAGGTGATCTCATGCGGATGTGCCAATACGGTATCGATGATGAACCGGACGCCATGTATCGGCTCTGCGTTCTTGCACAGCGGAGGAAAGACCGGACCATCCAACCCGGTTTCACCGTGGATGTCACCGCCGATCAGCTGCGGACGAAGCAACGGCCTGTCCATTCCCGCAAAGACAGGGACATCGGCTCCGATCAACTCACACACCTTCAGCGTATTGGACAAGGTTTTCTCAAGCACCTGATTGCCTGACACGGCAACGATGCCCATCAGTTCGATCTCCTGCAATCCCGCGGCCATGACAATGGCCACCATGTCGTCGTGACCGGTATCCACATCCATGATGATCTTTTCTGCCATACGCGGCCTCCCTTCGTTACCCGCAAGTATGCGCGAACATCCTGCCCGATGCAACCGGATCCTCAGGAATCTCCCTCCTCACTCGTGTCTAAGGGGCTGTTGCGGCCACATCATTCTCACGGTGACCATCCCGTCCCGGGATTCGAAAAGTGCACTGCCGCCGTGAACCTCCATGATGTGCCTGACGATTGCCAGTCCCATGCCTGAGCCCGATTGGGAGCGGGACTCATCAGCTCGGAACCACGGTTCGAAGACGCGCTGGGCAGTTCCCTCGGGGACTGAACCGCAATTCGTCACTTCCATGACCGCGTCATCACCTGCAAGGCGGATGTGCCATCGTACCGGATATCCGGCATTTCCGTACTTGCATGCGTTCTTGATCAACTCCCGCGAGGCAATGAGCAGCAGCGGTCTGTCCGCAACCAGGGTTTCCGTGTGCAAATCAAGCTCTATCGAACGTGCAAACAATCCGGTCCTGAGTACTTCATCGGTGAAATCGAGGACTTCGAACGGCTGGGGATGCAACTGGAAATCGGGAGCCTCCATGGAGGCCAATGTCATGACGGAATCAACCCTTCGCTGCAATTCGTCAAGCTCCGCTTGCATTCGCTGCAAGACCGTGCCATCCACAGGAACGAGCCCGTCGATGGCACTCTCGATGGAAAGGCGCAACGCGGTGACCGGAGTGTTCAGATCATGCGCGATGCCACGCAACCACTGCTGACGCATCCGCTCATGGCTAGCCAGTTGTCGCGAGAGCCGATCCACAGACTCGGAAATCTGGTCAAGCTCCCGGATCGTCGGTCGCACGGTAGCCACTGCATAGGAACCGGCAGCTACCGATTCGAGCGTGCGGGAGATGCTCGCTGCATATTTCGACACCGCACGTGCCACGAAATGGGCTCCGATCAGTGCGATGACCAGTGCGATGGGGATGGTGATGACGAATGCCATTACCATCCTTCTGAGCAACAGTGCCGTGAGGTTGTAGTACATCGGGCTGAACACCAAAAGGTCCACCGAACCCAACAGCACGGACTCCTCCCTGTCCCCATAGAGCATGATCGTCCCGACGATGTCCTGCTTTCGCACCGGATCGGGATATTGTGAGAAGATGATCTTGTTCACGCTCCCCTGCTCCGAACTCTTGAGGAATACGCGCTGGACCGAGGATACGGGTTGTACCGGATCAGCATCCGGCAGGGTGATCCGCTCGACCGTGAGATAGAAGTCGGGGAGTGCCGTTCCGCTCGGAGTCTTGCCGCTGGTGAGGATCGTCCGACCCTGTGCATCCCTGAGGATGATGCCCGAGACCCGGTCGTCGGCGGCCATGTGGAGCAAAGGGATCACCGACCGGAGGTCCCACATCGCCCCGGCTTCGGTGCCGATATCAAGCGCGCTCTGCAACTCGTAGGTGAAGGTATCGAAGACATCCTTCTCGAACCTATGGCTCTGGGCGGTGAACATCGCGGCCACCACCAGGACCTGGGTCACAAGAATCACCACCACGATCATCATGATCGATAGGAACATCCGGAGAAAGAGACTCCTCCACGGCTGTCCGGTCTTCCTGGCAACAGTCACTGGTCTCCTCCGCTTCTCGATGCCGCGAACCGGTACCCATAACCGCGAACCGTCTCGATCCACTGTTGTCCCTTGTCACCGAGCTTGCTCCTGATGTTCTTGATATGGGTATCGACGATACGATCGTAGGATTCCAGGCTGTAATCAAAGCAGGTGGCAAGGATCCGGCTTCGCGTGACCAATGTTCCCGCGTGTACGATGAGCAGGGAGAGGATCCTCCATTCCGCTGCGGTCAGCGGAACCTCCTGATCATCGAGACGGCAGTTGTGAGCTCGCTCATCGAAGAGCAGCGTGCTGTCTTCCATTACCCACAGAGAGCCGTCCTCTTCCAGAGAGGAGTCTTTCGGTTCCACCCTCCTCAGGATTGCCCTGATGCGCATTACCAACTCTTTCGGGCTGAATGGCTTGACGATGTAGTCGTCTCCGCCGAGTTCGAATCCCAACACCTTGTCGCTCTCCGAACCGCGTGCAGTCATGAAGATCACCGGAAATCCATGATGTTGCCGCAGTTGCTTCACGAACGCGAATCCATCCCCGTCCGGCATCATGACATCCTGGATCAACAGATCAGGCACCATCCGCGCAATTGCTTCGGAGGCTTCCTTGAGCAGCGCGAACGAGGAGACCTTGAACCCGGAAAGCTGCAGATACCGGGCGACACTCTCGCGAATCGCCTCATGATCCTCCACCAGATACACATGCTTCATAGGCAAACTATGCAACTGTCTTCGGAAAGTGGCAAGCTTGATTCCATCATGATTCCTCAAATTCACAGAATCTCCACACTTGATGCGGCTATGCTCTTCGGTTGGCGACAGCAGGTGCATATCACAGGAGTTTCCTGTATGATCGGAGCATCTAGGAGGAGCATATGCGTACACCTACCATTCACATCGGAGCCGCCGCGCACGAGATAGCACGGACCATCCTTCTGCCCGGGGATCCGCTGAGGGCCAAGTACATCGCAGAGAACTTTCTCGAGGAGGCAGTCCTCTACTCGCAGGTTCGCGGGATGTACGGATATTCCGGCCGATACAAGGGGGTACCCGTCTCCGTCCAGGGAACCGGAATGGGCGGACCGTCGATGGGAATCTATGCCTACGAGTTGATCCACGCCTATGGTGTGGAACGGCTGATCAGGATCGGCTCTGCGGGAGCATTGCAGGACCACTTGCGTCTTGGTGACCTGATCGGCGTGACCGCGGCTCACTACGATACCGACTATGCGAAACAGCATGGCGTTCCCGGTACCATCGTCCCTGCAGGTTCTTTCGGATTGCTGGAGACGGCGTATCGATGCGCTCTCGACAGGAAAATCGCACTGCAGATGGGAACGGTGCTCTCGAGCGACCTGTTTTACCATCTTGATGGTGTCGAGGCCCTGAGACCGTGGGCCCGCATGGGAGCACTGGCGGTCGAGATGGAAGCTGCCTCGCTCTACATGACGGCACAAAGTTCTTCCGCACAGGCAGCATGCCTGCTGACCATCAGCGACCTGCCGTTCGGCGAGAACGAGATGTCGAGCGAGGAACGTGAACGGTCCCTCACCGATATGATCGTCCTGGGACTGGAGACCGCGGTCGCATGAGCGACCGATTGCCCCCGCGGGCGCCTCTGTGGTAGAGTCGCGATGAAGGAGCACCCGTGACCACCGAACCGAACAAACCGAACCAGCTGTCCAGGGGTCGACTCTTCTGGACATTGTTTTCCTCCACATTCACCCTCAGCGCATTCACCATCGGCGGTGGGTATGTCATCGTCCCGCTCATGCGAAAGACCTTCGTGGATAAACTCGGGTGGATCGAAGAGAAGGAGATGCTCGACCTGATCGCCATCGCCCAATCGGCACCGGGACCGATCGCGGTGAACACATCCATCCTCATCGGCTACAAGATCGCGTCGGTTACGGGAGCACTCGTCACGCTACTGGGAACAATACTTCCTCCACTGATCATGTTGACCCTCCTCTCCTACGTATACGGAGCTATCAAGGACAGTGCCATGGTGAAGACGCTCTTCTACGGGATGAGCATCGGCGTGGCAATCGTCATCCTGGATGCGGTGGTGACCATGGCGAGAACCGTGCTCGCGACTAAGAAGATACTTCCCCCGATCATCATGATCCTCGCCTTCATCGCCACCTCCGTGTTGCATCTGAACATCGTGATCATCATCGTTTCCTGTGCTGCGATCGGCGTGATCTCCACCCTCGTGCTTTCCAAAGAGGAGGCAGCCTCATGATCCTCCTCCAATTGCTCTGGAGCTTCATCCAGATCGGGTTGTTCAGCTTCGGAGGCGGCTACGCCGCGCTCCCGCTGATCCAGCAGCAGGTGGTGCATGTGCATGGATGGCTCACCGTACAGGAATTCGCCGATGTACTGACGATTTCGCAGATGACTCCCGGACCGATAGCCTTGAACGCAGCTTCATTCGTCGGAACGCGGATGGCAGGCATTCCCGGGGCCATCATCGCAACGGTCGGCAACGTTTTGCCATCGCTGGTAATCGTCCTCTTTCTCGCCTGGATCTATTTCAGGTTCAGGACCTTGAGAGCGATGAAAGGCATTCTTTTCGGGCTTCGCCCCGCTGTCGTCGCGCTGATCGCCTCCGCAGGACTGTCGATCCTCTTCCTCGCGCTCTTCGGCGCACAACGGTTGCCCGACTCGATCGAACAGGTCTCATGGTATGCGATCGGTGTGTTCCTCGCAGGCTTCGTGCTGATGAGAATCAGGAAGATCAATCCGATTCACGTGATCCTCGGTTCCGGGATCCTCACGGTGATCGCCTCTCTCGTGGGAGTGCCCATCTGAGTGCAGGCGAGTGTTGCCCTATCGGAGAAACCTCACGGGGAATCAAGGCCGGTCATGAAGGAGACGAAATCACGGTAGAGCGGATCGCTGATCCCAAGAGTCCGGACGATCCTCGCCTCCTCCTTCACGAGAAGGGCACGAGTCTGTTCGATCTGGAGTGGTCCTGACATGGTGATCGAAACACCGTGTGCCACCAACGCCGATCGGGCGAGGCCCTGCGCAATCTCTGCTGCGACTCTCGCCTGATCGACCATGCCGTCCCATGTTTCCCGTATGATCTGCCGTACATCGGGAGGAAGGGAATCCCAGAACAATCCTGAGCAGATGGGAACATACTGCAAGAAACGCTGCTTGTCCTCATACACCGTACGAATGCCATGCTCCCACAAGCGAGCCTGCACAACCGTCTCATGAGCGGCCAAGAGTGTATCGGTGCTTCCTTCGCGCAACCTTTTGGAAAGGTCGTTTCCCTCTTGCGTTGCGGGAATGCCTCCCATCGCGGCGATCCGCAACTCATCGGCACGTGTGAGCGCAACCTGTATCGTCCTGCCCACGATATCCGCTGGACGACGGATGGTATCCACGGTGGTGAAGAGATTTGCATGTCCGAGATCGATCCACCGTCCCAAGACGTGCACATCGAGTGTTCTCTCGATCTCCCCGATCATCTTTGCACCAACCGGACTCTCCATGAGCGCATGGTACACTGTCGCTTCCCTGCCATGGAGCGAAGGAAGCGCAAGGAGGCCTACCCCAGGCACATGGCGCCCGATGTGCCAAGAACCCGGTACCGCGATCTCCAATCTTCCCATGGAGAGAGCCCTGAAGACATCGGCATCACGGTATAGGGATGCTCCATCGTGGAAACGGACTGCGTACCTGCCTGCCAAATTCTCCGCAAGCTGTTCTGCGAACCGCTGCACCACATGTGCTTGCACCTGCGCACCGGAGGTTTCGACGGAAATCCGGATGACCGGCAACTGTGCCGTTGCAGCGACAGGAAAAAGTCCGATACACAGCAAGAGTACCAGCACGATGACCGATCGTTTCCTCTTGTCCGCACGCCGTACACGTCTGTGTTTCACTTGGGTATTCATCTTCAAGCATCTTAGCATCAGAATGTGCCGATGTGTACCGGAATCCCTGCAAATCATCGGAGATCCTCCGGAGGTTCCAATCGTCGTCTTCTGGAGGTGATGTGATATATGAGGGATCTTTCCTTCTACCAGTTGTCATAATTGCTTGATGTGATTAGAATTCACCGCATGTCCGAAATGGAAACAGGATTGAAGGGAATGCTCCGGCTCTATAGGGGTCTTCCACGCCCGGTATATGTCCTCTTTGCAGCGACCATCATGAACGGTGTCGGTATCTTCGTCTATCCGTTCATGGTCCTGCTGCTCACCCAGCATCTTGGTTACAGCGATGCGTGGACCGGTGCGTTCATGTCGGTCGCTTCCCTCGCCTACCTTCCGGGATCCTTCGCGGGAGGGAAATTGGCAGACAAGATCGGACGGAAAAAAGTCATGATCGCCGGCCAATTGATGGCAAGCGCGATGTTCGTGGTCTGCGGCTTTCTTGGCAGTTCCCGTCTGATACCGCTGTTCATTTTCCTCAATCTCCTGTTCGATGGCATGACCGACCCTGCCCGCAGTGCGTTGATGACCGATGTGACCAACCCTGAAAATCGACAGGCAAGCTTTTCCTTGAACTACCTGGGACATAACATGGGATTTGCCGCAGGACCGGTCATCGCGGGGCTGTTCTTTTATCGCGCACCCCAATGGTTGTTCTTCGGCAACGCGATCGCCGCCACGGTGTCGATCATCTTCGTCGCCTTCATGGTCCCGGAATCCAAGCCGGACCAAGCTGCGATAGAAGCAAGCTACCGTAGCGAATCGACGGAGAAAGCCTATCCGGGAGGCCTCTTCAAGGCTCTGTTCTCCCGTCCCCGGCTCATGCTGCTCGCCCTCTGCATCACCTTTTTCAGTTTCTCCTACAGTCAATCACTCTTTGCCCTTCCCCTGTATACCACCCGATTGTTCGGAGAAGCCGGAGCCACGCTCTACGGAAGCATGATGTCTCTCAACGCTGTGGTGGTGGTATGTTCGAACGCCTTCATCGTCATGATCCTGCGCAAGCATCATCCGCTGAGGAATATCGCATTGGCGGGAGTTCTCTATGCGATCGGATTCGCGTGCATGGGCTTCGCCACGATTCCTGTCGTTTTCTATCTCTTGACGGTCATATTCACCTTGGGAGAGGTTGTCGATGCAACGAATACCCACTACTACATCGCGAACAATACGCCGATGAGCCATCGGGCGAGATTCAATGCGATACTCCCGGTGATCATGGGATTCGGTCACGGATTGGCACCGTTGATCGGTGGTCAGATCAGTGCCCGCCACGGCCTTTCGGTGCTCTGGATCCTGGTAGGAGCGACTGCCCTGGTCGGTGCCGCAGGAGTCTTTCTGCTATATCTTACCGAGCCTCGGAAAATGCAATGAATGAAATTGAGCACCTATTCCAATAATGTAATATATCTATATATCGGGATGAATTATCGGGAATCGAAAGTGAACTGGTTTAGTTTCGTGGTATTTTCGTACAAAAGACTGCCGACCACTTTACATTATTGATAAACGACTTTATTGTTATGACATGGATGTTGGAAAAGCGATAAGGGATTTGAGAGTGAAGGCTGGATTCTCGCAAGACAAGCTTGTTGCGCAAACAGGAATTTCCAGAAGCCAGCTCTACTTCATCGAATCCGGAAGATGTGTTCCACGAGTCGAGACCATGGAGAAGATTGCGTCTGTGCTTAATATGCGTGTCTCCGATATCATCATATTTGCTGAGACACAGTATCCTGAGAAATTGTCCTGATCGATCGGACTCTCAGGCTGACGAATCGGCCACTGGCTGGATTCTGCTTCGGAACCTGGGCCACTCTGCACGAGGGCATGGGGATCCGCCCGATTGTACGGGCAGAACCGTTTGGGAACTGCCGCGGCATACGCCGTATGGCATACGAACAAGAGACTGTCACACATACGCTGACAGTCTCTTGTATTATCCTGGATCCCGGACGACAGGAAATTCCTCAGTTGATTTCCTCTTCGATCATATCCTCGATGGAGGCTCCGGGAGCTACCATCGGGTAGACCTTGTTGTCCAACGGGATCTCGCAGTCGATCACCACGGGACCGTTGAGCGAGAGCGCGGCGGTGAGGATCGCTTCGGGATCATCGTCGATGCCCAGACGCATTCCCTTCACACCGTATGCTTGTGCCAAGGCAACCCAGTTGATTTCCGTATCCAACGTGGTTTCCGAGTACCGTTCATCATAGAAGAGTGTCTGCCACTGTCGCACCATTCCCAAGGTATGATTGTTCATCACGAGCACCACCACTGGCAATCGGTAGCGCGATATGGTGGCGAGTTCGTTGCAGTTCATCCGGAACGATCCGTCCCCCGCTACGTTGACCACCCGCTTGCCCCTGCTTCCCACCTGTGCTCCGATCGCGGCACCGGTACCGTACCCCATCGTCCCCAGCCCCCCCGAGGTCAAGAACCGCCGGCCCGGAGTGTGACGATAGAACTGAGCAGCCCACATCTGATGCTGTCCGACCTCGGTGACGAGGATTGCATCCTCGGGCATCACGCGCGAGAGCGCCTTCAATATCTCGGAAGGCCTGCGCGTCTCTCCCGCGATCTTCACCGGATACTCCGCCTTCCACTTGGCAATCTGTTCCATCCACGGACCGTGGACCATAGGCATCGTGATCATCGAGTTGAGCTTGCCGAGGATGACCTTCACATCACCGATCACGTGGTGATAGGTCGAGATGTTCTTGTTGATCTCAGCAGGATCAACGTCGATATGGACGATCCTCGCTTTCTTGGCGAAGGCACTTGCCTTGCTCACGACGCGGTCGCTGAACCGGGCGCCGATCACCACCAGCAGGTCGCAATTGCTCACCGCAATGTTCGAGACCCTGGTCCCGTGCATGCCGATCATGCCGGTGAACCGAGGGTGCATGGCATCGATCGAACCGTTTCCCATCAGGGAGACCCCCATCGGGCTGTCGATCTTCTCGATGAACTCGGCCAGCTCTTGTTGTGCGGCGGAACGGATGACACCGCCGCCGACGTAGAGCATCGGCTTGTGGGACTCTCCGATCAGTTTGATCGTCTTCTCCAGCGCGCTCTGCTTTGCTACCTCGGAGGGTACGTAGGAGTCGATCTTCACCGCCTCATACTCCGCGAGGGATGCCGTGACATCCTTCGGGATGTCGATAAGCACAGGCCCCGGCCGTCCTTCCCGGGCTATCTTGAAGGCATTCCGGATGACTGCAGCCAGCTGCGCCACATCCTTGACGATGTAGTTGTGTTTCGTGATCGGCATCGTGATGCCACTGATGTCGACTTCCTGGAAACTGTCCTTGCCCAACAGCTGCGTGGTCACGTTCCCGGTGATCGCAACCACAGGAATCGAATCCATGTAGGCAGTCGCGAGCCCGGTGACGAGGTTGGTCGCTCCCGGACCGCTGGTAGCGAACACCACTCCGACTTTCCCCGTCGAACGGGCATACCCGTCGGCCGCGTGGGCGGCACCCTGTTCATGGCTGGTCAGGATATGCCGGATCGAATCCCTGTGCTTGTACAGGGCATCGTAGATGTTGAGTACCGCTCCGCCGGGAAATCCGAACACGGTATCGACACCCTGTTCCTTGAGGCAAGCGATGATGATTTCTGCTCCGTTCAACTTCATGCGAATTACTCCCCCAGCCATCAATCCGTGATCCGGCTGTCATGTGCAGGAAAGAACCTTTCCTGTCATCTGTCTGCGAACACAGCTCCTGTTGCTGCGCTGGTAACCTGCTTTGCATAGCGACCGAGATACCCTGTGGTGATGGGAGGAACCGGGGCCTTCCACCCCTCTTTCCTCTTTGCCAATTCGGCATCATCGACCTTGAGCGCCAACGTACCGTGCTCGATGTCGATCTCGATGATGTCACCTTCCTTGACGAACGCGATCGGTCCGCCTTCGGCAGCCTCCGGAGAAACGTGGCCGATGGAGGCACCGCGAGTCGCCCCGCTGAATCGTCCGTCGGTGATGAGGGCGACATCCTTGTCCAATCCCATCCCTGCGATCGCTGAGGTGGGACCGAGCATCTCACGCATTCCCGGACCACCTTTGGGTCCTTCATAGCGGATGACGATGACATCTCCCTTCTTGATCTGTCCCCGATAGATGGCGAGGCTCACCTCTTCCTCGGATTCGAAGACCCGGGCAGGCCCTGAGTGCCTGAGCATCTCGGGAGCTACCGCGGAGCGCTTCACCACCGCACCATCCGGAGCGAGGTTTCCACGCAGGACCGCGATTCCTCCGGTCAGGCTGTAGGGTTTCTCGATCGGTCTGATCACCTCGTGGTCGTAGTTGGCTGCTTTCGCGATCTGCGAACCCATGGTCTGACCCGAGACGGTGGTCACATCGGTGTGGATCAGATGCTTCTTGTGCAACTCCCCCATCACGGCCATGACGCCGCCTGCACGATAGAGGTCCTCGATATGATAGGGTCCCGCTGGTGCGAGGTGACAGAGGTTCGGAGTGCGCTTGCTGATTTCGTTGGCCTTGAAGATATCCAGGTCGACATGCGCCTCGTGCGCGATGGCCGGGAGGTGCAACATGCTGTTCGTGCTGCATCCCAAGGCCATGTCGACGGCAAGCGCGTTCTCGAATGCCTTCTCGGTCATGATATCGGAAGGTTTGACCTGTTTCTTGTAGAGCTCCATGATCGCGTATCCTGCCTCCTTGGCAAGGCGGTCACGTTCCGCATAGACAGCAGGAACCGTTCCGTTTCCCGGCAGTCCCATCCCCAAGGCTTCGGTGAGACAGTTCATGCTGTTCGCGGTGAACATGCCGGAACAAGAACCGCAGGTGGGGCATGCGTTGCTTTCGCAGGCGAGCAACTCGCTGTCACTCATCTTTCCCGCGGCGTGCGCACCGACCGCCTCGAAGACACTGGTGAGGTCGATGGCACTTTTTTGTCCGGGAAGATGTCCGGCGAGCATCGCGCCACCCGAGACGACGATGGTAGGAATGTTGATCCGGGCAGCTGCCATGAGCATGGCGGGAACGATCTTGTCACAGTTCGGTACCATGACCAGTGCGTCGAAGGGGTGAGCGGTCGCCATGATCTCGATGGAATCGGCGATCAGTTCCCTGCTCGCAAGGGAATACTTCATCCCTTTGTGTCCCATCGCGATACCGTCACACACACCGATGACAGAAAAGTCGATCGGTGTTCCCCCGGCATTGCGTACCCCGGCCTTCACCGCATCGACGATCCGGTTCACATGCACGTGACCCGGAATGATTCCGTTTGCGGAGTTGACGATACCGATCAAGGGAGCGGCAATCTCCCTGTCGGTAAGGCCGAGGGCCTTCATCAACGATCGGTGGGGAGCTCGCGTGCTCCCGCTCTTCATCTGGTCGCTTCTCATATCTTCGCTCCATTCTCCGGACGTCTCACGTACTCACGGAACGCCTTGAGCAGTTTCATCGTCATGTCTCCCGCCACACCGTTTCCGATCTTCTGGCTGTCAAGCTCGGTGAGTGCGATGATTTCCGCCGCGGTTCCCGTGAGGAACGCCTCGTCAGCATTCAGCAGGTTGAAGTGGGTGAACGGTTCTTCCTTCAGCTCGACACCGAGCTCCTTGCAGATCTTGATGACGCTCTGGCGGGTGATCCCATCCAACGTTCCGAGCCACACCGGAGGGGTCTTCACAACATGGTCCTTGACCAAGAACACGTTGTCCCCCGTGCACTCGGTGACGATACCGTCCTCGTTGAGCATCAGTGCCTCATCAGCACCGTAGCGGTGGGCTTCGATCGAAGCGAGGATGTTGTTCAGATAGTTCAGGCTCTTGATCTGCGGATCGACGATCGTCGCCTTGTTCCGCCTGAGGTGGCTGGTGATGACCTTCAGTCCGCGTCTGTATGCTTCTTCGGGATAGAGAGCCACCTGGCCGGCAATACAGAACAACCGCGGTCCATGGGCCTGGGGTTTCGGATAGAGGCCGAGGCCATCAGCTCCGCGGGTACATACGAGACGGACATATCCGTCGACAATCTGGTTCCTGCGGCATGTCTCCAGCACGATCTCGGTAATCTCTTCCAGAGGCAACGGCAGCGTGAGGTTGATCGCGCGTGCGGCCGACTGGAACCGCTTCATATGGTCATCCAGACGGAAAACCCGACCGCCATAGGCCCGGATGCCCTCGAAAATTCCATCTCCGTAGAGCAATCCATGGTCCATCACGGGAATCTTGGCTTCACCAAGCGGTACGTACGCGCCTTCGAGATACACTATCATTTCACTCATCATTCTCTCCTTGCCGACTGCCTCCAGTCGGTCGAACCTATCAGATCTGCTGGGCGATCAGCGTGCCCATCTCCTTCGTGCCCACCAGGCGCATCCCCTCGCTCATGATGTCCCCGGTACGCCATCCGGCATCGAGGACACGCCCTACCGCAGACTCGATCGCATCGGCTTCGGAAGCGAGTCTGAACGTATAACGGAGCATCATCGCTACGGAGAGTATCGTGGCGATCGGATTCGCCTTGTCCTGTCCCGCGATGTCGGGAGCGGAACCATGGATCGGCTCATACATGCCGAAACTGTCGGAACGGAGACTTGCAGAAGGGAGCATGCCGATCGAACCGGTGATCTGGCTCGCCTCATCGCTCAGGATGTCACCGAACATGTTCTCGGTCACGATCACATCGAACTGCCTGGGCTTTCGCACCAACTGCATCGCGGCGTTATCGACATACTGGTGATCCACCACAACCTCGGGGTAATCGGCAGCAAGCCTGTTCACGACCGATCGCCAGAGCCTTGAGGTCTCCAGTATGTTCGCCTTGTCGATGCTGGTAAGATGCTTGTTCCGTTTCATCGCGATATCGAAGGCCATGCGGACGATCCGCTCGACCTCAGCTGTCGTATAGGCCATGGTATCGAAAGCTGCATCTCCAGCCTCATTCCTCCCCCGCTTGCCGAAATAGATGCCGCCGGTAAGCTCGCGCACCACCATGAGGTCAAGACCGCCTTCGATCAGGGAGCTCTTGAGCGGACATGCATCGGCCAGCTGCGGATAGAGTATCGCAGGGCGCAGGTTGCAAAACAGCCCCAGTCCGCCGCGCAATCCTAGCAGTGCCTTCTCCGGCCGCATCTCACCACCCAGGTGGTCCCACTTGGGACCTCCCACGGCACCGAGCAGCACTGCCTCGGCATCCTGGCAACCAAGCAAGGTGGACTCGGGAAGCGGGACACCGACACTGTCGATCGCAGCACCTCCGGCAAGGTAGAACGAAAAATCGAGCTTGTGGCCGAACTTGGTTCCCACCGCTCCCATGACTTTCAGCGCTTCGGCGACGATATCGGGTCCGATCCCGTCTCCGGGAATCAAGGCTATGCGCAGTTTCATGCCCGGGCCTCCTTCCGAAGATAATTGATGAGACCGTCGGCTTTGATCATCTTTTGGATGAATGGGGGAAACGGCTGGGCGGACCAGGATTCTCCGGTACTTTCGTTCTTGATGGTCCCGCTGGAGAAATCGACACTCACCGTGTCTCCTGCCTTTATACCCTGTACCGCCTCCTCGCACTCGAGGATCGCGAGTCCGATGTTGATCGAGTTCCTGTAGAAGATCCGGGCGAATGACGAAGCGATCACACAGCTGATTCCCGCGGCCTTGATCGCGAGCGGCGCATGTTCGCGGCTTGAACCGCACCCGAAATTATGGTTCGCAACCATGATGTCACCCGCTTTGACCTGTTTCACGAAATTGGCGTCGATGTCCTCCATGCAATGGCTCGCGAGCTCTTTCGGATCGGTGGTATTGAGGTATCGCGCAGGGATGATCACATCGGTATCGACGTTATTCCCGTAGCGGAAAGCTTTTCCTTTGGCATCCATATTCAGTTCTCCTTGATGGTTTCGGGATTCGTGATGTACCCGGTCAGTGCCGAGGCGGCAGCCACGGCTGGACTTGCAAGATAGACCTCGCTTCCGACATGGCCCATGCGACCGACGAAGTTCCGGTTGGTGGTAGCCACCGCCCGTTCACCTTCGGCGAGGATTCCCATGTGACCGCCGAGACAGGGTCCGCAAGTCGGCGTGCTGACGACAGCTCCCGCTTGCACGAAGATTTTCAACAATCCCTCGTCCATTGCCTGCAGGTAGATGTTCTGTGTAGCGGGGAAAATGATGGTCCGTACCCGCGGGTCGACTTTCTTTCCCTTGAGGATCTGCGCGGCCACGCGAAGATCGCTGATCCGGCCGTTCGTGCAGGAACCGATCACCACCTGGTCGATCCTGATCTCTCCGACCTCGTCGATCGTCCGGGTATTGTCCGGCAGGTGCGGGAAAGAGACCGTCGGCCTGATGGTGGAAAGATCTATCTCGTAAGTCTTCTCATATTCCGCATCCTCGTCAGCGCTGAATATGACCGGCTTGCGTGCACAATGTGCCGCAAGATATTCCAAGGCGATCTCATCGACCCCGAAGATGCCATTCTTGGCTCCGGCTTCGATCGCCATGTTGCAGATGGTGAACCGATCGTCCATCGTCAGGGAGGAGACTCCCTCACCCGTGAATTCCATCGATTTGTAGAGCGCGCCATCGACTCCGATCATCCCGATGATATGGAGGATGAGATCCTTGCCCGAGACCCATGCGGGAAGCTTACCGCTCAGGTTGAACCGCAATGCGGCAGGAACCTTGAACCATGCCTTTCCGGTTGCCATCGCAGCGGCCATGTCGGTACTGCCGACACCTGTGGAAAATGCTCCGAGCGCACCGTAGGTACAGGTATGACTGTCTGCACCGATGATGAGATCTCCCGCATCGACGAGTCCCTGCTCGGGAAGCAATGCGTGCTCGATGCCCATCGCACCGATCTCGAAATAGTTCTCGATCTCCTTTTCATGCGCGAACTCACGCATCATCTTGCACTGCTGCGCAGCCTTGATATCCTTGTTCGGGGTGAAGTGATCGGGAACCAGTGCGATCTTCTTCTTGTCGAAAACCTGATCAGTCCCGAACTTGGCGAATTCCTTGATCGCCACAGGGGCCGTGATATCGTTTCCCAGCACGAGATCGAGGTCGGCCATCACCAACTGTCCGGGTTGTACTGCGTCGACCTTGGCGTGGGCCGCCAGAATCTTCTGTGACATGGTCATGCTCATCAATATTCTCCTTCCGTATGATCGGCAGGGGGTTTCACCCCCTCCCGCATCAGTTTGTATTCGATCGAATCGACCAGAGCCATCCAACTGGCCTCTATGATATCGGTGGAAACGCCGACTGTCGACCAGGAGGTCTCCCCATCGGTAGTTTCTATCAGGACCCTGACCTTCGCCGCGGAGGCTTGTTGCGAATCGAGCACACGGACTTTGTAGTCGGTCAGGTGGATTGTCGAGAGCGTGGGATAAAAATCCTCAAGGACCTTTCTCAGCGCCTTGTCCAGGGCGTGGACCGGTCCGTCTCCCTGCGCGGCGGCGATCGCCGTCTGCTTGTCGACCGCGACCTTCACCACGGCAGTGTGGCTGGTGTTCGGATCGCTGACGAACGGCTTTTCTCCCAAGGTCCTGTAGTGGTCGAGCAAGAAGTAGGGAGTATGCTTGCCCAGATGCTTCGCGATGACCAGCTCGAAGGAACTCTCGGCACCTTCGAATTGATACCCGTTCATCTCCATGAGTTTCAGCGTATCGATGATCTGTTGCGTCTCGGGAGCATCCTTGCCCAGCTCCGGGGCATACCGCTGTATACGCTTGAGAATCGTCGCGCGGCCTGCGACCTCACTCATCAAAAGGCGGCGCTCATTGCCGACCGTCTCGGGATCGATATGTTCGAACGACTTGGGATTCTTCGCGATCCCATCGATATGCATGCCACCCTTGTGTGTGAATGCACTCCTGCCGATGTAGGGCGTCCCGTGCGGTATGGAGACATTTGCGATCTCCGCGACCGAATGGCTTACCAGATAGAGACGCGAAAGAGCCTCCGATCCGATCACTTCGAATCCCATCTTCAGTTGCAGGGTCGGGATGATGGTCGCCAGGCGAGCGTTTCCGCACCGCTCCCCGAATCCGACCAAGGTACCCTGTACCTGTCGGGCTCCTGCCTCCACGGCCATGACCGAGTTGGCATCGGCACAGGAGTTGTCATTGTGGGCATGGATTCCCACGATCACCTGAGGGTGTGAGACCTCCAGCATGTCGACCACCACGCGTGTGGCGTCGGCGACGAATGATGGAATCGCACCACCTCGGGTATCGCACAGGGCTATGGAAGCGGCTCCTGCCTCGGCGGCTGTCCTCACCGTCTTTAGCGCATAGGAGGGATTGTCGGCATACCCGTCGAAGAAATGTTCGGCATCGAAGATCACCTCCTTGCCGTGAGCGACGAGGAAGCCGACCGTATCCCTGATCATCGCAAGATTCTCCTCGAGCGAGGTCCGGATGATGTCGGTCACCTGGAAATCCCAGCTCTTGCCGAAGATCGCGACCGCGGGGGTATTCGCACTGAGAAGCGAACGGATATTCGCATCATCGGCCACATCGGTGTCCCGTCTTCGCGTGGCACCGAAGGCGACCAGTTTCACATGGCTCAGGGACAAGGAGGCGACTTCATGGAAAAACTCCAGGTCCTTAGGGTTCGACCCGGGATTGCCTGCTTCCACGTAGTCGACGCACAGGTCGTCCAGCGCCTTGACGATCTTGAGCTTGTCCAATACCGAGAATGAGATACCCTCGGCTTGGGCTCCGTCACGAAGCGTCGAGTCGAATATCGAGACACGCCGGCTCTTATCTTGCATGAAGGGTCTCCTTGGTCACATCGCCTTCGACCGTTCCGGTGATTTTCATGTCACGCGAACGGGCCTCCTCGGAGAGGGGGACCCACTCCTTCGCTTTCCTTCCTGCGCTCTGATCGCCCGATTCCGCTTCTTGGTGTGCGCGCTCCGCAACTTCAATCATGCGATTCACCGCGGCGAGAAGGCTCTGCATGCTCGCCTCGATCACGTCCGTGCTCACGCCCCGCCCACGGTAGACACCGTGATTGTCACTGATCTTCACCAGGACCTCGCCAAGCGCGTCACGGTGTTCGGTAACTGCCCGGAGCTGGTAATCCTCGAGTACATATGAGTGCTTGATGATCCGTTCCACCGCCTTGAAGCAGGCGTAGACGGGACCGGTCGCCATCTCGACCGCCTGAATCTTCTTGCCATCCCTTTTCAAGGTCACGCAAGCGGTTGCGGTCATAGTGTTGCCGCTGTTGACCACGAAATTGTCCAGCTCGTAGATTTTCGGTGCGGCATGGGTTCCGCTCTCCATGAGCGCGACCAGATCCCGGTCGGTGATCTCCTTCTTCTTGTCCGCGACGTTCTTGAAATCGGCGAAGAGCTTCGCTGTCATCTCTGCAGAGAGAGAGTAGCCAAGGTCTTCCATCCGTTTCACGAACGCGTGCTGCCCCGAATGCTTCCCCAGGACCATCGTCGTCTTCTTCAATCCGATGGACTCGGGAGTCATGATCTCATACGTCTTCGCGTTGGCCATCATGCCATGTTGGTGGATACCCGATTCATGAGCGAAAGCGTTTGCCCCCACGACCGCTTTGTTCGGAGCGATCGCCACACCGGTGATGCTCGAGAGAAGGCGGCTGGTCTTGTACAGTTCCTCGGTCTTCAGGCGGTAATCGAAGTCGTACAGGTCCCTTCGGGTCCTGATCGCCATCACGAGCTCCTCGACCGCCGCGTTTCCCGCCCGCTCACCGATTCCGCATACCGTACACTCGGCCTGTCGGGCTCCGGCCTTCAGCCCCGCCAACGTATTGGCAACCGCAAGGCCGAGGTCGTTGTGGCAGTGCACCGAGATGATCGCCTTGTCAATGTTCGGCACATGGTGCATCAGATAGGAGATGAGCTCGCCGAATTCCTGCGGCATGCTGTATCCCACGGTATCGGGAACGTTGATCACCCGTGCACCGGCATCGATCACCCCCTCCACCAGCCGGCAGAGGAAATCCCGATCGCTCCGGGCTGCGTCTTCGGGCGAAAACTCGATGTCATCGCAGAGATTGCGCGCATGGCGGACCATGCTGACCGCTTGCTCGTAGGCCTGTTGCCTCGACATCTTCAGTTTGTATTCGAGATGCAGGTCGCTGCTCGCGATGAACGTGTGGATACGCGGCCGGGCAGCACCCTTGACCGCATCCCACGCACAATCGATATCCTTGCGCAACGCACGCGAGAGGCTGGCGACCGTACATTCTCGGACTGCGGAGGCGATGGCCTGCACCGAAGCGAAATCCCCGGGAGAGGCGATCGCGAATCCCGCCTCGATCACATCGACCCCCAAGGCCTCGAGCTGCCGTGCGAACCGCAGCTTCTCCTCAAGGTTCATGCTGTACCCGGGAGCTTGCTCCCCGTCACGGAGCGTCGTATCGAAAATCGCAATGTGCTCGGCCATATCCTACCTCCGAAATTCTTTATCGGTCGTGAACCCGATCGTCCTGTGCCTGCGGCGTGACGTTGCCGTACCCCCTACTTCTTCAGCCAGCTCATCAGGGAGCGAAGCCGCTTGCCCGTGCTTTCGAGCAGGCTCTCGGATTCCATGCGGCGCTTTGCATTGAAGAAGGGACGCTTCACCTGGTTCTCAAGCAGCCAATTGCGAGCGAATGTGCCATTCTGGATTTCAGAGAGGACATTCTGCATCTCTTTCTTCGTCTCATCCGTGATGATCCGGCTTCCCGTCACATAATCCCCATACTCGGCGGTATCGCTGATCGAGTAACGCATGTAGGAGAGACCACCCTGGTTGATCAGGTCCACGATCAGCTTCATCTCGTGGCAACACTCGAAATAGGCCATTTCCGGTTGGTATCCCGCAGCGACCAAGGTGTCGAATCCCGCCTTGATGAGCGCCGAGATTCCGCCGCACAGGACCGCTTGTTCGCCAAACAGATCGGTCTCGGTCTCTTCCTTGAAGGTAGTCTCGAATATTCCTGCCCTTCCGGCTCCGAGACCGGCCGCATAGGCAAGCGCGATCTCCTTGGAGTTTCCGCTGGGATCCTGGTGGATCGCAATGAGCGAGGGAACTCCCTTGCCCTCGAGGAACTGGGAACGGACCGTATGCCCGGGACCCTTGGGGGCGATCATGATGACGTTCACATTCTTCGGAGCGACGATCTGGCCGAAGTGGATGTTGAAACCATGGGCAAAGGCGAGGTACTTCCCTGCACTGAGGCCTTGCTCGATGCTCTCGGCATAGAGTTTGGATTGCTTCTCATCATTGACCAGCATCATGATCACATCGGCGGCCTTGGCAGCATCCGAGGCGGTCATGACCCGAAGTCCTGCCTCCTCGGCCTTCTCCCAGGAGGGGCTGCCCGCGTAGAGGCCTACGATCACATCGACACCCGATTCGTGGAGGTTCAGCGCGTGGGCGTGTCCCTGGCTGCCATACCCGATGATCGCGACGGTCTTTCCTTCCAGCACCGACATGTCGGCGTCTTTCTCATAATACATGGTACTCATTCTCGCATCTCCTTTTGCCCCTCGGGCGTCATCTGCTATTTCTAGGATCAGGGAGCCTGCACTCCCGAACGTCTCAATCTTCGTCGCGATGGTTCACCATCGCTTGGCTGCCGCGTTCCATCGCAGTCATGCCGGTACGCACCAACTCGGTGATCCCGTAGGGTCGCAAGAGGTGGAGGAATGAGGCAACCTTGTCCATGTTCCCGGTGATCTGCATCGTCAGGGTGGTCTCGGTCACATCCATGATCTTGGCCTTGAATATCTCGGAGAGTTCCACCACAGCGGCCCGGGTCTTCCCCGAGGTGGTCACCTTCACCAGCAACAGCTCGCACTGGATACTCCCTTGCAACGTCAGCTCGACTACCGTGATGACATCGATGAGCTTGGCGACCTGCTTCTCGATCTGCTCGACGATGGGCCTGTCACCGGTGACCACGATGGTGATCCGGCTGACCTTGGGATCCTCGGTTTCTCCCACCGAGAGGCTGTCGATATTGTAGCCCCGTCTGCTGAACAGCCCGACTACCCTGCTGAGCACTCCCGGCTGGTTGTTGACCAGAATACCCAATGTGTACCGTTCCATATGTCACTCCCCCTATATTAGGTGTGTGCTGGCGGCCCGACTGCCCCTGTGGCCGGTCGATGCCGATGATTCGGTTACACCGATTCACCGTGGAGGGTGTCCCCACGGTTGCACCTGAATCGGCGTACCGTGAGTCAGAGAATAATAAGGCTTACGATAATGATGATCGCAGGTAGGATTGCGATTACGGGAAGGAGGGTGGAAGAAATGAGGAGGGAGGGAATGACGAGCGCAGCACCGGAAGGTGTTGCAAAACTGGAAGTCGGATCACATGCGATTTGACTCGTCATGTGCCGATGTCTTGGTTCTCTCGCGGAACATTGATGTTTCCCTGCCGCTCTCATGACTGGCACCTCATTACAGAAGATTGTTTCTGTTGTATACAGCGAGACGGGAAATGTCAACTCCACCTCTACACATTTTTTCAATATTTATACAAACAATATGCAAAAAGAAGGTATGAATGGAAAATGACAACCCCCTAGCCAACAGGGAATTGCTGCGATACACTGGTTTCATGGCCCGTTCATCGATCTTTACGACACTCTTTTCCCGATTGATGCTTTTTTTCCTTGTGGTGATGCTCATACCCGTATCGCTGCTCGGATTCTCCTACCTTGCGGCAGGTCGGAGGGCAGTACAGAACAACCTCATGGAGCAGTCGCAGAACAATATCGGCCAGGTGGGAGCACGACTTTCGCACGTGGTCGAGGGATATCGCCACAAGGCCTATGCGATCAGTACGAACGAGGACATCGTGAGGCTCCTGCAACAAGAAGGATCGGACAGCAGCCAGACAAAGATCTCAGGAATCTATGAACAATTGTTCAGCATCATGAAGGGTGACACCTACATGGCCACCGCCTCGGTGGTAAGCAGCTCGGGAAGGACCAGGATCTCCACCCATCTGTTCCCCCCGCAGTACGACCTGCGGTACCAAGGGAATGATACGAATCCCTTCTTCGACCTCTCCCGCGCCGGGGTGGAGACGGCTTCGCTGATCACGCTGGACAACCGCTACGTAACCCAAAACAATGCTATCGCATTCATGAGCATCCTCAGGAAAGTCCGTGACCAGTCGGGCAATGTCCTGGGGTATGTCGCGGTCGACATCCTCCAGGAGACGGTGGGCGTGGTTCCCTCCGGTTACGGATTTTCCGACATCATCCTGATCGATACCGGAACGTTCGCGGCGCACTCGGTCATGCACTTGGACAAGCATGGTGATTTCTCCCGGTTCCCTGAGCTGGGCGGCATCACGTTCCCGCTCACTGACGGAAGCAGGTTGGTGGGCAACAACATCATCTCACTGACCCCGATCGCCAATACCCAGCTCTTCATCGCCGGGGTGACCGACACGACCATCATACAGCAGAGCATCGATGAATATCTCGTCATCATCATCATGGTGCTTGCGATCGGCGCCATGCTGGCGGGAATCCTCGCCTATTTCTTCAGCCGTTCGATCGCCCGTCCGATCGACACGCTTGCGCGGACCATGCACCAGGTGGAGTCCGGAGACCTGCATGCGCGGGTCGCAGAATCGGATATCTGGGAAATCAGTGCACTCGAGCGTTCATTCAACACGATGGTGCGTCAGATCACGACACTGATGGAGGTGACGAGGGAGGAGGAGGCGAAGTTGCAAGAGGCTGAGCGAAAGGCACTCGAAGCACAGCTGAATCCGCACTTTCTTTACAACACGCTCAATACCGTGAAGGCGATCGCAAAGCTTCATCACGAGGAGGAAATCCTGCTGATCACCACGAAACTGGGAAAACTGCTTCGCAACGCGATTGACAATCGGGATGCTGAGACCACGCTTCAGGAGAGTTTCGCCCTGGTGGAAAGCTACCTGACGATCCAACGGATCCGTTTCGGGGACAAGTTGCATGCAAAGGTGGAATTGGACGAATCCATAGCCAACCTGCGGACCCCGAAGCTGATCATCCAGCCTCTGGTTGAAAATGCGCTGATACACGGACTCGAACCGAAGGTCGGCATCTGGAGGCTCTCGGTCAAGGCGTATGCCAGCGGTTCCAGGATTCTCATCACCATAGCCGACAACGGAGTTGGCTTCGCGGGAAAGACCTCGTTTGATGAGCTGTTCGAGCCTGAGTCCCAACAGCATGTCGGACTCTACAACATCCACCGCCGCCTCAAGCTCCGCTACGGCGACGCGGCGGGATTGACCATCGATTCGGCAGAGGATGAAGGAACCGTCGTGACCATCCATATCCCATCGGAACGGAAGGAGGTGGTATGACACCCTTCACAGTCGTGATCGTCGAGGATGAACAGTTGATCCGCGAGGAAATTTTGCAGAGCACGCCTTGGGAACGGATAGGATTGCAGGTGGTCGGAAGTGCAGCCGACGGGATCGAAGGAGAACGGATCATCCGGGAGACCGAACCGGACATCGTGATCACCGATATCAGGCTTCCCGGACAGGATGGATTGGAGATGCTTCGGACCTGTGCGGTCGAACACGCGATCATACTCAGCGGGCACAGCGATTTCACGTACATGCGTACGGCGATCAAGCTCGGTGTGTTCGACTACCTTCGCAAGCCCTTCGACGATGAGGAACTTGAACAGACCCTGATTTCCTTGGTGGAAGCCTTGCGTCAGGAGGAGGACGAGATCGCATCACTCGGGAACACCAGGACCGATGGAAACAGGATCGAACTGCCGGTCAAGGTCTCCAACCACATAGTCGATCATGCGATCAGGATCATCGCACACCAGTATGCCAAACCGATCGGACTGCAGGAGACCGCCACACACCTGAACATCAGCGAGGGTCACCTGAGCCGATTGTTCAAGGAACACACCGGCATCAATTTCCTGCAGTACCTGAACGCATGGCGGGTCAACAGGGCTCTGGAGCTCCTTGATGACCCGAGAATGAACATCACCATGGTGTGCACCCGGTGCGGATTCCCTACCCCGGGTTATTTCACGAAGGTATTCAGGCGCTTCATCGGGATGACGCCGACACAGTACCGGACCGGGACAGACTCACTGACCTGATACGTCGACCAAGGATTGCAGCTGGGCTTTCACGGTGGAAAAGCTCAGACCGTTCTTCTGCAGGTGATCCCTGATGTTGGTGGTCTTGCCAGGAAGCGGCATGCCGATGATCTCTTCGATCTGTTGCTGGCTGACACCCCATGCAATGACATCGGCATACGTGGTGCTTCCCTTGATCACCCCGTCTTCGGCCGATTCCACGTGCTCCGTGATGACCACAGGAGACTTCATCCCCTCCCCTGGAGGTTCGACGGATCGCGATGCCAGTTCCTCGCGAGCGGCTGCATCGATCTTTCCTTCACGAAACAACAAGTCGAGCGCACTTGTCGGCAACAAGGTATCTCCTTCGGCTTCATAAGGGATTCCCATGTACAGCGAGACGAACCACTTGAGGCTGTCGGTACCGACTTCGCCCCCCTCCGGTACCAGTGCACCGTATGCTCCTTCGATGTCCTTGGCTACGTAGGTTCCGGCCGGTTTCGATGAAGTATCGAACGAGAAGGCATTCGCCAACGTTTCGGCGGTCACGGAGAAATTCTTCTCGACATCGGCAAAGCTGTAGGAACCGCGGATATCCGCGGGATTCGACAGTCCCGCGAACTCACCCGTGGAGAATTTGACCGGCGTCTTCGAACTGGTGGTTTTCCACAATCCGGACAGGGAAAGCAACAGGACTCCCCCGATCATCGTCACTACGAGCATGAATGCGATCGATCGTACGGTGACTCTCATTGTCGTGCCTCCCGGGTAGCTACATCCTCCAGGCGGGTACTGTTGAGCTCGACCGTATGGGGAATCGGACAGGATTGTTCGCTGGTGCACTTCAAGCACACGTTGCACTGGTGGTCTCTCACCACAGATACGGTGCTTACCCGGATGTTCATCGGACAGGATGTGTCGCAAGCCTTGCAATCGATACAGGTGCTCGCATTCCTGCGCAGGCGGAATATCCTGAAGAGATTGGCGGTTCCCAGCAACGCTCCGTAGGGACACGCATACTTGCAAAAGGGGCGTTCCACGAAGAGTGAGAGGACCATGACCAGACCAAGGGAGACATAGCCGGTGACGGCAACCTCTCCGGTATAGAAATTGAACAGTGCATAATAAGGATCATAGGCAGAGAATATCAAGGTCGCGGTAGTGGCGGTCATGACGACTACCCAGATGAGCACCACGTACCGGAGGTAGCGCAGCACCCTGTCCAACCGCGGAGGAACGAAGCGGTTGTATCGGCGTTTGAACAATCGTTTTCCTATGGTACCGATCCACTCCTGAAACGATCCGAACGGACAGACCCATCCACAGAATGCAGGACCTACGAGGACGGTCGAGATCATGACGATTCCCAACAGCCATACCGCCGACTCGTGGATTTTCTGCACATAGGCCCCTTCGGTGATCAAGCGATAGAGTGTGACCACTCCCCCGAACGGGCAAATCGCATGGAGGCTCGCTCCTGCAAGCACGGGAACCGAGATCCCCATCTCCCCAAGCGCATGCACGACCGTCGTGCTTGCCACCACCACAAAGAAAAGGATCTGGACTGTCAACCGGATCCTCTTCGCGCTCTCTCCTCTCCGTTTCATGGGAAACCTCTTTCGACTCAGGATATGCCATGATACACCCGGAAGGTGAGCGACACATCATCAATCGGTAAAGGTCAGGTAAAGATGGGCCCGAACACGGCAGTCAGGTCTGAATCCAATACATAGTGGTGTGAGGGAATTCCCATCTGTCGTGCAGCGATCACGTTCTCCTCATAATCATCAAGGAAGAAGGCTTTCTGCGGCTTGATTGACTCCGCTTGCAGGATGTGGGAGAAAAACCGCTTGGAAGGCTTGCAGATGCCCATCAGGTGTGATGCATAGCAGGCATCGAACACCTCAAGGAAACCCCTTTCCCGCAGGAAATCCCAATGGGGAGCATACGTGTTGGATCCGACGACGATCCGTTTGCCATGGCTTCGCAGATACCCGATCAGACGTACCACGGGCTCATTCCACCGCGGAAGGAAAAAGGTTGCCAGCGGATCCCCTTCCACCCGGATGCCGAACTGATGGGCCACGTGATCCCACCAGAGGGCCGAATCGATGGTCCCGTCCATCAACGGATACACATAGTGACGATAATCCTCATGCAATTCATCGAAATCGAACCCATATCGGGCCACGATGGCTTCGAGTGTGGTGATGTCACGGATGACGACATTGCCCATGTCGAAGATGAAGAGGTCTTGGTCAAGCAGGTTTCTCATGCAATCAGCCTTTGCGAGACTCGTAGACAGCCGAGCCCCCTATGAAGTATTTGGACAATGCTCCGAAGAGAATGAACATCGGCAGGCTGGCGATCACGGCAACGGCCATCATCGCACCTTCGTCGGTGAGTTTCTCCTCGGCGAATTTCGAGATATACAGGGGAATCGTCTTCATCTTCTCGGTTTGCGTGACCAAAAGAGGCCACAACAGGTTGTCCCACTGCCCGCGGAAGGAGAGGATGCCCAAGGTGGCGATCACAGGAGCACAGTTGGGAAATACGATCCTCCAGAAAATGCCGAACTCACCCAAGCCGTCGACACGCGATGCATCGAGATACTCACTGGGGAATGTGGTGAGGTATTGGCGCATCTGGAACACTCCGAATGCGCTTACCAGGAAGGGAATGATGAGACCGGCATACGAATCCTGCATCTTCAGGCCGGTCGCGACCATATAAAGCGGGATCATGATCGCTTCGAACGGGATCATCATCGTGGCCATGATGAGCATGAAGATGAAGTTCCGTCCACGGAAATTGAACTTCGCGATCCCATAGCCGGTGATCGAAGCGATCAGGACCGTGGTGATCGCCACCGTGATCGAGACGAACAGGGAATTGAACAGGTTCCGCAGGAAAATCCATGAGCCGTCGTTGCCCGCGAGCGCCTTGAGATAATTGGCCGAGTACAGCGGATCGGGGATCCAGCTGTACGGCATCCTCACGATTTGCCTGCTGGTCATGAATGAGCTGGTCAGCATGAAAAGCAGAGGAGCCAGGGTGAATACCAGGACGAGAAGAAGTGCTGCCCAGATGAGAACCGTCGAGAGGGAAAACCGCTTGAATCGCATCATCTTGTGTCCTCCTAGTATTCCACTTCTTCGCTCTTGGAGAACCTGAATTGCATCCAAGTGAACAGCAGCATGATCAAGAAAAGCACGATGCTCATCGCACTGGCCCTTCCGATCCTTTGGTTCCTGATACCGGTGGTATAGATGTTCAGGGTGATCACGTTGATCGGTGCGCGGGGCGCTCCTCCCTGTACGAAGAGGTATTGTGTGCTGAACGTCTTCAGGCACTGGAGCATCGCCATGATCGACACCAACACCACCGTCGGCTTGAGCAGGGGCAATGTGATCCGCCAGAAAGCTTGCCATTTCGAGGAACCGTCGATCGTCGCCGCCTCGTAGATGGCCGGGGGAATCGCAGAAAGCCCGGTGATGAAGAGCACCACGAAGTACCCGATATATTTCCAGAAATAGACGACCATCGTCGAAACCTGGACCATCGTGGCATCGGCAAGCCACTTGCGGTCGACACCGGGAGTGCGGAGCAGCGCATTCAGCCACTGGTTTCCCAACCCCCTGGGGTCGAACATGATCAGCCAGATTGCCGCGGCCACCACGGAAGAGATTACCGCTGGAGTATAATAGGCGATCTGGAAGAAACCCCGCACCTTGTTGCTCTTCAGGTTCACCATGAAGACTGCAAGCATCAGGCTGAAGATCACGATCGGAAGGAACGTGCCCAACGTGAAGACGAAGGTTGCCCGGATCGAGTTCCAGAAATCTGGCGAAGTGAAGATGTAGGAGTAGTTGCCGAATCCCATGAATTTCGGAGCTGCCAGGGAGAGGACCCGCTTGTCGAACATGCTCGTGTAGAGGGCGTTCAGGATGGGATAGAAGCTGAAGAGTGAGAAGAACAGGATCGCCGGGACGGTGAATGCGAATCCCCAGCGAGCCTCCTTTCGCTCGATACCGATGTATTTCCGTTTCATAGAGGTCCTCTCTTCCGGTCAGGAACATGATGGGAGGCCGACTTGTGGTACATCGACCTCCCCTTTCGTCATCTCATTGCTCAGAGTTGTTCGTCCAACAACTCCTGCGCATCACGCTTCAAGGTAGCAAGAGCCTTCTCCGGAGTCTCTCCCGAGAGTATCACCGATTCCACGGCACTGCGGATCAAGGTCTGGAACTCTGCACTTGCCGCTCCGTAGTAGACGATGTGGCCACGATCGAAATCCTTCGTGAAGACATCGGAATACGGGATGTTCTTGTATGCATCGGAAGCGAACAGAGCCTTCTTCGGCTGGATGAGGCTGACTTCGGTCAGGTACTCCTCCGCGTGGCTGAGCATGTAGCCGATGAACTTCCAAGCTGCATCCTGTGTAGCCTTGCTGCTCTGTGCATTGACCATCAGGTAATGGCCATAGAAAGAGGCCGCTACATCCTGCACCGCATCCTTGAATACCGGGAAGGGGACGACCATCCACTCCTTGCTGTTGTAGAACGCGGGGTTCTCGGCCCTGATGCGGCCAATCTGATAGAGACCGGTGGTAGCCATAGCGATGTCGTTGTTGTCCTTGTTGAAAAGATTGCGTGCATTCTTGTAGGTCGGGGAACCGAGATTCCGTCCGCTGGGGCCCCACTGCTGCATGAACGTGAGGAACTTGAGCCAAGCTTGCTCATTGACGATCGCAGTCTTGCCATCATCGCTGATCAGCTGACCGCCGAGTTGCTCGACCATCGGGAGGAACGCGACCAGATAGTACGGATAGCGGAAGTCGAATCCGCGGCGGATCAGGATATCGCCATCACGGATCACCAGCTTCTCGGAGAGGTCGGCCATCTCTTCCCAAGTCTTCGGATAATCCTTCTCAGGATCGAGACCTGCCGAGCGGAACACCTTCTTGTTGATGAAGATGCACCAGTTGGTCAGTTCGAGGGGCAGGCCATAGACATTGCCATCAAGGGTCACCGGATCAAGGATGCCGTCGGTGTAGGTGTCCAGCAGGTCCTTGAGGTCCTTGTACCCGGCTGCCTGGGGATTCACCGGTGCGACTCTTCCGTTGACGATGTACTGGTATTCATCCTCGATAGAGATGTTGAAGATATCGGGGCCGGAGTTGGCGGCGAATGCCGTCTGCACCAGTTCCATCATCTTTGTCGAGGCCTGTGTGGTCCGCTCGATCGTGATATTCGGGTTCGCTGCCTGGAACTCCTGGATGTACCGATCCTCGATCCTCGTCCTGTTCGGATCCTCGTGCGTCCAGTATTTCAAAACGATCGGGCCTTGCTCTTCTTTGGGTCCCTGGGCTGCCAAGGGCGCGATGAAGAGCATGAGTGCGATAAGCACCAACACTGTCTTTTTCATTTCACTACCTCCATAGTGTATCCATACCCATATTTTCGTAGGGAATGACGGCGGACGCAATGAAACGATTTCATCATTGTTCGACTATTCTTGTGCTTTGTGTTCCTCGACGAACGCACTGAGCCGTTCCATCGTCTCGGCACTCAGGATGTGTTCCATCCGGCACGCATCGGTCTCCGCGGTCTCAGCATCGAGTCCCAACACCTCTCCGAGGAACGTGGTGAGTGTCTTGTGCCTGGTGTAGACCTGAGAGGCCTTCAGCCGCCCCTTTGCAGTGAGTTCGATCGTCCCGTAGTTTTCCTGGTGGATGAACCCGTCGGCCTGAAGGATCTTCATCGCGCGGCTGACGCTCGGCTTGGTCACGCCGAGCCTGAGCGCGACATCGGTCAGGCGTACCGTTCCGTGTTCCTGTTCCAAGGCCAAGACGGCCTCGAGATAATCCTCGCCAGATTCTCGCATCCGAACATCCTCCCCCAATACGCCATGGTACCACGGAGCCTATGCGGATGCAACGGGTGGGTTCGGGACGAATCATCCCCCTCGGCTCATTTCTTGTGCTTGAATATCCTCGGAAATAGGGTCAGGACCACGAAGATCAGGAAAATGACCACGAATATGGCCAGCATCCCCTGCCACATCAGGGTCAATGACTGTCTGAAAACATCCATCATCACATCACTCCTTCTCAAGCCAGCATCCCGGGCACCAGGCCCAGGATGACTCCGCCGGCGATCACCGAGGCGATCTGTCCGGCCACGTTCGCCCCAACCGCGTGCATGAGCAGGTGGTTCTGGCTGTCCGCCTCCTGCCCCATCCGCTGCACGACACGTGCGGACATCGGAAACGCGGAGATTCCCGCGGCACCCACCATCGGGTTCACCTTCTGGCGGCTGAAGAGGTTCATCAGCTTCGCGAACAGGACCCCTGCGATCGTATCGAAGACGAAGGCGAGCAATCCGAGGAGCATGATGAGCATCGTCTCGGGACGGACGAACTTGTCGGCTTGCATCGACGCCGCGATCGTGATCCCCAGAAGAAGCGTGATCAGGTTCGCCAACACGTTCTGCGCAGTTTCCGAAAGACTTCCGAGTACGCCCGATTCCCTGATCAGGTTCCCGAACATCAACAGGCCGACCAGGCTGACCGAAGCGGGAGCGACATAGCCGGCGATCATGGTCACGATGATGGGGAAGAGCAGCCGAGCCATCCTGGAGACCGATTTCGGATTGTACGGCATCCTGATCGCCCGCTCCTTCTTCGTCGTGACCAGCTTGATGGCGAACGGCTGGATGATCGGCACGAGTGCCATGTACGAGTAGGCGGCGACTGCGATCGCCCCGACATACTGACTTTTCAGCACCTGGGAGACAAGGATCGAGGTCGGCCCGTCCGCTGCACCGATGATGCCGATGGAGGCGGCATCCTTGAGCGGGAATCCGAGGAGCGCCGCGACCGAGATGGTCGCGAAGATTCCGAACTGGGCAGCCGCACCGAAGAGGACGAGTTTCGGGTTGCTGAGTAGCGGGCCGAAATCGATCATCGCGCCGATGCCGATGAACAACAGCAACGGCATCGCCTCCGAGGCCTCGATGCCTACCTCGAAAAGCCACTCCAGGATACCTGCGACCTCCCCGATGCCGGGCATGGTGGTGTGCAGGGCACCCGAGAACGGTATGTTCACCAGGATCGCACCGAAGCCCATGGGTAAAAGGAGAGCCGGTTCAAGTTTTTTCGATATCGCAAGATAGATAAGGATAGCGCCGATGACATACATGACCAATTGCTGCCAAGTGGTGGCAGTGAGGCCTTGCAGCAAGAATTCCATGATCCGTCCTCCTTGGAGTGCGAATTGACTATAGCACCGCACTGCGCAGGAGGTCAATCTGCATGGTAATTCTGTGCTGTTTGTATATTTATTCATTATTCATTCATCGAATACTTTCCAAAACCGTGAAAACACCGTATCATGCCAAGTCAACGGGAACTGAAAAAACCATTCCCACTATACTGAAAGGGGTATCAAGATGAAAAAATTTCTGTTGATTCTCATGTTGGCCGGGTTGGCCGTCGCCACCATTGGCGCTGCCGGGGTCAAGGAACAGGGCGGGGACCAGTCCTTGCAGAAGGTCCTGGACAAGGGAGTTTTCGTACTTGGTCTCGACGACTCGTTCCCTCCGATGGGGTATCGGAATGAGAACAATGAGATCGTCGGATTCGATATCGACCTCGCCAAGGAAGTCACCAAGCGGATGGGCGTGACCCTCAAACTCCAACCGATCGATTGGAACGCGAAGGAGCAGGAGCTCAACACCGGCAATATCGACTGCATCTGGAACGGATTCACCATGACCGAGGAGCGCAAGCAGGTGATCAACTTCACCGATCCGTACGTGAACAATGCCCAGGTCGCGGTCGTGAAAGCCGGCAGCCCGGTGAAGACGCTCGCGGACCTTGCCGGGAAGAAGGTGGGAATCCAGGCCGGATCCAGCGCCTCCGACGCCGTCTACGGCAATGAGGCATTCGCCAAATCGCTGAAGGAGATCGTCGAGGTCAAGGACAACCTGACCGCCCTGATGGATCTCGAGATCGGCGGTGTCGATGCGGTGGTCCTCGACCTCTTCGTCGCCAATGACAACATCAAGCGCAGCGGAAAGGACTTCAAGATCCTCGCCGAGTCGCTCTCAGCCGAAGAGTATGGCATCGGTTTCCGCAAGAATGACCAGGCGCTGCGCGATGAAGTGCAGAAGCAACTGCTCGCCATGGCCGCAGACGGAACGCTCGCCAAGATCTCGACAGATTGGTTCGGCGGCGACATCACCGTCGTCGGCAAGTAAGGATACCTTCGCATGGGAAAGCTGCTGATGCTGATGCTCGAGGGGACTTTCACCTCGTTGCGCATCTTCTTCCTCACCCTCCTGTTCTCACTCCCCTTGGGACTAGTGGTCGCCAAGGGGCGGATGAGCAGGCATCGCATCATCAGCTCCCTCGTGAACGGCTACATCATGATCATGCGGGGTACCCCGCTGATCCTCCAGCTGATCTTCGTCTACTTCGCTCCCTATTACATCTTCGGTTCATCTACCGACCGCTTCACTGCGGTCATCATCGCCTATGCGATCAACTACGCCGCATACTTTGCCGAGATCTACCGGGGAGGTATCCAGAGCATCCCCCAAGGCCAGCTGGAGGCAGCTTCGGTCCTCGGGTTCACGAAGGTCCACACCTTCACCCACGTCATCATGCCGCAGGTCGTCAAACGGATCATGCCTGCGATGGGAAACGAGGTGATCACGCTGGTCAAGGATACCGCACTCGCACAAACGATCGGGGTCGCAGAGCTGTTCAGGGTTGCACAGAATGCAGCTGCCAGGGAATTCTCCACGATGCCGATCTTCATCGCCGGAATTTTCTACTTCGTGATGAATGCCATCGTCTCGAAGAGCTTCGACCTGATCGAGCGCAAGCTCGACTACTACCGATAGGGGGAACCGGCAGATGGCAGTGATCACCGTCGACCATGTGCGCAAGTCATTCTCCTCGCTCGAGGTCCTGAAGGATATCTCCTTCGCGCTCGAAACGGGGGAAGTCCTCTCTATCATCGGTCCCTCAGGTTCGGGAAAATCGACTCTCCTGCGATGTATCACGAACCTCGAGCAAGTGGACAGCGGTACGATCTCCATCGGCGGTGACACACTCGTACACACCGACGACCAGGGCATCACCCAATACGCGGACAAGCATACCGTCGCGCGCATCCGCCTCAGGGTCGGACTGGTGTTCCAGAATTTCAATCTCTTCCCCCACTTTTCGGTCATGCGCAACATCACCGAAGCACAGATGCACGTGTTGAAGACGCCGAAAGACGAGGCGCAGGATATCGCCAGCGACCTGCTCAGGAAGATGGGTCTTCCCGAGAAAGCCGATGCGTATCCGTTCCAACTCTCAGGCGGACAACAGCAACGGGTCTCGATCGCACGCGCACTCGCTCTGAAACCACAGGTCCTTTGTTTCGACGAACCTACCAGCGCGCTCGATCCTGAACTGACCGGCGAAATACTTGCGGTGATCAAGAAACTGGCGACCGAGCACATGACCATGATGGTCGTCACCCACGAGATGGCATTCGCACGCGACATCTCAAACCGTGTCATTTTCATGGACGACGGATTGATCGTGGAGGAAGGAACTCCCGAAGCGGTCTTCTCCAATACGAAGAATGAGCGGACGAAGCGGTTTCTCAGCCGTTTCTGAACCGGAGGACCCGACCGCGCATCCCATGCGGGGTACGACCGCCTTCCCAGGCCACCGACCCTGCCACCATCACCATCGCGATACCCGATCCTTCTGGCAACGCATCCGGATCGACCAGCACCAAGTCGGCCACCTTCCCCTCTGCGATCATTCCACGATCATCCAATCCCAGTATCCGTGCGGGAGATGAGGTCATCCTCCTGATATGCTGCTCGATAGGGAGGACCTCCGACTGCTTCCAATAGCGGGTCAGCAGGTGTGTCGTCGCTTCCGTCGAACGTGGGTGGAGGCAGGTGCCGCTGTAGAGGGCATCGGTACCGAAGCAGCTCGACGGGTGACGCATGATGGCTTTCAACGAGGATTCCGATTGCGTGATGTCGGTCATGACGGCAACCGACGGTCCCGTCTTGAGCAGGTCGAAACAGACGTCGAACGGGTCTTCGCCAGATTCCCGTGCCAACGATGCGATCGAACGGCCTTTCAGTTCCGGTCGGCCCTCCACGTGCATCACCGACACATCCTCCCATCCGCAGAGCTCCACGATGCTGTCCCAACCTTTCGGATGCAACATCTGTTCCCGCATCCGCTGGCGTTCCCTAGCATCTTCCAAGGCCGCAAGGAGGTCATCCCGGTCCAAGCGAAGGAAGTCGGGAGGAAGGAGACTGTAGAGGGAGGTGGATCCGAACAGATAGGGATACTGGTCGAAATGCACGCGTACACCCCAGTTCGCATAGGAGTCGATGAGATCGAGCATTCGCGGCACCATCGGCTGGTTGTTCCGTCCGATCGCCTTGAGATGGGAAATCTGGATGCGTACGCCGGTCTCCTTCGCGAGATCGAGGACCTCAGCAAGCGAATCGAGCACCCCGTTGCCCTCACACCGATGATGGACCGCAAACAGGCGGTCCTGACGGGCCGTCTCTGTCAAGAGCGCATGCAATTCTTTCCTGTTGGAGAACATGCACGGTGCATAGTAAAGTCCGCTTGAGAAGCCGGCGGCTCCCTGTGCGTAGGAAAGCTGCAGAAGTTCGACCATCCGTGACAGTTCGCGATCGGTCGCCTCCCGGTTCACCGTACCTTCCATCGAGGCGATCCGCAAGGGGGCGTGGGCTTGCATGCCGACGATGTTCGCGTACATTCCGACCGCGCATGCGTACCGTGCATAGGAGTCGAAGTCATGCCAAGGCCATGCTTTCGGATAACTTCCCAGGATGTCCGCGGCCATCCGTGACAGCACGTCCCGCTTCTTGGGATCGTCAGGCAGGGGAAATACGCCCATCCCGCAATTTCCCGTGACCTCGGTGGTGATGCCTTGTGCGATCTTGGCATCCGTACCCGGCTTGCCAAGCACATGAAGATCGCCATGACCGTGCATGTCGATGAATCCGGGACAGAGGAGGCAACCCGTCGCATCGATGAGCCGTGTGCCGTGCACATCGGCGTTCTCGTTGCCGACGAGTGCGATGCGCTCCCCCTCGATGGCAAGGATACCCGGGAACGGTTTCGTACCGCCGCCATCCACGATCGTGGCATTCCTGATGATGGTATCGTACTGCATGATCCCATCCTAGTCCGTTCCTTCGAGTTCGGGAAGACGCTGCGGAGGTTCTCCAAGGTGCTTCGATTGTGTATACTGACGCGGTAGGAGAACAGTTGTGGAAAGGTATGATGTGGTGATCATTGGCTCCGGGCCAGCCGGGATGGGAGCAGCTTTTGAAATCGCGGCGAAGAGGTCCGACCTTACGGTGCTCATGATCGATCAGGAGCGATTCTCCACCGGTGGCATGCGCAATGACTGCAAGATGAACTTCACCTACCCGATCGGGTTTCCCGAGGAATATTGGACAAAAGCGCAAGCGAACGAATATCTTGCGCAGGTGACCCGCTTCCTCGAACCGTCGATCATGCCGAAAAGCAATATAGATATCTACCAAAAACGGGCACAGCGGCTCGGATGCCGCCTTCTGGAGATCAAGCAATCCCACCTTGGCACCGATGGGGGACTGCTGTTGATCAAGAAGCTGCTGGCGGAGTTGAACGCGTTGGGAGTCGAACTGTCGCTCGGGGAGACCATGCTTTCGGTGGATGAGAGTCAGAAATATATCCAGACCGACAAGCGGGACATCGGCTACGGTGCGCTGCTCATCGCACCGGGGAGGAAAGGGTTCCACTTCCTGCAGATGATGATGCAGAGCCTGGGAGTCCCGTTCATCGACAATATCGTCGATATCGGGATCAGGGTCGAGACCAGGATCGAACACTATCCCATCGTGCGGGATTACTACGATCCGAAGTTCTATTTCCCCGAGAAGGTACGGACCTTCTGTACGAACAGCGGTGATGCCCACGTGGTGAAGGAACGCTACACGAGTGCTCGCGGAGATACGTGGTTCTCGGTGAACGGACATGCCTACTCGGCCGCCACGCATGAGGCGAACGGATTGGTCAACTTCGCGATCCTCAAGACCGTCAAGTTCACCGCACCCCTTGCAAGCGGACAGATCTACGCGGAGAATCTCGGCATGCAAGCTGCCCTGATGGGCGGAGGGAAACCGCTCATGCAACGCGTGGGAGACTTCAGGCTCGGTTCCCGGAGCAAGGAGAGCAGCTTCAATTCCGACCTCTACGACTTTGTTCCGAGCCTCAAGGATTGTTGTCCCGGGGATATCTCTCTCGCGATGCCCGCGAAGATCCTCAGAGTCATCTGGAAGGCGATGAAGAACCTGGACACCATCGTACCGGGAGTGTTGCATCCCTCCACGATCATGTACTACCCCGAGATCAAGCTCTATGCGAACAAGCCGGTGTTCCTCGACGACCACTTCCGGGTGACCGACTCGGTCTACCTGGCAGGAGACGGCGCGGGTACCAGCCGCGGAATCACCGCGGCATGGGCAAGCGGAATCAGGTGCGCACGGGGCATCCTGCGCTCATCTCTCACATCAGGGGACTGAACAGTTTCAGCACGCTTCTTGCGAACCGGACCGGCAGAGTCTTCGACTCCTCTTCGAAGAGAGTGATCTCCGTGCACAGATCCAGCGTGCGGAGGATATCATTGCGCACGTGCGCTGCGACGGAGGAACGGAAGAACGCCACACCGCACTCGAAGTGCATGTAGAAACTCCGGTAATCCATGTTGGTGGTCCCTACGATCGATACCTCGTCATCAGATACGAACATCTTCGCGTGCATGAATCCCGGGGTATATTCGAATATCCTCACCCCTGCCGAGAGCAGGGGAAGGTAGTTGGAACGCGTGACCGGGTGCACATACCACTTGTCGGGGAAGTTCGGAGTGATGATCCGCACGTCGACTCCGCTTTGGGCAGCCACGCACAATGCGTTCGACATCTGTGTGTCCATGATCAGGTACGGCGTGGTGATCCATACATAGTCCTTCGCGTGGTTGATGATCTGGATATAGGCGTTCTCCGCGATATTCTCCCCATCGAGCGGGCTGTCACCGAACGGCTGCACATAGCCGTCGGACCGATAGGAGACCCGAGGAGTATACTCGGTAAGATCGATGTCTTCCCCCGTGGTGAACATCCATTGCTGGAAGAACATCAGGGTGAGGTTCCACACCGCATCGCCCTTGAGCATCACGGTGGTGTCCTTCCAGTGTCCGTACCGAATCTTGCGGTTGATGTATTCATCGGCGAAGTTGATGCCGCCGGTGAATCCCACGTCACCGTCGATGATGAGGATCTTCCGGTGATCGCGGTAGTTCAATTTCGCGTTGAGGTGCGGTTTGATCCGGTTGAACACGCCGACCTTGAAACCCATGGCCGCCAATCGCTTCTCATAGCCGTTCGGAAGCGTCTGGATGCTCCCGAGATCATCGTACATGATCCGTATCGTCACCCCCTCATCGAGCTTCCGCTTGAGCAGCGAGAGCATCGCGCTCCACATCTCCCCCTCTTCGACGATGAAGTATTCGAAGAGGATGAACCGTGTGGCCTTCGCGACTTCGTCGAGAATGCTCGAGAATGCCTGTTCTCCGAGGGGGTAGTACTCCACGGAGGTCTTGTCCCAAGCAGGAGCCCCGGTCAGGTTCCTGATGTAGTCGGCTTGGCGGCAGAGGTTCGCCGAATAGCGTGACAGTTCCTCACGCACATGGCCCCCCGGTTCGGGAAGGACGGTGCGCATCTCCTTCTCATAATGCTCCTGGTACTTGGCCATCTGCCGTGCGACACGCCGGCCGAGCCGCTTGTTTCCGAACAGCATGTAGAACGGGACACCGAAGATCGGAGCCACCAGGATGACGAGGATCCAGGAGAGCTTGAATACCGGATTCTCATCCCTGTTGACGATGACGAATACGCTGATGAACGCGATCGCAGAGACGATCGGGATATAATAGGTACTGGCGACCATGAAGTTCATGATCAGCCAAACCAATGCAGCAAGCTGTATGGCAAGCAATGCGATGAACGTGAAAAGTCTCCCCGTGAGGAGCTTGAGAAACTTTTTCATGGCTGCCTACTTCTTGCTGCCCTCCTCGTCATCATCATACTCGTCGTCGAACAATTGGGATTCCAATACCGATTCGTCATCCATTTCGACATCGATGTCCGGATCATCATCGTCATCGTAATCCTCCGGATCCAACTCGATGTTCGGATCGAGATCATCGTCATCGTCGACATCCGTGTTCGGGGAATCGTCATCGAACAGATCCTCCTCGTACAAGGTGGCGACAAGTTGTTCGTCCAACCCCTCGCCGTCATCAGAAGAATCGTGAAGGTCCGCGATTTGCGCGAGCATCGTCTCCACCGTTTCCTTGGTGACGACCGAAGTCTGGTAGAACGGCTTGGTGAGCGCTTCCCGCAACTGCTTCCCTGCCCTTCCGTACTTGCCCAACGCGATGTTCACCTGAGCAGCGTGCACATACGCCTCCGGGAACTGAGGCGTACCTTCCGCAAGGAATCTCTCGTAGAGTGCATGGGCGGCGGACAACTGGCCGACGAGCAGCATCAGGTGGCCCCGGTTGTCGGTCATCCCGGGATTCTCAGGCAACTGGGAGGAGGCTTCATCGATGAGCTGTCTTGCTTCATCCAATCGGCCTTCCTCAAGCAAGTAGCTGCCGAGATTTATCGCGAGGTTCTTGTCCATCTTCCCGCCCTTGCGCACTTCCATCAAGGATTCTATGGCTTCCTCCCTTCGGTTGAGCACCCAAAGGGCCATCGATCGTGATACGGTCGCACTGATTGCGATCTCGGCGTTCTGGCCGCGCTTTCTCGTTGCCCTCACCAGGACCGAATCGAAGATCTTGAGCGCGACGGCAGCATCACCGCGTTGGACAAAGAGGTTTCCGAGCATGACGGTATAGTGAAGAGGCAATCCTGCCTTCCACCCCTGCTCATAGAAACGCCACGCCTTCTCTTCATCAGGTTCCTTCGCATTCAGGGCACGGGATCCCAATGCCACATAGAAGTACCCTCTCTTCAGGTAGAGCAGTACGAGCAAGGCCAAGACCACCAACGCCAGTTTCGCCGTTTGGGCGATCGGCATGACCATGATGCCCACGACCACTATCAAGAGTACCAGAAATGACTGATTTCTCATCCGTCGGCCTCCCCTGTCCGATGCTTTGCATCATGGCACATTTCCCTGGAGAATGCCACCCTTGCCAATTGAACATGCACGCGGTACAGTATCGTCATGGAATCGAAAGCGCTGTTGCTGCACTGTTGTTGCGGGCCTTGCTCGACCTCCTCCATCGAGCGGCTCAGGACACTCGGGTATGAACCGGTGTTGTTCTTCGGGAACAGCAACATTTATCCGGAGGAGGAGGCCCGACGGAGATTCGGAGAACTGGAGAAGGTCGGGTGCCACTTTTCCCTTCGTGTCATCAGGAGCGAGTATGACCACAACTCCTGGCGCAAGGAAATCGAAGGGCATGAACACGATCCTGAGCGGGGAAGCAGGTGCGATATCTGTTTCGCGTACAACCTGCGCGAGGCTGCAAACGAAGCCCGCAAACAAGGCATCCCCTACTTCACGACGACACTCACGGTGAGTCCGCACAAGAATTCTCCGCTTATTTTCTCGATCGGGGAGACGTGGGATGAATTCGTTCCGATCGACTTCAAGAAGAATGGCGGATTCCAGCGCAGCATCGAACTTGCCCGGCTTTTGGACCTGTACCGACAGGATTATTGCGGTTGTGAGTTCTCGATGAGAAGCTCAGGCGAGCATCAAAAGGCTGATCGCCATGACCGCCATGCCGCCGAGCACTCCGTAGATGGCTAGATGGTGTTTCCCGTACCGCTCCGCGGTCGGGAGCAGTTCGTCGAACGAGATGTAGATCATCACTCCCGCGGTCAGCGCTAGCACGATCCCGAGCATGAGGTCGGTATTGGAGAATGAGAAAAGCGCCAGTCCCAGCACCGCACCCAACATCTCCGAAAGCCCGCTGAGCAATGCGACCACAATGCTCTTCATCCTGTTTCCGGTAGCAAAATAGATCGGAACCGCTACGGCGATCCCCTCCGGAATGTTATGGATAGCCACCGCGATTGCGATGCTGATACCTATCTGCGGATCGGCCATGTAGCTGGTGAACGTAGCCAACCCTTCGGGAAGGTTGTGGATGGCAATCGCCAAGGCCGAGAGGATTCCGGTGCGCATGAGATGGGGATCCGTCTGCTGGTTGACCGTCACCAGGCTCACGACATCGGGAATCTCATGCGGGTTGTCCTGCGAAGGAACGAACCGGTCGATCAGGCCGATCACCAGGATGCCGAGAAAGAATATCACGACATTCATCACGCCCGCTCGCGTCGGGGAGAAATACTGTTCAAGGTAGTGCAACGCTTCGGGAAGGATTTCCATGAACGAAAGGTAGACCATGACACCCGCCGAGAAGCCGAGCGAGGCACAGAGGAACCTGGAGCTGCTGCGCTTCTGGAACATGCTCAACAGCCCTCCGATACCCGTGGAAAGACCTGCAAAGAGGGTGAGCGTCAAAGCGGTGATCACTGTCGAAGGAAGCATGCCCAAACGATACCTGCTTTGTCTTGTTCCTGTCAATCCGATTTGTTCGGGTTCGCTAACTTAATTCCTGGTTTCCTTCGCTTGCGAAGCCCGCCCGACGATCATCGCATGTACCGCATCGAGGTCCATCGAACTGTTGATCAGCTCCTCCGTCTTGCACGCGATACGGTCAACCAGCGTCTGTGCAAGACAGCATACCCCATGTGTACGGTACACCTGCTCGGCCAAACGGCTCATGACCGAGGCTTTCACCCGTGTGAATCCCATGCGGACCGTCAGGCATGCGGCGGCACGACCCGATATGCGATCATGCAGGAACAATTTGCCACTATCAAGGGAAGATTCCTCAAGGAACCGCTCGACCTCCAGCAGGGGATGCAGCCATTTGCCATTGCTGGCGAACACCACGTTCCCACTCGCATCGAGCAGTTGCAAAGAGACATGAGCGGGAAGGTCCCGCCTCGCAAACCAATCGGGGACGCACTGCGTATGTTCCATCATCACCTTCCGAATACGAATCCCCAGGCTATTGAACCCGAGGGGCTGTCGTATCCGACATACACCGAAGTGGGGATGGAGTTCAACCCCAGCAAGGAGACCGTGGTGGAAATCTTGGCACCGACGACGATCCAGGGAAGCCATACCCCCCGGTCATTCCATAACAAGTCGGCGAACAATCCGACCGAGGACCGCTCGAATATCAGCAACTCCCCGGCAGTCGGCTTGAAGCTTTCCGGTTGCCAGTCGATTCCAAGCCGTCCGATCACCATGGCATTCTCGACTCTCGCGGGAGCATCGGCCGTACCTTGGCTGAGAAGCCGGGAATCGGCTGTCCTGAAGCCGTCACCAGCATACAATGGCACGGAACCGCCACCGTCCAGCGCGTAGCGACCGGTATATCCGAGGTGCAGCAGCATATCGACCGGAAGAGGCAGCGTGGTGTCGACCTTGGTATGGAGAAAGTGCCGGTCATACGCTCCTGACAGCTGCCATGCAGCCTCGAGGTCCAGGGCAAGAACGCCTGCGGGATCAGCCTTCCAGTTGAGGTCGAAACCGCCATGGATGAGCTTCGAACCGATCCTCCAGGATGGATCGAGTTGCTGTTCCCACCACGCAAGCGCGGTGGCGGTGAGACGTTCATCGAACAATCGTTGGCGGAACCGCATTCCAAGCCGGTGGTAGAGCGTGGGAATGAACGATCCTTGTGTGGAGGAGATCGTCACATCCCCCTCAAGGATCAACGGCGGGAACACCTGCTGGGATATCCTGGCCGTTACCGAAGGATAGATATCCATCGGAGTGAATGACTTCCATGCAGCGCCGCCATAGAGGGAGAGCCACAAACCCTTCCACCGAAGATGGTAGGTAGGACCGATCAGCACCTCATCCCTGAGGAACCATCGGTCGTCCTCCGGCATGAAGCTCCTGATCCCGAAGAACAGCTGGTGAGAGAATCCGCGATGCTTCGTCCTCTGGTAAAGATTGTAGTTGTGGCGGACGGCATGCTCGCTGATCGCGTAGGATGCGCGGAAATCAAGGATCCTCTCATCAGGACCGCGACTGTCCAACCTGCCGATCTTCTCCCGCTGCGAAGCAGCCGTCTCATACCCCCTCCTCGCGAGCTCGACGATCGCGCTGAAGTCCATGAAGGAGAAATCCTCGACATTGCACCTGATCCAGATGGTAGAGCTGTGTTTCGCGAGTTCCAGTACTCCTGCGCGTCGTTTCCCGATATCTATGGAGACATTGAGGATCGAGAGCGGATTGCGAAGGTTGATGTCCTCTCCTTCATAGAATGTAGTGGAAACGATCGTGGTATCGGTGAATCGATACGCGATATCGAGCGGAACCAGATTCGTGATTCCACCGTCCACCAGCATATGACCGTTGTATTCCACCGGCGGGAAGTAGACGGGCAAGGCGAACGCCGCTCCCATGACCGTCAGCATGTCGCCCTCCATGATCCTGACCTGCCGTTTTGTCGCCAGGTCCTCGCATACGATCATGATCGGTATCGGCAATTCTTCGATACGCAGCGACTCCCCCAGGTGGGAGGCGACCAAGGAGAGGAAACGCGAGATGTCCAGCACCCCTCCGGCAAGCGGGATGGAGAGGTCGAACAGTTGCGTGATGTCGACTTCGGTGATGATGGAGAGGATCTGGTCAGGGGAAAGCCCTGCTGCATAGAGGATGCCCACGATGGATCCCATCGAGTTCGAGATGATGAAATCGGGAACGATTCCCTGTTCCTCAAGGTACTGCAATACTCCGATATGGGCGAACGCACGTGCCGATCCTCCCGAGAGTACGAGCCCCACAGGGTCGCGTTCCCCCTCGGTCTGCACGAGGATCCGCTGCATGAACAGTGATTCCCCATAGGAGATGGGCACAGCAGCCGCCATGAGATCGTTGGTGTTGTTGGGTATCGAGGCAGAGGACAACCGAAGCGCCGTGACCAGAGCAAGCAGCGCAACCAACATCATCCGTCTTACCGTACGACCCATCCGACCCTCCGTCGACGCACATGCGCCTGGTGACCTATCATAACGGATTCCTACAGGGCTGGCAACAAATCCCTTTGGGACTCTCAGGAGAACGCAGAGGAGAAAACCTTTCTCAGTATCATGATGGCCTCATCGATCTCATCAACGGTGATGGTCAATGGCGGAACCATGCGCAACACATGCGCTCCTGCATTGGCGATCAACAGTCCCTCGTCCATGCACGCTTCGATCAGCGGCCGTACCGGATCGGTCATCCTGATGCCGAGCATCAACCCCTCGCCACGGATCTCCTCGATCCTGGGGAACTCCGACTGCATCTCTTGCAACCGTTTCACGAGGTGGGCGGAGACCTTCCTGACATGCTCGATCAACTCACCCTCCTCCAGGCGTGAAAGCACATGGTCCGCTGCCGCACAGGCAAGCAGGTTGCCTCCGAACGTCGCTCCATGGTCTCCGGGAACCAGCACGTGGGCGAGTTTCTCCGCGACCAAGGTCGCTCCGATGGGAACCCCTCCGCCCAGGCCCTTAGCCAAGGTCATGACATCGCAGGAGATCCCGGACTTCTGGAATGCGAACGGATACCCTGTCCTGCCCATCCCGCACTGTACCTCGTCGCATACGAGCAGGATGTCATGGTCGTCACACAGCGTTCGCAGTTGCCGGAGAAAAGTCGTGGTCGCGGGAATCACTCCCCCTTCCCCTTGGACAGCCTCCACGAAAATGGCACAGGTCTTGGGCCCGATGAGCGCCTTCACTCCTTCGATATCGTTGAACGGAGCGTAGAAGAAGCCACCAAGCATCGGTTTGAACGGTTCCTGGTACTTCGGTTGTCCGGTCGCGCTCAACGCTCCATAGGTCCTTCCGTGGAAGGATTGCTGCATCGTGATGACTTCGGTCCTTCCCTCGGCTTTCGATGCGCCATACTTGCGGACCAGCTTCAAGGCAGCCTCGTTCGCCTCGGTCCCGCTGTTGCAGAAGAACACCCGGGAGAGTGAGGAAAGCCGCTTGAGACGTTCGGCAGCCCGGATCGCGTACGGATTCCAATAGAGGTTCGAACAGTGCAGCAGCCCCCCATCGATCACACCGTGCAGTGCAGCGCTCAAGCCGGGATCATGATAGCCCAGGATGTTGACTGCGATACCGGCAACCAGGTCGAGATAGGTCTTCCCCGCTAGATCCCGTACACGACGCCCCTCCCCTCCGGCCAGCACCACCGGGTACTGGGCGTAGGTTCCCATCAATGCGTCCTTTCCGATTCCGATCATTCCGTTTGTGTCCATATCCTGCTCCTAGCGTGTCATCATCGTGCCGATTCCCTCATTGGTGAAGATCTCGAGCAAGAGTGAGTGGGGGATGCGCCCATCCAAGATGTGGACGCTCTGTACGCCTTGCCTGATGCCGTCCATGCAGCATTGGGCCTTCGGGATCATTCCCCCGCTGATCGTACCGTCCGCGATATAGTTCTCTGCCTCGGTAAGTGTCAGCTGGCTGAGGATGGTCGATGGATCATCCTTGTCCTTGAGGATACCCTCCACATCGGTGAGAAATACCAGCTTCTGCGCATGCAACGCCCCTGCGATGGCACTCGCCGCGTAGTCTGCGTTGATATTGTACGTATTGCCTGCGAAATCGGTACCGATGGGAGCGACCACGGGGATGAAATCATTGGCCATCAATGAATCGAGAAGTCCGGTATTGACCCGTACCACCTCACCGACGAACCCGAGATCCTTTCCGTTGCTCAGCTTCTTCGTCGCCATCAAGGTATCGCCATCCTTCCCGTTGATGCCCACGGCGTTGATTCCCTGTCCCTGGAGGCATTGCACCAGTTCCTTCGAAATCGATCCGGAGAGGACCATCTCGGCAATCTGCGCAGTCTCGGCATCGGTGATGCGCAATCCGTCGACGAAGGTACTCTTCTTTCCCAGACGCTCCATGAGGTTCGTGATCGAATTCCCTCCGCCGTGGACCACTACCGGGCGCATGCCGATCCGCTTCATCATCGCGATATCCTGGATCACGGAGTTCTTGATCTCATCATCGATCATCGCACTCCCGCCATACTTCACCACGACGATGCTCCCGGCGAACCGCCTGATGTACGGGAGCGCCTCGATCAGGACCTCGGCTTTTTCAATGACATTTTTCATGGTCAACTTCTATAATCTCCGTTGATTCGTACATATTCGTAGGTGAGATCGCATCCCCACGCGATCGCCGATTCCGTTCCGTCCCCCACCTGGGCCTGTACGCGGATCACCTTCTCCCTGAGCACTTTCTTCGCGTACGACTCATCGAACGCGATCGGTGATCCGTGCTCAAGCACGGTGATCGTACCGGCATCGCTCGTGTAGGTGACTGTCACCGCTTCGGGATCGAAGGAGGCCTTCGAATACCCCATCGCGCAGAGGATCCTCCCCCAATTCGCATCGGCACCGAAGAAGGCTGCCTTGACGAGGCTGCTCGAAATCGCCGAACGCGCGATCAGCCGTGCATCCTCCTTGGTCTTGGCACCCGAAACCGTCATCTCGATGAACTTGCCGGCGCCCTCGCCATCAAGGACGATCAGTTTCGCAAGCTCCGTGTGCACATACAGGAATGCCTCTGCAAACTCCTCTTCTCCTTCCACTCCGGCGTTGATCACCACCGAGTTGCTGGCACCGTTTGCCAGGACAAGGACGGTATCGTTCGTACTGGTGTCGCCATCCACGCTGATCATGTTGTAGGAGTCGACAACCGTCGAGCCGAGCAGCTTCTGCAGGTACGCCGGTTCGACATTCGCATCGGTGGTGATGAACGAGAGCATCGTGGCCATGTCGGGATGGATCATCCCCGAGCCTTTGGCCATGCCTCCGATGCGTATCGTCTTCCCCTGCACCGAGAGTTCGACGGAGACCTCCTTGCTGAACGTATCGGTGGTACAGATCGCAGCGGCAGAATCTTTCGCCGACGCCAACGAACCATCGAGCTTCGCAACGCAAGAGCCGATTCCCGCTTCGATCTTTTCCATCGGCAAGGGAACACCGATCACTCCTGTAGAGCAGACAAGGACCTCATGTGATTCCGCCCCGAGAAGCTCTGCAACAACTGCAGCCATCCGCTGTGTGTCCTGAGTCCCCTTCTCCCCGGTACAGGCATTCGCATTCCCGCTGTTCGCCACGAGTGCCCTGACACAGTGGCCCGCCTCGACGATATGCTTATCCCACCACACGGGTGCGGCTTTCACGACATTCGTGGTGAACGCCCCGGCGACCACTGCAGGATATTCGGAGAACAACACGGTCATGTCGAGTTTCTTCTTCTTGATCCCAGCCGCTACCGATCCGGCCTTGAATCCTTTTGCGGCCAACACGCCGCCATCGATCAATTTCATCATCACGCTCCTTCATCAGAGAGGAAACGCGGGAATTGCGTCTATTCCCGCCTGTTCATCCAGCGCACACACAATATTCATGTTTTGGACTGCTTGCCCCGCGGCGCCCTTGACCAGATTGTCGATCGCTCCGCAGGCGACGACCCGATCGGTCCTGCTATCCACGGCAAATCCGATATCGCAGTAGTTCGAACCCTTCACCCACCGTGTCTCGGGGAACGTCCCTTGGCTGAGAATCCTGATGAACTGCTCGTTCCCGTAATGCCGGGCATAGGCATCCGCGATATCCTTGCCACGCACACCCTCGTTCAGCTTGGCGTACGCTGTCACGAGAATTCCCCGGTTCATCGGAATCAGATGAGGGGTGAATGTGAGCACCACCGGCTTGCCGGTCTTCCCGTTGGACAGCGTGAGCTGTTCCTCGATCTCCGGCGTGTGGCGATGGTTCGTCACCCCGTACGGCTTGATCGATTCGTCACACTCACAGAACAGCGAACCGAGCTTCTCGGACCTGCCTGCACCGCTGACGCCACTTTTCGCATCGATGATGATCGTCTCGCTGTCGATGAGTGACTCGGCGAGCAACGGATGGAGGGTCAGGATGGAGCAGGTAGTGTAGCAGCCCGGGTTTGCGATTAGGCGGGAAGCGGCGATCTTGTCCCTCTGCAGTTCCGACAATCCGTAGACCGCTTGCTTGAGCAGATGCGGACTGCCATGTACGGTCTTGTACCAGCTCTCATACACGAGCGGATCGCTGAGCCTGAAGTCGGCTCCCAGGTCGATGATCACGCACTCGGCCAATACACTCTCGTTCACCTGCTGCGAGGCGATGCCATGGGGAAGCGAGAGGAACACGACATCACACTGTCTTGCCATCGATGCGATGGCAGCATCCTGGCACGGAAATTCATGTATCTTGTGAAAATTCGGATAGACGGATGCATACGGTTGTCCCACATAGCTGTGCGATCCCGCGAGGATCTTTCCCACATGAGGATGACGGCAGAGCAACCGCATCAACTCGGCCCCTGCATACCCTGTCGCACCGATGACTCCTACGGTTAGCATCCGATCACTCCTCCCTTCTCCAAAGCGCATGATAGCTTTGTATTGATTGTATATATATTCATTTTGCAATTTTGTACAGCACTATTTTTGTATATTTATGCAATTTCATCTATTTCTTTTCACCTGCATGATCACTAGGGATGCGATGTACCCATCCGATGCCATCATGATACACTTTTGGTTGCAATTGCAACATTATCTTGGATGATTTCATGATATAGTCAGTGTATCATATGGACATGATGCGAAGAAAAGATAGACAACAGGACGGTGCATTTGCCAAACAGGTGCTTGAAACGGCCCCGTACGGGATCCTCTCCATGATCGATGGTGACGGCAGTCCCTATGCGATCCCGATCTCATTCGCACTTGCGGGGGAACGCATCTATATCCATGGGGCGACAGAGGGCAAGAAGCTGCGTCTCATCGGTGCCGATGGCAGGATATGCTTCACTGTCGTCGGAAAGACCCGCCTCCTTCCAGCCCAATTCTCCACCGAGTACGAATCGGTCGTCGTCTTCGGCACAGCCAGGATTGTCACCGATGAACAGGAAAGACATGATGGCTTGATGGCACTCGCACGAAAATATTCGCCCGAATTCACCCAGGAAGCCGAAGCATACATCGCACGTGCACGGAATGAGACTTCAGTCATCCGGATCGACATCACGCAGATGAGTGCGAAGGCCAAGCTGCCGAAACCGAGTCAAACCACGACATGAGAGAGGTCACGACATGATAGAGAAAACCTACGCATTCAGCACCGCTGATGCGACAGCAGTGGAACGCATCGTCGCCACAGGCGATGTGCGGATCAATCACCTGAGCCTTGCCGAACACGCTTCGGTAGATCCGCACAAGACGGCGGAGGCTGCACACATGATCATCACCAAGGGAGTCCTCGGCCTTACCTTGGACAGCCAAGAGGAGCATCGGTACCCTGAGGGCTCCATCGTCGGCATCCCTGCCGACACCCTGTTGGGAATCAGGAATCTCGGGGAGGGCACGATGCACCTCTTCGTAGTCAAGACACAATAATCGCCAAATTCGCGAGAATCACGAAATTGGGGGAATCGCCCCCGAGGAGGAACCGATGTCCGAAATGTTCTGTTTCCAGTGTGAGCAGACTGCAGGTGGCAAAGCCTGTACGGGAGCCAAGGGAGTATGCGGAAAGATGGCTGACACCGCAAACTTGCAGGATGAGATGACCGGGGCACTGGTTGCCTTGGCACGTGCCGCGGAAGGGAAGAAACTTTCCAAGGAAGTGGCGCACATCATGCTGGAAGGCCAGTTCACCGCCATCACGAATGTCAACTTCAACGATCCGGTGCTGAAAGAACTGATCAGCCGCATCGATGCGAAGACTGCAGCGCTTGGCGGGAAGACCGATGCGTATCCCATGGCTGACATCTGGAGGGGCAATGAGGATATCCGGTCCCTGAAGACACTCATCCTGCTGGGATTGCGGGGCATGGGTGCCTACGCGTACCATGCGTGGGTCCTGGGCTACTTTGATGATGAAGTGAATGAATTCTTCTTCACCGCCATGCGTGCCATCGGCAGTGACATGGATGCATCACAGTTGCTCCCCTTGGTCCTGAAGACCGGAGAAGTGAACCTGAAGTGCATGGAGATGCTCGACAGGGCGAATACCACCACATATGGTGATCCGGTTCCCGTCGAGGTTCCCCTTGCGATCGAGAAAGGTCCCTTCATCGTGGTCAGCGGACACGACCTGTTCGATCTTCACGAGCTGCTCAGGCAGACCGAGGGGAAAGGCATCAATATCTACACGCACGGTGAGATGCTCCCTGCACACGGATATCCGAAGCTCAAGGCGTTCAAGCATTTGAAAGGCAACTTCGGTACTGCATGGCAGAACCAGCAGAAGGAATTCCTCGACATGCCTGGCGCGGTGCTCTTCACCACCAACTGCCTCATGCCCCCGAAGCAGAACTACATGGATCGCGTCTTCACCACCGAGGTGGTCTCCTACCCCGGTCTCGTCCATATCGGTGAGAACAAGGATTTCACACCGGTGATCGAGAAGGCGCTCGCACTCGGTGGCTATCGTGAGGAAAAGAAGATGACCGGCATCAACGGCGGATCGACGATGACTACCGGATTCGGTCGCGCTACGGTCCTGTCTGTCGCCGGAAAGGTCATTGATGCGGTCAAGGCAGGAGCCATCAAGCACTTCTTCCTCGTCGGCGGTTGTGATGGTGCTCGTGTCGGACGCAACTACTACACCGATTTCGTGGAGAAGTCTCCGGATGATACGGTGATCCTCACCCTCGCGTGTGGCAAGTTCCGGTTCAACGACATGAAAATCGGGGAGATCGGCGGTATCCCGAGGATGCTCGACATGGGACAGTGCAACGATTCCTACGGTGCGATCCAGGTGGCGCTCGCGCTCGCCAACGCGTTCAACTGCTCGGTGAACGAGCTGCCGTTGAGCTTCATCCTCTCCTGGTATGAGCAGAAGGCGGTATGCGTGCTGCTTACCCTGCTCCACCTCGGGGTGAAGAACATCCATCTCGGACCGACGCTTCCCGCGTTCGTCTCCCCGAACGTACTGAAAATTTTGGTGGAAAACTTTGCCATCACCCCGATCTCGACCGCGGAGGCGGATCTGAAGAAATTGCTCGCGTAAGCGACATGATTTCGGGTCACATGGGGCCGGTTCCTTAGGGATCCGGCCTCTTTTCATCCATATATGAAGCTTTCGCCCGATTCAAGCATGCCAGCCGCTCATGCATGAGGATCAAGACGGAAACCAGAGGAAAGGCATGACGCAAGACCACAATCCGAAGATGCACCATGCCATCCATGTATGCGGTTCTTAGTTGCCTGACCGAACAGATATGGTCCACATTTGTGGACCTGTTTCCGCGAAGCCTAGGGTGACAGGACGGACAATGCAAGGATTTGCATTTCTTCCAATCAACGAGCGGTATATGGTGTACAATATTACTGCTACATGAACCACGTACAATTTGTTTCATGACAAGTATTTGTTTTGACTCCTTTTCCGGGGTGTGCAATAATTTGCCCAGGATCACGATGAAATGAAGGAGGAATCGTATGTTTGGTATTTGGTCAATCGTACCACCATTGGTCGCCGTAGCGTTGGCCATCCTGACCAGGAAGGTGGTGATCTCGCTGTTCGTGAGCATCTGGATCGGAGGGCTCATCTTCAGCATGGGAAATCCGTTCGGTGCAACGGCCATGACCTTCACGTGGATGAAGGATGTCATGGTCGACAGCTGGAATGCCAGGTTCCTGGTATTGGTGGCGCTGCTCGGAATCGGGGCTGCGTTCATGTACAAGGTAGGAGGCTCCTACGCGCTCACCCGTTCCCTTGAACAGAAGCTCAACAATCGGAAACGGGCACAATTCTTCGCATTTATCCTGGGAATCGTCGTGTTCTTCAACGATTACGTGAACTCTGTCATCGCAGGAAACGCATCAAAGGATATCAACGCGCGGTATCGCGTCTCCAAGGAAAAGCTGGCTTACATTCTGGACGCGACGGCAGCTCCCATGGCAACGATCGGTCCGGTATCGGACTGGATCGGTTTCCAGGTCTCCCTGATCGCCGCTGCATTCGTCTCGATGTCGATGGTGGAGACCCAGCCCTACTTCGCCTTTCTCTCATCCATCCAGTGGAACTTCTACAGCATACTCAGTCTCGTCGCAGTGCCCCTGTTCATCTTCGGCAAGGATTTCGGTCCGATGGCAACCGCGGAACTGCGTGCCTTGAAAACGGGAAAGCTGATCGATGACGGAGCGGTCCCGCTCAGTTCGGTAGAGATGGATCTCGGAGATCCGATCAACCAGGAGAAAGCCAATATCTGGTTCTTCATCCTTCCGTTGGTCACACTCATCGGTGTAGGCATCTGGGCACTATGGTACACAGGAGGGGGTCCTGAAGGAAAGAACCTGATGGATGCGCTCGCGGATACCGAAGTGGATGTCGCGCTCACCTGGGCAGCATTCGCCATGTCCTTGGTAGGTGTCATCCTTGCGCTGATCCAGAAATTCAGCTTCAAGGACATCGAGGATACCGTCATGGGAGGCATTCGGACGATGCTCCCCGCGATCATCATCATGATCCTCGCGTGGGCGATCGGTGCGGTCACCGACGCATTGGGAACGGCAGACTTCGTCGTAGGGGCGACCGAGAGCTGGATGAGCCCCGCGCTGTTGCCCTTCCTGATCTTCGTCATCTGCATGTTCATCTCATTCTCCACCGGTACCTCCTGGGGAACGATGGCAATCATGACACCGATCGGCATCCCGTTGGCCTTCTCCATCGGTGGTGCGTCGCTGATTCCCGTGATCATCGGCTCGATCTTTGCAGGAGCGATCTTCGGTGACCACTGCAGCCCGATCTCCGATACCACGGTCATGGCTTCGATCTTCGCAGGATCGGACCATATCGCGCACGTGAAGACGCAGATGCCGTATGCAGTACTCGTCGCAGGTATCAGTGCGGTTCTGTACCTGCTCTCTTCCTTCATCAGGATCGGTTGGCTGCTGTTGATCATCGGTATCGTCGCACTTGTGGTACTTTCCAGGATACTCGGCTCCCGGTACCAGAAGAAGCACTTCAGTGCAGAGGAGATTGCCCTGCTCGATGCAAAGCACATAGCAGTCGAATAGACACTCAGGATCGTATCCGAATACAGATCGGGCTGGTCGTCAAGGTTGACACCAGCCCGATTCTTTGTGAGCGCCACAGGAGTGTCAGAATGCTCCCACGTCGATGCTCACACTGAAAGAGACCTCAAGATTCTGCATGGTATCACCTGGCGAGTGCTTGTAGTTGGATACATGCGAGTAATAGGCATGCAACCCGACTCCCACGGCCTTGTGATACTGATACTGTCCGCTCAGGCCAACCTGGTGGTGAATCGCGTCGGGCCAATTCTTCCGATCCCCGGTGGGATCGAGCACCGTACCATCCTTATTCTGGGGAGAACGCATGAACACATCGTACGGGCCCTTGATTCCATAGTTGTAGGATGCGGAGAGTCCGTACTTACCCGGGACTGCATACCCGAGGTCGACATGCAACTGCTGATAGTCATTGCCCTGGCTGTAGCCCAGCATCCTGACGTTGTATCCGCCACGAGTGATCGCGGTGTTCCGCTGCGTGACTGTCGGGGTTTCGAGCCAATAGGTATGTGTGTAGAGCCAATCACTCGTATAGACGTACTCGGCACCTCCGGTCATGTATCCGTCCTGCAGCGGATACCTGCTCAGCGCTCCCACGATGAAGCCATTGGCGGGAGGTTCTGTCGTGTTGCTTTCGTGCGTCATCGTGAATTGATCCATCACTCCTGAAGCGTAAAGCTGTGCCCACGGTCCGATTGCAACCTGCACATCCAGTGCGAGGAGGGAGTTCGTCTGTGCTCCGTTGTTCCCGTTGTGCCAGAAGGCCAAGGGCATGAATGTGAACAACTCGGGTACTGCCCTGGCATAGACTGCCGCTTCGGTCACTCCGATGTAGAGACGCTCACTGAGCAACCGGAATTCCATCGTGTGGGTCAGGTACCCTTTGTAGGGATAGAGTCCGGTATCCATATACCCATCGTAATTGCCATCCGTTGTAAGATTGGTACTGTAGATCTTCGGATTGTAACCGGTGGTGAGCGACGGCAGGTGCAATGACATGCGAACGTCCGACTCATTCACATAGGCCCCTGAGTTTCCCAATCCGGGATTGAGGGAGAGATACGTGAAGTTGTATCTGAACTTCTTGTTGTACCATGACATCCTGAGCCCGGGAATCTTGTCCGCATCCTTGCTGAGAATCAGGTTTCCGGTACGTCCGGTACCGATCGAATGTTCGGAAGAACCGAGATAGAGATTCCAATGCTGCTTGCCGAAGCTCATGTAATAACTATCCGGGAAGTGATGATAGATATGGTCGAATCCCATGGGAACATTATTCCAGTTCACGTAGGGATCGTTCGTCGAGGGTGCGGGAAACGTGGCGGTCGGATAGAGCCCTACTCCCGGCTGTTCCTTGATATCGATCGAGATCTCGGAGAAGAAGCTGTCTCCGGCCCAGAACCGTATCGGGATTGAGAGGAGCGGCAACCTGTCGACATACCCGTAGGCGTACTCGTTCAGGTAGTGCTGGTATGCATCATCCCAGATCAGGGTCTTGTCGGTATTCAGGTAGATTTCGGGAGAGAGGATTGCGGTGAATGAGAACGCCGCCGACTCTTCCGAGTAGACCATGCGGGGAATCAGCTCGGTCTCGATCCTCGCGAACAGGTCCTTCCCCGATGAGGAGAGCCCTTCCCTGTCGATACCGCCCAAGTGATACCGGTACTCATCCACTGCATAGGGTCGGGCCGTGAACGGAATGACCTTTGCGGATTCGTGATACAGGGTGTCCAACCCCTCGTAAAGCCATGAGTCGAGAGGAATGTGGCGAGCGCCGTTCGGCTCGGAAGCAGCAAGCGGCAGCAGGAACATGGAACAGAAAAGCATACATAAAAATACCGTGCACAACGATCGAGGTGTTTTCATCGGGACAATCTCCTATAAAGAGTATTTTTCTGGTATCTTGGATACTATACAACAAGATTCGAAAAGAGGGATGAGGAATTGTCCGGGAAATCAAGGTTTTATCAAGTAGCATGCTCAATTGTTCTCCTGTGTCTGCTTCTTGCCCCTGTATTCGCACGGCAGGTACAGAACCTGCAGAAGATAGTTCCCTCCGACTCATACATCCCCGCATGGATATCGGATCTTTCCATCGAACAAGGGTTGGTCGTTCCCAGTTCGGCAGGACCATGGTCGATCGCCGAATTGCAGCACCATCTCTCCAGGATCGAACGGGAAAAGCTTTCACGTTCAAGCCAGAGTAGGTATGACATCTTGGCAAGGGAACTTTCGGGAACACAGATGGATTCTCCGCATGGATTCTCTGGTACCGGTTCACTCACGTTGGGATTGGAAGGTTACTTCCATGCCGATGATACCGATTTCACGACGGAACATGACTGGTATTGGGATCAGGAAAGACGCCACCCGCTCCTGCTTGTCGACGGAGAGGCGTGGTTGGGACCTGCGATGTACCTGTATAGCAATTTCGGCATACGGAACAATCGCTTCGCATCGGCCGATCCGAGCAGTGTCATGCCGACGGACTCTTTGGTATTCACTCCGAAAGTCTCGTCAAACCTACCCGGCAGCGGCACGCACGATTTCGACACTCCCTCCAGGGCCTTCATCGCAACGGGCAACAGTTATGCGTCGCTGCAATTCGGCAGGGACCTCATCTCCTGGGGTCCCGGGTATTCGGGGAATCTCGTCATAGGGGATCATGCGAAGTACCATGAGTATGTTCGCCTTACCCTGTTCTCCGAACGATTCAAGTTCACGAGCTTGACCATGTTCATGGATCCTCCCGGCTATACGACGCGACATAGGCATCCGTATGTTCCCGCAGCTGCCGACGATCCCACGATCAGGATGTTCCTGGCCCATCGCATCGAGTTCGTTCCCGCTTCGTGGTTACGGGTCGAAATATCCGAGAACGTCATGTACCAGGACACCCAGTTCAATGCAAAGTACCTGAACCCGCTCTTCATCTTCCACAATCTCAGCAACCGCAGCCAGTTCAATGCGATCGCAGACCTTACCATCATGGCGACGGTCTTGCCTCGCCTGCATGTGTATGCATCATGCACGGTGGATCAAGTGACCGCACCGACCGAGGGCAATCAGCAGCCGGGTGCTTTGGGGTATCAGATAGGAACGAAGGGAATAGTTCCGCGGGAGCGTGGCACGTGGCGCATCACCGCGGAGGCAACCTACACGGATCCGTTCCTGTATCTGCGGGATAAAGTGGACTTCATCGTCATGACACGCGAGCGGGACCAGTTTTGGGGCTACATACCGCATCGGGAGTTCCTTGGATACCGCTACGGAGGGGATGCACTTGTCGGTACATTGGCTGTCGAATGGATGGGACTCCATGGACACTCTGGCGGTGCGGAGCTGTTTGTGATGGGCCATGGGCAGACGAATATCGATACGGAATTCAAGTTTGGGGAGATGCCGGTGGTATCGACTCCGAGCAACCCCGTCACCTGGGTATACAGGGCGGGACTATGGGGCGCGTGGGAGATGGCGGACATTCTCCATGGATCAACGCGCATCTGGGCAAGAATCGACGCGTTGCATCGGATCGAGGAAGCGACCCAACACAAAGCAACCGATGTCCAGCTTATCCTGGGAGTGTCACAGAAGTGGTGATTCCAATCCATGGCACGGATTGGAACCACCATCGGAGGACGTTTTCATTTCCACTGTGAACGGATAAGATCCATGATCCTCATGACGCGCAGGATTTCTTGGTGCGGCATCTCGGGGCACTCGATCGCATCTGCCGATATCGCCGTCCTGCAGGCCTCGACTTGATACTCGAATCCGGTGATCTGCTGAGGTTGCTTGATTTCCTTCAGCAACACATGCTCGGTATCAAAGACCCGTATCCATTCAGGGTTGTTGATGTTCGTCACTTCGATGTATCCCTTGGTTCCGAAGATCATGCCTCTCCTGTCGGTGCTCGCCAGTTGTGTCGTGTGCAGGATCGCCATCTTTCCCTCCGGATAGATGAACGTCATGCTGTTTTGCGCGTCCACACCGGTATCGGTCATTGTGACCGTGGAATCGAATCTCTCATAATCGTTCCCCAGCACCATCAGCATGAAGTTGATGGTATAGACGCCGAGGTCAAGCAAGGCTCCGCCGGCAAGTTCAGGATCGGCCAGACGCGGTACATGGTTGATCACATAGCCGAGGTTGGCGGTCAGCGAACACACCTCACCGATGATCCCGGAAGCAATCACTTCATCCAACATGTGTCTCATCGGCAGATATCGTGTCCATATCGCTTCGGCAACCAGAAGATGCTTTTCCTTTGCGAAAGCAAGCACTTCCGCTGCTTGGGCCTCATTGAACGTGAACGCTTTCTCGCACAGCACGTGCTTGCCGTGCTCAAGTGCCAGCAGGCAGTGCTGATGGTGGTGTGAGTGCGGAGTCGCCACATAGACGAGATCCACGTTCTTGTCCAACACCATCTCCTCGTACGATCCGTATGCTTTCTCGACAGCAAATTCCGCTGCGAAGGCTTTCGCCTTTTCCAAGGATCTGGAAGCAATGGCATAGAGTTGGGTGCTCTCCATGCCGTTGATCGTCTTCGCCATCTTCCTTGCAATGCCACCTGCACCGATTATGCCTACTCTCATGGTACGGAACCTCCCGTTGCTTCCTGGTTTGTCTTACCTGTCGACTGCCATGACCGTCCTCAGATCGGCCATCCATGGAAACAGCATACCTTGGATATCTGAAAATGGTAAGAGATGAGAGAGAAATAAAAGGCTCGCCCCGAGATGGAGCGAGCCCCGCGTTGCATGCAACTATCCTGTGTGGAAAAGAATTCCCTGATCTGAAACGACTCAAGTTCGCTGGTGAGGCTGACTCGTCACTCGTTCAGGAATACCCGAACCGCCGATACCTTGTAGTTGTTATCTGTCCCGTCACCAAGCTGTCCGGCTGAGTTGCTGCCGAACCCCCACAATTGTCCGTCGCGGTCTAGGACGAGCGTGTGTGCATACCCGGTTTCGACAGCGACTATGTTTTCCATGACTTGTACGGGAAGGGTCTTGTGATCACGAGTGCCATCACCAAGCTGTCCTTGATCGTTGTAACCGGTAGCCCAAAGCGTACCGTCGTGTTTCACGAAGAGAGTGAACAACTCCCCTGCGCTGACAGAAGAGACTCCCTGGGCAACCTGTACTGGCACGTTTCTGTTTGTCGCAGTTCCGTCTCCGAGTTGTCCATACTCATTATTCCCTGTCGCCCACAAGGTGCCGTCTGTCTTCAGGATCATCGTGTGATAGGCTCCGCATGCAACGGCGATGACACTGTCCATGATCTTGATTGGCCTGGAGCGCATGATCGTGGAACCGTCACCAAGTTGACCGCTGGCGTTGTAACCAAAGCCGTACAAGGTGCCATCTTTGGTGATATAGCAGGAATGATACCCTCCTGCAGAGGCTGTGGCGACATTGCTGGCGACGGTGATGAACCGGTTTCGACTCTCCTGCGTACCGTCACCGAGTTGTCCTCCCCTGTTGTCTCCTGCTGTCCACAGTGAGCCATCCTGCTTGACAAGGATGCTATGGATATACCCTGCTGCAATGGATTCCGTGTCCTCTGCTACAAGATGGAAGCTTGAGGCATCGTCGTTCGTCTCATCACCGAGCACGCCTGCATGATTGTTCCCTGTCGCCCACACGGTACCGTCTTGCCTCAGCACAAGCGAAAAGGATTGTCCGAGTGCCAATGAACGGGTGTGGCCGAACATGGTGATCGGTTTGGCTTGGTTCGTCGTATCCGGAGTGCCCAGCTGTCCCCGCTCGTTGTTTCCCACTCCCCACACCGTCCCATCAGCTCGGACGATCATCGTGTGCCAGCCTCCCGCATCGAATGCAAGGATGCCTTGTGATTGGAAATTGGCCTGTACAGAGGGGATCACGGGAGCCGTCTCGCGGTCCGCAAAGGTTTCCCGTGCAGATTCCGGGTCCACCTCCTGCACAGTTGCCGAAACCGGGTCTTCCTTGGGTGTGGAAAGCATGCCATTCGCGACAAGCGTCCTGTTTCTCACCCAAGACATCCACACAGGGGTCTTCCAGAGCGCCAGTACCTCAAGTGCTCTTGGATCGCCGGGAAGAGATTCCGCAAAGAAAGTCGTGGGATCGATCATCCACCGATCGTACGCTGGTGAAGCATAGCCCCCTTTCCAGACTGCCTTGATGAAATATCGCCCGAAGGAGGCTATCTGTGCTTCTGCGAGCCTGAGGGTTATGGAGTCTTGCAGGGCAAATTCCTGTCTCCCCTGATACGGAAGGTTGTCGTACGGGTTGAAGGAGAACGCACTGAGCTTCGGACTTTTCGAAGTGTCCGACCAGATGTGAACGAATCCTTTCAGGGTATACATGCCAGATTTCACATCTTCCGCATAATAAAGGGAATCCAGATGCAGATCGCTGTCGTACAACTTGAAATGCACGAGCTTTCCCTGGTGATCGACCACCCAGGGAATCCATCCGGTGTTGCCGTTGTTCGTCAAGGCAGAATGATATTGCCCTGACTTATTGCCGACTTCCAATACCAGCAGGGAAGATCCTGAGTTTCGCGGAGGCTCCACAAGTGCATACCTGCCAGTCATGGAAACGCACCCGATCAACAGCAAGATGATCGCCATAAGTCCGAAACAGGATAGTGTTCGTCGCATGGGACACCTCCAACAGATGCCGGAAAGCCGGTATGATCTCCCGTGTATCGGTGGAAGTCTCTCTGCGATGTCCGGGAAACACATGGGGAACTCACTTCAGAGACGCTTTCATGATTTGATGATCCTCGGTCTCCAAGGAGAGTATAGCTCCGTTTCGGAACAAATCAAATCCATGACATGAGGACATCGCAATCATACTCTCCATCATGACTGAATTCGTTCTTGACAAGCATACACCTGTGCGATGCAAAAGGAGCTTCTCTCAGTTGAAATGCTTCCGCTTCAGGTCGTCGGTGCCCATACGGCATAGAATGACATGTCTGAGTACACATTGGTCATGGGATGTCCTGCAGGATACGATACGGAACCACCGGGGGAGCCTGCCCAACCGACAAACCGGTATCCGGGATAGAAGAATCCACCACTGGGAAGTGCGATTGTCCCATGGCAGGAGACCTCTTGCGTGATAGGAGAGCCGGGACTATCGTCCGGGTAATTGGGATAGTAGGTCAACACAGGTTTCGCATGCCATTGCGCATACAGTACGACAGGTGCTGCCGGCATCACGAAGGAGCCCCCCAAACCATGGTCCGTCCCGCTTCCATCCGCTTTGGTATTCCAAGATACGATATCTTCTCCCTCCTTGGTGACACACATCCAATCCAGCAGCGTGACCATCGTTCCGGGAGAATGCCTCTCGATTGTCGGCTCTCCGATCCAAGATCCGCCATTGGCATCGTAGGTCAGGGTGATCTCTGCCCACTTGGCATACAAGGTGGCCGTTGTGCTCAATGCAACGGTTTCCCCCGCGGCATGATCGGTACCCGTTCCGTCCGCTTGTGTGTTCCACCCTACGAAAGCATACCCTGTGCGCGTCAGGTTCCCCTCATTGTTGCTGAGGGTCATCATGTCACCAACATACGATATTTGCAGTCCGGGAACGATCCCCCCATCACTGCCATTCCCATCATACGTGACCCAAAGCAATGCCCTGCCGCCTCCGGCAAGAAGATCCCACTCCGTTCCATCGAAAATGTAGGAGACCCCGTCAACCGTATTGTAGTAGGCCCAATACAGCAGAGGATTGGTTGGCGCAGAGGCAGACTCTCCCTGCCAGAAGATCGATAAACCGGGAGGTCCGGCCGGTCCGGCCGGTCCGGTGAAGCCTGGCGTGCCATCGGCACCCGAGCGGGCAAGAAGGTCCCATTCGCTTCCGTCATATATATAAGAATTGCCATCGGTGGTGTTGAAGTAGGCCCAGTTCCTCTGGGGACTTGCAGGAGCTGCGGCAAGCGATCCTTTCCAGACGATCGACTGCAATCCAGGGAAATCGGTAGACTCACATGCCAATTCTCCCAGGTCGTTGCTCTCTCCCGCTGTGACATCGACATCTCCCCATCGAATGATATCCCCACCACGCATGATGACCAACTCATAGTCTTCACCCGAGGGCACGTTCGAGATGGTGAAATCTCCTCCATCACCGGTAATGGCCATGTAGGAGGTATTGGCGATGAATACCATGAATCCCATATTCCCCTCAGAATCTCCATCGAGGGTTATCTTGCCCATGATGCTGCCCACCGAGGTAAGATGCAGGTCGGCAGCAGTGACCGTCCGTCCTCTCTCCACCCGTATGGATGTGTGGAGAGCCTTCTCTGAAGAATCCTCGGAGGAAGCATAGATAGTATAATCGCCTTCGGGGACATTGATGAACCGATAGCCTCCAGAACCATCGGTCATCGTCTGATCAGCCAATACCCGTGTAGAGGATGCCTTGGCACCCCCGTGGAGTGTCCGAGAGACAGTCTCCGTGAGTTCCCCATCCCGTTTCTCCAAGGAGACGATGATACCTTGATGGTCAGGGCTGTTTGAGAAAGTCACCCTGCCGGCGATGGTCCCGGTACCGGCCATCGGTGTGTGTGACAGTTCACATCCGCTGATTCCCACCATCCATGCGATCAGGACCAGGACGTACACGATTCGTTGTCTTGCAATCATGGGATTCTCCCTTGAAGCAACTCCTTTGCTTCGGATTCATAGGCGATCCATCATCAGGACCGTTTTATAGAAGGCGTAGGCCTTTGCTGACGGAATCTTCCGATAATTTTCTGTAACGATGTCATCATATATTTTTACAGATTGAAGTTATGGGATATTCTTATATTCAATTCACGGTATGGAAGGATATCCGAAGGGATGGCAACACAGACATATGCATGGCAATGGACATGAGCGTCGCCTTAGCGTTCGGAATTGGTGCCGCAACACCATCCTTCAGCTGCCGGTCACTTCCATGATAAGACCGCCTGTCAATGACTGTCAATGACTGTCAATCATGATTTTATCTATATCATCCGTCACTTCATCGAAATATTATGACAATTTTATAATGTGATAGCTGCTGAGAGGTCTCTATCAATGGATGATGCAGTCTGCATGGGGAACCCAGACATGAAAAATCCACTGGATAAGCTCCGGTGGATTTCTTGTAAATTCCTACATCATAAGTACTACCGGCGATCGGACTCGAACCGATACAGAGTTGCCCCCAATAGATTTTGAGTCTATCGTGTCTACCAATTTCACCACGCCGGCGCGTGAATCGTCCTTCGACGACGCTCAACACCTTACAACATCGAAGAAAAAAACTCAATATCATGCAGCGCAATTGTTTCGCCCATCACAGGTATCGGGCGATATTCTCCTTGTGTTCCCCATAGGTCTTCGCAGGGTGCAGGTTTCCCTGCTTGTCATGGATATAGTAGTACCACTGATGATCCTGCGGCATCAACGCGGCATCCAAGGCGGCCATACTGGCCGCACCGATGCCGGAAGGAGGAAGTCCCTGTGTCCGCCTGGTGTTGAACGGATGATCGGACTGCAGTTCCGTCTCGGTCAAGGGACGATCCCACACGCCCAATCCGTAACGGAGCGTTGCATCGATGCCGAGCGGCATGTCTGCCTTGATCCGATTGTGGATGACTCCCGAGATGATCGGCATCTGCGAGACCTCGTTCGTCTCACGCTGGATCATGGAGGCAATGATGATCGCTTGGGCGAGCGTGATGTCCAGACGCTCCAATTCAGCCAGATAAGGACGGACGGCTTCATTCAATGCGTCCTGCATCGCGATCGCCAGTGAGAGTGCCACGTGTTTCTGCTGGGAGATCTCATAGGTGCCGCTGAGGAACCACCCTTCCGTGAACGGCAATCCCCGTTCGAACGCTACGGTCTGGACTGCTTGGAGGAACTCTCCGTCACCAGCAAGTCCCGAGTTTCCCAGCAAGGAATCGATATCCCGCAAGGTATACCCCGCATAGACCACAAGCGACCGCTTGGATACGGCTTGCGGTATGTTCACCATCTCCTCTGCAATCGAGGCGTAGGACATGCCCCGTTTGAACAGGTAGGTTCCTTGTTGCAGGCGACGAGCATCTCCGCTAACCTCAAGGAAACGCTCGAATGCCCTCGCATCATCGATCAGGTGTGCTTGTTCAAGCAATTGGGAAACCTGACGGGCACTCATGCCCGCCTCCACGGTGATGCTCCTGTACTCGGGCTCCTGGATCGCGGGAAGTCCGACAGATCTGTTCTGCACCCGTATGATCTGCATCGCTATCGCCGACCCGGCGAGCAGTGCGACGACGATCACAAGCGTGATGAACACCGGCAAGGAGATCTCGACATGCAGTACGGTCCTCTTCTTGTGCGATTTTTCCTGCACCTTCCCCTTGGGTTGGGCTTTGGAACCGGCAGCCTTCTTTGCGGAACCTTGTGTCTTGCGAGTCGCCTTACCTTTGCTTGGTTGTGTGCCCTTTGCCTTCGGCTTGACGGGCTGTGCCTTCACGGGTTCTACGGCTGCAGAGGATGTTTCGACAGCCGGCCCTTTGGTGGGGGCGGGTCTCACCACCTTCGTCGCAGGCTTTGCAGAAGCCTGCTTGCTCTTCTTGCGCTCCTGTACGATCTGCTGGGCATCGCTTCGTGATGGAGGCGGTGCATCGAAGCCCAAATCCATCTGCGAAGCATCCTTCGCAGTCTTTTTCTGCAATGCATCATACCGATGAGCTCGGGATTGCGTCTCCGATCGTACCGAATCGGTGTGTTCGCGACGGACTGGCATCAGTATCAGTCCTCCCGCTCGAGACTCGAGGCGAGTGACCGCTTGTACTCGCCGATCTTTTCCCTGTTCGATCCGATGGAGCGCTGGATGTCCTCGATCTGCCGATTATGCTGCTCGATCATCTGGCGGATGTGCCGGATGCGCTCCTCATCCTGTTCGATCAGGAAGACCAACTCACCGATGTTGCTCTCGATGTGCAATTCACCGATTCTCTTTTCCAGTTGCTTCCTGATCCTCTCATGTCGCCGTATCTGGTCATAGCAACGCAAAGTCTCGGCATTCACTTCCACCGATTTCCAAGGATTCTCAAGCGCACAGATTCTTTTCGCGTAGGCAACTGCCGATTGCGACACATCCCTGACCTTATCCCTGTGGGTCTGTTCAAGCTCCTGGATCTTCCGCTCGACCGAACCGGCGACTCCGACCTCCTCAAGCTTGCTCTTGTCCCTCGTGATCCTGCTGTGCATGAGGGACATTTCCTCCCTCCACGCAGCAATCCGGTCGGCGATCGCGTGATATTCCTCATCGAGCGCCACTGCCGAGTTGCTCGCAAGATGACGGATAGCCGAAGCATCCGCGATCGCCTTCCCCGTCTCGATGAAGAATTCCTCGTGTCCCCGCGCATATTTCTCCAATCTTCGGGAGACCAGGAACGCACGGAGCTTCATGGGTAGCCGCAAAAGCGTACCGCTTCCGTCGGACCTGGAGATCACTTGCTCCTGCCGTGCCTTCAAGGAGGCCACCTTTTCCTTCCTTTGCCCGATCATCGGCAAGAGACCTGCGATCTCCTCGGAGAGAACCTCGGAGGAGGCTTCCTCCCATGCTATCACGCCGATCCGTCCATGGACGATCCTGAGATCCTGTTCATGGGAGGCGATGCGCTGCTTGAGCGTATTGATGTGTGAGTTGGCGTCCTGGAGGCTTCTTCCCAACTGCTGCAGGTGGGAAATCCGTGCAGTCAGGTTGTCCAGCAACAATTTTTCCTTGGCCAAGGCCTGGTAGGCGTCCGAAAGGTCTCCTCCCACGACAGGTTGCCTGAGCGAGAGGACATGCATGCCAAGCTCAGCCAACAGCACTTCCATGTCATGATCGACCACCGCGATCTGTCGTTCCACTACTTCGATTTGGCTTCGTTGCCGACCCATGCACGCTCCTTGATCCCGGATGGTCACATATTACCATATCGGCAGTTCCTTGACAAAGCAAGCACCACTGGCTATTCTGACCTCAGATGATGGAAAAGAGCATCGCATGAACGAAATCTCCGTGGAGGTGGAATGACTTCACAAGGAATCCCCTCCCTGCTTCAAAATGCATTGGACGAGCTGAAGACAAAGGGAACGACACACCAACCGATATTCATTGAGGTCGGACAGCATGTCGTGCCCATTGCATTGTCACGCTGCATCGATTTGGTGAAATCCCAGAAACATCGGGGAAAGGAAACCAACAGACCGGTTGCAAGCGAACCTTCGGTCCTCCTGCTGATCTCACAGGAGCAGATGGAGAGCCAGCTCGAACGGGCTGACAAGGATATCTGCGATGCCTTCACCTGTCTGTCCGAGACGCAATCACCCCGGGCAGACCTATCGGTTCTCAACGGCAAGTCTCGGGTCCTGGCGACCACACCGCAGCGAGCCATCGATCACATCCGCAGGGACAATATCTTTCTCTCTTCCACGAAAGCAGTCGTCCTTGCCTATGATTTTCTCCGGCTCGAAGAAGAGACTGACGAGCAGATGGAGGTTAGGGCCTGTGCGTTCCTCGATGACTGCCAGTTCATTTTCACGAAACTGAACCCTTCGGTACGCATCGAGCTGTACACAGGAACACTTTCCCATCTCGCGAGAACCCCGAACGAACTGGTGACCGACCCTCTGGTGTTGACGCAAGCCGAATGGGAGCGGCCTGTCCATCCCCTCAAAGTCATCAGTACGCCACCGCACGCGCGTTCAAGCTGCCTCGATATCCTGTATGCCTTGCAGGGGCAACAGTATCTTGTGATTCACAAGACAAGCAAGTCTTGGACTGCTTTGGAAAAGCAATTGCGTGCAACAGTTCCCCCCATCGGGGCCATCGGAATCGGTTTCGATCGGTTGTCCGAGTTGAAGGTCCCGCAGACCGTTGCCGTCGATACCGTGGTTGCAATCGATCTGAACAGCGGGGAACTGCTTTCCATGATCCGACATCTCAATGAGGGAAATTTCCCGTTCCAGCAGATAGTCGCGATCGTTGGGCCTGATGAGGCTCAAGAAATCACCACATCCAAGGAGACCCTGCTCATGAACAACGAAAACAAACCTGTACCGGAGACCGGCGAGGTCCTTGCCGGCAAGATCCAGATGCTTGTCGCAAAACTGAACATCGACTCGAATCCCGAAGAACTCGAGACCCTGAAGAAGACCATCAAGAAGAACGTACCGTTCCACCGTCGCGGCTATTTCGCTGCGTACTTGCTGCGTGAGCTGCTCGCCTCCGGTGAGAAGAAAGTCGCAAGCAAGCCGAAGGCCCAGCCAAGCCCGGCGAAACCGCAAGCAGCGGCAGAGACGGTGAAGGAGAAACCGCAACGGGCCAAGAAAGCTCCCCTCGAGCGGACCCAAGAGGCACGGGAACAAGAGGAGCAGAACATCCCCGAAGGAGCCAGGACCCTGTACCTGAACATCGGAAAGATGCGACGGCTCTATGCGAAGGAACTCGCCCAGATCGTCCAGGATCAACTGGGAATCACAAAGGAAGATATCTATTCGATCCGTGTCCACGACAAATACTCCTTCATCACCTTGAACCAGGAACATGCTGAGAAGGCCATCGAGAAACTGAACGGCATGGATATCAGGGGACGCATCGCGTCGGTCAGCTACTCGAACAAGGAGTAAGCCGTGGAGGTGCAGACATTCCGTCTCGGGCCATACCGGACGAACTGCCACCTGCTGATCGACGGCAGGAAGGTATGGATCGTGGATCCGGGGTTCGACGGTGATGCACTTGCAGCACATATCACGAGTCATGATCTGGAAGTCCAGGCGGTGATCCTTACCCACTCCCATTGGGATCACGTGCTGGGCCTCCCGGGTTTGTGCGATGCTTTCGACGACCTTCCGATTCATGTGCATGCTGCGGATGCGTTCCTTCTTGGAAAAGAGGGAGTCGATAGCTCACGCCGGTTCGCCATGACGGTCGATCCCGACCAGCGGGTGATTCCTCGGTCCCTTTGGGAAGACGTGCCGGAGCCTACACAGGTACTCGCTGACGGAGACCGGATCGAAGGGTGCAACCTCATCGTCATCCACACCCCCGGTCATACGCCGGGCTCGATTTGCCTCTACCAAGAGACACAAGAGCTGCTGTTCTCGGGAGATACGCTGTTCGCCGGGACCATAGGCAGGACCGACCTGCCCTACAGCGACCCAAGGGCGATCATCCCGTCGATCAGGGAAAGACTGTTTCCACTGCGTGACACGACCGTAGTGTATCCGGGTCACGGATCGTCAACGACCATCGGCAGGGAAAAAAAGAACCCCTGGTTCTTGGACTGACCAGGGGTTGTCGTTCCGAGACGGCTTGCAGGGCATTACCACGACTTGCGCTTCGGTCCCTCTTCCCCACTTTTGCAGTTCACGCACATTACGGCATAGGGGATGGCACGCAAACGCTCCTCCGGGATGATCGCGCCGCACTGGAGGCATACTCCGTACCGTCCGTTCTTCAATCGTGTCAGTGCAGCCTCGACACTCTTCAACCGATTCGCGGCGTGCTGGTTCAGGGCCTCCATCTTCTTGCTGGCGATATCGTCGGCAGCAATGTCTCCCAAGTCCTTGATCCCCATGGCATTGATCATTCCACGAAAATCCTCATCCTCAGCAGCAATGCTCTCAAGAATCTCCCTGCGCAACTCAAGTAATTTTTGCTCCATCTCAGCATAGAATTCTTCACTCATACCAGACACCTCGGCAATCGTACTTCAAACAGTATCAATAAAGATGGATGCCTTTTCGCAATCCGTCAAGAGAAATCTTTCCCAAGATCATCCTTTCGCGAGAAATTCATCGATGATCGTTTCGAATTCTTCATAATCGGTCGTATGGGGCAACTGCGGTTCCTCTTCGATGATCCGCTGGGGAGCCCTGAACAGGGCCCCTTGGTCGGCAGCCTTGATCATCGTCAGGTCGTTATAGGAGTCTCCCGCTGCAAACACGGTGAACCCGATTCCCTGCAAGGCCTTCACCGCCTTGTACTTGCCATCCTGCTGCCGCAACCGATAATCGACGATCATGCCCCTGTCATCGACGACCAGGCTGTTGCAGAAGATAGTCGGCCAGGCGAGCTTCTCCATCAACGGCTGGGCAAACTCGGTGAATGTATCACTGAGGATCACCACCTGGGTCTTGCTCCTGAGCCGGTCGAGGAAAGCACAGGCGCCATCCAGCGGGGAAAGACTCCCGATCACTTGCCGGATATCGTGGAGGGTCAGTCCCCGTTCCTTCAGGATCTTCAGTCTCCCACGCATCAGCACATCATAGTCGGGGACATCGCGGGTAGTGAGCTTCAGCTCCTCGATGCCCGTCTTCAGGGCGAAATTGATCCAAATCTCCGGAATCAGCACACCTTCGAGATCCAAGCATACAATCCGCATGTCACACCTTCTCGAATCGACCGCTGTCGGCGGCCTTGAACAGGGCGAGGATCACCTTGGTGTTGGCGAGCGTCTGCTCCAGCGACCCGATGAAGGGTCTGCCGTCGGCAACCGAATCGGCGAAGTGCTCGCATTCCAATTGATACTGGTTCACCGGAGCGAAACTGTAGGTCTTCACCGCAGGGGGTTGCGCTCCGTCGAAGACCTCAAACACATACTGTGAGGCGGTATCGCTGAAATAGGCCCGTCCGACTTCGATCCGGTGCGATTCGGTGTACAAGGTCATCGCTGCATGGAACGGATGACGCATGCCGCATGCGAAGCTCATCTGGCCACCGGAGGGGAACCTGAGGATTCCCGTGGTATGGTGATCCACACCGAAACGCGGATCGAGGTCCATCGCGCAAGAGACCTCGGAAGGTTCCTCTCCGAACATCCACCTCCCCACGGTGACGGGGTAGACTCCGATGTCCCACAACGCTCCTCCTCCGTGGGCATAGGCGTTCCGGATGTCGTGGGGATTGGTGTTTGTCAGGTAGAAGCTGCCGTGCGCACTCTCGAGCGTTCCGAAGCTTTTCTTCTCCAAGTGGTGCTTCAGCGACTCGAGGCGAGGCTGGTGGAACATCGCATAAGCCTCGCCGATCAGCAGTCCGGTCTTGTCTCGCAGTGCGATCAACTTCCTTACATCCTCGACAGACAGTGCAAGCGGCTTCTCGCAAAGGACATGCTTTCCCGCCTCGACGGCCTTTGCCGTCCATTCCACATGGAGGTGATTCGGAAGCGGATTATAGATGATATCTATGGAGGGATCGGCCAACAGTTGCTCATATGATCCGTAGGCAACCGGGATGCCGTTCTCTTGCGCATAGGCCTCTGCTCTCGCCTGATCACGGGAAGCGACCGCAACCAGCTCGCACTGTCCGCTGGCGTGCAGTGCAGGGATCAGCTGCTTGCGCGCGATACCCGCCGCACCAAGGATTCCCCAACGACTTTTCTTCATTCCTTCCTCCGCTGCTCGAATTCTTTTTGGAACATATTGCCCATTACGGGCGGTTATTGCAAGTGCGAGACGAACACGATGCAGATATACATCGCCGTCTCGGACAACTCGGCGGTCGCACCGAGCAGATCGCCGGTGATCCCGCCGATCCTGACACGTGAGCGCCACGCAATCAGGATGGCGACCATGATTCCGGAGAGAGCAGACCACAGCACGAACAGCCAGGGCATGCCGGGAACCAGCACGAGGAGGAGTGCGCTCCACCCTATGGCCACCATCGCGTGGTACCACCGTGCGCCGGTCACCAACTCCCCTGCAGTACCTCCCTCGGGACGCGCATAGGGATTCGCGACGGTCTGCAAGACGACGATGGTCCGGGAAAGAATCGGGACGATGAGCAGCGGAAGAAGCAGCTGAGCATCCAGCAATGCTTCGAGGGCAGCAATCTTGACGATCAGCGTCAAGACAACGGTGATCACACCGAAGGCCCCTACGTGCGAATCCTTCATGATGCGCAAGATCTGTTCGCGCTCCCAACCCCCACCGAAACCGTCGGCCATGTCTGCCAAGCCGTCAAGATGGAAAGCTCGCGTAAGGTATGCCTGGAACGCGATCACCATGGCTGAGGCAAGCAACGCCGATGTGCCAAGGAGCACGAGGCGTCCGAGGAAGAGACTCGCGAGGGAGATGACCAGGCCGACCACGGGAAACCAGAAGAGCGTCGTGGAAGCGTGCTCGGACTCCTTTCCCGGGAAGGGAAGGACAGTTAGGGTCCTGAACGCACTGGCGAGTCCTATTCCGTGCGTCATCATGCCCCCTTGATCGTCACGGGGATGCCCGCGACCACCCACACCACCGTGTCTGCAATCCTGGCGAGCGATTGGTTGAGCCACCCGGCATGGTCCCTGAAGTGCCTGCTCATCGGATCCGCGGGAACGATGCCCGAACCCACTTCGTTCGAGACGATCAACAGGCGCTGCGAAGGATGCGTGCAATAGTCCAGCAGTTCTTCCACCTGGCGATACCGATCCGACAGTCCTTCATGATACAGCAGGTTGCCCATCCACACGGTCACGCAATCGACCAGCACCACGGGAGACGGTCCGATCTTCTCCAACGCAGTCGCCAACTCAAGCGGTTCCTCCACGGTCAGGGAGAACTTGCCTTCGCGTTGTTTCCTGTGCCGTTCGATCCTGAGCCGCATCTCCTCGTCCGTGATCTCCGCGGTTGCAAGATAGATCGGTCGGTCGGTCAAGGAACAGGCGAGCGTTTCGGCGTATGAGCTCTTTCCGCTGCGGGCACCTCCGATCACCAATGTCACTCCATGTTCCAGATGCTCACGCATGGAAGCTTACCCCCTGTTCCTTCAGCAGCGCTACCGAGTTGGTTACCCGGGCAGCGTCGAAACTGGTCATGTCCTCATACAATGCCATCGCTTGGCGGATGATCGTCCACCCCACTGCGGCACCGGTTCCTTCGCCAAGCCGCATCGAGAGGGAGAGGATCGGCCGTACGTGCAAATGTTCCATCAGGATGCGATGTCCGCCCTCGTCCGATTCGTGGCAAAACAGCATGTGATCCTTGCACCGCTGATCGATGCCGATCGCCACCAGCGCCGCTGTGGAGGCGATGAACCCATCGACGAGGATCACCATCCTGCGCCTTGCGGCCTCAAGCATCCCGCCAGTGATCGCAGCCATCTCATACCCGCCGAATATCCTGAGCACGTGCTCGGGAGTATCTGGATTCCCATGCAGGGAGATTGCATCGGCGATCACACGCTTCTTGTGCGCCAGTGCATCCGCCGACAACCCTGCTCCCCTTCCGGTGCACCGTTCGACGCTGATGCCGGTCAGGCAAGCCATCACAGCGGAGGAGCTGGTGGTGTTGCCGATTCCCATCTCACCGAATGCGACGACTGCCCGTCCCTCCTCGTGTACGTGACGCACCATCCGGACTCCGCTGTCCATCGCCGAGGCGAGTTCCTGTCCTGTCATGGCCGGTTCTTTCGCAAAATTGCGTGTTCCGTTCCTCACTTTGCGCGATACGATGGGAACGTGCGCAGGAAACTCGTGGGCAACCCCGACATCGATCACCGTCAGGTCGATCCCATTGAGCCGGCACAACAATGCGATCGCACCTCCTCCGCATGCGAAGTTCGTGCACTGCTGCCAGGTGATTTCCTGAGGACTGGACGAAACCTTCTCCTCCACGATGCCGTGGTCGGCAGCGAAGAGCAGCATGGCAGGTCTTCCGAGCTTGGGATGCAGTTCACCGCGCATGCATACGATATCGACGGCGATCTGCTCAAGTCGACCGAGCGACAGCTGGGGCTTTGCCTTGTCGTCCCAAATCTCCCACGCCTGCCGTGCGAGGATTTCCCGATCCGTATCCTGTTCCCGTTTCATGCCGATAGTGTAACGATGCATGCGGATCCTGTCCATGAGAATGGCCGCCTCGCGGCGGCCATCGTGCGTGGCACTCGGAAAATCATGGGTTCGTATAGAGCTTCGGATAGGAGTTCTTGATGCCTCGCTGCACCCAGAGATTCGGGATCACCAGCCAGTTGTTGTCCACGGAGGGAACGATCTCTCCTTTGGTCTCGAACGCCTCCATCAGGTAGTAGCGCAGATCCTTGTCGGTGGAGAACAGGATCCTGCGCAATGCTTCCTGCGCATCGATGCCCGCGGCGGCGAGGTGTCCCCCTCCCCCTTGGGCACGATAGGAGTTGATCGCCACCTTGTAGGTCCTGTCCAGTTGGAACGGTCCTCCCTTCGTCATCGTCTTGATGGAAATGCGTTGGCCTGCACTCTTCGTGATATCCACCACGTAGTTGATCCCCGCGACACTGTCGTAGTTGTAGTAACGAGTCGCGGTATCATAGGTGTTGTAGCGGGTATTGAAGATGAGGTTGCCCTCCGCATCCCGCTTGAAGTTGATCAGATCGTCATCGAGCGACTTCATCTGGTTGAACCAGTGCTGATAGGAATATTCGAGCAGTGCCTTGATCTCGCGCCCTGTCATCTCCATCGTGAACAGCAGGTTCTCATACGGATAGAGGCTGAACATGTCGCGTACGTAGACAGGTCCTTGCTTGATCGTCGCGTCGAGCGAAAGCGGTGCGGAGATGGAAAGGTCGGCTCCGGTCTTCTCCAGCTGGATGCTGTGGATCAGGTCGACGAACTTGGAATCCCCGAACATCGAATCGCGCGACGAGACCGTCTCGCTGATCGAACCTACGGGCCTGGAAACCCACTGGGTAACCTCATCGATCACCGGCTGGTATTTCTTCATGAGCACTTCATGCGGAACCTGCGAGTCCATCATGACGGTCTGCCCGTCGACCGACCGCAAGACGAAGGAGCCGAGCCGCTCATCGCGTGCGAACGTCGCAGTGGCGGTCGCCACCGAACGGCCTCCGTTCATCGCTCCGACGATCGCGACCTCCTTCCCGTTCGGATCCTGCACGACCATATCGGTATCCTGGTGATCATGTCCCGTGAATATGACATCGAACCCTGCGACACGCTGGGCTACCAGCTTGCTCGCATTTTCATTGCCCTTCTCATCGGCATTCCCGCTGTAGGTCTCGTCGACTCCTGCATGGAAGAGCCCGACCACCAAGTCGGGTTTCTCCGCAAGAATCGCACTCATCCATTTCTGTGCGGTCTCGACCATATCTTCGAACCGTACCCCCTCATAGAGGTTCTGGGGCAGCCACTTCGGGATATAGGGGGTGATCATCCCCATCACTGCGATCCGCAAGCCATCACGCTCGAGAATCACATACGGCTTCGTCACCGGCTCACCGCTGTCGATGTAAACGGCGTTCGCGGCAAGGTAGGGATACGCAGCCTCTTCGGCTACCCTGAGATAGACCTCAGGACCTGCCTCGATGTCATGATTGCCGACGGATGCTGCGTCATAGCGCATGTCATTCATCACCGCGGGAACGATATGCGGAGCATCGGTCTTCACGAAGTTGTAGTAGTAGACGATCGGCTGGCCCTGCAGCACATCTCCGTTGTCCAAAAGTATCACGCTCTGTGGCAACGCTCGTTCCTGTTCGACATAGCTGGCAACCTGCATCTGGCTGGTCTTCGCAACCTCGTTGCGTATGAAGTCATAGGGGAACAGGCTCCCGTGGATGTCGCTGGTGACAATCAGCTTGACGGTCCTTTCAGACTGTTCGGAAGGCACCTTCTCTTCCACGACCGCAGGAGGCTCCATCGGTTGTTCTGGTTGCACTGCGACGGGCGCTGTCGCCGGGATCGCAGGTTCGGCGATTGCTTCGATCGGTTCGACCCGTTCCGTTGTCGCACAACCGGAGAACAGCAGTACGAAGATGGTGAGTACCATCGCCGCCAGGATGAACATTCTCTTCTTCATTGCATCCTCCTTGGATCTTGGATGACCGCATGCGCATGTCAGGACAGCATGAGCAATGTACTGCAAGTGTACAACCGCAGGCGAATATTCTCAAGTTACTTCTGGAAGACAACACGACATCCGCAATCGTTACACTGATAGGGATTGGGTGTAGTGGAAATCGGTTCGGAATCGGAAAACTGCTTCTACGGAGCGGAAACCACCGGAGCGGGGGGAGCAGCCATCGGTACCGCGACTGGGGCCGGTGCCGGTGCCATCACCGGAATCACCACGGGTTCCGGTTCTACGGTTGTGCTGGTACTGCACCCTACTCCCATCATCAATGTGACGGCAACCACCATCACCATTACGATCAGTGCGCCTCGCTTCATTGCAATCCTCCCCTGGCTCCCGGATGAAGACAAGCATGAGCAGAACATCTTGTGAGCTGTATGGGAAGAGTATACCAGCAGCAACGGCAATCCTCAAGCCGCTTGGTGAAAGAGGTGAGCCGTGCTACAATCGCCGTATGCACCGGACATCCGATTACGTTCTCGCCGCTGCGATAGGCAGTGTCATTTCCGTCATGGTAGTGCTCAACACCCGATTCGGCCAGGTCTCCACCATGGCTGTCTCGTTCCTGTTCAACCACATGATCGGCATCATCGCCATCACGATCATCATGATCGGAATCAGGTTGCATCGCAACGAGCCTACCGAGCGCAGGAAGGCTCCCTGGTACCTTTACTTCGGCGGGCTGTTCGGATTCTTGATCATCAATGCGAACTACATCACCATCACGAACATCGGAGCATCGCTCTCGATGGCCACTGCGGTGTTCGGCCAATCGTTGGGTTCGCTTCTGTTCGATCTCACCGGATTCATGGGGATGCGTACCTACAGGATAAGCAGGAAAAAAGTCCTCACCCTCTCGGTGAGTTTCATCGGGATCGCGATCATGGCCTCGCAGGGGGGAAGCTTCTCCATCCCCTATGTGATCATCGGTACGGCTACCGGGATCCTGACGATGGTCCAGATGGTCTACAATTCACGGCTCGCCTCCTACAAGGGCGTCCTCTTCAGCGCACGGAACAACGTGATCAGCGGCTTCGTGTTCGCCTCCTTGGTCTATGCACTCACCTCCGCAGAAAGGACCTTGGATGCGATCACGCATGTCACTGAGGTCCCGATCCATCTCATGCTCGGAGGCGGTTTGCTCGCGGTGATCGTCGTCACCGGAACCAACCATGTCATCCCGCGGATTCCCGCGATCTACTCGGCGCTCCTGCTCAGCAGCGCGCAGATCATCACATCCATCATACTCGATGCGATCATGTTCGGTCTCTTCAGCATACACCTGCTGATCGGTGCATTGGTCATCCTGTGCGGGATGCTGGGAAACGTGTGGGTCGATCGGCAGGAACAGGCTTCTCACTCGGACCGGATGCCATAGCGCACGGAGCCCTGCTCCGAGACGCCCATGATGAAGCCTTCGTCCTCCAGGGAAGCAAGGCACCGTTCGATGCGCTCGGGTTCGAAGGGCAGCGCACCTTGCAATGCGGCCATGTCGAGCGGGCCTTGTTCGGTGAAGAGCAACAGAAGCATGCCACGCAACTGTCTGTCCGAGTTCTTGAATGTTCCCTGACGCACGTAGTGGGCGCTGCGGCGATTGGGATTCACCAACACCTTCTTCAGGAATACCCCGTAATCCATCAACGCATAGTACCAGTGCTTGCAATCATCCTGCAGTTCCAAGAGTTGCGCGAGGTCTTCATGAAGCGCCTTGTCCTTCACGGCATCCTGGTCGGGATGAAAATGATGGATCAGTACCCGCCTGATGTTCGTCTCAAGATAGAGGGCCTTCTGATGATACGCGAACGAGAGGATCGCCGCGCTGGTCGCCGGACCGACCATCGGCATCGATCGCAGGACCTGCTCATCGGCCGGCAACGTCCAACCGTATTGTTCGCTCATCCGGGCGATCGTACGCAAGGCAAGCGCCCTCCTGTTGTAGCCCAAGCCCCGCCACGAGGCAAGAAGCTCGAGGGTGGAGGCACCGGCCATGGCCTGCAAAGTCGGCCACTGCTGCAAGAACAGCTCGTACTTGGGCAATACCCGCTCCGTCTGCGTCTGCTGGAGCATGAGCTCGGACAGGAGGATGCGGTAGGGATCATCCGTCTCACGCCAGGGAAAGGCTCTGCCGCGTGCACGATAGAATGCCCACACATGATCGGAGAACATGCGCAAGGCCTCTTTCCTGGAAGGCTCATCCAAAGTGTCGGGATCCTGGGGAGCAAGTTCCTGCCACTGCACATCGGCCTCACTCACGAGGCGTTTCCTCGGGCACATCAGTCTGTGTTGGACTGAGACCGTTGTGGTTGGCACGCTGGGCCCGTCTCCTCTCCCGCTCAGCCCGTCGCTTGGCCCGCTCGCGGGCGCGGCGGCGCTCCTCCTCGATGATCTTGCGATAGGACCTGCCGCTGCCGATCATCACCGCGACCGGCTTGAGCGACTGTACGTTCGCACAGACGATCTGGAGGACGCTGGTGATCGGAACGGCGAGGAACATGCCGGCCACACCCCAGATGAAGCCCCACAGGGAGAGGGAGACGAGGATCACGAAGGGACTGAGGTTCAGTTGCACGCCTTGGATCCTGGGGTCGAGGATATTGCCGAGCACGGTCTGGATCGAGATCATCAAGACTGCCACGTAGATGATATTGGCCCAGTTGGGGAAGAACTGCAGCAGTGCCATCACGATGGTCATGATGGTGATGATGATGGATCCGATGCTGGGGATGAAGTTGAGGATGAAAGCAAGGACACCCCACATGATCGCAAAGTCGAGTCCGGTCGCCAGGCTCGCAAGGTAGAAGAGCACGCCGGTCGCCACGCTGATGAGCGCCTTCAGCAACAAGTACTTCGAGACCTGCCGGTTCACCCGCTCGAAGAGCACTGCGACCCGCATCCCCTTTCCTCCCGGTGCTGCGATCTTGAGCTTCGGAATCAGCGACTGACGCTCCATGAGGAGGAAGAGAACGAAAATATAGATGAGGGAGGCCATCGAGATGACATTGATCGCTTTTCCGCTCACCGATGAGAGCGAACTGAGGATGATCCCCTGCCAATCGAAATTGAGGTAGGTCAGAAAGCTCGTCCCGGCATCCAGATCAAGCTTCTCCGCGACCCAAGCGTCGATCACGGTGAACCGACGGATATACATCGGAAGCCGCTGCACCAGGCGATCGATCGTGAAGAAGAAGAACCAACCGGCGAAAAGGAAGATCACCAGCAACAGGAGCATCGCGATGACCACGCCGAGCCAACGTGGTACCTTCAGTTTCTCCAATCTGTTGAGGAAGGGATTGAACAGGAGGAAGAGGAACAGGGAAATGACGAGCGGCAACGTGACCGCCGCACCAATCTTCATCACGGCGCCCACAAGGATGACCGCAATGATGATCACCGCCGTCTTGCCTGCATCCTTCGGTTTCTTCACCTGCTCCAACATGTCCCCACTATATTCCAGCTTGGATAATACTGCAATATCTGATATGAAATGAGCATATGGAATCGAACCCGAATCTGGACAGGATCAGGATCGTCCTCGTGGAACCACAGGACGGCGCCAACATCGGCTCGGTGTGCAGGGCAATGAAGACGATGGGCATCAGGCGCCTGGCGATCACCGGTGACAAGGTCTATGACGAGACACGGGTGAGGACACTCGCCATCCACGCCTACGACCTGTATGAGCAGCATGAGCGATTTTCCACACTCCGTGAAGCGCTGCAGGACAGTGTGCTCTCCGTCGGAGCATCGCGCAGGCGGGGAAAGAACCGCAAGTATTTCGCCTTGCTTCCCGAGCAGCTGGCAAAGCGGATCGCAGATACGGGAGAGGGGATCGTCTCGATCGTCTTCGGCCGCGAAGCGGACGGTCTCACCGACGAGGAGCTGCACCTTTGCCACATGGGCGTGAGGATTCCGACCAGCGAGGCTTTCCCAAGCCTCAATCTCTCACAGGCGGTCCAGATCATAGCCTATACCCTGTTCCGTGAGTTGAACGATACCCTCGGATTCGAGCCTATCGTGGAGAGCCGACTCCAGGAGGTGGCGAACACCATCGGACAATCGTTCGATGCCATCGGATTCTACAAGCTCGACGAGCGTCCCGAGGTCCAACGATTCTTCCGCGACATCCTCGCCCGTGCCACCCTCAGCGAGAAAGAGGCCAAGCGTCTGGAGAAGATGTTCATCAAGATGTCGCGCTTGAAACTGCACAAGCAGGAGGAGACGACAGAAGATGCGTGAACCGTTCTTGGATCCGATGCCACGTGTGGTGGCCCACCGGGGTGACAGCCACAACTATCCCGAGAATACGTTGGAGGCCTTCAGGAGCGCACTCTCCATGGACATCGATGTCATCGAGACGGACGTCCACCTGACGAAGGACGGTCAGGTGGTCATCTGGCACGACCCGACGCTTGAGCGGAACACAGACGGTAGCGGGAAAGTAGAGGATCATGACCTGAAGGAGCTCAAGACGCTCGACGCGGGCTACACGTTCACCAAGGATGGGGGAAAGACCTTTCCGTTCAGGGGAACCGGAGTGCGCATGGCAACGCTTGACGAGGCATTGGAGGCATGTCCCCACCAACGGTTCAATGTCGACCTCAAGAGCGCCGACAGCGCGATCGTCGAGGCCTTCGAGCGGGTGGTGACAGCCCACCACGCGGAGGACCGTGTCCTCTGCGCTAGCTTTCACCTGGCCAATCTCAAGCTGATGCGCAAGAGAAACCCGCGCATCCTCACCAGCCTGACCACGCTTGAGGTGATTCCGCTGCTTCTGCGGCAAAAGACCCACACGCTCCCCAAGGATCTGCGATTGGGAAGGACACCGGTGTTCCAGGTTCCGATCCGTCAATGGGGCATCGAGGTGATCACCCCAGGGTTCATCGAATCATTCCACAAGCTCGGTTGTGTCATCCAGGTATGGACGATCAACGATGAACAGCTGATGCGGCAACTCTTCTCCATGGGAGTCGACACGATCATGACCGACGATCCCGCGACGGTGATCAAGGTTGCCTCGCAGATGGGTCTCAGGGAATCGGTCAGTCGGCGAGCAGGCATGCGGGAGTAAGGTTCTGTGCCTCGATGTCCTTGAAATACTTGTAGGTACCGACCTTCAGTTCCACTGTCGATGCTTCATCGCATACGATGATCGCCTTCGGATGCATCTGCAGCGCGCTGCATGTCCATGCGTGACTCACCGGTCCCTCGACCGCTGCCTGCAAGGCCCTCGCCTTCCCGTGTCCGTTCACCAGCAGCACCACTTCCCTCGCGTCCATCACCGTCTTCACCCCGACGGTGATCGCAGTGGAGGGAACCTTTGCGATGTCATTGCCGAAGAAGCGTGAGTTCATCACTTTCGTATCATAGGTGAGCGATTTCACGCGCGTGAGGGAGGCCAAGGAGGAATATGGCTCGTTGAACGCGATGTGGCCATCAGCTCCCACGCCACCGAGGAACAGCTCGATGCCGCCATACGCAGCGATCTTGTCCTCATAGGATGCACATTCGGCACCCACATCCTCGGCGGTGCCGTCGGGGATGTGCACCTGCTCCTTCGGGATATCGACGAGACTGAACAGATGGTCCCACATGAACGCGTGGTAACTCTGCGGGTGATCATGCGGCAAGCCGATATACTCGTCCATGTTGAAGGTCACCACGTGTTTGAACGACAGATCTCCGCTGCGACAGAGCGCAACCAACTGCTTGTAGGTCCCTACCGGAGAGGATCCGGTGGGAAGCCCGAGCACGAAGGGTCGGTCGGAGGATGGGGCAAAATCCTTGATTGCCTTGGCGATATGGTGGGCCGCCCAGCAGGACAGTTTCTCGTAATCGGGTTGAATGATCAGGCGCATGAGTCTCTCCTTTGCATCTCTGCAGGAAAAATTAAACCACGATTGCACCGCTCAATCAATAAGATTCTGAATCTTTCAGCGAATGACTCCACCGCCGAGGACGACATCCTCGCGATAAAAGACCACCGACTGCCCGGGAGTGACCGCCTTCTGGGCCTCTGCAAACCGTACGGAGACCATATCGTCATCCAAGGCCTCGACGATCGCCGGTCTCGCCGTGCCGGTGGAGCGGATCTTCGCTTCCACTTCGCACGAGAGTTCCGGCTTCTCCACACCGATCCAGTTCAACCGCTCGGCAATGAGGGCATCCTTGAAAGTCTGCTCCTCATGTCCCACCACGACCCGGTTGCGCTGTGCATCCAATGAGAGGACGTAGAGGGGCCGATCCGAGGCCACGCCAAGTCCTCGCCGTTGTCCGATCGTGAACTTCCAGTATCCGTCGTGGTACCCGAGAACCGTATCAGCAGTATCGACGATCTCACCCCTCTTCGGTTCGGTATGCAAGAGATCGCTGTAATCGCCGCTGTAGAAGTCCTGGCTCTCTTCCTTCGTCTCGCTGAAGAAACCATGCTTCACGCACAGGGCCCTCGCCTCCTCCTTTCTCAGCTCCCCGAGCGGGAAGAGGACTTCGGAGAGCTGTTCCTGGCTCAACCGGTAGAGGAAATAGGTCTGGTCCTTGCGCTTGTCCGCAGCTTGGCGCAAGAGCCACCGCCCTCCTTCATGGGAGATGCGGGCATAATGTCCCGTGGCAAACTTGTCGAAGACGATCCCCTTCTGTCTCGCGATCTTCGGCAACGCACCGAACTTGATCAGACTGTTGCACCAGACGCAGGGGTTCGGGGTCCTGCCCGCCAGATATTCGTTGCGAAAATCCTCAAGTACGATCCGTTCATACTCCTTCGCACAATCGAGCACGTGGTATTCGATGCCAAGCAGACCGCTGATCCGCCGTGCCTCCGCGATATCTTCCTCTTCGTTCGGCCCGAAGCACGCATTCTTCTTGAGCTCACCGGAGAAGGGATTCCCCTCCCTCCAGATCGACATGGTCACACCGACCACCTCGTGTCCCGCCTCCTTCAAGAGGAGCGCCGCGACCGACGAGTCGATGCCACCGCTCATTCCTACCAAGATTCTCATACAGCCTCCGCACTCATGACGAGTGTCCTTCAGAAACGAAAAACCGCTCCGGTACACCCAGAGCGGTCTTGAACGAGAGTGACGGGACTCGAACCCGCGATCTACGGCGTGACAGGCCGTCGCGATAACCAGCTTCGCTACACCCTCATCAGTAGCAAGGAGAAACTACAACAAGGATGAAGTTTTGTCAACACCCTTTTCGGCACTTTTTCCCAACTTCCAAACTTGAAGGCCCTCTCGTACTCAGCTATACTGCAACGGTCCAAGGAGGTCCTGAAGATGCAACTGATGATCATGGAATTCTTCCAGAGGATATCCACTCCGGTTCTCGACCGGCTCGTAGAACTGATGACGATGCTCGGTGAAGAGACGGTATTCATCCTCGCGGTGGCCTGTTTTCTCTGGTGTGCATCGAAGAAACGCGGGTTCGCCATCTTCAGCACCCTCTTCACCTCCCTGATCGGCATGAGCGTACTCAAGGCATTGGTGAAGGCTCCCCGACCGTTCCAGGTGCTCGATACGATCGAAGGCAAACGCGTCGCGACCGCTACCGGCTATTCATTCCCGAGCGGCCACACGACCGGAGCCGCCTCGTTCTACAGCGCACTCGCTGCTGCCTACCGGAAACAGTGGCTCTCCATCCTCTGTGCACTCGCCATTCTCCTTGTCGGTATTTCCAGGATGTACTTGGGCGTCCACTGGCCGATCGACGTATTCGCGGGCCTGGCGCTCGGCATCACGGTGACTGTCGTGCTCTTCGGATGGTTCGACCGGCTGTATGACCGGAAGGAGGCTCTCTGGCGCTTCTCTGTCATGACGGGAGCCGTCTCCGCGCTGATTGCGATCCTCATCGCGATCCTCATCGCATCCCATGTGGCCGATCCTGTCGCATTCATGGATCCGCTGAAACTGTTCGCGCTTGCCGGCGGGGGGTACCTTGGATTTGCCTGGGAAGAACGGAAGATTTCCTATGTGACCGACGGTACGGTTCCGATCAAGATCCTGCGCTATGTGCTCGGTGTGGTCGTCCTGCTCGGAATCCAGGGACTCAAGGCGGTACTCGGGGACCACCTTGCGGTGACCGTGCTGCGGTACCTGTTGGTCGGACTGTGGGCGACTGCGCTCTACCCCTATCTCGGCAGCAGGATCAAAATCGGCTCGCACAGGCTGTTCGAACGCACGTGAAGAGTCCGTTCTCAGGACTCTTCCTTCTTGCTGCGGGCAAGCTGCTCCATCATCTCCATCGTGAGACTCTCCAGGGCCGAAGCATCCTTCTTCATCTCTTTCGGAAGCGGGAAGTTGAGTTTTCCCCATTTTCCGTAGAATCCGTATTTTCCGTTGTGGACTGCCAAAGGTTCACCGTCGAGCTCACCGAAGGACTTCACCGGCTCGGCACTCGCCTTCGCCCCCTTCGCCTTTCCCCCTCTCCCCGGCTTGGGTGCTGCGAGGAGTGACAACGCCTGCTCGAGCGTGATGGAGAGCACGTCCTTCACGCTCTTGATGGACCTGAACTCACCGTCGCATCCCACATAGGGACCGTACTTTCCGATCGAGGAGATCACGGGCTTGCCCGACTCGGGATGCGTGCCGATCGTCCTGGGCAGATGAAGATACGGTGAGATCTCATCGACAGTCATCGTACTCGGATCAACACCCTTCGGGACCGTCCACCGCTTCGGCTTCTGATTCTTTTCGGAGCCGAGACCGAGCTGGAAGAACATGCCGAACTTTCCGTCGAACAGGTAGATGGGAAGATCTGAGATGGGGTCCGTTCCTATCGGCTCGGGACCATCCGCTCCGTTCTCCTTCTTCGTGAAGAGGTTCTCCAGCGCTTCAGGCGTGAGAGTTCCCGGATGGATATGGGCGGGGATGCTGGTGGTCGAGTTTTCCTCCTCACCCTGTCCCGGCTTCGCGACATAGGGACCGAACTTTCCGATCAGTACCGAATAGTCGGGAGGGATCTGAGGAAGTTCGACTCGTTTCGCATCGCTCGGCTTGATCTGCGCGAACTTTCGCTCGACCTCCTGCTGCAATCCTTCATCCCCCTCATAGAAGGAGGTGAGGAAGTCGAGTCTGTTGGCTCTTCCCTCGGCGATCGCATCAAGGCCATCCTCCATCCTCGAGGTGAACTCATACTCCACGAGATCGGTGAAGTTGCGCTCGAGCAGCTGTACCACCGCGAAGCCGATGAACGTGGGAACCAGGGCCGATCCGTCTTTCACCACATACTTTTTCTCGAACAGCTTGTCGATGATCGTCGCATAGGTGGAAGGCCTGCCGATTCCCTGCTTTTCCAATTCCTGGACCAAGGTCGCCTCGGTGAACCTGGCGGGAGGTTTCGTCTCATGGGACAGCGGTTCGATCGCCGCAAGATGCAGCGCCATCTCGGCCGAAAGCTCGGGGAGCAAGCTTTCGGTATCCTCGAGGGCCGATTCGGGGTCATCCTTTCCCTCGACATAGACCCTGATGAATCCCGGGAAGAGTATCCTGTTCCCCGTGGCGCTGAAGATCGTGTCGTCGGACTGTATCTTCACCACCGTGGAAGCCTTGACCGCCTCGGCCATCTGGCTCGCGAGCGTCCGTTTCCAGATCAGGTCATAGAGCGCCTTCTCCACTCCGTGCAAGCCTGAGCTGTCGGGGTGGACGAAACTGTCACCAGCGGGCCTGATCGCTTCGTGGGCTTCCTGGGCGGAGGAACTTTTGGCAGCATACTGGCGGGGGGAGGCAGAGAGATAGTCAAGACCGAACAACGAGCCCGCCGCATCGCGTGCCCCCCTGATACCCTCCTGGCTGAGCGAAGGCGAGTCGGTCCGCATGTAGGTGATCAATCCGCTCTCATAGAGTTTCTGGGCGACGCGCATCGTCTCCTTCGCGCTCAGGTGCAGTTTCCTGCTCCCTTCCTGCTGCAACGTGGAGGTGATGAACGGCGGGGACGGACGTTGCTTGCGTTCTTTCTCCTCGACCGACACCACGCGCCAGCTGGCCGTCTGCAGTCGTCCGGCAAGTTCCCTTGCTTTCACTTCATCAAGGAGCATTACGTTCTTATGATGTCCCAGAGAACCGGTATCTGCATTGAAATCCTTTCCGGTAGCAATCCTTACACCATCGACCGACTCAAGTTTCGCCTCGAAAGATACGGAATCACCCTCCTTGGACAACGAGGCCTTCAGGTCCCAGTATTCGGCAGTGACAAACCGGATGCGTTGGCGTTCCCGTTGTACGACCATGCGCAATCCCGGGCTCTGCACCCGGCCTGCGGAGAGATTCTTCTGTCCGATCTTCCTCCAGAGCAGCGGCGAGATCGTGTAGCCATAAAGACGGTCGAGAACCCGCCGTGCCTCCTGTGCATTCACCAGGTCCATGTCCAGCTCCCTCCCATGTTCCAACGCATGGAGGATCGCCTTCTTGGTGATCTCGTGGAATACCATCCGCTTGTACGGTACCTTGGGTTTCAGCAGCTCGAGCAAGTGCCAAGAGATGCTCTCACCCTCGCGATCCTCATCGGTCGCGAGCAGCAACTGGGTACTGGTCGCCAATTCGCTCTTGAGTTCCTTGATGATCTTTTCTTTTCCCTTGGAGATCACATACTTCGGCTCGTATCCCCGGGCCACATCGATCGCCAGGTCCGTCGGGGGGAGGTCCCTCACGTGTCCGTTGCACGCAATGACCGTACAATCTCCCGGGAGGAACTTCTTGATCGTCCTCGCCTTGGTGGGAGACTCGACGATGATCAGCGTCTTGCTCTCTTGATTCTGCTTTTTCGCCATGGGAACCGTCCTTATCGAGCGCCGCCGGCAAACCGAAGCGCGACCACGCAGGAACTACAGTTATAGGAAGTGGCCGGGGTTTTGTCAACGATTGACACCAGCGTGCCATGTCGCCACAATGTGATGCATGAGACACAATACTGCCAAGTTGGTTGTCGGCCTGATCATCGTGTTCGTCGGGCTCAACCTGATATTGAAAGCCGCGGGGATAGAGTTCTCGCTCTTCTTCACCGGATGGTGGGCCGTCCCCATCATCCTCGTCGCGATCATCTCCATCAGCGGTACCGGCGTGGGTCCGTGGAACTTCGGACTGCTTGTCCTCGGCGCATGGTTGCTTGCCGAACAGAGGAACTGGATTCCCGATTGGTTCGATACCAAGTATGTCGTCGGAGCCGCGATCATCGGTTTCGGGCTCCTGTTCATCTTTAATCCCCGGCAGCAACAGCGCGATCCCGATACGTCCGAGCAGGCGGGACGCACCTACGAACAACCGCACCGGGAACCTCGGCAGGAGAGTGCCAAGAGGAACGAAGGACCGAGGAAGACCGACGATTCAGACAATCCGAGCTATACAGCTGTATTCGCAGGCCAGGAGATCCGTAACGCTTCGGGAAATCTCGACGGGTGTACGATGTTCGCACTCTTCGGCGGACTCACCGTCGACCTGCGCGATGCATGCATCGATCACGATATCGTCATCGATGCCTCCGCGGTCTTCGGCGGCATAGACATCCATTTTCCTCCCAACGTTCATGTGGTGACAAGGGCGACCCCGCTGTTCGGAGGTGTCGACAACAAGACGAAGAAGCCCGCGGTCTTCGGTGCGCCGACCGTGACGGTCAGGTGTCTTGCTGCCTTTGGCGGCGTGGATATCAGCTGACATGCGTGACCCCTTTCAAGTCGTACTCGTCGCGTGTTCGATAGAAAGTTCCCCCATGGCATATCCCTTGGGAGCGCTTTGCATCCTCACCGCACTGCGAAGCGATCCCAGGACCGCACATCGGGTCACCTCATCACTCGATCATTTCCTCGCGGATACCGATGATCCGGAGGATGCCGCAGCCCAAGTTGCCTCGCGAGGAGCATCGCTCGTGGGACTTTCCCTCTACCTCTACAACAGGGCGTGGTTCGATCGTTTCATCTCCGCGTTGGGCCGCATCGCCCCCGATGTGACGCTCTTCGCCGGAGGACCGGAAGCGGGTGCCAAGGGAATCGAGCTGCTCGGCATGGGTGTACACTTCATCGTCTTGGGCGAGGGAGAGGAGTCGGTCGTCGGTGCCGTGGCACGACTTGCAGACGGATTGTCCGCAGATGGCCCGGGAATCCTGAGTCCCACCAACATGGCAGCCCTCCCCTGCTATCCTCAGGACCTTTCGCTGTTGGCCTCACCATTGCTTGCCGGGACGGCCGATCCCACCCGGTATCCGGGAGTGTTGTGGGAGATGACCAGGGGGTGTCCCTACCACTGTGCGTTCTGCTTCGAGTCGAGGGGAAGCCGCCTCGTCCGCCAATATCCCGACGAACGGATCGAACGGGAACTCGAGTTGCTCATCAACGCGGAGGTCCCCCATGTATTCGTGTTGGACCCTACGTTCAACATGGATCGCAAGCGCACGGTCCGCATGCTCACCCTTCTGGCCCGGCGTGCACCGGCGACCATGCACTTCACGTTCGAAGTCCGTGCGGAATTGCTTGAGGAAGAGACGGCCCGACTGTTCGGGCAAGTGCATTGTTCGTTGCAGATCGGCTTGCAGAGCAGCTCCCCACAGGTGTTGCGGGCCATCGGGAGACGGTTCGACCCCAAGGTGTTTGCCGAGAAGATCGCGCTGTTGAACAGCCACGGGGTAGTATTCGGTCTCGACCTGATCATCGGGCTGCCGCACGATACCTTGGAAAGTTTCCGGGAGAGCCTCGACTTCGCGATTTCCTGCAAGCCGAGCAATCTCGACATCTTCCTCCTTGCGTTGCTTCCCGGCACGCAGCTTGCCGAGGATGCCGGATCCTTGCAGCTCAGGCACCAGACGGGAAGTCCCTACCTGTTGCTCGAAAGTCCCACCATGAATGAGACCGACATCGCTCGTGCACTGCGATTGAAGGAGGCGTGCGACCTCTTCTATACGACGGGTCAGGCGGTGATGTGGTTCCAAGCGGCCTGTTCGGGCCTTTCGCTCCGCCCGGTCGAATTGCTCGACTCTTTCGCCGAGTACCTCCAACAGTTTCCGGAGGAAGAGGATGAGGATGTGTTCAGCATCCAGGACCGTTTCATCCGCGCCCTGTATCAGAAGCACGGACGGGAGGAACTCCTTCCCGCGCTGCTCGGATTCATGGAGCTGCACCAGGGAATCTCGCACCTTCAGCAGACCGGTGAGAGTCCGGTGGTCTACCTGAGCCACGATGCCGACCAGCTCGCACTTTTGGACACCATGCAGCTGGATGAGTTCGTCAGCACGTACCCGGCAGCGGAGGAAGCGCAACCCTATTGGATATTCATGGAGGACGGGGTACTGTTCGTGGAACCGATGATGGGATAACGTAGGTTTTGCTTGCCCGGCAGGCATGCCCTGGTCTACAGTATGCAAAAGGAGTCGTTCCGATGAGCACAAGAGGTTTGCGCATGATGTGCGCGTCAGCGGTCGTACTTGCCATAATTTCGTTCAGCGGTTGTGTCCTGCAACAGGGCATCAGCATGACCCGGAACCGTTCGGGATGGGCGACTACCGACCTCTATGTCTATGACTTCTTCCTCACCGTCCTTGAGGATTTCGAACCGTTCTCACCCGAGGAGCGCACCACATCCATCATGGATGCGAGCATCGACGACTTCGTCGGGCAGCTGCACGAGACTCCCAGCGCGACCAACGTCGCCTCGGCGAAGATCGGGGGAAACGGCTATTTCATCGACTTCACGTTCAGCAGTCTCGAAGACCTGCTGAAGGACCTGAACCGCCGCGAGCCGCAGTCCATCGTGCGCGTCACGCAATCGAAAACGGATACCACCCTCTCGATCTTCCTCGACATCAACAATTATCCCCAGCTCGCGCGCATGATCCCGTTCCTCGCCGACCCCAATTTCGAGACCTTCGGGCCCCTGTACAACGAGGGGATGAGCGAAGAGGAGTATCTGGACATGATCAGCTATATCCTCGGCGAGGAAGGTCCTCCTGCGATCGACGACAGCGTCATCAGCCTCCGGCTCACCACTCCGAGCCCGATCAAGAGCTTCTCCGGAGGTGTGAAAGAGAGCCCGAACTCGATCAGGTTCGACATTCCCCTGATCGACTTCCTGTTGCTCTCCGATCCGATCACATTCAGCGCGACATGGTGATCAGACGTTGAACCTGAAGTGCATGATGTCCCCATCGCGCACTTCATACTCCTTGCCCTCGATCCGCAGCTTCCCCGCTTCCTTGACCTTCTGTTCGCTTCCGTAGGTGAACAGGTCGTCACAGTGGTACACCTCGGCCTTGATGAAGCCCTTCTCGAAGTCGGTATGGATCACCCCCGCAGCCTGGGGAGCCTTGTCTCCCGCGCGGAATGTCCATGCACGGTCCTCATCGCTCCCGGCGGTGAAGAACGTACGCAAGCCCAAGGTCCTGTACCCTGAGTGGATCAGTCGGTTGAGTCCAGACTCATCCAATCCGACGGCCTCGAGGAACTCATCGCGCTCATCCTGGGTATCGAGCGCGGCGATTTCCGCTTCGATCTTGCCGCAGATCACCACCGTCTCGGCTCCCTCACGACTGGCGATCTCCCGGACGACGCGCACGTGATCATTCTCCTCGAGGATGCTCTCCTCATCGACGTTGCACACATAGATCATCGGCTTGAGGGTGATCAGGTGCAGGTCGCTGATCAGCTTCTTCTCCTCTTCGCCGAAACCGAGGCTTCGTGCCGCCCCTCCATTGCCGAGTGTCTCGCGCAAGGATTCGAGGATCGGCATCACCTGGGCGGCCTGTTTCGCCGCCTCCTTGTCGAGCCGGTTCGCCTTCGATACCTTCTGGTACCGTTTCTCCACCGTCTCGAGGTCTGCCAACGCGAGTTCTATGTTGATCGTCTCGATGTCACTCGCGGGATCGATCTGATTGGCAACGTGGATGATGTCGGGATTCTCGAAACAGCGCACGACGTGCACGAGCACTCCCACCTCGCGGATGGATCCGAGGAAACGGTTTCCCAGACCCTCGCCCTTCGATGCTCCTGCGACCAACCCTGCGATATCGACGAACTCGACAGTAGCGGGAACGACCCGTTTCGTGGGGATCAGGTCGACGATCCGATCAAGTCGCTTGTCGGGCACGCTCACCATGCCGATATTGGGATCTATGGTGCAAAACGGATAATTCGCTGCCTCTGCGGGAGCGCTGGAAAGTGCTGAGAAGATGGTGGACTTGCCCACATTCGGCAAGCCGACGATACCGCAATTCAAACCCATGGGGACCTCTTTGTTCGCTTGTAATGCGCGAGGAGTATAGCATATACTGTGAGGAAAGGTAACCATCCGCAAGGAGTACCGAAGGAGCTAGTCACATCAGCGACACATCATTGATCAGGACCGAACAAGAACAGACCAAGGCATGCATCGTCACCATCAGGACCCAAGGAGAAGAGATCAGGCGTGCACAGGCACGGCTCGAGGAGCTCGTGAGCCTCGTGAAAACCATGGGGGCACTCTCCGTTTCCTCCCTGATCATCCCGCTCAGGGAGATCAATAGTGCGACCTTGATCGGCTCGGGAAAGGTCGCCGAGTTGCAGGCCCTGGTGGAAGAGTCGCAAGCCGATTGCATCGTATTCGACCGCGATCTCCCTCCACGGGTACAGCGGAACCTCGAACAGCAACTGGACATCGCGGTGATCGACCGTCAGGAGGTGATCCTCCAGATCTTCAGCGACCGTGCGGCCACGAAGGAGGCGGTGCTCCAGGTGGCACTGGCGAGACAGGAGTACTCGTTGCCTCGCCTGACGAGGAAGTGGACCCACCTCTCCCGGCAACGGGGAGGCACGAAGGGCACCCGCGGCGAAGGAGAGACACAGCTGGAGATCGACCGCAGGATAGTGCTCAACAGGATCTCGAGCCTGAAAGAGGAACTGAGGAAAGTCGAGGCACAGCGGAGCATCCAACGCAAGAGCCGTCTGAACGGCACCGTCCCCACCGCAGCGATCGTAGGCTACACCAACGCGGGCAAATCGTCTTTGCTCAACCTGCTCGCCCGCAGCGAGGTCCTGGTCGAGGACAAGCTCTTCGCCACCCTCGATCCCACCACGAGGAAAATCCCGCTCCCGCAGGGAGGAGAGATACTCCTCTCCGATACGGTAGGGTTCGTCAGTGACTTGCCCCACCATCTGGTGGACGCCTTCAAGTCGACCCTCGAGGAGGCTCGGTACGACGACTTCATCATCCACGTGGTCGACGCCTCCCACCCCGACATGCTCCAGTGCTACCAGACGACGATGGAAGTTCTCGCGCAACTCGGGTGCGAAGGAAAGCCGATGATCATCTTCATCAACAAGATGGATGCACTCCACGACGAGTTCTCCATCGCCAGGATACGCTCGGAACATCCGGAGGCGATCGCCGGTTCGGTCAAGCAAGGAACAGGCATCGAGGCCCTGCTCGCATCGATGACAGAGATGGCCTCCGTGGCCCATCCCGAGTTCCTCTACCTCTTCCCGCACGGCAGAAGCGACTTGGTCGCCCTGATCCGCAACCAAGGAACGATTTTGGATATCGAGTACCTGGATGAGGGAGTGAAGGTACGTGCCCGTGTCCCCCAGCACCTCATCGCACGATTGTTGCCGTTCTCAGGCTTGGGGGCATAGAAAAACGGTCACGACAGGGAATCTGCCATGACCGTCATGAAGCATCAGATGTTTGGAACATCCTTGGATTTGTCTACTCGAAGTACCACACCCCTCCTAGGCCACCCTTGAAGCTAAAAATACTTGCGCCAGCAGGTTTGATGATATTTGCGCCAGGAGCAAGGTTAAGGAAAATTTCCACAGGATAGTCTTCGAGGTAATAGGAAGCACCAACTATACCATTGACAGAAAGCAGGAAGTCATTGCTATATAAGCCTACCCCGGCGAGAGCTCCTCCGTTGATGTAAATGGGGAAATCACCCAGTTTCACATCAGTAATGTCATAGAGTGCACCAACATCCAGAGAGAATCCGCTTCCAAAATCCCAGGTAAGATTTCCGAGCAACCGGAAATCATCCATTCCGTATCTTACGGTCAGGCCGGTCGGGTAGCCAAGTGTGATACCGGCACCGACACCATTAGTCTTCATATAGCCTGCTGCAGAGACGGGCAATGCAATGATAAGGACAAGAGCGAGCACGAGAAAAACTTTCTTCATACGTTTCATCTCCTTTGGGAATCCTTCCCTCTTTGATTACTGTATGAATAATACTGCAAAAGGCTTCGATTATCCACACAATATGGTAAATAAAATTTCCGAAAGCCTTTAAAGTTACAAGTTTTCCCCTTTCCGTTCCGTACACTTAACCTATTTTCGTCAATCTGCTATAGTTTTGCATCGTCACGGGGAGGATTCAACATGGACAGGAACCTTGGCAATCAACTGACCCTTCGTGGTCTCATCATAGGAATCATCGGGCTGGTCATCATCACCAGCAGCTCCATGTATGTCGCACTGCGCATGGGGGCGTTACCCTGGCCCACCGTATTCGTGACGGTGGTGAGCGTGGCGATCCTCAAGAGGTTCAAAGGTTCCTCTTTGCAGGAAATCAACGTCACGCATACGATGATGAGTGCGGGGGCGATGGTCTCGGGAGGCCTGGCGTTCACCATACCGGGAATCTGGATGCTCGATGCGAATGCCCTCGTCTCTCCCCTGCAGATCATCATCATCACGCTCAGCGGAGCTCTGCTCGGTACCCTCTTCACCATCATCGCCCGGCAACGCTATATCGTCGAGGAACAGCTTCCCTACCCGATGGGACAAGCCGCCTACAACACCCTCATCGCCAGTACGAGCAAGGGTAAGGGGGCTGTGCTGCTCTTCACGTGCATGGGAGCGAGTGCCCTCTTCACCATCTTCAGGGATGGCATACCCGTGATTCCCGCGGTGTTGGTCTTCTATGGCGGCGGAGCGCTGGTCCCCGCGATCTCGATGTGGGTCTCTCCGATGGCAGCGGGTATCGGGGCGATCATCGGTCCCGTCCTCTCGCTCGTCTGGCTTGGCGGCGCGGTGCTCGGATACCTGCTGCTTACCCCGATCGGCATCGCTGCCGGATTGTTCGCTGACATCCAGGCGGCCGACCTGTTCAGGCAAAACCTCGGTATCGGTCTCATGGTGGGAACCGGCATCGGCATCCTGTTGAAGGCCGCTTACCAAAAGATCGTGCGGTCCGCGCATGCCAAGAAACAACCATCGGCTCCTGTGTACGTCTCCATCATCCCCGCTGGCAAGGCGCGCTGGGCAACCCTCGCGGTGATCGCAGGGGTCCTCATCCTCTTGAGTGCGGGGACCGAGATCAGCTTCCTCCAGGCGATCATCACGATCGTCGGCATCTATCTGACGACGCAGCTGGCCGCGATGCTGACGGGCCAGACCGGCATCAACCCGATGGAAATCTTCGGAATCCTGGTCCTCCTGGCGATCCAGGTGATCTGGAATCCCTCCACGATCGCAGCCTTCTCCGTCGCCGGTGTCACCGCGGTGGCATGTGGTCTCACCGGAGACATGTCGAACGACCTGAAGTCGGGACACCTTGTGGGAACCCGCGCTTCGTCGCAGATCATCGCCGAGGGAATCGGCGGGGTGATCGGATCGGTTGTCGCGGTCGTCGCGCTTTTCGTCCTGAAGGACTCGTTCGGCGGGTTCGGCAGCGAGATGCTCCCTGCCCCGCAGGCCAGGGCGGTCACCGCGATGGTCGGAGGACTCGGACACGTTCCTGCGTTCTTCGCCGGAGCCGTCATCGGCGTGGCGTTGTATGTACTTTCCATCCCCGCAGCCACCTTGGGTCTTGGTGTCTACCTCCCCATCAGCATCTCCACGATCATGGGGTTCGGCGCACTGGTCTTCCTCGCTGCGAGACGCATCGTCGGCAAGAAAGGAGCAGGAAGGATCGCCGAACAGACCAGCCTCATCTCCAGCGGATTGCTCGGTGGCGAGGGAATCACCGGTGTCCTACTGGCCATTATCGCGATGTTCGCGTAGACTGTGGTGAGCAAAGAGAGGTCCTGAGCCATGGATGAGCAAAAGAAGATGCCCAAGAGCCTGTACGGCATGAAACCGAATGAAATCTTGGGAGCACTCGGCCTGGAGAAATCCTATCAGGCCAAGCAGGTCCACCAATGGCTCATCCGATGCGTGACCGATTTCGAGCAGATGACCGACCTGCCGAAGATGCTGCGGGCCGATTTGGATCATCTGATGCCATCGCTCACCTCCAGTACCGTGATCGACTCCAGGACCGACTCGTCCGGTGCCACGAAGCTTGCGATCCGGTTGCATGATGCGAAAGTAGTCGAGTGCGTGCTGCTCACCGACAAGGAGGAACGGAAGACCGCCTGTCTCTCCAGCCAGGTCGGATGTGCGATGGGATGCTCCTTCTGCCGTACCGGTACGATGGGCCTGGTGAGGGACTTGCAGGCGTTCGAGATCATCGAGCAGTTCGTCCATCTCAGGAGGATCGCTCCCGATACCAGTCACATCGTGTTCATGGGCATGGGAGAACCGATGGCCAATTTCGCGGAGGTCGTACAGGCCATCAAGTACCTGCACGACCCGCAAGGCTTCAACATCGGCTTTCCCAGGATCACGATCAGTACCTGCGGCCTCGTCCCCGGGATCCTCAAGCTTGCGGAGATCAACCTCCCGGTGAAGCTCGCCGTTTCGTTGGTGACAGCCGACAATGGACTCAGGACACACCTCATGCCGGTGAACAAAGCCTATCCGCTCGATGATCTGAAAACGGCACTGTTGCGGTACCAGCACGTGGCGGGCAAGCGTTTCACCCTCGAGTATGTGATGCTCAGCGGTCAGAATACCGACTCCGACTCGGCGAGGAGGCTCGCCCAATTCATCCGCGGCATGGATGTCATGGTGAACCTCATCCCGTGGAATCCCGCCTCTGAACTCGATTGGCAGACTCCCGATGCGAAGGAGATCGCCGCCTTCACCAGGGAACTGGATCTGCTAGGCGTCCCGTACACCCGTCGTTTTTCCCGAGGACGCTCTGTGAACGGAGCGTGCGGGCAATTGGCTGCCGCAAACCCGCAGTGAGGCCCCATCATCAAGCGATACACCATCCATGATGAGATAGCGCCGCCCGTGGCGGACGCATTCGCCCCGTGGTTCAGGCGGACCTGCAGGGCAGTCGTGCGTCACCATGGCAGCATCGTGTTCTCGTGCATGACAGAGCGTGACCAATACATCCTCCCCGGAGGAGGCGTGGAACCGTCTGAGAGCCTCCAAGCGTGCGCGGAACGTGAATGCAGGGAAGAGTTGGGCCTCATCGTGAGCGCGGGAGAACCGATGGGCATCGTCCGCGAGTATTACAACGGAATGCTCAGGTTCGAGAACATCTATCTTGAAGCCTTTTGGTCGGGCGGCCGGGGAAATACCGACCGCACTGCCGAGGAAGTCTCACTCGGGATTGCCGAGAGGTGGGTTCCGATCGGCACGGTGTGCACCCTGTTGCATGAGACCACGGCACATGAGACCCCTACCGAGAGGCAGGGGGAACACATGCGCCGTGCAATCGCCAATTGTCATATGCGTGAACTGCTTGGCATCTCAACCGTGATCGGGTGGGATTGGCAACCGATCGCACGCATGCGCAGTGCAATCGACGGCATCACGGTCACCCTCGAGGAGAACTGAGCGCGGCGTCAGAACTGGTACATCGCGCCAGCGGAACCCAGGAAATCGAGTCCTCCGAAATTGAAGAAGATCTCTGGTCCAGCCTTGACGAAGAACTTCAGCGGAAGGTCATCCATGTACCACGACCAGGTCACCGGGATACCGAGTGCGACCGCGGCACCCCCGCTGAAGATAAAGATATCGAGGTGTCCGCCGACACTGAGATAGAGGTCGATGCCCCAATCCGAGTTCACGAACGGCTTGTCGAAGTGATAGTCGCCCCCCATCCGCAAAAGGAATGAGCCGGAACCATACCCGAGCGCAACCGACGCGGACGCCACTCCGAAATCATACTCCCCAATCGCTCCGATGTGGAACGGCAGACCCGTGACCAGCCCGGCCTTGATTCCCTCGCGAGGCTCGGCTGCGAACAGAGCCGCTGAGGAAATCAGGAGCAACAGCACTGCCACCAACAGGATCTTTTTCATGGTATCCCCCTTGTCGCTGTGTCTATTCTTGGTATTGGATGCCAATACGTATCTGTATTGTCATACTGCCGTTGGGGGTTGTCAAGGCAAATGATGCCATGATGTCATAAGGATGTGTCAACAAGAGAGAATCATGTGATCCCTAGGACGTGAAAAAATATCCCCTCGCAGCATCACTGCAAGGGGAAGGTGTAGCGCCGCATCGCACTATTTCTCCAGAACGGCCTTGATTCTCCTCACGCCGGCGGATGAGGATTGTTCCTTCTGTATCCTGAAGTGTCCCATGTTTCCGGTGTGTTCGACGTGCGGACCGCCGCAGACCTCCTTGGAGAAGTCTCCCACGCTGTAGACCTTGACCTGTTCGCCGTACTTGCTCTCGAAGAATGCGATCGCACCCTTCTCCTTCGCTTCCTCGACCGTCATGGTCTCGAAGGAAACCGGCAGGTCTCGATCGATCACTTCGTTCACGATATCCTCGACCTGCTTAAGCTGTTCCTTCGTCATCGGTTCCTCATGGGTGAAGTCGAAGCGCAGGCGCTCCGGCGTGATGTTCGACCCCTTCTGTCCGACATGCGTACCGAGGACGGTCCGCAAGGCCTGGTGCAACAGGTGCGTCGCCGTATGGAGCGCGGTAGTCAGATCGCTATGGTCGGCCAAGCCTCCCTTGAACTGCTGTTCCGCTCCCGCCCGGCTGATCTCCTGGTGCTTCTGGAAGGCATCGTCGAATCCCTCGAGGTCTACGGAGAAACCGTGCTCATGGGCAAGTTCCTCAGTCAGCTCGATGGGGAATCCGTAGGTATCGTAGAGCTTGAAGGCGATCCGCCCGTTGATGACGCGCGTGTTCCCCTTCAGCAGGTTGGGAAGCATCTTCTCGAACTCATGCTCGCCCTTCTGCAACGTGGTGGAGAACTTCTCCTCCTCCAACGCAAGCTCGGTCATGACGAAATCACGGTTCTCGATCAATTCGGGATAGGCATCTCCGTACATATCCATCACCACGGTGGCGAGGGCGCCGAGGAACTTCCCCTCGATGCCGAGCTTGCGTCCGTGACGGACTGCCCGCCTGATCAGCCTGCGGAGGATGTATCCCTGTCCGACATTGGAGGGTTTGACTCCACGCTGGTCTCCGAGGATGAACACACTGGTACGGACATGGTCGGCGATGATGCGGACCGAAGTGTCGGTCTGTGCATCGTTTCCGTAGCGTACCTTGCCCAGCTTCTCGATCTCGCCGATGATCGGCACGAAGACCTCCGTCTCATAGACGCTGGTCTTGCCCTGCAGCACCGCGATGGTCCGTTCGATTCCCATGCCCGTGTCGACGCACTTGCGGTCCATCGCCACATAATCGCCTTCGGGCGTCTTGCGATACCCCATGAACACGTCGTTCCAGATCTCGAAATACTTGCCGCATTTGCATCCTGGCCGGCAATCGTCAGAGCATGCGGGCCTTCCGGTGTCGATGAACATCTCGGAATCGGGACCGCACGGACCGGCTTCCCCTGCGGGACCCCACCAGTTGTCCTCTCGGGGGAGGAAATAGATGCGCTCCGATGGGATGCCGAGGCTCTTCCAGACCTCAGCGGACTCAACGTCCCGCGGAACATCCGCATCACCGGCGAATACGGTGACCGAAAGCTTGTCCGGGTTTATCTGCAGCCACTTGGTCAAGAACTCATGACTGTAGCGAATCGCCTCTTCCTTGAAATAATCGCCGAGGGACCAGTTTCCGAGCATCTCGAAGAAGGTAAGGTGGTGCGGATCGCCGACTGCATCGATGTCTCCGGTACGGATGCACTTCTGGTAGTCGACCAAGCGTGTACCTGCCGGATGATCCTGGCCGAGGATGTAGGGGACGAGCGGGTGCATCCCTGCCGTCGTGAAGAGGACCGTAGGATCGTTCTCGGGAATCAGGGAGGCTCCGGAGATCTGCGTATGATCCTTGGATACAAAGAATTCTATGAATTTGTCGCGTAGTTCGTGTGCTTTCATAGGGTTGAATACTATGCAAGGAACCTGCCAGTGTCAAGATAAGTCGAAGAGGGAAAGCTGCCCTTGTCGCATCTCGTTACCATCCTTCGGTTCCTCCCTCTTTCCGGTGGGAAACAGCCGTGCGTGGATATGATCGGGTTGCTTGACCACAAGGACTCCGTTCTTCAGCGAGAGACGCCGCGGCCACAGAAGGCTGCGATTGTCGAGGACGTGCTGGAAGAGCATCACCTTGCGCTTCTGTTCCAACGCATAGGAGGCCTGCTTCACCGCCGACCCCCCGTCGCGGTCCTCGATGATCACCGTCCCGTTGGAGAGTATGCTCATCAGCTGGTTGCGCAGCAGGAAGTGCCACTTTTCCGTCTGTCTGGCAGGAGAGAAACGGGAGACGAGCAGACCATGTTCGGCGATGGCCTGTTGCAGCTTGCGGTGCTCGACAGGATAGGCCTCGATCAGGCTGGTTCCGATCGCCGCGATGGTCGGGGTGCCACTGGCGAGCGCCGTGATATGGGCCATGCCTTCGATGCCCATGGACAAGCCGCTGAGGATCGCCACATCATGGCGAGCCAACGCCTGTACGGTCTCCTTGGCATACCGACGCCCCTCATCGCTCGGGGTCCTGGTCCCGATGACACTGACGCATTTTCTCGACAGCAGTCCTGCATCACCGCGGAGATAGAGGAAACGGGGGGAGTCGGGTGTGGTTGCCACGTGTGCCGGATACATCCCATCACCTCTTCTGAGCACGACATCGGTGAATTCCAAGCGCAGGAACCGTGCTTTCACGAAGGAATGGATCTCGAGGAGCTCGGTAACATCCAACCCGGAAAACGAGGCATAGGTATTCGGATGCAATGTAAGCGGGTCGGCAAGGGAGATTTCTTCGCCGATGCGTTCGAAGATCGGCTCCACCGATGCATCGGTTATCTTCAGCGCGAGGGCGAGTGTCTCGAAGTTCGTCGCTTCGTGGATGTTCCGTGCGGTGTGAGCGGCGATGTCCATGCACCGAGTGTACCGTGCAAGACGAGGTGGGGCAAGTGGGTGGAGGATCGGACTCTCTTTGGCAGTTGGATTGCAGGAAGCCACTATCATTGAAGATATTCCTCATGGTACCCTTGTGTCCGGATTCCGGAACAATTTCCGCGCAGGAATCGACTCGGTGCGCGAGGGTCCATTTTCAAAGGGAATGCCCACATGATCATGCATTTCTGTATTGATGATATCTTGATAAAGGTGGATAAAGAGACAGTGTGTTCACCAAGGATGCATGCCGGAATCGAAAGGATCCAGAGCAACAAAGCGCCGGAGGGAGGTGCCTGTATGAGCTGGAGAAGCAGGGAACAGAGTTGTCAGTTCTTCGTCGGATGCAAGATTCCCGATTCGACTTGTTCGATCTACTGTCGCAAGTATCGGCAGATCGATGTCAAGTCGGTAACCAAGACCGAAGTCACCGACACATTCCATATCAAGCTCTTCAAGATCGCAGAAGAGCAAGACCTGGATGACCACGACATCGCCCAGATGAGTGGGTGGCCGCTTTTGAAAGTGCGGAACATAAAGCGCAAGAAGGGGATAGAGCCGAGCGATGAGATCATCGAAATCCTCTCCAAGGTGTTCAAGGTCGACCGTTCATACTTCTTGGAGGATTGAGTACGCCGAGAATGTTTCCAGTGCTTGTCCACGAGGAAAATGAGGTGTTGCCTGAGGAGAATGGATCGGAAGAAGCGGCGATGCCCACCGGGTTTCGCAGGGTGGCCATGGCAAAGAAGTCGACCCATGGTGCACACCAGTAGTGGCAAACCGCCAGACACACGGACCGTTGGGCTGCATGAGCCTTTCATGAGATCCCGGATTCCTGCATGGGAACAGAAAAGAGGCGCACCGGAAGTGCGCCTGTCATCGAGATCTATGGATATCGGGGAAGTCCCTGTTTGCCGCCTCTCGGAATTGAACCGAGGACACAAGGATTTTCAGTCCTTTGCTCTACCTACTGAGCTAAAGCGGCGCAACGTTCACGTTTATACCCCGCCAAAACACATCATGTCAACCCCTCATCCTTTTTTTCCCGCCATTCCCCACGCCGAATTGCCGACAGGACGCAACGAAATCTCCCCGGAGCGAAGGTGCCGCTCCTCCCCGTTTGCCATCCGTACGATCAACGCGCCATCATCGGCGATGCCGGTCGCGAGGGCTTGCTCCTGGGACGATCCTTGGATCACCAGCACATGCTGGCCGATCACCACGCTGCGATGACGGTACTCTGCCATGACCGATGGATCGTCGAGCCTGTCGGTCACCTTGAGCAGATGGGCGATGATCGTTCCCGCAACGTGTGCCCTGGTTGCACACGGGGGGAATTCTCTTGCGAACAGCGCACCGGCAATCTGCGCGATATCGGCGGGGAACCCGCCTTCGGGAACGCTGTGGTTGATCCCGATACCCACGACGATGCTCTCGATCCGTCCGCTTTCGAAGCCGCTGACTCCCTCGGTGAGGATTCCGCACACCTTTTTCCCCTCGAGCAGCAGGTCATTGACCCATTTGATTCCCACCTCGAGATGACAAGACTCCGCGATTCCCCTCGCCACCGCAACCGCGGCGGCGCTGGTGATGCGCAGGGCGACCGAAGTGCTGACATCGGGACGGAGTATCATGCTCAGGTAGATTCCGCTTCCCCGGGGGGAGTGGAAGGACCTTCCGTTCCTTCCCCTCCCTTCGGACTGCGTGCCTGCGACTACCACCGTACCGTGCGCAGCTCCCTCAAGTGCGAGCCGCTTCGCTTCCCTGTTCGTAGAGCCTATCATCGGGTGGTAGTACAACGGAAGGTGTTCCAGGGATAAACTGGCCAAGGCCGATGACAGTCCCTCCTTGGTCAGGATGTCGCTTCCTTGGGCAAGTCGGTAGCCGATCCGGGTGGAGGCTTCGATCACATGGCCGTCAGCCCGCAACTCCGCAATGGATTTCCAGACAGCCGCCCGAGTGATCTCCAGCTGTCTCGCGATCGCCTCGCCTGAGATATGGTCGCCTTTGTTGCGTTCCAGCAATGCCAGCACGGTTTGCTTGGATGACATGGACACCTCTTGCACGCAGGATACGCGAATCGCAGCTGATTGTAAACCAAATGCTATCATAATGTTTACAATAGTCATGATCCATGGTATAGCTAGCCATAGGAGTCGCACATGAACCTACGACGTATCATCATCACTGCACTGTGTGCTGCCTTGATCGTGGTCGGCGCTTACACCGCCATCCCGATCGGTCCTGTACCGGTGACCTTGCAAACCGCGTTCGTCCTTCTCGCGGGAATCCTCGCGGGGAAGGCGATCGCGCTCGCCTCGATCGCCACCTATCTGGTCTTGGGTGTGGTCGGGCTCCCCGTATTCTCGGGAGGTGTCGGCGGATTCGCACACCTTGCGGGACCCACCGGAGGGTTTCTCATCAGCTGGCTTGTCGCGGGCCCGTTGGCCGGAATCTTCGCCGACCGGGGTTTCAGGAAAGATCCTGCCGGCGAGAAGACCACTACGGGGCAACTGGCATGGATCATCGCAGGAACCATCACGGGAACGGTGGCCCTCTACCTTCTGGGATTGCCCTACTTGAAGATGATACTGCGCATCAGCTGGGAAGAAGCAGTGGCGATCGGACTGCTTCCGTTCATCGCCGGGGATTTGATCAAGATCGTCTCGGTAGTGATCCTGGGGAATATCTTCGCACCGCAGGTCCGTCAGTTCCTTGCCGCACAACCCGAAGGAGATGCAGATGAGTCCGGACCCGGCGCTTGACATCGAGGCGCTCTCCTATGCGGCAGGGAAGGAACACAAGATACTCAAGGGCGTGAGCATGCGTGTCGGCCATGGCGAGTTCGTCGTCCTCTCGGGACGCAACGGAACCGGAAAGAGCATGTTTCTGCGTTGTATCAAAGGGCTGCTCAATCCCGATGGAGGAATCATCAGAGTCGATGGGAAGGATCTCTCCAAGCGTCCGAAAGAGCGCAACAAATCGATCGGCTTGGTGTTCCAGGATGCGGATACTCAGCTGGTCGGCCAGACGGTAGAACGCGATATCCTGTTCGGTCTGGAGAATCTTCAGGTACCGGACAAGGAACGCACGGCGCGCATCGGATCGGTGGTCCGGCTGTTGGATCTTGCACCGTTGTTGCACCAGCGGCCGCGTACACTCTCCGGCGGCGAACGGAGGCGTGTGGCGATCGCCGGAGTCCTGGTGATGCAACCGAAGATCCTCATGCTCGACGAGCCTTTCGCGAACCTCGATTATCCGGGGATCGTGCAGGTGCTGGAATCGCTGGTGGAACTCAAGCGACAAGGAACCACCATCCTCGTCGCGACGCATGAGATCGAGAAGCTGCTCGCACACGCAGACTCGATGGTCCTGCTCGATGGAGGGAATATCGTCGTCCAGGATGCACCCGAACGGGTGCTCGGGATCGTCGAACACTTCGGCGTCCGTCGCCCCTCGTACCATGGCAAGCCGATTCCGGTGGCTCATCTGACATGGTTGAAGTAAGCCTCTTCCACTTCAGGGACCGGGACACACTGCTCAACCGGTCCCACCCACTGACCAAGATCGCATGCCTGCTGGCCTGTTCGACCTTCATCGCCCGATCGGGTGCGCTCCGTGCACTGCTGTGCCTCATCCTCTTCGCCACGCTCGCCTTGATCATCAGGCTTCCCATCCGTTCCTACCGGAGGGAGTTGCGGTTCTTCTTCGTCATGGGAACGCTCATGGCGGTAGCGAGCGCCTTGCATTTCCGCTCCTGGGAAATGCCGACTGCAATCGTAGCTCGGTTCGCTGCGATCGTGCTGATGGGTCTGCTCTTTTCCGATACCACAGCTCCCGATGACCTGGCACGTGCGATCGGGCATGCATTGGAACCGATATTTCCCAAACGGGGATATCGTGCTGGGGCGACATTGGAACTGACACTCAGCACGATCCCGCTGCTCTTCGATGTAGCGTCCCAGGTATCACAAGCGAGAAAGGCCCGTGGGGAGTCGGTGTGGCGTCACCCGGTACGACGGATCGTCTCCTACGGATCGACCGTGTTCACCCTGTTGCTACAGCGGGCCGAGGAGCTGGAATCGGCATTGCGCTCACGCAACTTCGATCCCGATGCACTGCGCGACGGCATCCCGTTCAACCGCTGCGATGTGATCCTTCTTTCGCTGACGACCGTGGTGCTGGGACTGTTTTTCCTGCTCACATGAGCGGAAGCAACGGCTCGACGTCGCAATCGAAGCACGCGGACGGCATCTTGCCCAAGCGGAACACATGGTTGCGGATCCGGTCCGCCAATGAATTGTCAGGGATATCATGCACCAAGGCATCCGGGGTTATCGGATGGCCGAACGTCAGGACCAAGGAGTTTCCGCGCTGCTTGTACATCTCATCGGGGAGATACAGCGACTCGAGACTCGTCTTGATGTGCAAGGCCCTGCGCCACGCACTGATCCGGTAGAATTTCTTGGAATTCGCTCCTGAGATATGGACCGGGAGGACTGGCCGGTCGAATTTGCGGGCCATCTTCACGAATGTCGGGTGCCACGCAAAATCGAAGATCTCACCGTTGGAGAGTACCCGGGAACAGTATCCTGCAGGGAAGATGATGATGGGGTGATCGGAAGCGAAGGCTGTCTTGAACCGCTCGACAGAGGAACGATCATGTTTCTTCGGTATCGGGACCAACAATGGTTGCAGAGGCTTGATTTCCCCGATGATCCCCTTCGTCACCATGCGGACCTCCGGGGCGTAGGAGGCCAGGACATCCATGAGGACCAGGGACTCGGGACCGCCGAGGGGATGGTTCGCCACGATGACCGGACGGTTCGATGCGGCGTCTTCCAGGTACTGTTGTCCCCGCACCGTACCGGTCAGTTCGAAGTACAGGACACACTGGCGGACGAACTCGCGAGGATCGTCTTGGAAATGTGCTTCCAGGAAATCGTTGATTTCCCCGATGTGGAGCAATCGCTCAAGGTTCCGTATCGTCCATCGGGGCACGAACGGGGAAATTTTCGGGAAATGGCTTTTCAGCAGATTACCGATATCTATCCTGGTGAAGCCTGATGTATTCGGAATCGTTTCCATGCCCTTCATAGTACCAGAGAAGCACGGCTTCGTGGAAAATTTTTCTCCTGCTTGCATGCGTGCTATACTATGCGGCATGACGATACGGGAAGAGAAGGCATCATTGCGGCGAGTGATGCGGGAACGGTTGCTTTCGTTCGGGGTGGATGAGCGGCAAGTCGGGTCGGAGGCGTTGGCAGCGAACGTGGCCGCATCCGATGCATACCGTACCTGTACGGCGGTGCTGGCTTTCGTCTCACTCCCAAGCGAGCCCGACTTGCGCCTCCTGCTGGACCGCGCCATCACGGAGGGGAAGCGGGTGGGACTGCCGGTGTGCCGAAGCGATGGGACCCTGCGTTTCCATGAGGTCGGTCCCGCTTGGCAGGAGCACATGATGAAGAATCGCTGGGGCATCGCGGAACCCGATCCCGTATCGTGCCCTCCCGTGCAACTTGATGGGCAGGGGAGCTCCCTGGTGCTGGTCCCCGGTCTCGCCTTCTCGCCCCGGTGCGGGCGATTGGGACGCGGGAAGGGATTCTATGATCGCTTCCTTGCAGGAAAGCCGGCCGGGATGATCTCGATCGGCGTGTGTTTCGATTTCCAGATCGTAGCGGACCTGCCAACTGAGATCCATGATGTGAAACTGGACGCGGTGATCACTCCGAGCGTCCGCTACTGATTGTTCCGGTGCCAGATCCAGGAGAAGTGTTGGTCCGCGAGCATCCTCATGAGCGAATCGCCTTGTGATGAGATGGGATCGGGACACTCGTAGTTCTCATCAAGCCGGAGCAACTCGTTCCGTACCTCCGCACTGCGTACGGTGCGCAACAGTGCGCTGAGGGTACGGATGTACTCGAACTGACGGGTCGGGGAACTGGCGATGACGAAGAGGAAGTGGACCGGCATGCCGTCCTTCGCATCGTACTCGATCCCGCACTCGGAGAGTCCGAGTCCTACCTGGACGTGTGTGAGGTTCCTGATCTTCCCGTGCGCGATCGCAATGCCGTGGCCGATTCCCGTGGTCTCGATAGCCTCGCGGTTGAGCACCGCACGCTTGAATCGGCTGAGGTCGGGAAGGCTGTGGAAGATCGTGCACTTGTCGATCACCTCGCCGATGGCTTCGGCCTTGGTGGTGGCATCGATGTGGCAGATTACCGATCCGAGATCGGAGAACGTGCTCACACTCTCTCTCCTTTGTGCTCCAGATACGCATTCATCGCCTTCGCGGCCTTCCTTCCCTGCCCCATCGCGAGGATCACCGTCGCTGCTCCGAGGACGATGTCGCCGCCGGCATAGACTCCCTCCATCGAGGTAGCGCAGGTCTGTTCATCCACTATGATATTCCCCCGGCGGTTCACGTCAAGCCCCTTGGTGGTCTTCTCGATCAATGGGTTCGAGGCGTTGCCGATTGCCACGATGACGGTATCATAGGGGTGCAGTGCCTCGGTTCCGGGCACTTCCACGGGCGAGCGCCTTCCCGACGCATCAGGCTCACCGAGTTCACAGGTGATGAGCTCGACATGGGAGACCCTTCCCTTCTCATCCCCGATGATGCGCAACGGTGCGTGCAGGAACAGGAAGCGGACTCCCTCCTCCTTGGCATGCAAGACCTCCTCGCGTCGTGCCGGCATCTCTTCGTCCGTACGGCGATAGATGATCGTCACCTCCTCGGCTCCGAGGCGCAATGCAGTGCGTGCGGCATCCATCGCGACGTTTCCCCCGCCGAAAACCGCCACTCTCTTGGAATCGTAGAGCGGGGTTCCCGCTCGCATCTTGTCATAGGCACGCATCAGGTTGCTTCGGGTCAGATACTCGTTCGCGCTGAATACGCCGATGAGATTCTCTCCCTCTACATCAAGGAACTTCGGCAATCCTGCCCCGGTTCCGAGGAATATCGCATCGAAGCCTTCCCGCTCCATCAAGTCGTGTATCTTCGCGGTTCTCCCGACAAGAAAGTTCCGCTCGATCCGGACACCCATCGCATGCAATGCATCCAGTTCCTCCTGGACGATCCGCTTGGGAAGCCGGAACTCGGGAATCCCGTAGACCAACACGCCACCGGCCTTGTGCAGTGCCTCGAACATGAACACCTCATGACCGGCGCGGCGAAGGTCGGCCGCCGCGGTCATGGAGGCGGGACCGCTTCCCACGACCGCCACTTTCTTTCCCGAGGGAGGGGCGACCGCAGGGTTCTTCCGCACGTGATTCCTTGATTCCCAATCCGCCACATACCGTTCGATCCGACCGATGTTCACTGCCTTGTCGATATCCTTGAGCGACTTTCCGACGGTACAGGTCAGCTGGCATTGCGACTCCTGCGGACATACGCGTCCGCAGATCGCGGGAAGCATGGAACTCTCCTTGATCACCGCGACCGATGCTGCATAATCGCCTTCGGCTGCCTTGGCGATGAATCGGGGGATGTCGATGCTTACGGGGCACCCTTTCACACACGGGGCAGTTGCACATTGCAGGCACCGCATCGACTCCACCCTCACTTGGGCATCGGAGTATCCGAGGGCTACCTCATCCATGTTCCCGATTCTTTCCGAGGGGTCCTGGACCGGCATCGCTTGCATGGGTATGGCGAGGCGTTCCTTCACCGAGAGGTTCCTGTTTCCGATGGAATCGAGCACCGCCCGCGCATCCCTCTCAAGCTCAGTGGGGCTCAGGTGGTCAGTCATGCCTCCCCCTCCTTTATCTCCAGTCCAATGTGACAGCGATGGTGCGCGACCTGTTCCTGTGGCCGGTAGGTTCCCAACCGCATGAGCAGATTGTCCCAATCGACTGCGAAGGCATCGAACTCAGGACCGTCGACACATACGAACTTGGTCCGGCCGTTGATGCTGACCCTGCATCCGCCGCACATGCCGGTTCCGTCGATCATGATGGTATTCAGCGACACGATCGTGGGAACACCGAACGGCTTGGTCGTGAGGGTGCAGAATTTCATCATGACCGGCGGTCCGATTGCCACGACAAGATCGGGCTTCCACGATTCGCACAGCTCTTTCAACGGTTCGGTCACCAAGGCTTTCCTGCCGTAGCTGCCATCATCGGTACAGACGATCAACTCGCTTGCGATCAGGGACATCTCGTGCTCGAGGATCACCAGGTCCCGGTTTCTTGCTCCGATAATGATCTTCACCTCGTTTCCGGCCTGCTTCATCGCCTGCGCGATCGGATGCATGGGCGCGACGCCGACGCCGCCGCCGACGCAGACGACCTTCCCGTAATGCTCGATATGGGTCGGTTGCCCAAGTGGTCCGAGCACATTCTCGATCGCCTGTCCCGGTTCGAGGGTGGCCAAGCGGTGAGTACCCTCACCGACTGCCTGGAACACGATCGTGATGGAACCTTCCGATGAATCGGCGTCGGCGATGGTGAGGGGAATGCGTTCGGCGTATTCGCCACCTTGTTGGATGATCACGAATTGGCCCGCTTTGCGTTCCCTCGCTATGTTCGGTGCGAGGAGCTTCATGCGGAAGACCTCCGCGGATAGTTTCTGTTTTTCCAAGATGGTGAACATGCGTACCTCCAAGCCCGGTGTGGGCGTGCACGGATGCCAGGATGCAAACCGTGCGTGCATGCTGATATACCGTAGCAGATGAGGCGGTTTTGGGCAATTGCCGAAAAATGCTGTGCCTCTGGCTTCTGCGGATATGATACACTGCAGGTGCGCAACAGGGAAGGAGGTGTCCGATGCATATCTATCTGATGGTCAGTCCAACAGAGGCATTGATTACCTCGATGTTGGAAAGTCACGAGTTCGGAGCCTACATGGCTACCGGATCGAGGAAGACCGCCGCGGAACAGCTGGTGTTCGCCGAGCTGACGCAGGAGTTCGGCAGCGATTTCGATTGGGAGTATGCGAGGAGGTCCTGTGTACCCCATCCGGACGGAAGCCCGAAGCACTCGGTATACCTCGGTGTCTACCGGGTACTGGAGCGCATTCCGCTAGACGTGCTGGGGAACCTCTATCTGGTGACCATGGATGGCAGGTGCCTGGAGATTGCCAAGGAACCGGTCTCGCCTCCCCTCTACTGGAAGGGCTATGCACTGTACAAGGAGTTGTGTCCGGTCACTCCCCTGGTCGCCAGCAGCTTGCCTCCCGAGCCCTTCTCGCGCTATCTGCTCGATCCCACCAACCACATCTCGGTCCCTGCGATCGTCTTTGCCGATGTGAAGATCATCGATCTCGGGAACATGGAGCATACGGGAAACGTCGGCGGACTGTATGACCACGGTGGCCAGGAACACATGCAGAGCTGTTTCGAGGAGATCAAGCGCCACCCGGGAAAACGTTCGAAGACCATAGACCGTTCGTGCTCGAACCGTTTCAGCTACCAGAGCATCGGACAGGGGATCTTCTTTGCCCGACACAAGGATGGCATCATATGCTATCCTATGCCGGACAAGGAAGCGATCCGCAAGTACCACTATGAGTGGGGACGTTCGGCGAATTTCCACTGAGGAACAAGGAGTGAGACACCATGATCAAACATCCGCACGAGATGCTCTATCGTGAACGACAGATCCGCGGCGGCAACGGCGAGTGCCAGACGCTCGACCTGCAGATGCAGGAAGAGATGCGACATTGCAGGGTATTCACCCAATTCACCCTGAAGAAGGGAGTATCGATCGGGGAACATGTGCACGAAGGTGAGACCGAGTACTACTGGATCCTCAGCGGAGAGGGCATCGTCACCGAGTCGGACGGAGAGAAGGTGGTGCGATCGGGAGACCTGGTGATCACGGGAAACGGTGCGAGCCACGCCATCCGCAATGAGCAGGACGAACCGCTGGTATTCCTTGCGCTGATCATCCTCGACTGAGCATCTGAGATTCCTGGTCCGCCCCGAGATGCTTGATCTTGGTGTGATAGATATGCCGGAACATGAAGAGGCTCATCGTGATCGATGCAACCTCCGAGAGGAGGAATGCATACCAGAGCGTATCCAATCCCCATACCTGCGAAAGCAGATAGGAGGCAGGCAGGAGGAACACCAACTGCCTGACGAGCGACATCATGAGGCTGTACATGCCCTTGCCCATTGCCTGGAAGGATGAGCTGAGGGTGATGGCGATCGCTGCGAGGGGAAAGTGGAGGCTGATGCGTCGCAGTGCTTTCATGCCGATCGCAAGCATGTCAGGCGACGCGTCGAACAGCTCGAGCAGCATTCGCGGCGCTACCTGGAAGATCGTCATGCCGACGATCATGATGGTGCTGGCAATGAGTGCGCCGATGCGGATCACCGCGGTGACCCGGTGACGGTTGCGTGCGCCATAGTTGAACGCGACGATGGAAATCATGGCGGTGACCAGCCCGAAGACCGGCATGAAGATGAAACTCTGCAGCTTGAAATAGATGCCGAAGACCGCGACCGCGGTGGCGCTGAATGAGATGAGGATGGTGTTCATGCCTACGGTCATGACTGATCCGATCGATTGCATGATGATCGAGGGGAATCCCACACGATAGATGTCGATGATCAACCGCTTCTCCGGTCTGAAACCCCTGAACCGGAACGTAAGCTCATGTGTCTTGCGGAGCATGAAGAAAAAAGCGAGACCCATCGCAGCCCACTGCCCCACCACCGTCGCGATGGCCGCTCCCGTGACTCCCAGACGGGGCATGCCGAACAGTCCGAAGATGAGGATCGGGTCCAATATGATGTTGATGATCGCTCCCATCCCTTGGGTGATCATCGGATGGATGGTATCACCGGTTCCTTGCATGATCCGCTCACAGACCACCTGGCCGAAGATGCCAAGGGACAGCGTGGTACAGATGATCAGGTAAGACTGTCCCATGGAGATGATGGATCGGTCCGAGGTGAACCACTGGAAGAACACCGGAGTGAGCAGCGCACCGAAAAGTGCGAATAGGAGCCAGATGACGATTGCGAGGAACAGACCATGCATCGCGACCGCGGAAGCTTCTTCGGCGTTGCGTGCCCCCAACCGCCGGGAAAGCAGTGAGTTCATGCCGATCGCGGTTCCGACTCCCATGGAGATCATCAGCATCTGTATGGGGAATGCGAGGGAGACTGCGGTGAGGGCTTCCTCGCTCAATCGTGCGATGAATATGGAGTCCACGATATTGTACATGGCCTGTACCATCATGGAGAGCATGATGGGAAGACCCATGCCCACCAACAGCGATCCGACGGGCTTGACGGCCATTTTGTTCTGGGGAATGACTTGCATGCCAGTCAATCTATCACCTTGACGGTACAAGAGGCAAGCCCGGAGGAAAGCGGGCACCCGGAAGAATGTCTGCTGGGTGCCCGAGTCAATCTCAGACGGTGAAGGGAACGATCAGGTTGGGATCAAGGACGCGGAAGGTGAAAGACTCGGTCAAGAAGAGCGTCACCTCCTTCGTGTCGTGCGACTCGTATCCTATGGCGAAGTCTTGTCCGATGGTCAGTTCAAGGTTCTCGTCATCATAGGGCAACAGATAGGCTCCGTCTATGGCGAGGCTGTGGATGACCTTGCCTCCGATGAGCCGCTCGATCCTTTCGGTGAGCGGAATCCCCTGGATTTCCTTCTGCAGGGCCATCCAAGCCTTGGTTCCCACGACCAAAGTGCAGGGCCCTTGGGCGTGGCTGGCCCGAAGGGTAACGAGCGCCACGGTGACCGACTCCATGATGGTGCTGCCGTCGGTGCCGAACTTGACCGCCTTATGCGCCGCGGCTTCCGCCAGGCCCACGATACCACCCGCTTTGAATCCATGGTAAATGGCGTGCTCTTCGAAATCGGCGATCTTCTCGGCCGCCGCATCCAAGGCATCAAGGTCAATGTCCTTCGCCCCACGGTTGAGGTTGTCCATCTCCCACCTGTTGAGGGAGAAGCGGACCCGTGCTTCCGAAAGCGGTGCCACACGGTAGACGCCCACTTTCACATCGCCACTGTCATCCACGAGATCGAGGCGACCTTCGGCCACCGCGGTATGGTTCCACCCGAGCGGACCGACCACCCGTACGACCTTGCGGGCACTGAGGCGTGAGCGAAGGATCTCTTCTGCTCTCGCTTCGATCTCCTTCCAGACACGGGTGGACAACGGTGCCAATTCCTTTTTCAACATATCCATGTGCAATTCTCCTTCTCTCACTCTTTCATGGTGCCGATGGAAAGCGCGGACCCGGAATCTTCCGTGGAGGCCGCTCCCTCCTCTACCGCGATCAACGACCCGTTGGTGAACAGGTAGTCCCGCAACTCGTCATCCCACTTCTCCATGTTTCGGCGCAGCCACTCGATGGTCATGCAAGCGTGTTCGATCTCCTCATCGCGGTTGTGTGCCATGACCTCTTTCAAGGAGGCATCTTTCGAGGTCGCTACCCTTTGGTTGTACCAATCGATAGCCTCGAGCTCCTCACGGAGACTGGTGATGGCACGTGATATCTCACGTGTCTTTTCGTCCAATGCATCATACGGTTCTGAATAGGCCATGTTTCCTCCTCCGGCTCATGTGTTTCCACTTCAAATATAGCAAAGGTTGTACATGCAGACCAGCGAAGTTTCTCCCGGACGCACGAGAGCCGCCAAACTGGCGGCTCTCGCAGGGTGGATGTACCCGATTCTTTATTTCTTGATCTTCACATCGATCTTCTTGGGCTGTTTCGCGGGAACCTTCGGCATGGTGATGGTCAGAACTCCGTTCTTGAACTCGCCTTCGATGTTGTCCTCATCGATCCCCTCAGGAAGGGTGAAGCTGCGCTCAAAGCCCCTGCATGAACGCTCGCGGATCAGGTAGTTGGGTTCGTCCTTCGTTCCCTTGACCTCTTTCTCCGCCTCACAGAGGCTGCTGATCTTCAACACGTGCTTGTCGATGTGGACATCCACATCCTTCTCGGAGTATCCGGGAAGCTCTGCCTCCAGCATGTAAGCCTTCTCATTCTCCCAGATGTCTACCGAAGGAGTCTTGGTGGAAGGAATGCCCCAGTTGTTCCACAAGCTATTGAACAAGCTGTCGAAGTCACGGGCGACACTCACCGGGTTGGAATTTCTGGTAACGACGTATTTCATAATTACACCTCCGTAATTTTATTGTTCTGTTTCCTGCCGGCCCCTTGCCGGTCATCTATCTATAAGCAACAAGCGTGCCAACTTTTCTTGTGATTTTGCAAAAAATTTTTATTTCTTTTCATTATAATGTTTTGTTTACTATTCCATAGGAAACGACAATCTTCGCACAGAGAACGTATCGCAAAGGAAATCCTTAAATTTCATTGAAATTTCAATGGTTTTACTATAAATAGTGTCATTTTGTCCCACATGGACCGTGATATAAGAATTTTTGAATAAACCTGTCCCATCACCGCTCGCCCAACATATCTGTCAGATAAATAGTGTATCTTTTTGTCCCATCCAGAAAGAGGTGACGATTCCTTTCCCCAAGCTGTTGACTCTTTCCTCATACCTCGATATAGTATGCTCTTGTCGACGCAGGGTAGAGCAGTTGGCAGCTCGTCGGGCTCATAACCCGGAGGTCGCAGGTTCGAGTCCTGTCCCTGCTATACAGCAAATCGTTATTATATAGCGGTTTACAGATTCATCACCGGAAAGACCGGCGTTTTATCAATCTGACTTTCAGATGGGGTTACAGATGACCCCTCTGAGAGGAGAGCGAAATGCGCCGGTTTTGTGTTTTTTTAGGTTCATGCCCGAAAGCTGTGTGACAGGAAGGACCTGTTCTTTGGGTGTTTTCTGGTCGCCTCCCAGATTTTCAAGAGGAAGTAGTGTTGGTCACGATAGCCGAACGCCTGTCTCCTGATCGTTTTGATCAAGTTGTTGGTTCCTTGCAACGGTCCATTCGAGATGGGATAGCGAGCATGGTTGACCACTCCTTGGAAATGGCTGCGGATCATCTTGCAAAATCCATCCAGCTCGGGGATACGCGCATGGTGGGCAGTTCTGAGCCATAAGTCCAGGCTTCGTTCGAACTCTTGCGGTTGGGTGCAAGCAAAAGAAAGCTTGAGCATCTCGGCCAAGACATACACCATGCAAGCAGCTCGCTGATCCTCTGCGAACACAGGGCCCCACCATTGAAACCACGATCGTTCAGCCAGTCCTCGGCCCTGCTGAGGGTCTTGCCCTCGCAGATGTTGCTTAGTAAGTTAAACTAATAGAATCTTAGCTGTTTCTGGCGAAATAAATTATAGTGACAGGATTCGCATTGTACGCTTAAAATGAGAATAGCCTTTCATCAGGAGGAAAAGATGAAGGGAGGTGCTCTTCTTGGCAGATGGTGTACCCCCCCCTCATTTTGCAACTGAATGCCAGTACAGTGTGCAATACCTTGGATGCTTTTTCAAGTATCGGGAACCTCTCTTCCGGTTTGGCCCTCATTGGGAAGTGATAAAGTCCTGAGGTAATGAAAGGGACTTTGTCACTGGGGTATAGAACAGGGTTTACCGAGTACCTCAATGTGCTATAGTGCCGCAGGAAGAACAAGACGAGGGGCCGGTTCCCATCTTTAGTGTT
>JAHDQJ010000050.1 GCA_018433865.1 Spirochaetales bacterium | reverse complement strand
TCAGGATCCATGGTGCTTCTTCTCAGGCCCCACTTGATATTCTCGCTCTTGTTCTCACTCTCCGCCTGGGCTATGCCCGCATGGAGTGTGAGCAGCAACTCCCCTGCCTGGCTGAGGAGGTGTATCTGCTCATTGTAGAAAAAGACATCCACCTTCAGTTCCTTGAGCCGCCTGAGCGTCACCAGAAAATCCACGCAGTTGCGTCCGAAGCGGCTGATGGACTTGGTATAGATCATGTCGATCTTGCCCGCCTCACAGTCGGCCAGGAGGCTCTGGAAGCCAGGACGGGAGCTGATGGTCCGTCCTGACTTGATATCGGTATAGGTACCGACATATTCCCAAGCGGGATTATCCAGGATGTCCTCCTTCTCAAAATCCATCTGGGCCGAGAGGCTGTGCAGCTGACGTTCCATCTGCGTGCTCACACGGCAGTACAAGGCAACGCGGAGACGCTTGAAATGTCGCCTGGCTGGTATGACATGTATGATGGGTTTTCTCTTCTCGTCGGGCATAACCTGTTCTGTATAACACGGATTGAGGGATATGGATAGATTTAAGAAAACAATCTTGAGAGGACCTCGAATTGATACTTTTATTGCCCAAACATTTACAGCTGGGATTTCTTGGCTTATAGTTGTAGCAACTTCTTTGATCTTCTTCATATTGATCTCGTTTGGGAGGAGGATATTATATACAACTCTTATCTACAAACCTATAGGTTAAGATGTTTAAGAACCCCTTTGATAACGTTACTTTCAAGAGCCCTCTAATTTTTTTGGACATGTATATATGAAATTAGGATTGGTATCATTGCCCTGACTGGGATTCCAGAGCGTTAATTCCTGCACAAATCAGTTAATGTAATTTCTCTTTCTCTATTGGGCTATAGTATTTAACTACATTATTCCAGTCCCCCTTGGGAATGATCAGTACCATTTTTTGATACTAGAGAGTGAAGGATATTATGATATTTGGAGTTATTTCATGGAAAAAAAAGATCCTTTTGCACAAGAAAACCTAAATGAGATTTTCAAGAAATCTCCTATGAGTTCAGAACGCTTGCTTTCAAGAGAAAGTAGTTGCCTAGAATTTAAAGAATCCTTTGGATGGAGTAGCTTGCCAAAATATCTAAAAACTAGTGCTGCATATGCGAATACCAAAGGAGGATATATTGTATTCGGAATAGCAAATAGGCCTCACTTACTTAGAGGGCTCACGGGTGAAAATTTGAACTCGTTTGAGAATATGGATCCAGAAAAAATGTCAAATCATTTCAACGAACATTTCTCTCCAGAAATAAAATGGACAATTCATGAGTTTGAACTTGAAGGCAAAATATTTGGGCTATTATATATCTACGAGTCTGACGATAAGCCCATAGTCTGCATTAAGGAAGTCGGAAAGGAACTAAAGGAATGTGATATATTCTATCGATACCGGGGGCGGACTGAAAGGATAAAATATCCTGAGCTGAAAATGATATTGGAATCAAAACGAGAAAACGAACAACGCCTGTGGATGCGTCATCTAGAGAAAATTGCCCGTATTGGTGTCCGTGAAGCAGGAATTTTTGATTTACACACCGGTAGTGTAACTGGGACAGGTGGTTCGTTCCTAATCGATGAGTCATTACTTAGTCAGTTATCCTTTATTAAAGAGGGGGAATTTTCTGAAATCGAAGGAGAGCCAGTGTTAAAACTGGTTGGCACACTAAAACCTCTAAGCGGAATGATTAATAGGAAGCCCGTAAAACATATTATTAAAACCAAAGGCATTAGAACATCTGATATTGTACTAAGTATGCTAGGTCAAGAAAATATGCCTGATCCAAAAGAGTATATTAAGCAAATCTGTTTTGAGACCACTGCATATCTACCTGTGTACTATTATATTATAAAATCAGGAACTGCGTTACCGAAAATAATTGAGATGCTCGATGGGGTGATTTCAAGATCTCCAACGCGTGGGAAGCTTATCAATCGCCTTAAAACCTTGAAAACACAACAGCTCCCAATCCCAGATGTAAATACTATTTCAGCAAACAAAAAACGAGAATACAAGCAGATGATTCTTGAAAGGCAAATAGATGAAACTGTTGATGGTCAAAATCTAATCTATTGTCTGCAGGCGATAAGAAATTTACAAAAGGATGAAGTCCTCTTCAGTTCTGAATATGTGAGAGAATTATTACGTATATGGTTTAACAAACACTATGCTTCAGCAAAGGGGCAACTAGCCGACAACTTACGCCGAGCAATCTGCTGGATTGATGAAGCATTATATTGGGATGATTGCGAAACAGAAATTGAACCTTGAATCTTAAGAGAATTTCTAAATGATTGCCCATAATTGAAAAAACTAATGAGGGATCCAATGACTAGAAGCAGCAAATATTCTTATGGAACGTTCATCTCAATTGCGCTTTCTTTGCTAAATAAGAAACGTGGAGGAGATGAAATATTCGATGAAGTCTGCGGCCAAGTTATAATGAAACATTTGGACCCTACATACCTATCCTCAACAGGTTTGGATGCAGGTGGAGATGGAGGACTTGATGGATGGGGCTTCTCTGCAGATGGGAAAATCAAGTATGCTTTCTCTATTCAACAGGCAGTTAAAACAAAGCTCGCGAGTGAAATCGCTAAATGGAAGAAGTCAGAGTACAAAGAACTATACTTTTTCACTAATCAGCCTCTTTCACAATCTTTAAAATCTAAATATACAGCTTTAGAAAACAAAGTGACAATATTTGATCAAGAAAACATCGTTGCGATTATCAATGAACACCCCGAGATTGGCAATTTATTAGATCTTCCAACACTCAAAGCACAATTCGACAAATCATATTTAAAAGACAAACATCAATTTATAAGGCAAGAATTTGAAATTGAACAATATTGTTCGCGATATATTCACTTGAAAGAAGAAGGAAAAGAATTTACTTCGTGGGATCCTCTTGAACTGCTTCTAGAAAAGAATTTTTTATTCATTGAGGCTCCTGCCGGGTACGGGAAGACCTCGCTCTTGCAGCAGATCTACTTGGAGAGCATTAATTCAGACGTCCTACCAGTCCCAGTCTTTATCAAATTGAAGGACTACATCCCTGGGGGTTTTTGGAAACAGATTGAACAAGCAATACCTCAACTATCGGACGCTCTATTAAACAACTATATATTATTGCTAGACGGATACGATGAAGTATCAGAAATAGATCGAGCGAATCTAATTAAAGAAGTAAACCAAGTACTTTCGAATCCCGGAGAGCTTCAGATGGTAATCATCACGGCTCGTTCCGAACAGTATACAACTTCAGATTTGGAAAAATTCGACAAGGTATTTGTATCTGCTTTCCTTGAAGGTCTTACAGAGAGCAACCTCATAGAATTGATCAAGTCTCATCCAAGTTCAGATTACTCTGCCCTCAGAAAAAATGAATTATTCTTATCCACATGTCAAAACCCATTTCATGTTAAGAATTTGATGAGCTATTATGATACAAAGAAGACGCTTGCTAGAGATATTGTTCAATTAATGGAATATATCTCAAATCAAGAAATTGACTTAGTATTTAAAAATACTGGTATTGAAGATACCTATCTACAAAATATTATTTTATACCTGCAATTGAATCAAACCAAGGAAATCCCTAGCGGAACTGCAGATAGCCCAATCACAACTAATGAATTGTTCCAAATAAATAACATGCATAGAAGTATCTTAGAATACATAGCAGCAAAAAGACTTGCGCAATTCGACACAAAACATATCATTTCTTTGATTTCTTCTTATGACAGAATTCATTCTTATCTTTCAAATATTTTCGGATATGCATTGAATATCCTATGCTCAAGCACTGAGGATGAAGATTATTTGAAATTTGAACACCTAGTTGAATGGAGCATTCATTACAACGTACATATTCTTATCCGAATCGAAAGCGAAAAAATCCCTCCTGAGTTGAATCATAAAATCTTCAAAGCATATTTTGAGAGCAGGTCAAACCTATTTGAATGGAATGATATTGAGTATTTCCCTGTCCCCTTCATATTACAAAATTATCAGAATATTGAATTGTTGACCAATTATTTACATGAAAACCATATGAACCACTCTCTTACCATTGAATTAGAATTTTGCATCCTTTTACTACAGAAAATAATTCTTACATATGGAGAAGACAGTACAACAGGCATTCTCAAGCCCAATGACAATGAAATTCTATTCTCAACTTTTCTTGAATTACTTGAGAAACAACCAGAATCTCGGATAACCAGCTCAATGTTTTATCTAGTGTGTCATAACCCTTGTTTCGCAAGCTTCTCAGAAGAAAGCATTGCCTCATTTATCAATAGTGTTGCTCATATCCATGAAAAAGAGGGAGTTATCTCGAACCTTTGCCGATTGTTCATAAATTTAAAAATGCAGCTTTCAATCGAGAATTACAAGAAAATACTATTAATTGCATTTGAACATATGGATGATCTTCCAGTGGCATTTGGTCTTGTACCTCCGCAAATTGACGATGATTATACGACTCCCGTTATGACGTTTGTCTCCATTCAAGAATTCTATGAACTCACCAAAATCTTTATCAACCAAAATCCTGAAGCCTACTGGCAGGTCTTTGAATATTTTAATAAGTTGGTTGAGAAAAGAGGAAACCACCAAAACGATTGTTGGGAATACTATGAATTGTTTTTTAAGCTATGGGAACAAGATAACGGAATTAGGTTCCCTTCCATTGACTTAAATGTAATCGAAAGATTCCTGATAATTGAATCTAAGGTTTATTCGCTGGAACAGTGGATGGAAAAAGTAAGAATTGTGTTTTCATTGGAGGGAGAAACCTTATGGAAAGTTCTCTCTCCTCTATTGATGGAGAAGAACAATTGGTTGGATTGGAGAGTTATAGGCAATACTCTCTGGAGTACTATTACCTCTATACCAGCCTTCCGCAAGGTCTGTAGATTAATTGAGAAAACTGATGATCCCCAGACACCCCAATTCTATAAAACATTTAGAGAAATGATTCCTAGAAATCATAAGTTATATCCTGATATTTCAAAATTTTTGGAAGAAGCAGAAGTTAACGTTATTTTAGATCAGGATCGTAAGGACCAAGCTGAAATTGAAAAAAGAAAGAGGCTTGAAGAAAAACCAATAAAAGACATGAGTGTATTATTTTCCAGAGATTCTCTATCAGCTGAGTTCAATAAGCTAATCTTTACTTTGGAAAAGAAAAGTATAACCAGGAAAATTCTACAGGAACAGCATTACTTCAGGATCAATCTAGAAATCAATCGATTTGTTTCGGATTATTTATTATGGGTATTAAATGATGATGATTCAAAAATTGACGCTGAATCGGTATCTCAAATTGTTGAGAATATTATGGGAGTGAATTGGGGAATATACTTCGCCCAATATTTAACACAGAATAGTATTAAACCTGAAGCATTAACTGAGGAACAGATAAAACATTTGAGTACATGGATAGAGGATACAATCAAACAGCACCCAATGAGAAATCATAATGATATAAAATACGTTAATCAGACTGTGTGTTGTCAATTATTGCGAACCATCCAAATACCCATAAGTATTCCAGAGAATCTGCTCATCGGCGCAGCACTCTCTGAGAATCCTTCAACCCTTGGAAGAGGGGTAATATTTCAACATTATGAGGCATATTCAATTGATTATTTGGAGTCATATTTATGCAAGAACAAATTGATTGACTATCTCATTGACAATTTTTTACCAGAATCTATATCTGATGTTCAAACAATGATTTCATGTGAGTATTTATCGAATAACCTGGCAAAGATTCTAGCATACAAAAAGAAAGAATTTAAGGAAAGACTGATAAAATTTGTTAATCGCAATATGAGTTCGCTTTGCCAGACTTCAGTTATCAAAATGATGGGCACTCTCAACGTTTGCATCAGAGATCTATCAGAAGAGTCGATAATCAGTGCAATAGAAATTGAACAACAAGACCTCAAACATAATTATGCTTCATGTCTCTTGAATAATAAGGAACTCATTAAGTCGGACTGCGATAAAGAATATCGGGTTCAATTACTTCGCAGAATCTTTAATACTGCAGGAGACTCCTTAAAACCTAGAATTGCAGAATTGGTAATCTCTTGCGACCCACTTGCAGGTGATATTTTTAGATTCTACTCACAATACTTGCTGGATTCTGATAATAACAAACTGCCTTCTTCGTTTATACATAGTAGACGATTTTCAAAGTTTTTTACGGCAGACTTCGATAGTATCGATTTGGTTGAAAGACTTTTAATTTACTCTCTGCAAAAGAACTCAGATCGACGAGATGCAATAAGAGATATTGCCATCGAGTCATATATCCGCATCGCAGAGAGAATCTGCTGCCAGGAGAACTTAGATAAAGTGATAGCTTCACTTATCATAGTTATGGAAACTACCAAAAAGAAATTCCTTGCTAAATATATTGAAAGAATCAAAATTGAGTATTCTGATAGGGTTTGTCTTAGGACTATCGATTGGCAAGAACTTCTGAATTCCCACTAGGAGAGTTTACTATGCCATTAAGCGTCAAAAACCAGCAAGAATGATTGATAGGTTCGCCCCATCTATCTCAATGGGATATATAAGTAATTAATGTTAATCGCAAAATTGTCTGGTATTCGTTAATATTTTGGCTGTTTTTAACAAATAGTGACTTCATGCCGTTTGCCCTGCTTCCCATCTCAATTCAGGCGGGCTGAACAACCTTTCTTGCTTCAATCTTTCGATTGTCACAAAGCTGTTGCCCTTGATTCCTCTCACCCTTGATTTCACCAGCAGAAGAGCCTCGCTTGGATCCATCCTGCCAACCTGGAACCTGATATTGAAGAGAGCTGCATACCTGTTGATGTACTTGGAGGCAACCCCACCCATCTTGTTGTACCATCGCTCAATCAGGGAATG
>JAHDQJ010000016.1 GCA_018433865.1 Spirochaetales bacterium | reverse complement strand
CATTATAGAGGATTGTCAGGTCCATTTCCATATATTTTGCCCGACTTGGGCCTGTTTCAGACAATTTTGTGCACCCAAGGGCTCTCCCGAGCGCTTGGGATAGGAGAAATTACCAAACTTTTGCTATTTTGCAAGAGGCTCGTATCATTATATTTAGCCCGACCTGAATCCCTCTATACTTTGCTAGAAAGACAATAAGTAGTTATAAATAAAAGAAATATCAAGGATACACCTTTAGATTTATTGTTGAAAAATATTAAACATATGTAAAGTAATAAGATGCTTTTTATCTCCTCTATTCGATTAGTTCTTCAACCTTTTTATCACTTTGCTTCATGTTGTAGTGAGTGCTCTTCCTGACCTTGTTTCCATGCTCATCAACCTCGATTTCTTTATCTTTCAGACTAGAAACTCAAGACATGATTTCATCTTTATTCAATAGAAACTGATAGACAAGACCTATATGGAGAATGCCTGTCTCGTCTTTGTTTCAGTATCCCTAATCAATGCTTACCGGATGAAGTACTTCGTCATACCTTTTTCTCCAAAAAATTAATTTCTATTGTTCCTGATACCGTTTATCTATAACATTGAACTGACTACTAGGTACGTAAGCTGTCCAACACTCTTTTACATGATTCGATAGTCGTAAGGATTTCCTGCTCAGTTGTCGCATATCCAAGACTGAATCGTACTGTTCCCCGTGGGAATGTACCAATGGTTCTATGTGCTGTAGGAGCGCAATGGAGTCCTACCCTTGTCTCAATTCCAGCGTCGAGAAGCAGTTCGTATGCAACCCGTGCATTGTCCAATGTTGGAAAATCAACGCTGATCACACTCGTGCGATCTTCCATATCCTTGGGCCCCAGCACCTTGATACGTGAATCGGAGAGGAAGTAGGAAAGCAGCTGCCGTGTCAGTGTATGTTCGTTGCTAATGATTGGATCCTTATATTCCTGAATATAGTCCAATGCAGCTGAGAGTCCGATAATCCCGGGAAGATTCTGGGTTCCCGCTTCAAACTTGTCAGGAAGAAAATTAGGCATCTCGAGCAGATCACTCTTGCTACCGGTGCCTCCACAAGCCCAAGGCTTGATCTCACGAGCCAATCGATCGGATAGTACCAATCCTCCGACTCCTTGCGGGCCGAGCAGGCTCTTGTGGCCTGTGAATGCGATGGCATCGAGATCATCGTTAGTCAATGAAAGGGTGCTAGAAATCGGCATCTGTGCGGCATCGATCAGAATCAACAGTCCGTATCGCCTCGCGATGGAGGCAATTTCCCGTACCGGCAGAATGGTGCCCGTAACATTCGATGCTTGAGTAATGATGATCGCTTTCGTCCTTTTATTGATGAGCGAAGGAATTTGCTCATATCGGATGTGTCCCTCCTGATCGCACGGAATGACGGCATACGGAATCCCTAGATGAGTCAGGGGGCGCATCACCGCGTTGTGTTCCATTCCGCTTACCAACACATGGTCTTCACCGGTGAACAACCCTGAGATCAAGGTATTCAATGCATGGGTGACATTGAGGCTAAAGGTGACGTTACGACTGTCTTTAGCTCCGAAGAATGTTCCTAGCTTATCCCTACATTCATCGATTCGACCTGCCGCCTCATAGGCACGGTCATATCCACCACGACCGATGTTTACCGCTGATTCAGTAATGAATGATGCCACTGCTTCGGCAACAGTGGGAGCTTTCGGCCAGGAAGTGGCTCCGTTATCCAAATAGATGGTGTTCATACCTTGATGGTAACACAGGAAAGTGAAAATTCCCATTGTATTTTTCAATAAATAAAGGTTACAATCACTGAGAGAGGGAGGTGATATGAACATTTCAACAGAGAAGAAGTCGCTTATGGTTGCAGGGGCAATTACTGGAGTACTTTCCGTAGTGCTTGTCCTGTTGGGGAACCCCACCAATATGGGGTTTTGTATTGCCTGTTTTTACCGTGATATTGCTGGAGCTCTCTCCTTGCACAATGCTGCGGTAGTGCAATATGCAAGACCAGAGATCATCGGATTGTTGCTGGGGTCATTTCTTATCAGTCTAGCTAAAAAAGAATTCAAGCCCAGAGGAGGGTCAAGTCCAGCGCTGCGATTTGTCATCTCGGCTTTTGTAATGATCGGAGCATTGGTGTTTCTCGGTTGTCCGTTCAGGATGGTACTCAGACTTGCAGGTGGTGACCTCAATGCATTGGTAGCCCTATTCGGATTCATTGGTGGTATCATCTCGGGGTCATTGTTATTGAACAAGGGCTTTTCTCTTGGTAGAAGCTATAAGCAGCCCGAGGTAGAGGGAGGGGCAATAAGTGTCGTGTTCCTAGCCCTCCTAGTGGTTCTTCTTTTTATACCTTCTTTGCTCAAATTCAGCACTTCCGGTCCAGGTAGTTTGCATGCCCCGATCATCATCTCCCTCGCTGGAGGTCTTGTCGTAGGAGCTCTTGCCCAACGAAATCGCTTCTGCATGGCCGGTGGTATTCGTGATGTATTTCTGTTTCGTGATGCAACCTTGTTAACAGGATTGGTCATGGTTTTCGTTGCAGCATTGGTCATGAACTTGGTCACAGGCAACTTCACGCTGGGTTTTGACGGTCAGAGTGTCTCCCATACCGATTGGCTCTGGAATTTCCTAGGTATGGCTTTGGTCGGTTATGGTTCCGTGTTGCTCGGTGGGTGTCCACTAAGACAAACTATCCTTGCAGGGGAGGGCAACAGCGATAGTGCCATGAGTGTACTCGGTATGCTCGCAGGTGCCGCCATCTCACACAATTTTGGTCTTGCATCTTCACCACAAGGTTCAACAACCGGTGGTAAGATCGCTACTATATTAGGCTTCATCGTGATCACGACGGTTGCGTTGGTGGTCATCCAAGCTCAGAAAAAGGAGGCATGAAATGGAAATTGATGCTCGGGGACTCTCCTGCCCCCAACCAATAATAGAAACCAAGAAGGCAGTCGATAAGAAAGTGCCGAGTATATCGGTACTGGTAGACAACATCGCAGCCAAGGAAAATGTGAGCAGGTTTGCGAAGGTTATGAAGTATGATGTAACGGTAAAAGAGACCGAATATGGGTGGAAACTTGATCTGGAGAAACGATGACCCGGTATATTGCGACCTTCTACAGCCAGTATGGTGCAGTGCAATTTCTCAAGCATGCAAGAACACATCATATCGATTGTAGGCTTGCTCCGGTACCACGGGTGCTCTCTTCCTCCTGTGGTACCTGTGCCCATTATAGTAGCGACGATTGGGACACTGGCTTCATCACAAAGGATCTGGAGACTATCTATGAAACTACGAAGAATGGATATGAAACAGTCTTCACGAATGAATGACATTATTGTTTGCTCTTCAGAAATCCGAGTGTTTTGGAAAAGCTTTACGATCTATATCGGATAATTTCTATCAGATCCATTCGTATTAAATTCGATTAAGTTTTATAAATCGTTTTATTGTTTCAATATATTTAGCATGCCAGCCATCCATCCATGCGTAGTGAACGAGACAATGAGCTCTTTACTTTTTTTGCACCTATAAAGGTTGCACAAGTTGATTATGGGTTGTGATGGATCTACAGGGAAGAATGAAATTACATAATTCCAATCAAGCAAGTCTCTGAAGATCTTCACTTTTTTGGCTCAATGTGGACAGGGATATGTACCTGAATAAATATCCGAGCTTCATTTGGTTTATAAAATTTAATATATACATACATAGAGTATGTAAATAAACATAAATATAAACTTGACTCGAGTTTGTGAATTGGGTAGAATACTGAGTATACATATGGATATTCCGCATATCCCAAACTGGAGGCCATATGGCTGCATTGGATTCAGTTTTACAGGAAGGATTGCTCGTAGATAGGAAGTGGCTTGGGAAACATGGGATCGAAGCGACAGCCGTGGATTACTACCTCCGTACCGGTAAGATCGAAACATTGGTCCACGGTCTCTACAGAAAACCGGGGCCGCCTTTGAAGTGGCAACAGGCGGTGTACTCGCTGATTTTGCTCGGTCATGATGTTCATGTCGGGCATGTGACCGCCTTGGCACACCACGGATACGAGCATTACCTGAAACTTGGTGTTACACAGCATCTCAGATTGTACAGTACCCGGTCTCTTCCGTCGTGGGTGGAGAAGGTGAACATCGAACCCGGGTTCGTCACAATGAAGCGCAATCCGCTAGCAGGCGTTTCAACAGGGTTGGTCGATGTTCCGTTCGGTACATGGGATTGGCCCATACGGTACTCCACTGCTGAACGTGCGTTCATCGAATTGGCGGGCACCATCGATACAAGGGGAGATATCCTGCAAGCGAAAGAGATGATGGAAGGAGCTGCGAATCTTAGGCCGAATCTATTGCAGGTATTGCTGGAATCTTGTGGCAACATAAAAGCGAAAAGGCTATTCCTTTGGATCGCAAGAACGGCAGGACACTCTTGGTATAAGCATATCGACCTGTCTCGGCTCAACCTGGGAGCAGGAAAACGTCAGATAGTATCTGGGGGCATCCTTGATACGCAGTTTTTGATCACCGTTCCCAAGGAGGTCCAGGATGGACAACAAGAACCCCTATTTTAAACAAGTTGAACTACTGGTTCGCATCCTGCCTTTGGTGGGGGAGCATCCTTGTTTCGCATTAAAAGGGGGAACGGCGATTAACTTGTTCCACCGAAACATGCCGCGGCTTTCCGTGGTGCTAGCGGTATGATGTTTTTGAGGTGACGGGGATGCGGACAAAAAGTTGGACTTTTTATGATGCTAGACCAAGACTCCTGCGATACTCAAGAGGGCTCCTCCCTCCCAAAGACATTTTGATTCGTTTTTCATTGTACCAATAGATGTAATCATCAAGCAGTGCACAAAATTCATCAATCGACACTCCAAACCATGAACGGGTATAGAACATCTCATTCTTCAATCGCCCGAAGAAACCCTCGCATGCCGAATTGTCTGGCGAGCAGCCTTTCTTCGACATCGACCGTACCAGCCTGGCAGAATCCATTCTCTCGATCCAACCAGGCCAACGGTAATGACTTCCGCGGTCAGTGTGCACCAATGGGTACTCCCCGGCTTTCAGTGTTCCTACAGCCGCATCCAGCATAGAGTTCACCATCTCGGCACTGGGGCTCGTACCACGGGTCCAGGAGGTGACGTAGCCGTCAAAACAATCAACCATCGGCGAAAGATATACTTTCCCGGCGGGAATGCTGAACTCGGTGATATCGCTCAGCCACTTCTCATTTGGGTTCTCGGCGTGGAAATCGCGCTTAAGCAGATTCTCAATCTCCGGGCTGAGCTCTCCCTTGTATGAGCTGTATTTCTTTCTCTTCCCGAAAGGGACGACAAGATGCTCCTCATGCATGAGTCGAAGCACCACCTTCTCTGAGATGGTACGACCTTTGGAAGTCAGGACTGCATGCAACCGGCGATAGCCATAACACTGTCGGTTTTCAGTGAATACCTCTCGCAGATCTTGACGGACAAGCTCATACTTATCTTTCTTCATGGCATGGCATTGATAGAAATAACTGCTTTTCGCCATTTGCAGGGAAAGCAGCAGTTGCTTTATGGTGTACCTGCATGTAAGGGCATCGATAATCATGGCTTTCTCCCTGTTGGAGAGTGTATCGATACCGATGCCCTCATCTTTTTTTATTATTTCCGCCGCCTTTTCGAGAATGTCTTTCTCCATCTGGAGCTTCCGTACCTGCTTCTGCAACCTGTCCCGTTCTTCTTTAAGCGTGCCACATTCAGCTCTCAGATCAATCTCTTGCTCCGATGCAGGTTTCTTGGGTTCTTTTGGGGATCTCTTTTTCATCTCGGGGTTGTTTTCCTCCCCAAGCAATTGTCGTTTCCACTGATAGACCGTGTTGCGGTTTATGCCAATCTCTGCGTGAAGCTGTTTTGCAGTCTTTTCACCGGAAACTACAGACACTACAGCGTCCATCTTTTGCTTGTCTGTGTAGTCTACACCAGACTGTCCCCTTTTCACAGGATGACAATTAGCAGGCAGGTCCTCGTGGACCCATTTTCCAAGAAGTTGGCGGCAAGGATAGCCAATCGCCTTCACTGTACGAGCAAGACCTCTGCCATGTTCCTGGTAGTAGGTGACAGCTATAGCCCTTTGCTCTGCTGTATATCCTGATTGCATTCGAGATTTCTTGTGCAGGTCTCCCTCCTCAAGATATTCCCGATACCATAACTTAAGCATATTGAAAGTAGGGTACCCAAGCTCCCTGACAACCGAATAAGCACTCTTGTCGAACTTTATGTAAAGTTCAACTGCTTTCTTCCTTTGTTCGTATGAATACATTCTCTTCTCCTTTTCGAGTCCAAGAAAATGTCTTCACCCCCACGACCTAAAAGAGTCATTGACATTAGCAACATATCCTTCGAAAATCTCCTGGATGTCGTAGGAAATGCCGAAAACCATCTGGCAACCGCCAAGGATTTCTGTTATGCTTTTCATGGACCTGCTCTCCTTCTATGTGTTTGTGGTAAATCACATTATATAGGATTGTCAGGTCCATTTCCATATATTTTGCCCGACTTGGGCCTGTTTCAGACAATTTTGTGCACCCAAGGGCTCTCCCGAGTGCTTGGGATAGGAGAAATTACCAAACTTTTGCTATTTTGCAAGAGGCTCAGCTATTTTTCTATAGAATTATCGGATATAGTTAAAAGTGACCACAATTCAGGTGCACAAGATTAAAACAAATACACCCTAGTTGCCTGCAGTTATCGCTGAGTTGCGTTTGGACTCTGTGCTTGAAACACCAAAACTTGGGTAGGAGAAAATTCATGATAAAACGAAAGGTCCTATACTTTGCCGTAGTTTTACTGGTAATTTCCATCAATGGCTGTACGACATTGTCAAAACAGAACACCGTAGAGTCGACTGTTGTCCTACCGCTATGGGATGCAGGAAGCACACGAGACAAGATTATCGTGCTCAGCGATATTCACACTGGCTTTGAAGATGCTTATGCGGAGATTCTGGAGAATCGACCGTATCTCATCGAATTTCTGCAGCGCACTGCTGTGACTTCAGATGTTCGGGAAGTAGTGCTCAACGGTGACATCCTTGATGAATGGTTCCTGCCGCTCTCCTTTGTCGAAATTGATAGGGGGGATTTCTACCGAAAGAACATCGAGAACAACAAAGATTTAATTGCGGCATTCAAGGAAGTCATGGATGCAGGCATCAATCTGGTATATGTCGTGGGCAACCATGACATGTCTGTCAATATAAAATACATCGAAGAGGCAATCCCAGGCATGAAAGTCTGTTCGCAACACCTCGGAGTCGGATTGTACCGAACCGGTGACCGCAACGAAATCGTCATTGAGCATGGCCACCGATATGATGTATTTTCGGCACCAGACACCATAACCAATGCTCGCCTCACCAACGGTCCTACCATGTTCCCTCCTGGATACTTCTACGCTCGATTCGCGGCAGACTGGGTACTTTCGGGGAAACCTCCTTACATGGCCGACCTGCCAGTAATCGAAACTGTTCCAGACCGTGTGAACGACCCTGACCAATTCGGAGCTTATGCGTATTATCGGACCATGGCAACTGTGTTCAAAAACATCACCCCAACAGATGGAATCGGGGACAAGCTTTTAGATATTCGCATCGATGGATACAACGATACCTATTCGATTCAAGATTTATTTCCTGTACGCAACGAACAGGGAGAAATTTCCGCTCCCGTGCTCTTTCCGAACTATCAACGCACTTGGGAAGAGCGACAGAAGGCCAATGGGGTGAAGGTGCATTCCAGCTTCGCGGTTGCGTCCTTAGGTGCACTTGACAGCAAGTATTTTGAAAGCCAGGCACGAGCGCAGTTTGAAGTTGACAACGCCCAAAGCGATACCAGCGTAGTGCTCTTCGGACACACCCACGTCCCAGTGTTCTACGACTATGGCAATGACCACTACTACGTAAATACCGGTACTTGGATCGACCACAACACCAACTACAGGGAAGCAGATGGGAGCCTCCTCAGCAGGACGTTTGCGGTAGTGACTACCGCACCTTCTTCCACCGCAGTCGATATCTATCAATACCAGGAGGATGGTAGTCTACGCGATCTTAAGAGCCAATTGCTCGCTGACCGTGAGAAATAATCGATGTACATGTCAAACGCTATCATCGTTGAGCAGGTCACAGACCGGGAAATGGAAAAGGAATAAGACGAGTCTCTGAGCCTAGTGCCGTTTCCACGTGATCCTCAGTCATGAATAAAAGTTGGTTCTTTTGGAGCGTTTTTCACGAGTGAAGCCAGGAACAGAGATCACGTATACTTAAGTTCGCAATTTGACAACAAATTGAAAATGGTCATGAGAAGACCCATATGACATATAGGAACCAGAAAGAAAATCCTCGTCATCCACATACATGGGGGAAATTTGGTACTCTGGTGAGATTTTCGGAGATCAGGGTTCCGGGAAGGATTTCCAACTTATCCACATTGAGATTTTTTTCTCAGGCTTGAATATCAGTATTGATCCCCATTCATTGCTGCGACAGCTCATTCTCCTCGAGCATCGATCTATACGATTCATCGGAGAAGATCAGGTGGTCAAGGACCTGGATGCCCAGCAGTTCACCTGCTTTCACCAGCCTTGTGGTGACCATCAGGTCATCAAGCGATGGAGTGAGAATGCCGCTGGGGTGGTTGTGGGCTACGATGACCGCTGTCGCCCTTTGTCTCAATGGGTCCGCAAAGACCTCCCTCTATTCGTAGCTAGAAATAAAATAACTATTTACATATAAAAGAGATACTAGCGATACACAGTAAGTTTAATTGATTCAAACTAGTTAACATATGTTAAGTAATAAATTAGCCTAAGCTACACCTT
>JAHDQJ010000053.1 GCA_018433865.1 Spirochaetales bacterium | reverse complement strand
TGCCCGCCGGTTGCACCCATGACCATCCCTAAAGACCGAAAGGCCGTCTTCAGACGTCACTCTCCCGGAAACCTGTCTTTCAATCGCCTCCCGTGGACTAAAGACTCCTCGCAAAACCCCTGAAAACCACTACTTTCTCAGATGACTTTTTCCCAGACGGTTGACGCAGTATTCTTGTTATCCCCTTGGTACGGTATCGACTTCGGACCAGGACGGTGCACCGAGGACATGCGCATCCCATGTTCCTGGTCAGGTCCCGAGCACCGTGCCGACCAGTGCGCTCGCATGTTCCTTGCGTAGGGCTCCCGTTGCCACGGCTCCGATCAGCGCGGCTCCGAAACCTGCTCCATCATCCACCTGCGCGACGGTGATGGGACGGGCGAACCGTCTGTCCAACGCTTCGCGGAAGAGTCGGTTCTTCCGTACCGAGCTGCCGGTCGCGATGACCCTGTCGACCGAATCGAACAGCGCAGGCGCATCGAGGGAAAAATCATGCAACTCCCGTACGATGCCCTCCACGGTCGCGAGCACCAGGTTGCCCAGGCTCAGGTTGTCCAGTCCGATGTTCGTGATGCCGCCACGGACAACCGGATCCTTCCGGGAACCGTTGAACCGCGTATCTACGGTGAGAGCATCGACCGAACCGTGCCGGATTGCCTGCTCTTTCATGAGATCGAAGACTTTTTCTTCGCTTATGGGGAACCCGGCCTCCCGGATGACCGAAGCAATGAAACGCCAGAGCGTCTCGTATGCCTTGCCAGCGGTGAGTGTCGCCCCGACATGCAGGAAACCCTCTCCGAGAAACGGCCTCAATTCCATGGAATCGGGACAATCGGCCGATCTGCTGAACAGGGAAATCTGGCCGCTGGTTCCCATGCTCACCAGGACCGAGCGCTCCCAATCGGAGACCATGCCGAAGAATCCCGACTGATTGTCCCCCACCGGATAGGCGACAGGGATATCCTCCGAAGTGGTCCCGGCGATGGCAAACGGAGCCGATGCCCCGAGGAACTGCGGATCCTGAGAACCGAAGACCTCCTGCAACACCGACCGATCGAACGCCGAGGTGACGGGATCGAATGCGCCGAAAGGTCCGAGACAGCTCGGATCGGTGGCATCGATCACCGTGTGCGCGAGTTGGTTGGTCACGTGCTCGAGGATTCCACAGAAACCGGTCGCTCCCGCAGGAACCTTTCCGAGCCTGCGATTCGCATGGTGGGCAAGCAAGCCGTACCCCGGCATGAGCTGGCATCCGGTCTTCCGGAACAGGTGCTCCTGGGAATCGATGCCCTCGACCTTCTCCATCGCACGCCGGTCCAACCACGTATAAAGGGGAGAGAGAGCATTCCCCTCACGGTCATGATAGAGGATCCCGTGGACTTGTCCGGTGACGCAGATCGACCCGACCGGTCCCTCGAAGGAGGCAAGCAGTTGTCGGACACTCCTTTCGATGCCGATCGGATCCTGGGCGTATGCGTACGACTCTCCCGTTTCGATCCGTGGATTCGGCAACGAGCAGAATCGTTCTTGCGTGCCTGCCTCGACGTCCAGCACGGTCATGGTGATATTCGTGGTACCGACATCCAGGCCTATGTGAAAACCCGATCCCATCGTGTGATTCCCCCTCTCATGGTACGCTAGTTCACAGGATGGGCCGAGTGCAAGCGGTTGTCAACCACGCACGTTCAACCGGAAGGTCCAAGAGGACGATACAGGATCAGGTACAGGAGACAGAGAAGGGATGCGGCTGTACTCATCGCGACGAATGCCACCGGAAGCGACCACCGATCGCCCACCACTCCGACCAGAGGGAACAGGACCATCATGAACAGACTGAACGCCATGCTCTGGAACGAGAGGATGGTTGCCCGTTGTGCACTGGGGATCAGCCGGTTCAGGTACGTCCCGATAGCGATGATCAACAGTCCTTTGATCGTTCCGAGGAATATGAAGAACAGATGGGCGAACCGTGTAAGCGCCACCCCCCAGAGACAGAGGACCAGCGCTATCGGCAGGAACGTCAGCACTCCCCGCTCTCCGATCTTTCTTTCCAGTGACGAGGAACGCAGTGCGATCAAGCCGGCTACGGCTGCATTCGCACAGAAGACCAGGCCGATCTCCCACTCCGACCACCCCAAGGAAATCCAATGATTCTGAAGATAGAAGAAGAGCACGGTGATGAAGCAGAAGAGTATTTCGGAGAATACGATGAAGAATCCGATCTTCTTCCGTTCGCGCATGATCCTGAGACTCTGCGACAGCTGATCCTTCATCGATCCGAGGATCCTGCTGCCCATCGATCGGCCCCTGGCCTCGGGCAGCACAGGCACATGGACCTTCGGTTCACGGAAGAAGAACGCACACAGGGCAGCCAAGGCAAAACAGGCCATCGAGACTGCATATACCGCCGCGTACGACCGTAATGCCAGATACCCTCCGAACGCATACGCGACAATCGCCGTGGATTGGAAGATCAGTTCCCGCTTTCCCGCGACTCGCATGTACCGGTCCTCCCTGTCATCGAGCAACAGCGAGTCGTAGACCAAGGCATCGCCGGAACCCGACTCGAGGTTGTTACCCAACGCAGTGAGGATGAAGGCCATCGACTGGACCCAGAACACTTTCCCGAAGAACATGACCAGGAGGCTGAAGCAGGCGATGACCCTGCCGCAGATGCGGCTGGCTTTCCGTCCCCACAGGTCTGCTACGGCCCCGGTGGGCACCTCCATGAGAAAACTCGTCACATGGTACAGGGCCTCCAGGATGCCGAGCTGCACCAAGCTGAATCCCTCTGAAGCGAGATAGATCATCCACAGCCCGTGGGTAAGGTTGAACGAGCCCAAGGAGACATACAGATACTCGAGAGGAATGTTCCTGCCATACCGTTTCATCGTCGCATCACCGTGCTTTCCGAACACAGGATCATAGAGGGTTGGCGAGAATGCCGCAAGCACCGTCCGATCATGTTTCCTGTGGCTTCGGCAATCGCCGGGCATCGCGGTAGATGACCGGAGAGGCTCCGAAGAGGTAGTCATCCTCGAAAGCGGTCCTCTCCATCTTAGTCAGCTCCTTGGCGATCGTGGTCATGTTTCTCCTGAACTCAGGCGAGTTGACCTCCGCGACCGTCTTCCCCCGCTGTTTCCGATAATGGGAATAGTGTTTCCACAAGGAGTTTGTGATCCTCTTGGTCGTCGAGGGCTTGCGCAGCACGTCGCTGACCTGTCGGCGGAACTCCTCGGGAAATTCGGGAGATTCCGAGAGCTTCGTCGCTGCGAGCCGCTTGCCCATCTGTCGGGCCCAGGGATCATCCAGTTCCTGGCAGAGGAACTTCAATCGGTACCATGCCTCATAGACATCCTTCATGGACTCCAGCGTTACGGTCGAGAACCAGTGGAACGCGAGCAACCGTCGCCGCCAATCCCACCACCGGAGAGGGCTTTGCAAATCGCTGGAAGGAATCAGGAAATATCCCTCCCTGAGCAGCAGGGAACCGAACACACCGGGAGGATTACCGCGCCGTTGGTTCTTCAATGTCGTCCGGTACACTCCGCACGAGGGACTTCCGTCCATGTAGACGAACGCCACGGCTCGGCAACGCTGCAAGGATTCGAGACATACGCTGCAGCCTGTCTTCATCGCCACGGTGACATCACGTCCTCCCCGGTTCCTGACGGAGGCATCACCGCTCCAGACTGCATCGCCGTCCCCGTTGGAAAGGTGGACGGGATCGCGTGGCACACCGAGGCCGGCCATGCACTCGGGACAGACAGGACACCAGATGAAATCGCCCTTTTCCCTTCCGAGGTCTTTCAGGACATCGATTCCTTTCCCATTGTACCGGACGGGACTGCCCATGCAGCACAAGCTGATGCCGATCGGAATCTTTTCCGTGATGATCACAGGTCCTTTGTCCATGCCTACCTCCTCCTACGTATGTTGCGCGGTGCGACTGTTCGATTCGGATCGCTTGCGTCGGTACATCATATCCTCCGCTGTCTTGAACAGTTTTGCAATCGAAACATCGGTGTCGTACTTCGTTGCCCAACCGAACGAAACAGAGACGGATGAGGAGGCGACGCGCTTGCCTCGCAACCGTTCCTCAATACCCGAAACCACCCGTGCCGCCTCCTCGGAAGTCGTCTTCGGGAGCAACATGACGTACTCATCCCCTCCGATGCGCGCTACGATATCCTCGGGTCGGCATGCCCGTTCGAGCTCGCGTGCGACTGTGGTGAGCAGCGCATCACCCACGTCATGTCCCTCGGAATCATTGGCATGCTTCAGGCCGTTCACATCGGCCATCACCAGTGTCAGCGGGAATCGGTCCGCTGTATCGTAGCGCAGGAGGTTTTCCTCATAGTACCTGCGGTTGAACAGGCCGGTAAGCTGGTCGTGGTAGCTGAGATAGGTGATTTCCCGTTCGGCGCGCTTGCGTTCCTCGATGTTCCTGCTCACCCCGACGGCCTCGATCTGGCCGGAACCATTCAGGCGGTACTTCATGGAAAACTCGACCCAGATCACCGAACCGTCCCTGCATGGTTGCTGTACTTGGGCATAGTGGGTCTTCGGCTCCTTCGGGTGGGCGAGGAATTCCCGCAGTACCGCGGGAAACCGCTCCATGATCATCTCATAGGAATCGGGCACAAGCGACTGTTGCAGGTCCTGCCCGATCGCCTCGGCAACCGAGTAGCCGCGCAACTGTCGGACTGCGGGGCTGATGTAGGTGAACCGTCGGCTTCTCATGTTGAGAATCCAGATGACATCGCTGGAGTACTCGGTGAGCAATCGGTGCAGTTCCTCGCTCGATTGCAAACGCTTCTCGAACTCCTTGCGGGCACTGATATCCTCCACGTACAGCAGTGCACCTCCGATGGAACCGTCCACCAGGAACCAGGGCCGGCACTCCCACCGGATGACCACGGAGGAGTTGTCGAAGTGACAGTACGTATCCTCATCACCGTTCGAGACAATTCCGTCCAAAGCCCTGCCGATAGCCTCTGACAGGAATGCCTGATGTGTGTCATGCAGATCATCGAAGCGCCGGTGCTCCGGATTGCCGGGAATCCTGAACAGCGCGGTGTAGAGTCGGCTGACATAGATGAACCGCCTGTCACGATCAAGGACAGCCACTGCTGTGTTCAGGTGCTCGACAATGTACCCGAGCATCTGCTGGGATTGTCGCAATGCCAATTCCTGGGCAACAAGACGTCTGTTGATCCTCTTGAGCAGGACTATCCACACGGAACCCATCCCGATGAGGATCGTGAGAATCACGGAAGCCCAGATGATCGATTTGCGATCGATATGGGTCGAGACCTCGATCGAGACATGACGGTTCACTGCCTGTTGGATCTCTTGGGCTGTCAGGGTCGCGATCCCCTTGTTTAGGATTCGCACGAGCATCGGATGGCCCTTCACCACCCCCATGCGCAGTGAATTGGCGTATCCGGGCATCTGACCTGCAATCTTCAGGTTGAACAGGCCTTCCTTCCTGATCACATAGGCGGCCATGGTGAGCGAACGCAAGGCGATGTCGGCCCGCTTCTGTTCGACCGCGGCAAACGCGTCCGCTTCGTTCGGAACCAACAGGATCTTGAGATGGGGATGCTCGGCACGCAATCGCTCCTCCATGCTGGTTCCGCCTGGAAGTGCCACGGTCTCCGACGAGAGCGCCGCAAGATCGGTGATGAAGGGATGCTCGGTTCTTGTGATCAGGACATTGGGATCAGTGAAATAGGGATCGGTGAAATCAAGCCAGCGCTCACGTTCCGCGGTTTTGTTGAGGAATGCCAAAAGATGCACGCGACCATCCTTGGCCGCCTCGAGACTCTCATCCCAATCACGTGTCGGCACCAATCGGTAGGGGACTTGCAACCGCGAGAAGATCAGGTGCACCAGGTCTGCGGCGATTCCCCGGTATTGCCCCGCTATGATCTGTTCATAGGGTTCCCAATCAGGGTCGACCGCGATGAGCACCGGTCCGAGGCCCCTCAGATACTCTCGCTCCTCGGCACTCAGCGAAACGGTCTCCTGTGAGGATCCTCCCGCAAGGGGGAGCTTCAGGGGAACTGGTCTCCGGTCGAACGCGAGGAGCAGGAGCAACACTGCCAACACGACGATGCAGCAGATCAGGAATATGGTGATCGCCCGTTTCGGAAGGCCGGTTCTGTCGTGCGGCGATGGCATTTCCAATCATACCCTCCAGCCCACAGACTTTTCAGTCCGGTACATGTCTCAATGCTCTTGAGCCTTTTGCAAAATGAACGGCCATTGTAAATCGACTTGCCTGGTCTGATTCATTATCGTCAAACAAAAGTGTCAAACTGGCTGAATTATGGCTTTGAGCGATAAATCACGCCAAATCTACTGTCGATCGAGTATGAGAAAGCGCAC
>JAHDQJ010000048.1 GCA_018433865.1 Spirochaetales bacterium | reverse complement strand
GATACATCCTCGAGGTCGTTGATCAGCTGCTGGTATATTTCCAAAGCCTTCTGCTCTTTTTCCTTGTCTGTCATACCACAATTGTAGCAGAGGTTTTGTGACCTGTAAATCTAATTCACTTTTCTACGCGAAAAGAGCCAAATCAAGATACTGGATTGATCCAATAAGCTGATTATTATAATTTTTGCCCCTTCTTAACTCTAGATAGCCGTCTACTGGATAAACAGTGCGATGAACAGTATTGGGTACCCCATATAACACACGCAAGATCAACACCCCCGAACTGTATTGGCTAATTTTACAATTACACGATGCATTCTCCTCTTTTGTCATAAGATTATCACATTACTGCACTCCTCACACATCCAGTCGGATGTTGTCGTATTCCGATCGGAGATCCGAATGCCACCCTATCCGCAATCGGTACCGTATCTGAAGATCGTATCGAGTGACATATATGAGAGACCGATCAATCAGCTTGGATTTTCGGGTGAGGAGTACCAAAAAGATCCGAGATATCGGGAGGGTGAATATTCGCGCGCGTAAGCACCATCATTCGCAAATTCAGCACCACTCGTTGCATTATCAGCACCGAAGCTTAATTCGCAATATCAGCACCACAGATATCACTTGATAAATAAAGGTGGTACGTCCAGCTCCAGACGCTGGTACAGTCATCTGCGGAACAGTGGCCCACCTAGGCCGTAGAACTCAGGATGACAGTCGGGTATCTTTAGTCTTTGAGGTCATTGAATCCCGTTATCAGAAGGACAGTACCATCTTCTGTACCCAATTCGCTCCTAACGAGTGTTGGATAGACTCGGTGGAGGACCTCAGGCGGATGTTATCACTGACCGAATCGTCCACTCAACAATCTTCTTTGAATTAGGAGAACTCAATATGAGAAAAACGATGAGTACCGTGAGAATACAGGAATTCGCCTGGTTTAGGCGGTGCTGAATTTGCGAAGCACCGGTGCTGACCTACGCTACCATCGGTGCTATTGCGTGCGAATATCCAGAAGGGCCCCCACTCCATCTATCGGACGAACGCGATTCAGGTGCAGGGATCTGAGTGCCTCAGGCTGCCGGACAAAGAAACGGCGTCCCTCTATTCCTGGAGTGCGAGAGCACACCATGGGAAAAGGGAACGCCGCCGGCTTTGCAGCACAGGTCTGGTCAGTGCATCAACGTTTGCGGGACATCATGTCATGCAAGCCGCCGCCGTTCTCCAAGTTGGTGAATCCCAATTGCTTGAGGATACGCATACCGTAGCTGGAACGTGCACCCGATGCGCAGTAGAGGATCACCTTCCTGCTCTTGTCCTCAACCGACTCTGCCCACTGTGAGAGGGTATCGAGACCCACGTTTATCGCACCTGGATAGGCACCCATCGAAAACTCCATCGGCGTGCGGACATCGAGGATGACCGGGCCGTCGGACGCAACGCTCTTCGCCGGTTTATCTTCCGAGGTGGCTTTTTCCTTCTTCCCTCCCTCCTCAAGATCTTTCACCGATTTCTTCTCGATGGGAAGCAGTCCTACCTCGAGGTTCGGACAACCGATTGCTCGGGCGTGGCGCTCAAGGCTGATATAACCTCCGCTGAGGTTGTACACCTTGTCAAATCCGGCCCCCTTGAGCATGCGCAGCACCACGTGGCCTTTTTGTCCGTCGTCGCTGATCAGCAGGATCGGATGGCCAGATGGAATCCTGTCCAGATTGTCCCGGAGCACGTTCTGGCTCAGATTGTTGGTACCTGTCAGGTTTGCCTTGGAGAAGGTGATCGGGTCACGCAAGTCCACGACGATCGGTTCGTTGTCCACTACGAACTGATCGAGATCCTGGGCGAGAATGGAGGGGCTGAACCCGCTTTGATGGTTTGCAGCGGTGAAGGCTGCCATGTTCACCGGTCCGTTCGGAGAGTTGAACGGCGGCGCATAGGCGAGGTCGAGTTCCTCAAGATCATCGATCGTGAGCGATCCCATGATCGCTGTCGCGATCACATCGAGACGTTTGTCCACGCCAACACTGCCTGCAGCTTGCGCACCGATGACTTTCCTGCTCTTTTTGTCCCAGATGAGCATCAGGCTCACCCGCTGGGATCCGGGATAGTACGCAGTATGGCTGTTCTTGTGTACGACCACTGCATCCGCGTCGATGCCGGCAGCCTTGGCGCCCTTCAGGCTCATGCCCGTGGAACCTGCGACGGCACCGAACACTTTCACGATCGAAGTGCCGAGAGCTCCTTTATAGACACGTGAGCCTCCTACAGCGTTCTCTCCCACGATTCTTCCTTGCCTGTTCGCAGGGCCGGCGAGCGGCATCCGCACGCTCTTGTCAAGTACGGCATGGGGAATTTCCACCATGTCTCCCGCAGCGAGGATCGCAGGATCACTCGTGCGCATCATCTCATCCACCTTCAAGCCGCCGGAAGCACCGATCTCAAGGCCAGCATCCTTGGCAAGTTGCAGTGTGGGTCTGACTCCCACGGAGAGCAGGACGAAATCGGCATCCACGGTCGTCCCGTCGTTCAACCGGACCTTCTTGTCCTCGACCGCCTGCAACGCCTTGCCGAGCTTGAGGTTCACTCCATGATCCAGGAGTTCCTTGGTGATGAATCCTGCGAATTCCCCTTCGAGATTGGGCATGACCTGCGACGCAAGCTCCACGAGGGATACTTCGATCCCACGCTTCACCAAAGCTTCTACCATCTCCAGACCGATGAAACCACCTCCGACGACCACCGCCTTCTTGGGGTTCTTGTCGGTGATGAACCGGTCGATCCTGTCCATGTCCTCGAGTGTCCAGAGTTGGAATACATGACTCTTGTCTACGCCCGGAAGTCCTGGCACGATCGGTTTCCCGCCTTGTGCCAGGATCAGCGCGTCATAGGAGAAGACACTCTCCTTGCCCGTCTTGGTGTTGCGAGCCTTCACCTTCTTCTGATCCCTGTCGATCCCGATCGCCTCGGTATGGGTATGGACCTTCACCCGATATTGATCATGGAAGGTTTCCGCACTGGCGAGGATCAAGGATGAACGGTACTCGATATCGCGCCCCAGATAGTATGGAAGTCCGCAGTTTGCAAAAGATACATCCGCTCCTGCCTCCAGTACTGTGATGTTCACATCGTTGTCGAGCCGACGCGCTCTCGCTGCTGCGGTTGCTCCGGCCGCAACTCCACCGATAATCAATAGATCTTTCATCCTCTTCTCCTGTGCAACGTATGTGCGAATATATAGGGGATGCAGGAAGCGTGGTCAAGCGACCCTCTCGGGTACTTGCAAGGCCAGTGTCGTCGCGGGAATTCTCTTATTCCTTTTGAGACAAACAATTGACTTAAGAAACAAGGATCGTGGCGTGAGGATTCCGATGTGATTAAGTCACAAAGATTCCTTGGTCTTGAAGTTCTCTTTCGTAACTCGGGAAAGCAATGATAGCGTTCTGACCACCCAGTCAGAAAGACACTACATCGAGTCGTATGGTCGATGCATAGTCTCCGGCGACCCCCCTGTAGTTGTCGTAGTTGATATCCCGAATGCCAATCTCCAGGAAATCATGCCAATTGCCGGAGGATCCCTTGTAATCGAAATCGCATTCGAATGCCTGCACGTAACTTGAGACGGCCCGTCCAGGTATCGTCACCCGATACTTGATTGCACCGGATAGGTTGGGATTGGAGTGATTGAACTGAAAAGTCGGCTGCCCGACAGGAGAGACACGCAACCGGTATCTATCGGCACTCTCATTGGACCGGAACGAGACAGATCCGACCTTGATCACCGGCTGTCCAGACTGAAAGGGATAGATGAACGGAATCGATTGTGCGGCTGGATACTGATCGACCACGACCGTCGTGATGGGTGGAGCCGACGATTCTTTGTTGCGATAGTGCCAAAGCAGATGAAGAATCTTTTGTCGTACCACATATCCGTCAGAATCGAGAACTTCGACTTCGAGGGGCAGGTAATAATTTCCTCTCCACTGCTGCCCCTCGTTGTCCGGATTGAATGAGATATCCATGAACAACTCAGTCGCCGTAGGTTCTGCTCCTGGAAGGCCTGCTGTGATGGGGTACTCCATCAGCGGCATCACTGTCTGGACCGGAAGACTTTCATGACGCATCCGTAACGTGGCATCGGCATAGCTGCTCGGGGTGTTCAGCTTGTAAAACCTGAAGATGCCGCCGGGAGCATTGAAACGGAGCTTCAGGTCCCCATAGCCCGTAGGCGGAACGATCTTCAGTGCGGTGAGAATCCGAGAGAACAGGATGTTCTCTCGGTTCATGCCGTACAGATCTGCCGAATTGTCATACAGGTTGGTGCCCGTCACAGGCAGATTCACGAAACGGATATCATACCAAGACGGATCGGCCGTCGGTGTCGCTCCGGCATGAAAGTTTGCAGCAAGGAGGAATACCACCATGATCATCAGAGATCTCATATACGATTCTTTCATGTCCAGTCATAAAATATTCCGTCAAACTATCTATGTCAACAAAGAATTCACATAATAAAAATGTCAATATTTTACACTTATTCCAAATGTTTATCAGGTCCACCCCTGTGAGATCATCAGTCTAGCGAATCGGGGTGGAAGCGCTACGTTTCCTCTTGATACTCGAACAAATCCCCCGGTTGACAGTCCAACGCCTTGCAGATGGCTTCCATCGTGCTCAACCGTACGGCACTCACCTTTCCGGTCTTCAGGTTCGAGAGATTCACGATGGTGATGCCCACTTGTCCGGAGAGTTCGGTGAGTGACATCTTCCTATCCGCCAATACCCGGTCAAGTCGTATGATTATTCCCATATGCTTGCCTAGACCGTCTGTTCATATTCGTGCTGAAGATCCAGGGCGTAACGGAAAGCCCTTGCAACCACAAAGAGGACCAACGCATGGATGACTGCAGAGGGAACCAGCTGGAAGCGAAAATCGATCACGCCACCAAGGCTTCCCATATCTTGGTTGAATGCATGCAACAAGAGGAATTGCCTCATGTAGGACAACAAGATCAGAATCACACCCATGCGATTGATCATCGTCGGAAGTGACCGTTCGAATCCTTTGGTCCTGTACAGTGAACGGAGCATCGCTCGTAACAAGAACACGAAAGAGAGTCCGAGTGAGAGCGTGATGACCAACCCAAGATCGTAGACAAGGTAAGACGCCAGACTCTTTGCCCGCACCACATGGGGAATCTGCAGTCCCTCAGCCAGAACCAACGGGATTGCATACTCTCCTTGGATTGCCATGACTGTCAGATAGACCCCCACGCCCACGATTGCAATGGCTCCGATGATGGCACTCACGGTACAGACCAAGACAAGCAGCCGCAACCCTTTTTCGGAATAGGTCACCATAGCTCTACCCCCTCACATATCGTATTACATATATCTTTTATCGTGTTACGATAAATTTGTCAAGGTTTTTTCATCGCTCACACAATCATACGAGACAACGGACAGGCCCTCTTCAGCTTCAGAGTCTGTACAGATGCGAAACGGCGTCCGATCCGATCGGAGTCGACCTGAGAATAGATTGCCAGAATACGGACGGAACGCCGTTGTCATGCATAGAAATCCAGGAACTTGTATAGTGCCAAAAGAACCAAAATTCAGGCAATGATTCTCGGTATGAACTTTAGGTCTTTCCTTAGTCGAATCTTCTCTTCCTCGATATCAAAATCATATTGAAAGACGCAGTGCCGTATCAGCGGTGACCCGTCTCTTTCCCTTCAGGATAAGTGAAACCCGGGTCTGCGGAACACGAAGATCCTTGGGAAGTTCATAGGCACGTATGCCAAAGGGTTTCAAAAACTCTTCCGGCAAGATCTGCCCAGGATATATATCCTGTGATGCATTCATGGCATTTCCTTCAGTGGCAATCCACTATCTCACCATGACAACAGCTGCCTTGTCCCGAAGTAAAACATATTCGCCACTGGGCATGGATCCGTATGCTGGATTATCCTTTTCTTTCAGCATCTCAAGCCGATTGTCGGGCGGGATTTTCTGATCATCCATGAATCGAGCATTGTGCAACAATCGCCAAGAGTTAGCATTCAGTACATGAAGGACACAAAAAAATCCACTCTCCACAATATTTCGGAAATATTGCGTTGAATGGACTATCTACGCCAAAGAGGATTCGAACCTCTGACCCACAGCTTAGAAGGCTGTTGCTCTATCCAACTGAGCTATTGGCGCATGCACCCGAGTCGGGGCGAGAGGACTCGAACCTCCGATTTCTTGCTCCCAAAGCAAGCGCCTTAGCCACTAGGCAACGCCCCGGATGTGTGCGTAACGCGTTGGAGTATACTTGCTTTCTGCGGCCAGCGTCAAGACGAACCGCCTTGACAGGAACGATCCCTTCGTGCCACATCTTGATCATGGAATTGACGAAAGAGTCACGGGCTGAGCAGACATTCCTGATCCTCGACCGCATCAGCCCTGCACAGATCACGTTCCTCACCCAGAAGGATCCGTTCAGATTGCTCATCAGTGTCATCATGTCGGCACAGACCACCGACAGGCAGGTCAATGAAGTCGCTGAGGTGTTGTTCTCACGCTATCCCACTGCCCGGGATCTGGCCGAGGCAGACATCGAAACCGTAAAGAGCATCATCAGGAGCACCGGATACTTCAATGCAAAGGCGAAGCACATCATCAATGCTGCTCGGGACCTTGTGGAACACTTCGATTCCACCGTCCCGTTGCGCATGGAAGAACTGACCAGCCTCAGCGGTGTCGGCAGAAAGACGGCGAGTGTCATCATCGGACAGATCGCACGCAAACCGGCAATCATCGTCGATACCCATTTCGGCCGGGTGGTCAGGAGGATCGGACTTACCGAGCAAGAGGATCCGGAGAGAATCGAACGGGAGGTCGCGCTCTTGCTTCCTCCCGAACGACACTATCGCTTTTCCATGATCGTCAACCTGCATGGAAGACAGGTGTGCCACGCGAAGAAACCGAAATGCGAAGCATGTCCGGTCGCACCGTTCTGCGCGAGTTACCCGCTCTGATCAGTGATCGCAGACGTTATCACCCGATACCAGCGTCCCTGAAAGATACTCGGTGACGAGTTCCATCGGTGTCTTGGAAGGTGCTCCGATCACCACGGTGATGCCTTGGCCGTCGAAGAGGTTCTGTGCCTGCATCCCCATTCCTCCGGCGATGATCACGTCCACGCCCAGCTCCCCAAGGAAACGGGGAAGAACCCCGGGCTCATGCCTGGGTGCAGGGATCTCCGAAGTGTGGATGAGTTTCCTGGTCTGAGGGTCCACCTCGACCAAGGTGAACGACTTGCAGTGTCCGAAGTGCATGTTCAATACGCCCTCGGCAGTGGGAATGGCAATTTTCATAGTTCAGTACTCCTTGTATCATGCAAATTTTCCACGATCTGCCGATATGTGTCGGCAATCGGTGAATCGGCGAATCGTACGACATAGGGCAATCCGGAGTCACCGGAGATTCCGAACGAAGGATCGATCGGGATCGACCCCAAGAATGGCACGTCATACCGAGCGGCAAGTGCCTTTCCTCCTCCTGAACGGAAGATATCGGTCACCGAGTGACAATGAGGACACACGAAGCCGCTCATGTTCTCCACGAGTCCTATCACCGGCATATGCATCTGCCGGCAAAAGTTGATCGAACGGGCGACGTCGACCGTGGAGACTTGCTGCGGAGTCGTGACCAACACCGCTTCCGCCTTTTCCTTCAGCAGTTGGGCTACAGAGAGCGGTTCGTCACCTGTCCCGGGAGGGCAGTCGATGAACAGGTAGTCAAGCGGCCCCCAGGCGACCTCGTTCAAGAATTGCTCGATCAACGAGTTCTTCAGCGGGCCGCGCCAGATGACCGGATCATCGCTATGTTTGAGCAAGAATCCGACCGACATGACCTCAAGCGCATGCAAGTCGCCCAAGATGACCGGCTGGATGCCATCCGCACCCTGCATGATCGTCACCTCAGGGAGATTCAACATCGTGGGAATGCTCGGTCCGTGGATATCGACATCCACCAACCCGACACGATAGCCCTTGGCCGCAAGGGAAAGCGCAAGGTTCACCGACACGGTGCTTTTGCCTACCCCACCCTTTCCACTCATGACCATGATGGTGCGCCGTTGCTTCAGATGCGCGACCTTTGCAGTCGGTGACGGCACTTCCGTCATCAATCGACGCTTGGCCCCTTTCATGAGGTGCAACTCCATCTCATCGAGGGCGGCCCCGAGAGTCTCAAGCGACAAGGTGATGCAATGCATCGACTCCTCGGGATAATCTCCGAGCAATTCAAGGACATCAGATTCCGTGATCGCCCTGATCGCCTGCAACGGCAACCCTTCCACCATGCCGGCGACTGTTGACGCTGCACGCATGGAATGCTCGCACCCGTCGGTCGTGAAACTTGCTATCCCGACCCCATCCATGTCACCGTCGAGCCAGAATTCCACCGTGTCACCACACGGACCGGTCCTCCGTGCATTCCCGCTCGCCTCGCGCAACGGCCCGAAATTCTCAGGAACCTGCCGCATCCTCTCTCTCACATCGCTGTCCATATATTCTCCCATATCCGTTCTATCATGGCACGGGTATTGCCCGTGATGCTCTCCATCGCGCTCTTTCCTTCCAGTTGGGCTCGCACCATCTGCTCATCGAACCCGATCGTTCCTGCGAAACGATCATGCGAATCCTCGGTCCGCCTCTTGATCTCTTCGGTCAAGGACATATCGATATCGGCCTTGTTCACGCACACGAAGACCGGGACCCCGAAGCCTCGGGCCAGTGCGGTCACCCGCTCAAGATCATGGATTCCGGAAACACTCGGCTCGGTGACCATCAGGACCGCACTCGATCCCGTGACACTGCTGATGACGGGACATCCGATCCCCGGAGGCCCATCCACCAGTATCAGGGAACGCGATCGTTCGGTCGCGATGCGTCGGGCCTCCTTCCGAACGAGGGTGACCAACTTTCCCGAGTTCTCCCCGGCAGCGTGCAATCGTGCATGCACCATCGGACCGAACCTGGTGTCGCTGACCATCCACTCGCCACAAACGCGGTCCTCGAACCGTATCGCCGCCTCCGGGCAGATGTGTACACAGAGTCCGCAACCTTCGCACCGCACGGGAATCACCCTGCGTTTTCCGTCACGAATCTCCTGGAAGGCATCGAATCGACATGCCGATGCACAGAGGCCGCAGCCCGTGCACGCGCTTTCGTCAACGACAGCCTCCTTGCCCGCGATGAACGGATGTCTCTGCCGTATCTCCGGTGAGGTTACCAGATGCAAATCCGCTGCATCCACGTCACAGTCGGCAAGCACGAGACTGCGGGCCAATGTCGCGAAGGAAGCAGCCAAGGTCGTCTTCCCCGTACCGCCCTTGCCGCTGAGGATGACCAGTTCCGTGATCTGTTTCTGATGGCCGGAGCCCTGTTCAGGCAAGCGATTCATCGCGATTCCCTCCAATTTGGGCCAAGTGCGTGATTGATTGCCACATCTGCAAGAACAGATCACGGTACCGAGGTTCCTTATCCACGATCAACGCGCCGGTGGCATACCTACGCGCGATATCCAGGTCGAACGGGATGCGACCGAGTATCGGAATGCCTTCCGATTCGCAGTATCTGGCCACACGGTCGTCCCCGAGTCCATCCTTGTTGATCACGACTCCGAACGACACGCCTACTTCCCGCACCGTGTCGACCGCAAGTGTAAGATCATGCAAGGAGAACGCAGTCGGCTCCGCCACCAGTACCACCGCGTCACAACCATCTACGGCCCACACCATCGGGCAGCTGGTGCCCGGAGGTGCATCGATAAGCACGGGATGGTCCGTATCTGCCCCGACCTGCCCTTTCACCTGCCTGATCACCGGCACGGCAAGTGCCTTGCCGACATCGAGCAAACCCTCGACCAGCGACACATGCTGCGACTGCCTGACGGTGACGGTCCCGATCTCATGCGGCACTTCGATCAACGCGTCGTGCGGACACAGCGTCGTGCAGACACCGCAGGAGTGGCACATATCCTCGAAGACCAGCGGTTTGCGTCCGATCACGGCGATCGCGTTGAACTGGCACGCATCCGCACAGACACGACAACCCGTGCATGCGTCTTCCAGCACATGGGGCACACAGACGGAGACCCTCGACTGACTCACCAGGTCTCCGTGCAAGAAAAGATTGCTGTTCGGTTCCTCGACATCACAATCGAGCACCGTCACCGGCATGCCCAAGGAACGGGCAAGATTCACCGTCACGAACGTCTTGCCCGTCCCACCTTTGCCTGAAGCTATCGCGATCCTCATACCCAATGTCCGTCCACATCGGCACCTTTCATCGGTTTCAACGCTTTGGAAGTGAACATGGCCAAAGCCTGTGCAACCGTCTCGGCATCGGTCTGGTAGACATCGATCCCCGCAGCGAAGATCACCTTCGCCGCCTTCGGTCCCAAGTGCCCGGTGATCAACGCGGTTGCACCGCTGTCGAGAACATGCTGGGCAGCCTGGATGCCCGCGCCTTGCGCACTGTTGAGGTTCTGTGCATTGTCCAGTACGGTGGTCGTCTCCGTATCAGTATCGTAGATGATGAAGGTTTGTGCCCGTCCGAACCGACTATCGAATGGAGATTCCAACGAATTCCCCGCCGCGGTGAGTGCAACCTTCATGACCTATCCTCCTTCTTCAGTGTTTCCAGACGCTTCTTCAGATCAGAGAGCTGCTGCTCAAGCACCATCGCGCGCTCGTCCAGGATGTCCAGCTCACGCGGTGCGTCAGCAAGAACCGCCATGCGCCCGAAGCCAAGTCCCAGTCCTCTTCCTCCGAACCTTCCGCGACCGAAACCTGCTCCCTGAAGGTATCCCGGAGTGTCGAATCCCGCGCAATAGCCGAGGCCCCGCCCCGTCATGGGTCCGAAACCGTTTCTTCCTGTCCTGTCTCCTCTTGGCATTTTTTGCCTCCTGTCCTTTCGCCCATCAGGGCGTTACCTTGCGAATGTCAGGGACTGTGTGGTCCCCGATGCTGTCCATGCCGACCGTGACGCATGCACCGATGCCTAGGGCACCCGCAGCCCGGCATGGAAAATCCCCTTTGGTGCAGGGTGCCGTCACTCCACGCCTGCAACACCTGCTCGATGTCTCCGGCTACGAAAGCCTCCACATCGATCCCCGCCTCGAGCAACGATTCCTCGTATTCCAAGGAAAGTGCACCGCAGACCAAGGATTCGATGCCCATAGCGATCAACGCACCAGCCTTCTGCCTGGGAAGGTCCTGATCGAGATCGGCATTTGCCACGACCTCTGCAGCGCGTCCATACCCGTCGGTACGCACGATCACGATGTGTCGCGCGACATCGAACAGCGGAGCGATCCTTCCATTCCAGACCGTTATCGCCAATTTCATGCCTACAAGCATGCAATTCACGTGCCAACTCTGTCCACAGCTGTGGATTCATTCTGTCAATTGTTTTTGTGACAAAGAAAAGGAAGTGTGCGGTATGCGAGGGAACACACACAGGCTCTCAGTAGTTTGTCGCATTTTTGCAACATATAGCATGCAACAATTGTCGCACTATGTCGCATAATTGCGACCAATCATGCTGATCTCAGGATTCGATTCCCAGTCTCTGCATCTTCCGGTAGAGTGTCGCCCGGTGGATTCCAAGCTCCTCGGCCGCATGGCTCACTTTCCGGGCGTTCCTGTCCAAGGCTTCGAGAATGATGCGTCGCTCGACCTCATCCTTCGCCTCATTGACATCCGCCGCATGCGGCAAGATCCCGGTACCATGCCTGGAGGATGTGAGTGCACCGGTGATCTGCGCCGGCAGGTCGGAAAGGCCGATCGTGTCGGATTGGCAGAGCACCACCGCCCGTTCCACCACGTTTTCCAGCTCACGAATATTCCCAGGCCAGCTGTAGGCATAGAATGCGGCGTACGCCTCAGCGGAAAAGCTTTCGATCGTCTTGTTGTTCAGGATCGCGAACCGTTCGAGGAATTGCTTGGCAAGCAGGGGAATGTCTTCCCTGCGTTCACGCAGCGGAGGGATCGTGATCGCGATGATGTGGATGCGGTAGTAAAGATCCTGTCGGAACGAACCTTGCCGGACCAGTTCTTCCAGATCCCGATTGGTGGCACAGATGATGCGTGCGTCGGTTTTCTCCGTCTCACGGGCCCCGAGCGGCTCGAACTGCCGCTCCTGCAGCACCCGCAACAACTTCACCTGCATGGCTTGGGAAATATCTCCGATCTCATCGAGGAACAGCGTTCCTCCCCGTGCGAGCGCGAATCGTCCGGGCTTGTCACGATCGGCACCCGTGAACGCTCCCTTGCGGTACCCGAACAGCTCCGACTCAAGCAGGGTGTCGGGCAATGCTCCGCAGTTCACCGCGACGAACGGGCCGTTCTTCTGTACGCTGCAGCTGTGGATGGTCCGTGCGAGCACCTCTTTTCCCGTACCCGACTCACCGAGGATGAGAACGGTCGAGTTGCTTTGGGCGACCGGAGGGACCATGTCAAGGATCTTGCGCATCGCCTCGCTGTTGCTCTCGATCGACCCGAACCGCTGGCGAGCACGCAACTTGCGCAGCTGCTCCAACTCGCTCAGGTCCCGGAATGTCTCCGCTCCGCCGATCACATTCCCCGCACTGTCCTTGAGCAATGCGGTGGATACACTGACGGGGACACGTTTTCCTGCCAAGTTCACGATATAACCGCTTTGGTTGATGACCGTCTTTCCGGTCTCGAAGGTGTGCTCCAAGGGACAGTGCCCCTCGCACATGTTCGACTTGAACACCTCTGAGCAACGCAGCCCTATAGCCTCGGAGCGATCGATCCCCGTGATCAGCTCAGCGGCACGGTTGAACGACGTGATGCGCCGATCATGATCGATCGTGAACACGCCGTCGCTGATGCTTTCCAGGATGGTTTCGTTGGTTATGGTATCCATCATCGCGTCCTGCATTCCATCCTACCACAAAGGAGGGAAAGCAGGAACCGTCTGTCAGGAGTGCTCTTCGCGAATGAAATATTCGGGATACCCCTCGAGGAGAATCTGCTGGTCGCACATCACGTGGTCCAGGTGCTCCGAGAGATGCATTTTCGCAGTCCTGCAATCGCCTGCCTTGATGGCTGTCATGATATTCCGGTGATCCCTTATCAGTTCGCTCGGATTGAACATCTGCAGACGCAACATCCGTTCCCTGGTGAAGTGCGGCATATAGAAGCTGATCGCGTCGAATACGGTATCCTTGTTGCAGGACGCAAAGAGGATGCGGTGGAACTCGTTGTCCTTGAAGAAGAAATTGATCAGGTCGCCTTGCTCAACCTCATGCTCTTGCTCCGCGAGGTTCGCCTCCAGCTTGGCCAGATGCTCTTCGGTGAACGACTTGCACGCCAATTCGAGCAGCGCAAGCTCCACCGTCTCCCGCAGGAAGCGGCCTTGGTCAACCAAGCGCGCATCCATGAGTGCCACCCGGGTCCCCCGCTGCGGGTAGATTTCCACCAACCGTTCGCGACAGAGATCGAGCAATGCCTCGCGCACCGGAGTCCTGCTCAACCGCAGTTTCGCAGAGATATCCTTTTCCACGATCGCCTCTCCCGGCTTCATGTCGAGCAACAGTATGTTGCGCCTCAGGATACGGTAGGCATACTGTTTGGCAGACTCTTGCGCCAGTCTCTCTGAATATATGACGAAAGGCATGAACGTTGACCTCCAAGATCGGTCCATCAGTCGCTGGATCGTTGATCTATCACATTACAGATATATTAGCACACAACAACGGTATGGTACAGTACCCAATACAATTTTATCGATAAAAATTTAACGTAATTCCTATCCTATCGATAGGAGACATTGCGTTCCCTTCCTCCCGAATCATGAGAAAAGTGTGAATTCGTCCCTGCCTGCACGCAAGACACTGGGAAAACCCTGCCGATTCTGGTACCGTTGGTGCATGATCGAGGAGAAGACCATACTGGTGGTGGAGGATGAACCTGATATCCAGGAGCTGATTCGCTACCACCTGGAGAAGGAAGGATTTTCCACCCTCGCGGCATCGGAAGGGCATGAGGCCTTGAGGATGATCGAGCGCGAACATCCCGACTTGGTGTTGCTGGACCTGATGCTTCCCGGTGTCAGCGGGATCGAGGTCCTCAAGACCGTACGCTTCATGTGGCACAAAAGGGAGCTGCCCATCATCATCGTATCGGCACGGACGGACGAGAGCGACATCATCACCGGACTTGAACTCGGTGCCGACAACTACCTGCCCAAGCCATTCAGCCCGAAAGTCCTCGTGGCGAACGTGAAGGCGTTGCTTCGGAGGACCGCTTCGGTCTTGCCGGCCGAGGATGCCGCGCGACCCGCACTGATCGAAGCGGGAGAGCTCACGATCGATCCCGATCGTCATGAGGCTTTTTGGGAGAAGGAACAGTTGAGTCTCACGGCCAGTGAGTTCTCCCTCCTCTCCCTGCTGGCTTCCTCACCGGGACGTGTCTATACAAGGGGACAACTCATCACCGGCATCCGCGGAAACGACTATCCCGTCACCGAGCGCTCCATCGATGTGCAGATCGCCTCCCTGCGACGCAAGCTTGGCGACAGCGGGACGGTGATCAAGACGGTCTGGGGCATCGGATACTCATTCCAGGACAAGCAATGATCGGCAACACCATCCGGCAACGACTGATCATCCTGACACTTTTGGTACTGTTGCTCGCGCTTGCAGGCAGCCTGTTCATCGCCGACCGTTCCTTCAGCGTCACACTGCGACAGAGCACGTACACACAACTGGCTAACAATGCGACATACCTGAAGCAGGAGCTCGAGCGAGACGGCTATGTCATCGATCCTGACCGGTTCGACTCCTATGCGCGAGCCACGGCGTTGCGGATCACGATCATCGGAAAGAACGGTGTGGTCCTCTACGATTCGGACCATGAAGAAGCGACCATGGACAACCACCTCTACAGACAGGAGGTGCAGGAGGCCTTGGATGCGGGCAGCGCCACCAGCGAGCGCCGCAGCGCCACTCAGCGGCTGCCGGTGCTCTACCATGCCATCCGGGTGGATGATGTGCCCGAGATCGCCGTATTGCGGCTCTCGACCACGCTGAACCAGCTGCAGTCATACCAACAGACCTACCAGAGGCTCTTTTTCGGAGGCATCGCCGTGCTCATCGTGCTGGTCTCGATCGCGACGGCATTCAGCATCACGATGCTCACCCGCCCATTGGCAAAGATCAAGGAGGGGGCATCGCGCTATGCAGAGGGAGACCTCATGGCCCGCATCACCATCGACAGCCCGAAGGAGATGGCGGAACTGGCCGCCACCATGCAGGAGATGGCCTTGAGGCTGCGTTCTACCATCGGGGAAGTCGAATCGGGCCGCCAACAGGTGCAGACAATCCTGGAACACATGAACGAGGGGATTCTCCTGGCAGATCGCTCGCTGGTCATCAAGGTGGCCAACCAAGCTGCCGTCACCTTCCTGTTCGGTCACCTGCCGGAAGGCAGTCCGGCGATCGAGGGATCGGCCCTGGTCAGGCTCATCAGTTCCACGGAGATCACTGGAGCATGCGAGAAGACCTTGGCCGACGGGAAACCCCGTGAGGTGACGATCGCACACCACGGACATCTCTTCGGTGAGACAGCCCAAGTCGTGGGCAGGGAACATGCCCGTACATTGAAACTGCTTGCGGTTCCCGTACGCTCAGGTTCGGACATCGACGGCATCGTACTGACGGTGAACGATATCACGGAATTGCGACGGCTCGAGCAGATGCGCAAGGACTTCGTGGCAAATGTCTCCCATGAACTGAAAACCCCCATCACCGCGATCGCCGGTTTCGCCCAGACCCTGCATGACGGGGCGAAAGAGCAGCCTCAGGAGTTGGAGAGATTCCTCTCCATCATCCTCAGGCAGGCCACCAACATGCAACGGATCGTGGAGGACCTGTTATTGCTCTCATCGCTCGAACAGCAGCAGACCGCTCCGGCGAAGACCTGGAATCAGGTAGAACAGCTGCTCGACGAGACGGTGGAATCCTGCCGCTTCCGTGCTGAGCAGAAACGGAGCACGATCGCGGCGGCCATCGAGAATCCCAATCAGCTTGAATTGCTGGCGAACGGACCGCTGATCGTCCAAGCCCTCTCCAATCTCGTGGTCAACGCAATCACCTATTCCGACGAAGGATCCACGGTGCACCTGAAGACTACGGTTGACGAGAGGACCGTACACTTCCACGTAATCGATACCGGACAAGGAATTCCCAAGGAATCGCAACAGCGTATCTTCGAGCGGTTCTACCGCGTCGACGCGGCACGCAGTCGCAGCCAAGGAGGAACCGGGCTGGGACTCTCCATCGTGAAACATATCGTCCAGGTACATGGAGGAACGGTGAAGGTGGCCAGCGAGCTTGGCAAGGGCAGCACCTTTACCATATCCCTCCCCCGCAGTGGCAGCGAGATGAACTCGCTGCAGGGAAAGAGCGAGGCATTGTTTTCCACCGGAAGGAAGGAAGGGAGGTCGCTGAGAGCGGCTTCGCGCGTCAAGCCATGACGGGAGAGCCGTCCCTAGGACCGTTGAGCCGAGGGCGTTCCCCCTTCTCCATGTAGACGATCCATCGGCATATCGTGGTCACGTGATCGCCGAACCGCTCCATCTCCTTGGTGAGATAAAAAAGGTTCAGCAGGCGTTCCATCTCGCCAGGCCCCGTCGGTTGCGTCGCGAACAGGTCACGATTGATATCATTGCGCATCGCATCCATCCGATCGTCCATCAGCGCGACCTCGATGGCTTTCTCCGACTTCACGTCCATGAAAGCTTCGACGGCCATGCGTGTCATGGTTGCACCGAGCAGGGCCATCTCCCCGATCCGTTCGACGAACGGCACGCACAGGTCGTACTCCTTCGCGGTGGACATCTTCGCCAGATGGGCGGCATGGTCACCCATCCGCTCAAGGCTCGAGACGATCTTCATCCCCGCGATGATATGGCGCATGTAATGCCCGTAGGGAGTCTCGGAGATCAAGAGACGCACCCCGTCGTTCTCCACCATATCCTGCAGTTGGTCTATGAACCAATCATTTGCGATCACCTTGCGAGCCAGTTCGGTGTCATGATTGCGGAACGCATGCTGCGCTTGCAGGATCGCCTCCTCCACCCTGTTGACCATCTGGATCAACATCTCCTGGTAGAATCGCATCTTCTCTTCCAAGGAATTCGCCCTCTTCATCTCCATGTTTCCCTCCTTGCCCGGAAGTCCGGCATCAACCGAACTTGCCCGAGATGTACTGTTCTGTCTTCTTGTGTTGCGGATTGAGGAACAGCTGTTCGGTCGGCGCGTATTCCTGCAAGTACCCCGTCCGCTTCTCATCGACCATGAAGAACGCGGTATGGTCGCTGACCCGGGAGGCCTGCCCCATGTTATGCGTCACGATCACGATCGTATAGGAATTCTTCAGTTCGAGGATCAATTCCTCGATACGTCCCGTTGCGATCGGATCGAGTGCGCTTGCAGGTTCGTCCATGAGGATGACCTCAGGCTGCACCGCGATGGTCCGGGCGATGCAGAGCCGCTGCTGCTGGCCACCGCTCAGACGGAGCGCATTCTGCTTCAGCTTGTCCTTCACCTCGTCCCACAGGGCCGCTTGTCGCAAGCTCTGCTCCACCAATTCGTCGAAATCCCCCTTGTACCCATTGATCCTCGCACCCCATGCGATGTTCTCATGGATGCTCTTGGGAAAGGGGTTCGGCTTCTGGAACACCATACCGATCCGTCTCCTGATCAATACCGGGTCGACTTGATCCGCATAGAGGTCGTGGTCGTTGAAGAGGATCTTCCCCTCCATCCGGGAACCTCGGATCATGTCGTTCATCCGGTTGATGCTCCTGAGCACGGTGCTCTTGCCGCAACCCGAAGGTCCGATGAACGCGGTCACGTGTTTCTCCAGGATATCGAACGTGGCATCCTTTACCGCGTGGAACTGGCCGTAATGGATGTTGACCTGCTGCAGCTGCAAGATGGGGCGTTCCTTCGGAACATCGGTCGCAGCTCCAAGGTGGTGCAGCGCGAGCGCTGCCGGGTGATTGTTCATGATTCAAGCCTCTTCTTCTTTGCGATCTTGTCGCGGGTGTGGATGGCGACGCTGTTCATCAGAAGCAGCAGGATCATCAATGACACGATCGCTGCCGCCGCGATGTTCCGATACGCGCCTTGCGGTCTCGCCGACCACTGGTAGATCTGGATCGGCAAGGTGGTGAATTTGCTGAAAATTCCGGAAGGGTCGACACTGATGAAGGTCGATGCCCCGATGACGACCAACGGTGCCGTCTCGCCCAAGGCTCGCGAAAGTGCCAGGATCGTCCCGGTGAGGATGCGATCCACGCTGACCGGGAGCACTTGGTACCAGATGGTCTGCCATTTGGTCGCACCTACGCCGTAGGCACTCATGCGCAGCGAGTCGGGAACCGCCTTGAGGGCCTCCTGCGTGTTGATGATGATGATCGGCAACACCAGCAATCCCAGCGTCAGGCCTCCCGATACGATCGTCCTTCCGTTGGCGGTGTTGTCGGTGAAGCTCCTGAAGAGCGCACCGCTGGTGAACGGTTCCATCGCCCGGACGAAGACTGCGAGCCCGAGCAACCCGTAGATGATGGAAGGAACCGCCGAAAGGTTGAAAATGTTCAGTTTCAATATCCTGTTCAGCCTGGTGTCAAGGGCATATTCCTGCAGGTAGATCGCCGCACCGACACCGACGGGAAAAGCGAACAGGAAGGTGATCATGATGATCCACAGCGACCCGAGCAGGGCGGTCCTGATGCCAGCACGCAAAGGATCGGCACTCTGGTCGGAGACGATGAAGGAGGGGGTCAGCCAGGAACGGAAAGACGCGTAGGAACCGGGATTCCGTGCGATGAATGCAGAGACCTCTGCCCTCTTGGTGAGCGAATCCCAGAACCCCCAGGTCCTGAGCACCTTCGGTTTCACCACATAGTGTTCCACAAGGTCGCGCAGGTCCTTGTCCGACCGTTGTGCGATCGGTTTCTCATGCTCGACACGGCGCAGCACTCCGCTGGACAGTCGCGTCAACGCGACCTCTTCAAGTTCCTGGCGGGAAAAATCGCCGACGGAGGATTTCGCGGGAACCAAGGCGGATGGCTCGATCTCATCCGTCAGTACGGCGTACCCGAATACCGAGTCGACGATCGAGCATACCAACAACAGCAAGAAGAGCACTGCCAGGGCGGTGGAGAGGATGAATACCAAGTTCCACGCCACCGCGTTGGCACGACGGCGGTTCATGAGCGCGGCGATGTCTTGCGCCTTTCCGAAAGCATGCATGCCACTCATCTCAATCATACTCCTGGTGGAAGAGGTTCGAGATCTTTCTCGAGACCATGTTCAAGGTGAAGGTGATGACGAACAGTACAAGGCCGAGGGCGAAGATACTGTTGTAGTCGACCGAATTGTAGCTGACATCCCCGCTGCTGATCCGGACGATATATCCGGTGATGGTCTCCGCGGCCCGGAATGGGTTGAAAGAAAGTTTCGGACCCGCTCCGGCGGCGAGTGCGACGATCATCGTCTCACCGATCGCCCGCGAGAGCGCAAGCAGGAATGTGGCGGAAAGACCGCTGAGTGCCGCGGGGATCACCACGCGGATGGTCGTCTCCAGCTTCGTCGCTCCCAGTGCGTAGGCAGCGAGGCGCAACTCTTTCGGAACGGCGCCGATGGCATCCTCCGCCATGGTCGCGATCATCGGCAGCACGAGGATGCCGATGACCAAGCCCGCGGAAGCGGTATTGTAGATCTCCACCGTACCGTCGCCGAAGATCGAACGCAACAGCGGGGTCATGAAGGTGAGCGCGAAGTACCCGTAGACGATCGTGGGTATGCCCGCCAAGACCTCGAGTACCGGCTTGAGTATGCCTCGCGTCTTGTCCGAGGCATATTCACTCAGGTAGATGGCCACGAACAGCCCGATCGGAATGCCGAGGGACATCGCGATGACACTGGTGATGAGCGTTGCGTTGAGCAGCGGGAGGATTCCGAAGCGTCCGATCATCGGCTGCCACTCCTTCCCCGTCAAGAACCCCCAGAAGCCGACTTCGGGATCGCTGAAGAACAGGTAGGACTCACGTATCAGGATGATTGCGATGCCGAGGGTGATCACGATCGAAAGCAGAGCGAAGAGAAAGAGGATGCTCTCGATGATCCGCTCATGGATCCTGGGTCGCTTGCCGAACGGATGAAGGGGTATGTTTCTCATGATGCTCCTTCGCATGCTTCGGAAAAGGACACTTGCGACGCAATGCCGCAGGTACATTCCTGCGGCATCGCCCTCAGGCGATCGTGTCCCCCGATGCCTGCTTGAATCTTGGTCAATACAGGTCCTTCATTGCCTCGAGCCATCCCTGGCGTCCTTTCTGGAGGATCTCCTCGTTCGCGGGGAAGTACCCCACCCCCACGACTTCCTCGTTCACGTAGCTCAGGTAGAAGTCGATGAATGCGGCCACCTGCGGCTTCTCCCGCATGATCTTCGCATCGGAGTAGATGAACAGGGGCCTCGCCAGCGGGTAGCTGCCGTTGTCGACGTTCGCGCTGGTGGCATCCACCCCGTCGATCGCCAGGATGTTCAGTGCCCCGGCGTTCTCCGCATAGTAGGCGTACCCGAAGAAGCCGATCGCATAGGGGCTGCCCTTGATGCCCTGCACCAGGATATTGTCATCCTCGCTCAATTGCAGGTTCGCAGCCGCAAGCAGCGGTTCGGGGTTGCTGGAGAAGACCTCCTCGGAGAAGTAGTCGAACGTTCCGCTGTCGGTGCCGGGGATGAAGCGGTGGATCGGCTGGGACGGCCAGGTGGGATCGACATCCGACCACAGCTTCGCCGTGCTGAAGATTTTCGCCAGCTGCTCCTTGCTCACGCTCTTGAGGAACGTGTTCTCCTTGCTCACCGTGACGGCAAGCGCATCGGTCCCGACACGGAATTCGATCGGAATCCTTCCGATCTTCGCTGCATTCTCGATCTCCTTGGCCTTGATCGCGCGACTGGCGTTCGCGATGTCGGTCTCGCCTGCCACCGTGAAGCGTTCGAATCCAGCTCCGCTGCCGATGCTGTCGATCGTGATGGTGCCGCCGTAGCCCTCTTCCTTGAAGCGCTCGGCCATCCGTTCGCTCAGCGGGAATACCGTCGAGGATCCGGCGGTGATGATGTTCCCGCTGACCTTGAGCGGATTCACACCGGGAAGTCCGTGTACGGAAGGTCCTTCGATCCACGCGAGCGATCCGCCCTGTGCAGCAGCGACAGGTGCTTCCTTGCTTCCTCCCGCGCCGAGCGGTGCGAATACGATGGTGATCATCAACAGAATCATGAAAGTTCTCATCAGTTCCTCCTGGGAATGCTATGTGACCCGAATGTAGGATGAAAGTGTGAGAAAAGCGTTCGGAAGGGATGAGAAGTCAATGAATTGTTATCGCACCTCGGAGGACGAACCGCCACAGAAATGTACCGGACGCCTTTGAATAGTTTTCACGATATGCTAGTATTGGGCGAGCTTTCGATGGTACGCAGGAGGATTCGATGGTACACGCGAGAGGGAAGGATGCGCACGGGTTGGCTGTGGAACGGATGAAACAGCTTTTTTTCGAAGGATTGGCAACCTTGGGCGAGCGCAAGCGCGTGCTTCTGCTCCCTCCCGACATCACCCGATTGCACGGCATGGGGGGAACCTTGGCCGTGTGGGCCGTCGAATACTACCGGGATGCGGTGAAAGCCATTCTCCCCGCTCTCGGCACCCATGTGCCGATGACCGCCGGTGAGCTCGATATCATGTTTCCCGGCGTGGATCATCGCCTTTTCATCGGACACGACTGGCGCAACGATGTCGTCACGCTGGGAACGGTCCCCGCCTCCTTCGTCGAACAAGTCTCGGAAGGACGTCTTTCCTACTCCTGGGACGCGCAGGTGAACCGCCTTCTCGTCGAAGGTTCGTTCGACCTGATCCTCAGCCTCGGGCAGGTGGTACCCCACGAGGTGATCGGCATGGCGAACCATACGAAGAACATCTTCGTCGGAACCGGAGGAGCGGAGGGTATCAACAAGAGCCACTATCTCGGGGCCGTGCATGGCATGGAACGGATCATGGGCAGGGCCGATTCTCCTGTCCGGGCAATCCTCGATTACGCGTTCACCCACTTCGCACAGGATCTGCCGATCGTCTTCGCATTGACGGTCGTGGGACGCGACGCCAACGGTGCCATGGTGCCCATGGGACTGTTCATGGGAGATGACCGCGAGTGTTTCGACGAAGCGTGCGAGCTCTCGCTGCAAGTCAACTTCACGATGGTCGAACAACCGCTGCGGAAGGTGGTCGTCTACCTCGATCCCGGCGAGTACCGGACCACATGGCTCGGCAACAAGAGCATCTACCGTACCAGGATGGCCATCGCCGACGGGGGAGAACTGATCGTCCTCGCCCCCGGCGTACATACCTTCGGGGAGGACAAGGAGATAGACCGGTTGATCCGCAAGTATGGCTATCGCGGTACCGAAACGGTCCTCAGTGCAGTCGAACAGCACGACGAACTCAAGCACAACCTCTCCGCCGCGGCACATCTCATCCACGGATCCTCCGAGGGGAGGTTCACGATCCGCTATTGTCCGGGACGCATGAGCCGGCAGGAGGTCGAATCGGTCGGGTACCTATACGGCGACCTGAAGCAGATGACCGAGCGGTACATGGGGGAAAAGCCTGCCGAGGGGTGGAACACCACCGCCGATGGCGAGCGTTATTATTTCATTTCGAATCCTGCGGTAGGGTTGTGGGCACACGCCGACCGTTTCAAAGATGCATGAATCATACAGAATGCAAGCAGAAGGAGATCTGAGCATGGGAAAGAAGGCTGACATCGGGTTGATCGGACTGGCGGTCATGGGCCAGAACCTGGTACTGAACATGAATGATCACGGATATGCCGTCGCGGTATACAACCGGACCGCCTCGAAGACGGAGGAGTTCCTCCAGGATGCGGCGAAGGGTCGTGACACCGTTATCGGAGCGCACACGCTCGAAGATTTCGTCGGGACGCTCGCGAAGCCCCGCAAGATCATGCTGATGGTCAAGGCAGGCGACGTGGTCGACTCGTTCATCGACCAGCTGGTTCCCTTGCTCGAGAAAGGAGACCTGATCATCGACGGAGGAAACTCACACTACCCCGACACGACACGCCGGACTCGCGATCTTCGTGAGAAGGGCATCCTCTACATCGGCACCGGCGTCAGCGGTGGAGAGGAGGGAGCACGACGCGGTCCTTCGATCATGCCCGGAGGGAATGAAGAGGCTTGGCCCCTGGTGAAAGACATTTTCCAGGGCATCGCGGCGAAGGTCGAGGATGGCAGTCCCTGCTGCGACTGGGTAGGGCAGGACGGCGCGGGCCACTATGTGAAGATGATCCACAACGGCATCGAGTACGGTGACATGCAGATGATCTGCGAGGCGTACGACGTGCTCCATAACGGACTCGGACTCACCCACGACGAGCTGCACGAGGTATTTGCCGAGTGGAACGAGGGAGAGCTCGACAGCTTCCTCATCGAGATCACCCGCGACATCATGAAGACACTCGATACCGACGGAAAGCCGCTGGTCACCAAGATCCTCGACAAGGCGGGCCAGAAGGGAACCGGCAAGTGGACGGGAATCAACTCGCTCGAACTGGGTGTCCCTGTCACACTGATCGTGGAGGCTGTCTACGCCCGTTGCCTCTCCGCATTGAAGCATGAACGCGTCGCAGCTTCCCGGGTCATAAGCGGTCCGGAGAAAAAGATCGAAGGAGACCGGAAGGCGATCATCGAGGATGCCCGCAAGGCACTGCTTGCATCGAAGATCGTAAGCTACGCACAGGGATACATGCTGATGCGCGAGACGGCGAAGGAAAACGGTTGGGATCTCAACTACGGCGGCATCGCCCTGATGTGGCGCGGCGGCTGTATCATCCGCAGTGTCTTCCTCGGGAAGATCAAGGATGCGTTCGACCGCAATCCGGCGTTGCAGAACCTTCTCGTCGATCCCTATTTCGTCTCGGTCATGGCCGATTGCCAGGGAGCATGGAGAAGGACCGTCGCGCGGGCTGTCACCGCCGGCATCCCGGTTCCTGCCATGAGCAGTGCACTCTCCTTCTTCGATGGCTATCGGAGCGAGCGGTTGCCCGCGAACCTCCTGCAAGCCCAGAGAGACTATTTCGGTGCACACACCTACGAGCGCATCGACCGGCCGGAAGGCGAATTCTTCCATACGAACTGGACCGGAACGGGAGGCAACGTCTCCTCATCGACCTATCAGGTCTGACCTTCGGCTTACCCGGGGGAAGGCTGTCTGCCTCCCCCGGTTTCACCAATCCCACAAAGCGACCTCTTGCAATTATTTTTGATACAAGTAGTTGCAAATCATGCAAAAATGAATCTCCTTTTATATTGACATCGCGCGGGAAATACCCTAAAAGTATCGCGTGCGTGCAGTAGTCCCCCGTCTTTTCCCAAGATCGGGCAACACGGCTACAAGGAGGAAAGGGAAAGAGATTGAAAGGTTTTGACGTCACGGTCAAGGACGTGTCGCGGGCATACGGTAGTTTCAAGGCCCTCGACGACGTGAGCATAGAAATCAGGAAAGGAGAGTTCTTCTCCCTTCTCGGTCCTTCCGGTTGCGGAAAAACCACACTCCTGCGGATCATCGCCGGCTTTGACACGCCCGATGAGGGAGTGGTTCTCTTGGATGGCAAGAACATCCTCCCGCTTCCACCCGACAAACGGCAAGTGAACACGGTGTTCCAGAGCTACGCACTGTTCCCGCATCTCAGCGTGTATGAGAATGTGGCATTTCCCCTGCGTCTCAAGAAAGTTCCCGCGACGACGCTGGATGCGAAGGTCCGCGAGTACCTGCATCTCGTGCAGCTCGAAGCCCACATGGACAAGAAGCCCAACATGCTCAGCGGCGGCCAGAGACAGCGGGTCGCGATCGCGCGGGCGCTGATCAACGAGCCGAGCGTCCTGTTGCTTGACGAACCGCTCTCCGCACTCGATGCGAAACTTCGCCAGAACCTGCTGGTCGAACTCGATCACCTGCACGACCAGATCGGCATCACCTTCATCTACGTCACCCACGACCAGAGCGAGGCGCTCTCGGTGAGCGATCGCATCGCGGTGATGAACAAAGGCAAGGTGTTGCAGATCGGCACGCCCTATGAGATCTACGAGAGTCCCGCCACCGACTTCGTCGCCCGCTTCATCGGGGAGACGAACCTGTTCTCCGCAGAGGTCAAGGAGTGCGTCCCCTATGAGGACTACTACATGACCACCCTGGATATCCCGGCGCTCGGCACGACCATCAAGGTGACCGATTATGACAATCTGTCGGTCGGCCAACATGTATCGTTCACCGTGCGTCCTGAGAAGCTGAAGATCACCGGAGACATGCCGACCAAGGTGGGCAAGGACATCAACCTCTTCAAGGGGATTGTCGAGGAACCCATCTACAGCGGATTCCAATCCAAGTACTACGTCAGCCTCGAGAACGGCACGGTGATCAAGGTGATACAGCAGCACGCCAACTACATGGACGAGGGGCCCGACATCGACTGGAAGGACCAGGTCTACGTCTCCTGGAGCGCCGAGGACGGCTATATCGTGGAGGTGGTCGACCGATGAACACCCACCACCTGCAAGAACGGCGGGGGAGACGGCTGGGGATCACCTACTCGGCTCCCATGGGGTTGTGGCTGACTGTGTTCTTCTTGGTCCCGCTCGGGATCATCATCCTCTACAGTTTCCTCAAGAAAGGGCTCTACGGCGGTGTGGAATGGGAGTTCACCCTTTCTGCCTACCAACAGATGTTCAACCCGAACTTCATGCGGGTGCTGTTCAGGACGCTTTGGGTAGCCACGCTGGCCACATGTTTCACCATCCTGCTCGCCCTGCCCTGCGGCTACGCGATGGCACGCAGCCGCAACCAGGTCCTCTGGCTCGCGCTGGTCATCGTACCGTTCTGGACCAACTCGCTGATCCGCATCTACGCCTGGATAGCGATCCTCTCGAGCGAGGGATTCGTGAACGAGGCGCTGAAGGCCATCGGGCTCATCAGTGAGAGCCTTCCGTTGATCTACAACCAAGGCGCGGTGATCACCGTGCTGATCTACATGTACATTCCCTTTGCCATCCTCCCGCTGTTCACCACGATCGACAAGTTCGATTTCCAACTGCTCGAGGCTGCCAGGGATCTCGGCGCGACGAAAGCCGAGTCGATCGTCAAGGTCCTGCTGCCGAACATCCGCAGCGGGATCATCACCGCACTCATCTTCACGTTCATCCCAATATTCGGTGCCTATACCGTTCCCCTCCTCGTCGGAGGAAAAGACTCCTACCTGATCGGCAACATCATCGTCGACCAGGTGACCAAGACCCGCAACTGGCCGCTCGCATCAGCCTTCAGCCTCGTGCTGACGGTGCTGAGTACCATCGGCGTCATCTGGATGATGACCTCGAACGCGAGTGAGAAGGCCCGCCAGAAGAGTGTCGTCCAGGTCGCCGATACGAACGGAGGCCTCTCATGAACGGAAAAGGACAGGAGAGGATCGTCAAGAAGAAGCGCCTGGAGCCCTCCCGCCTGGTTGAGGAACACAAAGGAAGTTCCGGACCGTACAGGATTCCGCGGAACCAGGTGTTCCAGGATCATCGGAAATTCGGATTTTCGAACATCATGCTGGTCCTGGTGATTCTCTTTCTCTTCATGCCGCTGTTCGTGGTGATCACCTACTCGTTCAACGCCACCCGCGGCATGCGCTGGAACGGGTTTTCCCTCGTCTGGTACGAGAAGCTCTTCTTCGATTCGAAAGAGCTGTGGCGTGCGTTCGGCAATAGTTTCATCATCGCCATCACCAGCTCGCTGGTGGCGACGATCCTCGGTTCGCTCGCTGCCGTGGGGATCAAGTGGTACAAGTTCAAGAGTCGCGCATACATCCAGACGGTCAGCTTCCTTCCGATGGTCCTGCCCGAGGTCATCATCGGTATCTCGATGCTGATCTTCTTCACCGCCGTGCGCATTCCGCTCGGCATGTTCACGATCTTCGTCGCCCACACGACCTTCAACCTGCCGTTCGTCTTCCTCCTCGTCTCGGCCCGATTGGATGAGTTCGACTTCTCCATCATCGAGGCGGCACGGGACCTGGGAGCGACAGAGATGCAGACGCTCGTCAAGGTGATCATCCCGTCGATCATGCCCGGAGTCATGTCCGGAATGCTGATGGCGGTCACGATGAGCCTCGAGGATTTCGTCATCACGTTCTTCGTTTCGGGTCCGGGGTCGGCAACCCTGCCCCTGTATGTCTACTCGATGATCCGTTACGGGGTCTCGCCGGTCATCAATGCCCTCTCGCTGGTGCTCATCCTGGGTATCATGCTGATCGCGTTGCTGTTCCGCCGTTTCCTCAAGACGATCGCTGCATCGAGTTAGTCGCTCCTACGTCACATCGCTTCGTGAGAACGCGTCCCAGGGTATGGCCGTATGGTTGTCCTGGGCGCCCGGATATCCCCATTGGGAGGACACCATGGAAAGAAAGAACCACACAAGGAAGCTGACGGCAATTCTTGCCGCGGCGCTCGTGATCGCAACACTCGTGCTCGCCACCGGATGCACGAAATCCGACGCATCCGCACGTGGCGGAAAGACATTGTATCTCTATAACTGGACCTACTACACACCCGAATCGGTGATCGAGAAGTTCGAGAAGGAGTTCGGCGTGAAAGTGGTGCTCGACTACTTCGCTTCGAACGAAGATATGTTCGCGAAGCTCAAGGCGGGCGGCAGCGGATATGACATCGTATTCCCGAGCCAGGACTATACCTCGATCATGATCAACCAGAAGATGGTGCATGAGATCGACCATGCCAAGATTCCCAACCTCCGCTACATCAACCCGATGATCCTTGAGAAGGCAACTTACGATCCTCAGATGCGCTGGTCGGTACCCTACTCCTCAGGCGCGACGGGAATCGCGGTGAACAAGACGAAAGTCTCCTCCTATGCACGGGACTGGAGCATCTTCGCCGATACCCGCCTGAAAGGGCGCATGAGCATGCTGGATGACATGCGCGAAGTCATGGGCGATGCCCTGGCACACCTCGGTTACTCGGTCAATTCGACCGATCCTGCCGAGCTGGCCGCGGCGCAGAAGCTCATCAACGAGCAGTGGAAGCCAAATCTCGTCAAGTTCGACGCCGAGGGGTTCGCGAAGAGCTTCTCGACCGGTGAGTTCTGGGTCGTGCACGGCTATGCGGAGGCTGTCTTCGAAGAGCTGGATGAGAGCAGGTGGGGCGAGGTCGACTTCTTCCTCCCTCCCGAGGGAGGCCCGATGTACCTCGACTCGATGGTGATTCCCACCGGAGCCAAGAATGTCGAGCTGGCACATGAGTTCATCAACTTCATCCACCGGCCTGAAATCTATGCCGAGTTCCTCGACCGGTTCCACTACCCCGCGACCGTGCATACCGAAGCCGGTGCACTCATGACGGTACAGCCGTTCTACCGCGGAGAAGATATGGCAGCATACGAGCTGAAGTACGACGTGGGGGAAGACCTGGACAAGTACAATGAGATCTGGCAGACGATCCGCTACGTGAACTGAGCCTGAAGGCAGCTCACACGGGCTTCTTGTGGTCGAACAACAGAGCCATTGCCAGGGCCTCCTGGTACGAACCGTGCTGCAAGAACGCCCGTGAGATCACCGCTTCGGTGACGAAACCGAATCTGCGGTACAACGCTATGGCCGTATGGTTTTGCGCGTGTACGTGCAATCCTATCCTTCTGATGTTGCTCCTCTGTGCCCAGAGGAGCATCCGTTGGATGAGGGCGCTCCCGATACCGTTGCCCCGCCACGGGGCATCGACCATGAGGCTGAACTGACAGGAATGCCGCAGTCGCTTCCGCTCGCCAGCGGTGCAGGTGAGCAGTCCGATCGGCTCACCGCTCGCCAGGAACGCCACGAGGTAGAGCATGCGGTCGGAACTGGCGAAGCGGGAGAGTATGGCCTGCTCCTCGACCACGGAGAGTCCGATCCCCTCGCTACCGATTTCCAAGAACGGAGTCTCACGGGCTATGCGGTCGACGAGCGAAAGAATCGCCTCGGCGTCCGAAGGTTGTGCCTCCCTGATGGTCACCGGCCTGACCGGGGAGCTCCTCGGAACGGATGATACGGTGAACGGTCGGGCCGAAAGGTCATCCCCGATGCGCAATCCCATGTGCATCAGGTCGACCGTCCGGCCTTCGATGACCAGTGCTTCGCGGATCACCCCCTCTTCCACGAATCCGAAATCATGATAGAGTGCGATGGCGCGATGGTTGTCGGTACGGACCTCCAGATCGATCTTCGCTATGGACGCGCCTCTGGCCCACCCGATCATCGCCTTCATCAACGCATGTGCGATCCCCTTCCCCCACCACTGGCGGTCGACGGAGATGCCGAATTCTCCCGCATGGGCACACTTCGGCCTCTTCCCGCCCATGAAGGTGATGCTGCCGACAATCTGATCTCCTTGCAGTGCGATCAACGCCAACGCATTCTCCGAGGCTTCCAATGTCTCGATGAACAGCCGTTCATCTGCGAACAGGGCACTCTCGTCACTTTCGAAGGTGAGGTTGTCCGATTGGGACGTGATGCGCATCAGGTAGGATACCAGAGCATCGGCATCATCGGGCAGGACCGAGCGGATGACGATGTCTGTGCCCTCCAGGTGAATCTCGCCTTCCAAGGTAGCCATCTGCGGCTCCTACCGAACGGCGTTCTTGCCCAGGTGCAAGGCCGATTCGACCAGCCGCTGCAGGCGATCTATCGCCCGGTCGGCTATCTCTTCCTCGATGAAGCTGAATCCTTCGGCATCGAGCCCGGCTGCCCAATTGAGGGAGTAGACCGTCCCGGCGAACTCGATCCCCGCTTCGTTGGCGAGGATTGTCTCCGTCGCGGCGGTCATCCCCACATAGTCGGCACCCCAACGGCGGAACATTGCGATCTCCGCGGGAGTCTCCAGCCTCGGTCCGTTCGTGCAGACATAGGTGCCTTTCGGACTGAGCGGGATATCCATCCTGGAAGCCTCCATGATGAGGCTGGTCCGCAATCGCTTGCTGTAGGGACTCACCATCGGCACATGCTTCACCCCCGCATCCGCTCCGGTGAAAAAGGTCGCCTCCCGCCCTCCCCCGGTGAAATCGATGAACTGGTCGATCACCCCGAGCATCCTAGGAAGCACGACGCTGGTGATCGAGCCGACGGCGTAGATGCCGATCGCCTGGGTCACGCCGAGCTGGCGAAGCGCGGCGATGTTCGCACGATAGTTCACTAGGTGGGGAGGCACGCGGTGTCCCTCTCCGTGTCGCAACAGGAAATAGAGGGTATCGGGCCCTTCATACCGCTCGAACACCACCGCGTGTCCGTAGGGAGTGGAAATCTCATGCCGCACCGATTCCTTGTTCACCAGACGCTGGCATCCGGTTCCCCCGATGATCGCCGATTTCATGTTGAAGCTCCTTTGTCCGTACCGGCCACTTTGTAGTGCATACTGATGTCCGCCGGAGATATCATGCCCTTGGGTGTGATGATCGCATCCACCAAGGATGCGTCGATGCAGTCGAATGCAGGATAGAGCGCTTCGATGGAATCCAAGGTGGTTGCGCTGGTACCGCACCGTCGCACTTCGCCGCCGTCACGCATCTCCATGACGATGTCCTTCCGGGTGAGTTTCGTCGGATCGGGGCTGACTGCGAAGACATGGTAGGGAATATGATAGTGATGGGCTCCTATGGCATTCGCCAAGGTCCCTACCTTGTTCACGACCGTGCCGTCCATCGCGACCAGGTCGGCGGCAGTCAGGTAATGGTCGACCAATCCCTCACCCATCAGGTGCGATCCCATGCCGTCGGTCACCAGCTTGACGCTGATGCCCAGCTGTGCCAACGACGGGGCGGTGAGTCGTGAGCCCTGCAGGTAGGGACGGGTCTCCGGGACGTAGACCGTCACCCGGTTTCCCCGCTCGGTCGCCTTGAGCATGCTGAGGGTGAAGCTGTGTTCGGCGAAGCAGGTGGTGAGCACGCCCTCGTCCCCGGTTATCAACGAGGCTCCGAGATCGCTCATCGATTCATATGCATGGTCGAACCGTTCTTCCACAGCGTCCAGGAGGCTGTCGGTGAAGCTGACCAGATCCCTGTCATGTGATGATCTGATGGACTGGCAATGATACCACACAGAGAGGTCGACCACGAAGTCCTTCAGCGTACGGGCCATCGTGGTGTTGGTCGGCCTCGCTTCGGCGAGGAGGTTTGCCGCATGCACGAATGTATCAAGGCGATCGGGTTGGAGGCCCGCATGGATCCATCTGGCCACAAGGCGCATGGTGGTCAGGGCTACCTGCAACGGACCTCCGCCTTGGGTGACCATCGCCCTGATCGCATCGGCGACCTGTTGCACGCTAGCACAGGCGACGCAGCTGATCTCCCATGGGTAGCGGCGCCGATCTCCGATCAGCAAACGGTCGCCTTCGATACGTGCGATGTAGGTTTTTCTCAGGATGGTGGGAAGCCGATCGTCCAAGATCATCTCTGTGCCGCCTTCAATCCCAGAAACCTTCGTGATCATGCACGATACGCGCGATCAGGGCCGCATCATCCACTGGTCCCACGATCACGATGTCCTTCTGCCCGTGTGCAAGCACCTCCTTGCACGGGAGGTCGAATGTGGGATTCTCCGGATTTCCTCCGGTCATGCCGAGGAGCTTGGATTCGGTGAGCGCGTAGACCAACCGGCCGACGTTCGCCCAATAGAGGGCACCGCTGCACATGACACACGGCTCGACACTGGTGTAGAGGGAGCAGGTCGCGAGGAATTCCCTGTCGTACGCTTTCGCGGCGCGCATCAGGAGCATCGTCTCCGCATGGCCGCAATCGTTATGGGTGGAGACGACCTCGTTTGCCTGCTCCATGAGGATGTTGCCATCCCGATCCGCGAGCAATGCACCGAAGGGATGGTTCCCATCACGGCGCGACTGAGCTGCGATCCGTGCGGTCTCATACAGCAGCTCGATATCCTTCGCGGTCGGCTGTGCGACACAAACGGACATGAACACCTCCTGGGCACATCTGCATGTGCTTCGATCAGTTCTCAACATACCACAGCGGCATGTGATGGGAAAGCAGTTTTCTCGCATTGTCACGGGAATGACTTTTCTTGACTTTTTGTCATGAAGGTCAATCAACAGTAGTACACCCCCGGCTTTCTTGCTATACTGGCAGGCAAGGAACTGTGGGAAGGAAACAACGATGCAATTCAGTGAGAAGATCAACCTGTTGATGAAGATGGCCAATACGACCAACACGAAGCTGGCAAACGCCCTGGGAATCGACCCCTCGCTCGTCAGCAGGTGGAGAACAGGGGCCAGGGAACCAAGCGACGATTCACGGTACATCCAACTCATCGGCATCTACTTCGCTACCCAAGCGAGACAGGATTTCCAACGCGTGGCCTTGCTCGAACTTACCGGACACCAGATGGAGGACAAGAACGTCAGCGAGACGCTCATCGCGGAATACCTCACGCGTTGGCTCATGGGTGAGTCGAAGATCAGCGTGAAATCGATCCAAGTCCTCCTCGACAGCATCGGGACCGCAGGAAGCATATCCCACGCGATCCAAGAGGTGAGCATCCCGGCTGAACCTATGGGGGAACCTGTCCATACCCTCTCGTTCAGCGGCATCAACGGCATGCGCTCGGCAGTGATCAAGCTGTTGATCCAAGCCATGAACACTCCTGAGAAGGGACGAAAACTGTATCTCTACAGTGACGAGAGCATGGACTGGATCATCGAAAATCCGGAGTTCCTGAAACAGTGGGTCTTCCTCATGAGCACGTGCATCAGGCGCGGGATGCGCATCGAGGTGATCCACACCCTCTCACGCGACAGCAATGAGCTTGCGATAGCCGTGCAGCGGTGGCTGCCCTTCTACATGACCGGTGCGATCGTCAGCTACTATTATCCGCACAAGCGCGATGATATGTTCAAGCACACCTCCTTCACCCTGGAAGGTTGCTGCACCGTGTTCTCCACCAGCGTACGGGGACAGAACCGGGACACCGTGCAGTATGTCTACTCCCAGGACGCTGCGATCGTCGCGGGTGCACAGGAAGGATTCTTGCGCCAGCTTGCCCTCTGCAAGCCTCTGGTGAGAACCTTCATCGGCAAGGAGACCCGCCGGTATGTGGATGAGACGCTCACGCTCTTCAGCGGGACTTCGACAAGCGGCGTGGGACTTCAGGGACTGATGCTCTCCGCGATGCAACCTGCCTTGCTGGAGAAGATGCTAAGACGCAATGCTGCAGAAGAGAGTCTGATCCAGGAGCTGGTGGCACAGCAAGAGAAACGGATCGATACCATGAAGGCACACCTGAAGGACAAGACGTTCCAGATGGTGATCAGCCTCCCGCGCATCACCGATGTGCTCAAGGGAAAGGTCGTCGCGATCATCCCGGAACTGCTGTTGCAGCATCCTGTCAGCTATCTGCCGATGGAGTTCCATGAACACCTGAGGGGAATCATCGAGCTGCTGGAAGAGTTCGAGCTGCTCGATCTGGTAATCATCCCGAACAAGCACATGCTCCATAATGTCCAGATATTCGCGATGCAGAACTCCGGGATGCTGGTGCTCAAGCACAACGATCCGAAGTTCGTCTTCATCAGCGAACAGAAGGACCTGATCAGCGCGATGATCGGGTATATCCGTCAGGTTGCGAGCCGCGTACCGAAGCGGGAGAAGAACAAGGCGTACGTAACGGAGAAGCTTCGGGAATTCGCCAAGAGGGTCGAAGAGGGTGCGGCAATGAGGATGCTTCCCTGACGGCATGCACCTGATCCCATCATGCAGGATCCCACCGCCAACGGTGGGATCCTGTGTATCCGGGCATGTGGTGGCTCGTTCAGCCCTTGACCGCTCCCATCGTGAGTCCCTTCACCACGTATTTCTGGAAGACCATGGTGAGGATGATCGCAGGGGTCATGATCGCGACCGCCGCTGCCATCACCCCGCCCCAATCGACCTCGGCGTAGGACATGAAGTTGTAGACGGCGATCGGAAGGGTCCTCGTCTTCTCCATGCTCAGGACTTGGCTGAACATGAAGTTGTTCCACGAGAAGATGAAACTGAGGGTCGTGGCGGTGACGATGCCGGGTACCGAGAGCGGCAGGATGATCGAGACGAATGCCCGTTGCATGGTGGCTCCGTCTACCATCGCGGACTCCTCCATCTCAAGAGGAACCGACTCGAAATAGCTCGACATGATCCAGACCACCACCGGAAGTGCGATCAGGATGTGGCTGAGGATCAGCGCAGTATAGCTGTCCATCAGTCCGAGCCGGCTGAACACGATGTACCACGGCATGAGGAACGAGATTCCCGGCATGAGTCTGGCGATGAGGATCATCACGGACAGTCTCTTCTGGTGGAAACGGGCGATGGAATAGGCGGCGGGGAGCCCGAGCAGCAACGAGATGGCCACCGAGCCTACGCCGACGATCATCGAATTCTTCAGGTAGAGCAGGAAGTTCTGCTCGTTGAAGACCTTGTTGAAATTCACCATGGTGGGGCTGAAGAGGAACTTGGGCGGCCAGGAGATGATGTCGACCTGGGTCTTGAACGCCGACATGAACATCCAGAGGAAGGGGAAGATCATCGGGATGATGATGATCAGCACCAGCAAGGGAAATCCGATCCTGAATCGCAGTGACTGTTTCATGGCATCCTCCCTACAGCTCGAACTTCTTGCGGATCTTCATCACCCCGAGGCTGAACAGCAGCACCAGGAAGAAGAGGAACACAAGGATCGAAGAGGCTTGTCCGAGATTGAAATACTCGAAGCTGTACTTGTACGCCAGGATGTTGAGCGTCTCCGATGAGTAGCCGGGTCCGCCTCCGGTCATGGCATAGATGATGTCGTAGGTCTTCAACGCATCGACGGCGCGGAGAATGATCGCGGTGAGGATCGTCGGCATGATCATCGGTAGCGTCACGTGGAAGAACGTCTGTGCCCCCGAAGCTCCGTCGACCTTTGCCGATTCATACGGCTCGTTGGAAAGACCCGCGAGGCCGGCAAGCACGATCAGGGCGATCATCGGGGTCCATTGCCAGATATCGACCAACATCAGCGAGGGGAGGACGGTGCTCGAGGCGGTCACCCACCCGCTCTGCGGAAGCCCCAGCACGCTGAGCACGTAATTGAGGAATCCGATCGTCGGATCGTAGAAGAGGTTGAAAACGATTCCCACGGCAACCGGTGTCGCCACCAACGGGAGCAGGAGGATGAACTTGAGGGCATTCTTGCCCTTGAACTCACGGTTCAGCACCAGTGCGATCGTGGTTCCCAACACGGCCTCCGCGACCACGGCTCCGACGGTGAAGCTGAATGTTCGTCCGACGGCATCGAGGAATCGCGGCTCACGCATGATCTTGAGATAGCTGTCAAGCGCGACGAACTTCATCGGCCTTCCCGAGGTCAGTGTCCACTCCGTGAAGCTGACGAACAGGGTGTACAAAACGGGAAACACCATCAGCAGCAATACGAAGAGCAGCGCGGGCAATGGGAAGAGATACTTCAGATTCCGTTCGAAGAATCCGCTTTTGATCATGGCTGGCCTCCTGGGGTAACACAGGGTACTGAGACAGGGGACCGGAACAAGTTCCGATCCCCTGCGACAAGATCATGACAGGTCAGTTGCCACCATATTCGCCATCGGCCTTCAAAAGGTCGTTGACAGCCTTGGCCTTCTCTGCCGCTAGGGCAGGAAGCTTGGTGGAGGTACCCTTGGTATTGATCGACTCGATGATGACTTCACCGATCAGGTCACGTGCCTGTCCGACAGCGCTCATGAAAGGACGGTCATACGGATATCCGTTCTTCGCGGCATGAGCTTGGGTCTCGATCAATCCGGGGTGCATCTTCGCACGGACATCGGCGTTCGCCCACGCGGAGTTACGGGCCATCGGGATGTTCTTCAGCATCGCCTCGACCGCCATTTCCTTGCTGGTTGCCCAGGAGAGGAACTGCATGGCTGCATCGGGGTTCTTGCTTTTGGAAGACATGCCCATGCCCCAGGAGACGACGATGAAGGGACTGTCGCCCTTGGGTCCCTTGGGAAGCTGGGCAACGCCGACGTTCGCGGCGGGAATAGCGGTCTTGGTCTGGTCGACAACCTGGTCATAGAATACCGAGGCATCGGTCCACATCGCCAACTTGCCGGTCTGGAATACGGGCATCAGGTTCTCCCATGACATCGAAGCCACGCCCTGGGGACCGTATGTCCCGAGCAACCGACCGTAGAAGCGGATTGCCTCGAGGGCCTCGGGGCTGTCGAACACCGCTACGTTCTTGTCGAGGTACAGTCCGCCGTAGTTATAGATGTAGGAGGAGAGCTGGGTGACAGCTGCAGCGCCCTTTCCACGGGAACCGAAACCGGCGACGCCGTCCTTGGTGAGGGCCTTCGCAGCCGCTTCAAGTTCGGTGAAGTTGGTGGGAACCTTGAGCCCGGCCTGGGCAAAGAGGTCCTTCCGGTAGTACATGACCTGCCATTCGGTGATCAGCGGTACGATGAAGGCAGAGTTGCCCTTGCGACCGATATCCACGGAATTGGACGGGTAATCGGCAAAATCATAGGTGTCCAGCGGGGCATACCAGCCGTTCTTGATGAACAGCAGGCCTTCCTGCAGCGGACGGGTCATGAATACGTCGACCGTCGAGGAACCGGTGGCGAACTCGGTGGTGAGCTTCTGGGTCAGCTGGGACTCCTGGAGGCTCTCGAAATTCACCTTGATGCCGCTTTGGGCTTCGAACTCAGGAATCTTCGTCTTCAGCAACTCACCGTAGGGGTGGTTTGCGAGGAGGACACGGATCTCCTGTTGGGCCTTGGGTGCTTCCGATGCACCTTGGGCGAACAGTGCGAATGAAAGACTTGCGATGAGCAACATGACAAGTACTCTTTTCATGGCAATTCTCCTTTTGTGTTGATCTGCGACCAATGGTCACCTTGATAGTATCATGCTTTTTATTCCATCTGTCAAATTCAATTTGACTTCTTTATTTCATTTGCATGAATATTTATTTCATAGTATACTCACTTTCATGAAAGAGCCGGAGAAGCCCTCCCCGTTCGAATCGGGGTGCATCTATACGATCAAGACGATGTATCCTCGCCTCAGCGCGAAGGAGCGGACGATCGCGGACCATATCCTCTCCGATCCTGCGAAGGCGGTCCATCCGAGCATCGATGAACTTGCCGACCAGATAGGGATCTCCGAATCGACATTGGTGCGATTCGTCCGCAAGCTCGGTTACAGCGGCTACCAAAGATTCCGGATCGCGCTCGCCACCGAGGCGATCGGTCCCGCCTCCCGGATCTATGAGACGCGCGTGGAAGCACATACGGACGAGGTGGAGATGGTCTTCAGCAACGCGATGAACACCCTTTCGCTCACCAGGGGAGTACTTGACAGGAAGGATGTGGACAAGGCGGCCCAGATGATCGCCAACTCCGGCCGGCTATTGATCTTCGGGCTCGGAGGCTCGAACATCGTCGCCCAGGATGCCTTCCACAAGCTGATACGTACCGGCATCGATTGCGTGATGGTCGAGGACTACCACATGCAGCTGATGCTCGCAAGCCAAAGTTGTGCCGATTGTGTCGCGCTGATCTTCAGTCACACGGGAACGAACATGGATACGATCGCGATCGCACAGGAATTGCGCGACCGCTCCTGCAAGATCATAGTGGTGACCACGAGCGCCCGTTCCGGGCTCTCCCGGATGGCCCACGTCATCCTCCCGGTCGCGGTTGCCAGCAACGGCTACATCGCGGAGGCATTCTCAGCCCGCATCGCGCAGCAGGTGACGATAGACGTACTCTACGTCATGATACTGAAACACCTGGGGTCGGAAGCGGTGGAACACCTCGATGCGATGCGAAACGTAATCGCGAAAAGACGGATCTAGGACGGCAAGATGACTGTCAAGACAACACACAAACGTGGTAGCATTGCTGCCACAGCATAGCACTATTCCAGGAGGAAGCACATGGGAAAGCTGATGGTTCCGGCATCGAAGGCGGTGGAGCGGAAGATCGTGGAGAAGCCGTATGATTTCGTTACCTTGGGAGCCTTGGTGACGAGGCTCGATCCGGGTATCGTACCGTTCGAATACGCCGACCGGTATGACATCCATGTCTCAGGTGGTGAGTTCAACGTCGCGGCGAACCTCGCACGCGCATTCGGCAAGAGGACCGCGGTGGTATCCGCCATGGTCGACTACCCTATCGGAAAGAAGATCGAGGCCGAGGTAAGGAGGATGGGAGTCGAATCCTTCTATGCCCGGTTCAAGCATAACGGGGTGCATGGCCCAAACATGGCACAGGTGTGGAGCGACCAGGGCGGTGGCGTACGCGCTCCGGTGGTGTTCTACAACCGTTCCTATGAGGCCGCTGCACTGCTCGGTCCCGGATCCTTCGACTGGAAGGCCATTTTCGGCCATGGCGTGCGGTGGTTCCACTCCGGCGGAATCTTCAGCGCACTGAGCGAGACGACACCCGAATTGGTCATCGAGGCGATGAAGGCTGCCCGCGAAGCAGGCGCGGTCGTCTCCTTCGACCTCAACTACCGCGCGAAGCTCTGGGCAGCCAACGCTGCAGAGGGTGTCGACCCGGTGCAGAAGGCACAGAGCGTCCTCGGTCGGATCGTCGAACATGTGGACGTGCTCGTCGGCAATGAGGAAGACCTGCAGATGGGTCTCGGGCTCGAAGGGCCGAAGGTGGACAAGCACTCGAAGCTCGACCCCTCGGTCTTCTTCGGCATGATGGAAACGGTCGCGAAACGTTTCCCGAACATCAAGGCCGTGGCGACCACGATGCGTGAGGTCAACTCTACCAATCGGCATGATTGGAGTGCGGTTCTCTGGCTCGATGGCCAGGCTTACCAAGCTCCGACCTGCTCACTCGACGTATACGACCGTGTAGGCGGCGGCGACGGATTCGCAGCCGGCCTGATCCACGGTTTGCTCGAGGGCAAGGCCCCCGAAGAGGCCCTCAGGCTCGGTTGGGCCCACGGGGCGATGCTGACCACCTTCCCCGGCGACACCACGATGGCGACGCTTGATCAGGTGGAAGCATTCGCAAAGGGCGGATCCGCCCGCATACAACGGTAAACGGAGAATAATCGACATGAAAGCACTGGTGATGGAATCGTACAAGGAGCTGAAGTTCAAGGAGGTGCCGACGCCTTCCGTCGCCGGTGCGCATGACGTGCTGGTTCAGGTGAAAGCCGTAGCCATCTGCGGATCCGATGTCCATGGGTTCGACGGATCGACCGGGAGGCGCCAGCCTCCCGTGATCATGGGACATGAGGCCTCCGGGGAGATTGTCGCGATCGGAAGCGAAGTCAGGAACTTGCACGTCGGCCAGAGGGTGACCTTCGACTCGACCATTTTCTGCGGTACCTGCCGCTATTGCCGGACAGGGGATGTGAATCTCTGCGACAACCGGCGTGTGCTCGGCGTTTCCTGCGATGAGTATCGCCAGGACGGAGCGTTCGCCGAATTCGTCTTGGTTCCCGATCATATCGTCTATCCGTTGCCTGAGGGCCTCTCATTCGTCGAAGCCGCCTTGGCGGAACCGGCAGCAGTCGCGGCACATGCGTTCCGCATCACTCCTGTCGGATTGAATGAGTCGATGGCTGTGGTAGGGACCGGACTTATCGGGCTCTTGCTCGTGCAGATCCTCCGGACTTCGACGAGCGGGAAGATCATCGCCCTCGATACCGATGCGAAACGGAGGGAGAGTGCGCTCTCCTTCGGTGCCGATGTGGCATTCGATCCTTCTGATCCGCTCCTCGTGGAGAAGATCGCGAAGGCGATCGGTCCCGGTGGCGTCGATCGTGTGTTCGAGGCAGTAGGAGCGACTACTCCGATCAAGACTGCGATCTCCATCGTGCGCAAGGGAGGATCGGTCACGCTCATCGGAAACGTGAGCCCGAGCGTGGAGCTTCCCCTGCAGCAAGTGGTGACTCGCCAGATATCCCTGCTCGGTTCCTGCGCCATGGCCGGGGAATACCCGTTGGTGCTCGACCTCATGGCACGCAAGAAGATCGATGTGATGCCTCTGGTCAGTGCGGTGGCTCCCCTCTCCGAGGGACACGCGTGGTTCACCCGTCTCTACGGACGTGAACCAGGTTTGCTCAAAGTCGTGTTGGAACCGTAGGAGAAGATGATGGAGACGATTCGTTTCGGATTGGTAGGATACGGGAAAGTTGCCCACTTGCACGCACAGGCGCTTACCGAGGCTCTCGGTGCCACGCTGGTGTCGGTGTGCGGACGCAATGATGAGCGCCGCGACGCGTTCGCCGCGGCATGGCATATCGCAAGTCGCAAGGACGTCGCGCAGATGGCAGCGATGGACCAAGTCGATGCGGTGATCATCTCGACACCGCATCCCCGGCACCATGACGATGCGCTGGAGGCCTTCGCCGCAGGGTGTCACGTGCTCGTGGAGAAACCGATGGCCTTGACCGAGGCGGAATGCACCGACATGATCGTTGCGGCCGATAAGGCCGACAAAGTACTCAGTGTCATCAGCCAAAGACGTTGGTACCCCTCCACCATGCGCATCCGGGAGGCGATCGACAGCGGAAAGCTCGGCAAGCCGGCAATCGGGATGGCGACGATCCTCGGATGGCGCGATGAGGATTACTATGCGAGCGATCCGTGGCGGGGCAAGTGGGAAACCGAGGGAGGCGGAGTGTGCATCAACCAAGCTCCCCACCAATTCGACCTCCTGCACTGGTTCATGGGTCCTGTCGCCCGCATCCAAGCCGAATGGGACAACGTCAACCATCCGTATATCGAAGTAGAGGACACCGCGGTCGCGACGGTCCGCTTCAAGAACGGGGGGATGGGGTCGATCCTCGTGAGCAACTCCCAGAAACCGGGAATCTATGCGAAAGTGCATATCCACGGATCGAGCGGGGCCTCGGCAGGTGTGCAGACCGACGGTGGCGCCATGTTCATCGCAGGCAGAAGCGGAGTCGCAGAACCTCCGGTGAACGACCTGTGGACCATACCGGGCGAGGAATCGCTTCTGGCCAAGTTCAAGGAAGCGGACGAGAAGTTCTTCAATGGCATCGATGCGACGACCTACTTCTTCGCCCGGCAGATCGAGGATGTGGTCCGTGCGATCAAGGAAAATTCGAAACCGCTGGTCACGGGCGAGGACGGTCGCGAGACGGTCCGCATCATCGAGGGCATCTACCGTAGCGGAAGGAGAGGCGAAGCAGTCTCTTTTCCTTGACGTGATCCGTGACCACAGATAGAGTCAAGGTATCATGAAAGCGACACATCGGGTGAACTTGTTCCTCACTGTCCTTGTACTTGCCCTGACAACGCTCCTCTCGCTCGTCGGGTGCACTGCCACGGATCGCATCGTCATTGATGGCGATGCGGTGCTGAGGATGGAGAGTGCACTCAACGAGCAGTTGCAGGATACTGAAAGCTCCTTGCGCGGGAACACCTCCTCCAACATGCGTAACGGCGGCTATGTCGCGCTGGAAGGCGAGACTGTCTGGTTCACCGTCGACATGCGGTTCGAGGACGGTTCGGAATCCCATTACCTGCAGAAGTTGCACCGGAGCCAGATCGGCAGCATCAACGCCCGGGACGATCTCGTCGCTTCGTTCGACGGCATCATCGTCGGTTCCTACGGGACCCGCCTCATCCATATCGACAAGGAACAAGGCAACATCCTCTGTAGTCTCGATACCGTGACGTATGAACTGGATCGGCTGCTCGATGTGCCTGTGGCACATGCACACTTGCATGACCATACGGTGTATGTGAGTACGGAAGGCCAGGGAGACCTGTACGCGATCGAACTCTCCCAGGAAGCCGGCCCTACCCTGCTCTACGCCAATGGAGGACAGTTGGTCGGCATCTCCGGAGGGATGGCCTTCATGCTCGGATCCACCGAAGGATCCTCGGTCATCCGCCGTTTCGACCTGCAGCGGAGGATGGTGGCCCAAAGGATCGTGGGCGGTCCATATCACGATATTCAGGTATCTGGTTCCTGGCTGTACTACAAGGATGGATTGCGCCTGATGCGCCAGCCGATCGCCGGAGGCAACGCGGTGCTCGCGCTGCACCGGGATATCATGGAGTATGCGGTGGGTGACGGGTATCTGGCATTCACTTCACCAAAGGGAGGGATTTTTTTCAGCAAGCTTGATGGCACCGGGATCGTCCAACTGGCCTCCGACGAGGGAAAAGGGTTGCAGTTGATCGGCAGCAGGCTGTTCTACAGGAATTCTCATGACAGAGATACGATTTATGTGATCGATCTCGTCGAAGGCAAGAGGACCGCATTGGTCGGCGAAACGCTTACCGATGGTGGCATGCGTTTCGAAATGCTTCAGGACCGTGCCTATGAAGAGCAGTATGGAACTTTCGTCAGGGCCGTTTCATCCAAGCATTCTGCGAAGGAACAGTACCTTCTTCCCGTTCCCCCGAACATGCTGTTCGCAGAAGTAACCGAAGATGGATCGATCCGCTACTATCGGTATGTCGAAGACGAGTTCGATCCGGAGAAAGTGAAATCGTTGGTGGTGATCTCCTTCGATCCGATGCCTCTCGGACAGTATACCGACGGAGGGATCGCGTATCGTCTGGACAGGAAGGTGACGCTCTTCCTTCCTGACCATGAGGAACCACTGTTGAGTTTGGGTGTCGAAGGGCGTGCACCGTCGGAAATCAAGACCAGTGCGGGAGATCGCTACGGCCTTGCCCAATCATGGTACCAGAGGGGTCTTGAGATCCGAAGTCTCGTCATGCCGCAGTGATCAGAGCTCGGTACTGTCGTGCACGATGAAGTGGTTGCGATCGGTATCGATCAGCCCCTCGCTCACCATATGCGATATCTCACGTGAGAGTGCGCTCCGGTTTACGCAGAGATAGTCGGCCAGCTCGTCACGGGTATAGGGGATGTCAAACTCCCTGCATCCATGGTCTTGGCATTGCCAGGAGAGAAACGTGAGCAATTTGTCCCGGATGCTGCGTTTGCTGAGAATGGAAAGCTTGCGGTTCATCATCAGATTCTTATCTGCCAACACATTCATCATGTTCTCTATCACCCGCGAGTGGAACGAGCATGCCCTGGTGCATGGAGCCACCAGCTTGTGGAACTTCAGCAGGAGAATTTCACAGTCGGTATCGGCCATCACGGAGACAGGACTCGATTGGGCAAGCTTGCTCGCAGCCACCTGACCGAACAACTGCCCCGGTCCCAGTTTCGCCGTGATCGAGCGGTTCCCGAAAATATCCTCGGTGATGATCTGGACCTGTCCATCCAGCACGATGCATACATCTTCGATGACATCGGCCTCATGAATGATGAACTGCCTGGAAGTATATTGCTTTTTCCTGGCATTCAAGCAATTGAGCATGTGAGGCAATTCATCAGCAGAAAGCGCGGAGAACAATGGCGAACGAAGAAGCATGTTCTGATATGGGTCCATCTGTACCATTCCTTGTTGCAAAAGCAACACCAATCCTACCCACTTTTCGATTCTGTATCAACCCATATGGACAAAAAAGCGATTTTCCCGTAAGCTACACAAAGAAAAAAAGCGGGCGCGTAACTCAGCGGGAGAGTGCTACCTTCACACGGTAGAAGTCGTTGGTTCAAACCCAATCGCGCCCATGTAGCATCTAATTACAATATAAGTAGTTAGGTGCTATTTTTTTATCAAAATGCACCAAAACACAAAATTTGATGGTTTTTGATATATGTTTTGATGGCTAATTGCCGGATGGAAAATGAGGGTCTACACTTGACGTAGGAGGCCCGAACATGCCAAGAACCAAGGCAGATTTCAAGTACACCGTGTTCGAGCGCGACGGTTTCGGCTGGTATTTCCAATACCTCGTCGGCGACGGAAAGCGCAGCCCCATGCTGTCGGTCAAGAGCCTGGTCAAGCGCATGGGGTTGCAGGAGGAACACCCGAAGCTCAAGAGCAAGCGACAGTGCGAACGCATCGTCGTCTTGGCCTACGAGCGCGGGTTCATCAAGATCAACCGGGGAAGCCGCGAGTTGCTGACCGACTACCTGCTCGATTTTTGGGACTTCACGGGCATCCGCATCAGGAGGCTGAACAAGCGCCGTCCGGGGGCTGTCAGCGAGAACTACGCAGGCATCATGCGCGGATACATCAAGACGCACATCGTCCCGCTCGTCGGCAAGGGCATGGAGGTCGCCGACGTGTCGCCCAAGTTCGTCCGCGACATATCCAACAAACTCATCGATTCGGGAGCCATGGCGAACTCGACGGTCGACAAGATCATGGTCGCCTTCACCAAGCCATTGAGGGACGCGTGGAAGAACGACATGATCCATGAGAACCCGACCAAGCTGGTGGAACATGTCGACACCACGCCGGAGCGACAGAGGGGCATCCTCACCCGAAGCGAGTTCCAGAAGGTGCTGGTCGTCCTCAAGGAGAACGCGACCGAGCATGTGTATCTCGCCGTCCTCTTGGCCGCAGCCACGGGGATGCGCCTCGGAGAGATCCGCGCGCTCTATGCGAACGACATCAATGTGGTCAATGAGCAGGACGCCATCATCCATGTTTCAAAGTCGTGGTCGATCAAGGGCGGCGAGAAATCGACCAAAGGGAAGAAAACGCGCTCCACACCCTGCCCCACTTGGCTGGCGAACAAATTGCTGGACATGGCGGCGAAGAACACGACGGGATCCTCCTTGGTGTTCTGGACGGTCGGCGGTGCGAAGGACAACGGGCCTGTCGCGTCCTCGTACATCCGCGAGAACTTCTACGGCCATCTCTACGACGTATTGGAAGCGCAGGCAGGCGTCAAGGTCGGCACGATGGTCGAGGACACCGATGCGACCGCCCGTGGCAAGTTCGACAAGGAGGGCAAGCCGTTGATGGTGCGTGCAGGTGAGATGATGAGGCGCGGGCGTAACATCAGCTTCCACAGCTTCCGGCACTTCTTCAATACCGAGGCGCAGGCATTGGGGGCTACCGGCGACAAACTGCGTCTGACGGTCGGCCACGAAAGCAAGGAGATGACTGATATCTATACCCGTGCGGAGAACCGGCTTGATATGGTGAAGTCGATAGCGGATATATCGCACCTCATCGTGGGAGAAGCGGAGATTGTGGAGGACTCGGTTGGGTCTACGGAATGTAAACGTTTACAGGAAAAGGAGTAGTTATGAAACATAAATGGCGTCTTGACGAATACGGGAATATTGACAAGTGGCAGTTTGAGTATGGTGACATTCACAATGGCCCGAAGTGTGAGCTGTGTGGATTTACGTTCTGTATGCACTGTAACCCCGAGTATATGGATTCTGACGACTGCCCTGGGACACACCCTCTTGTTGAGGTGCCAAAAACCATGGTGAAGAAAATACCACCATCAATGGGAGATGAAACAAATCCGTGTGGCGAGTTTATTGAAAAGGTCTGTAGTGGCACCGAGTTACCGAAAGACGATGTACTCAAGGTACTTTTGTGGTTACGCGATCATGGTCATATAGGGATCGTTGGGCTTATGGTAGAAAGTGATTATTACCCAGAAACGGCTGGTACTGTAGAAGAAGTGGAGGTAGGTAAATGATGTATTTACTTATGGTTATAGAGAGAAAGCAAAAAGTAGACTTTTTCGGGAACCCTGTCACCGTAAATCTAAATTGGGCAGAAGGAATGATCGGCGCCTGTGCGGTGTTCAATACTCGTGAGGCAGCAGAGAAGTATAGGGGCAAGAAAACTAGTGTGCCAATCTATGAGGTTGGGGAGGTTGGGAATGGCTGAACGTAAACAGCATAAATATCGAGTTGGTAGCCTTGTTGGGCTGGAAAACGGAGTCCGTATGTTCATAAAGGAACTCCGAAGGGATTGTGATGGAACTAATTTATATAATCTTGTCGCCACAAGAGAAGATCTTGAGCGTACGGATGAAATGTTTTTCTCCTGTATTTGTGGGATACACGAGAGTTTCATTACCGCAATAATCAAGGAGGAAAGGAAGTGAAGGTTATATACCGTGGGCATGAAATCGAGGTAAAGCGAGAGAAATGTCTTGGCGGTTGGAGTGAGCTGTATACATCCGTATTCAGGCTCTCCGACGGCCTTGAGTGCGTCTGTGATTGCGAGGACTCAGCAGAGAAGGTTGTTGACCAAGTTCGATACATGAAAGAACGCATAGACGAAGAGCTTGCGTCTGATAAACCATGGGATGAAGAATATGAAATGGAAATCATCAGCAACATCCACGAACAAATGGAGGTAGAGTAATGATGAACTATAAACCAGACCCCATTCTGGAAGTATTTGAAAACCAAGTGTGTGACCTGTGTTGGAAACACATGATTGATGTACACACGCTGAAATGCCATGGTTGCGGAAGGCAGTTCGCATGGCATCCATTAATCAGAGGCAAGCTGTGTTCTAAACTAGAAGCGGAAGAAGTAATGCGGTTTGGATCAATACGCAGCATTAAGCAAGCGGAGGTGGTGGAGTGAGTGTTCCTTTGGATAAAAGCGTAGCAGAAACGCTGGCTGTTATTAATGCTGTCCATATAGCATACAAGGAAAGCGGTATTCCTTTTTCTTGGTTTTGGGAGGCCGTGAACAAACAAGCAGAGAAAGAGAAGAACAAGGAAGCGGAGGCGAAATCATGAAAGGAAAGATAATCGTACTAGGTTCAGAAGGCGTTTTGATGGTTGGCCGCGGCAACCAGATGCGTGTGCAATCGTGTCCATTTCAATCGATGCAAAGAGACTACAAAGTCCCCAATTATAATGACATCGTGAGAGAGCCGGTCGCTCGTCCTTGTGGCGACTGGTGCCCGCTGTTTGGTGAGCCGGATTCTACGAAATCGCCAGACATGTACGGCGAAGTAAAACTAGACGGAGGTGCGCACTTGAGTCTGTGTCAGACGCACTACTACTTTGAGCATTTCACCGACGAGCGTGTCGGAGGGGAGAAATAAAGATGATCGAAGAAACATTAAAAAAGCTAGGCACTGTAAAAATGTATGAAAACCATTTAACAGAGAAAATTAACCAAAGTACACATAATGATTGCCATAAGGACTTTTGGGATGACTTATCTCAACTGGATAGGTATTTTATGGCTTCAAAAGAAAGAGGCCCCTGTTATTCGTATCTAAGGTATTGTGAGGATGAAGATGTTGAGATGTGTCAAAAATGCGAGGTTGTGCTTAATCTAATCCGTGAGAGAAAGCGTGTTCGGAGAAAGATATCAGCATTACACGGTGCTGTTACCAAGTATGCGCTTACTCTTGTCCACGACCAGAAGGAGGACGTATGAAACATACGAAAGAGCCATGGAACACATGGGAACCCTTGTACCCGCGTGTAGTCATCAGTAAATCCGAAAGAGAGGATATTGCGAGGGTGACGTACATAGAGGATGCACAAAGAATCGTAGCTTGTGTCAATGCGTGTGCCGGAATCACCAACGAGGTTTTGGAAGCTGGAATTATTAAAAAAGCATTGATAGCATATCTTGGGACGTATGATAAAGGTATGACATGGAACAGTATGAAGGTTTGGGAGGACGTATGACTCATTGGGATGATGATTGGTTTGACGTACCATTCGATGATGATTTGGACGATGATGAATATTATGACGATTTTGTTGGCGTCAACAAAATGGTTAACAAGGAGGTTAACACATGCACAAGCTAGGCGACCAATGGGTTGAGATTATCAAGGGACACCCGCACATGCTCAAGGCCATCGACCCGACATGCCTGTGCCAAGGTTGCCTGTACAACGGCAACCAAGGGGGGTGCATGTGGGTGCATGGACTCGACGATTGCGAGTCCGGCTACAGGTTCATCATCAAAGACCTTGGAATCCTCAATGAGGAGGGGTGTCTGCCGTGTCCGTGGTACAAGGAAGTGTATCCGTCGGTGTACGAGGTCGGCAAGGACTCATGGATGGCTGTCGTGGAAAGCTATGGCATCACAATGCGCGCAACTGGTAAAACCAAACAACAAGCCATCGACGCTTGGAACAGGAGGGCGTGATGTACGTTCATGACAAAAGGGATTTTAGAGATCGTGAGTACAAGGATCGTTATGGCAAGGTGTTGCACAAGGGCGACCTTTGTCTTGAGTGCGAAGGTGAAAGCTATGAGAAACAGCGGTCATACAGATTGTATGAAGTTCCTGGATTAGACCCGTTTGACGGAAGTGGTGTTCACTATCTACATGACGGAAATCCAGTCACCTTCAAGTTTGTCAACCTGTCACAGTCGTGCAAACTTGATCCAACTGCACTTGGGGACGACATCATGTTCACGTTCTATCATGGTATTGATGATTTTAACAGTCCAATCAAATTTGATGACGAACACGACAATTCGCTGGACATCATCAATGCGTCTGACTATTGGATTTTGTCCTATGCTAAAGTTGCCGACTTGGACATCTCTAAAGATATAGTCCCGTGCCCTCAATGCGGAAAGATTCCAACACTCGGCGTACAATATAACAAAAAGCATGATAACTATTGTTATGCCGCAGTTTGTGAATGTGGCGCAACGTATGAAGTATCCGTCTTGTTAGGGTTTGGCCACCCTGAAATGCTTAGAGAAAAATGTCTGATTGGTTGGAATATATTTGCTGCTAAGGTTAAGGTTCCAGAGAAGCAGACTGGTTGAGAATAGGAGGGTGTGATGACGTATCAAGAGGCCCTGGAAAGGGCTGTTGTGCCGATGGTCGAGATTGGCGTCAAGCGCGACGAAGTTGTGCGGTATGTCGACAACTTGGTTAGCATGTACTCAGACTACCGCAAGTTCATGACTGACAAGGGCGAAAAATATGATATCGAACCGGGAATCCTGTGGTTGTGCGACCTCAAGGAAGGGAAAACGACCGAGGACAAGAACTTTACATTAAGGCCATGGGTTGGCAATACAGAAGCGTTTCTTAGACTGGGAACACCGTCCAAGAGTCGCGACCCCGGAAGTACACCGGAAGTTACATCCCTTTAGCACTTTCACCACGGCGGTGAAACAAGCGTTTTCAATGAAACAGGAGTTTGAATGGGCGTAAGACCACACAGGAAGGTTTGCAGTAATTGCATATGGTGTACCTACAACTACTATGGAGGATTCCCTCCGACGAACGGCGACTATACTTGTCACAAGTTTCACGCAAAGGTCACGGAGAACGATCCTGCGTGTGGCGAACTGGTCTTTGCAAAGTACAAAGCCATACGCGAGAGCAACAGGGTTGTACCACGGCGTGCTAAAGATGAGAGCATGGACGAGTATAGAGTCGTATTGAGGGGAAGTGGCAAGTAATGGCAGTCAAGTGGGACATCACGTTCACCAGCGGACTCATGAGCAGGGATATCGGCGATTTCCTGTGGACGCTCGACGAACTCGACGACCAGGAATTGATCTATTTTGCAGCGCAGGTTGATCGGATCACCAACGCGCTGTCACGGGAGTTTGACAGGAGGTTTGGTGAGTAGCATTTCTCATGATATTCGCCGACACTACTTGCCGGATCGCCGAAACCCCATGATATAATGAGCTACAAGGTTTCTGATTCATCTTTTGGGAGGTGCATCATGTAACACGCAGGGGAAAGCCCTGCACCCTCGCATGGACTATCGTCCGTGAAGGCAAAGAGGCCCCGCCGAGCCAGCCTATGCAAATCGGCGGTCATCGCAGGGTACGTCAAAGGCAGACAGCGACGCTCATAACGTCGAGGTTGCAGGTTCGAGTCCTGCCCCTGCTAAACCCATAATGAGTGCCAGCGCAATCAATGGTGCTGGAAACTTGCCGGAAGTACGGAGAAACCGGATAGTGGCGGTAGAATACTGTCCGTGATTGCGAACGACCAACGCGATCGAGAGGGAAGTGTCTGACAGCCCGGAAAGACGGGTGTAGGACCGGGTGCAATCGTGACGGCGGTTGCAGACTGGGGAGCTGGATGGTATACGCATCCGAGCCGTGCAAGTTCGAGTCTTGCCGGTCCTATAGCCGACAGTAAGTCCTGTCTAGGTGATGACGTCCACCGACAGCAGGCAAACGGCTTTGATTCATGTGCCATGATGCACAAGGAGTTGGGAGGTCGTGAAAGCGCCCTCCCCTTTTTTGGTCTACATGTGGAGTGAGTTTCAGCGATATCTTGCAATAAGCGACAGCCACTTCGGCTATAATCGCAATTTGTGCCGTTATGGTCACGAAGTTCGACGATATCCGACTTTCCGTAGATAGCGTATGGCTTCTGTGATAGGAACAAACCGCACAATTTTATAGGAACAAACCGCACAATTTGCCCATGTCACAAGAACAGTTCCCAGCGAAGGGGCAAGCCGTAAGTATCCAGCTATGGTATAAAAGACGGAAATCTCCCACGAATCGCACCCATTCTGGTATAACGCGAAGTCCGTGGGAGCAAATACATTTTCATGCCCTATTTAGCGCATCAGGTTTCGATTTGCGATTCCTGGGACTCGCGGTACTCCCTTCGCGCCCGCTTGAACTTTCGCTTGAACTCGTCGGTCTTGGGCGGCTGGATGTGCGCCGTCTGCTCGAAGGCGTAGATAAAATCCGGCTTGTTCGTCTGCTCATGGAAGTCCTCGAAGTCCACCACCTTGAACGGCTTGAACCCGATCATGTCGCCGAACGTCTCGATGTCCACGCCGAAGCGCGCCCGCGTATCGGGAACCAGGTGATTCATGCGGATCTGCCACCACATCTTGCGGTAGAAACCCTCGGCCTCGTAGGTGTCCAGCGGATCCACCCGGTCGAGCAGCGCATCGTAGTTGAGCTTGCGCCGAAGCACCCGATGCAAGTTGTACACGCGGTCGTTGTCCACGCCCATGACCAGCAGGGGCGCAATCACCTGTGCCGCGCTGAGTCGGTCGTATTGTGACCAGTCGATGTCGCGACGCTGTTCGCCGCTTGTCGCCCAATCGTAGATCGCCACGGCAGCCCCTATAAGCTGTTCCCGTGTCGCCATGTCGCTCCTTCCCATATGCCCTCCAAAGTTTGTAAGATCGTGTGAACTTTCACAAAAACTTATACATTTTCGTGAAAACTGTTATCAGCGGCCACATTGTTGTTTTTCTTCATACTTTCTTATAATCTCATACCCGTAGTCCATCATAGCCTTTTTAGATGATCTTATTCGGGCACAACTTATTCCAATAATCCGAGCAACTTCCTTTACTGTGTATGTATTATCCCGATACAAAACCCTAATGGATTTTCTTGTGTTATTAGACTGTGTTTCTAGCGTTGCCCATCGACAATTTAGTGGCGAGTAATCTCCGTTCGTGTCGATCCTGTCGATTGATAGGTTTTTTGAATATCCATTAGCCACAGCCCATTTTTCAAATTCGCGAAATGAATCTTTCCACTCACTGCAAACAGAAACGCCGCGCCCGCCATATAACGCATAGTTTTTGATGTTTTTATTATAACACCTTGCATTCATGTTGTTCCAGATTCTACCCAGTCTAGTGGTTGAATACTTGTCTTGCTGCCGTATTTTTATGGAGCAGTTTTGCGGGAAGAACCCGAGTTCTTTGTTTTTTCTTGTTACAGAGAACTTTCTATTTTTATTTCTACCATCAACCCAACTATTGAAAACGTCAAAACACTCCCATTCGCTACATACGGTTATGCCTTTTTTGTAGTAATTCTCACTCTGAACGTAATTTGGTTTACACCTGTTAATCATGTTTTTCCATGCGCAAACAGCAGCCGCACTATCTTTGTCATACACCCTTCTTTCCTCATCAATATCTTTCAATAGACAGCCACACGAATTTGTCATACCGGCAGCAAGGTTAGACTCTCGAACAACCTTATAGTTTCCACATTCGCATTTACAAATCCACGCAGCGTTTCTTCCTGATTTAGCAACCTCGTAAACACGTTTAATTGCCGTGAGCCTACCGAAAGAGTCCCCACCTTTGATTGAATATTTCTTGCTTGGTTTTCCATCATCAATGGATGATACTTGCTGGCTTCTAAGAATGTCGTCGATACTAGAAAATGTCTTTTTCATATATAGCCTCCGCGCTCTTATCTACTTATATTATATCATAATATCGACCATTTTTACATGTCATTTAGAGCTTACACACTGAATTTCTGAAAAATAATTTGTCCAACATACTCCTTTAGAGGCACGAAAACGCAATCGGGAAAAATTGAGTCGGTCTCCGGCCCCCCTTTAGAGCCTCCAAAACCGAAACGCGTTTTCCGGGGAACGCAATGCCGCCAGCCGGATCGCATGGTGCGCAAAATTTTCACACCCCATATGTGGGGCCTGCCGCGCCGGATCGCCGCCCCTAGCCGGGCACGGATCGCCCGCGCCGGATCGCCCCTAGCCGTATGCCTTGCCATATACGCCCCCTATACCGTCGGCACGCGATGAGACACGCGCGCCCATTTGCCCGCAAAGGCGCCAAAAACGCCCGCCACGCAATTTTGCCAAAAAAACCGTATAACTGCCCGCCGACGCCGCAAAGCGCTAGCGGGCCGCTGTTCAGCTTGCCGCGATGATAGCGCCGGTCGCCGGACCCGGTAGCACGGCTGCCACTACCCGCCGCGCCTGTTCGATCGCCTCGTCGGTTATGTCGTCCCAATCGTCGGAAAATTGCACCAAAGCGCTGTTAAAAATCTCATCACGCGCCTGTTGCTCGGTTCTGCCCTCGCGCTTGCACCGCTCCGCAATCCTATGCGCCCATTCGACCATTGTTTCATAGTCCATATAGTACCCCCTTATAGCCTTTTGATCTGATCCTTTGAAAAAATTATAAAGTTTTCAAATCCACCCTCATATATGCGGATTGCGTCGTATCCCATAGCCCGTATCGCGCATATATGCTGTTCAATCGGTTCCCATGTATCGCACCCCGCGCACGCGCTTATAAAGGATTGTGGGGTATTGTAGATGGCATTGTCGTAGGGATCTTCGAGCGGTCCAACAACATCAATAAGCTGCTCTATATCGCTTTCACTAGAAGAATCAAAAAGCCGAGAAAAAGATATTTCATACCTTGCCACCGTTTTCCCATAATCGGCGGCATGTTCTTGGCTTTTGCTAAAAAAATATGGGCTATTCGGAAATTCATCGCCGTTGAAACCTCTATATACTCTATGGTTTATCATAAAAGCCCCCTAGTGAGATATGATACTGTCGAGCATACGCCCGTATCGTTGCCCCTAAGACAACGATAGAGGCGGGGCGACAACGCCGGCCGCCCTGGTGGTTTAGTTGTTAAGGTAGATCCATATACGCTTGCTTATGTATGCGACAGTCAAGTCAAGCAAGCTAGCCAATTTTTTCAATCCTGCCCTGCATGGTTTCCACGAATAGCCGTTAATACGCACATATTCATACCAAAGGCCGCGCCCCTCGGTCCATAAAGTGTTTTCCTCGATTGTCATATTGCTAGCCCTCGCTCCTGGTATCCATCGGCTTGCAGTTGCTTGATAAACGCCTGTTCTTTTTTCTTGTTACTAAAACACGCGACATCAAAAAACGGGGATCCGTCTTTATGCGTGCTTTTCCCGTCGTGGAAATTGACAAGGTATTTTACCTTTCCAACGTTGCCCATGGTGTTGTAGCATTTTTTCATGATTGCCCCCTTATCTTATTCAAAATCTTTCAATGAAAGATTGTCCATTGACAATGCCGCGTTGATCCGGTCCTTGCCTTTAATGATGTTTACTGATCCGCAATGCGGGCAATGGTGCCCCTCTTGGTCAACGTGTTTTCTAATGCGCCCGCTTTGGTTTGTATAGTCTTTTCCCGACCAAACAGAAACGCAATTCATGCAAAAATATTTCATATTACGCCCCCTTGATAATCTCGCGCCCCCCCCCCTACAGGCCGCCGCTTGTCTACCCGACAAGATAGACAAGTAGCGGGACCGGCGAACCGGCCCGCGCCTTACCTTACTCTTGCGGCTTCAAGAAACTGATATAATGCTTTGCAGCATAAATCGCGTTCCTGGTAAGTTGCCGCTGCCATGCGCCCGCGCTTGGCGCCCACCGAAAGCCGTTGCGCTTCATTTCGCCGCGCTTTTCCTCGTCGGGCTTTTCATCAAAAAACACTTGCAAGCGGTTTTCATCGGCGTTGGCCTCGACGCGGCCACCGTCAAAGGTCCACCCGTCAAGCGGTTTTTCTTCAAGGCGCTTCATTTCGTCTAGCCGCTGTTGCAGCCGGCGAATGTTTGCGTTGTTGTTTGTAAGCTGATACGATTCAAAAGGCCGCGGGGATTGCCGCCAGTCCCTTGCCATTGAAGCGGCAAGTTTTGCAGCCTGTTCGGCCGTCAAGTCCGGGCAGCCTTCAAGAGTGTTGTTTTTCTTGTAATAGGCGTTGACGGCCTTCATAGTGTCTTGGAGCTTCTGCAATTTCGCAATTTTACCCGCCAGCTTTTCCCGCGCGTCGGGATCGTCGGAGCTTATGCCGCCAGTGCCAACGCTACGGATCTTGTCTAGCAAGCCTTTGATCTCTTGCCATTCTTGATAATTCCGATCCCGCGCCGCGTTCTGCTTTTCCTTCTTGCGTACTGGAAAGTTAGCAGGACCGGCAATCATGACCGACGGACAACGCGATTCAATCGAGAAACGGTCGTTCATGTTGTCGGCCGCCTTGCGCAAGTATGTAGCAAGCAATGAATCAATCTTTTCATGATACATTGGATCAACGCGCTTTTTCTGCCGGTCCGCAATCGCTTGCGCGTTTGCTACAAGCTGATTATATTCGGCCGTTGCGCTGCCCGCTTCATAGTCGCTGTAGCTGTTCGCCTCTTTCGCCCGTCTTGCTGCTTCTTCATTGATCCTGTTGATAGTTTCCATATAATTCCCCTTAATTAAGCCGCCCTGTAGCGGAAAAGATTGCCATGCCTTCAGATATTACATATTCGTTATATGCAGCATATCGGCCATAATCCATTGATCGCCCCTTGTCGTCAAAGACAACTAAAGAGTTTTGAACATGCCCCGGCCCGTCATACATGAAAACCAGGCGCCTTTTCCCTTTTTCCGCGATGGTAACGCCGCTGTATTTTGCGGGCGGGTTGTTTGTGAGTTCTTTGGCCTTTTCCATGAAAGAAGCGCGGGCGGCGTCTAGCGCGTCATAATCGTAACGAACATTGACAAACGTGTTCCCGCCTTCAAGAATTTCCTGGCAGTATTCATCATATCGGATTGATTCGCGCTTGTTTGCAATCTTTTCGACCTTTTCAAGCCTGATTGAAAGGTCCTTCACCTCGATGGTTATAGAGGTGCTATAGCCCGCATTTTTTACACGGATCGAATACGCGGCCCGCGGCACGCCCGCGGCTTTCAGATCGTTCTGGATCGCCTTTGAAAGTTCTTTATTAGATAGATACATATGCCCCCCCCCTAAATTTGATTGATTAAATCAGTTGTCCCGAGAATAAACTCGGCCCCGCTTTTCTCGCCGACAAACTCAACGTTGATCCACTTGTCGGCCAGCCACGCTGCGGCGGTGTCTGCAATCCAACGGCTTCCATTGTCGGCCGGTATCGATCGCCTTTTGTTGAAACGTAGGTCATGGATCAAGACGCGCGGCCCGCGCTTGTTTGTCGGCCCTGAAAACTTGACATGAAAGAAACGTAATGTTTGCATATATTCCCCCTTAAAATTTATAATTGCCATACTGACAATTTGATATTACCATGACATTATTTTGGTGTCAATAGTAATTACAATAAACATTTTTAAGCACGGATCGCGGCAATAGCCCGCCCTGGATTGCATGGATCGCCTGGATTGCCTGGATTGCATAGCAGCGCCCCTAATATGTATATGTAACGCGCGCGAATAGCATAGAGTGTGCCAACAATGGCAATAAAGGGATCACATGGAATGGTGGCAATGTAGCAGCCCGACGGAACCGGGCAAGCTATAGCCCGACGCGATAGCCGGGGCAATAGGGCAATGATAGGGGGCAATAGGGCGCCGGTCCTATAGCAAGGAGCAAGCCGTGCAGCCGAGGAACCAGCCGAGGAACCAGGGCAAGCCCGGCGGCAATCGATCGCAGCGGGCCGAGCCGGGGCAAGTACCACGCTACATATGGGGGCAACCAGGGGACCGAGGCACTAGATATGGGCACGCTATAGGTAGCGGGGAAATCCAGGAAGGCGGGAAGAAAGACGCTAGATGTGGGGGCAAAAGGTACTGTGGAGGGCCGAGTACAACGGGGCCAAACCGTGCGCGCCCCGTCTTTTCTCAGATTCCTAACAAAATCTTGACGCAACAGGGCAAAACGCAACAGAATGTTATCATAATAACAGAATATCTCCCGATTCAGCCGAAATTTGCCAACTCTGACTTGACCGCGATATCTGCCACCCTACCCTTCTCCTGTTCGATTGCGTCGGTCATCGGCGTGTACTCGATATACAGCTTGACGCTGGTGATGAACATTTTCTTGCGCCACGCCATGATCTTGACCAGCCGATCCTCGGTTTTCCATGCGGTTACGTCCATGGTCACGGCGTACGGCTGTCCGTATTTCTCGGTCATCATCTTGAGCAACATCTCGCGCACGTCGTATGGGTCTTGGTCGCAGTAGGAGAAGTCAATGGCGTACAGTCTGTCCTGGTGGTATGCGAACCCGAGTGCGAACGGCCTGCCTGCGAATGTCGTCTCATACCACCCGATTGAGTTGCCGAAGTAGCCTGGCTTCATCGACGGATCCTTGGCGGCCTCGCGCTCGACAGACTTCCGGTCCATGCCGAACCATATCCATCGGTACGCCTGTGCGAGTTTCACGGCATCCGTCATGGTGCGTTCCGAGCCTCCCCCGACTCTCGCGAACCTTGAGAAAAATCCCATAGAATCCTCCCTGTATTTGTGTGTTGGCATACAATTTGCCACCCATGTAAATATTACTTATGATACTTGTGCGAACCGCCGTAAGATATGATGGGGAACTTGATTATGCAAGCTCCCGATTCTCCCCTTTTTGATATTCCTCGGCATGTCGTGAGGCAGCATCGGGAGCGCCGGGGTGTTTTTCCCCATCACCGCCATTGGCCGCATTTCCGTCGTCAGCGTTCACGATCCTCAACGGGTCAAGGTTCGACAGGTGGCGCTTCTCGGCAGCCATCAGCTCCATGCCCTTCTTCAACAGCTCCACCACCTCGCTATTCACCGACCTGCCATCGCGCTCGGCAAGCTGCTCAACCTTCGATGCAAGGTCTAGGTACATGCGGATGGTGTAGACTTTCGTTCCCTTCTCATTCTTCATCTTTACGGTCATGACACATCACCTTTGTGGGAATTCCCCCACACTATAAATGTACTGTATCTGTATCATGATGGCAATATGCCTACACCGAAATTCGAGAATGATTCATTTCTCTGTCATGGTGAGTGGTATACATTAGTATACTGATGCTCGGTGCTGTAAAAATGCTGGTAAAAAGTTTCACAAAATGCTTGACGGTACAGCAAAGTGATAGTAAGATGACAGCATGAAACAATCAAACATACAGCAAGAGGCGGTCAAGAAGGTTTCCCTCCGCATGTCTAAGGATCTTGCGGCAGAGGTGAACTTGTTGGCCAAGGATGACAAGCGCTCGTTCAACCAGATGGTGAACATCCTGTTGGAACGTGCTGTCTCGCAACAGACCAAGGAGCAGTCCGATGGAAGCGCAAGCGCAGGCTCCTGACGCCGTGGTGAAGCGCACATGGGACCGCAATGAGTGCGCCAAGCAGATCGGGGTGTCCGTGAGGACGTTGGACCGCATGGTTGCCGCCGGGGTGATCCCTGTGCTTCGGATGCGTTCCAAGGTGCTGTTCCGTCCAGAGTCCATCGTCAAGTGGCTTGAGGACTACGAGCAGAAGCCCAAGTAGGGCGAAAGACAAGGGGGAATCCAGTGGAAGTTTCTCATGTTGCGAAGGTGTTGCCGCCAGAGACGTTGCCCGTGTGGGCGCAGGTGGCACTGGGAGTCGGTGCGTTTGTATTCCTTGTCATGCTTTTGGTCGTGGCATGGATGCAGGGTGCGAGTGATGGGGAGCGTGCCAGATACGGGCACGACAGAAGGGGGCAGGGGCGTGACTGACGGATTGTTGAAAGTATTGGAGACGTTGGGCGACAAGATTATCCAAGTCGAGGGTTTCGAGCGTTGGGCTAACCAGCAGAAACAGGACGCGCAGAAGCAGTTGAACACGGAAATTGACAATAATTGCCGTCTAAACGTCGAAAATGGCGATCTTAGGAAGCAGTTGTTCGACGCGAACGATAAAATCACCAAGTATGAAGGCATGGTGTTCATCGCGGGTGACGGAAAGGAAATCAAGCTCGTAGAACTTCCCGAAATCCAGACATTGGACGAGTTGATCCGTGAGGTGAATAAGGCTACCGAGCGTGGGGTTGCGCCGACGGCGAAGGACGACAAATAGCCGTGCTATACGAAAAGACGCTGTTCGGAACAATCGACAAGGTGCAGAACGCTGTCGAGCGGGTGAAAGATGCCTACAAATTCTCACAATCGCTCCGACTTGGCAAGCTATATGTTGCGTTCTCCGGCGGCAAGGATTCGGTTGCTCTCTATGGAGTGGTCAAGATGGCGTCAGAGCAGGAGAATATTCCGCTATTGGAATATGCCGAGTTCCATTACAACGTCACCGGAATCGACCCGCCTGAGTTGGTGCATTTCGTCAAGTCGGAGTTCCCGTTCGTAAGCCGTGATCTGTACCAGAAGTCGATGTGGCAACTCATTGTCCAGAAAAGGATGCCGCCGACAAGACTGGTCCGGTATTGCTGTAAAGAATTGAAGGAAGGTGGCGGTCAAGGACGTTTTACGTTGACTGGCGTCCGTTGGGCTGAAAGCGTCGCAAGAGCCAAGCGCGGAGCGTTCGAGGATATCGCGGACACGGTGAAGAACCGGAAAATCCTATTCAACGACAACGATGATGACCGGCGACAGATGGAGCATTGCCTACCAAGGAAGCAGTATGTCGTGAATCCGATCATCGATTGGTCGGACGATGATGTATGGGAGTTTATTCATCGTGAAAACATGCCCTACTGCAAACTCTACAACGAAGGATTCAAGCGTCTTGGGTGCATTGGATGCCCAATGGCTGGAAAAAATGGTCAAGAAACACAGTTCGAGCGGTACCCGAAATTCAGACAGTCCTATGTTCGTGCGTTCCAACGGATGATTGACAAGCGAGTTGCGGACGGCATGGAGACGCAATGGGCTACTGGCGAGGAAGTCATGGACTGGTGGCTGAATGGTAACGGCGATGACGACAGCGACCAGCTTTTGCTTGGAGGTGACGCATGACCACCCTCCACTTCTCCTCCAAAGCCGAATGTTTGGAAGGAAAAACGAAGATTGTTGTTGCCATGTGGTAGATTCTGCCACCGGAATCGAATATGCGTCCAGCCACGACCTGATGCAAGCGGCAAGGGTGCGGATTGCTGACAACACCGCAAAGAACATTGCGATAAAGACCCTTGAGAAAGAGGTTGAGGAATCCAAGAAACATGCGTCGTCACTCACCAAGGAGGTCGCCTCACTCAAAAAGAAGAACGCAGCATATCGCAAGGAACTTGAGCGCATGTACCTTCGTGCCGTCGGCAACTGTGAGACGGTCAATCAGGTGAAAGCGGTGGTGAAACAATATCACGAGTCTGAGATTGGCAAGGAAGATGCGTGGCTCACCATAAAGGGGCTTGGCTCGATTGGCACGGCCCAGCTTTGGCCCTTTTTCGCATCGCAGACGCCAGTTGGACAAGCGGCTGCCACCAAAATCAAGCGCCTCAACCGCGAACGCCTCTACGACATGTGCGACTACTTGGACCAAGAAACGAACGATGCGTCCTATGCACGACACATGATGGCAGTCCTCAAGGACGTGACAGGCAAAGAAGTCGACGGCACGAGGATACTTGAAGCCAAGAAATCAGGCCTCGATGCCATGGGCGTGTTCAAGTCCATCCTTGCCTCCTACAACGTCAAACAAGACGAGGTGATGTGATGGCAGACATCCAAGCGGATTTTGAGATCGTGGAACCGGAGTTCGCCCAACCATCGTTCATGGTCGTGGACGACAATGGTGTGCAGAAGGTGGAAATCATCGGATTCGAGGACCCGAAAGTATCGGCATCCGATATTGCAGGTCGCGAGGTGACTGTTCGCAAGTCCATCGTCCTCGGCAACGGACGTATCAACATCAACGAGCTGACGGCCTACGTCGAGAACAAGGTGGCGTCCGTCAAGTCGATGGATGTGGCGACCGCCGACGAAGCGGATATCAAGAAGGCGCAGGCGACACTCAACAAGACGGCGAACGAATTGTCCGGCGTCCGCATCGCCATGCAGAAGGTATGGTCACAGCCGTTCGAGGAAAACATCGCGGGACCCATCAAGAAACTGGTTGCGTTCATAGACGAACAAAAACAACCGATTGCGAACAAACTGACCGAAATCTCAGAGGCGTTCAAGACCGCTCGGCTTGCGGAGATTGCGGAGATCAAGGACGAGAGGCTTGCCAAGGAGTCGGAGGCGGTCGACAAGTTCATCCGAAGCCTGCCGTGGTTCGATGACGAGAAATGGCTGAACAAGGGAGCGACGAACAAGAAGATCACCAGCGAGATCGATGCCAAGGTCGTGCAGGTCGCCGCAGACATCGCTGCAATCGGACTGCTCAACTCGGACAATCCGTTCGGTTCGCAGCTCATGGAAGTCTACCGCAACAACGGTGGGAATCTCGCAAACACCCTCTTGGAACGCAAGCGCCTAGAGGAAGCTGCGGAGCAATACGCCCGTGTGCAGGCAGATATCAAGGCAAGACAGGAAGCAGAGCGTGCGGAGCGCGAGAAGGCAGAGGCAGAGGCCAAGGAGCGCCGTGAGACGTTTGCACAGGGCGGCACGGTGAATATCGGTGCTGCCGAGATGCCGAAGTTCATGCAGGCCGACGAGCCGGAAATGGTTGTCGAACTGCCACCCGTCCAAGAGGGAGAGAAGCGGTATGTCGTCACGTTCAAGGTCAAGGCGACCAAGAACCAGGTATCGAGCGTGATATCGCATATGAACGGTTTGGGCGTGGCGTACAGCCTCGTCGACCACAAGGAGGTATAGATGGCACAGGAATCGTTGGGAGGGAAGGAGATTGCGTTGCTCAAGGAGCGCGATATTTCCGATGCGGTCATGAAGCGCGTGCGCGATCTGGAAACGGGAAAGGCGTTGGTGTTGCCGCCGAACTATTCACCCGAGAACGCGCTCAAGGGAGCATACCTGATAATCAAGCAGACGGTTGACAAGGACAAGCGCCCGGCACTCTCGGTCTGTACGAACGAAAGCATAGCTGAGTCGTTGCTTGACATGGTGAAGCAGGGGCTGAACCCAACAAAGAGCCAGTGTTACTTCATCGTGCGCGGCGACAAGTTGACGCTCATGCGCTCGTACTTCGGAACCGAGCGTGCGCTCAGGACGGTCATGCCGGAAGTTTACAAGGTTCCATGCCTTACCATCCACGAGGGCGATGAGATTGAGATAGAGGTGGTCAACGACCTGTCGAGGCCTGATATGGCGGGAGAGCGCATCGTGAAGCGCCATGTGCAAAAGTTCGGGGCGACAGATCGACCGATCACCGGGGCATATGGATACATCATCGGCACCGACGGCAAGCTGATAGCCACCGACATCATGACCGTGAAAGAGATCCACGCATCTTGGAAGAAGTCGAACATGCAGGTATTTGACAAGGATGGCAACGTGCTTCCGAGTTCGACGCACGGACAATTCCCTGTTGAGATGGCAAAGAAAACACTCTTGAGCCGTATGTGCAAGCGCCCATTCAAGACCACCGACGACAAATCGCTCACAGAACAGCAACAGGCGTTCATACGCACAACCGAGAACGAGTACAACGGTTCTGACATCGAGGGAGAGTACGAGGTTCCCGACGGCAAGCAGAAGGCGCTTGGAAACGCGCCGACGCAAAAACAGCCAGATCCCCCCACAAAGCCCGAAGCAAAGGAGCCTCAAGATCAGAAGTCTGAGCCGGAAAAAGGCGACGATATCGCCGACATGTTCGCCCAAGGCGACGGACAGCCATTCTAGGAGATGTCAATTATGGATATGCAATTTTCACTGTTCTCAAAGTCGAGTGTTCCGCTTGAACCGAAGTGGAATGTATTGAAAATCGTGTTCGATTGGCTGGATGCGAAACCTGTCGGATACACATTCGGGCCGAAGGAAATCCAGGATCATGTCGAGTATGTCACCTGTGGCGACCGAAGGCCGCAGGATGGCACGGTCACACGGTATATCCGCGACTACAACGCGCAGGGAGGGTGCATCACCTGCACTAGCCGTCCCAAGAGCCGATACACCAAGGACAAGAAACGGAGGGTGCTATGACCACATATCCGAAGCTGATGAGGTCGGAGAAGTACGATGCGGTCGTCCTGTTCTCGCAGCCGTGTAGCGGCGTTGTCGTGCATGTCGGCGGCAATTCCACGCTCGGACTCGGCACTGAGCTGTGCCTTGGCGACATGGGAGACTTCAAGGACCATAACGGCAAGGTCGTCTTGGAGAACGACGTGAGCTTTGTACCGCCAACCAAGGAGGTTGCAGAATGAAAAAAGCAGGCATCAGTCTGTTCATGGAGCGCGACGGCAGACCGCGCGCAGAGCGTCGCAGGGATGCGATGAAGGTCTATCGGTCACTCAAGTCGCCCAACGGCGCACACAAGAAGGCATTGGGGCCGACAAGGGCGATGCGGCGTGCTGGCAAGAACGAGGATGGCACGTTCAAGAAGCCGAAGCAGGACAAGTTCGCCACCAAGCGCCAATCGTTCGCGCGGTACTTCAAGGGTTGGTTGTTCAACAGCAACGACCTGTACTACACGCACGTCCCCAAGCAGGTTCGCAAGGGCAAGTCGTTCGCGGACATACAGAAGGCACGAACGGCGCAGTTCAAGGCAGAGCGCAAGATGCGTGCCAAGTTGGGGTGGAACTAGGCGGGTTTCCCCTTCCCGCAGAGTCATAGGGCTAGTCCGACCGACGCTCGGACAACTTTTCAAGTCAAGGCTTGCTGGACAAAATATTTTCCAGTGGAGGTTAATGTGAACAAATCCAATGAAATAATAAAAAATTCTATAGATTCTGGAAAAATCAAGGTCATTGATGGCGTGGTTTTCTATAACGGCAAGAAGCGTTCATTGATCTTTAAGGTTAATAGAAGTGGATACATAAGAGTTGTTGTTAGTGTTTTTTTGAATGGAACAGTTTATCCAATATCGGTATCAAGATTGGTTGCCTATAAAAAATTTGGCAACAAATTATTCGGTAAAGGAAATCAGGTAAGACACCTTGATGGAAACAGCACAAATAATCATGAGTACAATATTGAGCTTGGTAGCCAATCAGACAACATGATGGATAAACCTGAGCAAGAAAGACTGAAAACATCTCTAAACGCTTCGTCAAAACTGAGAAGGTGGACAGACGATGAAGAGATGGAAATATTTAATTTTTATAGCTTGTGTAAGTCTTATAAAAAGACACAAGAAAAGTTTGGTATTTCTAGTAAGGGAAGCCTTTGGCACATCTTACACAAGATAAAAAATAACAATACACCACTTTCCAGTTTACCAAAAAGGCATAGACCGCTTGCTTGACAATGAGATTAAACACTCAAGCCGTATGGTCGGGTGAAAACGTACCAAACAGTAGTGGCTGAAAGTACGAGCGCTGGCCCGGCGTCCCACGAAGCAGGGCAAATCTTCAAGGAGGCAACCAAATGATCGGAGGAAGTGTCAGATTCGGCAGAGCATACGTTCCCGACGAGATGTTCCGCAAACCAGAGGAAAGCGTCACGGAGAGGACGAAGAATCTCATACAGCTTGTCAAGCACTACGGACGCATCGAACTGCGCGATCTTGCCAAGATTCTTGGCATCTCCTGTCACGTTGCACGCATGTCTGTCGCCAACGCAACTTTCGTGCCAGGAAGCCTCATCTACGAGGATATGGTGAAAGGCCAGACGGTCATCGGGTGGATGGAATGACCACTATGCTATACCGGCGTTGTCACTTCTGTGGAACAGTGTGGACGATAGTCTATGTCAATAATGGACATGCCAATCTGACAAGTCTGTACGGTCGGCAGTTCAAGCGGAATGTCGCACTGAGCGAAATACAAGTCATCGATGAGTTTGCCGATGCGTACCCGGAGGAATAAGTGAAAACAATCTTACTTTCGCTTCTGTTTCTCTTGGTTGTGGACATCGGTTTCCTGTTCGGATTCTGGTGGAGATTGGTGGCGTTGGGTGCGTCGTATGGGTTCGCGAAAATAGTGGAGAAAGGTAATTGAAATGGCAACACAGCGGTATATTTCGACAAGTATTTGGGATGACAACTGGTTTATCGATGATTTGAACACAAACGAGCGACTGTTCTACTTCTACCTTCTCACCAACGAACATACAAACATCGCGGGGATTTACAAGGTTTCGATACGAAAGATGGCATCAGAGTCCTGCTTCTCTCCCGATCAAGTGAAAAAGATGCTTGCCACGTTCGAGCGCACGAAGAAGGTCTACTACCGCGAAGAACACATCATCATGGTAAACTGGCCGAAGCATCAAAAGTGGCACAAACTTGAAAAAATCCACAAGGGAATCAGGGCAATCCTCATCAATCAAGTGCCTCCATCTCTTTTTGATGTAATGAGAAAGGAGTCAATCCCATACCAGTATCCAATAGATAGCCTATCTGACGGTATCAATAGCCTACCGATAGGATATACATATGATACGAACTATTTAGATCTTGATTCTGATTCTGATTCTGATTCTGATATTGATTCTGATTCTGATTCTGATTCAATGATTCATACATCTCTCAACGACGAAAAGCCCGCCGCGCCTGAACATGATTTCGCGCAGTTCTGGTCAGCATACCCTCGCAAGGTCGGCAAGGGTGCGGCAGAAAAGTCTTGGTCGAAAATCAAGATGGACGACGCGTTGTTCAATACCGTCTTGGATGCGGTGGAGTCTCAGAAGAAAAGCAACCAGTGGAAGCGTGACAACGGCCAGTACATACCCCACCCGTCCACATGGCTGAACCAGAAGCGGTGGGAAGATGAGCTTGACGGATTGGGTGGCATCAAGACCAGACAGCGGCCGCTGAACCGTTATGGCACGGAGCCAGGCGGCATGGATGTGAAGGATTACATGGGGGGTGTTGGCGATGAGAAATGACGACAGGGCGAGGCAGTCGATGGCAACACTCGGCAAGCTGTTGAACGCATCGCCGGATGAATTGGCCGAGATGAAGCGTCTTGCCGATGATCGCGAAAGGCAAGAGGTTGCCGAGGCAGAGGCTCGGCGTGTCCGCGAGGCAGATGAAGCGAGGCGTGCGGAACAAGAGCGCATCAATGGTGAGCTGGCACGGTTTCCCAAGCGGTATGCAGACGCGACGTTCGAGAACTACATGCTCTACAGCGACGAACGTGTGGCCGCAAGGCAGAGGCATGTGATCTCATGTCTGCGCTCAGGCAACTCGCTGGTCATGTACGGCAAGAACGGCACGGGCAAGACGCGACTGGCATACTCGTTCCTCCGCGAGAGGATCCTTGCAGGAAAGCGGTGCAAGTACATCTTGGCGCCTGCGCTGTTCGACGAGATCAAGAATACCTACGACAAGGAGAGCTACGACACCAGCATGTCGCTCATCGACCGATACGCCCGGTACGATCACCTGGTCATCGACGAGCTGGACAAGACGTTCGGCACGAAAGCCGAGTTCATCGGCCTGTATCGCATCATCAACGCGCGGTACGACGACCTCAAGCCGACGGTCATCATGACCAATGCAGACGAAGATACGGTCATCGACATCGTGGGGCGCTCTTGCTACGAGCGGTTGATTGAATATCCGGGAACCGCAGTCCTGATGGATTGGAAAAGTTTCCGCGCAAGGGGGGAGAAATGATAATCGCAGTCGATTTCGACGGGACGCTGGTTCGACAGGAGTTCCCCAACATCGGGCCCGAGGCACCCAATGCCTTCCGCGTACTTCGCCGTTTGCAGGCAGATGGGCACAAGCTCATCCTGTACACCATGCGGAGCGATTGCTTGAAGCGGAACTACTTGCAGGAAGCTGTTGATTACTGCCGTGAGCGTGGCATCGAGTTTTGGGGTGTTAACCGCAACCCAGACCAGATTTCATGGACTACCAGCCCAAAGGTGTATGCGCAGGTCTACATCGACGACTTGGCGCTCGGTGTGCCGATCAAGGACGGCGTGGTCGATTGGGACGCGGTCGAGGACTTGCTGGTCTACCACCAGATGGGACTCGGGGATGCGAAGTTCATCATCCATGACAAGCCGGAGGATACTTGCCTGTGAAAAACTTGAACCGAGGGTATGTGGGTCGCAAGCAGAGCAAGCGTGCGGATATCGCCATCAAGAACGGCGAGTGTCCATTGTCGATGCTCACCCGACGGAAGCTCGACAGGCATGGGGTGTCGCACAGTGCGGCGTTTGTCGTGTGGCTATGCAAGCAGGGATACATCCGTTACACCAGCCGCCACCATCGGGGCAACCCTCCGGTGCTGACGCGGTTCTACCACCCTGCGGACATCAGGAGACAGTTGGAGTGCCTCGCGGTGGACTTGCTGTTGGAGGAATGGAAGGCTACTTGGGCGACCAAGAAGCACGGATGGAGCAAGAAGGAGCAAAAGCATGGTTAAGGTCTTGAGGGATGGCGTGCCGGAGAAGCGCGTCACTGGTTACAGGGTCGGGTGCGAGGAATGTGGGTGCGAGTTCACGTTCCTCGCATCGGACGCAAGATATGTCACGCCCGACGGCATCGCGTTCATCGCCTGCCCCCATTGCGGCGAGACGGTGATACAGGATGTGCAAGGAGGTGGCAAGTGAACAATCTGAACAGCGTGAGCATATCGGGGAATCTGGTGAACGATGTGACGCCGAAGGTCACGAACAGTGGTCTGTCGGTCGCAGGGTTCGTCGTGGCGGTCAACCGCAAGTATGGGGAAACCGAGGAAACGGCGTTCATCGAGTGCAAGATGTTCGGCAAGCTCGCCGATGCGGTCGCCCCCTACATGACCAAGGGCAAGGGCGTGATCGTCAGCGGTCGACTGAGCCAAGAGAAGTGGCAGGCGAACGACGGGTCGAATCGGAGCAAATTGGTGATTGTCGTCGACTTCATCCAACTTCTTGGTGACGGAAAGAAAGCAGACTTCGACGGAGAGTGGTCTAGGACGCGCCAGAATCAAAGATATTCGGAAAATGGTAGAACTACTTCACCTAGCGTCGGAAAATCGACTGGTGGCGATTCTTACGCTACAGGTGGCGGGTTCCCTGGGCCGGAGCAGTTCGATGATGACATTCCCTTTTGACGGAGGCATGACATGGAACAGGACATTATCGGCATGAGGTGTCTGTACAACGGACACAAGTGGGAGATTTTCAGCATGACGCGGAACTCGCTCGGCGTGTATTACGGAATCCGTCGCCATGGGGCAAAGCAGGTGGTGAGGCGCTCGCTCGTCACCTTGGTCGAGAAGAAGGGGGCGTGAATGGAGTTCAAGGAAGATGCGCGGAAGAAAGCGAAGTTGGAATACCATCTCTTGCCGCCTGAGCAGCTTGCTGGCATGGCGAAGATCATGAACGACGGTGCAGCAACCCATCCGATAGGGTACATGGAACTCGACCCGTTGTTGTATTGGAACGCCACCATGCGTCATATCCAAGCAATCCGAAGGGGTGAGTTGATCGACCCAGACGATGGTATGAGCCACGCCCTGCATATCGCGTGCAACGGGATGATTCTCGACCGCATGTTGGAAGCTGGCAAGAAGTTGGTGTTTGAGAGGGGGAAATGATGAGCTTAGACCGAAACACGGTAGTAACAAATATAAGGAAGTTACTTGCAAAGCGACATGTCGACGATGTGTTTTATGAGGAAGTTACCATCGAACACGGTGCGCGTCGTATGGACGCCTGGGCCATGAAAAAATCATGGGCCAATCCAATGGTTTTGGCTTATGAAATCAAGTCCAGCAGACAGGATTTTATGAGCGACCACAAGATGCAGGATTATCTGCCGTATTGCAACGAGGCGTATGTAGTGTGTTCACACTCGGCTTCACCTTCTGACTTTGAGCCACCAGCCTCGCTCATGGCATATTCCTTCACGGTGTCAATGGGGTGTTCCGCGGCGTACCTGCTTCCGGCTGCCACCAAGAAGATTTACATGTCGCCCGCAAGCGAAACCGGCTCGGTCGGCGTGCAGGCGGCATGGACGAACCTTGAGGGGTTCTGGACGAAGCTCGGCATCCAGAAGGTCTATTTCCACTCCAAGTTCTCGGACAAGAAGAACCTGTCGCCAGCCACCAAGGAAGGCAGGGAAGCGGAGCAGAAGTTGTTGGACGAGACGTGGGACCTGTTCGCAGGGGCGATTGCCAAGCACCGCAGGATCAATGCATCCATCCGGTCATATCATCCATACCGCATGACAGACTCTCCGGCGGGTACAACCGCATCGAAGTCACCATAAGGAGCGCCCCATGAACGACAAGCCACAAACCCAAAAGGACATGCTCGTCACCCTGCTTGACAAGGTGCTGGTTCTCACCGAGAAGGTCGTGGAAACGCAGTCGCAAGTCGTAGAGATCAACCATACGATTCACAACGGCATGTCGAGGGCCATCCAAGACACGGCTAGGCGGGTGACGACCATCGAGGGCGACCTGACGGATGTCAAGCGCGGCCTTGAGCGCATCGGGACTGACGGACATCCCCAATCCTGCCCTTTTCTCGCAGACCAGAAGCAACGGAAACTGCGCTTCTGGACGGGCCTCGCACGGTGGAAAAAGGCCGTCGTGTGGATCCTTGGACTCGGTGGCGCACTCTACGCTTGGGCGCAACTCATCACCTATGATTGGCTGCAGAGGAAGGGCCAATTCTTCAAGTATTGATGCTAGACAGGAGAGACGAAGCCCGGAAAGTTGAATCTGCATATTTATGCAAGAGCAACGACAACTGCAGAATTTTGGTGCCTAGTACCTTAAACCTGGTTTTTCACCTACGACAATCATGTATAATCACTTTTCATAAAATATATGTACAAATCACGGATAACACTATATTATAATAAGAATTCAGGAGATCACTGCATGAATAATATATTTTCAGGACCTGTAACCGTTTTTCATGAATTCTTGCTGCCAGAGAAGGCAATTCCTGTTGGGTATGTGGCTCTTATTGATGCATACCTACTTCCTGCACCTTTTCCCCGACTGAAAATGGCAATAGGTTTGAAGCATAGTATTGTAAAAAGGTTGGGGTGGCACTTGCTGACACCCAGACATCAACCCGAAGAAACTCTCAAAGGCCACCTTGAATTCGCTTTAAAATATGAAGGGATAGATTTATGTGTATTGAAAAAATTGTTCGAGGTAGTCGATAAACAAACGATAGAAACTATCATTCAGGAGACTAGTACCGGTTCATACAGTAGACGAATTTGGTTTCTCTATGAATGGCTCATGGGAACACTCCTTGATATCCCGGATGCCAAGAAAGGTAATTACGTATTGGTTGTTAATCCCAAACACCAAATTTCCATAGAGGGAGAAAATTCCAAGAGACATCGTGTTGTGAACAATCTTCCAGGGACTCCTGATTTTTGTCCGCTGATCAGGAAAACTGAAGAACTTGAAGAATTCCTCATGAAGAACTTTAAATTAAAAGCTCTCCAAGTCATTTCAGATATCCCAAAGGATGTCATAGCTCGTGCTGCAGCATTCTTGCTACTTAAAGATTCCAAAGCAAGTTTTTCCATAGAAAATGAGACACCTTCGCATGATAGGATTCAGCGATGGGGCAATGCGTTGAGAGAAGCAGGGAAATCACCTTTGACTAAAGAGGAACTGATACGTCTCCAACAGATAGTGATAGGCTCTAGAGGTTTTGTGAAGATAGGGTTCAGAGAAGAAGGTGGTTTCATTGGTGAACATGATAGAGAAACTGGGACACCCATTGTTGAACATATAAGTGCTAAATATGAAGATATAGACTCTTTGATCTCAGGACTTCTTGCATATGAAAAGAAAGTTTCCCAAGAAATCGACCCAGTCGTTGCCGCGGCTGTGATTGCCTTCGGCTTTGTGATTATCCATCCATTCTCTGATGGAAATGGAAGAATTCATCGATATCTCATCCATCATATTCTTGCAGAGCATGGGTACAATCCCCCAGGAATGATATTTCCTATATCAAGTGCAATGTTACTTCGAATAGAGGAATATGCATCCATCCTTAAAGATTACTCACATAGCATTCTCCCGTTCATAAGGTGGGAACCTACAGAAGATCACAATGTACGTGTGCTGAATTCGACAGTGGACTACTACCGATACTTTGATGCTACCTCCTATGCTGTGTTTCTCTATCATTGTGTACAGCAAACGATTGAACATGATCTCCCGGAAGAGACACGATTCCTAGTAAATTATGATCGGTTCAGAGGCTCTGTACAGGATTCCGTTGAAATGCCTGATTCTACCGTCTTTCTCTTGTATAGTTTTTTCTCACAGAATGAGGGAAAGCTATCAAAACGGGCACGTGAGAATGAATTCCTACAGCTAACTGAAGCAGAGATTGAACACTTTGAAGATGTCTATGATAAGCTATTTCATGTCGCTACGAATGAGTAGTTTTAGCAATAGTAGAGATAATTAGGTAGCTCGAATGCCATAGAAACCTCCGCGTATGAATATTCGCACGCGTAAGCACCATCGTTCGCAAATTCAGCACCACCTGTTGCATTGTCGGCACCGAAGCTTTATTCGCAATATCACGTGAGTGTTAGGATTTTTTCTACTGAGGCTCCTGCAAAATAGCAAAAGCTTGGTAATTCCTCCTGTCCCAAGCACTCGGGTGCACAGAATTGTCTAAAACAGGCCCAAGACGGGCAAAATATATGGAAATGGACTTGGCAATCCTATATAATGTGATTTACCACAAACACATAAAAGGAGAGCAGGTCCATGAAAAGCATAACAAAATCCTTGGCGGTTGCCAGATGGTTTTCAGCATTTCCTACGACATCCAGGAGATTTTCGCCTGTGTCCAGACATGTTCGCAATTTCGTGTTGAATAGGTCATGAGAAGCCACACTCGTCATGCAACCTCTTCCAATTTCAACCTTTGTTCAGTCAACGACTGGACACTCACATATGCTCTTGTCGATTGCCATTCGTCCTCATAATCCATGAGGTAGGTGGTGATCAATCGGGTGTATGACGCCTTGTTTGGGAAAATGCCTACCACCTTCGAACGCCTGCAGATCTCTCGGTTCAACCGTTCCAGGGTGTTGGTGGAGGATATCTTGCGATGGTCGATCTGGTCGAAGCGATAGAATTGCAAAGAATCCTCCAATCCCTCTTCCAGACAGCGGATTGCTTCAGGAAATTGTTTTTCATAGGATTCCATGAATGACTGGGCATAGGAGCGAGCCTGCTTTTCATCCGGCTGCAACCAGATGTGTTTCAGTTGCTTGGCGAAGCTGTCCTTATGACGATGTCCCAGATAGGCAAGAATATTGCGCATGAAAAGGACTTTGCATCGTTGCCACGAAGTTCCCATGAACTCTATATTGATGGCAGCCTGCAGACGCTTGAGGGCATCGCTGATACAGAGCCAGACTCGTTTTACTCCCCGATCCTTCAGATTCTGGAACAGGATGCGATACGTTTCCTCAGATTCGTTGTGCATCTGTTCTACAGCGAGAATCTGGGCAGTACCATCAAGGGTGATTCCTTTTACCAAGAATACCGCCATACTCACTACATGACCGTTCTCCCGGATCTTCTCGTACAAGTGTTTCTTGTCAAGCATATTTCCAAGTGTGGGGAGGGCGGACTATAAGTTGGACATCTGAAGGGAATTCCAGGTGTGTTCAAAGTGAGAGAAGACTGAGGATGTAAAACTGTTCATCCATTCCTCCATGAATGCTAGCGATCCGATCAGGGCGAGGGGTGATCCCGCTTATTAGTCGCTCCACAAATGGTATGAGCAGGGCATGGAAGAACAGAAGACTGGAAGATCTTGGGAGCCTAAGATGAAACAGTATTCCCACGTACAGAATTAAATTGCAGTTGACTACTAATTGTCGCATGGACGTAGCTTGCCTGGACAATCAGGAAACTTGGATACCCATCGCAAGGTTTTGGTACCGTTGTCTCATGACCATCAGAAAAAATACAGTGATAGACCTGTTCATGAGGCAGGACAACTCTCAACAGAACTTGAAGTATGTGTTGTTGGCACTCTTTTTTCGAAGTATGATACTCGTAGATTGTCTCGGTATCCATCTGCAGGGGTCAATCATAAGAAGGCTGGAAATGAAGAGATCCTTGGTTGTTTTGGCTCTTCCCTTGTTGCTTGGTAAGCGGGCTATAAATCCCAATTTGAAACCGACAACTCCGTCGATAGACTGACTTCAAGCATCAATCACGGAGAAGCAAGCGATGAAGTATTCAAGGGTAGAAAAGCAGGAGCACGTGGAGCGGGCTAAGGCTAGGGTCG
>JAHDQJ010000020.1 GCA_018433865.1 Spirochaetales bacterium | reverse complement strand
GCGAGCATTTGCGCATATCGGTTGCCCCGGGTTTGACGTAGAAATCATAATCCTCAAACCGTATTTCCATCTTATGCCTCCGGACTAGAGGATAGAAGTTCTCAGATTGATTTTGAATCGTGATTTATAGTGCGCTTACAATACAGTTCGTCATTATCGCCAACATACCGTGCATGCAGATGGAATACCCTTTCTTCGAATCCGTTCTCTGTGTAGCCTTTGTTGTATGAGACTCTCTTCTCGTTTTCGGACATGCATCTGTATCCGGTGTCGATAAGGATGTCTTTCAGATCTTCCAAGTTGGAGTCCAAGGATATCTCAACAAGCATATCGATGATCGGCTTTGCCCAGATGCCTGCAACCGCCGTGCTGCCGATATGGCTTATCCGTATGATCCGTTCACTAGCCAATGCGTTGTGCAGCAGCTCGGCTTCTTCCGCATACCATATGTCCCACTGTGCTTGATGGCTTGTCAGAAAGATCGGGAACAATCTCCACAGCTCTTCCAAACTCATTTCAGATAATCGTTTTTTCATGATTCTCGCAAACTTCTCACTTATTTGGAACACCACGGTCTTGCGTCCAGCGTGTGCATCCTTGATGATCGCATCCTACCACACAATAATTCCCTGCCTATTGGGATTTGACCGAGAAATACCTGATGTAATCGTGTCGACCGATTCTCAGTACCGTTTTGATACCTCTGGCACCTCTTCCTTGAGGTGTGCTGGTTCGTGTGTTAGCATGATAAAGCCTTTCATCCATCATACGACAGGAAGGAATATCCATGCAAAATAGAACCGAATGGAGCAAGGAACAACAGGAGAGAACCAGGGAGGTACTTGAATGTGTGGACATTGTGGCGTTCTCTTTCAGCTGGACAGGAAAGAAGAAGGGATGCCTGCTCAACCATCTCAGCGGAAGGAATGGCTACATCACGCTCAACGATGCCCTCAGCGGTGATTGGCGGGTGTTCGATGATGAGACGGATGTACTGCTGGAGATCTACGATTCCGTCGATGGAGTCATCAAGGGTGGATGGAAGGTGAGTACCTGATCGGATGCAAGGAAACAGATTCCCCATGAGCATTCGCTCAATGCACACATGGATCAAGAGATTGAAGCACCTGATTCCATACCACGGAGCCGGAGTCCTTTTCTGGCACGAAGGGGAGGGAGGGCAACTCTCTGTGTTGCTGGGCCTGAGAACCCATCACCCGCAAAGAGGACAGTGGTCGATCCCCGCCGGCGGGTGGGAAGATGAGGATGCGTACGACGAAAACAAGAAGAGGAATTACCGGAAAACAGCGATCCGCGAGACATGGGAAGAAATCAAGTTGATGGTAGACAATCAGAATGACTTGGCCTATCTTTGGGGCAGGCATCTGCCGTTCTTTCACTTTGCTGTGTATGCCTGCCGGCTCTCCGAGAAACGGAACGTTGTCCGTTACCAGGAATTTTCCGAGGTGAAGTGGTTTCCTGTCGATTCCTTGCCCGACAGCAGTGTCGGGTTCGTGAAATCGCAGGTGGCCGCTCTGGTACGACAACACCTTGAAGGAGAGACATGGTATGAAAAGAGAGTATGCACCTGAGTTGATCGAACAAGCGCACAAAGCGACCATCTTCCATGAGAAAGACATCCTCGCAAGCTCGGTTTGCACCTGCTTCTACTGCGGCTATCAATTCGACCCACACAAGGAGGAAGACCTCGAGTGGCTGGACGAGACCAATCCCAAGGGCAGGACGCTCGTGTGTCCGATGTGCGGCATCGACTGCATCGTGGGGGATGCCTCCGGCTTCCCCATCACCGATGATGCTTTCATCCATGCCTGCACCGAAGCGTGGTTCGGAGGATACAGCAGGATCAGCGAAGGCATGCCAATCGGAAAAATAACGATCATCCCCATCGAAGTCGAGTGACAGAACCGTATTCTATTCATGATGACGATGTGTCGATGGGGAATGCATCATGAAGTGGAAGGCTCTGCCGGCTGCACTTCGCAACCTCGAACCTTCTCACTTCATGTCTTCGAGAAATGGTTTCACCTGTCTATGGCATCACAGTCTACGTGAAAACCTCCTCAGAATTCACCAGAGCCGGATCTGCCCGCCTGCGATGACGCTGAGGCGGTCCGATCGTGTCGCCAAGAGCAACCCTCCATAGACGGTGAAGTTGGGGTTGATCAGGTAGTTCAGTTTCGCCTGCAAGTCCAAGCCGAACTTATCGGTGGCCCGTGAGCTGTCCACCTCCAGACCCAGTTTTCCCATTGCCCACCAGCGGAAGTCCTCCGGCAGATAGGTGACTGTTGCGGAAACTTCGGTGACGACGAAGAACTTCGGAGTGCTGTCGGTTTCGAATGCCAACCTTACGTGACCGTCCGCACCGAGATGCAGCATGTCCTCCATCAAGAAGCGCGCATAGGCACCACGAAGGAGCAACGATCCCTTGAAATCGAATGTGGAGAACGCGTATTCCATGCCCGGGGTAAACCGTGCGGCTGCCTCCCATCCATACCTGAGACCGCTGTATCGCTGTACATCGAACAGGTATTCCTGGGAATTGTTGATCAGTACGATATCGAGGGCACGGGTGGGAATCCCCATCGCATCTGCGATAGCTTGGTAGTACATGCGGTGGTTCTCACTATAATCATCGGTGAACTTGTTCAGTCTCTGCGTCGAGGTGTTCACGATCTCAGCGACCGCACGGATCATCTCGGTTGTCGGGGTCACACCCAGGTGTCGCATGATCGTCTCGATCCGCTTGAGCGTCGTGATGGAGTGGATGCGGTTCACTCCCGCCTCGGCAAAGGGGAAGAACGAGAAGGAGAATGTGGAACCACCGGCGAAGCGGAGGACCGGATTCACCGTGATGTCGGCACCTGCTCCCCAAAATCCCAACAGGGAATTGAAGTCCAGCGTGTAGGATCGATAGAAGGGATTGGCATTGAGGTCGAGGGAAAATTGCGTGTCGGTAAGACTGACGGATCCGAAAGCAGGCAAGCTCATGGTAGTCTCATCTGTCTGCTCGTACCAATCATAGGATGCGTCGGCACCTAGGAAGAGCCCTGCCGATGGTGTCGAGAAGTTCACGTTGAACTGCACCACGTCATTGGTGGAGATCGCTGTTCCCGACGCGCCGCTCAAATAGAGACTCGTGTACGATTCAGGTACGACCAACGTGTAGAGGTCGGCACTCGGATCGGCGACAACCGCGCCGATCAAACCGCATACCAGCATGACAACCAAGACTGCCCTTCTCATGATAGGTTCCTCCCTAGAAAGTTACGCAGGGGATGGCAATCTTGTTGCCACCCGATCAGGTACAGTATTGGGGATGATCATGAGAAAAGCAATAAAAACAAGAAAAATGACATCAACGGTTCCAAATAATGAGTATTTGTACTTTTCAGGTTCCCGCCTGATTCTTATGCTGGGGCACCTTGATCGTCATCGCAAAGATTGTGTTGATCAGCCCGAGGATCGCGGACATCGTGAAGAGGACCTCGATGCCGGTCTTCTTCCAGATCAAGCCGCCGAGCAGCGCGATGATCACACTGATCAGGTGGTTCACCGAGATGCCGGTGGTCAACGTCGCGGTGACCTCCTCCTGATTCTCCGCGATATCCTGGACGTAGACCGAAGCTGCGAGACTGCACAATGAGATGATGGAGTCGAGCACGTAGTTCACGCAGACAACGATGAATGCAACTTCATGGGAAAATATCCGGTGACTGTATCCATAGAAGAGACATACCACCATGAGGATCAGCGTATCGGCCACCATGATGGCCTTGTACCCCAAGCGGTCGATCAGACGGCCGATCAGAGGAGAAAGGAGCATGCCGAATATGGCACAGATGGCGAACAGCAGGGAGATCAGCGAGGCGTTCGCACCGTAGTGGAGGATGAGGACATAAGGAGCGAAGGTGAGGAACACTTGCTTGCGTGCACCGTAGAAAATCTCCAGTCCATAGTACTTGCCGAACTTGCGGCTGAAATACAGACGGCTCCGACGTACCGCATTGCCATGATCCTGCATGGCAAGCGCGACCAATGTGGCGCCGATGAGCAGTGCGGTGGCAAGCGAGAAGATGAGCTTGTATCCGGTATCCGACTCCTTGGGGATCCCGATGCGGGGAAACAGGAAGAAGAGGCTGGTGACCAGAAGGTACCCCACGATGTTGCCGCCGTGACTGATCGCCGAGGTCGCTCCCAACGAAGCGCCCCCCTTGCCGCTCTTCGCCAAGTGCAGCGATATCGTGCTCTTCACCGGCATGACGATATGCTCGCCCAGGCTGTAGATCACCATGAAGAACACCACCAGGATCTTCCCGGTACCGACCAGAAGGAGTCCGAGCGTTCCGGCAAGGGTGATCGCCGTGCCGAGCTTCAGCACCTTCGTTTCGCTGAATCGGTACATCGTCGCGAGGATGAAGATGAGCAGGAGTCCCGGAAGCTCACGGAAGAACTCCACGATTCCCCGTTCGAACTCATTGATCCTGACCAACTCTGCGAGATAGTTGTCCTGGACACCCTTGTAGAGTCCGTATGCGAGGCCTGAGAGCAGCATTACGGTAAGAAAGCGGCGTACCCGCGATGAATCCTGGTAAATCGAGCGTGTCCGTTCATTCATGATGCATGACCCCTGAAGGGAGCACAGCCGGCCATCGCAACGATGTTGCCGCCATCGGTCGTGCGGTTCCCCAAGGACTGAATATGGCTGTTTGCCACTATTCTGTCAATCACGTGGATTGCCACAGAGCAGGTGACGGTCCATCACCACCGAGTGTTGGAATCGGGTGAAATGCATCGCATCACGTTCCCACATGCATTCGATGCAGAGCAATCTCCAATCATGGTTGTCCAATGTTATCGAATGGGGGATATGGGGGATGCCGTATCCCAGGAAGATACCGGGAAGCGGAGGGAATGGAGTAGGCAAACCAGCTTCACTTGGCTCGGGAAAGAGTTCCCCCGCCAACAATGCATGAAGCGAAAGCCACTGGCGTGTCCCACACGTCAAGAAAGATGCCGTATCTTCGGTGACGACTTTCGCGAATGTGATCGAAGGTGGCATCGCAGGCAGGTGCATCCGCTCGAAGGGGATGCACGGCTGGGCACTCCAGCCGAGAGGAATCAGCGGGGGCAGCGCGATGGTGAGGAGGTCCGCACCCGACACAAAGAACGTGCGCTGGAGCTCCCGAACCTCCTGTGCAGGTTCATGGGCGAGGGCAAGCGCTGCCAAGTAGAGATTTCCTTCGCATTGCAATACGGTTGGCATGTGCATCATCCTAGGAGACTCGAAAAGAAAATTCAAGTTCCATCGACTCGCAGGTATTTACACATCCGGGATATTCTGCTATGTTTCTGTGAGTTGTGGGTTCTTCCGTTCGATCACGCTCCCTGCTCCTGATCCGGGAATCCCACCCCAGGTGTGAATGTCAAGGACAAGGTGGATATAAACATGGCACGTAGATGTGATATTTGTGGAAAGGGCACTGTTGCCGGAAACATTGTGACCCGCAAGGGCCAGGCAAAGAAGAAGGGTGGCGTAGGTCAGCATATCGGCGTGACCACCAAGCGCGTATTCAGGCCGAACATCGTTACCGTCAAGACCCTCATGGATGGAACTACCCGCACTATCAAGGTTTGCACGCGCTGTCTGAGAAGCGGCAGGGTTCAGAAGGTGGTCTGATCGATCCCTTCGTCACACTGGTATAACCAGATAAGAGCCCTGCCGGGGCTCTTTTTTCATAATCGGGACAGAGCATGCGTGCGATTCGCACGCTGAGAATTCCAGGAGGATGGGACGTGAGCAACATACAGGTGCATGCTATCTACGGATCGATGATCGTGGCTCCGAAGGGGATCGATCGCCTGCTGGCGATCCGCAGCGAGGGTGCAGGACAGCCGATGATCTTCGTCATCGCGCCGGTGTGCGACGGCATCCTTGGGCTGGACGGAGTGCTGGAAGCGGCGAAGTGTCATGACGAACGGTTGTGGGGCATGCTCGAAAGCAAGATGAACGCCTGGACATCCTTGGTCGAATCCGGGATTCCCTCTTCGTACCGTGTGGATGTATTGCAAGAGATCAAGAAAGGGTTCGCCCAGGTCGAGGACCTGCTCAAGGCCATCTGGCTGGTCGGGGATGTCTCAAGCGGCGCCAGCCGATTCGTGGACGCCATCGTCGGCAGGTGGGCGGCATTGCTGATGCGAGAATCCTTCTCAAGCAACTCCCACCCCTGTGAGATCCAGAACATCAGGGACTTTCTCGAAGAACCTGATGCCCAGGTTCCTGACCGGGAGACCGTACTGCTCACCGGCGAGTTGCCCCAGAGCGAAGCGGCTCCGAGGGACCGGGACGCCGAGTACGCCGCGGCGATGGTCGCGAACCGTATCCAGGCCGAAGGGATCACCTTCTGGAACCCGGACAAGCTGGTGACGACCGCCGATCTGTCCGATGTGCCGAGCGCCTCGGTGATCGATTGCATCACCTATGCCGAAGCCACCGAGCTCTCGTTCTTCGGGTCCGCCATCATCAGGCCCCAGCATATGGTTCCTGCCATGTCCCGGCGGATTCCCTTGCGATTGCGCTCCTTCGCACAGCCGTCCCACAGTGGCACCTTGGTCGATGATGAGCGTGGCCTTCTCGACGACCGACCCGTAAAGGGCTTCTCGGTGATCCGGGAAATCGCGCTGATCAACGTCGAGGGTGCCGGCATGATCGGAGTTCCGGGAATCGCGCAGCGGCTCTTCGCCGCGATGCACGAGTCGGGCATCTCGGTGGTGCTCATCTCCCAGGCCTCCAGTGAGTATTCCATCTGTTTCGCAGTCCCCTCGGAACAGGCGGCATTGGCCTGCGCAATCGCCCGCAGTACCTTCAATCCTGAGATCGCAAGCCATCGTATCCACAGCATCGAGGTCGAACTCGGATGTGCGATCCTCGCTGCGGTGGGGGAGAAGATGCCGGGAGTTCCCGGAATCGCGGGAACCTTTTTCGGTGCACTGGGCAAGGCGCACGTCAATGTGCGGGCGATTGCCCAAGGCTCGTCCGAGCGGAACATCAGCGCAGTGATCAAGGAGGAGGATGCACGCAAGGCGCTCAGGGCCTTGCACGCAGGATTCTTCCTCTCGAACCAAGCGCTCAGCGTAGGATTGTTCGGTCCGGGAAACATCGGCGGTACGCTGCTCGACCAGATCGCGGAGGAGGCTCAGCGGCTCAACGGCGAGTTCGGTGTCGATATCCGCATCAGGGCGATCGCAAACTCCAAGCGGATGCTTCTCGACGAACAGGGGATCGACCTCTTCTCCTGGCGCAAGCGGTTCGCCGAAGAAGCTGTCCCGATCGATGTGAAGGCGATGGTCAAGCACGTGAGTGCCTCCTACTTCCCCCATGCGGTGCTGATCGATTGCACCACCAGCGCCGAGTTGCCCACCCACTATGTGGGATGGATCGAGCGTGGCATACATATCGTCACACCGAACAAGAAGGCGGGAACCGCGGCCTATCCCTCCTATCGTCGCCTGATGGAGGCGGGAAAAGCGCATGGCAAGCATTTCCTGTACGAGACGACCGTCGGTGCGGGACTTCCGGTCATCAATACCCTGAAGGATCTGATCCAGACCGGTGACAGGGTGCGAAGTGTCGAAGGCATCGTCTCGGGAACCCTTGCCTACCTCTTTTCCAACTATGACGGCTCCGTACCGTTCAGCACCTTGGTGCAGGGGGCGAAGGAGATGGGCTATACGGAACCCGATCCCCGGGATGACCTGTCAGGGATGGATGTGGCACGCAAGACCGTCATCCTGGCCCGCGAGATGGGCTATCAGGTGGAGGTCTCCGACATCTCGGTCACTTCGTTGGTCCCTGAGTCGCTTCGGGAGGTCCCGCTTTCCGAGTTCCTGCGCAGCATGCAGTTGATGGATGCCCATATCGAATCGCTGTACCGCGAGGCGAAGGAGGCGGGCAAGCGACTGCGCTATGTCGGCAGGGTGGAACGGGACGGCTCCTGTCATGTCGAGCTGGCCGCGTATCCCGAGTCGCATCCGTTCGCGCAGTCGAAGGGTACCGACAACGTGGTCGCGTTCACGACCGACCGGTATCAGAAGCAGCCGTTGGTGATCCAAGGTCCCGGTGCGGGTCCCGAGGTTACCGCGGGGGGAGTCTTCGCCGATCTGTTGCGCCTGAGCTCCTATCTCGGCGCCCGGTTGTAGGAGGTAGCGTATGCAATTCGTCAGTACTCGCGGCCAATCTCCCGCCGTCACGGCATCAGAGGCCATCCTGCAGGGATTGGCTGTCGATGGGGGTCTCTACGTTCCTGCGTGGTTTCCCCACCTTGCGATCGAGAGCCTGCTCGGGGCGACCAGCTATCCCGAGCTCGCATTCGAAGTGCTCGCTCCTTTCTTCGTCGGTGATGAATTGGAGCATGATCTTGCGGAAATCTGCGTGGATGCATTCGATTTCCCCGTACCGCTCCATTGGTATGATGAAAAACAGGCGGTACTGGAACTGTTCTGGGGGCCGACCGCGGCGTTCAAGGACTTCGGAGCGCGGTTCCTTGCAGCCTCGATGCAACGGTTGCTGGAAAAACGGAATCGGAAGCTCACCATACTCGTCGCCACCAGCGGCGATACGGGAGGTGCGGTCGCCGCAGCGTTCCACAAGCGGCCTGGCATCACCGTGAAAGTCCTCTTCCCGAAAGGGAAGGTCTCCAAGCGGCAGGAAAAGCAACTTACCTGTTGGGGGGACAACGTGGAGGCGTACGCCGTCCGGGGGACCTTCGATGACTGCCAGCGGATGGTCAAGGACGCATTCATGGACCGACGTCTGGTGGCACGCCACGGCCTGAGCAGCGCGAACAGCATCAATCTAGGACGTCTGCTGCCACAGATGGTCTACGCATTCCATGCTGCACTGGAGATGTTCGTGCGGACCGGGAAGGAGACGACCGCGATCATTCCGAGCGGAAACGTCGGGAACAGCTGTGCCTCGTATTGGGCGAAGGTCTGCGGAGCTCCGATCTCTCGGATAGTGCTCGCGCTTAATGAGAACAGGCCGATCCTCGATTACTTGCATACGGGCGACTACCGCAAGCGGCCGAGCATCCAGACACTCGCCAATGCCATGGATGTGGGGGATCCGAGCAACATGGAGCGGTTGACCCACCTGTTCGGGTCGCATGAGGGATTCAGCAAGGAAGTGAGCGCCTATAGTGTCGATGACGAGACGATCAGGAAAACGATCGGACGTGTCCACGCCGAACGGTCCTATGTGGTATGTCCCCATACCGCGACCGGCGAATGGGTCCGCGATCAGGTGCTCGCGAGCGGACCGACCGTCGTCTACGCGACCGCACACCCGGCGAAATTCGAGACCACGGTCGAACCCGTGATCGGATGCGAGGTGCCAGTACCCGTGCAGCTGTCCGCGTTGTTCGACAAACCGAGCTCCTGCAGAGAGATCGAGGCAGACCACACACTGCTTTTCAGCTGACTTGACGAATCTCCTTCGATACCGTATCTTTTCCTTGTCCATACCTCCCCCCAGGGGGAGGGGGTGTGGAGGGAGTGTTTCATGAGAAAAGAATATGATGTGAGCGGGATGACCTGCGCATCTTGCGTGATACATGTGGAGAAGGGTGTAAGTAAAGTCGTCGGATTGGAGCATGTGCAGGTCAACCTGCTCACCAATACCCTGAGTGTCGATGTTCCCGAGGCCATGGAGGATGCGGACGCGCTCATCCTCCGGGCAGTCGAGGACGCGGGATACCAGGCCCGTCCGAAGCGTGCGAAGTCGGCTGCCGTTGTCCCCGACGATCCGCGAACGCACATCGGTCGTGAGCTGCTGGCGATGCGAACACGCCTGGTCATATCCTTTGCCTTCTCGATTCCCCTCGTCTACATCGCGATGGGCCACATGCTCGGCTGGCCCTTGCCCGATTTCTTTCACGGGAATGCCAACGCGCTGACGTTCGCGTTCACCCAATTCTTGCTCTCTTTGCCGGTATTCGTGGTGAACGGGCGCTACTTCAGGGCCGGATTCAAGACGCTGTGGAAACGAAGTCCCACGATGGATTCGCTGATCGCGATCGGTTCCTCCGCGGCACTGGTCTACGGCATCTATGCCATCTACCGCATCGGTGCGGGTTTGGGAACGGGCGATGCCGAGACGGTGAGCCGTTTTTCGATGGATCTCTATTTCGAATCGGCGGTCATGATCCTCTCTCTGGTCCTGCTCGGCAAATTCCTGGAGTTGAAGGCGAAGGGGAGGACGAGCGATGCGGTCTCCAAGCTGATCGATCTCTCGCCGAAGAGCGCGCTCGTCATACGTGACGGTGCGGAACAGGAAATATCTGTGGACCGGGTCGTGGTCGGGGACCTGGTCGTCGTGAAACCGGGCGGACGGTTGGCAGTGGATGGCACGGTGGTCTCGGGCCACTCCGCCGTCGATGAGTCGGCACTTACCGGCGAAAGCCTTCCGGTCGAGAAGGTTGCGGGGGATCGCCTCCTCAGTGCGAGCATCAATACGACCGGCCGGTTGGTCTATCGTGCCGATCGCGTCGGAGAAGATACCACGCTCAGCCAGATCATCCGCTTGGTAGAGCAGGCGAGCGCTTCGAAAGCTCCCATCGCGAAGATGGCCGACAAGATCAGTGCCGTCTTCGTCCCGATCGTCATCGCCCTCGCCCTCGTCTCTACCGTCGCATGGCTCATTGCCGGGGAACCGGTCGAATCGGCTCTTGCGTTCGGCATCGCGGTGCTCGTGATCAGTTGTCCCTGCGCACTCGGCCTCGCCACACCGACCGCGATCATGGTCGGTACGGGCAAAGGGGCCGAGAACGGCATCCTGATCAAGACTGCCGAGGCTCTGGAGACGACCCATGCGGTCGACACCGTAGTGCTCGACAAGACGGGAACGATCACTGCAGGCAAGCCGCAGGTCACCGATGTGATCGTCGCACCCGGTTCCGATGCACGTGAGCTGCTGCATCTCGCCGGATCACTCGAGGCGGCAAGTGAGCATCCGCTGAGCCAAGCGATCATCGAGCGCATCACCTCGGAAGGCCTGGACACCGAAGAGGTCTCCTCCTTCGTTTCGATCCCCGGCAAGGGATTGCAGGGAAGTGTAGGCAGCCTTCGGGTCGCAGGCGGCAATCGCACGATGATGGAAGAGCTCGGCATCGATGTCTCGTCGCTTGAAGCGCGAGCCGAACACCTCGCGGGATCGGGCAAGACGCCGCTCTATTTCAGTGCGGATGATCGTCTGTTGGGCGTGATCGCGGTCGCGGATGTGGTGAAGGAAAGTTCGAAGGAGGCCATCGGGAATTTGCAGCGGATGGGTCTCGAGGTGGTCATGCTCACAGGAGACCACGAACGTACCGCACATGCGATTGCCCGCAGCGTCGGCATCACACGGGTATTCGCCTCGGTGTTGCCCGACGGAAAGGAATCTGTCGTGCGCACGCTGCGGGGCGAAGGCCGTACGGTAGCGATGGTCGGCGATGGCATCAATGATGCTCCGGCGCTGGTTGCCGCCGATGTCGGGATGGCCATCGGTGCCGGTACCGACATTGCGATAGAGTCGGCTGACATCATCCTCATGAGAAGCGACCTTCGTGAGGTTCCCACTGCGATCAGACTGAGCAAGGCGACCCTGCGGAATATCAGGCAGAACCTCTTCTGGGCACTTTTTTACAATGTGCTGGGCATCCCGCTTGCGGCAGGCCTGCTCTTCCCGTTCTTCGGGATGCGGCTCAACCCGATGTTCGCCGCCGCCGCGATGAGCCTCAGCAGCTTGTTCGTCGTGTCCAATGCCCTGCGCCTGAAGCGATTCGTACCACATGCATATACTACGTCCATACAGGAAAAGGCCCCCGGTGGCCAAGAAGGAGAAGAACCGATGAAGAAGACCATGCATATCGAAGGAATGACCTGCATGCACTGCGCAGGACGTGTGGAGAAGGCGTTGAATGCACTTCCCGGGGTCTCTGCCAAGGTTGACTTGCAAGGCAAGAAGGCTGAGATCACCCTCGTTGCACCGCTCGCCGATGAGACTCTCGGCAAAGCGGTAGTCGACGCCGGCTACGAAGTGACCGGCATCTCGGAAGGAGCGTGAGATGAAGGCCGATCATGCCAAGGTTTCCCAGGCGCTGAAGACGGCTCGCGGACAGATCGACGGCATCCTGAGGATGGTCGATGAGGATCGCTATTGCATGGACATCTCGAATCAGCTGCTCGCAACGGAGGCGTTGTTGAAGAAGACGAACAAGCTGGTGCTTGAGGCACACCTCCACAGTTGCGTGGCCGAGTCCTTCTCAAGCGGTACCGATGTCGATCAAAAGATCGGCGAGATCATCAGGCTGCTCGACAAGCTGACCAATTGAGTGCTTCGAGCCGCATGTGCTTGTGCGGATTTCCTTGCGTTCGGATGCGCTCTTCGCTAGGATAGGGAAGGAGCGTCTACCCATGGATGATGAACCTCATAGCCTTTCGATGGTGAAAACCCTTTTCCTTCGGCCTGACAATGCCTACGGGTGTGCCGAGACTACCTGCCTGGCACTGCGCCGGCTGTATGGACTGCCCGGATCGGACGACTCTTGTGCGGCGATGGTCTTCAACGGCGGCTTTGCCTATAGCGGGGAGACTTGCGGTGCCTTGACAGGCGCTGCGATCGCCGTGGGAGAGTTGGCAGGGAGGTCGCTTGCGGACCACGCGCTGGCAAAGCGTCAGGCGAGGGAGGTGATGATCGACCTTCGCAAGGCGTTCATCGACGAATTCGGGTCAGATGCATGCAAGGATCTCTGCGGATACGATTTTTCCCTTCCCGGGGGACATGATGCCTTCTTGTCGGATGGTCGGTGGCGCACCGCCTGTACCCGTCAGATCGAGTTTGTGGTAGGACGATTGGCCGGCCTCAGTTTCCCAGTCCCCACAAGCTCTTGAATGATGCGACCACCTGGTCGGCAAAGCGCGGATCATTGATGTGGCAGGGGACCCTGAGCACCTGTCGGTCCTCGGTCTGCACGATGGTCTCTTCGATCGCGTCGAAGAGGGCCCCGTTCGCCTGAGGATCATGAAAGGGCATCCCGGGGGCGTCCAGTTGCGAAAGTCCCCCTTCAGGGATCAAGAGTCTCACCGGGCCTTCCATCATGTTCAGCCGCTCGGCGAGCCATTTCCCCGCGATCCTGTTTTCTTCAATCGTGGTGCGTACCAGCGTGATGTTCGCATTGTGCATCTGCGAGAGTCGGTTCTGGTATTGTTCCGGAACCGTTTCCTTTGCCCCGAAGGTGATCATGTCGAACGCCCCCACCGAAGCCACATAGGGGATGCGGGTCCGGATCATGGCGCCGAGGCGGTCTTCCCCCGCGGTCATCAGTCCATCGAACAGGTGGTCCACGATCTCGGTGGTCGTCAAATCGATCATATGGGTGATGATCTTCGATTCGATCAGCTTCTCCAGCGATTGTCCTCCCCGACCGGTAGCATGGAACACCAACACGTCGAACCTGTCCTCCAGCTGTCTCTTGACTTCCATGACCGCGGGAGTCGTGACTCCGTACATCGTCATCCCCAACAACGGTTTGTCTTGCTGCGCTTTTTCGACTGCATGTTTCACCATGCCCGCGATCGCGTGTGCCGCGTTGCCGAGGATTACCCGTGAGAGCGGATTCAATCCCGCTATGTCGGTGACCGAATACATCATCGTGATATCGGTGGGACCCACGTAGCCGCCGACATCTCCGCTTGCCATCGTCGAGACCATGAGCTTGGGCAAGCCGACTGGCAACTTGCGCATCGCTGCGGTGATGATCGCGGTGTTGCCCGAGCCTCCGATCCCGATGACTCCCCCGAGGTCCTCCCTGGTGAGCAGGTAGGTACCGAGCGCCTCGCTCATCATGACTCCGGCCTTCCCCCGTTCCAAGGTGTCGGGCATGAAGCCCGGTTCACTCGGATGATACTGTGTGACCGTCGTGTTGGAAACGTCGACCACAGTGTGGTGCCGCTTTGTCGAAACGTCCACTATGGTCGCTCCGACTCCCGTTTCCTTTATGGAATCTGCAACGAACAGCAGGTCTGCAGACTTCGTGTCGCAGGTGCCGATTACGTAGACAACTTTCATGCTCAGCCTCGCTTGCGTGGAATTTCTGTCCATCGTTCCCTTGGGCTCCCTGCCGTATGCGAATCATGCGAAGACCGACAAGGAAGGTGCACGTGAAGTATGTGCATTTTCATGCGAGTCGGCAAGAGCCAAGGTGCCTGATCGCAAGGGTGGTCGCCGAACCCGTACCGAAGAGGGATTCGATCCTGTCGACATAGGATTCGGTCATGGTGCATGGGACATACACTTGTATGGTGCCGGCAAAACCGCCGCCATGGACCCGGCATGCACCCTCTTTGCCGAGGAATCGTTCGGTGACGGCGAGGGCCAGAACCAGGCCCTGCTCGCCGGTGTTCGTACTGCTGTAGAGGTTCTGGAGGAACCTGGACGAACTGTCACCCGATTCTCGCACCAACGTGAGGTATGTTGCCATGTCCTCGCGTTGCAGTGCCGGGAGCATCGCGTCGACCCGTTCGTTCTCCGCAAGATAATGGCATGCCCTGAGGATCGCACGATCGTTCTGTACGCTCTTGCGCACCGAAGCGAGGGATTCCATGAAAAGCGGAAAGGGTACATCGCGGAGCACTTCCTTCCCGAAGAAGGCGGCAACGGCGCGCATCTCACTTGGAATCGATGCATAATCTGCGGTCAGGTCGGCGTGGTTTCCCCCGGTGTCCACGACAAGCACATCGTATCCGAGGCTCCGGAAGTCGCATCCGATCGGCGTGATGGCAGGTTGCTGAGGGACCTTGAAATCGATGCCGATGATTCCCCCGTACGCACATGCCACCTGGTCCATCAGTCCGGAAGGTTTGCCGAAGTAGTGGTTCTCCGCCTCCTTGCCGATCATGGCAAGTTCGACAGGTCCGAGCACATCGTCGTCATAGAGGTTGTTGAAGATCGTGGCGACCAGGATCTCGATCGCAGCGGAGGAACTGAGTCCCGAGCCCTTGAGCACGCGTGTAGAGGTCGTCGCCTTGAACCCTCCGATAGCCAATCCCCGCTTCACGAAGTTGGCGGCGATTCCCCGGACGAGCGCATCGGTGGTTCCTTGCTCGTGCGGTACCGGAAAGAGGTCGTGAAGGTCCACCTGCACCGGAGGGAATCCTTCCGAACAAAGCTCGACCGTCATGTCGTCGCTTGCCGATGCGACTGCGATGGTGTCGAGATTGATCGTCGCCGCGATCACTTTTCCGAGATTGTGATCGGTGTGGTTTCCCGCGAGCTCGGATCTGCCGGCTGTGGAGAACAATCCTGTCATGTGGTGTGCGTGGGTGGGAAAACGCGTGTACCAAGAGTCGATCAGCCGGGCGTATCGCTTTTGTTGCATCTCCAGCTCGCGTGCATCGCCATAGAGTCGAGTCAGAAGCGCTGTGAATGCCTCGCTTCCGATGAATGAGCGCAATCCGTGCAGATCCGTCATGGAATGATCCTCCCCTGTACGTGGTCGACGATAACGGTCCGTACTTGCTCTGTCAATAACGGTGTCACCGGTACCAGATCGCCCGGTTGTTGCGATACTGTATCGGACTCATCCCCATCACCTTCCTGAATTGGCGGCTGAAGTAGTTCGCGTCGCTGAATCCCGTTGCCTCCGATATCTCACCCATGCTCAGTCCGCTGGTGCGGATGAGCCGGCATGCCCGTTCGATACGGCGCTGGATGTGGAACTCCACGGGAGAGAGAGCGGTCGCATTCCTGAAGTGGCGGTTCAACGTGCTCGCCGACATGTTCGTCAACTCCATCAGCTCCTTCGTTCCGACAGGGCGATCGGTGTGCGACTCGAGGAAACTCAGGGCATCCGCGATGCGCATGATCGTCTGGTTGTCCTTCCGCGGATGCTCCGCGTAGATTCGGAAGAGGATGACCAGTAGGTGGAGGAGGTAGGCGAATGCCTGCGTCTGTGCCCCGATGTCGGTCTCGATCGCATCAGCTTCCAGCTGCATGTGTTCGAGCAGCGGTACGATCTCGGCCATCTGCGCGGGAGTAAGCTGCATCAGCGTGGAAATCCCCACATCATTCCGGTAGTTCGGTTCGATCCGCAGCAGAGCGTGGTATCCCGGCATGTTGCGTAAATCGAAGAACGCCTCGTCGAAGAGCTTGATGTCGAAGAGGATGTTGTAAAGCCTGAGGTTCTCCACATCACGGTATCCGTGTTCAAGTCCGGGGGTGATCACGAACACATTGCCGGGAAGCAGCGAGAATGAGTTTGCGACCGTGTAGTGGGTTCCCTTTCCCGATACGATCACCACGAGTTCGAAGAAGTCATGGCTGTGCAACGGGTAGGGGAGCTCCGGATCACGCTCGATCACCTTCATCTTGAACGAGGGATCGTAGAAATAATCGGAGGAGAGGAGCTTGAGGTTCATGATGATAAAATAGTGCTAAAAGTTGGCCGATTTGTCAAGGCGGGATCGCCATTTCGGGAGTAGCATACCTATGCTGACTGTTCATCATGGGAGGAATACATGGGAAACACAGAGTATGAGAGTGCCCGGGCAGCCTACGGCCAGCTCGGTATCGATACGGAGGCCGTCATCAGTCGGTTGGCATCCATCCCCATCTCGATCCACTGCTGGCAAGGCGATGACGTGGGCGGTTTCGAGCGTCCAAGCGCCACTCTCAACGGTGGAGGGATCCAGGTCACCGGGAACTATCCCGGGAAGGCCCGGAATATCGCACAACTTCGCGCGGACCTTGAACAGGTCTTCGCTTTGGTTCCCGGACCCCACAGGCTGAACCTTCATGCAAGCTACGGAGAGTTCGGTGAACGGTTCGTCGACCGCGACAGGATCGAGCCGGAACATTATGCAGGGTGGGTCGAATGGGCGAAGCGGCTCGGCATCGGCATCGATTTCAATGGAACGTTCTTCAGCCACCCCCTTGCAGACTCAGGCTATACCCTGGCGAGCAAGGATGAGAAGGTCCGATCGTTCTGGATCGAGCATGCCAAGCGATGCCGGAGGATATCCGCATGGATCGGGGAACAGCTCGGTACCCCGTGCATCCTCAATACCTGGGTGCCGGACGGTGCGAAGGACCTGACGGTCGACCGGATCGGCTACCGGAGGATACTCAAGGAATCGTTGGACGAGATTTTCAGCGTCTCCTATCCTGCCGAGCACATGCGGGATGCGATCGAGACGAAGCTGTTCGGCATCGGAAGCGAATCCTTCGTCGTGGGAAGCCACGAATTCTACATGAACTATGCCGCCCGCAACGAGAAGATGCTCTGCATCGATCTCGGCCACTTCCACGTCGAAGAGGATATCGCGGACAAGCTCTCCTCGATACTTCTCTTCCAGGACGAAGTATTGCTCCATGTCAGTCGTCCGGTGCATTGGGACAGCGACCACGTGGTTCTGTTCTCCGACAAGGTCCGTTCGGTTGCCGAGGAGCTCGTCCGCAGCGGAAGGCTTGAGTCCTGCCACATCGGGCTCGACTACTTCGACGGATCGATCAACCGCATCGGAGCATGGGCTACCGGAGCCCGTTCCATGCGCAAGGCATTGTTGTTCGCGTTGCTCCAACCGCATGGGCAGCTGGTGGCCCTTGAGGCACAAGGGAACGGCTATGCCAAGATGGGACTGCTCGAGGCGCTCCACACCATGCCGTTCGGAGCGGTCTGGAACCGCTACTGTGAGCGATTCGACGCTCCCGATGACCTTGCGATCATCGAGTCCGTCGCAGATTATGAGAAGAACATACTGAAGGAGCGTGCATGATGGCCGACCATGATATCTCAACGTTGATCGAAGTCTCGCGTCGTTACGGAGCGGATGCCCGGATGGTCCTCCTCGGCGGAGGAAACACCTCCTGGAAGACCGATTCGGTGATGTATGTGAAAGCCTCGGGCCATGCCTTGGGTACCATCGGGCGCGATGGGTTCGTCGCGATGTCCATGGACCGCCTCCAGGCTATCTGGGACAAGCAGTACCCGACGGTTCCCGAGCAGAGGGAGAAGCAAATCCTCGAGGATATGATGGAGAGCCGTTGTGCGGGAGAGAGTGGCCGGCCGAGCGTGGAAGCCTTGCTGCACGCACTGATCCCCTTCGACTATGTGGTCCATCTCCACCCTGCCATCGTCAACGGGCTTACCTGCGGCCAAAGCGGCGAGGAGTCTATGCACCGGCTCTTCCCCGATGCGATCTGGATTCCGTTGGTGAACCCCGGATACATTCTCGCGAAGAAGGTCAAGGATGTGATGGCCGCCTACCTGGAGAGCCATGATGCTCCTCCTGCGATGATTTTCCTGCAGAACCACGGAGTATTCGTGGGATCCGATACCATAGAGGGCATCGATGCCTCCTATGACCAGATCATGGAGACGCTCGCCAAGAGCTTGGTCCGCAAACCGATCTTCGGTGAGGTCAAGGTCGATGCGAAGCGTGTTGCCCTGGTACAGCAGGCGATGCGAAGCCATTTCAAGGCAAGTACCGATTTCCCCATCGTCGCGAACCGGGAGGTGATGAACCGTCTTGCAGACGCATCTTCTTTCGCCTCAGTCTCTTCCGCCTATACTCCCGACCATATCGTCTATAGCGGCTTCAAGCCGCTGTGGGTTTCGGAGGAGGTGTTCGGTGCAGCCGATCCGGTGGCGGCGATCATTGCCAGCCTGCACCAGTTCGAGCAGGACTACCAGGTGCCGGCGAAGGTTGTCGCAATCCAGGATACCGCAGTGTTCGCGACCAGCGAGGCGGCGCTCTTGCTCTTCTTGGATACCGTGAAGGTCGCGGTGTTCACCGAGAGTTTCGGGGGGCCGAGATTCATGGATGACGATCAGATCGAGTTCATCCGCGGATGGGAAGTCGAGCGGTACCGCTCGAAGATGTCGGGTTGATCTCCGGACCCGTTGGGTTTTGGAATCATATAGTTCATACCGGTAGAACCGGAAAAGGAGTACACTCATGAAAAGAGTTGCTGTGTTTTTGCTCATTGCGCTGATGGCGGGTACCATGGTGTTCGCACAGGGCGCGCAGGAAGCTCCCGCCAAGGAGACGTATGACATCGTCATCCTGGTGAAGAGCATGGGGAACGGATTCTTCGATGCATGTTTCAAAGGTAGCCAGCAGGCAGCCACTGAGCTTGGCAACATCAATACGACCTACATGGGTCCTGTCCAGACTACCGCCGAAGGCCAGATCGAGATCATCGAGACGCTTATTGCCCAGCGCGTCGACGGCATCGCCATCAGCGCCAACGACGCTGATGCGCTGATTCCCGTGACGAAGAAGGCCATGGCTGCCGGTATCAAGGTCATCTCCTTCGACTCCGGCATCAACGAAGGCGGACGGATCGTCGACCTCGTCCCCTCCAAGGAAGAGCTGATCGGACGCCAGCAGGTCCAGCTTGCCGCAGAGCTTGCCAAGAATGCCGGTGATGTGGCCGTCCTCTCCGCTTCCGCCCAGGCAACCAACCAGAACGCCTGGATCCGCTGGATGAAGGAAGAGATCAAGGATGCCAAGTATGCCAACATGAAGCTCGTCGAAGTCGTCTATGGTGATGATGCTCCGGACAAGAGCTACCGCGAGGCGGTCGCCCTGATGAACAAGTATCCCAACCTGAAGGTCATCATCTGCCCGACCACCGTGGGTCTGCTCGCAACCGCCCAGGCTGTCAAGGATGAGGGCAAGTCCGGTGTCGTCCAGGTTACCGGTCTCGGTCTCCCCTCGGAGATGAAGGGGTACATCCTCGATGGGACTGTCGGACAGATGGCCCTGTGGAATCCGATCGACCTCGGTTACACCTCCACCTACATCCTCGAGTCCCTGATCACCGGCAAGGTGGCCGGCAAGGTCGGTGATTCCTTCGACGCAGGCAAGATGGGCAAGGTCGTTGTCGAAGCCAACGGTGTCGCCGTCATGGGCACCCCGTTCGTCTTCAACAAGGAGAACATCGAACAGTTCGCCGCGATTTTCTAAACGCATCGCGAAGACGGCCGACGCCCCGTGCGTCGGTTGTCTTTCCATCACCCTTCGCAGGGGTGGGGGATGGACAATTGCATTCGCATCCGTCAGGATTTTCGACCAGAGAGGAGAACAAATTGTGGCAGAGACGCTATTGACGATACGCGACCTCACCAAGTTCTTCCCCGGCATCAAGGCATTGGACAACGTGCATCTCACTGTACGGGCCGGAGAGGTCCATGCCTTGATCGGGGAGAACGGAGCGGGAAAGTCAACATTGGTGAAGATCCTCACCGGTGTCTATTTCCCCACCGGAGGGACGATCACCATGGAAGGTCGCGAATTGGCCTTCAAGAATGCCCTGGACGCGCAGCATGCGGGGATCGTGGCCATCCACCAGGAGGCTTCGATGTTCCTTGAGCTGAGTGTCACCGAGAACATCTTCATGGGGCACCACTTGCGACACCCGAAGACCAAGAGATTGGATTGGAAAGGGATGCGCGAGCGCACGCGCGAACTTCTTGACCAGCTTGAGCTGCCCATCGATGGCGATACGCTGGTGAAGAACCTCAGCGTCGCCCAGCGGCACATGGTCGAGATCGCCAAGGCGCTCTCGCTGCATGCGAAGATCGTGATCATGGATGAACCGACCAGCGCGTTGACGACCCGAGAGGTCGAGGATCTCTACCGGATCGTTCGCCAGTTGCGCGCAGAGGGAAGGGCGATCATCTTCATCAGCCACAAGTTCGAGGAAATTTTCCAGATTTGCGACTACTTCACCGTCCTGCGCGACGGACAGTACATCGGCGAGGGGTTCATCAAGGATACGACCACCGACCGGATCATCAGGATGATGATCGGCCGGAACATCGACCACATGTTCCCGAAGAAAGATCCGAAGATCGGCGAGGAGATACTCACGGTGGAGAACCTGAGCCAGCTCGGCGCGTTCCAGGACGTATCGTTCTCCCTGCACAAGGGAGAGATCCTCGGGTTCTTCGGCTTGGTCGGAGCCGGTCGCAGCGAGGTCATGCGGACAATCTTCGGCATCGACCGGCGCAGTGGCGGGACCGTTCGGATCGACGGCAAACCGTTCGTCCCGAAGGGACCGCATGAGGCGATGGCGAAAGGGATCGGCTTTGTCCCGGAGGATCGCCAGAGACAGGGTGTGATCCTCTCGATGAGCATCGGGAACAACATCACCATCGTCCAGCTCGATTCGCTGTGCAAGATGGGAATCACGAATGCGAAGCGGGAACTGGAGGTGACCAGGACCTATGGCGAGAAGATGGAGATCAAGGCCGCGGGATGGCATGTGGATGCCGATACCCTGAGCGGAGGCAACCAACAGAAAGTGGTCCTCGCCAAGTGGATCGGCACCAATCCGCGCATCCTGATCCTCGATGAGCCGACGAAAGGAATCGATGTCGCCACGAAGGCCGCGGTCCATGAATTCGTCTCCGAGATGGCTTCGCAGGGCATCGCCGTGATGCTGGTGTCCAGCGAATTGCCGGAGATCCTCGGGATGTCGGATCGTGTGGTGGTCATGCACGAAGGTGATGTGACGGCGATCTTCGAACGGGAGGAACTGCAGGAGGAGGCTATCATGCGTGCCGCCCTGGGAGAGACGAAGGAGGCGCGTCGTGCGTGAGAGCCAAGTGAAACGAACACCGAGCGAGCCGTTGCTGCAACGCATCGTGAAGATCCTGCTTGACCGGCGTGAGGCAAGCCTGGTGATCCTTCTGGCGATCATGCTGGTCCCGATTGTCGCCAGGAGCCCGCAGTTCCTCTCGTTGGACAACATCAACAGGATCCTCAACGACATATCGATCCTGTCGATCGTTGCGATCGGTGAGTTCTTCGTCATCCTTTCGAACGGCATCGACCTGACCGTCGGTTCGATCATCGCATTCAGCGGGATGGCGAGCGGCATGCTCAACGAGGCATATCCGAATGTCCCCGTTGTCCTCATCCTCCTGCTCGGCATCGGGATCGGAGCGGCGATGGGTTCGCTCAACGGATTGTTGGTCGCTTATGGGAAGATCCCACCGATCATCACGACGCTCGGGACGATGAGCATCTACCGGGGAATGACCTTCGTGCTGAGCAAGGGTACCTGGGTGACCGCGCATGAGATGACCACCACCTTCATCGGATTCCCCCGGCGTACATTCCTGGGTATCTCCGCATTGATCTGGATGGCGGTGATCGTGATCGCACTGACTTACTATTTCAGCCGCCACACCCGTCCGGGACGTGAGATATACGCGATCGGAGGGAATGCCACCGCGGCGAAATTCGTCGGCGTAAATGAGAAACGCACCCGTTTCATGGTGTTCGTCATTTCCGGAACGCTCTTCGGTTTCGCCGGTTCGTTGTGGACCGCACGGTACGCCTCCGCGGTGAACGAGATGGCCACCGGATTCGAGATGCAGGCGGTCGCGGCCTGTGTGCTCGGCGGTGTGAACTTCGCCGGCGGTGCGGGAGCAATTCCCGGAGTGGTCCTCGGGGCACTCTTCCTCGGCGTCCTCAACAATGCATTGCCGGTCGTCTATCTCTCCACCTTCTACCAGACATTGGTGCAGGGGATGGTCGTGCTGCTGGCGCTCATCATCAATACGGTCGTAGACCAACGCAAGACCCGCAAGCTCCTTGCACAACGGAGGGCACGATAATGGCCGAACAACGTGATCTTGTCGCAAAGACCAGGCTGATAGAGGAACGCGGGTGGCGTCACTCGCTCACCGAGCTCTTCACAAAGTGGGAGGTGCTCCTCGGCATCATCTTCGTGCTGATGGTCGTGTTCTTCTCCAACCTCAGTCCCTATTTCCTCGATTACTTCAACCTGATGAACGCCACGTTCCAGTTCTCCGAGAAAGCGATCATGGCACTGCCGATGATCTACATCATCATGTGCGGGGACATCGACATCTCGATCGCATCCATCATCGCACTCAGTGCCTACGCGATCGGTACGGCGAGTGCGGCGGGTGTCGGGACAGTCGGGCTGTTCGCCATCGGTCTCGCCGTCGGCACCGCGGCGGGACTGATCAACGGATTGCTCATCACCGGCTTCAACATGCCTGCGATCGCCGTGACATTGGCGACCCAGTCTATCTACCGGGGCATCGCGCAAGCCGCGCTCGAGGAACGTGCGATGACCAGCTACCCGAAAGGTTTCGGATTCTTCGGACAAGACTTCATCGGCCAGACGGTGATTCCCTTCGAGCTGGTGCTGTATCTCGTGCTTGCGATCGTGATGGGGTTCATTCTCCACAAAAGTGCATACGGACGGCGGCTCTATGCGATCGGCAGTGCTCCCGAGGCTGCCCGCTTCTCCGGTATCAAGGTCAAGCAGGTGCGTATCATCAACTATACGCTCATGGGATTGTTCAGCGGCCTTGCAGGAATCCTCCTTACCAGCAGGATCCTTAGCGCACGCTCGAACATCGCCACCAGCTGGGACCTCGAGGTCATCACGCTGGTCGTGCTCGGCGGCGTGTCGATCAACGGAGGCAAGGGGACGATGTATGGGGTGGTGATCGCCTCGTTCCTCGTCGGATACCTGAAATTCGGCATGGGATTGTTGAAGCTGAGCGGAACCATCATGACAATCGTGATCGGCACACTGCTCATCATCGCGGTCCTGCTACCACGGTTGCTCGATACCTACAAGAACAATCGCAAGCTGAGGCGCCAGCAAGCCGAAGCGGCGCTGCAAGCGACAAAGGCCTAGGGGTGCAGCACATGGAAGGACAGAGGCAGGCATTCGTCATGAAACTGAAGCCGGGATGCGAAGCGGAGTACGAGAAACGTCACCGTGAGATCTGGCCGGAACTGAAACAGTTGCTCTCCGAGAGCGGAGTGTATGATTATTCCATCTACCTCGACCGTGAGACGAACAGGCTCTTCGCATTCCAGAAAACGCGCGGGAGCGGCGGTTCCCAGTCCCTGGGCGAGACGGAGATCGTGAAGCGGTGGTGGGCCTACATGGCTCCCCTGATGGAGACGAACGGCGATCTCTCTCCCGTGTCGGTCGAATTGCGGGAAATGTTCCACATGGATTGAGCGTCCAGCCGGAAGTGTTACGAATGTCACACATCATCTTCTTCTGATATGGTATCATGCGTCCACCGGTGGAGGTCGGGTGCATGAGTACCATGGTGCTGTACGGGGTGACCGCATTGTTGCTGATCATCTCATTCGTCAAGGATCGCAAGAAAACCGTCCAGGCCTTGAGAAAGGCATGGAAAGCCTTGGAGCATATTCTCCCTGAATTCTTGGTGGTGATCCTCCTCGTCGGGCTCTTGCTCGCACTGTTGAACCCCCAAGCCATTTCCGCGGTGATCGGCAAGGATTCGGGACTCTGGGGCCTCCTGATCTCCCTGATTGTCGGATCGATCACCCTGATTCCCGGATTCGTCGCGTTCCCGACCGCTGCGATGCTCCTGCAAGGAGGGGCGGGCTACATGCAAATCGGTGCGTTCATCTCCTCGCTGATGATGGTTGGAGTGGTGACGATCCCCGTGGAACGCAAGTATTTCGGACTCAGGCTGACTGTCGGGAGGAATCTTTTGGCTTTCCTCTTCTCCGTCATCGTCGCCCTGGTGATCGGTATGGTGATGGGGGAGCTATGAAACAGTTGTTCAGACGCTATCGTGGATTTCTCGTGGTCCTCATCCTGATGGGCATCCTGTTCCTTTTCAACCGTGAACTCGGTTCTGCCGCATTTTCGAAGGCCGGGTATACGATCAAGGAGATGCTGCTGATCCTGCCGCCGATCTTCGTGTTGCTCGGTCTGTTGGACGTGTGGATTCCCCGTGAGATCATGATCCGGTTCATGGGCGAAGGTTCGGGAGCAAAGGGTGTCGTACTCGCGCTTTTGCTCGGGTCCGCTGCCGCCGGACCTCTCTACGGTGCTTTTCCCGTAGCCAGCGTATTCATGAAGAAAGGGGTCAAGTTCTCCAACATCCTCATCTTTCTCGGCGCATGGTCCACCACCAAGATCCCGATGTTCCTCTTTGAGATGCAATCTCTCGGTTCCCGGTTCGCGCTCACCCGTCTGGCACTGAACATCCCCGGTATCCTGATCATCGCGTGGGCCTTGGCAGCAATGACTCCGAAACAGGAAATCGATGCGATCGTCGACATGAACCGTACGATGCAGTAAGCCTTCCCGTGCGGTTTCTCTTGCCTTTCCCTGTCAAATGGCTATCATGGGATTACAGGAGGATACTCCATGGAAGGAAAGAATCCGCAACGCCTGCTGATCGTGCTCAACATCGTCGCGCTCGTGGCGACCATCGTCGTCAACGCCCTGGCCAATGCCCTGCCGCTCAACGGCATGACCACAGGATCACTCTCCGATGCAATCCCCAACCTCTTCGTCCCCGCGGGACTCACGTTCGCCATCTGGGGTCCGATCTACCTCCTGCTGGTCGTGTTCGCCATCTACCAGGCGGTGAACGGGTGGAAGCATGATGCACAGGATACTGCGGTACGGAAGCTCGGCCCCTGGTTCATCGTCTCCTGTGTGGCGAACGCGCTCTGGATCATCGCCTGGCACTGGCAGTTGATCGCCCTGTCGCTCATCGTGATGCTTTTCCTTCTCGGAGCGTTGATGCTCATGTATGGCAAGACGAGGGGAAACGAGTGTTCGCTCGGGTTCCGGGCAGCGGTCTCCTTGCCGGTGAGCATCTACCTCGGTTGGATCACCGTAGCCACCATCGCGAACATCACCAGCTTGTTGGTGACCATGCAGTGGGATCGTTTCGGACTTTCGGAAGTGTTCTGGACCGTGGCGGTGTTGGGTGCGGCCATCGCGATCAACCTGCTGGCGATCATCATCTCCGGTGACATCTGGTTCGCAGCGGTCGGCATATGGGCCCTCTATGGCATCTATCTGAAACGTTCGACTGTCGGACCCGAATCGGCTTCGCCGATCGTACTGACCGCACTCGTCGGAATGATCGTCCTCGGTGTGGCCGTGGCTGTCCAGCTGATCGTGAAGGGAAGGAAGGTCGCGAAGGACGGGTGCTGAGCTATAGGAACCTGGCTAGGATAGTCAGGATCGCAGCGATGCCGCACAACAGGACCAGACCATAGAGTCCATGCATCTTCGCACTGATGTTCCAGGAGGGTTGGGCAGTAAGTCCTCCCGTCACCATGTTCGTGGCTGAGAAGGGGGAGAGGAGGATGCCGATCGCCCATCCGCACATGAGGGTGAATCCGAACATGTAAGGGGACAATCCGATCACCGCGGGGTCCAGCGAGACGACCATCGCTGATCCGGCTACCACCGGGTGCAATCCGAAGTGGGCGGTGATGATGTACACCGCCATGATGCTCACGATCGCGAGATAGGGGACCTGGGCCGCACCCTCAGGGATGAGGTAACGGACCGCCGACTGTACGTTCGCGATCTCCAAGGCCTTGCCGAAGAATCCTGCGGCGGTGAGCAGGACCACTTCGTTCTTCACCCCCAGTATCCTCGTGCTGACATACGATCCCATGCCGCTGCGGTAGGCACCCCACCGTCGCTGGAATGCCGCGATGATCACGGGAAACAGTATAGAGACCATCGGGATGACCGTGATGATCGAAAGCCCGGTGAGCCAATTGAGCAATACGATCAGGATGATCGGCAGCAGTGTCAACACGCCGATCATCAGCAGTATCTTGCCGTCATCCCTCCCGTGGTCTTCTCGTGCCAACGTGATGGCGTGGCTGCGCTTCAGTGAGAATCGACAGCGCACCATGCTGGAAAACAGGGCGAGGACCGACATGGCGATTCCCAGGGGCACGAACTGCAACCACGGGATATTGAGGGCGGCGGTGAGGATGATCATCGAGGACCACACCGGCGACCAGAAACCGCCGAACACCTGACCGTGGACCAACGCCGAGATGAACTGCTTCTCCGCTCCATACAGCTTCGCATTCTCACTGAACAGATGATAGACCAAGGGAATTGCCCCGACGAGAATGATCAGCCCGAACAGGTGGGACAGTAGCATCGCCAGGAAGCAGAACATCAAGGGAGACCGGACGTGACGTTTCGCGAACATCTTGATCTGTTCCTGGTAGTCACCGTAGGAGAAGGGAATGTTGAGCATCGGGATGGTGATCAAGAGGGCCGCGAGGGCTGCATTCCTGGAAAACGCTTCGAGCCAGATACTGAAGGAGGTGCCGGTGACCAGAAGGATCGCCGATCCTGCCAAGACCATCCCCAACGAGACGATCCTGTTGGTTTTTCCGAGCACCGGGAGCGTGAGGATGACGATCAGGAACAGGAGGAAGTAGCTGATGAGGCTGAGCAAGTGTATCTGCAGGAAATGGTTGACCGAAAAAAGCAGCACATAGGAGATCAGGATGATACGGCGCGATGCAAGATAGAGTTCCACTGATGCCCCCAGATAGCCTAGCTGTGATTGTGCCCCATTGTACCCCGTGTGGCAGAAAGCCTCAAGGCAAAGCTTTCCACCGTTTCCCCCAAAGCTTTCCACGCACAAGGGGAAGATTGCACCGTCGGAGACTTCCGGTCTCGACGAGCGTTCCGATCGCTCGCTGCAGATCCTCTGCATCCCAGGTCCCCAACACAGCGGACCATGGGTTGCATCGTTCGGTCTCGATCCGTCCTTCCTTTGTCCCGCACAGTACCGCCGCGGCTTGCCTCGCGGTGAACCGCAAGGGATAGCGGGTGATCATGGCAATGATCTGATCCTCTCCATCGGCCGTGTCACTCGCGGTCCCCTCACAGACATCACAACCGTTGCAGCTCTCCTTGGGATATCCGAGCAACTCGAGCAACGCTTCGCGACGGCATCGGGTCTGTTGGACCAATGCTCCGGTCAACAGCCGCAGGGGGTGGTCGTTCCGAAGGAGCATCGCACGGGTTCGATCGGAGTGGGTGACCAATGCGACCGCATCGGCGCTCATTCCATCACGTCCTGCACGGCCCGTCTCCTGAAGATAGGATTCGATGTCGGAGGGGATGTCGAGGTGGATCACGGTGCGGATATCACCTTTGTCCACTCCCATGCCATATGCACTCGTAGAGAACAAGATCGCCCGTTCATGTCCGTGGAACCATTGTTCGGTTCGCCGTCGTTCCTTTCGTTCCAGTCCTGCGTGGTAGTACCTGATGTCAGGGTCTCCCGTGCGCTTGTAGAGTTCCCATGCCATGTCCTCGCAACGCTTGCGGGTCGCACAGAATAGGAGTGCGGGCCTGTTGACCGTGTACGTGAGGAGCATCTGGATATCATGCAGGGGATGCAAGGTGCATACGGATCGATAGCGGATGTTCGGCCGGTCCGGGTCGGCTCGCACGATGTGGGGAACCTCACCGGAAAACAGGATCGAGATGATCCGACCGGTGATCCGTCCTGAAGCGGTGGCGGTGAAGGCAACCACCTGCGTGGGTGCCAATCGCTTCATGACCGAAGGGAGTTCAAGGTAGGAGGGTCGGAAGCTTTCGCCCCATTGGGTGACCGTGTGGACCTCATCGATGACGAACAATGAGACCGGCAGCCGTGCGAGTGTATCCAGCACCGATTCTTGGACCAATGTCTCAGGATTGGTGATCACGAAACGTGAGCTTCCGTCTTGCAATCGCCACCAGATGGCCTCTCTCTCCGTGCCACTTTGTCCGCCACGAAGGAACTCGCAGGGGATTCCCAGCTGTTGCATCCGCCGGCCTTGGTCACCCATCAGCGAGAGTAGCGGATACACGACGATCGTGATGCCGCTGATCAGCATCGCAGGGAGCATGAAGCAGAGGCTCTTGCCACTACCGGTGGGCAACACCACCAACTGGCATCGGGGAGCTCCCCTTGCCGCATCGCTCCCATACAGGCCTGCAGCCTCAAGGATATGCTTGATCACCAGCTGTTGGTAGGGATAGAGGGAAGGCACATGAAACCGCTGGCGAACCAGAGTGTGTAGTTGTTGAGTTGTCCGGTCGCAATCATTTTTCTCCATGGGAAATGGAACAAAAATGCGGATATCTTGCTTCAGAGGCTGCTTGATCTCAGCTGTTCATCAAGTCCGTTGCGGTCCCCTGTGCCAATTCAGCCGCGACGGCGAACGTCTCGCTGAGCGTGGGGTGGGGATGGATCGTCAGGGCGATATCCTCGGCGAGTGCACCCATCTCGAGTGCAAGCATTGCCTCGCTGATCAATTCCCCTGCGTTCTTCCCGGTGATGCCGGCACCCAACAGCCTTCCTGTCTCGGGATCGAAGAGCGCCTTGCTCACCCCCTCTGTGGCCATCGCGCTGAGTGCCCGTCCGCTTGCCTGCCAAGGGAACGCACCCTTCGTAAAGGGAATGTTCTTCTCCTTGGCCTCCTGCTCGGTCAAGCCGATCCACGCCACCTCCGGTCGAGTATAGGCGACCGAGGGAATTCCCATCGGAGTGAATGCGCTCGGATGTCCGCACGAGACTTCCGCGGCAACTTTGCCCTGGTGGACAGCCCGGTGGGCAAGCATCGGATCTCCCGTCACATCCCCGATCGCGAACACATGCGCCACATTGGTCCGCATCTTCGCATCGGTGATGATCCACTTGCGCTCCGAAAGTGCGATCGTGGTGTGTTCGATACCGATCCTGTCGGTGTTCACCTTCCGGCCGACAGCGACCAGTACCACATCCGCTTCGATGCTCTTGGGAGCTTTCGCTCCCTCAAGATGGACAACCAGGTGCTCCTGCTTCGCCTCGACGGAAGTGACCTTCGTCGAGGTATGGATGCCCGCATAGAGCTTCTTGATCCGTTTGAGCAACGGTTGCTTCAGATCCCTGTCGGCAGGGGGGATGATCGAGTCGGTCATCTCCACGATGGTGATCTCGCTTCCGAGGGCATGATACACCGCAGCCATCTCCAATCCGATGATTCCTCCGCCGATGATGAGCATCCGCTTCGGAACCGAAGGGAGAGCCAACGCGGTAGTCGAATCCCAGATACGCGCATCCTCATAGGGAATGCCGGGAATCCGGACAGGTCGTGAGCCGACGGCAATGATCAGGTCCTTGAACGTGATGGAGACCGTTTCGTCCGCTCGTTTCACCTCCAGGCGATCATCACCGAGGAATGTTCCCGTTCCGGTGATCCGTTCGATCTTCCGTGTCTTGCACAGGTGTGCAAGGCCGTTTGTCAGCGTCCCCACCACCGATTCCTTGTGAGCCCTGATCTTGTCCAGATCGAGCGTGGGCTTCGCAAATGTCACCCCAGCCCCAGACAACTCTTCGGCATCGGCGATTGTCTCCGCGAGGTGCAAAAGTGTCTTGGAAGGAATGCACCCGACATTGAGGCAGACCCCGCCGAGTACTTCACTCTCTTCGATAAGGGTGACCGATCGACCGAGGTCGGCAGCCCTGAACGCCGCCGTATACCCACCCGGGCCTCCTCCGAGGACGACCAAATCCCGTTGCATTTCTTTCATCGTCCCCTCCTATACCAAGGTCCGGCGGATATCTTCAAGCAGCGATACCAGATACGTGCTGAATCGGGCTCCCAGGGCTCCGTCGATCACCCGGTGGTCGTAGGAGAGGCTGAGCGGCAGCACCTCCCTCGGGACGAATTCCTTGCCGTTCCACAGCGGCTGCGTGCTCATCCGCGAGACCCCGAGGATCGCAACCTCCGGAGGATTGATGATCGGGGTGAACGCGGTTCCTCCGATCCCTCCGAGGCTCGAGATGCTGAACGAGGCTCCGCTGATGTCCTTCGGCTTGAGTTTGCCCTCGCGAGCTCTCTTGCCCAGGTCCGCCAACTCGATTGCCAGCTCCTTGATCCCCTTCTTGTCCGCGTCCCAGAGGACGGGAACCATCAGGCCGTCGGGAGTATCGACGGCAATGCCGATATGGTAATAGTGCTTCAGGATGATCTCACCCGCAGCGCCATCATAAGAGGAGTTGAATTCGCCGAACTTCTTCAATGCACCGGTGACCGCCTTGACGATGAAGGGGAGGATGCTGAGTTTCACTCCCTCCGCTGCGAGCTCCTCCTTCATCTTTTTCCTGAACAGCTCCAGCTCCGTCACATCCGCCTGGTCGAACTGGGTCACCAAGGGGATGGTCTGCCAGCTTCTTTGCAAGTGGGGCCCAGAAATCTTCTGGATCCGGGAGAGTTTCTTCCGTTCGATCTCTCCATACGCGGAAAAATCCTCGAGTTCGAATTGCGCAGGAGCGATCGAATTGCCTTTCAGGGCCGATTTCACCAGGGCCTGCACATCCTCCTTGAGGACCCTCCCGTTCGGTCCGCTCCCTTTCACCGAAGAAAGCTCGACTCCCAACTCCCGTGCATACTGGCGCAGGGACGGGGTCGCATGATAGATGCCACCAGGAGCCTGGACATTCATCACTTCCTTGAACTCGGGCTTCTGGGGGGCTTCCTTGGGCTCTGCTTCCGACGGTTTCTCCTCCGGTTCCTTCTCCATCTTGGAAGGTGTCCCCTCCGTCTTCTTCGCGACCTCAGGAGACGTCTTCGCTTCGTCTGCCTCGATGTCTGCCAACAGCGTATCCTTCGAGACGAGGTCTCCCGCCTTTACATGGACACGCGTGATCGTGCCGCTGAAGGGGGAGGGAATGTCGGTGACCGCTTTCGCGCTCTCAAGGGAGATAACCGGATCGTCGGTACTGATCTTCGCTCCCTCGGTGATATACACTTCAATGACCGCCACATCGGCGAAATCCCCGATATCGGGTACCGTAATCTGTCTTGTTGCCATGTTCCCTCCCTCCTCAGCTGATCAGGGGACTCGGGCGATCGGCTTCGATGCCGAAACGCTTGATGGCTTCCGTGACCTGCTTCATCGGGATGGTCCCCTCATCCGCAAGGCCTTTCAGGGCCGCGATGACAATCTGTTGCCGATCCACCTCGAAGAACCGGCGAAGCGCCTGCCGGGAATCGCTGCGGCCGAACCCGTCGGTACCGAGGATGCTCAGGTTCCGTTGAGGAATCAGGCGCCTGATCTGTTCAGGGTAGGCACGGATATAGTCGGTACTGATCACGACCGGACCATCGTGACCTTCCATGAGCTTGGTCAGGTAGGGAACCTTCGCTTTCTTCCCAGGATTGAGCAGATTGTGGCGTTCGGCCTCGATGCCGTCACGGTGCAGCTGGTTCACTCCCAAAATGCTCCAGACGTCGCTCTCGATGCCATACTCGTCTTGCAGGATGTCGGCTGCCGCGAGCACCTCGCGGAAGATCGTGCCGCTGCCCATCAACTGGACGACCGGTCCCTTCTTCTTCCTTGCTGCCTTCCTGAAGAGATATGCACCCTTGCGGATTCCCTCCTCGACACCCTTGGGCATGTCGGGATGGGTGTAATTCTCGTTCATGAGGGTGATGTAGTAGAAGATGTTCTCGTCTTTCGTGTACATCCGCTCCAATCCGTCCTGGACGAGGACCGCCAGCTCATAGGAGTAGGTGGGATCATAGGCCAGGCAGGTCGGGTGGGTTGCCGCGAGCAACAGTCCGTGACCATCCTCGTGCTGCAAGCCCTCACCATTGAGTGTCGTGCGTCCAGCGGTGGCACCCATGAGGAATCCCTTCGCCCTGCTGTCTCCGGCTGCCCAGATGAAGTCGTCCACACGCTGGAATCCGAACATCGAGTAGAAGGTGTAGAAGGGAATCATGCTCAGGCCATGGTTCGCATAGCTGGTTCCAGCGGCGATCCACGACGAGATTGCCCCCGCCTCGGTGATGCCTTCCTCGAGGATCTGTCCCTTCGCATCCTCGCGGTACCACATCAGCGATTCGGAGTCCTGAGGCTCATACAATTGCCCGGTCGGCGCGTAGATGCCCAGTTGCCTGAACAACCCTTCCATGCCGAACGTCCTTGCCTCATCCGGCACGATCGGAACGATACGGTTTCCGATCTGCTTGTCCTTCACCAGCTTGGTGAGGAGCCGGACGAACGCCATCGTCGTCGAGATCTCGCGATCCTTCGAAGATGCGGTGAGATCGCTGAAATCTTCCAGCGAGGGGACCGTCAACGGTTCTCCCTCCTTCTTGCGGAAGGGAACAGGACCTCCCATCGCCTTGCGCCTGCGTGCGATGAACTGTGCCTCGGGGGAATCGGCTTCCGGCCTGATGAACGGCAGGGATTCCACCTGGTCATCCGCAACCGGCACATGGTAGTGATCGCGGAAGGCAATCAGCGCATCCTTGTCCATCACCTTCTGGTTGTGTGTCCCCATCGAGGCCTCTCCGCCCTTGCCCATTCCGTAGCCCTTGACCGTCTTGAAAAGGATGACCGTGGGTTCCCCGCTGTGGTGAGTAGCGGCGTGGAAGGCTTCGTAGATCTTCCGCGGGTCGTGTCCTCCCCGTGTGAGCTGCCACAGCTCGTGATCGCTCTTGTCCGCCACGAGCTCCTGCAGATAGGGATCATCGCCGAATATCTTCTCGCGCAGGTATGCGGGACCGCGTGACTGTATGGTCTGGAACTCACCGTCGACCATGGAGGCGAACTTCTTGAGCAGTATGCCCTTGGTGTCACGTTCGAGGATGGAGTCCCACTCCGATCCCCAGATGACCTTGATGACATTCCATCCCGCTCCCCGGAAACGCCCTTCGAGCTCCTGGATGATCTTGCCATTGCCCCTGACCGGACCGTCCAGGCGCTGCAGGTTGCAGTTCACGACGCAGATCAGGTTGTCCAGCTTCTCGCGAGAGGCGAGCGAGAGGGCACCGAGCGATTCGGGTTCATCCGACTCGCCATCTCCCATGAAGATCCAGACCTTGCGGTCGCCGACCTTCTTGAGTCCGCGGGCTTCAAGGTATTTCATGAACCGGGCCTGGTAGATCGCCATCATGGGACCGAGTCCCATCGAAACAGTGGGGAACTGCCAGAATTCCGGCATGAGGTAGGGGTGAGGGTAACTGGAAAGGCCGTTTCCTCCGACCTCCCTGCGGAAATTGTCGAGCTGCCCTTCGGTCAGGCGACCTTCGACGAAGGCCCTCGCATACATGCCAGGCGCGGAGTGTCCTTGGAAGAACACCATATCGGGACCGTAGGTCGCATCGGGTCCCTTGAAGAACCAGTTGAAGCCGACCTCATAGATGGCCGACGACGAGGCGAAGCTCGCGATGTGGCCACCGAGTCCCGAACCGTCGCGGTTTGCCTTCGCGACCATCGCCATCGCATTCCAGCGTACGAATGCGGAGACATTCCTCGCGATCAGCGAGTCATCCTTGGGAAGCACTGCTTCCCGATCCTGGATGACCGTGTTCACGTAGGGGCTGATGACCCCGGGGCTCGTGCGGACTCCTTGGTTGCGGGCTGCGGCGGTCAGCTCGTTCAGCAGGAAATCGGCTTTGTCGCCACCTTCGTGCTTGATCAATGCCTCGATCGAATCGAGCCAATCCTTGGTCTCGGCCGGATCAGGATCATGAAAGACCTGTTTGCTCATGCGTGACCTCCCGTACAGACGGTTGATGTGTTCCGAGGGAACGGCGTGTATCGTTTGTTTTCAGACATGTGAACTTGACTCTCCATACGCAGCGAAATCGGAGGAGTCTGGGCGGCACCGGCGTGCCCCCTCAGGGCCTCCAGCTGATATATTTAGAATCGCTACGATTTCTCCTGCAGTCAAGTGAAAAGCAAAGGATTGTGAAGACTAGAGAAAAGGCCGGCACCCGAAGGTGCCGACCCCTTGTGACATGCTTGCGTGAAATCTCAGTAGGGACCGCGGATGTGGCTCGCCACCTCCTGCTCATAGAACGAACGCAGGTGTTCGTGCAACTGTGGGGAAAGGGGCGGCAAGTCGGAGATGCGGGCATTGCCGACCACCTGCTCGGGACGGCTTGCACCGGGGATCACCACGGAGACCGCATCGTGATCGAGGATCCAGCGCAGGGCCACCTGCGACAGGGTCATCCCTTCGGGAACCATCGTCAGCAACCGGTCGGCAAGCTCGACACCCTTCTCGAAGGGGACGCCCGCGAAGGTTTCCCCGACATTGAAGGCAGCGCCGTCACGGTTGAAGTTCCTGTGGTCCTCGCTGCCGAAAGTAGTATCCTTGCGCATCTTGCCGGTCAGCAGTCCGCTGGCGAGGGGAACGCGCGCAATGATCGAAACTCCCTGCTTCTTCGCGGCATCGAAGAGCTCGGTGACCGGTTTCTGGCGGAAGATGTTGAAGATCACCTGCAACGAGGCAAGCCCCTCCTGCTTGAGACAGATATGGGCCTCTTCCACCGACTCGACGCTGGCGCCGAAGTCCTTGATCTTCCCCTGTCGTTTCAGGTCACGCAGGACCTCGAACACATCCCCTTGGGCCATCACCTCGGTAGGTATGCAATGCAACTGGATCAGGTCAAGCTGTTCGAGACCGAGCCGGCGCAGTGAGTTTTCGGTGTGGCGTACCATCGTCTCACGCGTGAAATTCCCGGGCCAACCGGGATCCGAATTCCGCCCCAACTTTGTCGCCACATAGATCTCACCAGGATGATCCTTCAGGAACGAGCCGATGATCCGCTCGCTTCTTCCATCACCATAGACATCGGCGGTATCGAAGAAATCGATTCCCTCCTCGACAGCCTGGGAAAGTATCCGGTGCGCCGTGTGCTCCTCGACAGAACCCCACGAACCACCGATCTGCCAGGTTCCCAGTCCTACTTCCGATACCATCCTTGCCTCGGATCCGAACGGACGTTTGTGCATCTCTCATTCCTCCTTACACTCAGTGCATGTAGCAAATATGAAGCAATTTCTTCGACACGGCAACTCCTTGCACTCTGATGATTGACATGCAGGGGCCCGATTCTTCATGATACGCTGCATGACAGTCCCCATACTCATCAAACTGCTTGTCTCGCTCGTCCTGATCATCGTGCTCAACCGGCTCACCCACAAGCTGCATCTGGCCCTTCTCGGCGGGGCGGTCGTCTTCTCCCTGTGGATCGGACTCGGGATCGTCGGTACGCTGGAGGTGGCTGCACGCAGCCTCTTCAGTTTCAGTACCCTGGGCCTCGCCTCGCTTGTCTCCCTGGTGATCATCCTCTCGTTGCAGATGGAGAAGACGGGGATGGTCCATCGGTTGGTCAGAAGTATCCGCAGCGCGTTCAGTCCCCGCGCCTCCCTCGCCATCATCCCCGCTGTGATCGGATTGCTCCCGATGCCCGGAGGCGCACTGTTCTCGGCACCCCTGCTCGACAATTTCGATGACCTGGAGGGCATCGACGGCAGCTCGAAGACCAACATAAACTACTGGTTCCGGCATGTGTGGGAGTATGCGTGGCCGCTCTATCCCGGGGTGATCGTCGCATGCGTGATCTCAGGCATCGAATTGTGGCAATTCTTCCTTTTCGGGTTTCCGTTGAGCATCGTCTCCATCCTGATCGGCAGGTACTTCTTCCTCAGGAAGGTCGGCAATGTGCACGCCACCGAGCACGCGAAGGGAGGTTTCTCCGTCGTGCCGTTCCTTCCCATCCTCACGGTGGTGATCCTCTACGGAACGATCCAATTCCTTTTGCCCTCGATCGCAACGCTCAACCAATACCTTCCCATGGTCGTGGGATTGCTCGGTGCGATCACGATATTGCAGGCGATCAAGCCACTCGGATCCGAGGGGTGGAAAGCAATCCTCAGTTCACGTCAGATCGGCAAGATGCTTCTGATCATCCTGATGGTGAGAGTCTACGGTTCCTACATCGAAGCCGATATCGGGGGCCTGTCGGTGGTACAGTCGATGGCCGATGAGATGCAGCGGTTCGGCATTCCCACGATCCCGCTCATCATGTTGCTTCCTTTCTTCACCGGGATGACGATGGGGGTCTCCGTCGGATTCTCCGCGACTTCCATGCCTGTGGTCGTTGCACTGCTCGGACCCGCTCCTGAGTTCGGCATCCTGATGGGAACGGTACTGTTCGCCTACGTGAGCGGATTCATGGGGACGATGCTCTCACCGCTGCACGTATGCATGATCGTGACCGTTGAGTATTACAAGACGGAATTGCTCAGGTCCTACCGCCCGGTAGTGATTCCCGTGCTGTTCATGATCGCAAGCGCATTCGCCTACATGCTCCTCTTGCGGATTGTGGTTTGAGCGCGCAGACGATACATGATATGATGTGATTCCATGGAGGATTCGCATGAAGAAAAGATTCGGTTCGGATTTGCAGGACAAGCTGGTGGTCGTCACCGGAGCAAGCAAGGGCATCGGGTTCGGGCTGGCGAAGATCATCGCGCAAGAGGGAGCACGTGTCGCCGTGGCCAGTCGCGACGTGCATTCCTTGCAAGAGTTGGCCCGACAGATCCGTGCCGATGGCGGAACATGCGAAGCATTCGCACTCGATCTGCGTGACGTGGCATCGATCCGGACCTGTTTCGCACGCATCGAAGAGGAGATGGGGCCGATCGATGTCCTCGTGAACAACGCGGGAATGGGGAACCCTATTCCCGCCGAAGACCTTACGGAGCATGATTGGGATTGGATGATGGACCTGAATCTGAAGGGGACGTTCTTCTGTTGCCAGGCAGCCGGGAAGTCGATGCTGGCTCGCAAGAAGGGAAGGATCGTGAACATCAGCAGCCAAGCCTCGGTGGTCGCGATCCCCCATGAGGCGGTCTACTGTGCCTCCAAGGGCGGGGTGAACATGCTGACGAAGACCCTCGCGGTCGAGTGGTCGGGAAGGGGAGTGACGGTCAACGCAGTCGGCCCGACGTTCGTGCGCACCCCCGGAACAGCCGAGCGGCTTGACAACCCCGAGTTCCTCGCTGGAGTATTGGCAAATATTCCCCGTGGCCGTGTAGCCACGATCGAAGATGTCGCCTCAGCGGTCCTCTACCTTGCATCGGATGGTGCCGACATGGTCACCGGTACCTTGCTGCTGGTAGATGGCGGCTGGACGGCAGTCTGACCCCTTCACCATCTCGAAGCGACCGAAGAGGAACTGTGCGCGGTCGCATGGAGGATAGCATGCAGATACGGAAACACCTGGTGGCCTTCGCGGCAATGCTCGCGGCACTCTTGGTTTTCTCGGGTTGTGCCGCGACCGTCACCATGAGCTCGATGGTACCCGCGCAGATCAACCTCTCATCCCACAGGAACCTCGCGGTGCTGAGTGCAGAACCATACCGGTTCTCCCTTTTCGACTACCCCTCTTCGCTGGTGCGGGATCTGAGCGGGACCAGCCCGTACCGGATCGAATCGGGATTCGCCGCCTACAGCGAGCGTGAAGTCGCCCGGTATCTCACCGAGCGTGTCATCAGGGACTTGCAACGGTCCGATTACTTCACCCTTTTGCTTCCTCCCGCATCCGACCGGGAGGGGACACGCCCCGAGAACTTCAGGTCGCTCGGCTATGATGCACTGATGACGATCAGGATCACCGACATGGACATCGACGAATACCAATACGCGAAGGAAGAATCGGTGATCATCCCGCCTGCCGACGGCATGGGAGGGGAACCGACGATCGTGACCGAGCTCCGTCATCATGTGACGCAAAAGGTACGCTATGCGGTGGAATTCCTGATCCGTGATACCTATGACGGACGGATCATCGCAAGCAAGAGCCTCTCGGGAACCCAAGAGCAGAGCTACCGGATCGAACCGGGCAGCTCAAACTCCCGGATCGCCACTTCGATGCGTCCGTGGTTCACCAGCCTCTCCGATTCCTTTTCCCGTGAGTTCGTCGATTTGATAAGCCCGCACTGGGTCACCAAGACCGTGTCCCTGATGAAGAACAAACCTGAGATACGCTCGCTCGAGGTCGCCTACGAGGCAGTGAAGAAGGGGAATCCGGCAGTGGCCCTCGATCTGTTCATGCACGAGTGGAACCGTACCAAGCATATCCCCTCAGGATACAATGCGGCGATCATCCTCGATTCGATGGGCGAGATGGAACGGGCGATCGACCTGATGCGTTCGGTCTGGCAGTACAGCGGGAACAACACGGCGCGCATGAGGCTGTACGAGATGGAACGGGCGCTCGAAGCTCACGAGAAGGCGCAGAAGCAGCTTTAAGCGTCGAACTTGCCACGTTCCCAGCGCTCCTCCATCGAAACGGAGGTGTGCTGGAGAGCTGTCTGCACCGCATCGCTGAGCGCATTGAGGTGGGCTTTCCTGGAATGCTTTCCTTCCCCTGCGACCGATGAGACGGCCACCGGCTCTCCTATCGATACCAGCGCCCGTTTTTCACGCGGGCTGTAGCGGGTGTTGATGTTACCCCCCTGGATCCTGTTCAGCACGTCAAGGAGATTCAGCACGTACTCACACGCCCTTCCCGTGCTGCAGGGTGCGACGATGTAGGCCGGATCGATGTACTGCAAGACATCCACCAGCTGGGAGTGACGCAGATAGACATGGGCCTCCAGCGCATGGAAGTCGGCGACGCTCCTGCCGACCGGCGGCAGGTCCTTCGGATCGAACGCCTGGGGATGCACCGCGTCATAGCCACGATAGCGGATGCGGAAGAGTCGGTCGAGGAGATTCCCCTGCGCTTCCACGTGTGCCAAGGCTTCCGCCTCCATCATCGCCACCTCACAGACATCCAGGATCCGACGTCGCAAGGTGGCCTCCGTGTCGCGCATGATCCCGTACATCTCCTCCAGCAGCCCGACCGTCTTCTCCGTCGCCTCGTGCAACAGTGAGAGCACGGTGGCCTGCCTGTCCTCGAGGGCCAGGCCGCTGAGTTGTGACCAGCGGTCCAGCATGGAACGGATGAACCGTTCGGGATCGTCGGAGTGCCGATACCCGATCGCTACCGGAACCACAAGGACCTCTTCAGCCGCCTGCATTCCCCAGAGGGCGAGAGAGGCGGTTCCGGGAGCGATCGGACTGCATTGGTACATATGGTAGGTGACCTGGCTTTCGGGTGCGAGCGCAATGGGGAATGTGCCGCCTTGCACCTGCGTGCGCAGGATGTCAAGACCGTTCCGGTTCGTCCCCCTGTTCTGTACGGGTACGCATCCTATCCTCGGAAACAGCCACGCCGCTGCCTTTCCCGCCCAATCGAGCACGTCGCTCCCGTAAAGGAACTGTGCATGGCCGATGATGCGGCCTTTGCGTCCGAGCTTCCGGTTTCGTTTGCGGATGAGACGCTGCAGTCTCCTGTTCAACGCATACATCATCACCGGGGCGTCCTCCTTCGCAACATGCCGGAAAGCGATGATCAGTCGGAGGTCTCCCGTGTAGAATCGCTGGAGCGCATCGATGAGGATGTCGGGGTTGTCGATGCGGATATGGCGCACACCCTCCAGGAGGCGCAAGTACCATCCGCCTACGATACGCATGAAGTTCCGTGCACTCGTGCTGTACCGGGGGGCTACGAAACCCCGACCGACGGAGGCTCGGCCGAGGACCATGGTCCGCTCTTTCCTTTTTCCCATGGACTCAACCTTTGTGCTCTTCGAGCATCGCTGCGTAGTAGGCTTTGTCGATGGGGTAGTAGCGGAGGATGAGGATGCCTGCGATGTACCAAAGGACGGGAATGGGGCCGCACAGCAACTTGATGCCGATCCTCGCAAGCGCCGACTGTTCGTTCGGTACATAGGAGAAGAGTGCGAGGATCCATCCGTTCAGTGCAAGGGCGAACGCTTGTCCGATCTTGCTCGAGAAGGTCCACATGCTCGAGAACACTCCCTCCCTCCGTACATTGCCGTGATGGATGGCATCATGCTCCACCACGTCGGGGAGGATCGCATGTGGCATCACATAGTGGGTGGACAGACCCGTGCCGGCGATTGCCATGACCACCACAGCACCCATGGGACCGATCGTCTCGCCAAGGAGGCTGAACACGAGGACCCCGGCACTCATGATGAGCATGCCGATGATGTAGCACTGTTTCTTCCCGATCTTCTGCGAGATGCGTACCCAAAGGGGGATGAAGAGCAAGCTGGTGCTCAAGAGGAAGATCAGGGCCACCTGGAACAACCCCTCATTGCCGAAGATGTAGGTGAAGTAGTAGACCAATGCTCCCTGCACCATGGAAGTTCCCGCGATGAAGAATGTCCAGGGGATCAGGGCGGACAGGAATATCCTGTTCCGCAATGTCTCGGCGAACGTCCGCACGAGTCCCTTTTCCCCGGGAGCCTCGGGATGGGCAGGTTCCTTGATCGTCCAGATGGTGATGAGGGTGGAGAGCAGCATCACCGCTCCCATGATATAGCCCATGACAGTCCATCCGAGCTCGACCGGAGCGAAGAGATTCACCAGGGGCATGACCGCTCCCGCCCCCACGAAGGTCCCGACCACGGCGAAGCTCATCCGGTAGCCGGTGAGGATCGTGCGCTGATGATAATCGTCGGTGAGTTCGGGAAGGAGCGCCGCGTAGGGAATGTTCACCAGGGTGTAGGCAGTGTTGAGGAGGCAGTAGAGGAAGGTGAGATAGGCGAACAGCGGCAATTGGGAGGAGAAGGTCGGCCGTGTGAACATCAAGCCCATGCCGAAGAACGAGATGATCGCGCCGACGAACATATAGGGACGGCGTCTTCCCCACCGGGAGCGGGTCCTGTCGGAGATATAGCCGGTGACCGGATCGGTGACGGCATCCCAGATCTTGCCGATCATGAGGACCGTTCCCGCCAGAGCAGCCGACAAGTGTACGATATCCGTGAGGAAGTACAGGAGGTAGAAGCCGATGACCGTGAAGAAGAGGTTTCCCCCAAGGTCTCCGATACCGAAACCGATCTTGATTTTCTTGCTAACCGTTGTAATGGTGCTCTCCGCCTTTGGATCGTCAGGTTGCAAGTAGCATAAAGCCTATCTCGCGCATGCGCAAGGTGGAATCGTCTTTCCGGTCTCCGTTGCCTCCTGGGGGAAAATGGACTATGTTTTCACTACGGACTTGAAGACAAGGAGGTTTTATGTACGTTCCGAATGAAACACGGTATGAGGATATGCGCTATAACAGGTGCGGAAGAAGCGGTTTGCAGCTTCCCGCGGTCTCTCTGGGGCTCTGGCATAATTTCGGCGATACGTCGCCGCTGGCGAACGCGAGAAAGATGATCCACACGGCGTTCGATCTGGGTATCACCCATTTCGACCTTGCCAACAACTACGGTCCTCCTCCCGGATCGGCCGAGCTCAATTTTGGCAAGCTATTTGCCCAGGACCTGAAAGCCTACCGGGATGAGCTGATCATCTCGAGCAAGGCAGGGTACCGGATGTGGGCAGGGCCTTATGGAGAGTGGGGGAGCAGGAAGAACCTGCTCGCAAGCCTGGACCAGAGCTTGCAGCGGATGGGACTCGAGTATGTCGACATCTTCTACTCGCACCGCTTCGACCCCGATACTCCGCTTGAGGAGACGATGGGAGCCCTGGAAAGCGCCTATCGGCAGGGAAAGGCGCTCTATGTCGGCATTTCCTCCTATTCTGCTGCCAAGACGAGGGAAGCCTACGCGATTCTCAAGGAAAAGGGCATCCCGATCGTGATCCATCAGCCCTCCTACTCGATGTTGAACCGTTGGGTCGAGGAAGAGTTGCTTTCCACGGTCGATGAGTTGGGCATCGGTACGATCTGCTTCTCACCGCTCGCCCAGGGCATGCTCAGCGATAAGTACCTGCATGGCGTGCCCGAGGGAAGCCGAGCAGGGACCGCAGGGACCGCACTCTCACAAAAGCTGTTGACGAAGGAAAACCTCGAGCGGATCTCCCGGTTGAACGAGATCGCCCGTCGCCGCGGCCAGAGCCTCGCGCAGATGGCTCTCGCGTGGGTATTGAGAAGGAAAGAAGTGACCAGCGTCCTGATCGGAGCCTCATCCGCCGAGCAGGTCAAGGAGAACGTCGGAGCACTGAAGAACCTGACCTTCACCGACACCGAGCTGCAGGAGATCGATCGCTATGCCCAGGACGGAAACATCAATCTCTGGGCTCGGTCAAGCCAAGTCTGATTCGCAGGTAAGGGTGTATTCGACCTGATGATCCGCATAGAATCCCCGATGGGATTCGGGCATCAGGTCGGCCAGGCGGAGCATGATCTCTTCGATCAGGCGCTCCCTTCCCGAGGCATCCAAGCGTCCTGTGCCCTGCACGATCCTGAACGGCTTGCCGATCCTGATGGTCAGGGGAGTCCTTCTGCATCGTTTGATATGTTGCTTGAACCGTTCGAACCCGGTGATCACGATGGGGACCATCGGGACCTGCTTCTTGTGGGCGATGAACGCGACTCCTGCCTTTCCCTGTTGCAAGCATCCGTCCTTGCTCCGGGTTCCCTCCGGCGCGATCGCCAGGATGTCCTTGCGGTCGAGTACTTCGAAGCACTGCTCCATCGTCTGCCGGCCCATGTTCTCCCGGTCGACGGGGATGGACTCCCACAGGTTCATGATGTAGCGGGTGAACCAGTGGTCCCACAACTCTTGCTTTGCCATCGCGATCATCTTGCGCGGTTGCATGAATACATACATCAGCGGTCCGTCGAACGTGGAGGTATGGTTCGCGATGATCATGAAGGGGCCGCTGCGGGGCATCTTGTCGAATTCCCGACGGTCTATCTTGAAAAACAACCTGAACAGTGTGCGTAACGTTGCGTTGGTGATCCGTGCTTTCAGTGTCATGGGCCCATCATAGCAAAGGAAGGCGATTCAGGATAGTCGCGCCGCTCACCCGGCGAGCATGAACGTCAACGGGATGGTGATCACCGAGATCAATGTCGAGAGGACGACTATCGGGACCGCGTAAGCCGATTGCACCCCATAACGCATCGGAAGGATGGATGAGAAGACCGCTGCGGGCAACGCGGAGGCGACCAGGACGACCGTGCGTGCGGTTCCGGTCATCCCGAACAGCAGCACTGCCAGCAACCCGAGTCCATACCCGACGAACATCCGGATGCAGACTCCCGCGATGACGTGCCGGTTGATCCGTACCGATTCCAGGCTCATCGATGAACCGAGTATGAAGGCAGCGAGCGGAGGCCCGGCGTTACCGGCGAACTCGAACGTGGTCAACAGCGGCTCCCATATGTTCAGGCCGAGCATCTTGCATGCGAATCCGGCGAATATGGCCCACAGCAACGGGGCCTTGAGCATGTTCGCGAGCGACTTTGCCGACAATCCGCCGGTGATGATCAGCAAGCCGAGGGTGAAGATGTAGATGGTCTGGACCTGGTCGAACACGACGATGATGTTCATCGCTTCCGTACCGCCCCACAGTTTCATCAGGGGGATGCCGAGGAATCCGGCATTCATGAAGATGTTCGGCGGCACGAATCCCCGGGCATCGATCTTCGCCATCCGTGCATACAGGTAGGCGAGGGCCGTCTGGATGATGATGATCAAGGTTACGATTCCCGTGAGGTCGAGCATGAGCGAGCCGCTGAGGTCGCTGAAGTAGATCGAGTGGAAGATCAGCATCGGCATGAAGAAATCGGAGACGAGGGTGACGAGCGACCGATTGTCGATCTTGAAGAGCTTGCCACCGAAGTACCCGGCTGCAGCGATGATGAGGATGGGCAGCATCTGGATGAATGAGTTGAGGAACATGGCTCAGACTATAATCGGGAAACTTCTTCTGCTCAAGCGGTCCTGATCACTCAACAGTGCTTGTCATTTCCCTCGTGACGTGTTCCCTTCCTTGCGAGCGAGAGCCCGCCGAACCCGCTGATGATCGCCATGTAGTAGCCGAAATCGTACCACCATCCGCTATTGTGCACCTCATAGATCCTGATGGTGGGCTCGAAAAGCCGCGCAACCAAAGAGATCGGTGCGATCCATCCGTGCCAGATGCCCATGAAGAATCCGGCGGGAGCGCGCTGCTGCATCGCAATCGATCCCGGCATGCAGGATGAGAGCAGCAACAGCGAGAGTACCAACAGCACACCGAGCATTTTCCTCTGTTCCATCGTGTCCCCCTCATGAAAGAGCTGGCAATCGCAATGGTGTCTTGCGTATGCCGAGGTCGATGGTATACTTGCACGGAACCGAATGCAAGAGGGTGACGGTACGGTCGTGATCTCGATCAGGTCGGAAGACGTGGATGGGCACGGCAGGTCAGCCCGTCCGGTAGCACAATGAGCCTCTTGCAAAATAGCAAAAGCTTGGTAATTTCTCCTACCCTAAGCGCTCGGGAGAGCCCTTGGGTGCACAAAATTGTCTAAAACAGGCCCAGGTCGGGCAAAATATATGGAAATGGACCTGACAATCCTATATAAAGTGATTTACCACAAACACATAGAAGGAGAGCAGGTCCATGAAAAGCATAACAGAAATCCTGGGCGGTTGCCAGATGGTTTTCGGCATTTCCTACGACATCCAGGAGATTTTCGAAGGATATGTGACCACCGAGCACCGCACATTCATCCAACTGCTGCAAGTGATCGAG
>JAHDQJ010000021.1 GCA_018433865.1 Spirochaetales bacterium | reverse complement strand
TGTGGAAGACCATCATGAACCGATCGTATCCAAAGAAATGTTTGCTCTAGTCCAGACCGAGATGAAACGGCGCGATGGAATGCCTGGCAGACGAAACCGCAGGAGAATGCTTTCAGGACGAATCCTCTGTGCCCAGTGCGGCTCTTGGTTTGGAGAGAAGAAATGGCATCCAAACAGCAAGTATCAGAAAGTGGTTTGGCAATGCAATGGAAAATATGATAAGGCACACTCCCAATGTACCTCAGGCAATCTGATAGAACAGGATGTCCAGAGAATGTTCGTGATAGCGGTCAACAGACTACTGAAGGATTCATCCAGCATCCTTGAAACACAGAAGCTTGTCTACGATACGGTTTTCGATACCGCTGGTCTGGAAAGGGAAAGGACGGCACTCATAGCTGACATGAGTGTTACAGCCGAACTCATGGAGCGAATGTCGAGTGGACAACCCAGTTCAAGATCCAATGGATATGCCCATACTCAAGAGTATCAAGCACTACAGATACGCTATGAGCAGGCTGAGAAACGCAAAGAGGAGCTCGACAATACTATCCAGGACAAGGTAGCCAAGAAAGCACTTGCAACTTCATTCTTCGATAATCTCAAGAAGCAGAATAGCCAGGTCGTGCGTTTTGATGAGGACCTATGGAGCGGGCTGGTTGACCATCTCAAGGTGCATTCTCCAAATGATGTCCGATTCATCTTTCGCGATGGATCTGAAATCAAGGTGGACTTATCCGAAGAGGAAAAGAAACGCCCTCCTCTCACAGAGAAACAGATGACTGAGATCAGTAGTCTTCGGCGAGATGGAATGTCCTATGCGAAGATCGGAGAAATGCTGAACCTTCCTCGTGGACAGGTTCGCAGCTTCTGCCTTTCCAGAACTTCGGAAAATGAGGCAGCTGTACAAGAAGATGGAGAACATGTGCTCTGCAAGACTTGCGGGAAAGAGCTTGAACATACCCCCGGTTTTAGGAAAAAGATTTTTTGTTCGGACGGATGCAGGCAGGATTGGTGGAATCGGTATGCAAAATTCAAAGCTGGCGAAGGACGGGCTACAAACAAAGTTACTTGTCAAAACTGTGGTGAGGAGTTCGTAACCTATGGCACCAACCGAAAATATTGCAGCCGAAAGTGTTATACCGACTACAAAAAAAGAAAGGATTGAAAAATTTCTTGGATTTTTGGTCGAGTCATGGAAGCCTATATCATTACAATTCTATGTATGAAATGTTTTCGAAACTCTCTAATAAATACTTTGGTTTCCTTCCACCTCGAGAAATTTGCTTAACCTTAATTTTGGCGGATTCATTATCCTTCTGTAAAATTTCTTCTACTTGATCGAGTTGAATCGATGAGCTAATCTTTATTGAATATGATTCTTCAGAGACAATAAAATCAAACCTTCTTGCGCTAGGTAAGCAACCATGGAAAAATCCATTGAGTATGATCTCGCATTCATCAGGTGGTAATGAAATCCTTGAAATTATAGCGTCAATTCCTTCCTTGTTTTTTGTATCCAATTTATTTCCTGAAAAATTACTTACAAACCAGCTTTCATATTTTGAGTTTACCGTAAAGAAGTTCTTTAATTTTGTTATCAATGTGGGGTTCGATTCAACAAGAAAACTATCTAATGCATCGTCATCATCATTAATTAAGTGGTTTAGGTAATCTTGAAACATTGCGAGTGATCTTTCAGTGTTACTCTCGAAAAGTTCATATTGCAAACCAGGAAGTGCTTCAAATTCAAACCCAAAAGAGCCCCTAACAATATCTTTGATTATTAGCTGAGATCCGTCATTACTTTTAATACTCTTTGTCAAAAAATTGATCACTTCAGCGAATGAAGACGCTACATTGGAAATGAACTTGGCATTAATAGATTCTGTTCCGTTTACGGCTTTTCCTCTGAAAGTCAATTCAAGATTCTTTATTGGCTCCGGAATTCGATCAATCGCAGCGAGTTTTTCTTCCTCTTGATATATTAACCATTCAAGATTCCCTCTTTCAAGGCTTAATTCCTCAGGAATTAATAGGACCTCACTCTTTAACCTTTTAATTAGGTTCTTCGAGTTGATATATTCCTTATAGTTCATATTAAACCTCTTTAAAGATTATATCTCATTTAATAATAACCTGTCATCTGTAGGGCTTAGTGTAAGCTGGCAAAAGCCTTTTCTGGCATTGGTTACTTTTTTATGTGACCAGAGTCCACACCAATAAGCAGTCCACTTCATTCTATCGCCAAACAAATTGGGATCATTGTAAAAAGTAGTAAAATATGCATCTACCTTGAAATGGTCCATAAAATATTTTTTTACAGTGATAGGATTTATTAGCGCAGTAATTTTAGTTTTTTCATCTGCGGAGGGTATACTGTCATAGAAGAATGCAGTCCATACATCAATATCGTTTGGGGGTAAATTTAAAGAGGATTCTTTATCCTGACAAAAGCTTCCATCCACCCATTGTATTCCATGTATGCTGGGTAATATTGAGTAAACATTCTCGTATAAATACTTTCTAAACATTAGGAGACCTTTGAATAGCTCTAATCGTTCATCAGTGTAGCAAAACCTTTTATAAAAAGCTTCAATGGAACACCTATAAGGGGATGAGTGAGAAAAATCCGTTTCTCCATATCCATTTATTACAAACGGAAGAAGGGCATCGTCATTCCACTCTGGTATCGCTGAAAAATCAATTGATTGGCAGGTTGTTAGCATCATATTAAATTGACCTAGTGAGCTAAATCACCGAGATAGAAGCACGGACCTTTCCACCAACACCATTCATATCTACAACAGCATGCCAGTGGCCACTATTAGGAACAGTAAGTGTCACGATAGTCTTTTGAGCGAGGCCTCCGACATAATGATATTTCATGCCTGTCTTGTAATAGTTAAAATTAATATCATCTATCAATTTTACATTCGCTTGATTACCTGAAAGGTCAAACCTAACATTTGTACCACTAGAAACAAACCCTAAGTCTGAATGAATGAACTCCATTTTTATCTCCTCAGTGCTAAATATTGAAGGAAGCATTACAACTTGTAGAGGAACCAACTTAGGCACTAGCAAGGGAGATACAAATGGTTCATGTAAAGAAAAACTTGCTTCCTTTTTTTATTCTATCGCATATTTGATTATTGTAAAGAATTTTACTTATGATTTTAAGACCATGGTTTTAAAGCCAGACATTTCTGCAGAAACAGCGTCGCGATGCAAACATAGTTGCTGATATAACTAGCAAAAATGATATGCCTAACCCTAGAAATATATGTAAGTGTCGGAGGGTAGCCGTTATCGAAGATTAAACTATCTTATAGCCAGAACAAAATCTTGTGCCTACTTTGGTCTAGGGTTATCAGCTACTTAACAATTCTTGGATCTTTTTCCAGACGAATGATCAGATATTCTTGCTCGCATTGGACATCGATTTCCTGACCAACAGAAAACCCAAGCTGTTCAAGCCATTTTCCCTGCAATCTTATTGTTGGGACAGCCTGGTATTTATAGCCGCTTTGGGCACAGATCTTCAACTTACGGTGTATTTTAGTCTCCAAACGATATCGTTTGATGGGGCTAAAACGTTGTTCAGAATAGGTGATTTCATCAAGCACGTTATCTAGATTGCTCCGATCCGATCTCGAGTGAAGGTCTAACATTGAAAAGATTTGCATCAATTCATCATCTTGATAATTCATGGCCACCTCCCCTATTCAAATCATAGCAATACACTGCTATCTCGTTATATTTTATAGAATTAAAAATACAAACGTCAATCAGAATGGAATTCAAGTTGTTCATAGACTCTCCTTTTCCAGCACCTCTTTTGTAAGGCACCGACATCTAGATTACGAAAGAAAGAGCTTTTCTGCTTCAGGTGTACAAGGCGTTTATGACGTAAGACTTCCTTCTCGCATGAGTGAAATGTCATTCAGTGTACGGGTTCGGTCGTTATCTCCGTCCTGTCCACAGCCTTCTTGTCGTTGTAACGGATGCTCTTTCGGCCCTTGTTTCCGTGCTCTTCGACCTCGATATCGGCTGGTGCCCAAGAAACCGTTCGGGATTGACAGAGTCATGATAAGGCAGGACATGCATAAACTTCCAATGGAAGATTTCTGTCAACTCTCATCCCGACTGACTGAGGAAGAATATAAAGGGTCCTACGGGCAATGCGGCAAACTTATCAACACATTCTCCAGTCAAAACATGCTTGACATCACCAATTTTTGGCATCTGCCGGAGTTCTGCTTCATTACCGCGAACTCCCGCATGCATTGGAAAAACCTTTCGCTCTATGCTCCGGACGGCAGACACTATCACCTCACCCCTGCCTACGATCTGTTGCCTGCATCCTTGATACTGCCAGAGGACAAGGAGGAATCGGCACTTTCCTTAGGTGGTAGACACTCCATGCTCAATCGACTTGATTTTCTACGACTGGCACAACATCTCAATCTTTCTCCCAAGGTAGGTGAACTACATCGTCTCTTGGCGTTGGAAGATGTGTTTATCGGAATATCAGCACAAGCCATATTACCGGAGAGGAGAAACAAGCATTTGAGGCCCTGATACGATCACGAATGAGAAGATTGCTTGCATGGAAGCTTCGCAAATTCCCGACCAATCGTAATTATGTCCGGTCCGCTTCCAGTTCGGCATCTTCAGGCCGATTGTGTTCCTCCGCATTCAAGGTTTCTCACTTCCGATGGTATTGGATTTTCAAGAGGTGGAAAATCAGCCGCAGTGCCTTGGTCGGCACCGTCCGCAAGTCCTTGTAGGAGCCGGTGAAGTGATTCCATGAATGGGTTTCCACCCCATTCATGGAAATTTTGATCTTGACGGCTTCTCTTGCCACACTCCAGATGGATGGGATATCCTGCTCGAATTTTCGTGATCCGAAGGTTCTGGTGAGGATGGCACAACATTTTCTTACAACATGTCATCAAGTTGTATTATGATATGTCGAGGAGGTCAACATCATGGCCATCGGTGATATCCGTGAGACCGGAAGGAAGTCGGAGCACTTTGCTGAATATGTATGGGTATCCTATGCTGATGGGACCCAAGAGCCCGAACCTCAGGAGGATGAGATGCGCATCACCGTAGGGATCGGAGAACACCTTCCGGTTGTGATCTCATCGGGAAAAGCCGCCCTTTGGCGGATGTCCGCATATATCGACTGAATCCGCTTGACGATCGCACTGTCATGCGTTCAAGCTCGATTGTTGTATTCCTGGAGATGGTGCAAGTCTTCATTCCTGCCGATCACGACGATCTCGTCATTCGCATGGAGCAAGGTCTCAGCGGATATGTCCACTTCCGTCTGGTTCTCATGGGTGATGGCAATGATGTTCAATTTGAACCGCTTCCTGAAATTCAATTGCTCGACGGTCTTGTTGTCGAAATGCTTGGAGAGCAGCACCTCGGCGATCGAGATGTCCTCGGCGAGTTCGAGGAAATCCAGCGTGCGCAGCGTGATGAGCGAACGTGCCAACCGCAAGCCCATCTCGGTCTCGGGAAACACCACCTCCGCTCCGATCTTCCGCAGCACGCGGCCATGATCCTCGCTCATGGCCTTGCTGATCACCCGGGGTATCCCGAGTTCCAGCAAGTTGAGGGTTGTCAGTATGTTGCTCTCGATGTCCTTGCCGATGCAGACCACGACTGTACCGCAATGGGAGATGCCGGTGTCCACCAGGATGTCCTGAGTGATCTGCTCGATGGGATACAGGTGTTCGATCATGCCCTTTACAACGTCGAGTTTCGACTCATCTTTCTCCAATACCACCACATCCCTTCCTGCTTTCACCAGTTCCTTGGCGAGCGCCAGGCCGAACTTGCCCAATCCGATGATGCCGAATGAATTGGCGTCATGCCCAGAATGTTTCATCTCATCTCCTTATCGGTCTTCAACCGATGAATATCCGTTCCTCCACGTGCCTGACTTTCGCCTCCTTGGTCTTGAGGCTGGTCGCGATCGTGATCGGTCCGAGCCGTCCGATGAACATCAGGGCCATGAGCACCAGCTTTGAGTCGTTGCCGATCTGGGTAGTGATGCCGGTCGATAGCCCGACCGTCGCGAACGCCGATACTGCCTCGAAGGCAACCTGTATGAAATCGAATGAATCGTGTTCCAGGAACGCGAGGACCAACGTCCCGGTCAGTACGGTGAGCAATGCCAGCATGAGCACCTGGAACGCCTTCAGGATGTTGTCGTCGGGGATCCTTCTTCTGAATGCTGCCGGCTGCTTGCCAAAAGCGAGGCTCAAGAGGCTCAGCCACATGGCAAAGGCCGTTGTGGTCTTGATTCCTCCACCGGTAGACCCGGGCGAGGCTCCCACGAACATGAGCAACATGACAAAGAACAGTCCCGAAGAGGAGAGTGCACCGGTGTCTATCGTGTTGAATCCGGCTGTCCTGGAAGTGACGCTCAAGAAGAGTGCCGACAGGAGATCCACCCGTTCCAGGAAGAGGATCGCAACCGTCCCGAGCACGATGAGGATCGCGGTCATCAGCAACACGATCTTCGTGTGCATGGCAAACTTCCTGAAGTTCCAACGCTTCCTGTAGATGTCACTCAAGGCAAAGAATCCCAGGCCTCCCGAGATGATCAGGACCATGGTCAGGATATTCAGCAACACATCCTGATCGTAATCCATCATGCTCTTGAAATCTCCCATGAGATCGAACCCGGCATTATTGAACGCGGAGATTGCATGGAACAGGCTGTGCCCGAGTGCATCCAAAGGCGCATAATCGTGCCTGAACACCAAAAATCCAACTATGGTTCCGACAATCTGGAAGGAAAATGATGCGAGCACCACCGTCTTCACCACCACCAACGTTCCCCGCAACGTTCCCAGGTTGTACGCCTCGCTCAGCAGGTTCCGCTGGGAAATGCCGACATCCCATCCGAGCAAGAGCACGATATACATGATGACTGCCGCGAACCCCATTCCCCCGAGCAAGATGAGGATTGCGATGACGGCACGTCCGAACAGGTTGAATGTTGCGGCTACGTCGACTGTGACAAGTCCGGTCACGCATACGGCGCTGACCGAGGTGAACAGGGCGTCGACGTATGGGAGACGGATTCCTGGGCGATGCGCGAATGGGAGGGAGAGGAGTATGGAACCGAGGAAAATGATGACCAAAAAGCCAACTATGAGATACTGGCTCGGAGGCAATTTGCTGCGCTTCTGTATCATCATGATGTGCCGAAGTGTATCACTCGGTAATATATTGTTCAACAGTCAGAACTGGCACACCTCGAAGAGGCAAGCTCCTACTGATTACTCTTTCTTTTCCTTAGCAATGAAGATTTCCCTATTTCGTATTATTGTATATTTTTATGTTGACTATACTTCAGCAATGCGGATGGAATCCATGCTGTGCATCGGCACTCCTTTTCCCGCACCTCTTCGGATGCCGACATGAGAAATACCCGCCGGGCGACACGAATGCTTCGGAAAGGAGCACGGCAATTCACATAAATATCCTGTTGTCGCATGAGCATACAATCCGCTACAATCGCATTGAGGCCGAATCAGGGTCACCTCGTGAAGGAGTGTCAATGGGAACCGAGCTTGTCAGCAATATCCTTCGGGGGAGCGTCTCGATAGTCATGTATGTATTGTTGCTGCTCACCCTGATGAGACCACGATTCGGGCGCAAGGGAACCGTGCTTTTCGCCGTGTCTGTCTTCGCCATCTACATGGCAAGTACCCTCTGGTTCTACCTGTACAGAGACCTTACCGCCTTGTCGCATTTCAGCATCATCCTGTTCATCTTGGTTACCCTCGCCATCAAGCCGCTGACACGGTTGAGCATCATGCAGTGGTGCTTTTCCTTCCTCACTGCCATCAATTTCGCAATGATGATCATCATCCTCAGTTTCCACCTCGGCAAGCTGTTCCCGCATCCCGAGTATGCACATACGATCATCCGGTTCGTCCTCTACCTCACGGTGATCCTGCTCTTCAGGCGGCAGCTGCGTCTCTCCTATCGCTCGGCTGTCGAGAACTGGCCGGTATTCTCGGTCCTGTTGCTCTGCATGTTCCTGAACCTTTCCTACTATTTTTACAACACGAATAACATTATGGAAACCCTGAGTGTACAGAGATGGCCACTTCTCCTTCTCGTGGCACTCTGCGTGGCCGTTTACGGTACGATCCTCCATGCTCTAGCCAAGTTCACCACACTGAGTGCGTTGGAGGAGGAAACTGAACGTCTGCATGAGTCCACGCGCCAATGGGAACAATTCGCGAATCATGACATGCTCACGGGCCTGCCCAACCGAAGGTGCTTCTTCGAAAAATTGGAGAAGTTGGTACGCAAGAGCGGGCAAGCGCAGAAAAACTTCGCACTGTTGTATCTCGACCTTGACGGATTCAAGGGAATCAACGACACCCATGGCCATGAGGTTGGGGATTCGGTCCTTGTGACCGTGGGAGAGCGGTTGGTGAGGAGCCTCAGGGAGACCGACTTCGTCGCGCGATTGGGTGGCGATGAGTTTGCAGTGTTGGTGGAGGATATCGAAGAAAGGATGACCGCAGAGGGCCTTGTCGAGAGAATCCGGTCCGTCATGAAAGATGACGTAAGGACCGATACGGTGGCATGCAAAGTCGATGCCTCCATCGGCATGGCCATCTACCCTGATGACGGCGTCGACGGTGAGAGTTTGCTCAGGAAAGCCGATGCTGCGATGTACGCGCACAAGAGAACGGGAAAAGTCGGGTACGACCAAGCGTAGGATCGGGAAGGTTGCCCGGTTGTGCCTGGTGTCCTTTCATCATCACCCGGATTTTCTCATGACGCCATGCAGCTTGCCCCACAACCGTCTCTCGACCAGCTCATGAAAGAGGAAGATGCACGCATTGGAGGGAACGACGATCACCAGGGGCCTCCGCCAGTCTGCCCAGTACTGACGGTAAGTGTCCATGCCCCATGATGCCGCGCGACACGCCGCAAGACAATAGATCGATACCCCCGCAGAAGTTCTGATCTTGATCGCGGTTGACTTCAGAGGCGTACCACCGCACGGAAACCCCTCGATCCGTAGTAGGAGTCGGCTCCGTTGTGATACACGAACACCGTATCGTAGCGTCGGTCACAGAAGAGCGCTCCTCCCAGGTCCCTGATAGGTTGCGGAGTATGGATCCAGCTGGAAGTCTTCAGGTCGAACGATCCCAACTGTTGAAGCATACGGTACTCATCCTGGGTGAGGATATCCACTCCCATCCCACCTGCCATCTCGGAAGCACTCTGTGTGGGAGGGAACTTCTTCCTTGTCTCCCGTGCCAGACGATCGTAGCAGAGATTCCTTCTTCCTGATGGGCTCTCTTCGGAACAATCGACATACAGATAGGTATCGGAGGTCTTGTCGTAACCGATCACATCGGGGTCTCCCCCCGAACGCTCCATCTCCCGAATCGCCCGCAACTTCGCAGGTTGTGCGAGCAACCGCTGGCGCACATCGGTCCACGCGATGTGCGGATGACGTTCCAGGTGTGTGGCAAACCGTGTTTCCAATACCTCAAGCACGATATCGTCCGTCATCGAATCCTTGTCCATGGTACCTCCCCGTTGCCCGCAGTCCGCTCTGGCGCACGTACGGTCCATCGCATGTCTCTAGGGTACTGAGAGACATCCCGCCCGGCAAGGCAGTGGGAAACGGAAATCGCTGGGGATGCCCAGTACGTTCCGATCAATGACGGAGTCTCACCACCGTTCCTGGTCGATGACATAACTGCCGAAACTCGTTGTCCCGGTAGTCTCACGCGAGGGGATATCGACGAACAGATAATGGAAATCGGTGGTGGTGACCGTGATTTCGATGACTTCGTCACTCTCCCCTGTGTTCAAGGAGCTGCCGACCAGATCGAGGGAATCTCCTACGGGACCGTAGAGCAGCAGGTTGAGATCACTCACCAAGTCACGCAAGGTGAACCGGTAGGTGAATCCTCCACTGAGGTAGAGTTTGAAATAGTCCCGGTCACCCACCGAACTGATGGAACCTGACCAGGAACCCTCCGTCATCTGGAACTCAGTCGCACTCACATAGTCTTCGTTCGGTTCCTCTTCCCGTTGGTATCCTGCATGCAAGTCGCAACCGATCAGGAGGATCAGCAAGAAAGCACTCGCACACACGATGAGTTTCACCAACAGGTTCGTGGTATTCAATCTGATTTCCATTTCGCGGTCCTTCACCTTTCGGTCGGTTTGCAAAGAATTCTCTGTCATGGTTATCATATAACAACCCATATGGAATATGGTGACGGATTTATTGGCGGCATGTGCACCAGAGAGGATGGACAGGATGACTCTCGCCTGAGTACCATGGATTACTTCAAGGAGGTTGCTCATGGCAGTACCCAAGATATTCAACATGAGCTTTGCAAGCGTGTATCCGCTCTATGTCGCGAAAGCGGAAAGGAAAGGGAGGACCAAGGATGAAGTGGACACGATCATCCGGTGGCTCTTCGGGTACACACAGTCCGAGCTCGACGGACACGTGGAGCGGGGAACACTCTTTGCACCCTTCATCTCGGCATGTCCTCGCCTGAACCCGTTGAGGGAGAAGATCACCGGGGTAGTCTGCGGGGTGCGGGTGGAGGCAATCGAAGACCCTGTCATGCGCGAGATCCGTCACCTGGACAAGCTGATCGATGAGCTTGCCAAAGGAAAGTCCATGGAGAAGATCCTACGTTCGTAAACTGTACCGGTTCGTAATGCGTGAAGCAGGAAATTTGCCTGCCCGGGAGTGGTCTTTTTTAAAATTTCTGTTACTCTGATTCAGGAGGCTTCCCCATGAAACACATTACCGTTCTTTCCTTCGGCGGGTCGATCATAGCCCCCGATTCCGTCGATACCGAGTTCCTCTCCCGTTTTGTCACTGCGATGGATGCCCATCTTGACGCCTTCCCCGACGAGAAGATCATCCTGGTCACCGGTGGCGGAGCACCCGCGCGCACGTATCAGGCAGCCTACCGCAGCATCAGCAAGAAGAGTGACAGCGACATGCTCGATTGGATCGGCATCGCGGCTACCCACCTCAACGGATCCCTCGTCAGGGCACTGTTCAGCCACCGTTGCAACGATCCGCTTGTGACCGATCCCACCGCTCCCATCGATTTTTCCGGTAGGATCCTGGTCGCAGCGGGCTGGAAGCCGGGCTTCTCCAGTGACACCGATGCGGTGTTCCTCGCGAAGCGGTTCGGAGCCGATACCGTCATCAACCTCTCCAATATTGCGAAGGTCTATACCGCGGATCCGAAGAAGGATCCTGACGCCACACCGATCGATGCCATCAGCTGGACCGATTTCCGCCATATGGTGGGCGACACCTGGACACCGGGGACCAATCTTCCGTTCGATCCGATAGCCTCGAAGGAGGCCCAGCAGGGCAAGCTTCGGGTCATCTGTGCGAACGGCCGGAACATCGGCAACACGTTCGCGATCCTGCGAGGAGAGCCGTTCGAGGGGACGGTCATCGGCTAACGCGAGCGGAGGGCAAGGAACGCAGGCAACGGCTCGGCGAAAGTCTCCGGGAATGGATTGTCCCGCGTGAAATCGGGTATCCAGGGGATGTTGTCGGCAAGCTCCTGGACGAACCCATCCTCAATTTCCAACTCATCAAGCACCTGCAGGAGCCGATCGTATTGGCGCTCGGTGACGGCAGGCATCGCCTCTCCCTGCGGAGGGACGAATTGTACCATCAGTGAGAGCCATGCCTTGCCTTTCGCATGCCTGGCGAACCATCGCAACACCTCGATCGTAGCCGAAAACGCTCCCGGGAACACCATGTGCCGCACCAACACGCCTCTCAGGATCCCCGACACATCCACGGTCACCTCAGGATGCTTTTCCAGCAGGTACTCCATCACCGGGATGATCGCCTGGGCATAGGAGCCCGACCCGCAAAACCGAGCAGCGACACCCTTTTCCAGCGTCTTCACATCCACCAGATACAGATCCACCAACGGATCTATCAGCTCAAGAGTCGTCGGGGACTCGAATCCGCTCGAGTTCCAGACGATCGGCAGGGTGAATCCTTGTGCTTTCGCGAGGAGGATCGACTCGACGACCGATGGGATGAAGTGAGTCCCGGTGACCAAGTTGGCATTCGCTGCACCCATCTGTTGCAGTGAGAGGAGCAATCCCGCCAACTCGGCAGGAGAGACCTCGATGCCGACCGGATTCTCGCGTCCGCTGATCTGGCAATTCTGGCAGTAGGTGCAGTGAAGCGGACATCCGGAAAAGAATATCGTTCCCGAACCATGCTCGCCGACCAACGGAGGTTCTTCTCCGCGATGCAATCCCATCCAGGCGATGCGCATGACCGGACCCTCGCCACACACACCATATATTTCCTTGTTCCGATCGACAGCGCAGGCATGAGGACAGAGCCTGCAGGAAGAATACCCTATTTCACCCAGCTTCATAACTTGACCACCGCAGGCAAATATACCATGTTATTGTGCATGGGACTACGGGACTTCCTGAAAAAGCGTGAACTCAAGCGACTCGGTGAAGATCGATTCATCCTCTGCCTCGACGGTGGCGGGATGCGGGGTGTCATACCCGCGACCATCCTCGAACATGTCGGGCAATTGCTCCGCACCTTGGGGGACGACCGTCCCCTCTACTCCCACTTCGACTTGATCAGCGGCACTTCCACCGGAGGTTTGATCGCACTTGCGCTCACTGCTCCGAGGAGGGAAGGCTCCCTGCTCGCCATAGGCCAGCAGCCGCTCGATACCCCAGAAGAACCGAAGGTGAAGCGGAGAAAGCAGGTTGTCTACAGAGACCCCGGCCCCGATATCCGACAGATCACCGACATCTATCTGAAATACGGTCGGATCATCTTTCCCCGCAGCCAATCGCTGTTCAATCTCGGGAAGATCAACCAACTGTTCACCCAGAAATATGATGATCTTTCGTTCAACCAACTGCTGATGGATATTTTCGGGGACATCGCGATCGGCGAGGCGCTGACTCCTACGATGGTGGTCACCTACGACTATGCCGAGGACATGCCCTACATCATCTCAAGCTATGGGACCCCGAAGATCATGGTGCGTACCGCGGCGAGGGCGACCAGCGCGGCTCCGACCTATTTCTCCCCCACTTTGGTCCATGACCCGCGTACCGAGCGTACGATCTCGCTCATCGACGGAGGGGTCGTGGCGAACAACCCGGTTCTCTACGCCTACAAGGAAGCCAAGAGGCTCTACCCCGAGGCCAAGCGATTCCACGTCCTCTCGATCAGTACCGCGAGCACTCCCTACAAGCTCGATGCCGAGCAAGCGGGAGGGGGTGTGATCGGGTGGCTTGATCCTGCGCGGGGAACACCGATCTACCGGCTCTACGCATCGAGCCAGATGCGAACCTCGCATGAGATCGCATCGGCCATCGGGGATCTTGAATACGTCAGGATCCACGGAGACCTGAAAAGGAAAGTGAAACTGGATGAGACCGACCCTGTGGTCCTTGCACAGATGATCGATTCCGCCGAACACATCTATCAAGAGCATGCACAGAGGATCGAGGAATTCTGCCGCAGATTCCTCGAGCGGCCCGACCACCCACAGCGGCCCAAGGAGATGCCATGAGCCTTTCCAGTCCGCAACAAGCAGTCCTGGAGAAACACATGCGTCTGCTCTGTGATGAACTCGACCATCATCTCGAGGACACCTACGGGGAGCGCTACCCACTGCACCCCAACCGCCCGGCACGGGGCAAGGCTGCCCGGGTCGCGTACGACGGCTTGTTCAGCACCGGCACGAAGTTCACCTTGGGATACGGAAGCACTCATGGACGAGGCTACCTCGTGGATATCGAGATCTCTACGCTTGAACGGGTCAAAGCCGAGGACAGGGAGGAAATCGAGAGCACGGCGATCAAATTTCTCCGTGAGAAACTTCCCGAACACTTTCCCGACCGGAAGCTCGAGGTGGTGAAGGACGGTAAGGTCTACAAGATCGTAGGGGACTTCTCGTTGGGCAAGCTGTACTGAATCACGAAGCGCATCACCGACGCCGCGGCATGAGCGAGGAACGAAGCGTAGGAACGCGGCCGTTCTCCGCGATGCGTATCACTGACCACACGGACGATCGATACCGGTATGCCCGTCGCAAATGCAGTCGCTGCGATCGCGTGGCTCTCCATGTCGACGGCTCCGATGTGCATCTCACCGGCAATCCACGGGTTCTCTTGGCGATCGGCGGCTACCAAGAACCGATCGGCACTTCCGATGCATACCTGGTGCCACACACGCCTGCCTTCGAAGATCATGTCAGTCGCAGGAGGGGGAAACCAGGAGACATCGAGTCGCAATGTCCCGATGCGGTTCCCATCCTTGTCGAACGTAGTACCGCGATCCAGGCCGAACCGGCGAAGGTCGAGATCGTAATCGACTGTCTCGGAAGCAAGCACGAGGTCACCGACCTGCATGCGTGGGTCCACCGCACCACAGGTTCCCGTCCCGATGATGCCTGTCGGTCGGAACTCCCCGATGATGCGATGGGTGTTCAGGGAAGCCTGCACCTTGCCCACCCCGATCGCAAACCACCCGATCGATGCACGATATGCCTGGGGAACTTGTTCGGCAGGGACGAGCTCTCCCTTGGATGAGGCCAACACTGCGATCAAAGGAGCATCCCTGCCAGATCGCCCATGATCAGCTCCACGGCTACTCCCTTCCGTTGTTCGGTCTTCCGTTCCCAGGAAAGGTGTACTGCCTTGCTCACCACCGTGGCGCATCGATCGGCGGCGGTCAGGAAATCCTGTCCCCGTACCATCAAGGCACAGAGTATCGCGGCAAACAGGTCCCCGCATCCGGGATACGATACCGGTACGTACGATTGTCTGCTGGCGATCGCCTTGTCGGTCTTGGCATCGTAGGCGACGGTGATTCCCTGTGCGCCATCCATCACGCTGGTGATCGCCACGCAACGGGGCCCGAGGGCGCTCAGATCTTTTGCCCACCCGATCGCCTCGTCGGTTTTCAATCCGGGTTCGAACGGCCGATGGAGCAGAAGCGCAGCCTCGGTGAGATTGGGGGTGATCACATCAGCTTTCGCTACCAGATGTTCCATCCTCCCGATCAGCTCACCTGAGACGGGACCGTACGGCTTGCCTTGGTCGCCAAGGACTGGATCGACCAAAACCAGCGGATGGTTGGCAAGCCGGTACTGGCCATCGATCAAGCGGGAGACCGTATCGATCTGCCTCTGGGAACCGAGAAACCCCGAGTAGATGCTGTCGAATCGGAGTGCGAGCGACTCCCAGTGATCAAGTACCCGTTCCATCGTCTCGGTGAGATCGACATAGACGTAGGAATCGAATCCGTCGGTCTGCGTGGAGAGCAACGCGGTAGGAAGGACCGAAGCCTCCACACCGAGGGCGGCAAGGGTGGGGATGACCACCGTGAGGGAACTCTTTGCATGACAGGAGAGATCGTGGACTGCAACAACCGTTTTCATCACACCGGTAGAGTAGCAGGCTTGCCGGCTCGCGACAAGGGGGCTATACTCCTCGCAGGGAGGCTATCATGCAGCACATACATCCTGGAACCGGCTTTTTCATCACAGACGATTCGGTCGATCCGCTCGCAGGAGCCCTCCCCTCGCAAGAGCAGTTGGAGAGTTCCTACCGGAGCATGATCCTCAGTGCCTCCGGATGGCGGAAGATCTTCGCACAAGGGGGAGAGGAGGACCCCTCCCCGGGCATCTGCAGGGCCGACCTGTTCCTGGTGGCACTCGCTGCGGAGGCGTTCTGGCGCCAGATGAAGTGCTCGCGTGTCATCGTCGGCATGGACAGCCGACCGACAGGTCCCGCGATCGCCGATGTGGTCTGCAGGGTCCTCATCGCACACGGGGTACAGGTATCGCACCAATTCATCAGTGCAGCACCGGAGATCATGGCCTCGAGCTTCTACCGCAACGACGATCACTTCTTCTACATCTCTGCGAGCCACAATCCCATAGGACACAACGGCTTCAAGTTCGGCTCGCGCGGAGGAGTCTCCGATGCACAGCAGGCAACCGCCGTCATCGCGACATTCAGGACGCTCCTGGCCGATTCCGCCGCGAGCGCATACGTGCAGAAGCTGAGTGCTTCCTTGGACACGGCACGGTACCGGAAGGTCCTGCAATCCATCGGTACCAGCAAGGAGGAGGCATTGGTCTCCTATGAACGGCTTGTGCTCGATACCGCGACGGACAGTGAGGACGAGCTTGTCTTCGGGTCCCTGGTCGCCGCGATCCGGCACGATGTTGCCACGCATCCCATCGGAATCGTCGCCGAACTGAACGGCAGTGCCCGCGGTCTTTCCATCGACAAGCCGTTTCTGGAAGGCCTGGGGGTGAAGACCCGTTTCCTCAACGACAAGCCGCGGCAGATCGTCCACGGGATTGTCCCTGAGCAGGAGAATCTCGAACTGTGCCGACAGGAACTCGACAAGGCACACCGTGAGGATCCTTCGTTCGTCATCGGATATGTCCCCGACAACGATGGGGACCGGGGGAACATCGTCTATTTTGACGAGACGAGCAACAGCGCTCGGATCCTTGGAGCCCAGGAATTGTTCGCCTTGGTGGCGAGAATCGAGCTTACCCTCTCTCACAAGGAGGGTGTCCCCCAGGCGATCGCCGTGAACGGACCCACCTCGCTGATGATCGACACGATCGCCGCTTCGTTGGGGGCGAAGGTGTTCCGCGCGGAGGTCGGGGAAGCGAATGTCGTACGGCTTGCACAGCAGTTGCGCGGACAAGGATATGCCGTGCGGATGCTCGGGGAAGGGTCGAACGGGGGAAACATCACCCATCCGAGCAAGGTTCGGGATCCGCTCAATACGCTGGTGTCTCTCATCAAGCTCCTCTCATCCGCCGACCGGTTCGCCAGGATCACGAAACGGGAAGGCTTGCCGTCGATAGCCAGGGCGCTGGAGTCCCTCCCCGCGCGTACGATCACCGGAGGATTCTCGGCCGAGGCGGTCATGCGGATCAAGACGACCGACCATGGAAAACTCAAGCGTGCCTTTGAGAAACAGTTCCTCCTCTCCTACCTGCAACGGAGGGAAGAGTTGGGTTCCCGGTTCGGCATATATGGGTGGCGCGCCCAACAGACCGAGGGGACGAACTGCAAGAACGGGTTCGGAGAGGCGTTCCGTTCCCCTCCGATGCGGGGGGGGCTGAAGATCATCTTTGCCGACCGGCTCGGAAACGACTCCGATTTCATCTGGATGCGTGGCAGCGGCACCGAACCGGTGTTCAGGATCATGGCCGATGCGTCAGGGAATGACCGTTCCAGGCACGACTACCTCCTCGCTTGGCAGCGATCCTTGGTTGAGAGTGCCGACAGGGAGGCTTTCTCAGGGCAGTGACAGTCCCGCTACCGCGGCTCCGATGGCAGGTGAGTCCTTGATGTTCACGAACCGGAAGTACCGGTGGTGTTCCTGCCTGAGGAAGCGCGTCATGTACATCTCGGTGTACGGAGCGAGAAATGCCGTCTTGTAGAAAGTCGTTCCATCGGCATTGATGCACACGGGGTAGCGCGGGTTCTCACCGGAGCGGGACTTCAGCACCGCCGCACTGAGATTGATGGCAGTCAACTTCGCCGCACGGGCAATCACCGAATCGAGCAGGAGGTAGAGGGTCGTCGCATCCTTCTCGTTATCGATGCACCGCACCAGGTCGTACTCGGCATTGTGGGGCATCTCCAGGTAATGGCTCATCCGGGTGGTATCGAGCGGTATGACGGTGGAGAACCGGCTTGCGAAGTTCGGAGAGAATAGCCCTTCTTCGATTGCCTGTCCGATCACCACCTGGCTGAACGAGCCAAGGTAGGCTCCGCTGATCATCTTCTCGAAATGATAATTTTCCGGCTGTTTCGTGGTGGCAATGAAACGCCGGTCAAGCTCGGAGGGAATGAGGTCGTAGTTGCCCGACTCGACGTTGATGATCTGGGAATGGGCTGTCGTGTCCTTGAGTTTCCCGATCCGATCGTTTCTCTCCACATAGGCGGTGTTCGTCCCCGTTCCCAGGATGAACCCGACATACCCGCCATAGGGCGATACGTCGGAGGAAATCTTTCCGGCAAGGAGCGTCGCTACCGTGTCATTGACTACCGAGACCCGCTTCGAAGAAACGTCATGCCCCCGCCTCGCAAGTTCCTCGAGAAGATTCTTCCCGACCGGACGTCCGATCACCTCGGGTGCCTTGATCTCTTTCGAGAACACCAAGGGGATGCCGTCATGATCGGCGGTGATCTCTGCAGCATAGGAGAAACAGAACCCGATCTTGTCACTCTCCCCGATGATCGGCTCCACCTGGTCAGCCAACAGGGAGAAGAACTGGCGGGCGGAGACCTCGCTCTTCACCCCCGGCATGCCGCTCTTCCTGAACGATTCGATATGGGGTTCCATGTGTTCGTCGAACCAGACGACGCAGGTCCGGAAGTTCGTTCCTCCCGCATCGAGCACAATCACCCGCTCATGGGGAGCTATGGTGGTATCGGACTCGACGAAAGTCGGGATCATCGCCAGCGAACCATCTCCGTTTTTCGCCAATCCCCGCTCCATCTCGGCCAAGAAATCGTCGCAACATCGCTGCATGTCGATCGAATCGGGTGAGACACCCCATTTGTGCAAGAATGCCTCGGTCCTTGTCACCACATTGTCCATGATCCCCTCCAGTGCAAGCCTACTGTCGTTCCATTCTAGGCAAAGCGGGGCCATCTGTCCAGTTCGATCAATACCCCGGTGACGGAGGGACTCCACTACTCGTCGCGGGTGCGAAGAAATCCTTCATGACGGGAAGGAAGTCGGTATCGTTGGCGGTGATCCTCAATGGCACGATCACCATCGCATCAGGGCCCTCGAGGGGAACGACGAATGAGAAATCAAGCACGAAATCACCTGCGAACCGCTTCCCCGAGACCGCCACATTCCCCGATCCTTCATAGCGGAACGGATAGGGGGCTGCATAGCGGTCCGCCTTCACATAGCCGGTGAAATACACCTCCTGTGGCAACAAGCCCTGGGGGAGGAGGAAGGCGATGAGCCGTTCATGCTCGGGTACCACGCGGATCACACTGCTCATCAAGGCCTCGAGGAACCCCATCTGCCTTGGAGGCGGTGGCGGGAGTGCCAGGACCTCCTTCCTCAGATGCCCGACATCGGCGTCCTGCATCCGCAACGAGAAGGAGGCATAGGATCCGTCCGAGGTGAACACCGATTCGCTGAATACGAGCGGAGGGGTGAAATTGCGGGCGGCCATCGTGGAGGCTGCTGCCACGATGATCGACCGTATGGCAACCTTCACCTCACTTTCGTTCGGCACATAACCCGAAGCGAAAGCGGGAGAGAGCAGGCTTACGAGCAAAAGGACGATCAGGATGTGACGCTTCAAGACATTCTCCTCGGTATCAGGATTGCAGACGATGGTGCGCCTGTCAAAAGAAACAATGTTATGGTACATTGGTAACATGAAGCGCCCCGAAACGTTCTTCTGGTATGATATCGAAACCTTCGGATTGAACCCGCGGCATGACCGCATTGCCCAGTTCGCAGGAGTCAGGACCGACACCAACCTTTCGGTCATCGAGGAACCGACAATCCTCTATTGCACCCTCAGCGACGACTACCTCCCCGACCCGCTCTCCTGCATGGTCACCGGAATCAGCCCTCAGGAGGTCATGGAGAAAGGAATCGTCGAGAGCGAATTCATCGGAAAGATCAATGAGATACTCAGCGTGCCGGGGACCTGCGCCGTCGGCTACAATACGTTGCGGTTCGATGATGAATTCCTCCGCAACGTGCTGTTCAGGAACTTCCTTGATCCCTATCGCCGCGAGTATGACAAGGGGAACAGCAGGTGGGACCTCCTCGATCTCGCCAGGGCAGCCCATGACCTGAGGCCCCGCGGCATCAATTGGCCGAAGAAAAGCTCGAGCGGATTGCCCTCGTTCAAGCTCACCGACCTGACCGAGGCGAACGGGATCGCCCATGAAAGTGCACACGATGCGATGAGCGATGTCTGGGCTACCTTGGAATTGGCGCGCCTGATCAAGTGGCGGCAACCGAAGCTCTTCGCCTACTACCTTGACCTTCGGGACAAGAACAAGGTGAGACAGTTGCTGGAGGTTCCGACAGGAGCTCCGGTCGTCTACACAGCCGCTCCGTTCACCAGGATCGAAGGGTGCACCACAGTCGTGCTTCCCATCACCGCAAGCTCGCAGAACAGCAACAGCATCATCGTGTTCGACCTCATGCAGGATCCGCTTCCCTTGATTGCCGCATCGGAGGCCTTCGGCGAGCTGCAGGCGAGCAGGGAACGCGAGGATGCGCTGCGTGCCATGGTAGCCGAGATCACCACGGTGCTCACGCAGGAAGGGGACAGGGAAAAGACCCTGGAGCGCGCACGGCTATTGTTGGAGGAGACTGCCGACCTCATGGCAGACCTCCCCCGCCTCTTCACCGCGAATGACAAGCTGTTGGGCATCAACGGAGTCCATAAGGTGGCGATCAATCGCGTCCCCTTCCTCTCACCGCTTTCGGTGTTGGAAGAGGATGTCGCATCCAGGCTCGGTATCGATGTGGCACGTTGCGAGCGCCACCGCGAACTGTTGATGGAACATGACATGCTTGCGGTCAACCTGCGCAAGGCCGCCGATGCGGATGAATATCCGGTGATCAATGATGTCGACTTCTCCCTCTACAGCGGACCCTTCTTCAACAACGCCGACGCCTATGTGTTCTCACAGATACGACAGGGCGATCCCGAGACGTTGTGGAAGACCCGGTTCGAATTCGATGACTCGAGAGGTCACGAGATGCTCTGGCGCTACCTCTGCCGCAACTGGCCTCACGCGATGGATGAGCGGCAAACGCAGCGTTGGCAGAGCTTTTGTGCGCAACGATTGATCCAACCGCCTGACAAGAATGCGACCACGCTTTCTTTCTTCGCACGGAAGATCACCGAGCACATGAATTCGAAGGATATCTCGCCGAAGCAGAAAGAGGTGTTGGCAAAGCTCGGCGAGTATGGCCGGCAACTATGCGAGCGCGTCGGCCTCACCTATCCCGAATGACGCTCAGCGCAATCGATCGCGGACGGTGACGAACGCCGCTACCGCCTTGTCGATGTCATCCGGAGTATGCGCTGCGCTCAGCTGCACGCGGATGCGGGCTCTCCCCTTCGGTACGACCGGGTAGGAGAATCCGATGACATAGATCCCCTCTTTCAGCAGTTCCTCTGCCATCCTGACGGCGAGACGCTCGTCATAGAGCATCACCGGCACGATCGCGGTATCGCCATTGACCAGGTCGAAACCCTCTTCGGTCATCCTTTCCCTGAAGTGACGAGCGTTGGCAACGGTCCGCTCTCGGTAGGGGTTGCCCTCCTCCAGCATCTTCAGGACCTTGAGCGTTCCTCCGACGATCGCGGGTGCAAGGGTATTGCTGAACAGATAGGGCCGTGAACGCTGACGCAAGAGGGCCACGATCTCGGCACGTGCGCTGATGCACCCGCCGCTGGCTCCTCCCAAGGCTTTGCCGAAGGTCGTCGTGATGATGTCCACCTTCCCTTCGACCTTGCAATGCTCCGCACTTCCCCTTCCCCTTTGTCCGATATACCCGGTGGCGTGCGAGTCATCCACCATGATCAGGGCGTCGAACTGTTGCGCGAGATCGCAGATCTCCTGCAATCTGGCAATGTCCCCATCCATCGAGAAGACACCATCGGTGCAGATCATGCGGCGTCTGCATCCGCGGCTCCCGATCAGTTGTTCACGCAGGTGTTGCATGTCGCTGTGCCGGTAGCGGAAACGCTGTGCCTTGCAGAGTCTGATGCCATCGATGATCGAAGCGTGGTTGAGCTCATCGCTGAGGATGGCATCCTGCTCATCAAGCAACGGTTCGAAGAGCGCTCCGTTCGCATCGAAGCAACTGGAGAAGAGGATCGTATCCTCCATGCCGAGGAACCGGCTGATCGCCTCCTCCAGATCCTTGTGCAATCGCTGGGTACCGCAGATGAACCGGACGGAGGAGAGTCCGTACCCCCACCTCTCCATCGTGCGCGCAGCCGACTCGATGACCTCGGCGTTGTCGGAGAGGCCCAGGTAATTGTTGGCGCAGAAATTGAGGACCTCACGTGATCCTACGGTGATACGCGATCCCTGCGGGCCCTCGAGTATCCGCTCAGCCTTGAACAGGCCTTCCGTGTGCAGGCCTTCCATGAACTGGGTCAATTCCGTTTTCATCGTCTGGGACATCATCGCGGATTTCCTCCTTTCTTCACCATCCTCTCGCCGATCGTCTTGAGCATGTCGGCAGTCATGCCCTGCAGGTCGTAGGATGGTTTCCAGCCCCACTCAACCCGGGCGGCATAATCTTCCAGGCAATCGGGCCATGAGTCGGCGATCGCCTGCTTCACCGGGTCGATCCGGTAGCTGATGGTGAAATCGGGTATATGGGTCCTGATATAGGCGGCCTGTTCCTCGGGGCAGAAACTCATCGCCGCGACATTGAACGCGTTGCGGTGCCGAAGCTTCGACGGGTCGGCCTCCATGATCTGGATCGCAGCCTTGACCGCATCGGGCATGTACATCATGTCCAGGTATGTATCTCCCTGGAGGAAACACTCATAGTGGTGCGACTCGAGCGCGGCGTAGTATATCTCCACCGCGTAGTCGGTCGTTCCTCCTCCGGGGGGCGTCATGTTGCTGATGATCCCTGGATAGCGTACGCCCCTGGTGTCCACATCGTACTTGTGATGATAGTAATCGCAGAGCAACTCTCCCGCTACCTTGGTGACCCCGTAGATCGATGTCGGTCGCTGGATCGTATCCTGGGGGGTGAACTTCTTCGGAGTGGTGGGACCGAACGCCCCGATGGATGAGGGAGTGAAGAGTGCGCACCGGTTCTCCCTCGCGATCTCCAGGGCGGTCATCAAGCCGTTCATGTTGATGTCCCACGCCTTCTGGGGATTCTTTTCCGCGGTCGCGGAAAGCAACGCGGCAAGGTGGTAGATCGTATCGATGCGGTAGGAACACACCAGTTCTCCCAAGCGTTTGCCGTCACGGCAATCCACGAGATGGAACGGACCGCCCTCGATCAGGTCCCTGTTGACATCATCCCTGATGTCGGTCAGCACGACATGGACGTCTCCATAGAGTTCACGGAGTCTGGTCGCGATTTCCGAACCGAGCTGCCCGAGGGCTCCGATGATCAGGATGTTCTTCACGGTAGCATTCCTCCTTGGAGAGCTTTCCTTGACAAGCGGATAGGGCCGACTTACAATGTGCGTGTTCAGTATAGTGAACGAAATTTACTATGTCAAACACAATGGAGCGCGCGATGGAAAACCCTCCGATGATCGGCAAGAATATCCAGAAACTGCGCAACGCGCGGAATCTGACATTGAACGTCCTCTCCGAACGGTCCGGGGTATCGAAAGCGATGCTCAGCCAGATCGAGTCGGACAAGGTCAATCCGACGATCGCGACGGTATGGAAGATCGCCAGGGGTCTCGGTGTCGACCTGCAGGACCTCATCGACTCCAACGCTACCCCCAAGAGAAAGTTCGCGGTGAACCGGAGCGAGGCCATCAAGGTCCTCGACACCGCTGAGCATGGGGTCACGATCAAGGTCTTCAGCCCACTTGAGATGGCAGGAGACCTGGAGATCTACATGCTCGTGTTCGATCCGAAGGCTGTGCTCGCGAGCGAGCCGCACATGGCAGGAACGGAAGAGTTCCTCACCGTGATCAAGGGCTCGGTCAAGGTGACCGCCGGTGGAAACAGGACCGAATTGCACAAGGGCGATTTCCTCGCCTACCACTCCGATATCGAGCATGCGATCACCAACGAAGGAGCCACGCAGGCCGTCATCTCCATGATCGTGCGCTACACCGGCGTGCAAGGATAAGCATAGTTCTTGCCTCGCGAACGATTCTGTGGTTACATAACCCCAATGGGGGTGTGCACATGGCAAGAAAAGGCACCATCGGCAGCGGCATCATGGCATCCTACGGCGTGGGCAAGTTCCTCGCCGAGTTTCTCACGGGAGCGTTCGGCGCGGTAGTCTTCAAGTATTATGAGACGGAGATCGGACTCTCCGCAGGGTATGCTGCGGTCGCGACGATCATCTATTCATTGTGGAACGCTGTCAACGATCCGGTCATCGGCTATGTGACGAACCGGCGAGCTCCGTTCTCCCACCGTCTGGGCAGAAGATTCCCCTGGATCATCATCGGTCTCTTGCTGAGTGCGTTTTTCTTCGTGCTCATCTTCGCGGTCCCCGCTTCGTGGCGTGAGGCAGCCTCCGTACGCCCGCTTCCCGTGTTCCTCTGGATGGTCATCACCATCTGTCTCTTCGACGGTTGCTATTCGCTCTGGGAGGTGAACTACCAGTCGGTCTATCCCGACAAATTCCGCTCCCATGAGATCCGCACGAAGGCCGCCGCGATCAGTACCGCCGTCGGAGTCCTCGGAGTCGCTGCGGGATTCGTTGTTCCCCCGATGTTCTTCGAGTATGGTGATGTGGGCAGTTACCTGACCAGCGGATGGGCGGTCGCGGCCTTCACGATCGCCGGCATCCTTCTGATCATCCCGGGGATCCATGAGACGAAAGAGATGATCGGACGCTTTGTCAGGCAACAGGAAGAGCAGAAGTCGGCACCGAAGGCAGAGCAGCGATTCTTCCCCTCGATGGCTCGCGCGCTTCGTCACCGGGACCTCTTGGCGTTCATCCTCCTGCTGTTCCTCTACCAATCGGGAGCGATGTGCATGACCAGCAGCGTCCACTATGTCGGAGACTACATCCTGAACGTTCCAAGCAGCGGTACCACCGTGATCTTCGCGGGCATGCTGGTGGGTACGCTCATCTCGATTCCCGGATGGACGATCCTCTCGAAACGACTGAAGAACAACCAGAGGATGCTGCTCATCACCTGCCTCGTGATGGCCTTGTTCGCATTCCCGATGACGTTCATCAGGACCAGCGGCGGGTTCACCCTCTTCATGGCACTGTGGGGATTGGGCTTCGGCGGTTTCTGGACATTCATGGGTCCCGCCATGGCCGACATCGTGGACTCGATCGTCGTAGCCGACCGCAGGAGGGATGACGGAGTGCTCATGGGAATCCGTGCATTCTTCATGCGGTTCAGCTACGCCAGCCAAGCGGTGACCTTCTGGCTCATCCACCGCCTGACCGACTTCAATGCCGATCCCACATCCGCTGCAGCCAAGACGGGAATCAGCCTCCACATGGCCGCGGTCCCCGCCCTCTTCTTCCTTGCGGGAGCCTTGGTGTTCCACAAGCTGAATACCCTGGATCCCAAGCGGATCGAGGAGAACAAGCGTATCCTGGCCACGCTGGACATCTGATGCGGGAAATCGCTATACTTGGTTCCCGCAGAACGGTTTTCATCCTCAAGGCTGTCCGTTGTGCCCAAGGAGTCAGATGATGAGAGAAATCCTGCAGAAGTTCGAACCGCAATTCGCTGAACTGGAGAAGCGGCTTGCCGATCCCGATATCATGAAGGATATCGCGGCATACCGCACGCTCATGCAGGAACGGGCCCACCTGGAACCGATCATGGATGCGTTCCATGCCCTGACTACCCTTGAGAACCAGATCGCCGACGCACAGGTGATGATCAAGGAGGAGTCGGACCAGGAGATGATCGCGATGGCCGAACAGGAGATCGAAGAACTGAAAGCCGAACACGAGCGCATCGAGCAGGAGAGCAAGATGTTGCTCGTCCCCCCCGACCCGATGGAAGGAAAGAACATCATCATGGAAATCCGGGCCGGAACCGGCGGAGAGGAGGCGGCTCTGTTCGCCGCGGATCTTTTCCGCATGTACTCCCACTTTGCCGAGGGCAATCGTTGGAAGATCGAGATCATGAGCATGAACGAGACGGGCATCGGGGGATTCAAGGAGATCATCTTCTCCATAAGCGGAAAGGATGTCTACGGAAACCTCCGTTGGGAGAGCGGGGTTCACCGCGTCCAACGGGTACCCGAGACCGAATCGGGCGGGCGGATACACACCTCGGCGGTGACGGTGGCGGTCCTTCCCGAGGCGGAGGAGACCGACATCGAGATCAGGCAGGAGGATCTCAAGGTCGATGTGATGCGTTCGGGCGGTCCTGGCGGACAGTCGGTCAACACTACCGACAGTGCGGTGCGCATGACCCACCTCCCCACCGGACTCGTCGTCATTTGCCAGGATGAGAAGTCGCAGATCAAGAACAAGGCCAAGGCACTGAGGGTATTGCGCTCCCGCCTGTATGAGATCGAAGAGGAAAAGAAAGCGAAAGAACGAGCTGACAATCGCAAGAGCCAAGTCGGTTCCGGTGACCGTTCAGAGCGTATCAGGACCTACAATTTCCCACAGAACCGCTTGACCGACCACCGTATCAACCTGACGCTGTACAAGCTTGAGCTGATCATGGCCGGGCAGCTTGAGGAGGTGGTCGACGCACTCAAGATGGCCGCCGGAGAAGAGGCATTGAAGGAGCTCCAATGATAGCGATCGGCAACGCGTTGCGACAGGGGACACAGGCTATCCAAGGACAGTGCATCTCACAAACGCCGTTGCTCGATGCATCGCTTCTGCTCTGTGCGGTGACCGGGATGACCCGGGAACAGCTGTACAGCCGATCCGCCCATCTTCTCAGTACGCAGGGGTTCCACCGCTACACCGAACTCATTGCACAACGGTGCGAGTCCCAACCGATTGCCTACCTGACCGGCACGCGCGAATTCTTCGGTCACGCATTCACCGTCACGCCCGACGTCCTTATCCCGCGGGCCGATACAGAAATCCTGGTCGAGCAAGCAGTGCTCATGCTCGGCGCACATGACGGACAGAAGGTATTGGATCTCTGCTGCGGGAGCGGATGCATCGGAATCTCGGTCGCCTCGGCTGTCGAATCGGCGACCGTCGCCCTGGCGGACATCAGCGAGTCAGCCTTGGTGGTCGCCGGGAAGAATAGCCGTTCCATTCTCGGCCGTTCTTTGGAGACGGTCGCCTCCGACCTCTATCGTGCATTGCAAAACCGCCGTTTCCATATGATAATGACCAATCCACCCTATCTGACCGACCAGTGGTACGAGCAGACGGAGATGCAGGTCCGCAAGGAACCTGAACTGGCGCTCATCGGCGGTGGTGAGGATGGATTGGACATCATCAGACGGATCATCGGGGAGAGCCCGGATCATCTGGAAGCGGGAGGAACACTCTTGATCGAGTGTGACTACCGACAGAACGAATCGGTCGCGAAACTGCTTGCCGAACGGGGATTCTCCTCTATCGGGAAGCGCGAGGACCTGGCGCAGGTGCGCAGGATCGTCTGGGGGACCTGGCATGTATGAGGAATTGACGAACAGGTTCATACAGAAAGCATTCCGGTACTCCAAGACCGAGCAGGAACGGATCAGGGAGGCCGCGGTCTTTGCAGCCGAATCGCACGGTTCGCAGAAACGGCAGAGCGGGGAACCATACATCATACATCCCTATGCGGTCGCCGAGATCCTCATCTCGATCAAGATGGATGTCGATACCGTGATCGCCGGACTGTTGCACGACACCCTCGAGGATACCTCGGTCACCTATGAGACCCTCGTGGAGAAGTTCGGAAAAACCGTCGCAGACCTGGTCGAGGGCGAGACAAAGATCAGCGCGCTGAAGGCAAAGAACAAGAGCCAGCAAGAAGCCGAGACCATCAGGAAGATGTTCTTCGCGATGAGCGAGGATGTCCGGGTCATCATCATCAAGCTCGCGGACAAGCTCCACAACATGCGGACGCTCAAGCACCTCTCCCCCAACCGTGCCAGGGAAATTGCAAACGAGTGCCTCGACATCTTCGCTCCGCTCGCGGACCGATTGGGCATGTCCTGGCTCAAGGGAGAGCTTGAGGACCAGTCCCTCAAGATCCTCAAGCCCGAGACTTTCCAATACATCGAGGAGTACCTGCTCTCGAAGAAGAGCGAGCGTACCGCCTACCTCGGGCGGATAGAGAAGATTCTCTACCGTGCCTGCGGTGAGCAAGGGATGGCGAACGTAGAGGTCCAGTCCAGGACCAAGCACACCTACGGCGTCTACATGAAGATGAAGAAGCGCAAGAAAGAGCTCGAGGAGATCGGTGACATCCTCGGCGTGCGCATCATCTGCGATACGGTGAACGAGTGCTATACCTTGCTCGGGTTGGTCCACAAGTTGTGGCCACCGATCGAGGGTCGGTTCAAGGACTATATCGCGATGCCGAAGGCCAACAATTACCAAAGCCTCCATACGACGGTGATGGCACTCGATGGGAAATTGCTCGAAGTCCAGATCAGGACCCGTGAGATGCACGCCACCGCCGAATACGGTGTTGCCGCGCACTGGGTCTACAAGTCAGAGACCGGAGTGAGCGAGAGTACCTGGATGCAACGGGAGAGCGAACAGTTCTCCCGCATCCTCCACAAGCTGAAGAGCTGGAGCAATGAGATCGAGCAATCGGAGAGCTTCCTCGATGACATCAAGGGAGAACTGCTGAAGGATACGATCTACGTCTTCACTCCGCAAGGACACATCGTGGAATTGCCCGCGAACGCGACCGCACTCGATTTCGCGTACCACATCCACACGGAAATCGGAAACCATACCACCGGGGCCAAGGCCGACGGATCGATCATCCCGTTGAGCCAGCCCTTGAAGAATACCCAAGTGATCGAAATCCTCACCAGTCCGAACGCCCACCCCACGATCAACTGGCTCCGTCTCGCCCAGACCACCAATGCACGCAAGAAAATCCGTTCCTGGCTGAACAAGAACGATGACAGCCTGATCATCGACAAGAACATAATCGCGAAGAAACGGATCGAACCGGCTGCGCCGCCGGAAGCCCCCGAACCCGTCCCGCCGCTCGCTGAGGGCGATATCGTCCGTTCGGTGATGGACCAGAGCCGACTCACGTTCAAGGTCGGCGATGAGAAGAACATGATGATCAGTCTCGCACAGTGCTGCAATCCGCGCAGAGGGGACGATATCATCGGGTATGTCTCGAGAGGCCGCGGCATCATCGTCCATCGCAAGAATTGCCACAACCTGAAGAACATGACGGAGATCAATGAACGGAGCATCGAGGTGGAATGGGAGACCGCGACACCCCGTCTCACGCGCCGATTCCGTGTGGTCAGCAGAATCACCCAGGACCTGTTCGCCGAGATCGAAGGCGCGATCCGCAAGTTCCGCGGACATTTGATCGAGGGACGGCTGGATGATGGGGAACAGGACCGCCTGATCGGCAGCTTCACGATGGAAGTTGCCAATGAGGACGACTTCAAGAAGGTGGTCAAGAGTATCAAGGCCATCCCCTCGATCATCTCCATAGGATCGCTGTAACCTTAGCGCGATTCCTCAAGGACCCTGAGTATTTCGGGCAACAACTGCTTTTTCCGCGACAGGACTCCCTTGAGCAGGTACTTGCCCGGCACCAACAGGGGATACACCAACGCCTTCTCCCTCCTCGGATAGCTGGTGGTGAGGAGGATGCTCTCCTCCTTGATCACGTCGGTCACCAAGAGCATCGCCCAATCGAGACCATGGTCGCGCCGCGTCAGTTCGAGCTGCGCGTGGTAGCGATCCATCACCTCGTCCACCTGGGCGAGCGTGGTCACCTCCACCTGACCGATACCGACCCTGGCACCGTTCTCCGCGTAGACCTTGAAATCTCCCTCGATGACCTTTTTCGGATCTGCCTTCGTGAGGACCGAAGCGGCCGAGAAGAGTTGCTCGCCGAACTGTTTCACATCGGCTATGGAGGCAATCTTGCTCAACGCATTCACCGCCGAGACATCCTGAGCCGTCGTAGTGGGACTGCGGAGAATGATGGTATCGCTGATGATCCCCGCGAGGAGCATCCGTGCGGTCAACGGGTCGACCGGAACGCTCCACCTGAGAAACTGGTGGTAGATGATCGTGCAGGTACTGCCCACCGGTTCCGCAGCAATGTAGATCGGGCGCTGTGTCTTCTCGGCATCGAGACGGTGATGATCGATGATCTCGACGATATCGGCCTCTTCCAGTCCCTCGACGCTCTGGTTGAGCTCGTTGTGATCCACCATGATCACCTTTCTCCGTGGTCGCTCGAGGAAGCTTCTCCTGGTGACGAACCCGACGAAACGGCTCTCCTTGAACACCGGAAGTCCCCGGAACTCAGAATCGGCGAGCATCCGCTTCGCCTCATCGAAGAGATCGTCGACCTGGACCCGCGGGGGTTCCTTCCGAAGCAAATAGCGCACAGGAAGGCTCATGCGGAGCAACCGGATCGTTTCCGCAGTATCCTCATACGACCTGTAGATGGTTCCCCTGTACTCGGAAAGATCGATATCGAGGTGATCGGTGGGATCGATTCCTGTAAGGATGATGGCTGGAAACTGATTTTTCACAGCAAATTCGATGTGCTTGAGTCGCTTTCCAACCACCAAGACAGGAAGATCGGGCAACAGCGCGTTCAACCTGTTGCAATAGACATCGAACTCCATCGCACCAGTCATGATGTAGGCGTCGAACCACTGGACGTCATTCTTCTTGATATACTCGCCCCTGATGACCTTGGCGAAATTGTCCGGATGGAACCGATAGTACGGCCGCTTCCCCGCGTTCTCACGAAGGAAGAACGCGGTGATCTCATCCAGGCTGAGCAACCCGGTGAACACATCACCATCGAGCAGCGGCACGACCGAGGAATGCCGGTCGCTCATCATCGTGACCAGGTTGTACACAGGATCATCGGGATGCAACGACCAAAAATCGGTATTGACCACATCACCGACCTTTGCCCGCACGTCCTTGATGAATACGGGAGGCTCGGCACCTGCACGCTGGAACTGGTCCTTGGTCGTCTCATTCATGTGTCCGATACGAATCGGTACGTATGCGTGTTCACTGTCCACGATGTTCTTCAGCCGCGCATAACAATACGCGGCACTTACCGAGTCAAGATCGGGATTCCTGTGGCCGGTCACATAAATTTCTTGCACTGGAGCACCCCCTGCTCAGCAAAGAGTAGCCAAGGAACGGAGAACTTGCAACAAGAATCCTGCGGTTCAGGCGACGAACAGACGCAGAAGGAGAAAGAATACGGCTTGGATGAGCACGATCACCGAAGGAACGATGCTGACTGTCTTCAGCTTGAAACGCACGAGCAGACGGGTGAACAGGAACGAGATGACGAACCACGCCACATAATTCTGCAACGGGATGGACACACCTTCCCAACTCCAGTAATCCAATGCGATCGCCACCGGTTCCATGATCCAGTCGAAGAGCACCGTGACGCTTGCGGTGATGAGCGAGACCAGCCAAGGATTGACGGTGAGGCGTCGGGCCATCGCCGCCGATCCCATGATGATCAATGTCCAGTTGATGCCGATCAGCAGAGGCACCTTCAGGACCTGCAAGCCGAGGGTGGCACCATAGCTGTATGCGCCGAAGACCGCTCCTGTGGCGACTCCCAGTATCTCGAGGAAGAGGGTACAGAGGAACGTCGCACCGGCCCATATGAGCAGCCGTGTCTTGCCAGCCAGGATATCGGGCAAGAACCCGATGATTGCCGTACCGAGAATCGTGTAAGGCGTGAGCATCATCATCAACGGGAACGTGGCATCGAACAGATGGGAGACGAATCCCACCAGGTAGAAAACGGGAAGGAGACGGATCACCCAGAAGGCATAACGCTTGTCATTCAACATCCGAACGCCACTCCCAGGGTGTGGGCCACCCCTTTGCGCAAGATCCTGAACTTGCTCGGCTTCACGCGCCGCTCGAAAACGATCATCGGCTCACGCATGATCTGCCGTGCCGTCCAGCAGTACATGTCGGCTGCGGTCATGATCGGGATGCGGTATCTGCGGGGGATGAACCGATATCCTTCCGCCGCCTGCTGCTGCCACGTGCGATACCGCTCGATCTCACGCCTGATGAAGCGCCTGAACTCCTGCGGATGCGCGAAAGCCTCCTCCCTGGCCACCGATTGCATCGAGGTGCCTACCAGCGGCAGGTAGCGCCTGCCAAGGTGGTTGTCCTCCGCGATATCCCGGATGAAATTGATGTACTGCATCGCCCGGCCGAGCATCGCAGCGGCACCGTAGCTCTCTTCGGGCAGGTCCATGATCCTGGCCATGTAGAGACCGATCACCTCGGCCGAACCGTAGATGTAGGAGAGCGTCTCCTCGAGAGAGTCGCAGCTGCTTTTCACCAAATCGTGTTCCATGGAATCGAGGAAGGCCTCGGTCCACGCGGGATCGAAAAGCTTCCGCCGCTGCAACTCGATGAAGGTGTCTATGATTCGATCCCCGCTCGCCGATCCGCTTTCCCACGCCGATGCGTAGCGTCTCCTGAACGCGTGAAACAGCTCCGGATCGACCGGAAGTTCGTCGACCAGGTTGTCTGCCACCCTGACAAACCCATACAGGGCGTAGACATCGTCACGCACCGCAGGGGGAAAGAACCGGGAGCTGAAGTAATACGTCTTGCTTCCGGTGCGGAAGATCCGCTCGTGTTGTTCATGTACCATAGGTCTTGCGGATCTCGTCAGCCACGATCTCGCTGGCTATCAGTACCATGGGGACACCCACTCCGGGATGTGTGTATTGTCCGGTGAAGAACACATTCTCGACACGCTTGCTGCGACTCGAAGGCCTGAAGATGGCCGTCTGCATCAGCGTGTGGGAGAGACCGAGGGCAGTTCCCTTGAACGCATGGTAGTCTTGTGCGAAGTCACGGTGGGAGTAGATCCTCTGCACCGCGACGTCCTTGGTCAGGTCCTCTCCGGTCACCTCCCGCACATGGTCGAGCACATGGGCGAGGTACGCCTCCCGCTGCTCGTCCGTATCGGCGAGACCGGGAGCCACAGGAACGAGAAGGAATACGTTCTCAGCACCCTCGGGAGCCGATTTGGCGTCGGTCTTGGAGATGCAGCTGAGGTAGAAGCACGGCTTCTGTGGCCATGCGGGTTTCTTGAAAATCGTATCGAAGTGAACATTCCAATCCTCTGCGAAATAGAGGTTGTGATGCTCCAGGTTCTTCAGTTTCCGATTGATGCCAAGGTACGCGATGAACATGGAGGGGGCAACCACCCGCTTCTCCCAATACCGTTCGCTGTACTGCGAGGAACCTTGGCCGAGAAGCTCCTGGTCGACATGGTGGTAATCGGCACCGGAGACGACCACGTCCGCGGGGTACACGTGCTTTGCCGTCTCGACAGCCACGGCCTTGCCCGACTCGGTGCGGATGTGTACCACTTCCTCACCCGTGACGATCTCCACGCCTAGTTCCTTGCAGAGCTTCGCAATCCCTTGCGCCGCCCCGGCCATGCCGTCCTCAGGGAAGAAGACGCCGAGTTTCAAATCGACGTGGCTCATGATCGAGTAGATGGCCGGGGCATCGGCTGGACTGGTTCCGAGGAACACCATCGCATACTCGAGTATCTGGCGGGCACGCCGGTCATCGAAGTAGTCTCCTACGAAGCGGTCGAGCTTCTTGAAGATGCCCAATCGGAGGCCCTCGGTCATCAACCTGCGGTTGAAGAACTCACCGATGTGCTTGTACCCGCGGTAGAGGAAATCCTTCATTGCCACCTCATACTTGTAGGTAGCTTGCTCCATGTACCGAGACAATTCGGCACCGCCACCGGTCTCGAAGGATTCGAAGAGGGCGATGTTCTCATCTTCCCGCGGACTGAGAAGGGCGGTATCGTCCTTCCCGAAGAAAACCTTGTAGTAGGGGTCCAGGGGGAAAAGATTGTAGTAATCCTTGCGGTCTCGACCGAAGAGGGCGAAGTACCGCTCGAACACCTCGGGCATCAGATACCACGAGGGGCCGAGGTCGAACACATACCCTTCGGTCTTCCAGGGACGGGCCCTTCCGCCCACCTCATCGAGCTTCTCCACGACGGTCACGTCCCACCCGTCGCGTGCCAATAACGCCGCGCTGCTCAGACCGCCGAAGCCGCCACCGATGATTACCGCTTGCTTGCTCATGATTCCGAAGATACTCGAAATCTTGATACATTTCAAGAAAGATATGTTACTGTATTCGTACGATTTAATGCCTGCCAATTCCAGCATTTCACAAGGAGGGGAACTCACGGTGAACACCTACGTACTCATTACCCTACTGGTCATCTCCGGCCCGCTTGCCCTCTCCTTCGACAAGCGGGTGGCGTTCTTCCGTCAGTGGAAGCGATTGATCGTCGCGATCATACCGGTGAGCGCAACCTACCTGCTGTGGGATGTCCTGGTGACCGAACGCGGACACTGGTCCTTCAATCCCGAGTATGCCGGGTCCTGGCATCCCTTGGGGCTTCCTGCCGGGGAGTGGCTCTTCTTTTTTGTGGTTCCCTATGCGTGCCTGTTCATCCTTGAGGTGGTGCGGGCCTACTTCCCGCGCAAGCGATTCACCAACATCAAGCTGGTGCGGACCTTGGCGGTAGGAGCGATCATCCTGCTGCTCGGTGGTTCCTACCTGTGGAGGGACCAAGCATACACGGTCCTCGCCCTTCTCGCCGCAGCGGCGTGGGTTGCCCTCACGGTATCCATGCGGATAGAACTTCTGACAGACTCGCACCTGTATCTCTTCTTCGGCCTTTCGATCATGGCATTTTTCGTGGTGAACGGCGTGCTCACCGGATTGCCGGTCGTGCGCTACAACCCCCAGGCGATCTGGGGCATCAGGATCATCACCATCCCCCTGGAAGACTTGTTCTACAACATTTCCATGTTGGGCTTCTACGCACTCAGCTACGAGACGGTTCCCAGATGGTTCTCGCGGAAGGAACGCACATGAGAGAGGAAAAGACGGTACATGTGATCGGCGGCGGGCTGGGCGGGCTCAGCGCGGCAATCACCTTGGCAACCGCAGGGATGCAAGTGATCCTTCATGAACAGCAACCTACCGTCGGGGGGAAGGCCAACACCAGGATGATCGGGGACTTCCGCTTCGATACGGGACCGTCCCTGCTTACCCTCCCCTCGGTTTTCGCACGATTGTTCGAACGTGCGGGCAAGCGCATCGACTCCTATATCCCGATCGTCGGGCTCTCACCGATCACCCGCTACTGGTTCTCCGACGGAACCCATTTCGCCAGTGACACGTGGGATCGTTTCATACCCACCTTGATGGAGAAGCTTTCCGTCACCGAGCGGCAGCTGAACGATTATCATGCCTACGCGAAGCGCATCTGGGACCTTACCCATGAAGTGTTCCTGGAACACTCCCTCCACGCATTCGCCACGTATGCTTCGAAGAAGACCTTGGGATCGCTGTTGCGCATCGGATCGATCGATGCGTTACGTACCATGCACACGGCAAACGCCAAGAGCTTCACCGATCCGAGGATGGTGCAGCTTCTGGACCGGTATGCGACGTACAACGGTTCCGATCCATACCAAGCCCCGGCAACGCTGAACAACATCGCGTATGTGGAGCATGGGCTCGGCGGCCACGGAGTACGCAACGGCATCTACGGCATCGTACTGGGGATGGAGCGGTTGGCTCGCGAACTCGGGGTCGACATCCATACGGGCGAGCGAGTCGATCGGATCGGAACCGATCGGAACCGGACGATCGAATCCCTCACCATCGGCGGGAAGACGATTCCGGCCCGCATGGTGGTCTCCGATGTCGACGTGCTCACGTTGCATGACCAGCTCCTTGGCGATCCCGACGCACCGTTGGTCCGTCGGTACCGACGCTTGCCTCCATCCTCCTCGGCACTGGTCTTCTATTGGGGAATCGATCGCGAGTGTTCCGCGCTCGGATTGCACAACATCTTCTTCTCTTCCGATTACGCACGTGAGTTCAACCGGATACACCGACAACATCAAATTGCGGAGGATCCGACGATCTATATCAATATCACCAGCAAGCTTACCTCTGAGGATGCTCCTCGGGGGCAGGAAAACTGGTTCGTGCTGGTGAACGCTCCGCCGGATGATGGCAGGGATTGGACGGATGACCTGCAGCAGACCCGACAGCGGGTGCTCTTGCGCCTCTCCGAGGTCCTCAGGTTCGACGTAGCACGCCACATCGTCGCGGAGGACTCGCTGACACCCGCCAGGATAGCCCATGAGACGGGAAGCTTCCGGGGAAGCCTGTACGGCATCTCCTCCAACACATCGATGGCGGCGTTCCTCCGTCATCCGAATGTCTCGCGACGGTACAGGGGGTTGTATCTCTGCGGAGGAAGCGTACATCCGGGAGGAGGCATGCCGCTGGCTGTCCTTTCGGGCGTGATCGCGGGAGAATCGCTGTTGAGGAGGTTCCGACGATGGGAATCCTGATTGCCGCTGCGGTCATCACGCTCTGGGGAGGACATCTGGCGTGGGCGTTGGTGTCTGTTGCGGCAGATGTGCGCAATCCGCTCACCTACCTCCATGTCCTGTTCCAGGCATACCTCTACACCGGACTGTTCATCACCGCACACGACAGCATGCACGGCTCCATAACCCGCAGGCGACCGCTCAACCGCGTGATCGGACAGACAAGCCTCTGGCTGTTCGCCGCATTCCGCTACCAACCGATGTTCACGAAACACATGGCCCATCACCGGAATCCGGGAACCTCCGAAGATCCCGATTTCTCCGTTCGGTTCCAAGATCCCTTCCGCTGGTTCTTCCGCTTCTTCCTCAACTACGTCACGATACTCCAATTGGCCACGATGGCCATCCTCTTCAACATCGGGCGGTACCTGGTGGGAATCGACCTGGCGAACCTCATCGCATTCTGGGTGATCCCCGCGTTCCTCGGGACATTCCAGCTCTTTTTCTTCGGAACCTACCTGCCGCACCGCTATCCCCACACCGCAGACATGGCCCCCCACAACTCCCGCACGTTGCGCCGCAACCATCTGTGGGCCATGTTGAGTTGTTGGTTTTTCGGGTATCACTGGGAACACCATGAATACCCGCGAACCCCGTGGTGGCTTCTGTACCGTACAACGCCCCCTCGCATGAAGGCCGACGTGCATGCAGATGGTTGACCAATCAGGTGAATCGAGGAAGAATGGGGCATCTGAGAAGGAGAATCGAACAATGGGCAAAGTTGTGGTGGCGAATGATCATGGAGCAGTGGAGTTGACGAAGCAAATCGTGAGACACCTGCAACAGCGGGGTTTCGAGGTCAATCACCTGGGAGTGCTCAGCACCGATTCCGTCGATTATCCTGACATGGCGGCGCAAGCGTGCGGAGAATTCCTCGCGGGTGGTTATGAGTTCGGTGTCCTCTGTTGCGGAACCGGCATAGGCATCTCGATCTCAGCGAACAAGATCGATGGGATCCGTTGCGCTTTGCCACAGAACATCTTCGCCGCACAGATGGCGAAGAGCCACAACAATGTGAACTTCATCGCCTTTGGCGGCCGCATCGCATACCCCGAACCGGTACTTGCGATGCTCGACGCCTATATTGACAGTCCCGTCGAGGAAGGCCGCCATGCAAAGCGCGTGCAGAAGATCATGGCGCTGGAGGGCTGCACCTGCTGATCAGGACCGCCGTCTTTCCCGCTCGGAAGGGAAGATGAAGGGATAGGGCAACAGCTCATCGAATGCGTGCACCCGACATGTTCCTTGCAGGTCATACAGATAGACTACCGTATCCTCCGTGGCAAACTCAGCAAGCACCTGGAGGCAAAGCGCGCAGGGAGGTGCCGGGGGATCGTCATCCGATACCACCACTACCATGTCGATGCGGAAATCGCCCTCTGCAGCGACCGCTTGCATCATCGCTCCGCGCTCGGCACAGATCGTCGCGCCATAGCTGCTGTTCTCCACATTGCACCCGCGGTAGATCGTGCCGGTGGATGCACTGACCACCGCTGCTCCGACCTGGAACCTCGAATAAGGGGAATAGGCATTGAGTCGTACTTGGGAGGCAACCTCCCTCGCCTTGAACCGCAGCAAGAGACGGTTGAATTCCTCGATCGTGGAGAAATCATCGAAATCATCCAAGGTCGAGATGATGAAATCGGCACCCTCCGCCCGCAATTGCACATCGGTGAAGCTCGTGGTCAGTGCACCGCAGAGCGAACCGGCAGCCTTGGCTGCCCGTACGCCGTTGGTGGCATCTTCGAAGACGATGCATTGCCCCGCGCTGAGACCAAGTTTTCCCGCAGCGAGTTCATAGATGTCCGGGAACGGCTTTTTCCGTTCCACGTCCTTGCCGTTGATCAGGACCTTGAACCAAGTGGGATCCAAACCCATTGCTGCGAGATTGATCTCCATCTTCCGCTTGTCTGCGCTGGTGGCCACTGCCATGAGCAATCCGGCCTCATGGGCATTCTCGAGAAAGCGAACCACCCCGGGAAGCGCGCCCTCCTTTCCCATGATCAGCCGCTCGTAGATATCGTAGGTGTCGAGCTTCGCCTGCTCGATCTCGATCTGTATCCCGTACTTCTCGGCTACTTTGCCGATATAGCGGTTCTCTCCCGCTCCGACGAAGGGAATGAAATCCTCCGGGGTAGTGTGCGTACCGATCGATGCGAAATACTCGATCGCCGCTGCAGAGATGTATGCTTCGGAGTCGATGAGGACTCCGTCCATATCGAACAGGATCGCTGTGATCATCTTGGTTCCCCTATTGCCGCCCTACAATGGCTCCACGGCATCGTGGAGCAGGAGGATGAGCGGTTGATAGTCTCCCTCCAAGGCTGCGATGTCGGCCTCGAGGAGCCGGCTGTCCTCTGTTCCCGAAGGATTGATCCGCCACCCGGCGGAGTGACTGAGCTGTTGGAAGAAGAGACGCATCGTCCTCGTGTTTCCGTCGAGGAACGGGTGCAACGCATGCACCTCGGCCATGAAGTAGGCCAGATTGTCCACGAACTCATACAGCTCCTGATTGCGAAGATAATGCTCCTCCCGCAGCTTGTCGAAGATTTGCGTGGCCATGGTGTTGATGTATTGCGGAAGGCAGAAGACTGTTCTCCTGGTGATCGGGATATACCGGACCTCCCCGGCGAAGGGATAGATGTCATCGAACAGCCGTCCGTGAAGGGTCTTCAGATGTTCGAAATCGAATTCCCACTCCTGCGGTCCTGCGAGAATCTCGGCCATCCGCACCGAAACGATCTCGGTTTCGACCTCGTCAAGGAAATCGGGATCCTGTATGCCGAAGTAGTTGATGTAGACATCGGTACCGGGATAACAACCGTCCGCACTCCTCGGGATTTCCCCATCGGTGACAAGACGATGGAAATCCATGATGGATGAGATCGCCTCGTCTCCCGAAAGGTCGTCATCCAAGACGTCTCGGGCCAATTGCTCGGACCTGTCGCTCATGCGATACCCTTCGGTCTCCTGAATGAAACTGATGAAATCCAGATGCCTTCGCAAGTGACTTTCCCTCATGCATCCTCCATGTGTCGATCAGAAATGATACCCTACGCCGAACCGGACGGTTCCGGTCAGCTCGTAGGGCATGAACTGGTTGGCGAAGAGAAGGCGGATCTCGCCCTGCACGCTCACCGACCAGCTCTCATTGATCCGGTATCGCAGGCCACCTTGACCTGCCGGACCGAAGAATACACCGATGTCGGACGAGGCATTCTGGATGGTGTTTCCGGTGAACATGAACGTGAAGCCCAAGGCCGCATCCAACGAGAACCGCTCATTCACGGCATAGGTTGCGAGACCCAAGGCATGGACATCGAATCCTCCGATGAACGTCGAGGGGCTGGTTGCCGTCTCATAGCCGTGCAAACCGACTCCTGCGCGTACTCCGAGGGAAACTTTTTCCGAGAAATCGAACAGCGAGTCCTGTACGTAATCGGCGCTGACGACGGGAATGATCCTGGTCCTCAGGGCCTTGAAATCGTTGCCCGGATCGAAACTGGACGTCAGCACGAGATTGTCAGCCTTCCCTCCGGCCCCGAGGTGCAATTCCACCCTTGACTTCCGTTCGCGTACCGGTTCGGGGACCACGGTAGCGACAGGAGCCATTTCCGTGACAGGTTCCGCAATCGGTTCGATGGGCTCGATTTCTTCCTCTTCGAGGACAAAGGGCTCGACAGCAGGTGCCGGTTCCACTTCGATCGGTGCCGCCGGAAGCTCCTGGGCAACCGCCACAGGCTCGGCAGGTATTTCCGCCACAGGTTCGGGCTGTGCAAGCTGCACGGCACCGAATGCAACCGGATCGTAGCCGAGAGAACCGCTCTCGCTCCAATGGAGACCGTCATAGGAAAGCTGCACATAGAGCGTATGCGGTTCGGTATCAGCGACCGGCCCGTAGGTATATGAGGTGACCGTCGAATCGACGGTGATCCACTTGTCCGGATCCTGGCCATCCAGCTGGTACCGGGATGCGGTGACAAGAGGATCGGCAAGATCCCACTCCCACGTGATCATGATCTCTTTTGCCGACAGGGGAACGCACATGGTTGCTACCATGAGCAGCAAGAGCATCAGATACCGTTTCTTCATAACAGACTACCTCCGTTCCCTGCAAGAGGGACGTATCCATAGCGTAGTCATGGATTTCAGGTTAGGTCAAGTGGAAAGGTCAAACCATCGGCAACCTGTCGACCAATTGTCCGATCCACGCAGCGGCCCGTTCTTCCTCGCCGGCACGCAACGGGCCCTCCTTGTCCTCGACGAAAAACCAGGTCGGTTGTGCTATCGGCGTGCCTTTGCACCGTGTCAATTGCTTGTCGATCGGTTGGGCAGCGTACCCGAAAAGCCTCACCATCGCACTGAGCAACTTGGAGTTGACCTCCTCGACAGATACCCTCGTGTCGAATGCCGCGGTGTGGATCCCCTGTGCAAGTGCATCGGACGAAAGTCCTTTCAACAATGAGACGACGGCCTTGGTGGGGCGGAACGCCCGTGTCGGGGAACCGACCACCAAGAGATCGAGATCATCGAGCATTCCTGTGGTGAACGATCCGACACGGACCGCCGTCACCGTGTGCTTCGGGGCGATCGCCCGTTGCATCGCCATCGCGATCTTTTCGGTGTTCCCGAATACCGAGTCATAGAGAATCAATACTTTCATGCTATTCCTCCACCGAAGATGGTATCATATGTCATGCATGAAACATATCTTTGTTCATAAAGCAATTGAGATCTTTTCCAGGCACCGGTTGCATCGCCGGCTCCTCTCGTGTATCCTCCTTTCATGAACGATGTGACTGCATTGAGAAAGATCAATACCCTGTGTGTATTCTGCGGTTCCTCGGAGGGGAATGACCCTGCGTATCTCCAAAGTGCCGAACAGTTCGGCTTGGCGATGGTGAAAAGTGGCATGGACTTGGTCTATGGCGGCGGAGGCAAGGGAATCATGGGAAGGCTTGCCGCGACGGTGAAGGCCGGCTCCCGGCGGGTTACCGGGATCATCCCCACCCGCATTCATGAGATGGTCAAGCACATCGGACACGATGAGGATGAGCTGATCATCGTCGGAGACATGCATGAGAGGAAAGCGGCCATGTATGCACGCGCAGACGCATTCGTGGCGCTTCCCGGCGGTATCGGAACGCTCGAGGAAGTCATGGAAGCACTCACCTGGCTCCAGCTCGGCTATCATGACAAGCCCGTCGGATTGCTCGATACTGCTGGGTTCTTCTCTCACCTGACTGCATTCCTCTCCCATATGATCGACGAAGGATTCCTCAGGAGTGTACTTTTCGATACCTTGACGGTCGATTCGGATCCCATGCGCCTGATAGAACGGCTGCAGCGGGTGCCGTTGGATCTCCCGGCGAAGATCGCGCATCCCTGAGCGGAGACCTGCTGATTTTTTCCGACGGGAACGCTATACTGCATTCATCATGAAACACACCCGAAGAATCGGCGATTATGTACTCATCGTCCTCGGTTCCGTGATCACGGCGATCGGCATCGCGGCGTTCATCACCCCCGCGAAGCTTGCCGGCGGCGGGGTCAGCGGCATCGCGGTCATCCTCTATCACTTGGTGGATTTCGAGGTCGGCATCTCGATATTCCTTCTCAGCCTTCCCCTGTTCATCGCAGGCATCAGGATATTCGGAACCTCATATGGCATCATAAGCCTGGTGGGGACGCTGCTGCTCAGCCTCTTCACCACCCTGTTCGGACTGATCTTCGGATTCGAGGGGTTCCTCGACTACTCCGATTCGATCAATATCCTGCTCTCGGCGCTGTTCGGGGGATTCCTCAGCGGCTTCGGGACAGGATTGGTCCTCAAGGGAGGTGCCAACACAGGCGGTACCGACATTGCAGCGCAGATCGTCAGCAAGTACACGCCACTCTCCGTGGGGACTTCCCTCTTTCTCGTCGACGGCCTGGTCATCGTCGCGGGAGGATTCGCCTTCGGGCTCGAGAGTGCCCTCTTCGCCAGCATCACCCTCTATGTGACGAGTACCTCGATCAACTTCGTGATGCTCCGGATGGGGACCCGCTATGCGAAGACTGCCTTGATCATCAGTGACAGGCATGAGGTGATCGCAAAGCGGATCCTAGAGGAACTGGGGCACGGGGGGACCTTGCTTGCGGGGAAAGGAATCTACTCGAAGATGGACAGACCGGTCCTGATGACAGTCATCCCGAACCAGAAGATCTCCCGGTTGAACGCCATCGTGAAGGAGGCGGATCCACGAGCCTTCATGATCATCGAAGAAGCTTTCGAGGTGCTTGGAGAGGGCTTCAGTCCCATGAGCGAGGATTGATCATGACGACAGCGCGCAGGAGAGTCCAGGAATTCCTTTTCATCGCGATAGGCTCCGCGATGGCCGGTTTCGCGATCGCGGCATTCACCATGCCTGCGAAGATCGCAAGCGGGGGCGTGAACGGTATCGCGACGATCCTCTACCATACCTTCGGCTTCGAGCCCGGGCTCTCGATGCTGTGCATGAATGTACCCCTCTTCATCGCAGGACTCAGGATATTCGGTCCTGCCTACGGTATGAAATCGCTGTTGGGCATGGTGCTGCTCTCGCTCGCCGTCTCCGTCGTAGGAAGGATTGTCGGGTACGAGGGAATCATGCCCTACACCGACTCGATCGACGTGATGCTCTCGGCGCTCTTCGGAGGACTGTTCCTCGGCGCAGGCATCGGGTTGGTCATGAAAGGCGGTGCGAACACGGGCGGCACCGATATCGTGGCGCAGATTGTCAGCAGGTACACGCCGCTGCCGCTCGGCACCTCGATCCTCCTCGTGGACGCACTGATCATCATGACCAGCGCATTCATCTTCGGTATCGAGCGGGCGATGTTCGCGATCATCACCGTGTACATCTCCAGTCAGATGGTCAACTACATGATCATGGTGATGGGTACCAAGTATGCAAAGACGGTCTTCATCTTCAGCGACAGGCTGGAAGTGATCAAGCAACTGGTGATCGATGAGCTTCGCCACGGGGGCACGATCTTCCAGGGAACGGGAATCTACACCGGGCAGGAGCGCCGGATGCTGATGGCCGTGATCCCCAACCAACAGATATCACGGCTCACCGTACTGGTCCACGAGACCGACCCCAAAGCCTTCATGATCGTGCAGGAGGCATACAAGGTCCTCGGCGAAGGCTTCACCCCGATTGCCCGGGAGGCGGTGGACCACCTCTCCGGACCAAAGAAGCCTACTGGCACTCCATCCTCAGTGGCCGCACGTCAGATGACCCCGCTGACCAGGACAAGACTGTCCAGGACAAATCGGGACAGACAGGGAAGCAAACGTCCGAGGGCGTGACTGAGCGGTGCGATCTCCTAGGGAGCAGTGATCTCATTACCGTTGCGATCGAGGAACACGAAGCTCCCTCCCCACTCAGTGTACGGGGTACTGGTCACACCGTTTCGTGTCGATCCTGCATAGGAATCCAGCCCATCCCTGATCTCGATGGTGACCTCTCCTCCCGTTTCGAATGCAAGGAGCCCCATGTGCACCGCAGCGGTCCCGATACTCGAATCATCCGTATACATCCCATCACCCCAGATTGCCGAGGGAGCACCGTCGGGAGGCAACACCAGTGTGATACGCTCGCCGATCGAGACTTCAAGGCCCTGCGCGCTGAGCATCCAGTCAATCTTCGGTTTCGCAACGGGCAAGACTTCCTCTTCTTCGAGAGCCGGCTCTTCGACAGGAACCTCTGCGACCACCATAGGCTCTTCGACGACCGGCTCGATGGGAACGGACATCGTTCCCTCTACCGTCATGCATGAAGTGAGGAACACCACAATGACCAATGCCATGCACACCAATGCAACATATCTCTTCATTTCCATGGAATACCTGCCTTTTCTGTCCGGGTTATCGCCTTGCACATGAGATGATTCATTATCCCACTTCCAAGGTGGAACCGCAACAAGATTCACACAATCATGAAGGCTTCCTTCAACATGATGCAAAGAGACATGCCACAGGTATATGCGCCTGTCAGTTCGGCCAGAGTTTCTCGGGGTAGATGCCGCGTGCGATCCTGTCGGCAATCTCATCCTTCACGATCTGCCGGTCCTCCTGGTAGGTCATGCCGAACCACCGCTCGGTCGTGGTGAAGAACCGCATCCTGCCTTTCCCCTGCCGAACCATCAGGCTCGTACCCTCGGGGAGGTAGCACTCTTCCTTTTCCGAGGAAACGTGTTCTGCAAGGAATCGGTCGAAATAGTCCTGGAAGAAGGGCAACACCGACGGAGCGAATCCAAAATAGTTCATCGAGACCCACTCATCACCGCCGAGGACCCGCTCCTCACCATCGATGCTGCTGAGAATCTGTTCTCCCTGGTGGTATATCTTCTTGTTCTCACGCATGGAGACAAGATACCCATCCTTGACCGAACAGATGGCACGTGAGACCGAACCGCTCAGGCTGGTGGTGTTCTTCAGCACGTAGCCGACCATCGCGTGCTCCGCAGAATCATTGCCGATGGATGACAAGTGTGCTCCCATGATCCGGTAGGCTTCCCTGCCATAGTAGTCATCGCTGTTGATCACGCAAAACGGTGCATCGAGCACATGTTTCGCACTGAGTACGGCATGGATGGTACCCCACGGCTTCTTGCGCCCCTTCGAGGCCGCTTCCTGTCGGTCCGACAGCAGTGTGTTCAGCTCCTGGAATACATAGGTTGCATCACAGTTGCGAGCGACACGATCGAATATCCGCTGTCGGAAATCCTTCTCGATATCCTTGCGGATGATGAAGACGATCTTGCCGAAACCGCTTTGGAGCGCATCATAGGTAGAGAAATCGAGCAATGCTTCCTCGTGCAACCCCACTCCGTCGATCTGCTTGATACCGCCATAACGGCTCCCCATGCCTGCTGCCATGACCAATAGAATCGGTTTCATCGTGTCCTCCTCGAATGATGCATGTATCGAGTATAGCATGAGAGGGAGAAATCCACTATGGGGACTAGAGGATCAATCGGCTGAGACCTCGACTGCGATGGAGGCTTCATAGGCTCCGAAGGAGAATGATTGGAGGTTGAATCCCTCGCTCAAGGTGGGAAAGGTCACGAAGATCGTCCCTCGCTCCTCGGATCGGGAACCCGCGCGGATACCGATCGGCTTGTTCACCGATCGGAACATTTCATTGGTGACTCCCGGATCTCCCCACTGGGGACGGACGGTGAGGCGGAATGGGATCGGAGGAGCAGGATCGGAACCGGAGATGCCTACGTTGCGGAATGCAAAGACTCCCTCTCCGAGCTGGGTTACGAATCCCGGAGCGAGCCGCATCTGATACGCGATCTCCGGGCTGTTCGAGAAGAACTCATAGGTGGCGATCTCATGGGTTGTGCCGGCCATGTCCTGGTTCAGGGTGAACATGATACGTTGCTTGACCTCAAGGGTGAATTTTTCCTGGAGATCTATGTGACCTTGCAAGGGGATCGACTCATTGAAGATGACCCGCTCGGCATGGATTGACCCTATCGACAGCATTGCAAAGAGGATGCAAACCAGAATCCGCCTTTTCATCACTCGATCCTCCGCAAGACCACGGAACGTCTTCCTCCCTATGGTAAATAAAAGAGGAAGTGGTGTCAAGAGATGGAACTAATATTGTGAAAATAATTCAAAGACCGGAATATATTTTAATTCTTTTTTATATATTATAGATAATTATATAGTATTACACTTGTGACATATATGTAGCATTCTATGCAATACCAACGAAGATGGGTGCCAGATATTTCCCGAAAATCCGCTTCGGGCATCACTTGACAAGATGAGCCGCTATCCATAGCATACAAAAGCTTGGATGCGTAGCTCAGCTGGATAGAGCGCTGCCCTCCGGAGGCAGAGGTCGTGGGTTCGAATCCCGCCGCATTCACTAGTTCCCTCCACAGTCGAACCTCCTCTCGTCGTTATCCGTGCATGCAGGCGACTGTCCGGACCGTCCAAAAGTGTCTTGAGACCATGGATCAACGATGGAAACCACCGGTCGCTGTGTTACGCTCGTGATTGTTCGCAGTTTTGCCAAAAACTCTTTCCCTGTGATAGCTAGGGTATGCTGTGAACAATCACTCCATGGGCCATGATGCTTGTCATTGTCGGGGAAAAAAGGCACACTGTGCCATCACAGCTTCGCTCCCAAGCGGAGATCCGATACAAGGAATGACACCATTGTCCCTCGCAAGCCCGCCCTCTTCAGGTAACGCACTCTTTACCAACCGGCAGCTCGCCGCACTGATCATCCCGCTCGTGATCGAACGGGTACTGGATGTATCGGTAGGACTTGCCGATACGATCATGATCTCGAGCGTCGGGGAGGCAGCGGTAGCGGGCGTCTCGCTCGTCGATTCCATCAATCACCTGTTCCTCTTCCTCTTCTCTGCGCTCGCTGCAGGCGGAGCAGTGGTCGTCGCCCAATATATCGGCCAACGGACACCCGAGAAGGCAGGAGAGGCGGCCAAACAGTTGATCTACACGACCACCTTCGTCGCCCTTCTGTTCATGGGAACCTTCCTCTTCTTCAACCATGAGATACTCGCTCTCCTTTACGGGAACCTCGACAGTTCCATCATGGGGCAAGCACAGACCTATTTTACCCTCACGGCCCTCTCCTACCCGTTCCTCGGACTGTTCAATTCCGGTGCAGCGATCTTCAGAGCCATGGGAAACAGCCGTATCTCCATGCGTGTCTCACTGATCATGACCATCACGAACATCCTCGGCAATGCACTGTTCATCTATGGGTTCCAGTGGGGGGTGTTCGGAGCGGGACTGGCCACGTTGCTCGCACGAATTCTCTCAGCCACGATCATGCAGGTGCTCCTGGTACGCAAGGATACGGTGGTCCGCATCGAACGGATACGGCGATTCAATCTCGATTGGACGATGATCAAGAGGATACTTCGCATCGGAGTTCCGAACAGCATCGAAAGCGGCATCTTCCATATCGGGAAGATCTTGGTACAGACCTTGACCGCCTCATTCGGCACCGCTGCGATAGCGGCCAATGCCATCGCCAATACCCTTGCCTCGATCACGAACATCCCGGGCGGAGCGATCGGCATGGCTACGATCACGGTGGTGGGACAGTGCATGGGCGCCGGGGAGACCGAGCAGGCCAACCGCTATGCCAGGAAACTGATGCGCATCGCCTATGGCACGCTCGCCATCCTCGCGACCGTGCTCTTCGTGCTGACTGAACAGCTGGTAGGCATGTTCAACCTCAGCGCGGCATCAGCGACACTCGCTGTTTCAGTGTTGAAAATCCTCTTCGTCATGAACGCGCTGATGTGGCCGCTTGCCTTCACGTTGCCTCAGGTCCTGCGGGCTGCAGGCGATGTTCGGTTCACCATGACCGTCTCCATCGTCAGCATGTGGACGTTCCGGGTCGGGCTCTCCTACATCCTCGGCAGTTGGCTGGGCATGGGATTGCACGGCATCTGGTTCGCGATGTACATCGATTGGATCTGCCGGTCAAGCTGTTTCGTGATCCGGTTCCTTGGGAACTCATGGAAGTCCAAGAAGGTCATCTGACCAATATCTTTGTATAGAGCATCTTGTCATCGGCAGGTGCATAGTAGTCTGCAAGCCGGCCTTCAAGGAAGAAACCATTGCGTTCATAGAATGAACGGGTCGGTTGGTATTGGGCTGTCGACGAAGTTTCGGCATACAACCGCTTCCCACCGAGCTCCAGGACCTTCCTCTCCGTGGCAGCGAGCAACTGACGGCCGAAGCCTCCCCGCTGGCTATCCGGGTCCACAGCTATCCAGTACAGATCGTAGCCGTCGAGGGTCCCGGGAATCGGACCATAGCAGGTGTATCCGACGAAAGTGTCTTGCGATTCGGCAAAAAGGAACAGGTACCCCCAACGGGCTCCTTCACGAAGTCGCTCCGTCACCAGGGATGCACCGATTTCCTCCTCCTCTGCAGTGAAGAAACGGGTACGGGAAAGCAGACGGGCAACCCGGCCGACATCCTCGGCACACGGTTCTTCCCGGAATTTCAGGTCATCCACGGAGAGCCTCCTCGATTATCATGCGAATCACCTCATCATAGCTCATCGATGCCTGCGCACATGCCGCGATGAAACCGCTGTCATCGGTCAGGCATGGGTTCATGTTGATTTCCAGGACGAACGGCGTGCCCGCACTATCGATGCGCAGGTCGACCCGACCGTATCCGGTGCAATCGAACAGGTGCCAGCATGAGACGGCCAACTCTTCCAATCTACGGGCAAGCGCCGGCTCCCGCTGAGCGAATGCGAAAGATCTGACCGTATGGTGATATGCGAACGAGTGTTCGTCCCATTTCGCCTCATACCCTACGATCCGGGGCTTCCCCTCCGGGTAGTCGGTGAACACCATCTCCGCTATCGGGAAGACATGCACCGCCTTGCCGGAGGAAGCTACCGAGATATTGCATTCCCTTCCTTCGATATACTCCTCCAGGATCATCTTCCCGCGAACAGCGTCGTCGTATCGCATCCGAAGCTCATCCGACGTGTTACAGGTGAACACCGACTCGTCGGTGATGCCGACCGAAGCTTCCTCCTCCCTCGGTTTGCAAATCAAAGTCTTGCCAAGGAACGAAGGCCACGCATCGCTGTCCCGGTCCTCGACCCATCTGGGTGTCGGGATACCTTTCAGCACCATCAGCCGTTTTGCCAATAGCTTGTCTCCCGTAAGGAACAGACTGGAGGCATTGCCTCCCGTGACAGGGATGCCAAGTTGCGCGCAAAGGAGCGGGATGGTGTGAAGGAAACGGGAGCCATGGAAGGTCTCCACCACGTTGAACAGCAAGTCTGTCGGCTTCTTGCGCAGATTTGCTTCCAAGGCTGAGAGGTCACCATCGAAAGCCAATGTACGGACAGCACAACCGAGTCGGCGCAATGCCGACCCGATCTGAGAAACCTGTACCAAGGTATCCTGTTCATCGGGGGGAGCTCCCTCGATGACCGCATCATGCAATAGCAGTATCTCTCTGTTCACCATCGCTGTCCAACCGGGAAATCGCAGAGTCCATGATCATACCGATCAAGTGCTCATAATCGATACCCTCCATCCTCGAGAGGATCGGAAGATCGGAATCGACGGGATGCAGGCCGGCCATCGGATTCACTTCCAAGAAGTGGACCTTCCCCCGGCCATCCATCTTCAGGTCCACCCGTCCCCCATCCCTGCACCCGAGCGCCCGCCATGCCCCGAGAGCCACCTCGGCACACTGCACCGCATCGGCGCCCTCTACACGATGGTAGGTCGTACATTCCAGGTACTGTTGTTTGGATGCATAGGAGTAGACGCCATGATCGCTCTTCGTATCGACGACGATCTCCATCATCCCCACTACACGGGAATGCTCTCCTGTTCCTACGATCCCCACGGTGAATTCCCGACCACTGAGGTATGTTTCCACCAACACCGGCTGTCGATGCAACGACAACAGTCGTTCGACCCCCTGCTGAAGGCAAGTCGGCTCATGAACGATGGAATGGGCATCGATGCCCATACCCGTCCCCCCTCCGACTGGCTTGATGAAGAGCGGGAACGGCAAATGGACACGAACCAGATCCTCGATCCGTTCGACCACACGGTAGTCAGCAGTGGGTACTCCGTACTCTCGCACCACTGATTTGGCCAAGCCCTTATGGAGCGTCACCACCATCGTGAGCGAGTCGGAGAACACATAGGGTATGCGGTAGGCATCGAGCAGCGCAGGGATCTGTGCCTCTCGGCACAGACCGTGCAACCCCTCGGCGATGTTGAACACCACTGGCCACCGCTTTCCACTGGCGAGGGCACTCACGAGATCCTTGACGTTGCCAATCCGTTCGGTTTCGTAACCGAGGGAACGCAAGGATGCATCGATCGCATCGATGGTCTCCGGGCTGTCGAGCTCGGCAACATCCTCAGGTGCATACCCATCCTCCAGGTACCGTTGCTTGAGGTCGTAGGTCAGTCCCACCACCATCTCAAGCCTCCGGTTTCGCATCGGGATACATGAATCGTTTCCCCTCGTAGTTGCGCAGGCAGAATCCCTTCGCATCGTGGGATACCTCGTAATCGGGCAATACGGGGACCTTGCCACCGCCTCCCGGGGTATCGACGACGTAGTAGGGAATCGCCAGGCCGCTCGTGTGGCCCCGCAATCCGTCCATGATGGCCTTCCCATCCTCGATGGTGGTCCTGAAGTGGGCCGAACCCACGATGGGGTCGCACTGGAACAGATAGTACGGGCGGACTCGAACCTTGAGCAACGAGTGGAAAAGATCAGTCATCACCTCAACCGAATCGTTCACGCCCTTGAGCAGCACGGTCTGGCTGCCGAGAACGATCCCCGCGTCAGAGAGCCGATTGCAAGCTTGCCTTCCCTCCTCACTCAACTCATGGGGGTGTGTCGCATGGATATTGATATACAGGGGGCGATAGCTCTTGAGGACCTTCACCAATGCAGGTGTAACCCGTTGCGGGAGGACGAAGGGGACCTTCGTTCCGATCCTGAGCATCTGGATGTGCTTCATCTGTCGAAACCGTGCAAGCAGTTTCTCCAGCCGCTCGTCGGAGAGGGTGAGCGGATCACCACCGCTGATGATGACATCGCGGATCTCCGTGTGGCTTGCCAGATAGTCGAGTGCACGATCCCAGTGTTCCTCCAACGCCTCGGTATGGCCTCCGACCAAGCGCGAGCGGGTACAATACCGGCAATAGACAGAACAGAAACTGGTTGCCAAGAACAGTGCCCTGTCGGGATAGCGGTGCACGATACCCGGAACGGGGCTCGTGTGATCCTCTCCCAACGGGTCGAGCGCCTCGCCATCGGAGACGATGCTCTCTGCGATATGGGGGATGACCGTCTTGCGCAGCGGATCTTCCGGATCCTGCAAGTTGATCAGACTCAAGTAATAGGGAGTCACGGAGAACGGGAACTGCCAGTCGGATCGCTGGAGCGCCTGATGCTCAGATTCCGTGGGTTCCAAGAACCGCAGCAGTTGTTCGCCGGTCGTGATCCTATGGAAAAGCTGCCAATGCCAATCATTCCATTGGGTCGAAGACGTGTTCGGAAAAAATTGCTTTCTGAACAGGGAGGATCCGGGGATTCCGGATCTTGAGGTCCGGGGTGTGGCGAGAGATTCTTCCACACCCTTCCGTTTAAGCGGAGGCTCGTCATCGAGGGACGCTATCCGCTGCGCAGAGACTTGCTCCACGGTTCGCTCCTTACGCTCTTGCACAGCAGGTTTGGCCATTTTCGGCGCTTCCTGCCCAAGCGCTATCGATCGATTGCGAGTATAGCACCAACACAAAAAAAATACAGTAGGAAGGTACCCCGAAATTGCTCGAAATCCTTATCTTGCAGAAGCTGTTGGCGTCAGGCGAATACAACCACAAATAGTCGGATAAATACAACCAATCCGCGGCAAGAGAAAAGAACCCATACATGAAAGCGATATGGTGATACCTTGCAATAGTAATGGGTAACGAATGCTGTAACAATAAGATGA
>JAHDQJ010000046.1 GCA_018433865.1 Spirochaetales bacterium | reverse complement strand
CTGGCCTCCTGTCTTCTGTTCGGATGCGTTGTGAACCGCAACCAAACTGTATCACGGGAGGCCTTTTCTTTCGAAACATTTGTTCGGGTCTAACCACCTATCGCACCACAGGCTCAGCCTGTGGATTTCTCACGCTATTAAGGAGACTGTGAGGTCTTTGGTATTGAGATTATGTGTTACCTATTTGCCACCCATACCGGCATTTCCTGTCGGATTCTCAGGGCTGATCGAGCGACTTTGTGCATTGCGAATCATGAACAGTGCATCCAGTGAATCAATATACATAGGCAACCGAACCTTCCCAAGGGCATGCGTACCACCTAAGCGCTTGGCTTATGCCATTGTATCACGCAAATTTGCGCTGCTGTACATCAATCTGCTTGCGTGACCGTCGCTACCGCCCGTTTCCACCCGTCGTAGAGGGTTTTGCGCCAATCATCTTCATGGGAAGGAGTGTAGCGTTTGCCGGAACCCCGGAGAGCCTGGAGCTCTTGCACATCCTTGTAGAGATGCAGGGCAAGTGCACCCATGTACATGGCTCCCGCGGCAGAAAGTTCTTCGATCTCCGTACGAATCACCGGAACATCGAGGATATCGGCTTGGAATTGCATGAGGAAGGCATCACGGGTAGGTCCTCCGTCGACACGCAACTCCTGCAAGGTGATGCCGGATTCAGATTCCATCGCACGGATGACATCGGTAATCTGGTAGGCGATGGATTCCTCCGCCGCCCTGACGATATGAGCTTTCTTTACTCCTCGGGACATATGAGTGATCGCAGCACGCGCACGGCTGTCCCAGTAGGGAGATCCGAGGCCGACGAACGCAGGAACCAAGTAGACTCCCAAGGTATCATCAACGGAGGCCGCCAAGGCCCCTGCCTCCTTGGATGAGGAGATCAGCTCCAGGTCATCGACGAGCCACTTGATGGTCGCACCCGTGCAGTTGATGTTTCCCTCCAGCACATAGGTGATCTGGCCGTCGATCGCATATCCGATGGAGCATACGACCTTATGGACCTCGCGGATCGGATGCGATCCGATATGCATCATGATGGAGGATCCGGTACCATAGGTGGCTTTCGCGCTTCCTTTGCTGATGCATCGTTGTGCGAAGAACGCAGCGTGCGAATCTCCGATGACACCGGCGATCGGCATCTCGCATCCGAAGATCGAGATTTCCGTCGTTCCGAAAGACGCGTTGGAGGAACGCAGCTCGGGCATCATCGACCGATCCAATCCGAAAAGGGAGAGCAATTCGTCATCCCAATCCAGGGTGTGCAAATTGAGCAGCTGCGTCCTGCTGGCATTGGTGAAGTCGGTTGCATGGACTTTTCCCCCTGTCAACTTCCAGACGAGGTAGCTGTCTACCGTACCGAACAGCAATCTCTTTTGCTGCAACAGTTGGCGGGCGTCCTCACTGTGCTCGATGATCCATGCCGCCTTCGCTGCCGAGAAGTAAGGAGAGAGTCTCAGTCCCGTCTTCCGTTGCACCATGTTCGCCACGTTGCGTTGTGCGAGCCGCGAAACCAGATCCTCAGCACGTTGACACTGCCAGACGATGGCATGCATCACCGGCATTCCCGTCTCTCGGTCCCAGAGGATCACCGTCTCTCGTTGGTTTGAGATGGAGAGAGCACGAACCGATGAGAGATCGGTACCGGTTTCCTGCATCAGGTTGTGCACCGATCGGACCAAGCCGGAAAAGATTTCTTCCGGGTCATGCTCTACCCAACCCGGTTGGGGATACTGTTGCGTCAAAGGGGTATCCGAGCGACCTACCAGCGTCCCTTCAAGATCGAACAAGACCGCCTTCGTTGCGCTGGTCCCCTGGTCGATCGCCAACAGGAAGCTCCCATCTTTCATCGCCATATCCTCTCTCATCGCTTGAATTTTTTGATCAGTGTCATGACTTCCGACGCGATCGCATCACCTGTCAGGCCATAATGGTCAAACAGTTCAGCCGAGGAACCGCCGATCGGAATCTCATCGGGAATCCCGATGATCCTGATGGGGACGGGGTGTTCCTGACTGACAATTTCCGCTACCGCCGATCCCATCCCTCCGAAGATGCTATGTTCTTCAACGGTGATGATCAAACCGGTTTCCACTGCTGCCGAAAGGATCGCATCCCGGTCGATCGGCTTGATCGTCGGCATGTCGAGCACCCGCACGCCGATACCCTGGGTTCCCAGGATCTTGGCAGCCTCAAGCGCATGATGAACCGTCTCTCCGTTGGCGATGATCGTCGCATCGGACCCTTCGGAGAGGCGATTCGCCTTCCCGAAGGTGAAACTCTCCTGTACGTTCGCATAGACATCGGGTACGGGCCCGCGTCCCATCCGCACATACGCCGCCACATCATGTTCGGCAAGCCATCGTGTGATCGCTTCGGTCTGGAACCTGTCGGCTGGACAGAGGACGGCAAGATCGGCGAACGTACGCATGACCGCAAAATCATGGAGGGATTGATGAGAGTATCCGAGTGCTCCGTAACTGATACCTCCGCTGATCCCGATGATCCGTACGGGGTTCTGTGAGTACACGACATCCACCTTCACCTGCTCCAGACTCCTGGTGGAGAGAAAACACGCGGGGGCGCAGGCGAACACACGTTTGCCGAAGGAGGCGAGACCGGCGGCGATGCCGATCTCGTTCTGTTCCGCGATACCGACTTCGACGAATTGGCCGGGTAATGTGTCGGCGAATTTCTCAAGCGTCACAGAGCCCCGGGCATCGGAGGTCACGACGAAAATGCTCGGATCCTTCGTTGCCAGATCGACAAGCGTATCCGTGAATGCCTTCCTGTTCGGTATGGTGTTACTCATGGCCACGGACCTCCTGCATGTACGACTCCAACTCTTCCAAGGCAAGATGATACTGCTGGTCATCAGGCACGCCGTGATGCCACTTCGCGTTGTCCTGCATGTATGACACACCCTTCCCCTTCAAGGTCTCAGCGATGATCATGCGAGGTTTTCCCAGGACTTGGGGGGCACCGAAGGCCTCGGTCAGAGCGGAAAAGTCATGACCGTCGACTGTATGCACATCCCACCCGAAGGCTTCCCACTTCTCTTGCAAGCTATCGAGCTTCATGACCGTTTCCGTATTCCCGCTTATCTGCAACCGATTCCTGTCTATGATTGCCGTCAGGTTGTCGAGCTTGAAGTTGGAAGCGGCCATCGCGGCTTCCCATACGGATCCTTCGGCCTGCTCGCCATCACCCATGAGGCAGAATACCCGGACAGCAGAGCGATCACGTTGTGCAGCCAAAGCCATGCCGACTGAGCAGGAAAGCCCGTGTCCCAATGCTCCGGTGTTCAACTCTACCCCGGGAACTTTCACCGACGGATGGCCGATCAGGCGCGAATCGAACTTGCTGAAGGTTTTCAGTTCCTCGAGGGGGAAGAAGCCCTTGTCGGCAAGGATCACATAGAGGGCTTCGACGCTGTGGCCTTTGCTCATGATGAAGCGATCGCGATTCGGGTCCTTGGGATGCTTCGGATCGATACGCAAGACATGGTAGTAGAGCACGGTGAGGATGTCGACACTGGACAACGAGCCTCCTGTGTGACCCGTCTTGGCACGGTAGATCATGCCGAGCAATGCTTTCCGTAACGAAGTCGATTTCAAGCGCAGGGCCTGCAACTCTGCATGGGTCACGACGGAACCTCCTTGGCGTCCGCTGTCTCTTGCTTCTCCTGTCGTGCGGAAACCGATCACAGGAAGCGCGATGGCATCGAGTATCAGGTCTTCTTCAGCAAACGATCCCCCACCGCTCCGCTAGGGTGGATGATTGCGAATTGTTCTTTCGTGTACCCGGTCACCTGCATCGCGGCGATGGCCAGCGCATCGAAGAGCGCGATGACCGTCAGGGTGCTTGTCGTCGCAAGCATGTTGAAGGTATCGGCTTCCTTCTCAATGGCCACCCGCAAGACCAGATCACATGATCGACCCAACTCAGAATCGGGATTCTCCGTGATGGCTATGGTCGTCGTGTGCTTGGCCTGCAATGAGGGCAACAGTTGCACGATCTCCCGTGTGCCTCCTCCCTTGGAGATGAGGAAGACGAGGTCGCCCTCCTGGACCGCACCCAGCGCTCCGTGCACCGCATCGGCGGGATTCAGGAAGCAGGAAGGAATCTCGACGCAGGAGAGGCTGTGCGCCAGCTTGCGTGCCGCGACTCCGGAAGTCCCGACTCCGCATACGAATACCCGACCACGCTTTTGCGCAAGCAACCGTACACAGCTGACGAATGAAGCCCGGTCGACATAGCGGTCCAACCGCTCCAGCTCATGAATGGCGGTATGCCACACATGCGTTGCCATCGCAAAGATATCCTGGTCATCGGTTCGTCCCGTCTGACAAGAGATGATCCGTTCCCGTTCCTTTGCCGTCGCATCCCTCGTCAACGGGGTGATCTCCATGCGTAACCGTCTTGAGGCTCCGGGAGCCAACGGGAGTTCAGTCACATCCGGGTCTACTTGTGTACCATGATCGAGATCACTCGCTCCGATTTCCGGTCCGACACCATCCCATGGTTTGTCAAAGATGGGAGTATGCACATCAGAAGCCCAGAGGAACTCCTTGCTTCCCGCTCCTCCGCTCGAGTTCCATGCCAATGTGTACGGAGAGTGAGGAATGCTGATGCCGATTCCCGTCCCATCGGGGTACTCCAACAGGCCGTGTACCATTCCGTCGCGTGCATCGAGATCGGAATGCACATAGCCATGCTCCTCGCGTACATCGATCCGTTTTGCCCGCCTCCACACCGCATGGTCTGCGGGGAGTGGATTGCCGAAACGCTCACGCACCTGTCTTGAGGGAAGGAGGAAGCTGCAACCATCCTGTGGCCGCAGTTCCACATGATACCCCCAATCAGCAAAAGCCTCTTGCTCCGATACGTTCGTGATGACATCTTCCACTTCCAAGCTGTTGCGATCGGCATGCAGCACTACGGTCCTTTCCACCTTCCATTGCGGATTCGAGTCCTTTTCGGCAAGGATTTTCACCCCATCATATACGGTCACCGTTCCCATGATGCGCAAACATGTCTGTGATTCATGGGTGATGGTGACGGATGTTGCCGGGATAAAGGAGAGATTTCCGTGCAGTATGTGGATATTGCCGGCTGCATCGGTGCGGTGCATCCCCCAATTGTCCAACCCCAGCATCTCGATTCCCCCGATGAATTGGGCTATCCATGCGGCACCGGGAGCTCTCTTTCCTTCGATGAGGAATTCTCCGCTCAGATCGATCGCACGTGGATCCTTGAGGCTGTCCAGCGGAGGATCCCAGAACAGCGGTTTGCCATCAACCGCACATTCCAGGACCGCGAGCGCTTTCGTGGGAAGCAGCGTGATCGCGAATTGCTTCCACCAGATGCGCAAGCGACGTACGGACGGGTCGTCCGCTCCGTGGTGGTAGAGTTCGGCCAGGCCTCCGGGAATCACGTTGCAAAGAGTCTGGGAGGGATAATTGCCCCAATCGGGAAAGCTGTGGGTGAAGGGCCTGTGTGCAGTCATGGAACACTCCTAGATCTTGTTGATCGCGATGGTCTCGTTTGCAACCTTCAGCGTCTCGGCGAAGATGCTGCCCGCATTCAACATGAAATTGATGTAGAGACTTTCGATGATGCAAAGTGCGGTGATCCGCTTCGACATGATCTCCCCCGTCATGTTCTTGGAAAAGACCGCGGTCTGCAGGATCAGGTCGCTCTTCTTGCTTAGAGGACTCACGGGGAAGTTGGTGATGAGGATCACGGTCGCACCCCGATCTTTCGCCACTTTCACCACATCGAGTATCTGCCGGCTCCTTCCGGAGTGACTGATTGCGACCACCACATCGTTCGGTTCCAATTGGGTGGCGTAGATCAGTTGCGTGTCGGGGTCGGCAGCATGCAGGGAGGAAACTCCGATGCGGAGGAACCGCAGGTGTGCCTCCATCGCTACCGCTCCCGCGTCCCCCAATCCGCAGAAAAGAATTTTCTTCGCATGGATGAGGCTTTGCAGAGCCCTGCTGTACGCTTCCGGATCGAGCATGTTCAGCGTATCCATCAATCCTTGCGCGGAGGCCTCGAACACCTTGTGCATCACCTCGAGCGGCGAATCGTTGTCGAGGATGCTCCCATATTCATGGATATCGGAGGAGTTCTCGAATGCCGCGAAGTCACGCTTCAGTTCGGGAAATCCTTCATACCCCAGTTTTTTCGAGAGCCGGACCACCGTAGCCTCGCTGCACCCCGCTTCCGAGGCGAACTCCTGGATGCTCAGGCGATTCACTCCCTTCGCATGTCCGATCAGATAATCGGCAGCACGTTTCTCCGCCTTTTTCAAGGTGTTGTACACTGCTTGCATCTGCAAGGCGCAGGAGTGCGGCATGTGCTCAAGTTGCAGTTCCATCGCTGTTGTCATCTTTCCTCCCTGAGGCTCTTGAGCGCGGGATAGAGCTTCCGATACCGGTCCAGCAGCTCGCGGTAGATCCTCACCCGTTCCGGTTGCGGATCATAGGCTTTCCTGAATCCCACCATGCGGTCCGCTCCCTCCCGACCATCCTTGAACAATCCTATCGCACTACCGGCTAGAATGGCAGCACCCAATGCGGCCGATTCACGACAAACGGGAACGCGAACCTGTCGATCGAGGATATTCGCCTGGATTTGCAGCCACTCTGAGGATTTCGAGCCACCACCGACCGCACTGATCGTCTCGATCGCAATGCCGGAGGCTCCCATCGCTTCGATATTCAATGCCAGCTCGTAGGTCTGCGACTCAAGCAGCGCCCGGTACAGGTGCCCGATGCCGGTCGACAGCGTCAGCCCCACGATCGCACCGGTGGCGTCCATGTCACACCAAGGAGTTCCGCTCCCGTTGAAATGCGGGAGGATGAACAGTTGCTGCGGGTCCTGCGCCATCGTCTGGTCCAGATACTGGTAGATATCCATGCCACGACGTTGCGCCTCGACGATCTCCTTCGCACAGAAGGTATCCTTGAACCACCGTAGGAGGATTCCTCCCACGTGATTGAGGCTGAACGTGAAGTACGTGTGTGCCAGCGCGTGCCGGTAGCAGGGGAAGAAGCTGCGGTACATGCCTTCGGTTGTGGTGACCTCACCGAGACATGTGGAAAACACCTGGGCCGTTCCGGTCGAGACGACCGCAAGCGTGGGTTCGATCACTCCCGACCCGAGCGCTGCGCAGCACTGGTCATGGGCACCGGTGCAGACCTTCGGCCGTTCGGACAGCCCTGCGTCCTTCGCAATGTCGGCCGACAGTTGGCCTATGACGGTTCCCGAGTCCTTGATGGTACCGAGACGTTGGCGATCCACGCCGGCGAATGCAAGCAACCGTTCATCCCAGTCTCCGGTACGCAGATCATATGCCATGGTCCTGCTGGCCATGGTGGCATCGATGATACATTCACCACACAGCTTCATCGCCATGAACTCGGCATAGGTGACGAATGCGTGGGCCTGATCGAACACATCAGGAGAAAGTGTCCGCAGGAAACGGATCTTCGTGATGCTGTTCATCGCATGCGGGCGCATCCCGGTCCGCTCGTAAAGAGAGCGATCACCGAATGCGTCAGCGAATTCCTGTGCGGCTTTCGCACTCCTGTAATCCATCCCCAAGAGTGCGGGAGCGAGCGCGCGTCCGTTGCGGTCGATGGGGATCACGGCGTCCCCTTGCACGGAGATACCGATCGCCTTCACCGATTTGATGCCGCCTGAGACGATGGCACGGATCAATACCGAGCGGGCACTCTTCCATACCCCCTCCGCATCCTGCTCAGCTTTTCCGAATGAGCCCGTGACGACTTCGTACTCTTCGAACGCTGTCGAGAGCAGTGTCGCGCAGTCATCGAATACGACGGCCTTGACCCCTGTCGTGCCGACATCCAGTCCTACCAGCATCCACTTCCCCCTAATCCAAGTGCATGTCTTGCATCGTGCGCAGCGTGACATGCATTCCTTCGGGAATCGATTCGATCATATCATAGGTGATCGGCGTATCGCACGGCACATCTGCTTTCAAGGTGCATCCTTTTGCCAGTCCGAGGGGGAGCAGCCGCTCCCGCTTGGCCACTTCGTATTGCTCGATGCTGCCCCGGTAGCAGAAACCGCCGATACCGTCGAGCGTCTCTCCCGCTTTGAGGTCCCGCTTTGCGACGGTGATGCACTCACTGGTGAGTTTCCCCTTCGGATGGCCGGTACTTTCTCCATAGAGCACACACTGGGCGATGGTAAGGGGAACCTCGATGGAACAGAGGTGATACGGTCGGTACAGGGTATAGTAGGGACCCTCACCCATGTCCCGCTGGACCAATCCGTCACGGATCCTCTGGTTGTCGGTGGTGACCACCAGGAAAACTCCCGGGTGGACGCCGATGGCAAAGTCCACGACCCCCTTGCGATTCAAGATTCCTCCGTCTTCCTTGGGAATGAACACATGCTTGAGTTGGTCGACCTTCGCATGGGCCGCATGCATGCCCCTGACATCACAGACCAAGCCGGTGGCATTGCTGACGGCTGCCATCTCGACCGCGGTTTTCGTCCCGTCGACGAACTCGCAGAGCATCGCAGGATTCATGTCCCGCTGGGCAGCCTTTTCCCGTTCCGTATCAGGTGTCGCATGGATGTTCAGAGGATTGTTCTTCCCTTTTCCCGCTGCGACGACTTCGAATCCCAATGCGGTGGCGAAGCGGTACAACTCGATGATCGCCGCCGGTTCGTCTCCGGCCGCAAGACTGTAGACCACTCCCGCATCCTCAGCAAAGCGCCTCAGGATCGGTCCGATGGTGACATCGCACTCGACGTTCATCATGACCACATGTTTCTTGTAATGGAACGCATCCATCGAGATGACGGCACCCATCGCAGTCGAACCGGTGGCGTCGACGATCGCATCGACATAGCGGTTGCGGGTCGCAACCCGGTAATCCGTTGTGGCGACTGCGTTGCCCGACCGGATCGCATCCTCCGATTCCTTCACACTGTGGCAGATCGCAACCGGAACGGGATGTTTTGCATGTGCATACCCCGATTTCGCCTTTTCTTCGGTGAGGTCCACCACCACGTGTACCCGCATCCCCTGCATCTCACCGATCTGGGTGACGATCTCGGTTCCCATCTGTCCTGCACCGATCACCGCGACCCTGATCGGATTTCCCGCATTCGCCCGTTCGGCCAATTTCACATCATATGCATGCATGTCCTGTATCTCCCTTGTCGGGCACTCACGGTTTCACAAGAACCTTGAGCGCTGCCCGGTTCCGTGCTGCCTCGAATCCCGATACGATATCCTCCAGAGTGACGGTCTTCGTGAAGTAGGCCGCCGGATGGATGGTTCCGTTCCTGATCATCTCGAGGGAAGCCTTGTGGTGTCGCACCTGATACGAGAAGGTTCCGATGATCTCGATCTCCCCATAGTGGATCACATTGCTGTCCAAGGTGGTCAGCGGATCCTGTTTCGGAACGCCCCCGAAGAGTACGACCTTGCCACGTTTGCGCACCGCATCGAGTGCGACTTGCTGGCTTGCTACCGTGGCGTTGGCACAGATGGCGACATCGACACCCCGCCCCTCTGTCCGCTCGCGCACCGCCTTGACCACATCATCGGTGGCGTAGTTGAGCATCAGGTCGGGACCGAACTGCCGTGCGGCTTCGAGCCGTGATCGTCCGGAGATGAAGACTTGGGAAGCACCGTTCGCACGGGCGACTTCGATGTGGAGGCATCCGATCGGACCGTCACCAAGGATCAGCACCGAATTTCCCGACTTGACCCCGACTCGTTCCTGCGCGGCGATGACCGACGAAGCGGGCTCGGAGAGACATGCGTCGGTAAGCGAGACTCCCTTCGGTATGTGATGGACGAATCCGTGTGCAAGCACCTCGGAGGACAGATGCACATACTCGGCGAAACCACCCGGCCAATGTGTACCGATCATCCGATGGTTGTCACACAGGTTCACCAAGTCGTGCGTGCAGTACCAGCAGGTGCCACAACTGACATCGGGTGCGATCGCCACGGCATCCCCGAGCGAGAATGCGATGACATCGCTCCCCTTCTGCACGACCGTACCGGTGAACTCATGTCCCATCACCTGGCTCTTTATTCCATGACGCAATCCGGTGGAAAAATTGCGGATGTCTCCTCCGCAGATACCGCAGGCATGTACCTTCACGATCAGGTCCCCGCTGCCGCACGGATTCACCTGCATGTCGACCACGCGCATGCTTCCCGGTTTCTCGAATACTGCCGCTCTCATCATGGCTCCTCAGTTCGTTCTCAGCTTTCCGCCTAGGGAAAAGCTTAGTCCCCTTACGCAAAATTTGCAAGATATTTTTCATACTTTAATTTTGATTTATGAAATCTTTATGCAATATTGAAAACAATTCCAATTAATATGGAAGTAATTTTTCATATTCTATATATTTTTTTGCAATTTTTGTTTGCACTTCTGGTGTTCTATGATAGAATCCAAGCATGTAGGAGGATCTTCCATGAAAGACGGAACACAATGCTTTGCCGTGATTGTCGGCACCAGAGGCTTTTTCAATACCGAATTGGCGGTAAACGGGAAGAAAGATATCTTGGATACCTTGGCATCGATGGGATATGCGACGGTCATCATGCCGGAGGATGCGACACCGACCGGTTGCGTCGAGACGACCGAGGATGGCATCGCCTGTGCGAAGCATTTCGTACAGCATGCCGAGGAGATCGACGGCATCATCGTCACGCTCCCGAACTTCGGACTGGAGCTCGGAATCGTCGCGGCGATCAATGAGTCGAAGCTCAACGTGCCCGTCCTCCTCCACGCTGAGGATGATGATCTTGACAAGGTCGATGTCGCACACCGCAGGGACTCCTTCTGTGGCAAGCTCTCTGTGGCCAACAATCTGATCCAATATGGCATTCCGTTTACGAACACCACGTTGCACACCTGCAAGGTAACCGGCGAGGAGTTCAAAAAGGACGTGCTGAAGTTCGCCGGAGTCTGTCGTGTCGTGAATGGGTTGCGCAAAGCCCGCATCGGTGCGATCGGGGCAAGGCCGGCCGATTTCCAGACCATGCGCGTGAGTGAGAAGCTCATGCAGCGCTCGGGTGTCACCGTAGTGACGGTCGACCATAGCGAGATCATCTTCGATGCCTTGCGCTTGGCCGACGATGATCCCGCGGTGACGGCGAAACTCGCAGAGATCAGGGCCTATGGTACGATTCCTGCGTCTGTCCCCGACAAGAACATCGTGAAACAGGCAAAATACACCGTGGTCGTGGAACGGTGGATCGCAGAGAACCGCATCGATGCCGCGGGCATCCAGTGCTGGACCTCGATCCAGAAGAACTACGGGTGTGCCACCTGCCTGACGATGAGCATGCTGGGCGAATCAAAGGTACCGTGCGCGTGTGAGGTCGATATCGCGGGTGCGATCAGCATGCTCGCCCTGACTCTTGCATCGGACAACGCCTCCGCACTTCTCGACTGGAACAACAACTACGGTGATGATCGGAACAAGTGCATCAACACGCACTGCTCCAATTACCCCAAGAGCTTCTTCGGTACCGATGATATCGAGATCTCTGAGTTGGATGTACTGGGTACGACGCTTGGCAAGGACAACTGTTTCGGAGCCGTCAAGGGCAAGGTACGCAAGGGACCGATGACCTATCTGCGACTTTCAACCGATGACTACACCGGCACGGTCCGTGCATACTTGGGAGAAGGAGATTTCACCGACGATCCGTGCGCCATGTCGGGAGGCATCGCCATCTGTGCGATCGACAACCTGCAGAAGTTGATGGACCATATCGTACGCAACGGGTATGAACACCATGTGGCCATGGTCAGGACCCACGTTGCCGCCGTGCTCGAGGAGGCCTTGGGCAATTACCTCGGATGGCGCTTGTACCGCCACGTGTAAGCACCTCCCCCTGATCAGTGAAAACCCCCTCGGGAAATTCCCAAGGGGGTTTTCCATGGATGTGAAAAAAGCTTTCAAACGGAGAAACCGTTTGGAAACACCGGGGAAAGCTGCATCCTCGCTACCCGTTCGCAGTACTTCAGGTAGGTGATGCCATCAAGGACAGCGGTCTCCACGTCGGGAAACATCGGGGAACTCTCGATCGTGCAATATCCTGCATAGCCGAACCGCAACAATGCCCGCATGACCGCCTTGAAATCGGTATTGCCGTAGCCTGGGGTTAGGGAATTGGTATCGCGGAAGTGGATATGCCAAAGCAATGGCTGGGCCTCCCAGATCGCTTCGAAACAGTTCAGCTCCTCGAATCCCGCATGGAACCAGTCGAGCTGGATGCCGAGGTTGTCACAACCGCACCGCTCGATAAGCCTCTTGTGGTTCGCGACCGTATTCACGAACTTGCCCATCTCAAGATGGTTCGTTGCTTCGAACACCAGCCGGACGCCTCGTTCGGAGGCATGGACGCACATCTGTCTCAGCGCATCCACGGCAACATGTACCGCATCGGTGACGTTCGCCGTGGTGATCGGCTCATGTATCGCCACCGCGACGGTCACGGCCTTGCATCCGAGTTCGTTCGCCATGTCGACCGTTTCGTTCGTCTCGCGGATCGCCAGCTTGGCACTTTCCGTTCCGGTGAGGGTCTTGAACGCAGGTGAGAACGGATCCCAAGCCTCTCCCCAGCAATCATTCAGACACGAGATGTCCAGACCGAACTCCCCCGACAGGTGTGCATGATCGGCGACGAAACGTTCTCGGGAGACGCCAAGCCCGTATCGCCCTTTGGGAGGTGTCAGTTCGATCGCATCGTATCCGCACCTGCGCAACCGTTCATAACTTTTCTCAGGGTGGAGATATGCCTCTTCCTGTCCGAATGTCAGCTGGAAATAGCTGTACTTCATGATCAACCCTCCTCTGGCGGATAGATGCGCTCGGGGACCCGCCTCCCTTTCGGACGGCAGATCAGCTCGATCGTCGTGCCGATCTGTCGTTCCGTGTCGAGGTAGGCATAGTGCCCGTCCCCCTCCAGCCCGAACCCCGCCCCGTCCATCGTCACCCGGAAGCCCGCCTGCCGTGCCAGCTCTGTCGCCTCTGCCATGTCCTCCACCAGCACCCCCAGGTGATGGATCCCGTAGCCGTGATCGCGGATGAAGTCGGCGTAGACCGTATCGCCCCGCTTCTGCTCGATCAGCTCGATGCGCATCGTGCCGAAGTACGAGAGCGCCACGCGCATCGCGTAGTCGGTCGGCTCGCCGTTGCGCGTCATGTGCGACACCAGCGGCTTCTCGTAGGTGTAGAAGTGCCACGGGCCGATGCCGAAGAGCCGATGGTAGTTCTCCACCGTCCT
>JAHDQJ010000047.1 GCA_018433865.1 Spirochaetales bacterium | reverse complement strand
TCTCATACTCGATCGACAGTAGATTTGGCGTGATTTATCGCTCAAAGCCATAATTTAGCCAGTTTGACACTTTTGTTTGACGATAATGAATCAGACCAGGCAAGTCGATTTACAATGGCCGTTCATTTTGCAAGAGGCTCAGTCTATAGAGATTTTTGTACCCGAATGCCGATAGGTAATCGTTTTAGCAGGAAGGTACCTCTTTTTGCGGGCAGGCTGCACGATGTAACCGTCTTGTTTGCTGGAACAATCATAATTGTTCGAATATACCCAAAAATAATACTATTTGTTGACAATACGGCATTTGATATGTATATTTGCACTATGATACTTCTTTCATAAGGTTTGGCCATGGGAATATACGTTTCTGATCATCGACCGGCGGGATACGCATATCTTCTTGAAAAACTCCGAATCGTGGGTATGCCCAACTGGCACCGATCGATGGTTTCCACTACAGGAACACACTTTTCAAAGATACAGGACGGTTTTGTCGATGAAATGTATAGACCTCAGTACTGGCCCGGAGAAACGGTTGGAGACCATCTCGAGTTTGCATTGAAATATGATGGGGTGAATCTTGCATTGCTGGCACGAATCTTTGAAAAGGCATCCGCTGAGGCATTAACTGAGTACATCATGTCCAAGCCGACCGGGAAATATGCCCGGAGGATCTGGTTTTTCTTTGAGTTCTTGACAGAAAAGCAACTACCTATTGGCGATATGACCATTGGCAATTATGTCGATGCGTTGGAACGCAAGTATTATTACACGCTCCAGAATGGAGAACGATCCCCCCGACATCGCATCGTGAACAACCTTCTTGGTCCCCGGGCCTTTTGTCCTGTCGTCAGGAAGACCGACAAACTTTTGGAATTGGATTCCACCGTCCTGCGAGAACGGAGTGAGGAAATCGTCACGGCTTATCCTCCACAGTTGCTTCGCCGGGCACTGAGTTACCTCTACAATAAGGAGACAAAATCCTCATTTGAGATTGAACAGGTAAAAAGCAATGCTTCCCGCACAGAGAAATTCATCGCATCCTTGGAACTTGCCGAACAAGAGGACTTTTGTGAGAAGCGCAGGCTGATCGAGTTGCAAAACCGTATTGTCGACCCTCGATTTGCCGATAGCGACTACCGTCTAAGTCAAAACTATGTTGGCCAGACGGTTGCCTATCAGAAAGAGCTCATTCATTATATCTGCCCAAAACCAGAAGATCTGCCGGCTCTGATGGAGGGCTTGATCGCTTGTCATGACAGGATGAAAGCAGGTGGGGTTCCACCAGTCATCCACGCAGCGGTGATAGCCTATGGTTTTGTATTCCTGCATCCGTTCGAGGATGGAAACGGTCGAATCCATCGATTTCTCATCCATAACATCCTTTCCTTGCGACAGATGGTACCTCGCGGACTCATGTTTCCCATATCAGCTGTCATGCTGAAGCATCCGGAAGATTATGATAGATCGTTGGAAGCTTTTTCCCGGCCTCTGCTACAGGTCCTCGACTATCAAGTGGATGAAATGGGGATCATGACGGTAGAGGGTGAGAGCGCACCCTGGTACTCCTATATGGATATGACTTTCCAAGCAGAAGCCTTGTCCGAGTTCATACGCAAGACGATCGAAGAAGAGCTTGTACAGGAGCTCAACTTTCTTGCCAACTATGATGCTACCAAGAAAGCGATTCAGGAAATCATCGATATGCCCGACCGGCTGATAGATCTGTTCATCCAGTTGTGCCTCCAGGGCAATGGCAACCTTTCTGCGAGAAAGAGGTCCTCCCATTTTGACTTCTTGAGTGATGAAGAGCTTGTTGCCATGGAACAGGCGGTCAAAGATTCTTATATGCAGGTATAGGTGTCGAGCATCCCAGACTAGTATCAAGATTGGAAAACTGAAGTCTCTTGTGGTTCAAACATATCCGAGAAAAGGACTTGGATCAGTCAATGGAATCTGTGTTGGTCTGCTCGTCAATCGATGATGTCACGCTCACCATCAAGATGTTAGGGTTGCCCATTGTCTTCTAGAGTTGTGGGAGGGGGTAATCGGAGCTGAACACAACTGGCGTTCACAACACAACTATTCCCTTTATATTCAAAATCGATTTCCCTTATCCAGGACTTCGCATTAGGGGGTTTTTTAGAGTAGACCGTCATGAACGTCACCCGATGAAGGATCTAGTTACAGAATAAATACTCCTTACCTTCAAATCACATGATTCGGGGTGGATTCAGGAAGCGCATGCTCTCCCGCGGCGGCATCGCGAGATATCCGGCAATTGCTCAGGCATGGACTTCCGCTCCATGGAATCATGTCGGTTTAAGCTCCGTGTGGTAGGTTCACGAGCTCATCGCCATATGTGGTTTTCCGATGAGGAAAAGATACGCCTGTCTGTGATGAGTGTGCTATCATGGGCGGGGGAGGGTGTCGTGAAGCGGGTGGTCCTCGTTGAGGATGAGAAATTGGTATTGCTCGGAATCGAATCCCTCTTCGAGGCGAATGCACGGTATACTGTAGTCGCCAGTTATTCTCGGGCGCTTCCTGCCTTGCAGGGTATCGGTGAGACCGATCCCGATCTCATCATCACCGATATCAAGATGCCGGGAATGGACGGGCTGACATTCCTGGAACGCCTCAGGGACATGCATGTGCGGGCGAAGGTCGTCATTCTCAGTTGCCTCGAGGATTTTTCCATCGTCTCCAAGGCGTTCAAGCTGGGAGCGGTCGACTATATCCTGAAACACGAGTTGGATGAAGCTGAGTTGTTCAGGATATTGGATGGCATCACGATCGAATCCCCCGAGAATGCCGCTGAGGCTGCCGAGCAATCATGGAACACCTACCGGCGTTTCTCCGACAGGATCGCAGAGCATGAGGATGTCGCTTCCGATATCGCCAACCCGTTGGTCTGTCTCATGATCTGCAAGAAGAAATATTCGGAAGACCATCTGCCGATCGATGCCGGTGTCGATACCGTGTGGCTGTTGCGGTTCGTCCACGGACTGCTCGCCACGCATCGTATCGGTCATGCCTATCCCCAGGAACCCGAAGGATTGGTCTTGGTACTCGACGCCGACCACAAGCGGCAGGAAGAACGAAACCGCTTCTTCCGGCAATTGACCAGACAGTTGCAGCAGTATATCAACAGTCCCGTGGTGATCTTGCGCACATCGGATGAGGGCTCCCGTACCGTCCAGGAACAATGGCGGCTGCTTGCCGACGCGAAAGAGAGCGTCTTTCATGTCGACTCCACGAAGGTCGTGATGATCGGCGAGCATCAGGGCGGGCAACCGCCTTTTGATGCCGTGCTTCCCGATCCGATTTGGCTGTTGCAAGGCGAACGGTTCAACCAATGGGAACAGGGGATGGAGGCCTATTTCGCCCAAGCCCGGGAACATCGGGCCGATCCGTCACGCGTGTGCATGGAACTGATCGTCCACTGGCATCAGGTGGAGCAACACCTGAAAGCCCTGCAGGTGCACGTGGCGGACACGGAGAAACGTCGTGCGACGTTATTCGAACGCCTGAAGGACTTCGACGATCTCACCCAACTGCGCCTGTGGTACCTCCAGGAGCTGCCCGCCCGGATCCGTCATGTCCACCAGTTGCATGGTCACAGCAGGAAGGTCATGATGGTGAAGCTGTACCTGCTGGAACACTATGCTGCACACATCACCTTGCAGGATATGGCGCGATTGTGCAACATGAACAGTACCTACCTCTGCGAATTGTTCAAGCGTGAATCGAGGATCGGATTCGTCGAATACCTGAATACCATCCGTCTTCAACAAGCCAAGAGCCTGCTCTTGGCCACTGATGCCACCGTCGAGGATGTCAGCCAGAGGGTGGGCTTCGTCAGTGCGAGTCATTTCTCCAGGCTGTTCAAGAGGATGGTGGGACAGACGGTCAGCGATTTCCGTGCCGGCCATGGGTGCTCCCCGAATATGTGACAGGAAATCCGAACTCTCGGCATGGAAAGCGACGTAGGATAGACGGAGTCCGGATTTTGGGCATCAAGGGCCAAGTATTGTGTATGTACAGCCCACCTGGGGTATTTCAGACTGGATGTATCTGAAAACCATGAGGAGGTTATCACATGAAAAAGGTAATGGTATCCGTGTTGCTGTGCCTCATGCTGGTCCTGCCGCTATGTGCGGCCGGGCAGAAGGCCAGCGCGGAAAGCGGCCAGGTCGTCCTTTCCATCTGGGAGCATACGCCCCAATTCGAACTTCCCTTGCGCAACACACTCGATCGGTTCATGGAGCTGAATCCTGACATCAAGGTCGAGTACGAGATCAAGACACCTGACAACTATCTTTCGCTGCTCACCACCGCCATCCAGGCAGGCGAGGCTCCCGATCTCTTCTGGCACCATGGGACGGCGACCACCGACATGGCCAACCTGACCCGCCAAGGCGCCTTGATGGAGTTGACCGGAAAGATAGATGTGGACGCCTATTCGCAGATGTCCCGGGACAAGGTGACCTGGGAGGGCAAGCTCTACCAGACACCTGCCGCTACCATCGACACGCGGGCTGCGTTCTACAACAAGGATCTATTCAAGGAGAAGGGTTGGGCAGTTCCCAAGACGTTCGCGGAATTCGAGACCCTGCTGGCGACGATCAAGCAGGCCGGCTACATCCCCTTGAGTCTTGCCGGACGCGACAACTGGAACATCCTGTTCCTCTTCGAACCCATCCTGGCCGCCATGCATCCCGATTGGATCCAGGAGGCAGCAGTGGGCAAGGCAAGGATCAATGATCCCCGTGTGATCGCGGCGATGGAGAAGATGATCGAGTGGGGCAAGAAGGGCTACTATGGAGATCAGTTCCTCGGTGTGGATGAAGCGGGACAGTACCTGACGTTCTCCCGCGGTCAGGCGGCGATGACTGTCGCCGGTTCCTGGACCACCACCACGCTCGAGAACAACAATCCCAGCATGTCCATCGGTGCATTCCAGATTCCGACAAAGGATGGCCGCAAGCCCATCGTCCTCACCTACGCGGCAGGATTCTCCGTCTATTCCAAGACGAAACATCCTGAGGAGGCTCTGCGCCTGGCCAAGTGGCTGACCTCGGTGGAATCGCAGCAGATCTGGGTGAACGGCCTGGGTGCGATCGCAGGATTGGACGGCGTGGAATCGGGAAGCAAGTTGGCCAATGAGATTGCCGATGCCAACCTTGAACTCGAAAGCTTCTACAATGTCCTGGTACTCTACGGAGCGAAAGGCCAATCGCCGACCAAGGTGTGGGAGGAGGACAATCCGAAACTCTTCACCGGCACGGTCATTCCCGCCACATTCGTGAAGACCCTTGATTCCATGATGGAGTATCCTGGGTTGTAGGAGTATGATCAAAGGGACGCCCAAGGCCAGTCGCTTGGGCGTCATCGTACGTGACAGTGGGGTAGCATGACGAAATCGAAAGCCTACATCGGATTCATCACTCCGGGATTCATCCTCTACAGCCTCTTCATGATCGTTCCGCTCGGATTCGCCATCTACTACAGCTTCTTCAACTGGTCGGGCATGGGAGCGATGGATTTCATCGGGCTCGACAATTTCCGCAGGATATTCTTCGACGAGCGGATGGGCCGGATCTTCCGCAACGCGTTGGGGAACAACTTCCGCTACATGGCTATCGCCGTGTGCATCTTCATTCCCATCCAGATTGCCATGGCGTATCTCATCCACCTGAGGATACGCGGACACAATTTTTTCAGGCTCATGATCTTCCTTCCCTACGTGATCAGCCCTTCCATCATAGGGTTCTTCGCGCTTCTGGTCTTCGATCCGCATATCGGAATGCTCAATACCCTCTTTCTCACCCTCGGATTGCCGCAACTGGTGAACGCATGGTTCGGCAATCCCGACATTGCCTTCTTCGTGCTCGTCGGGGTGATCGGCTGGAACGGCATCGGTGTGGGTATGGTCATCATCCTTGCCAACATGAAGAACATCCCCGACGATGTGGTCGAGGCCTCCATCATAGACGGGGCATCGGTGTGGCAACGGTTCTGGCACATTGAGCTGCCATTCCTCAAGCCCTCGATCGTGAACGTGGTGGTGCTCAGCTCGATCTTCGCGTTGACCCAATTCGATATCCCGTTCATCGTGGGAGGCCTCAACGGAGGGATCGACGGGAAGCTCGATTTTTTGAATCTCATGTTCTTCCGGTATACGTTCGGGGATGCCTACTTCGGAGAGACGGCCCTCGGATTCGGAGCGGCCATCAGTGTCGTCTCATTCTCGATCATTCTCTGCATAGCCTTGCTGCAGAAATTGGTCTTCAACAGATTGTTCGATCGTTGATGCATTCATTATAGCTGGAAGAGGAGGGAGAGATGCACAGAAGGAGACAGGGGATCGGCGGTTGGATCGCCACCGTCTTGCTCACCCTCTATTGCCTGATCGCACTGGTGCTCATCGGAAACATGATCCTCTCCTCGGTCAAGACGAAACAGGACCTGCTGTTCAATACCTTCGGATTGCCGCATCAGATCAGTCTTGAGAACTTCCGGCAGATACTGGTGAAGGATGCGCTCTTTCGCAATTTCCTCAACAGCATCATCCTCACCATGTGTTCCATCCTTTCCCTTGTCTTCGTCTCCTCCATGACCGCCTATGGCCTTGCCCGTTACCGGTTCAAGGGACGCAATGCCCTGGAATTCTATTTCCTCCTCGGTCTCATGTTTCCCATACAGATCGCAATCCTCCCGCTGTTCATCATCATGCGCACCCTTTCGCTGACCAACACCTTTCTCGGCATGGTGCTCCTCTACACTGCGAACATGTCGTTCTCCCTGTTCATCTTCAACCAGTTCTTCAAGGAGTTGCCATCGGCGCTCCATGAGAGCGCGATCATCGACGGGGCAGGGGAGTTCGCCATCTATTGGCGCATCATGATGCCGATCTCCAAACCGGTGTTGTTCACCGTGATGACCGTCAGTTTCGTGCAGATATGGAATGACTTCTACCTGCCGCTCGTCTTCCTTACGAAACGTAGTCTCCATACCCTGACACTCGCCATCTACCAGTACCTGGCGAATTTCCTCGCCTATTGGAATTTCGTCTTCGCCGCAGCCACGTTGGCCTTGATTCCCGTCATCGTCGTCTTCCTCGTATTCTCAGACCAGATCATCTCCGGCTTGGCCGCAGGATCGATCAAGGAGTAGCATCCATGCCCTTGCCCTACCTGTTTTCCGATGTTCCGGCAATCTATCCTGAACAGCTTACCTGCGAACGTGCGAACGAGCCGCTGGGAGTCGACAATCCGCATCCGCGTTTCTCCTTCGTCATCCCCGCTGCGAAGCATCCGCGGTGGTCCTTCATCGCCTACCGACTGCAGGTCATGGACCGGGAAGATCGGATCATCTGGGATACCGACGAGGTCCACGACGATCGTACCGATCACATCATCTACGAGGGGAAACCACTCCTTCCGTTCACGTGCTATCGGTGGCGGGTGCGACTGATGGGGGAGGAGGATGTGTGGGACCCATGGTCTCCCGAGTCCCGGTTCGAGACCGCCATGTTCTCTTCCCAGGATCTGCTGGCACGATGGATCACCGCACCCAAGCCGTCGTGGTACCATGCGGGGCAGTGGGAGAGCGGCGTTCCCCATCAGCAGAGTGCTGCCGAGAAGGGCTTGCATGCCCATGGCATCTATCTCAGTTCCTCCTTCACGCTTACCCAGGACGTGCGGAACGTCATCCGCTCACGTGCGTATGTCAGCGGAGTCGGAACCTATGCGTTGTACCTCGATCGGAAGCGGGTGGGAACACACCTTCTCTCTCCGGCGGCGACCGATTACCACAAGCGGGTGTACTACGACGTCTTGCCACTTGAAGCAGTGCTCTGCCAGCAGTTCGATCTCACCCTCTTTTTGGGCAATGGCAGGCACATCGCCCTCTACGGTTTCGACAAGCCGCGTGGATTCGTCCAGGTGCTCATCGAGTACGAGGATGGTGCTCGCCAGTGGTGCTGTTCGGACGAAAACTGGCTGGTCACCACCGGCCCGATCCGGGAGAACAGTCTCTTCAATGGCGAGCTCTTCGACAGCACCATCGCCATGACCGTACGCTCGGAGGAGACGGCCGAGGTGGTCGAGCCGTATCCGGTCCAGGCTGCTGTAGCGCCTCCCATCAAATTGGACCGCGTGCTTGATGCGACGCGGATGTGGAAGACCGAGGAGGGCTATCTCTATGATTTCGGACAGAACCTCTCGGGATTCGTCCGCGTGGTGAGTGACGGGCAACCCGAATCGACCCGATTGTCATTGCGATTCGCCGAACTGATCGATGAGGAACAGAAGCTGAATCCGGCATCGAACCGGAAGGCCCGGGCTACCGATACCTACATCTGCAACGGAAGCGACATCGACTGGCATCCGATCTCCACCTATCATGGGTTTCGGTATGTACAGCTCAGCGGATATGTGGGAGTCCCGACAATAGAGACGCTGCAGGCACTCTTCGTCCATACCGAAGCTGAGCCGGCAGGAACGTTCACCTGTTCCCATGAAGGGTTGAACCGCGTCCATGAAGCGATCCTGTGGGGGCTTCGATCGAATATGATGGGAATCCCTACCGACTCCCCACAGCGGGACGAGCGTCACGGGTGGCTCGCGGATGCCATGCTGGCTGCTCCCGCTGCACTGCTGAATTACGATGCGTCACGTTTCTATGAGAAGTTCCTCCAGGATATCGCGGATACGCAGCGCGACGACGGTGCGATTGCCGATGTGGCACCGAAGTTCTGGATGGACAAGCCTGCCGATCCGGCGTGGGGCAGCGCCTTCATCTCCATCGCGTGGTATCTTTATCTCTACCGGGGGGAAGAGCAGGTGCTGCGACGTCACTTCAGACAGATGTGTCGCTATATCGAGTTCCTCCTATCCCGGACCGATGAAGGCATCGTCAGCGGTCTGGGGACCTTCGGCGATTGGTGCGCCCCCGGGTTGGTCACCAGCAAGAAGACGGGACTTGAGTTCATCTCGACCTGGTATCTCCATCACGATCTTGCACTTCTGGAGAAGATTGCCCAGGTGCTGGAGGAAACGGAGGTTGAGAAGCGGCTGGCGGATTCCAAGGCGATGATTGCAGCCGCCTTGATGAAGCGTTACTGGAAGAACGATCACATGGAGAGTCTGCCGATGACACCATGGGACTTTCCCGACCAGACTTCCCAAGCGATGACGTTGGCTTCCGATATCCTCGGAGTCGTTGAAGGGGCCTCCCTGGCCGCGTATCTCGACACCTTGGTCGGCGCCACCAGCGGAGATCATGTGGGTACCGGTATCCACGGGACGAAATATCTGCTGGAACAATTGACAAGGTGGAATCACCAGGAGAAGGCTTTCACCATCGCAAAGCAGACGAGTTATCCCGGATGGCTCTACATGCTTCGCGAAGGGGCAACCACGCTGTGGGAACGGTGGGAATGCATCACCTGCGAGGGGATGAACTCGCACAACCACATCATGTTCGGTTCGATCGACCAGTGGCTCTACGAGCAGGTGGCAGGAATCATGCCATTGCAGGGAGGATGGCGTCTGATCGCCTTCTCCCCGGCCCGCTTCGCCAGACTCTCCTCTGCCTCTGCCACGGTGAAGACACCGCATGGCGAGGCTGCGATCCGGTGGGAACGCACCGGCAGCATGGTCAATGTCTCCGTGACGGTGCCGCAGGGAGCCACCGGACTGCTGTTCGTACCCGCACTGTATGCTGACCAACGATGGAGTCATCTGTCGACCGGTGCACGGGTGAACTCGAGGATGGGACGGTGCCCATGGTCTCCCTATCCGCTCGATGCGTATGGGTATGACATCCTTGCCCCCGGTACGTACGGTATCTCATGGGATGAGCAGAGCAAGATCGATACGGTACAGAGGAAGAAACGCTGATGATCATGAGCGGAAGGGATCGGGTGGTCAATGCCCTCCACCGGCAACCGGTGGATCGCGTCCCCATCGACTATATGGCGAATGCAGGCATCGATGCCCGTCTCAAGCACCATTTCGGCATCGCTTTGGATGATGATGAGCGGTTGCTGAGGACACTGCAGGTCGATTTCCGTGAATTGCGTCTTCCCTACCGGGGCAAGATGCTCCACGCCCCCACAGAGGGGCGGAGAGTCGATCCACAGTGGGGGATCGTCACCCGTTGGGTGGAACACGGAAGCGGTGGATATTGGGACTACTGTGATTTCCCGCTTGCCGATCTCGATGTAGGGCAGATCGCCGAATGGCCCATGCCCGATGCCGATGACTACGATTATGATGCCCTCACGGAACAGGCGGATCGCTGGGGCGATCTTGCGCTCTATGTCGGCAATCCGGGGTTGGGGGATATCCTCAACACCACCGGCATGTGGTGTTCCATGGAGCGTGTCTTCATCGCATTGGCAGATCGGGACGCTGCATGGTTGCACTTGGTCGACAGGCGGATGGAGATCCAATTGCGCATGACCGAGCGGTGCCTCCAGACGCTGCGCGGAAGGATCGATTTCCTCTGGATGGGGGAGGATCTCGGATCGCAGACAGGACCGCTGTTGTCTCCTGCGATGTATCGGGAGATCCTGAAGCCAAGACATCAGAAGTTTCTCGATCTTGCCGCCGCGTATGGGGTTCCGGTGATGATGCACAGTTGTGGGTCCTCTTCGTGGGCGTTCGAGGATTTCATCGACATGGGCATCGCAGCGGTGGATACCTTGCAACCGGAGGCCGCCCTGATGGATCCGGCCTATCTGAAGAGTCACTACGGAGACCGCCTCGCGTTCCACGGAGGATTCTCCACCGCGGCCGAGGTGGTGGACGGTTCGGTCGAAGAGGTCCTGCGATCCTTGCATGCGTTGTTGGATACCATGATGGAAGGCGGAGGGTACCTGTTTTCACCTACCCATCTGTGGCAGGACAATTCCCGGCTTGAGAATGTGTTGGCGGTATATCGCGAGCTGCCCAGGTTGGGAGCGTACCGATGATACCGGCGAGTAGGAACCGGGGAGGCGATGCACACATGAGCATGGATGGATCGATGACTCCACGTGAGCGGATACTGGCGGTCCTCAATCACCAAAAGAGCGACAGGGTTCCCTTTGACATCTGGTACACTCCTGAGATCCGTGACCAGTTGATGGCCTATTTCCATGTGAACGAGGAGATCGATCTGTGGCGTCTGCTGCGTATCGACAAGATCGTGATGCTCGATGCCCCCTACACCGATGTGAGCGCAAGCAGGATGGACGATCAAGGAAGGACCTTGGCATGCAACGAGTGGGGAAGCGGCATCAGGACCGTGCGGCATGGGTCGGGCGGCTCGTATGATGAGGTGGTGACCTATCCCTTGGCAGAGGCTCAGACGATCGATGACATCGCCCGGCATCGGTGGCCCGATCCCGATCTGTTCGCCTATGATGTGCTGAACACTCAGTGCATGCACCACAGGAATTCTGTGTGCATGCTCACGTTCATCTCCTTGTTCGAAATCTATTGCAAGCTCCGTCCCATGGATCAATCGCTGATGGACCTCTATGTGGAGCCGGAATTCGCGGATGCGATCATCGAACGGATCCTTTCGGTACACAAGGAATATATCGAACGGGCATTCGCGGTCTGCGGCGATGCCCTCGATCTCGTCTATCTTTCTGATGACATGGGGATGCAGGACCGCCAGTTGATCGGCACCGATGTGTGGGAGGCCCGTTTTGCCAAGCCGTATCAAGAGCTCATCGATCTCGTCCATGCCCACGATGCGAAGGCCTTCTACCACACCGATGGGGCCGCCTTTCCCATCATCGAGCGGATGGTCGGCATGGGAGTCGATGTGATCAATCCCATCCAACACTCGTGTCCCGGCATGGATCGGGAACACCTCGCCTCCGCGTTGCAGGGTCGGGTGGTGTTCCATGGTGCGGTGGATACGCAACAGGTATTGCCCTTCGGAACAGCCGCTGAGGTGACCACCGAGGTCCGGCGCAACATTGAGGCACTCGGTGGCGCCGGTGGGTACATCTGCGCACCCTGTCACAATCTGCAACCGGGTGTGCCGCTTGAGAATATCCTGGCACTGTACGCTGCCGATCGATCCTGGTAAGGTCTGCGAGGGTCAGGATGCAGGCGGGATCCTCAGCGGTATCGGGATGGTGATGCAACAACCGTACCCTTCTGTTGATTCGATGATCAGCGCATGATCTTTGCCATGGTAGAGATGCAGGCGGTCCTGGATGTTGCGCAAGCCTGTATGCTGGTCCTCTTCAACTGCCGACAACTGATCCGAAGGAGTGTCGTCCGGTTGTGGCCTCCGGTCGGTCAACCTGGTGATCACCTCCGGCGGAAGGCCGACGCCGTTGTCCGCCACCGTCACATAGAGCGTCTCGGCATCGGCTTTCGCCGAGACGGTGATGATGCCCGCCTCGGCGATATCGGCGATGCCGTGTATGATGCTGTTCTCCACCAGGTTCACGACCATGAGCTTATGGATGCAGGCATCCAGCAGATGGGTTGGGATCTCTTTCATGATGGTGAAATCGGTATAGCGGAATCGCTGGATCTCGGCATAATCCTCCAACAGTTCCAACTCCTTGCGCAAGGTGATGTACTCGCTGTCGATGTCGGAGAGGCTGCGCATGTAGCGGGTGAGTGCCATGGTGATCCGCTTGATGTTCTCCTGTCCGTTGATCTGGGCCATCCAGCGGATCGTGTTCAGTGAATTGTAGAGCAGGTGGGGCGTCAATTGCAGTTGCAGCGTCTGCAAATGGGCTTTCCGTTTGTTCTGTTCTTCAAGTTTCACCGCTTCCAGCAGTTTCTGGATCCGATCGGTCATGGCGTTGAATCCGATCGAGAGTTGCTTGATCTCATCGATGTGGTTCACATCGACTTGCACGTCCATGATCCCTTCCCCGACTTTGTTCACTGCCCAGGTGAGTGCATGGATCGGTTTTGTCAGGTGATGGGAGATGAGCAGGCTGATGATGAGGAAGAAGATGATGTAGAGGATGGCGCTGAGGTTGAACATGTCCCGCAGGTAGGTCAGCTCCCCAGATATCTCACGGGTGTCCAGGGTGAGGGTGATTTCCCAATCACTTGCATTCGAAAGCGATGAGAGGGTCACATACGGGTTCCCCTTGGTGCCGGCTGGTGTATCCCGAACTGCCGCCTCGGGGATCTGGTGGTTCGAGGCGATTACCTTGCCTTCGGGGGTGATGAGGGTGATGACCTGATTTTCCTCGAATGGGGTGTATTGGAAGAAATCCTCGAAGAAGATGCTGTTGAACCCGAGCATGAGGGTGGCGATCGGGCGTTGTTCCTGTCTGATGTGTCGTGCACCGAAGAAGAACGTATCCTCCAGTCCGAAATTCGTCACCAAAGGGTAGGTATCGCTCCAGTGGATCCTTCCTTCGAGTTCCAGAAGCATCGGTTGGAGCTCCTGGTGTATCCGCTCGATCCCTTGGATGCCCGTTCCGCTGGAGACGATGCCCTTGTCGGTGATGAGGAACGCACTGACGACCAGGCGGTTCGAGTTCACGAAACTGTCGAGTTGGTTTTGGATGCCGGTGCAATCCATGATCGGAAGCTCGGAGGAGACCTCTTCCATCGCCTGTCCGTTGAGATAGAATTGCATCGTCAGCTGCTGGTAATGGTAGAGCTTGGTATCGAGGTTCTTCCTCATCTCCTGGATGAGCTGGTAGTTGTTGGCTATCTGCTGGTCGGTCACATACCGGATGAGCAGATGGTTCACCACGAAATAGATGATTCCGCTGGGCAAGACGACGATCAGCACGAACCACAGGAAGACTTTCTTCTGCATGCATCCATAGTACGCCCACCGGATGCGAACCGCAAGGTCTTTTCAGGTAACGATCTGCGAAACGGAGATGCAAGGGGCAGGGTGAAACGGCAGGAAACATTCCTTCTCTCATTCGCATGGAGCGATTCCTGAAAAGGGATCGCTCCATGATTCGGATTCCTCAACAGACTAAAGCATCTGTTTCGGACTCATGTCCCGGCCTGTCCAACCTTGGCCTCGTGCCCACGCTTTCATATCCATCGCTTCATCCCGATCGCCTTCATGGATCGTGTGGAGCATGTCGATGTAGCCATGCACATTTCCACAATCGTCCAGCACATTCAGGCCATCCTTTGCGATGCATATCGGTTTGCGATCGGCAATGACCTTGGCAGCAACTTCATCATCCACTATCTGGTCATCTTTACCGAATTCCCTGACCAATGAGATGTCTACCTCCCAACCGTCGCCATAGTCGTAGCAATAGAGAAGTTCTGTCGTGATCGGCATGACTGCATTCGGCTCATACTGCTTTTGGAATTTTTCCATCTGCCTGAATGCATGGGAATATGTTGGCGTATCACGAGGACCTCTCTCTCGTCTGGCCTCCGAGACGACGATGTCACGGTAGTGCTTGTACAACCCGACAGCGCTTGTATCCGTTGAAAGGGCAGTAGCCTTCGCCTTTTTGATGGCCATGGGATCCAAGGAAAGGACCTCGTGCAACCGAAGGCTTTCCTTCAGTGCGTCGGGCATCCCCTCATCGAACATGATTGCATCCAAGAGTTCCTGCAGAGAGGCATCCTCGAATCGTACCTTTCTGGGCTGCACCTTCTCTCTCAATCGGAACGGATGCACGGTGAGCATGGGAATTCGCTGTGCCAGATCATGGATCTCGGCTTGGTTCTCTATCCAATACTGACTGAATCCCCTGTACTTGTACTGCTTCAGATACTTTGAACGCATCCATGTCCTGGGGCTCTTGGACTCATCATAATCATCATCCCAGAATGCATCACCGAATGTGCCGTTCGGAAACTGCAGATAATAGCCGAACACCGGCGCGATTTCCAATAATTTCCCCTCTATCAGTACCTGGTACAACAGTTCTGGTAGTTGGAAATTGTGCAGATGGCTGTTCGTCCACCCAAAGGCCACGTTGATGAGGTAATGCAGCTGATGCAGAGCCAAGGAGGAGGGAACGATGATCTCCCGGGATATTGATCTAGTCACAGCTCCATACTTTGCAAGGATCTTTGCTTCTTCGGCAGGCATGGAATCAAGGCGACTGTCACGCAACTCCAGATGCAACTGCATGGCATACGGGCTCTTCTTCTCACCAGGTGTTGTCGCAAGTATTTCCGTTGCAAACCCCTCACTCGTCTGTTGTCCGCGTGATCGACTCTTTTGCGCGTACGTTCGGTTTCGTTCCCGATATTTCTCACTTCGGATTGCCGTGTCCGACTTCTGTGGCTCATCATACAGTCCCTTCTCGTAGGGAAGATAGTTTTGCACCATCACCGTGCTGATCTGCAATGTGTCCGCAATCTCTGATGAGGATTTTCCCTGATCAGAGAGTTCACGGATCTGTAGTGACCGCGGACTTGACCATAATCCTTCGGTGATAAGGATTTTCCGTACCTTCGTAGTCGAGATTTCCGTCTGCAACACAATCTCGCTGATGGAGCCTGTCTTCTTGTACACGCTCACTACCTTTTCGATGGTCTCTGTCTTGGGAGTCCCAGAATTCCTTGCCATTTCCTTTCCCTCCTTGTGCTCTGATGCAGGTATAGCATGACTGCAATGTCGTGTCAATAAAAATTATATCGTGTTAATAAAACTATTATCCGAACAAGCCGATGCTTCCTGAGAAATGTAAGGAGAAGGGAGCGATACCTATCGACACACAGGGTACCATGCAAGATAACGCGTAAGATAAAGCCCCAAGTTACCCCCCAAGTTACCCCCCAAGTCAGTATTGAAGAAATGGAACTTACGTGCTTCTGAATACTACTTGTTAACTTGAATACCGCTGAATAATCGAATTGACAGGAATATACCTGAACTTCTAGATTTTTTGACACTCGAAGCTGAGGACGTGCCAATTCTTGCCGCTACAGCTTGATCAGGCGAATGACTTCCTCAAAGGTCTTTCCGCTTCTGTCCATTGCATCCAGAAGCTTCGAGACTTGCTGCTCCCTGTGTTATTATCCTCAGCTCCCTCAGCTCCCTCAGCTCCCTCAGCTCCCTCAGCTCCCCCAGCTCCCCCAGCTCCCTCAAGGCATTCTCATACCCTTCCTTCAGACTTTTCACCTTGGTCTCAGCCTTTGCAATCTTGCTGTTCAGGCTCTCACCATGGTGTGGATAACTCAAACGTATCCCTGATTGGAAAACAGATCTGTCCATGAAGTGTTCGATACGGTACGCTCAGGACGCGAGCATGGGTTTGCCGTTACCGAGGAGCACGTAATCCTATCTTGAATCAACAAGCCACTGCAGCAGGTTCTTCTGCTGGATACCGTCATGGTTGCTGCCGGCTCCAATCTCGTCCAAGGTAAGCAGCACTTTGGGATGATGGTCCCGTATCGCTTGAAGCGGTGCTAGTTCGCGTTTGAGGGTGGCCTGATCAAGGACCGAAGCGGATACCTGAACATACAGGAGTCCCTCCTGCGAGGCGGCCACGAAATCTACCTCCTTGTCTTCCAGCTTGCCGATGGAAACCTGGTATCCGCGCCTGAGGAGCTCGAGATATTCGATGTTCTCGATCTGATGTCCGATATCCGACCCTGAATTCATCAGGAGATGGTTCCGCAAGCCCATGTCGACGATATAATACTTTCCCAAGGTCTTGAGGAAGCTCCTTCCCTTGATGTCGTACCGGTCTACCTTGTAGAAAATGTAGCTGTCCAGCAGAGCCTGCATATACGCATCCACCGTATTGACCGATATCTTTCTTCCGCTGGAAATGATGGTGTCACAAATTTTCTTTGCCGAGATGGGGCTCCCGATGCTGCTTCCCAAGAATTTGATGATACGCTCAAGCAGGGCTACATCGGTGATGGCCTTGCGCTGCGCAACATCCTTGAGCAGTATCGTGGTGTAGATCCCCTCGATATAGGTCCTGATGATCGGGTCCTGTTGCTCCAGCATCGGGATATAGGGAAAGAACCCATGCTTCAGATAGCGGTTGAATGGCAGTGCGGGATTGTCCTTGCCCGCATGGGTGAATTCAAGGTATTCACGGAAGGAGAGGGGGAGTATCCGGATTTCCACGTATCTGCCCGAGAGGAATGTTGCCAACTCCCCCGAAAGCAGGTACGCATTCGACCCGGTGATATACAGATCGATGTTTTCCTTGATGAACAGACTGTCGACGGCCTTCTCGAAGCCTTTGCATTGTTGTATTTCATCGATGAATACATAGGTTTGGACATCAAGTTGCAATAGTTCCTTGATGTGGCGATACAATGCGTGGTAATCAAGTAGATGTTCATATTCAATATGCTCAAGGTTGATCGATATGATCTGTCTGTCTTGCACACCAAGTTCCTTGAGGTACCTGATGTACAAAGAGAACAACGTCGACTTCCCGCAGCGCCTGACGCCGGTGATCACCTTGATGACGTGTTTCCCATGCCAGGCGATCAATTGCTTCAAATATTCATCTCTCGGCATCAGTAATTGTTCTCGGGTATCCATATGGAGTGATCCGCTGTGGAAAAACAGGACACTTTTTCTTCCGCTGTGAGGGGGCAGAAGGAGTGGAAGATGAAAAGATTCAAAGAGGTTCGAGAAACAAAGACAAGGTATAGCCTTGAGTTCATCTATCCTCAGAGCGTATGTTTTTAACAAGAGCTATCACATCCTCATCATTTTTTAAACCTGCTTTCTGTGCCTCGCCAGCCATCTGATTCTGCAGAATCTCCATGGCGTAGAGCGCTGAGTTGATAATCCTCACATTGCTTCCATCCACTAAAAAGGTCACACGGTCCCCGGTTCTGACCCCCAAGGCTTCCCTGACGTCCTTAGGGATGGTCACCTGACCTTTGGCCATCACTTTTGCATTGTCAACGAACTGTTGTGCCATGTTTTTCCTCCAAAGTAGGGAAATCCCTACTTTGGATCTACCATGGATTCAACACATTGCCAAGACCCCTTCGCAGAAGGGACGTTCAATCCCAACAGGCGATGGACCGCCTTGTTGGTCATCCCCAGGGCGAGGTACCGGACCACCAGGCGTGCGAACCGCTCGGTGATGAAATGGCCGGGTGCCTTGAACGGGATGTCCTGGCACACCTCCGTTGCGCAGCACGTGCAGCGGTGCCGCTGGTACCTCACCAGGAGCAGGTGTTTCGCGTTGAACACCGGGATGTCCCTGATGCATACCGTCTCGTAGGCGTGCAGGCGTATCGCCGACGCACAGGCCGGACATGCCGGATCCACCGGCACGGTGACATCGCCGGCAGTACGCAGCATGACGCTCCCGTCGGTGTACGGCAGGTTCCCTTCCCCGGAGGTTTTAGTTTCGCCACCAAAAACTCCACAGGATCGGACCTGCCTTTTCCATATCCTTTTCATGAGTTCTTCCGCCCAACCCCAGAAATACTCACTGAGCCAAAATCATTTACGAAATGATCGGAAAAAATCATATTTAGGCCAGTATAATGTCTTTTATAATATATTTGACATTGACTTGAGACATATGACAAAGTACGATGTCTGTGTAACAGTATCATGTTTCATGGTCATCCATGATAAGGAGGGCGTATGGAATTGCCGAAAGAGCAACCACACAACCAGGGCCCCTCTCATGAAGAACCCGCCTATGCAAGCCCTGAGGTTATCGAACTGGGATCAATTGAAACACTGACATGGACCGGGTCTGCTGATTCCTTTACCATCTCGACATAAAAAAAGTAGGAGGTGGACTATGAAAGCTATAAAGCACATAGTGCAGTTTTTCATGGTGATATCGGTATGTCTAGTTACCTTTGCCTGCGTTGAACCAAGAATCGGCACAGATGGACTACCGGACGAATTCGATTTAGTAGTGGGAATTGCTGGTTCCAAAGAAGCAACAGAGCGCAGTACGATCAACGATGATGCGGATGTCATACATGTGTATGCAAAGGTCTATGACTCGTCAGATAATCTTCTACCCACCATAGCCGATCCAGTTAATGGTGTGACCGCACTGACTAAAATCGACGGGAAGTGGTCTGCGACGGTCCGGCTTGCTGAGCCGGCGAGCGGTACCATTACGTTTGAGATATGGGCGATAGCGGATTCGGGGATTCACCTGTATGAAGGGGAAAGCGATCATGTGGTTGGCACATACGGCAATTCCGTCACAGTGACCACACACGCAGTCTATACGGTAGGTTCGGCCGGTCCGGCAGGCGGTCTGATATTCTACGATAAAGGCTCATACAGTAGCGGATGGCGGTTTTTAGAAGCGGCTCCCTATGGGTGGTATAGCGGAGGAGCCGACCCGTATGCCTGTTTCGGGTATTATCGCGAAACGTCCGGAGGCAGCAACCTTCCGGTAGGCACAGTAGAGGGGATTGGAACAGGGGAAGCGAATACAACACTCCTTGTTAACGCGATGAAAAGCGAAGCGTATACGGGTAGCACCGGAACTGATACAACGTCAAGCTATGCCGCCAAGCTATGTGAAAATTATTCAGTAACGGTAGGCGGAACAGTATACGATGACTGGTTTCTACCTTCATCCGGGTCAAGTGATTCAAGTGAAATCGACCTGATGTATCACAATTTGAAAAAAATTGGGTTGGGTGGTTTTTCAGATGATTCCTACTGGAGTTCAAGAGAATATGGAGGAGGGGCATTATTAGCATGTTATTTAAACTTTATGGCTCTTTTCGCTTAGTTTAGTTAGCTGAAACTGAACGCAGTACTTCAGGCAGCTCCCAGCTCCTGATCTCCTTCATTGTGGCCGCTCGCTTGCCCGGTACTACCAAGGTCTTCAGGATGTCTTTCTTTTCTGCCAGGCT
>JAHDQJ010000005.1 GCA_018433865.1 Spirochaetales bacterium | reverse complement strand
TGCCCGCCGGTTGCACCCATGACCATCCCTAAAGACCGAAAGGCCGTCTTCAGACGTCACTCTCCCGGAAACCTGTCTTTCAATCGCCTCCCGTGGACTAAAGACTCCTCGCAAAACCCCTGAAAACCACTACTTTCTCAGGTGACTTTTTCCCAGACGGTTGACGGCGTCACATCCCCCAGGTAAGCCCCACGGAAACGGCGGCAGAAGTATTCGTGAGAGGGATTTCCGCAGCCACGTCGATACCCGCGTTCCCTACCCTCGCGCCCAATCCCACAGTGAGCGTTCCCGATCCGGCGATGGAGAAGAGTGCTTCATCGGCCGGTCTGTGTTCCCAATATCCCGCTCTCACCGCACCTGAGAGGTTGTTGAGGAATTGTACCTTTCCCTCGATGCCGAACCGTACCGCCCGCTTCTGCGAGTTTCCGAGATCGGTCGCATCGAAGACTCCGTTCACGACGATCAGGTTCAACTCGTTGTCCCGGTCATAGACAGGAGTGGAGAACGCGAGTCCCAACGATGAGCCCTCGAACGTGTCTGCGATATCCAATGTAAGCTCATTGGTGGTGTAATCCATCCCGAACAGCGAATCGGTCATCAATCCGATCGAGACCCACTGGTAGGAGATCAGCACACCCAATCCCGAGGCGAAGTATTGTCCGTCCGCATTCTTCCGATCATACCGCTCCAGATATGTCCGTGTGAGGTAATCGACCATCGCGCTGCCTTCCCTGATCACCACATCGCGCTTGGAGCTGTTTCCTCCTCGTGCGAACAGGCCGACTGAGATGGTCTGCCACCCGTATGCGGCACTCAGCTGGATCCTTGAATCATTGTACGCGGTGAAGCGGACTTCCGAAGTGGCCACCTCACGTTCCTCGAGGACATTGCCCAATCCGATGGAGAGCGCGACGAAACGATTGCTGAAGAGCATCTCCACGGATGTCGTGGGCATCTGTATCCACGGAACCGGATCAGAGGGCTGTGCACTGGCAAGTATCGTCTCTCCATACCGGGTTCCGACACGGAACAGCGGTTCCGTACGGCGATAGAGCGCAGCCGGATTCCTGAGAAAACTTCCTTGGAATTCGGTGAGGGCGACTCCCGCGCTCCCCATGGAGAGGTACCTGAGATCGGAAAGCCGTTCATTCGCATCGCTCGAATGGACCGCGAACACACTGTAGGCGGTCAGGAATGGCAGCAGGAACATGATGGCTATCTTGTGCATGACGTGTGATCGCAACAGTTCACTCCTCCTGTGTGGCATGATACGCGATTGCATCCATAACTTCCAATACCTTCTGGGGTGCGGTGCATGTCATCACGATCTCTTTCAGTCGCCCGACGCCGACTTCCCTGGCCATGCTGCGTACCAGCGACACGGAGCGCTTGACCAGCTTGGCACGTACCGGGGCCGTGAGATCCATGTTTGCCGCTTGCGAAAGCAGCACGTGCAATGCCTGTTCCCCTGAGGAACACACCGAGCGCTCCAATTCCCCGATCCGTCGTGCAAGCGTTTCGAGAGGCATCTGCAACAACGTTTCCACCGGAAGGGAGTTTTCCAACATCACGTTCCCGAGGAAACTGAACGGAGGGACCTCCATCGGACGGGCGAACACCGCAGAAGCAAGGGCATCAAGGCGACGGATCAGGGGTAGCCGGTCCACCCCGGAACCTACCGGCACACTGAATGCGTCGCTCTTGCCGGTGATGAAGACTTGTTCGATCTGCTGTTTGCCATCCTTCGCCTGACGGCCTCCTTGGTTTCTCTTCTGCAACGGAATCACCGTGACCGGATCATGTCTCGCTCGCAGCAGTTCCACGATACGCTCGGAGGAAACCAGGGATGATGCAGGATAGGTAAGCACGATGTGCCGTGCATCGATTGCACCGAACAGATGGATGAACGCGGCATCTGCATGCTTGAGCGAACAGAACGGACTGTAGGTGGATTTCCAGTCGCTACGGATTCCGGCACGGTCGGAAAGACGCCCCTCTCCGTCTCGGCATCCCGAAGGCGCGTACCGGTCCCAGACCGCAATCGAATTGAGCAGATGATAGGCACTCCCGTATTGGTGTACCGACGCGGGAGGATCGAGGAAGCAGATGTCCGCGCTTCGACTTTTGACGAACGTGGCCGCGTCGCACAGATGCATCTCTCCTTGTGCTACCTCCTCGTCAGGCAAGAGAGGTGCTTGCAGCTGGCATCGCTGCATGATCCTGGAACGGCTGCCGAGCAAGTCCTTGTGATACGCAGTGAACGTACCTGAGGTGTTTGCCCTCCGGGAGGCCTCATAGAGAATCGAAGCAAGCACGACGGTCTTTTCGGTCGCGCTGATGCGTCTTTCTTCCCAACTGTGCTCTATCTCCTCCCTGACCGCATCGAGGAACCGTGCATTCTCTGCCGTGAAAAACAACCGCTCACCCAGGAGATCGGGATTTTCCGTCTCCTGCGGGGCATAGTGACGGCTCAGGTACGGTTCGGTCATGCCACCACCTGTCTCCGCCGCGAACAGTCCGTGAAGGTTCAGCATCGACAGGTAGGCATCGATGCCGCCCATCTCGGTGAACATCGGGACCAAGTCATCAGACCGGAGGGTCAGGTAGACATGATTGAGGATGAAGGAGAACGGTTCGAGATCGCTTGCCATGACCTGCATGCCCATGCCCCGGGCCAATCTGGACACTGCACCCGAACCGCAGAAGGGATCGAGGAATCTTGTCGGTCCCTTCCTTGCCATCAACGGAGCGAGCAATACCCTGAGCTGACCGACGAGCGGTCGCTTGCTTCCTATCATGGAGACAAGCTGATCTGTTTCGTATGTGGGCAATGCGAGCGCCACCGGCCTCTCCTTTCCCGCTGCTCCTTGTAAAAGGGGATGAACACTGCTACCATGGGAGCGCGAAGGGCATCCGATGAAAAGAGTATCAGCGTTGTGGACAAAAGACAAGGTCCGTTCTGAATGTAGATTCCATGGCGAATCTGATCCGCTTATCGATGGTCTGGCATTCCATTCAAAGGATTGCACCCCTTCGGTCGCATTCGTGGCGATCTGCGGATTGCATGCGGACGGGCACCACTATATCCAGGAGGCGACCGACAAGGGGTGCAGGGTGATCATCCACTCCAAGCCGCTTCGCCGCTACCATCGCGAGGTGCTCTACATCCGGCACCCGAATCCCAGGAGGGTAGCCTCCTCGTTCGCCCATATGTTGGCATCCCCCTTGCCTCCCACCATCATCGGTGTCACGGGGACCGATGGAAAATCCACTACCTGCGACTTCCTCTGGCAATTGCTGAACACCTGCGGCATCCGTTGCGGATTGCTCTCCACCGTCTTCATGGACGACGGGTCGGGCAAGCGTCCGAGTCCCTACCGGCAGAGTACTCCGGAGGTACCCGAACTGTATGCGTTCCTCCGTCGTTGCCACGAACATGGCGTCGGGACGGTCGTGCTGGAGACCACGAGTCACGGACTCTCTGACCAAGGGGCACGCTTGGCCGACATCAGTTTCAGCGGAGCGATCTACACGACACTGACCAGCGAGCATCTCGAATTCCACCGTGACAAGGAATCCTACGTCGATGCGAAGATGAACCTTGCCCGCCAAGTGGTGGATTCCGGATGGATCGTCCTGTCACACGATTTCTCCTATCTCCAAAGGGTCTCCGAAGAGAGCAAGATGTCGGTACGGTTGTGCACCTATGCACTGGATGACGATCCGCACGGTACTGAGCTATCGGGGGCGACACTCTCGGCAGCTCTTTCCGAGAGGACGATCTTTCTCGTTCCCTCCGACGACTGTTGCGAACAGGACATCACGATTCCGTACGGAGATGCATGCTATGCACAGAACGCACTCGCAGCGATCGTCGCATGCAAGAAGGCGACCGGTCTTCCGTGGCAGACGATACTCACGCATGCACAGGCATTGCAGCATGTTCCGGGAAGGTTCGAGATCGTGAATCTCGGGCCGCCTTGTACCTTGGTGATCGATTTTGCCCATACCGCGGATGCTTTCCAGAAGTTGTTCTCGCATGTCAGGGCACATCACGGAGGACGGATCATCGCAGTCTTCGGAGCTGCCGGAGAGCGGGACAGGAGCAAGCGATTCCCCATGGGCATGGCAGCAGGCTCGTGGTGCGACTCGGTCTACCTGACGGCGGAGGACCCCCGTGGCGAGGATCCCGAACAAATCCTGGGGGACCTCGAGGAAGGAATACGTGCCAGCGGCACGCTGTGCACGGTGACGCGGATCCACGATCGCCGGGTGGCCATCGCCACGGCCCTTGAGGAGGCTGCGGCCACGGATATCGTGCTGCTGCTCGCAAAAGGACATGAGACGAGCATCCAATATCCTCTCGGAGCCATTCCGTGGAACGAGCTGGAAGTTGCGAAGGAACTGCTTGCGCTCAGGAGGAATCTCCATGCATGATTCGCTGCGCATCGCGGTACTCTACGGCGGACGGTCCGTGGAGCATGTCGTTTCGTGTAGGTCGGCAGCGACGGTCTGTCTTGAGTTGCACAAGGCAGGCCATGTGGTCATTCCGATTTGCATAAGCAGGGAGGGAATGTGGTCCGTACAACCGTTCGATCCCGGATCTCCCCCTGCGTGCATGCCATCACGTTTCGACAAGACGCGGATGGTTTCGATCGTCGGTGGGGAGGGTTTCCTCTGTGCTGGGAAGCCGTTGCTGGTGGACCTCTGCTTCCCGGTCACGCATGGCAGCCAAGGGGAAGACGGGATGCTGCAAGGATTGCTCGAGCTTGCCCATCTTGCCTATGTCGGATGCAATCCCGCGACCTCCTCGGAGGGAATGCACAAGCGGATCGCAAAGCTGATCGCGAACGCATCGGAGGTGCCTACCCTTCCGTGCATCTCTATCGATGCAAGGGAAACGGAGGAGCCGGCCAACCGGATGGAAGATATCTATTCCCGCGCGACGAACGCACTTGGCAGTCGGATGATCGTGAAACCGGAGGACGGCGGTTCTTCGGTCGGGATCACGGTATTGCAAGTCGCCGAAGAGCGTGCATTCGACCGGGCGGTCCGCCATGCATTGCAATTCACGGATACCGTGTTGGTCGAACCGTTCGTTCGCAATTGCCTGGAGCTGGAATGTGCGGTCATCCGCGATGGCGGATCATTGCTTGCGAGTCTCCCGGGCATGGTGATCGATCCGTTGCGATCGGAGAGTGCGTTCCTTACCTATGCACAGAAGTACCTCGGTACGAATTGCGCGTACATGCATGTGCCCGCTCCCCTCGATGAGGATTTGCTCGCCACGGTGTCGCGATACGCCCGGATGATGGCAAGTGCGATGGGAGTCGAAGGCTATGCGCGGGTCGATTTCCTGTTTGATCCTGAGGAACGCACCATCTGGTTCAACGAGATCAATACCCTGCCGGGAATGACCACGAAGAGCCATTTCCCGGTCCTCGCAGCCTCGATGGGCTATGACTGGCCTACCCTGATCCGGACATTGGTCAAAGAGAGCCTCGCACGGGAGGCACACAGGAAACGGCATGTGGTTTCCTCCGTGGAGTGATGGGGATGGAGACGGTCTGGTTCCATGTCGACATGGATGCGTTCTACGCCTCGGTCGAGCAGCTGGACAATCCCGAGTACCGCGGCAAGCCGCTGGTCGTCGGGGGGCTTGGCAACCGCGGGGTCGTCTCGGCATGTTCCTACGAGGCACGTGCTTTCGGAGTCCACTCCGCGATGCCGATGTATCAGGCAAGGAAACTGTGCCCACAGGCCGCCTTCGTCCGCGGACGCATGGAACGGTACAGCCAGATCAGCCGTCAGGTGATCGCGATACTCCATGAATTCAGCCCCGTCGTGCAACAGATATCCATCGACGAGGCGTTTCTCGACATGACCGGTACCCAGCGACTGTTCGGCAAGAGCCGAGAGGCTGCACTGTTGCTCAAGAAGCGGGTCAAGGAGGAAACCTCCCTGAACATCAGCGTGGGCATCGGCAGCTCGCGATTCATCGCCAAGATGGCCAGCGATTATGACAAACCCGACGGGTTATACCGGGTCTCGCCGGGGAAGGAGATCGCATTCGTCGACGCGGTCGGTCTCAGGAAACTGTGGGGCATCGGAGAAAGCACCCTTTCATCCCTTGCACGCCAAGGCATCCGGACCGTCGCACAATTGCGCACGTATGAGGAGGGACGGCTTCGCCATCTCTTCGGTGAGGCCGCCGGGACGTATCTGTGGAAGATATGCAGGGGCATCGATCCGGGAATCCACACGGGAAGCACGAAATCGCACTCGATCAGTACGGAAATGACCTTTCCCATCGATGTGACCGATGGTGAGGTACTTTCACAGAATCTGCTCGGCATGAGTCACGAAGTGATGTTCCGTGCGATCGAGGAGCAGGTGGTCAGTTCCACCGTGGCGATCAAACTCCGGTTCAGCGATTTCACCACCATCAGTGCCCAGACTACCGTTGCCACGCCGCTTTACAGTGCGGAGCAGGTCTATGCATTGGCGAAGGAGTTGCTGCACGGCAAGTGGAGAACTCCGCAACCGGTCAGACTGCTCGGCGTCGGGCTGTATCAGGTGGAAAGTTCGCAGCGAGCAATCCAACAGGAACTCTTCGATGATCCTTACCAACGCAAGCGGGAACTCGAGAAGACGGTCCTTGCACTCAGGGCGCAAGGAAAACAGTTGCAGAAGGCAGCCCTGATGCATCCGAAGGAAACCGAGGAGAGCTGACTGGCGTTTTCGGCTCCCCTTGCAGGGGGTCCGTATTGGTGCTACAGTACGAAGCAATCGGTAGTGGGAGGCACATCCGCGATGGGATTGCATATCGTCTTGATAGAACCGGAGATACCCCAGAACACGGGGAACATCGCGAGGACCTGTGCTGCCCTCGGTGCGGTACTCCATCTGGTACACCCGCTCGGATTCACCATCACGGACAGGCAATTGAAACGTGCAGGGCTCGATTATTGGCATCTGCTCGACATCAGACACCATGAAAATACCGGCGTCTTCCTCTCGCTTCATGGCAATGGGCCGTTGTGGTTCTTCACCACGAAGGCACCGAAAAGCTATACCGAGGCCACCTACCAAGAAGAGGCCTTCCTCGTATTTGGCAAGGAATCCGCTGGGCTCGACGAATCGATTCTTGTCGCCCACCCGCAACAGTGCGTCCGCATCCCGATGAAAGAAGAAGCCAGGTCACTGAATCTTTCCAACAGTGTTGCCGTCGCAGCCTATGAGTATGAGAGACAACGGGGATTCGCCGGCCTGATCGGTACAGGGCGACTGCATCATCTTGATTGGAATGAAGATACAAGGAGCACATCATGAAAACCATCGGATTCATCGGAACCGGAAACATGGGCGGAGCGATCATCAGGAGCGTCAGTCCGCTGAAGAGTTGGCAGGTCCTCGTGTACGATGTGCGATCCGAGGTCGCCGCCTTGCTTGCCCAGGAGACGGGATGCGTTCACGCATCGTTCGAAGAGGTCCTCTCCCGATCAGACATCATCGTCCTCGCAGTGAAACCCCAAGTACTCCCCTCTCTCTACTCAAAGCTGAAAGGCCAGAAGAAGGGATACATTTCGATGGCTGCGGGAGTTTCGCTCGAGACCTTGACAGAGAACCTTGACACGAAGGAGGTCGTCAGGATCATGCCGAACATCGCCGCCTCCGTAGGAAAGGCAGTGACGGCACTTGCCGTGCATCCGCAAGCATCCAAGGAACTTGCTGATGAGTCGATGCGCTTGGTACGCTCTTTCGGATCAGCCCACGTGCTCGAGGAGAAATATTTCGGTGCATTCATCGGCATCTCGGGATCAGCGATCGCCACGGTGTTCGCATTCCTCCACGGCATGGCGATGGGAGGAGTTCATGAGGGACTTCCCTACGGAAAGGCACTCGAGTTGATCAGTGACACTGCACAGAGTGCAATCGCGCTGGTCCGTTCGTCGGGCAGGCATCCGCAGGAACTGCTTACGCAGGTCTGTTCACCGGGAGGCACCACGATCGAATCGATCCAGGTGCTCGAAGCAGGTGCCTTCGCAGGCTTGCTGATGGAATCGGTAGAGGCTGCGAGCGAACGGGCTCAAGAATTGGAACGTTTGGCCAAGGATGGCAATCGATAGGAATACGAGGATACAGATGATAGACCTGAGAGAGTTGAAGACAAGAAGAGAAGAGATCATCGCCAATGTTGCCAACCGCGGCATGCAGGTCGATGTGGATGTTATCATCGCACTGCAAGAGCAGCGCTCGGCGCTCATGCAAGAGACGGAGAACCTTCGCGCCCGGAGAAATGAGAATGCCGCGATGATGAAGGGGAAGATGGAAAGCGACCGTCGTGCGCAATTGATCGCGGAAGGCAAGGCCCTCAAGGAGGAGATCGCCGCGAAGGAATCTGCGCTCGAAGAGGTGGAGAAAACCTATCTGGCCATGGCCAAGACGATTCCGAACTACGCCCACAGCGCAGCACCCATCGGGAAGCTCGACACTGAGAACCTCGAGATTCGGCGCTGGGGAGAACCCACGCGGTTCGGATTCGTCCCCAAGGATCATGTACAGCTCGGCGAATCGCTTGACCTGATCGATTTCGATACCGCGACCCGGGTTTCGGGTCCGAAGTTCTACTATCTGAAGAACGAGGCGGTGATCCTCGAGCTTGCCCTGCAGCGGTATGCCCTGGACATCCTCCGCAAGAGAGGATTCACCCTCACGATCACTCCCGACATCGCCCGCGAGGAGATCCTCGAGGGCATCGGTTTCAATCCTCGTGGCGAGGAGAGCAACATCTATGCCATAGAAGGAACAGGTACCTGCCTTGTCGGTACTGCGGAAATCACGCTGGGGGGATACCACGCGAACAAGATACTGCAGGAACAAGACCTGCCGATACGCCTTTCCGGTCTTTCCCACTGTTTCCGGAGAGAGGCGGGAGGAGCCGGACAGTACTCCAAGGGGCTGTACCGCGTCCACCAGTTCTCTAAGGTGGAGATGTTCGTCTACTGTCTCCCCTCGCAATCGGAGGAGATCCACGAACAACTGCTCGCCATCGAGGAGGAGATCTTCCAGGGGCTTGAGATTCCCTACCACGTGGTCGACACCTGCACGGGAGATCTCGGTGCACCTGCATACCGGAAGTTCGACATCGAGGCATGGATGCCCGGCCGTGGCGAGAAAGGCGAGTACGGGGAAGTCACCAGCACGAGCAACTGTACCGACTACCAGGCGAGGCGCCTGAACATCCGCTACAAGGATGCACAGGGGAAGATACAGCATGTCCACTTGCTCAATGGGACTGCGGTAGCCATTTCCCGGGCGATCGTTGCCATACTGGAGAATTTCCAACGGGAGGACGGGTCGATCGGCATGCCGAAGGCCCTGGTCCCCTACCTGGGATTCGACGAGATACGTAGATAGACGCAAGGAGGTCCCGCATGACCGTTTCTGCCCTCTCCACCGATTTTTACGAGTTGACCATGATGCAAGGATACTACCTCTCGAAGAACAATCCTTCGGTCGTATTCGACATGTTCTACCGGACCAATCCGTTTGAGGGGGGCTTCGTCGTCTTCGCGGGACTCAACGACCTGCTCAAGCGGATCGAGCTGTTCACCTTCAGCAAGGGAGACATAGAGTATCTGCGCTCCCTGCGGAGATTCGATGAGTCGTTCCTCGCCTACCTCGCCGATTTCAGGTTCTCAGGAACCATCCATGCCCTCGAGGAGGGAACCATCGTGTTCCCCGGGGAACCGCTCATCAGGGTCGAGGCATCGATGATGGAGGCACAGGTCATCGAAGGAATGCTCCTCAATACGATCAACTACCAATCACTGATCGCGACGAAGGCTGCTAGGATGTTCCAGGCCGCCGACGGTGGCCAGATCATGGAGTTCGGACTCAGGAGGGCACAAGGTCCGGACGGAGCGATCTCAGCATCCAGGGCGGCATTCATCGGAGGATGCTCGGCCACCAGCAACACGCTGGCCGGCAAGGTATTCGGCATACCTGTGGCAGGGACGATGGCTCATTCATGGGTGATGTCATTCGAGGACGAGCTGGAGAGTTTCCGTGCTTTTGCCGACATCTACCCCGATCATACCATACTGTTGATCGACACCTACGATACGCTCGGTTCGGGAATCGAGAACGCGATCACGGTCGGACGTGAGATGAAGGCCCGGGGCAAGAGCATCGGCGTGCGGATCGACAGTGGAGATCTCAGTTACCTCTCTCGCGAGATCAGGAAGAAACTCGATGACGCGGGGCTGCCCGATTGCAAGATATATGTCTCCAACGACTTGACGGAGGAGATCATCGAGACCTTGGTGAATGACAAGGTTCCGATCGACTCTTGGGGTGTCGGCACCCACCTGGTGACCGGAGGATCGCAAAGTTCCCTCAACGGTGTCTATAAGCTGGCCGCCCGTCAGCTCCATGACGGTACCTGGGTCCCGACCATGAAGATCAGCAACAGCTTCGAGAAGGCGACGAATCCGGGGAAGAAGCAGTTGTGGAGATTCACCGATGCGAACGGTTCCGCGCTAGCAGACCTGATCACCTTGGATCATGAGAGGATAGACCTTGATTCGGATGTGGTGTGCTACCATCCATCGAACGAAGCGGACTTCTTCACGATGAAGCGGACGAAGTTCGCTTCAGCCCGGGCAATGCTGGGTTGCGTGATGGAGGGCGGCCAGCGGGTTTCTCCTGCGCCGAAGTTGCCGAAGATCCGCGCACATGTTGCCGAGTGCCTCGCGACCTTCCACGACAGTTACAAGCGGATGATGAATCCGCATATCTACAAAGTGTCCCTCTCCAAGGAATTGAAGACACTGAAGACACAGTTGGCAATCGAAGGAAGAAAGAGACTCAATCGCGATTGATGTATCCGAGGATTCCCGCGGCGATCGCACCTGCCATGCGTTCGCGCCACTGGGGATCGGCCAAGGCCACGAGATCATCGCGATTGCTGAGGAAGCCGACCTCCACCAATGCGGAGGGAACCTTGCTCGCATTCAGGACCCACACATCCTGCTCCTTGACTCCCCGTGAACGAGCCGAAGGGAATTCGTCGCGCATCGATCGTTCCAAGCTGGATGCGAGCAGGAGATTTTCCCGGTTCAGCAAGCGGTTCAACTCCCCCATCGTATGGTTCGCGTAACGCAACATGACCCAGTCCTTCACACCGTTCTCGAGGAAGCGGACCCGCTTCTCCGTATGCTTGATCAGGACCTCGAATCCGCTCGGCTCGACGAATGTGGACGAGTTGGCGTGTATGGATACCAAGAGGATCCCCTTCCCGACCTTCGGATCATGTTCAGCGGCAACTGCGGCACGATCGGCCAGGGCAACGAAGCTATCATCCGAACGTGTCATCACGACTTCAAGTTCATCCTCGCGGGCAAGCATGGAGGCGACACGGACGGCGAGATCCAGCGTGAGTTCCTTCTCAAGCACCGTTGCCTGACTCTCGGAAATCGCACCGGGATCTGTTCCGCCATGGCCTGCATCGAGCACCACCGTACCGATCGGCCAGGAGAAAGGATTCTCTGCAGGTACGGCAGACAACGGATTCGACCGTACCAGAAAGCTCACCACGAGAAGCAGGAATGTCGCCAGTCTCTTCATCGGTATTCTCCGGGAGCTGTCCATTGGTCCATCAGTTGCAGGAAATCGGTCTTGTAGAGGGCAAGTCGCTTTTTCACCTCTGATTGGACATGTGCATCATGGTATCGTCCGATCCGTTTCGGATAATTCTTGCCATTCATCTGTCTGACGCCCAAGGCTTTGGTGTGGACCCGCTTGATTCCCTCCCGCTCAGAACGATCCTCGATGATGAATTGGCGGGTGGGAAAGGTACATTCCAGACCGGGGAAGTTGAGGATGGGATATCCGTAGAGCCATGAACGGAGACCGAAATCCAACTGTTGCCAGTACTCCCCATCCACCAGCTCATCGAATCCCCGCAATCGTTGGAAAAGGGCCCGTTCATACAGTCCCACACCGAGAAACGGATAGAGCGTGGGGACCATGGAGCCGGTCGGGAGGAAGGAGATGGGATCGATCAGCCCGTCACGCACCAGAGGAGCCTGTATGACCGGTATCTGTTCCTGCAACCGATTCATCAGGCGAACCGTGATCACGGAAGGCTTGTCGCTGCGGTGCAACAGCTTGATGGCTTCATCCATCGCATACCCTGAGCACCTCAAGTCACTGCGTGTGAGGAAGAAGAATGTGGTGTAACATTCGTTCGCCATGGAATTCGCCATCGTCCCGAACGAGACCGGTTCGGAGAACACGATGAACGTCACATCGGGAAACCTGGCACGCAATTCTGGCAAGCGGCCCTGCTCTTCATACATGAGCACATGCACGGTCCTTGTCGGGGCACATGCGGTCAATTCCTCGATGGAGGTGGCCAATGCCTCTCCTCCCTCCATGGCAACCATCCCCAACGAGAGGGTCTCCTCCCGGTGCAGGAGGCTGATGCGCTTCCCGATATCTTGTTTCCGGTGGAAAATCTGGTAATTATTCTGCATGATCCAAGAACACTATATCCTCGGGCCTGAACAACACATCCGCCTTGCCCTTGCCCAATCGTCGGGGGATGTCCTTGCTTTGACATCCCGCCATCTCCATGATCTCGGTGCTGTTGTAGTAGGGAACAGCCTTTGCGATCTCGTTCACCATGACGACGTCCCCTTCGTGGAACACTCCCTCGACCGAAACGACCCCTGAAGGTAGCAGGCTCTTGTGCGCACGCAACGCCCGCACCGCTCCCTCATCGATCCGTATCGTGCCCTTCGGACTGCTGTTGATGATCCACCTGGCCCGCTGACCGAGCCGTTTGTCCGCGTGGATATAGGTTCCGAGCGGCTCTCCTGCCAACAGGCGGGACAGCACCGACTTCTCATACCCGCTTGCGATGATCGTCGCACACCCTGCGGTGGAGGCAATCTTCGCGGCAAGCAATTTCGTTTTCATGCCACCGACCGAGAATACACTTCCGGCCGTTCCCGCATAGGAGAGGACCGTATCATCTATCTTCTCCACCTCTCCCAGCAGGACAGCATCGTGTTCCTTCCTCGGATTCTTCGTATACAGTCCGTCGATATCGGTGAGGATCACCAGCAGATCCGCGTCGATCTTGCTTGCGACGAACGCACTCATCCGGTCGTTGTCGCCAAAGGCAGTGCCGATTTCAGCGGTGCTGACCGCATCATTCTCGTTGAAGACCGGAACGACACCGAGGTCGAGGAGCGTTTGCACCGAATTTCTCAGGTTGACGAATGTCTTGCGTTCGTTCAGTTCGCTTCGTGTGATCAACACCTGTGAACAGACGACATCGTGACGCTTGAACGCCGCGCGGTAGTGGCTCATCAGGATCGGCTGGCCGATCGAGGCGCATGCTTGCCGCAATGCGACCTGCTTGACTGCCGAGGTCCGTCCCAATTCTTTCGCACCGAGTCCGATCGCGCCGGATGAGACCAGCAGGACTTGAAATCCTTGCGAGCGGAGGGTCACGATATCCTCGACGACCTGTTCGATCCGCTGTGAGTCGATTCCACTACGGTCGCTGAGCAGGTTCGTACCGACTTTCACGACGATTCTCTTGATGGAAGATAGATTGCGTGTCACCGCAAGACCTCCCCGAGTATGCCGATTCCCTCCGTGGGAAGATCCTGGTGTGTGAATGACGCGTCGCCCGACTCATAGGAGGCGACTATCTGCCCTTTTCCTGCGAGCAGCCACTTGCTCGTCACCAGACCATCCAACCCTACCGGCCCTCGCGCATGGATCTTCTGGGTACTGATACCCACTTCGGCACCCAATCCGAAGCGGAATCCGTCGGCAAACCGGGTACTGCAGTTCCAGAACACATCGGCGGAATCCACATGCCTGAGGAACAGCCGAGCCCGGTCCGCATCCTCGGTCACGATGCAATCGGTGTGACCGGATCCATGGCATGCGATATGGCTGATTGCCTCATCGATCGAGTCGACGACCTTGATCGCGATCTCATAGCCGAGGTACTCGGTGTCCCAATCGGTATCGGTCGCTTCGGAACACTCGATGATGGATCGCACACGCTCATCCCCGTGGATCACCACCGCATGCGGCTCCACTGCTTTTTGGAACGCAGGGAGAAATACCTTTGCTTGCTTTTGGTGGACAAGCAGTGTCTCGATTGCATTGCATACCGCGGGGTACTGGCACTTAGCATCGACCGCGACGCGAACGGCCATGTTTGTTGAAGCGAACTCATCGACATAGAGTGCACATATCCCATCGGCGTGTCCGAGTACCGGAATTCTCGTATGATCCATCACATAACGGACGAACTCGTTCGATCCCCGTGGAATCAAAAGGTCGACAATGGAATCCAGCCCGAGAAGGGTCCGCACATCCTCCCGGCTTTCCAGGTGTACGATCCAGCCGCTGGCCGCATCGAATCCCTCCAAGGCCTCACGGATGATCCGGACAAGGATCCGGTTCGTCTGCAACGCCTCGCTTCCACCCTTGAGGATGATCGCATTGCCACTTTTCAGGCAGAGCGAGAGTATCTGGACCAAGGCATCGGGTCGGGACTCGAAGATCATCCCGATCACTCCGATGGGGACGGAGACTCGTTCCAACACCAAAGAGTCGTCGAGAAGCCGCCGCTCCCGGATCCTCCCGATCGGATCGGGAAGTGCCGCAACCTGCCTGATCCCTTCGCAGACACCGGCGAGTTTGTGATCGTCCATCACCAGCCGCTTGCGAAGCGGCACGGCGAGTTGCTGTCGCTCCGCCTCTACAAGGTCGATCGCATTGGCTTTCACAATGCGGGGAAGATTGTGTTCCAACGCCTGCGCGATCGCCTCCAGCATGGCGTTGCGCTGCGTTTCGGACGCCGTACCCAATATGCTCTGATACCGTTTCAGATCTCCGAAACGATCCATGTCGTCATGGCTTTCCACTCGATTCCTCACTCCATCCGTGATGATCCTCAGATTACTCCGAAACCATCGCTGATGCAAGGTCGGATGCAAAAAGCTGATCAAGGCATGCGCTTTTACCGTTGTATTATCGTTCATATAATGGTAGAATCATTCCCAGTCCGCTTTGATAAGGAATATACCGCCATGTCCAAGACACGTTCGCTCATGCTTGTCATCCTGGTTCTCTCACTCGTGACAGTTCCTGTGCTCTATGCCCGGGGAACCGTGGAACATCCTCCGACGGAATCGGTCAGGACTGCGACCGATGCATCGGGGAGGATCGTCACCGTTGCCGGACCGATCAATCGCATCCTCGTTGCAGGGAAAGCTGCGATCATGCCGGCAGATGCCCTGTTCCTCTTTCCCGTCGCCATGGAGACGGAAGTGTTGCTTTCGGTGACGAATCAAGGCCTGGGAGATTTTTTCAACCTCATCGATCCGCGATTCGCAACCCAACAGCGGCTTGGCCAGCAGATGGGACCCGAGGAGATCATCGCCCATGCACCCGATCTGGTGATCACGAAGACCAGCAACTACGACTCCATCGTGAAACAGCTCGAACCGTTCGGCATCCCGGTGTTCACCATGAACCTCGAGACTCCGCAAGCTTGGAAGGAGGAGATCGTACAGCTCGGAATGCTGTTGGGGGACGAAGAGACACCGCAGAGACTGAACGAGGAATTCGACAGGCGGGAACACGCGGTGGCGTCGGCTTTGGAAGGCCTGTCCGCACAAGAGAGACCTACCGTGCTGATGATGCAGGCAGCCCGTGCCGATGGCATCACCGCCTTCAGCGTGGCACCAAAAGAGTGGATCCAGACGACGATCGTCGAAAGTGCGGGAGGAGTCCCTGTGTGGAAGGATGATGATCTTGCGGCCAACGCATGGCGTAAGGTCTCATTCGAACAGATAGCCCGGTGGGATGCCGATCATGTGTTCCTCATCAGCTACAAGAGTCCCGCACAACCGTTCCTCGAAGAAATCGCCTCCGGTTCACAGTGGCAGCAACTCCGTGCCGCCACACGGGGGAACATCAGAGCCACCCCTGCGGATGTCGTGAACTACATCCAATCGGACAGCCGTTGGATACTGGGTCTTCAGTGGCTTGCCGCTCAGTTGCATCCCGATCGGTTCTCATCGTTCGACATGGAAAGCGAAATACGCTCGTTCTATCGTGATTTTTACCACATCACCGATGAGGACATCCTCGGGAAGCTTGTACGATCCTATCTGGCATCAATGGAACGATGATGTACGACAGCTTTATCCAGCGGAGCAATTCTTATCGGAACAAGCTGCTGCTCGCACTGCTGTGCTTGGTCCTGAGCGTCCTCATCGCACTTCTGCTCGGCAGATATCCTCGCGCCGGCCTGGCGAATCCGGCAAGGATCCTTACCGATCCCCTGCTCGCGCGAATCGTCCTTGACGTGCGTCTCCCGAGAATTCTTCTGGCCATCACCGGAGGAGCTGCACTCGCAGCCAGCGGATTCGTCTTCCAGATGCTCTTTGCCAATCCCTTGGTAGAACCGGGATTCCTCGGTGTCTCGCAAGGTGCGGCCTTCGGGGCCGCCTTGGCCATCGTGCTCTCGGGGTTCTCTGCCCTTGCCGTCCAACTCAGCGCGACGGTGTTCGGACTGCTTGCGCTGGTGCTTTCCTATAGGCTAGCGCGACTCTTCCGGTTCGGTGGTTGGATATTGCGTCTCGTACTCTCGGGAATCGCTGTCGGAGCGGTGTTCTCCTCTGCCCTGGCAATCATCAAGCTGATCGCCGATCCGACCACAAGCTTGCAGGACATCACCTTCTGGATGATGGGCGGTTTGTGGAACGGGACATGGAAGGCTGCCTGGAGCGTGATGCCCGTCATGTGGATCGCACTGACGGTGCTTTTGATCATCCGCTGGAGAATCAACATCCTCAGTCTTGACGAGCGGACCGCGCACTCCATCGGCATCGCGGTGAGTCGGGAAAAATCGTTGGTACTGTTCATCGCCACCGTTGCCACGACCGCAATCATATCGGTTGCAGGATTGGTCGGTTGGGTGGGTCTGATCATTCCCCACCTCGGACGGCGTGTCTTCGGGTCAGATGCACGGTTCGCATTGCCCGGTTCCATGGTGATGGGAGCCATATTCCTGCTTGCGTGCGATACGCTTGGCCGGACGCTTCTCTCCAGTGAGATTCCCCTCGGAGTCATCACCAGCCTGCTCGGTGCATGCGTGTTCGTGATCATCCTCACCAGGAAACAGACCGAGGTGAAACTATGAGGTGTGCCTATCGGCTCGAGGAGGTATCGTATCGGTATCCCGGCCGCAGCAAATCGGCAGTGGACGGGCTCGACCTCTGCATTCCCGAAGGCATGACGACGGTACTGCTTGGTCCCAATGGGGCCGGAAAGTCGACGTTGATGGACCTGCTCCTCCGCTGGCGCCAGCCGGAGGCAGGTAACATCTCGCTGTTCGATCGTGAACTCGGTTCCTATCGGCGGAAAGACCTGGGAAGGACCGTCAGCCTGGTTCCCCAGGAGGAAGGATCGCGGTTCTCCTTCTCGGTCATGGAGTACGTGCTTTTCGGACGTTCTCCGTATCTGCATGAGCTCGCATCTCCCTCCCGTGAGGACGTGGATATCGCTCGCGAGTCCATCAGGCTCGTGGGAATCGGGGAAATCGCCGATCGCACGGTCACCACGCTCAGCGGAGGCGAGCATCAGTTGCTGCTCCTTGCGCGCGCGTTGGCCCAGCAGCCACGCGTACTTTTGCTAGACGAACCGACAAGCAGTCTTGATCCGGGCAATACTGCACGGGTGATCGACATTCTAAAGAGCCTGTCCAAGCGTGGCATCACCCTCTTCTTCACCACCCACGACCCGAATGTCGCGGCTGAGTGTGCGCACAACGTGGCAATGATGAGCCAAGGGAAAATATTATACAGCGGACCGGTCGGCACTGCCTTGACAAGCGAACTGTTGAGCCGGCTTTATGATACGCCGATGGAAACATTCCTCCATGGGGACAAGGTCGTGGTCCTCCGTTCCTATTGATCGCACCATTTTTTGGAATAAAGCAAAATTTATCAGCTGAGCTTTCGTAAACGCATATTTTTCTGTACAAATTCCTCATTTCCGGATAGAATCGAACTATCGAAGTATCCATTGAGAAGGAGTGATCAAATGGAAAAATTATTCAAGCTCTCCGCGCATAAGACGAATGTGCGGACCGAGGTGCTCGCTGGTGTGACCACGTTCTTGACGATGGCCTACATCCTCATCGTGAACCCCCTTATGTTGTCGGAAGCAGGAATGGATTTCGGTGCTGTGTTCACAGCCACCGCGCTCTCTTCCGCGATCGCGACGCTGGTGATGGCCTTTTTGGCCAATCTGCCGTTCGCGCTGGCTCCGGGGATGGGGTTGAACGCCTTCTTCGCCTACACGGTGGTCCTGACCATGGGCTATTCCTGGCAGCAGGCACTGGCCGCGGTCTTCATCGAAGGAATCATCTTCATCGCACTGACGGCCTTCAACATCCGTGAAGCGATCGTGAACTCGATTCCCTCCAATGTGAAGAAAGCGATCAGCGTAGGTATCGGACTGTTCATCGCCTTCATCGGACTGCAGAACGCTGGCATCATCGTAGACGGAGCCACCTTGGTACAGCTCGGCGACATCACCAAGGGCACTGCGTTGTTGGCAGTCATCGGCTTGGTGATCACCAGCATCCTGGTGGCGTACAAGGTTCGCGGAGCCCTGTTGCTCGGTATCATCGGCACCACGCTCATCGGGATTCCCCTCGGAGTGACCTCCTGGGGCGGTGGCAGCTTCATGCCTCCTTCACTCGCTCCCACGTTCCTCGCCTTCTCGTTCAAGGATATCTTCAGCATCGACATGCTGGTGATCATCTTCACATTCCTCTTCGTCGACATGTTCGATACGGTCGGAACCCTGATCGGCTGCGCCACCAAGGCCAACATGCTTGAGAAGGACGGGACGATCCCCAAATGCAAGGAAGCGCTGTTCGCTGACGCGATCGGCACCACCGTGGGCGCGATGCTCGGCACCTCCACCGTCACGACGTATGTGGAAAGTTCCGCCGGTGTCAGCGAAGGTGGAAGGACCGGTCTCACGAGCCTTACCGTCGCCGTGCTGTTCCTGATCTCCCTCTTCCTCTCCCCGTTGTTCATCTCGATCCCCGGTGCGGCCACCGCTCCCGCGTTGATCCTCGTCGGTCTGTTCATGATCAGCCCCGTCCGGGATATCGATTTCGACGAGCCTACCGAAGCGATCCCTGCGTTCCTGACCATCCTGTTCATGGTCACCTCCTACTCGATCGCCAACGGTATCATGTACGGAGCCCTGAGCTGGATCCTGCTGAAGCTGTTCACCAAGCGCGCAAAGGAAATCACTCCGATGATGGTGGTCATCGCAGTGCTCCTGTTGCTGAAGCTGCTGCTCAGCTGACGCGATCGCGTGTGCAGAGAAGACAGGCCGTCCCATGTGGAACGGCCTGTTTTTTGTTCTCCTGTGAATTTCGCAGTTTAGAGCTCCAGTGGAACGAAGCGAAAGGCATCGACGTCGAACAGTCCCATGTCGGTCACCTTGAGATGAGGGATGACGGGCAGTGCCATGAAACTCAACGTCATGAACGGATCGATCCCATCGTGGATGCTCAGTCGTCTCACCGCCTTGCGATGCATCTGCGTGAACCGCTCATGCACATGATTCCCACCGAGATTGGTCATCAATCCAGCGATCGGGAGTGCGAGGCTGTCCAGGACCTCACCGCCGTGCACCATCACGATACCGCCTCCCAGTCGCATCAAGGTCTCGACAGCGAGCACCATGTCAGGATCATTGTCTCCAGCTACGATGATATTGTGTGAATCGTGGGCAATGGTGGTCGCGACCGCACCATGTTGCAGTCCATAGCCCCTGATCAGGGCAAGCCCGACGTTTCCCGTCCCCTGGTGCCGTTCGATCACCGCCAGCTTCACGACATCCTGCGTCGGATCGTTCTCATAGCAACCATCCGTACCGATCGGTACGGTAGCCTTGCCCGCCTCGGTCACGACCGATCCCTCAAGGATATCGATGACACGGACTGTCGGTCGCGACAGGTACAGGCGTAGCTTGCCGATCGAAAAATCCCCGATGTTCATGCGTCCCGCCACTGCAGGAGGAATCGGGGCCATCGTGCCTTCGGTCCGGGGTACGAAGAGGTTCCCCCCGGTCCAGACGTTCATTACCTTGAACTTCCTGAGGTCTTCCAACAGGACCAGGTCGGCTCTCCTTCCGGGGACGATCGCACCCCGATCGTACAGGCGATAGCACTCCGACGCGTTGAGCGTGGCCATCCTTATCGCCTCGATCGGGTGCACTCCCTCCTCCACTGCGATGCGCAGATGGTTGTCCACATGGCCTTCCTCAAGGATCGAGAAAGGTTGCCTGTCATCGGTACAGAAGAGACACATCCTGCTGTTGGAAGCGTCGACACCTTGCAAGAGATTGCGAAGATCGTGGCACGCGGAACCCTCCCTGAGCAGCACATGCATGCCCCGTGCGATCCGATCCTGAAGATCCTCTTTCGTGGCACACTCGTGGTCGGTATGGATGGAAGCCGCGGCGTATGCGTTCAATTCGTGTCCCGACAGGCCCGGAGCGTGTCCGTCGATGAGCTTGCCTGTTTCATACGCAACCGCGAGCTTGTCCAAAATCCTCTGTTCAGCACCTACGGTCCCCACCGCATCCATCATCTCACCGAGTCCGAGGACCCGATCCACTTTGATCCGTTGTGCGATGGCTTGTGCGTCCATGACAGCTCCGGAGTGTTCGAACGTGGTGGCGGGAACGCAGGAGGGAATCATGAGGAATACTGACAACGGCAGGTCCTCAGAACTTTCCAACAAGTAGTCCAAGCCGTCGAGGCCGCATACGTTGCATATCTCATGAGGGTCGGCAATCACCGTAGTCGTCCCGTGGGGAACCACCAAGTCGGCGAAGGAAGCGGGATCGACCAGCGAGGATTCGATGTGGACGTGACCGTCGATGAATCCCGGTGCAAGGAACTTGCCCCTGGCATCGAATCGCTGCTTTCCCCGGTATGATCCGATGCCCGCTATCATGCCGTCAACGATCGCGACATCTCCTTCGGTGATCCTTCCGTTGCATACATCGATGACCCTTGCCCCGGTGATGACCAGATCTGCCTCCACTCTTCCTGCAGCCACATCCATCAGGTGCTTGCGATCGATCTTTCCCATCAGATGGACCTCCTTGCTGTACGATACCATCTCTTTTGGGAGGAAACAAGCGATTAATTGCAACAAGCTGCAACATAGGATCCGATGGCAGACGCGGTGAAAAAAATATCCCGGCATTTCTGCCGGGATGTGTACTCGTGTGCACAAGATATCATATGATGCGTTTCTGGGCAGCTTCGACCAATTCGGACAGCTTGTCAGCAGGGTTGCGGAACTTCGCAAGGAAGATCATCGCTGCGATGATGTACGGCTTGTAGGAAGCCTCCTTGTAGAGGGGAACCCGGTACCGTTCGAACACCGAAGCCGCGACTTCTCCCTCCTTGCAGCTGACGCCGGAGATATCGGCGGGCAGGCAGTGCATGTAGAGGGCCTTGCCTCCGTTGGTGGTGGCCATCAGCTCCTCGGTGCATTCCCAATCCTTGAACTTGGCATTGTTCAGAAGGCAACGCTTCTCAAGGTCCTTCAACTCGTCGAACTTGCCGTCACCGACCAACTGTGTCCGCTCTTCCATCACGGCAAACGGTGCCCAGCTCTTCGGGTAGACGATATCGGCATCCTTGAACGCCTCTGCCATGCTGTTCACGCGCGTGTACGAACCACCCGATTTCCGAGCATTCTCCGCTGCGACCTCTTCTATCTCAGGCATGACATTGTAGCCTTCCGGATGCGCAAGCACGACGTCCATCCCGAAGCGGGTGAACAGTCCGATGACTCCTTGGGGAACCGAAAGCGGCTTGCCGTACGAGGGACTGTAGGCCCAGGTCATCGCAACCTTCTTTCCTTTCAGGTTCTCCACTCCGCCGAAGTGGTTGATCACATGGAGCAAGTCGGCCATGGATTGGGTCGGGTGATCGATGTCACACTGCAGGTTCACCAAAGTCGGACGCTGCTCGAGCACGCCGTCGTCGTATCCTTCCTGGACTGCGTGGGCGACTTCCTTCATGTAGGCATGGCCCTTCCCTATATACATGTCGTCCCGGATACCGATGACATCAGCCATGAAGGAGACCATGTTGGCAGTCTCACGCACCGTCTCCCCGTGTGCGATCTGGCTGGTCTTCTCATCGAGGTCCTGGACCTCGAGACCGAGCATGTTGCACGCGCTGGCAAAACTGAAACGGGTCCTGGTGGAATTGTCCCTGAAGATGGAGATGCCCAATCCGCTGTCGAACACCTTGCTGGAGATGTTCTGCTCGCGCATCGCGCGGAGGATTTCGGCAACGGCGAAGGTGGCGCTGATCTCGTCATCGCTCTCCTTCCAAGTGTGGAAGAAATCGTTGAGATACATGTTCTGGGTCTTCAGTCCCTTCAACTCCTCAATCATCTTCCTGATGGTCGCGGTGTCTTTCATAAAACCTCCATGTGGTTTTGCCAGATAGTCGTCGTGATGGCCTGCAGTATACCAGACAGGGGCACAAATGTCCAGTTGTTTTGTTGCAGTTTGTTGCACTCACGGTATGTCGGGGACTCTCCCCGGAAGGAAGAGTCCTATCAGCCAATTGCTTCGAATATCAGGAGATCTTGCCCATCTGACGGAGAATCTTCTCCGGAGTGAAGGGCCAGGACCTGATCCATACACCCACCGCATCGTGGATCGCGTTCGCGATTGCCGGTGCAGCGCCGTTCGTGGCGATCTCACTGATCGATTTCGCACCGAACGGACCGTACTCGTCATCCTCATCAATCAGCACCGCCTTGAAATCCTCCGGCAGTTCGCTGGTCATCGGAACACCATACCGGGTGAAATCGGGAGTAAGGCAGACACCGTCCTTATCCAGTACGAGATCCTCGTAGAGTGAGTGTCCGATCGACTTCAATGCAGCCCCGTACATCTGGCAAAGCGCCAGTTCCGGGTTGATCGGCGTCCCCGCATCCTGCAAGGCATAGAACTTCTGGACCTTCACTTCCCCGGTACGCACATTGACTGCGACCTGCGCGAAATGGGCGCCATAAGGGATCGCTGCATTGTTGGTGACGAATGAACCATACCCGACCAGCTGCCCTCTTCCCACTCCGGTGAGTGCATCGTGGCTGAGCTTCGCATAGGAGAGCACATTCCCAGTCTTGTTGCTGAAAACCTCACCTGGTGCGCGAAGGACGAGATGCTCGACCTTCTCTCCCATCTGCAATGCGGCTTCCGCAAGCACCTTCTCTTTCAGATTCTCTGCAGCCTTCAGTGTCGCGTTGCCGCTGAAATAGGTTCCGCTGGAAGCATAGGCTCCGGTGTCAAAGAGGGTGTTGTCAGTATCGCCGGAGAGAATCGAGACCTTCTCCATCGGTACGCAGAGCACTTCGCTCACACATTTGACACTGATGGTATCGAGACCGGTTCCGATGTCGCTTCCGCCGCTGTGGACCATGAATGTACCATCGGTGTTCAGCACGACATCACATGTCGCATGATCGAGTCCCGGAAGTCCGGACCCCTGTTGGATCATGGCAAATCCCTTCCCGATCCTCCAATCATTGCCCGGTGCTTTCTCTTTCTTGCCCCATCCGATCATCCGCGCGCCCTCATCGAGAGCCTTTCGCAGTCCGCAACTGCCGACCGGCACGACGGTTCCTTCCCGTCCCTCGCCGAGGCTCTTGAGGATCTCCAGCATGAATCCGCGTTCCACATGGTTCTTCTTCGCCATCTCGAGCGGATCGACGCCCACCGCCTCGGCCATCTCGGCGAGACAGGTCATCAGTGCGTAGGAACCTTTCGGAGCTCCATATCCCTGATACGCCCCCGTGGGAGGAATGTTGGAATAGTAGGTGGTGACATCGAACTTCATGTTCGGACAGTTCAGCAGAGGGAGAGTCTTGGAACAGGCGTTCATGGGGACGGTGAGACAATGGTTTCCATACGGCCCGGTATTGGCCCGCACATCCATGTATACCGCGGTCAACGTTCCGTCCTTTCTCGCTCCCATCTTGACGGTGACCCGCATCGGGTGACGCGTGCTGTTCGCGATGAATTCCTCCTCGCGCGTATTGCGATAGAGGATCGGACGGCGGGTGATCCATGTCGCATAACCGGCCACATCCTCGACAAGGATATCCTGCTTGGATCCGTAGCCACCTCCCACCTTCTCCTTGATCACGTGGATCTTGTTCTCATCGATCCCGCAAACCCGGGCGACGATCCTCCTGAGGTGGAAGGGAACCTGGGTCGAGGCGTGGACCACAAGCCGGTCGTTGTCAATCTTCGTGTAGACGATGTGCGGTTCCAACGGAGTGCATTGGATCTGGGAACTCTGGTAGGTCCGCTCGATCACGACATCGGCGTCGGCAAATCCTTGTGCGACATCCCCGATCGCACCATGGGCCGCAGCAGCCACGTTGCGCCGGATATCGGCATGCAGGGGGAACGGATAGATCACCTTGCCCTCCCGCGGATCGACACCCTTGTTGTAGGCATCAAGGCCGTCCGGGGCTCCGCTCAGGTACTCGGCAACTCCGTTCTGCACGACCGGCGCACCAGGAGCCATGGCTTCCTCGACGGTGAAGATCGGCTTGAGCACCTGGTACTCGACCTTGATCTTCTCCCTCGCGGCCTTTGCCTGTTCCTCTGTTTCCGCGACGATCGCGGCAACGCGGTCACCCACGTGGCGTACTTTCCAGTTGAAAAGCCTCCTGTCATAGGGGGATGGTTCCGGATTCCCCTGCCCTGCGGACATATAGAAGACATCGGGGCAGTTGGCTGCGGTGATGATGGCGATCACACCCGGCATCGCTTCCGCCTCGGCGGTATCGAGCTTGGTGACATAGGCATGGGCGTGAGGACTTCGGAGCATGATCATCGTGCACGCACCCGGTTCCACACGGTCCTCGACGAACGATTTCCATCCGGCGACCAACTGACGTCCGTCGACCTTCGGCTTCACCTTGCCCACGTAGGAGAGATGATCACGGAACTGCGGGGCGATCTCGCTGGCATACCGACCGCTGTCGCGGTATTCGCGTGCAAGCTGCACCGCGAGGAAATAGTGTTCATACCCGGTGTCCCGGACAAAGATTCCGGAGAGCACATCCTTGACCGTCTCGCGGCTCGGATCGGGATCGTGTTCAAGCAACCAGGTCAGAAGCAGTGCGGTGGCAGGAGCGTTGTAGGCCGATTGGACAATTCCCGCATCGATCATCGCCTGCTGCACGACCGACAACCGGCCTCCCTGTGCCAGCGAATCGGGAGTGCGGATCACGGATCCTTCGGCTTGCAGGGCAAGCATCAGGTTCGCATAGACCGGCCGGTCATCCACGATCACGGTGTCGCTGCCGGCGAATCCTTCCCCGTCATCACTGTCGCGGACCGAAAAGTGTCCGAGACGGACCAACATCATTCTCAACGTGTCGCCCGGCTCGACCGAGACAGAGACACTCTTGCCATTTATGGTACATCGTACGTTCATACGGATTCTCCTTTTCCCATGGCCGCAAGGCAGCAGCGGAACAAGTCGGCTACCGCGGTTCCCAAGAGATACCGCTTGTATCCTGCACTACCGGTACTGTCATCGGCAAATAGGATATCGGCACCTGCGAGGGCAACGGCATCGTCGGCATTGCGGTAGTGGCCGCTCGCCACGCTCTGTTCTACCTGGAGCAATCGCACTACACCGCTTCCTTTGATCGCGGCGCAGATGCGCACATCGTGCGGTTCTCCGCTGGAGATGTCGGCTCCGAACGACACGGTGATCGCCGCAGGGCTCTGTGCGGTCCTGCTGAATCTGCTCGAGGCGACGAAACGCTGCGGCTTGTTCAGGATGATGCCGAGGATCAGACTTCCGCTGAAGTGGTCTCGGAACGAGTGGTATTCGCGGATGGGAATGTTCTCCTCGACGTATGATCCATCGGTAGCCAGGTCGGCGAGGACCAGGCGTGCCTTTGCTGCGACGAGCGTCGGCAAGAGATAGGAATCGTCGCGAACGAGCGCGATGTTCCCCCCGATCGTCGCCATGTTCCTTCTGGTACGCGATGCACAGAAGCGCAGCGCTTCCTTCAGGTACCCGGGAACCGCATCATGTTCGAGGGCTTGCTGGAACGTGACCATCGCACCGATTGTCACCGATTGGTTCTCCACGGAAATGGTGTCGAGTCCCAAGCCCTTCAGATCTATCATGCGCGCACGTGAGACGGAACTTCCCAAACGCAGGATCTCGGTCCCTCCCGCGAGGAACGCGGAATCCTCTCTGGCGCCATGCAGAGCCTGTCCTGCCGATGTCACCGTAATGAATTCGGTAATCATACCTCCTCCTTTCGCTCCGCTTTCGCGAGCATGTCCTTGCTGATTGCATTTGCCTTGCGCACCAACTCACTCTCGTCGACGCCGACCAAGCGACGTCCATCCACGACGACCTGACCGTTCACGATCGTGTAGTCGGTCGTATGATCGTTGCCGCAGAAGAGCAAGGCAGCGACCGGATCCGAGAGCGATCCGGCATACGGCAGTGCATGTACGTTGAAGATGGCTGCATCGGCGGCCCAACCCTCCACCAGTCGTCCCACCTGCGAGAAGTTCAACATCCTGGCACCGTTCTCGCTCGCCAACGCGAAGGCTTGCCTGGCCGTCAGTGCATCGGCTCCCTGTTCCACCCGCTGCAACAACAGGGCGTTGCGGATCTCCCCAAGCATGTCGGAGGCATCGTTCGAAGCTGACCCGTCGACCGCGATGCCCACGTTGATCCCCATGGCGAGCATCTCGCGAACACGGCAGATACCCGATCCGAGCCGCATGTTCGAGGATGGGCAGTGAGCGATATGGGAACCGGTATCCCGCAGGATCCTCAGTTCCTCGTCATTGAAGTGGATGCCGTGGGCATAGAAGACATCGGGCCCGATCAGCTCGCACTCCTCCATCAGGGCTACCGGGCGTTTGCCGTACATCCCGATGCAGAAATCATTCTCGTCCCTCGTCTCGGCGAGATGGGTGTGCAGTCGTACCCCATGAGCGCGGGCGAGTCTCGCACTCTCGCGCATCAGATCCTTGGTGACGCTGAACGGGCTGCAGGGGGCGAGGACGATCTTGTGCATCGCCATCGGGGAGGGGTCATGGTATCGGTTGATCACCCGCTCGCTATCCTGCAGGATCTCGTCGGCTGTCTGGACGACGGAATCGGGAGGCAGGCCGCCATCCTTACGGCTCAGGGACATCGACCCGCGTGTCGGGCTGAACCGCATGCCGAGCTTGTCTGCGGCAGCGAACTGTATCCCCATCAAGTCTCCCGAGAAACCCCGTGGATAGAGGTAGTGGTGGTCTGTCGTACAGGTGCATCCCGTCTTGAGCAGCTCCCCCATCGCCAGGAGGCTGGAAGTGTACACTCCTTCGTCATCGATATGTTTCCAGACATTGTAGAGGAACCGCAGCCAGTCGAATAATTCGGCATTCTGGACTGCAGGATGGTTCCTGGTGAGCGTCTGGTAGAAATGATGGTGGGTGTTCACGAAACCCGGGAGCACCACATGTGAGGAACAATCGATCACCCGTGCACCTTTGGGTGCTTCGATCGATCCGGTGGGATCGATCCTGGCGATCGTCTTCCCGGTGATGAGCATGTCGGCACCCGAGAGTGTCGGCTTGTCCGTCTCCGTCATGAGACAGAAAATGTTCTTCAGTAGAATCGCGTGTTCGTGCATGGCAAATCCTTGTGAATCATCGGCACCGAAGAGACGGGGCGGCATCCCTTCTGTTTTCCGTTCCGGTGAATTTTCGTGGACGGGAGTACCGACATGCGAATCGGATGGATACAAGAAGATCCCTTGCCCGTCTGGGCGGCAACCGTCCTCTGCATCCCGATTCCGATCGCCCGTCTCTCCATCAACGATCCTCCTGTCCTCCCGGGGTTCGGAAACCCGCGGGGCCTCTCCGTGGAGAAGTTCCCTGCCATGTCCGGAGAGCAATCCATGGTGGGCTGTCCGGTTCCTGCCTGCGACTTGCAAGGGAACCGGAGCCATTCAAGTATACAATGGAAGTACGGAGCTTTCTAGTTCTTTCCTTCAAGGCTGTAGGGGAGCATCGCGTAGAACGCGGCGCAGATCTCAAGATCGTCTATCCTGTTGATCTCGTTGGGAGCGTGCGCTTGCGCCTCATCCCCGGGTCCGAATCCGATCGCAGGAATCTTGTGCCGGCCGGTCGTGGCGACACAGTTGGTGCTGAAGGTCCACTTGTCGACGATCGGCTCCTTCTCGAAGAGGGCCTTGTGCGCCGCAACTCCCGACTGCACCAGGTAGTGGTCGGCATCGATCTTCCATGTCGGGAAATAGAGCTCCTGATGATAATCCTTGTTGGTCCAGCCGAGCTTTTCATACATCGGCATCTCGACGATGATGTCCTCCGGCCGGTCACCGGTTGCCTTGGCGATGTACTCACGTACCTGGCCGATCGCAAGGTCGGCATCCTCTCCCCAGGTAAGCCGGCGGTCACAGTAGAGCATCGCATGGTCGGGGACCGCGCACTGGGAGGGACCGCGCACATCGATCTGGCTGACCGTGATGGTCCCCTTGCCGAGGAAGTTCTCCTCATCCGGTTGCAGGTCCTTGTTCAGCTGTTCGATCGCCAAGGCAGCGCGGGCTGCCTTGTAGGCGGCGCTCACGCCTCGCTCGGGAGCGCTTCCGTGACAGGAGACACCACGGAGGAACACGCGGATCTCCATCCTTCCCCGGTGACCGCGGTAGAGCCTGCAGCTGGTGGGCTCGGTGGAGACTACCAAGTCGGGCTTGAAATGCTCCTCCTCGATCAGATACTTCCAGCACATGCCGTCACAATCTTCCTCCATGACGGTGAACGTGAAGTAGACGGAATATTCCCCGCCGTACCCGAGTTCCTTGAGAATCCTTCCGGCGGTGATCATCGAGGCAGCTCCGCCTTTCTGGTCGGACGTCCCGCGGCCGAAGACCTTGCCATCCTTGATCTCGCCGCTGAACGGATCGAAATCCCAGTTGTCCAGGTTCCCGACCTCGACCGTATCGATGTGCGCATCGAATGCGAGTTGCTTGGGCCCGTTCCCGACCCGCCCGATCACGCTGCCCAATCCGTCGATGCGGACTTCATCGAATCCCGCTTCCTTGCACAGTTCGACGATCAGGCGGCACACGTCCTCTTCCTTGCTGCTGTAGGATTTCACCTGCACCATCTTGGAAAGGTTCTGTGCCGTATACTGGCGATACTCCGCCGCTTTCATCCTGATTTGTTCATGAATTCCCATTTGTTGACTCCTTGGATTACCTTATCCCCGTTGGGGTTGTTTTCTCGACTGTTTCCGTCAGGGCGCGATCCCGTCGACCCTGCTCCATACGCGCTTCGCCACTTCTGCAGCCTTGGCATAGATTTCCTCGACATCGAAGGGGAATACACGATTCTCCATCACCAGCCTTCCGTTCACCATGACCGACTCCACTGCATTGCTGCTGGTTCCCCATACGATGTGGGTGGCTGCATTCCCGTCGACCCAGGGGGTCGGACTCTGGTACGACAGGATCGTGAGATCGGCCTTGTACCCCGGCTCCACCCTACCGAACTTGCTGCCGAAGTACCGCTCGAGTATCCTGTTCCCCCGTGTCAGTACATCCGTGAAATCTCCCGGCCACCAGGGACCGCCGACATCCTTGTGCTTGAAGAAGGCCAGCTTGATCTCCTCGAACATGTTCCCGCCGCACCCATCCGTGCCAAGCACCAGATTGTCCACTTGGCGAAGCCGGTCGCAGTAGCCGACATGGTTGTTCATGTTACTTCGCGGATTGTGTGCCAAGAAGCTCTTGCGTTCATTGAGCAGGGCAATCTCGGCATCGTTGAGCCACAATCCGTGGACGAGCAAGGTGTTGTCTCCGAGGAGACCGAAACTGTCGAGACGATCCATGATGTCCTTGTGGTACCGATGGTGTGAGTGGACGGTGTCATACTTGTCCTCGGCCACATGAAGGTGGATGCCCCGCTGCGTCTCCTCGCACGCTGTTTTCATCAAGGCCAATCCCTCATCGGGGATCGTGAACGGAGCATGTCCTCCGATCATCGCCTCCACCAGCGGGTCCTCTCCGGCTTTGCGCCGCGCATCGACACCCTTTGCGAATGCGATGTTCTCGGCAACGCCGCGACGGACCTCGTCCATCCCTCCGTTGCGGTCCGTCACCTCATAGCAGGTCGAACCCCGCACGCCGACGGTGCGCATTCCCTTCGCGATCGTTTCCAACGAACCTTCGATGAACGAGGGACTTGCATGGTGATCGATGCATGCGGTGGTTCCCGCTGCGATCGCATCGATGGAGCAGACCAACGAGGAATAGAGGATCGCCTCTTCGTCGAGTGCACGGTCGAGCCGCCACCACCACTCCTTGAGGACCTGGATGAAATCATTCTGGACACCCGCACGCACCAGCATCCCCCGCGAAAGGCCGCTGTAATAGTGATGATGGCTGCAGACCATACCGGGGATGATGGTTTTCCCCGACGCATCGATCGTGCGCCCTTGGGGATACGCAGATCCTGCTTGCTTGCCGACCGCGACGATCAGGTCATCCGAGACCACGACATCGACACCCTCGGTCACGGAGAACGGCGGCATGGTCTGTACGACACGCGCATTGGCAAATATGGTGATCGACATGCTTGACCTCCTCTGCTCACTCGCCTACCGCACCGAGCAGGTAGCGGTGATTGGCGATGATTTCCTCAATGATCGATGAGACCTCCTCGGGCAAGTCTCCGTCCAGCGTCCCGTCGGACTGCAGGTGCAACTCAAGCGTATCGCCGTCCAAGCGGACGCGGATCACGTCATCCTCGACGAGGAAACCGCAGTTTTCCGAAGCGTCGAAGTCATCGGCCCGGCTGAAAACGGTCAGCTTGTCGAGATAGGGAGATCCTTCCCAAGGACAGAAGGTGGCACAGTTGCCACACTCGTTGCAGAATGCATCGAGGTGTACGATCTGGAACGGATGCGTGAACAGGTCGTCCCTGTGACGCATGTCGATGGCTACGTTCGCCCGGTTCGGACAGACTTCGACACACTTGTTGCAGATGTAGCTGCACTCAAGACAGCGGGAGGCTTCCCGTTCTGCGAAGGCTTTCACCGATACTCCTTCCTTGGCGGGCGCGACTATCTTTCCCTTCTTCGCCCTGATCTCTCCGAAGAATGCATCCTCCTGTTCCTCGATCTCGCCGATCTCCTCATCGGAGAATTCCTCATCCTCCGCATCGTCATCCTCGCAGCAGCATCCGTCTTCATGATCGTGACCGCACGAGCACTCGTGATCATGGTCATGGTGGTGATGATCTTCATCCTCCATCGATCCCAACACTGCGTCGATCGCGGCTTCCACCGCCTTTCGCGCGGAGGCGATGCAGCGGACCACCGTGGAGGGGCCGCTCTGTGCATCTCCGATGACATAGACACCTTCGACACTGCTCTCCGATGTCTTGCCATCCACTTCTGCCCAACCCTTCTCATTGCAGGGAACACCGAACCATGTGAGCGCTTGGGTATCGACCTGCTCCCCGATCGCGGTGATCACGGTATCGGCACGGAGGGTGATCGTCTCGTCGGTCGCGATCGGTCTTCTTCGACCGGAGGCATCGACATCTCCCAGCCTCATCTTCCTGCATACCAGGTTTCCGTCGGCATCGAGAGACTCCGGGTTGGTGAGGAAGAGGAACTTCACGCCGTCGGTGATGGCGTTTCCGTATTCCTCGAGATCCGCTGGCATCTCTTTTTCCGTCCTGCGGTACACGACCGAAACGTGTTCTACGCCCGCCACCCGGATCGCCGCACGGGCACTGTCCATCGCGGTGTTGCCTCCCCCGACGACCACCACGTCCTTGCCGATGCTGAGCAGGGAAGGATCCTTCCGGTATGCGTTGAGGAAGTGCAATGAGGGGCGCACGCGGGTGCGATCGCCCTTCAGGGGAATCTCGTTGTCGACTTCCGCACCGATCGCATAGAAGATATGGTCGAATCCGCGGTCCCTGAGCGACTGTATGGTAAGATCCTCACGATCGGCTCCGAAGGTGAACTCGACTCCGTGCCGGGCAATGAAGTCGATATCCGCTTGCAAGGCACTTTCGGGGAACCTGAAGGCGGGGATCACATTCCTGGTCACACCGCCTGCGTTCTCTTCCCGTTCGAACACGGAGACCGCGAAACCTGCGCGTGCAAGGAAATAGGCGGCAGAAAGTCCCGCGGGGCCTGCTCCGACCACCGCGGCTTTCACCGTGGCGCCCTCCGGGCTCTCCCATCGCTTGACATACTCCTCGAAGCCGTGCTCCGCGGCAATCTTCTTCATCTCACGTATCTGTACCGTTCCCTCGTAATCCAACCGGGTGCAGTGGTACTGGCATTGATGATCACAGATATAACCGGTGAGGTTCGGCAGGGCGTTGGTATCATAGATGATCTCGAGTGCATCGGCATAGCGGCCCTTGCCTACCAGATAGATGTAATCGGGTACGTTCTGATGGATCGGACAGGCTTGCACGCAGGGTGCGACGTAACAGTCGGTCAACGGCAGCTTGCCGTCCACCTTCACCGTATCGGTCCCGCGATATTCCTTCGACACCGACTGCCGCTTCCTTGCCTCTCCAGCCAGTTGTGCGAGCTTGCCGACATCGATGCCCTTGGCTTTCCACGAAGAGGCCTCCTGCTCGAGGATTTCGACCATCTGCTTCATGCGGACGTAGCCGCCCGGCTTGAGCATGTCGGTCGCCAGGGTGATCGGTCGGATGCCGGTCTCGAAGAGATCGAGTACGTTCGTCGCATTGGCCCCCCCGCTGTAGCTGATCGGCAGCTCTCCGCCGAACTCCTCGGACAGCAACGCTCCCACTCCGGTACTGATCGGAAGCAACGTGCGTCCCGACAGGTACATCTCGTCTCCGGGCAGTACGCCCTGGTCGTTCACCGAGCCGAGCGTGTTGGTCAGCTTGACGCCGAAACCGACCCCATTGGCCTTCGCGAGGTCGACCAAGCGGTGAAGCATCGCGATCGCATCGGCATACTGCAAATCGTGGTCGAACGATTCCCGCTTGAGCCCGACATAGTCGTATCCCAAGTCGTCGAGGATCTGCCGCACGGTATCGAATCCCAACAGCGTGGGGTTGAGTTTCACGAATGTGTTCAGCTTCTTTTCGGTGAGCATGTAGGAACAGATGGCCTCGATCTCATGAGGGGGACAGCCATGCATGGTGCTCAGCGTCACCGAAGGACTGATATGGGAACTGATGCGCTTGGGCAGGTCGGCGATCTTCTTCTCCATCCCCTCCCATGCAGTCCCTTCGAGGAATGCACCTTCGGCGATGATCGCCTCGAGCGAGGCGATGCAGTTGTTGAAGGATTCCGAGGCGGATGCGTCGATCATGCTGTCGATGAACGTCTGCATCTTCCCGGTCTTGATTCCCTCGAGGTTGTAGCCGACGCTCATGTTGAAGATGAACGATGGGTGTGCGAACCGGTCACCCTGCATGAGCGCTTCGAGCAGGTGCAGCAACACCCACGCCTTCACGTACTCGTCGAATGCTTTCACAAGCGTATACTCGGTCGACCACTCGACATTGTATCCTTCGTCACGGGCATCGATGCACGGCTTGTCGATTTCCAGGGTGTCCAGTTGCTGGACGGTCTTCAGTTCGATGAACCTGCCGCCGACAAGGTAGCTGGCCACGATGTTCTGTGCCAGTTGGGTATGGGGGCCGGCCGCAGGACCAAGCGGGGTCGCGCAACGCTGTCCGAAGACAGAGATGCTCTTCTTCGGGTCGGGGGTACAGAACTGGTCCTGATGGATTCCGAAGATCGAGGTGCATTCGCGGTATTCCGAGAAGATCCTATCGATGAGTTCCTCGAAGGGAACGGGTCGCATGATGTCTCCCATGACAGTATGGCTCCTTGGGATTGGTTTCGGGACCTGAAGGCCCACTGCCCATTGTAAATGAGAATCGCGGGAAGTCAATCTCATTTGCAACAATTTGCAACATAAATGCACGTTTTCCCTCTGGGATTTCGCGTTTCCGCTCAAAGATATTCCTCTTGCATTCCCTTCAGAAATATTGGGGATAGCGCAATTTCTTAACATAATTTCAGTCATAGGCAAATTTTGAAAATTGTTATTTACATTTTCATGAAACACGTGCTAGTGTATGGACATATATTCGATACAAGGAAACGACGGAGGAATCATATGTATGACCTGATCAATCTGGAGCTGAACAAAGAGGTTCGCGCCAGGAACGTGAAACTGTGCCGAGAGAAGGGCATCGTGTTGCCGACATTCGCCCAGATGGTCGACCCTTCGAAGACACCTGAGACGATCAAGAATGCACTCAAGGGGATGGGGCTGTGGGACGTCCACTCGGAGAACCTGTTCAGGATCAACTGGAAGAACGAGGCGGTCGAGAAGGGAGGTTCCTTCGGTGAGGTCAACTTCATCGAGGTGCCGAGGATCATCTCCGGCACCAAGGCCAGGATCCTTGCGTTGGTCGGCAAGTGGTTCCCCACCGGCGTCCATAAGGTCGGTGCCACGTACGCGTGTCTCGCCCCCGCCCTCGTCTCCGGAAACTACGATGCGGTGAACCAGCAGGCCGCATGGCCGAGCACCGGAAATTATTGCCGCGGCGGAGCCTACAACAGCGCTTTGCTCGGGTGCAAATCCATCGCGATCCTCCCCGAGGAGATGAGCAAGGAACGGTTCAACTGGTTGAAGGCCATTGCAGGCGAAGTCATCGCCACCCCCGGCTGCGAGTCGAACGTCAAGGAAATTTTCGACAAGTGCCATGAGCTCGATGCCGAACGGGGAGCCTCCATCGTGATCTTCAACCAGTTCGACAAGTTCGAGAACTACCTGTGGCACTATACGGTCACCGGTGCGGCAATGATCGAGGTCCTGAAGAAACTCGGGGTGAAGGATGAGAACGTGCGCGGGTATGCCTCCTCCACCGGCTCGGGCGGAACGCTTGCCGCGGGAGACAAGCTCAAAGATGCGTATCACGGCATCAAGATCGCCGCGAGTGAAGCCTTGCAGTGTCCGACGCTGCTGCGCAACGGGTTCGGGGGCCACCGCATCGAAGGCATCGGGGACAAGCACGTCCCTTGGATCCACAACGTGAAGAACACCGACATGATCACCTCGATCGACGATCAGGACTGCATGGACATCTACCGCCTCTTCAACGAGCCGGCAGGCATCGAGTACCTGCGGGGCATCGGGGTTTCCGAGGAAGATGTCGCGAACTTGCCGCTGTATGGCATCAGCGGCGTAGGAAATCTCCTCAGTGCGATCAAGATGGCCAAGTATTACGAGATGGAAGAAGACGATGTGGTATTCACCATCCTCACCGACAGTTCGGAGATGTACACGTCGCGTCTGGGGGAACTCGAAGAGAAACAGGGTCCGTTCACCGCTCTCGATGCCGCGAAGGTGCACGCCGCGTGCCTGTTGCACCAGGGGATCGACAATGTGCAGGAGCTCGGATACTACGATCGCCTGCGGGTCCACAATCTCAAGTACTATACCTGGGTCGAACAACAGGGAAAGACCTATGCGGAGATCAATGCACAGTGGTACGATCGCTCCTATTGGAAGCAGTTGCCCGCCTATGCGGCCAAGATCGACAAGATGATCAACGAATTCAATGATGAGGTCGGTCTGCTCAAGTAGGCGGCCGACTGGTGGACGCCGGGCCTTCGGGTCCGGCGTTTTTCCCGTATGGAGGGTATCGAATGCGTTTCAGCTATGTCTGCAATGATTGTGGCACCGAAAATGTCACCGACGAGGTGATGTACACCTGCCCGGGATGTGCGAAGGACTGTGATCCGAAGGAATTCCGCAAGGGGAACCTGATCGTCCGGTTGGATGAACGGGAACTCAGGGAGCTTCGTGTGAAGGAGGAGCTCTCCTACCATGACTTCTTTCCCTACACGGTGCCCGATCGCGAATGTTTTCCCGTGGGGACAACCCCGATCGTCCGACCGAAGCGGTTGTGTTCCTCCTACGGTTTGCCGAACCTTGTGATCAAGCTGGACAGCGCCCTCCCCTCCGGATCGTTCAAGGACCGTGCTTCCCAATTGATCGCTGCGCAGGCGATCGCCCACGGTGAACGCAGGATTGCCTTGGCCTCCACAGGAAACGCAGGGGCTGCGATGAGTTGCGCGGGAGCCGCCTACGATCTTGAGATCATACTCTTCGTCCCCGAGACCGCGCCGGTGAACAAGCTCATGCAAAGCGTGCTCTATGGAGCTACGGTCGTCCCGGTGAAAGGATCGTATGACGATGCGTTCGCACTCTCCATCGCCTACACGGAACGATTCGGCGGGATCAACCGGAATACCGCCTACAACCCGATGACCGTGGAGGGCAAGAAAAGCATCTCGATCGAGCTGTTCTTGCAGCTCGGCCGGCAAGTGCCCGATGTGATCTACGTGCCGGTAGGCGACGGGTGCATCTATGCGGGGGTGTGCAAGGGCTTGCTTGACCTGCATGCGGCAGGCCTCATCGTGAAGGTGCCCAAGGTCGTCTGTGTGCAATCGACCCGTTCGCGAGCGATATCGCAGGCATGGCGAACCGGCAAGCCGTTGAACGTATCGGCTACCACGCGTGCGGACTCCATCAGCGTAGGTTCCCCTGCGAACGGCAGGATGGCTGTCCGCTACATCAACCAGACCGGCGGATGGTCGACCGAGGTGACCGATGAGGAGATCCTCGAGTCCCAGTTGGAATTGACGGGCAAGGCGGGAATCTTCGCCGAACCTGCGGCCGCGTGTGCATGGGCAGGATTGCGCAAGGACGCAGCGATGCTGAGGGAGAAGTTCGGTGAAGAGGTGTCCGTCTGCGTGCTGCTCACCGGAACCGGATTCAAGGACATGGCGGTATTCGAAGGGCGGGTGGAACTCCCCTCCCCGATCGAGAATTCGGTGGAGGCGGTGATCGCACGCTTCAGCTGAGTGTTGAAGCGCATTCTTGTGCGTGCTATACTTTGCCATCGCGGATGCATAAGGAGCGTTCCATGGAGAACATCATCATCGGAGTCGCGATCGGATTCGTTCCGATGCTCGTCCTCCTGATCGTACAATATGCCAAGCACTCAACGAAGGCCAAGGAACACAAGCAGGAGATTGCCCGGTTGAAATCGATGCTGACCGATCGCATGGATCTCGAATCGGAGGGATTGAGCAAGATCAAGGCTGAGGTTGCCCAATTGAAGGGAGAGAACGAGAACCTGCGCATCAGCTTGCGCACCTATGCCCAGAAACCGGGCCGGAAGGAAGTCGCACGGCTGCATGTGTATCAGCAAGCTGCGGACCGGCTGACGATCAACAGCCCCGGATTCGGTGCTGCGTGGCAAGCTGCATTGAAAGAGAGCGAGGATGAGTTCGAGAAAACCTTCTACGGAGTGCAACCGTTCATCAGGCGCGTCATCCCCTTGAAAACTTCCGATGCCAATGTGGTGGGCCGCTTGGAGAAGGACACCGACTGATCAGTCGTCCTCATACAGTTCATGCACCACATCCCAAGCCTCGGCATCGCCGAGCCGCAACCTGCACAACAACCCATAGTGGTAGAGCAGCATGCCAAGCTGTTTTTCCACGACTTCGGCAGGAGTGGACCCGATCACCGCGGTCAGTTCGCCGGATGCTGCATCCAACGCGACAAGCCGATCATATTCGGCGAGAAGATCGGCCTTTTTCCAGGTGATGAAACCGGGAGCCTTGAGTATCATGAACGGTTCGTAGTGGTATCGCTCCAATCCTTCGGCGGCCAACCTGATCTGTTCGTCGCTCGCATCGCTAGGCATGTGCTCGAACATCGTCCTGGTATACTGCATCGGTTGCTCCTTCTCATGGTATGCTCTGCAGTGTATCATACCATCGACATGGTTTGAAGGCAGGAATCGAAACAAGGGAGCACACACACATGGTCACGACGCATCACGAGGAACTGATCCGGCTGAGACGCGAATTCCATCGCTATCCCGAGTTGGGTTTTGCCGAGTTCAGGACCCAAAGTATTGTCATGGAGTATCTCGGGGAACTCGGGCTTGATCCCAGACCGATAGGAGGGACCGGTGTCGTGGCGACCCTGAGAGGGTGCGAGGGCGGCAGGACGGTCATGCTCCGTGCCGACATGGACGGCCTGCCGGTAACCGAACGGACCGGACTCCCCTACGCATCATGCAACGAAGGGCTCATGCACGCCTGTGGCCATGACGGACACATGGCCATGCTGCTAATCGCCGCGAAGATCCTTGTTTCCCGGAAGGAGCAGTTTTCGGGGAACATGAAGTTCGTGTTCCAGCCCAATGAGGAGAATGCGGGCGCAAGCATACTGATCGAACAGGGAGTGATGGCCGATCCTCATGTCGACGGGGTGTTCGGCTTGCATCTCTGGTCCGCGTTGCCTTCGGGAACCATAGACATCATCGACGGTCCCCAAATGGCGGGAGCCTACGACTTTTCCCTTGAGATCATCGGTGCTGGCGGGCACGCGGGATTCGCACACAAGGCGATCGATCCGATCGTCGCGGCCTCAGCAGTGATCCAGGCGGTCCAATCCATACAGACCAGGGAATTGAATGCACAGGACCCCGCAGTGATCATGTTCACCCAGGTGGTGGCGGGAAGCAGCCAGAACATCATACCGGAGAGCGCCACGCTCCGGGGTACGATCCGATTCCTCTATGAAGGCGGGGAACATATCCTGGAGGCATTCAGGAGAACCGCAGAGCATGTCTGCGCCGCCTACCGTACCGAATGCAAGCTCTCGATCATCCTGGGAAACAGCCTGCTCTCGAACGATCCGCGCATGGCGTCGATGATGCGTGATGAGGCGGCGATTGTCCTGGGAAGGGAGGGAACGGTAAGCCGGCACATCAGGACCATGGCCGGAGAGGATTTCAGCGAATACCTGCGTTTCGCCCCGGGGGCCTTCGCGTTCCTCGGGGTCAACAACCCTGATGCAGGCTCTGTCTACCCGCACCACCACCCCAAGTTCACCATCGACGAGAAGATGCTCCCCGTCGGGACAGAGTTGCTGGTGCGCAGTGCGCTCAGGTTCCTTGCACCGGGCGCATGAGGGTCAGGAAAGTTCGGAGGACGTAACGAAGGGGACTTTCCCAAAGAAGTGGTCGACCGGTCCGTACGCGGTGCCGTCCACGGACCGGATGAGGTCCTTGATAGCGAACAGCCTCTTCTGTGGAGCGAATTCGAGCAGGTCGAACAATGTCTGCTTCACACAATAATCGCCGGCAAGTCCGATGACGTACACGTCATCCCCCTCGATGGATTGCACATGCTTCCCACTGCCGAACGCACTGAACTCCTCACTATCCTTCGCTTGACCCTTGAGCAAGGTCAGGTCGCCGGAAGCGACTGCCAGCTGGGCTCCGTGGGTCCCCGCCACACAATGAGGAGGAAACACTGAGAACGATACATGGTCAGCGGGGTGCCAATCGGCGGTGAGGATCACCTGGTCGAACAACGGACGGATGCGCTCCACCGCTTTCACATACTCCTTGTCGGCTCCGGGGACGGCCAATGCACCGCCCTCGAGGAAATCATGCTGGACATCGACTATGATCAGGGTCTTTTTCATGACCACAGTATTCAACAATAGGCAAGGATTGGCAAGCGGTTCCTATCTTACCCCTATCCGACCATGCTCCCCATCATCAGGCAAGGTCTCCGATGCGCATCCGGCAGCGGGAAGCCGCTCCTGCAAGGACTCTCCGGCTCATGGGGGTGGCGATCTTCGGAAATTCCGCTTTCCAGGGGAAAATTGCGGTTGTTCCTGGTGAGTCTCATGGGCAGAAATTGCTTCGAGATCGGCGTACGATATCTTGCAACAATCTGGAAACGGTCAAAAAAGCTTTAGTTTGTCAGGCTCAATACAGCGAATTATAGTGACAGGCCGTATGTCATCGCCTATACTCAATGAAACATGCTGGCCATGTAATATACTGTAAAAAGGAGATCCTGCACATGAAAAGGAAACTGTTCGTTCTGCTTCTCATCGTGGCTGTTGTCTCTGCATCGGCCTTCGCTAGAGGCGCTGCAGAAGCTGCACCACGTGTGGAAACACAGGTGATCCTGGGTTCCTCGACCCAGGTCAATGCTGATTTTTTCGATGGTTGGACCAATAGCGCCACCAATGCCTATCTGAAAGAGTTGATGACAGGCTACGAGACGGTGGTCTGGACCAAGGAAGGACGTTACATCGTCAACCCGATTTCCGTTCCTTCCTACACTGCTGTTGACAATGCTGACGGATCGAAAACCTATACGTTTGCATTGGCCAACAATCTGACCTACAACGATGGGACGAAAATCACTGCGAAGGACTATGTCTTTGCCATCCTGTATGCGGCATCCCCTGAGGCCCTGGAGATCGGAGCTCAGTATGGCGTCGGCCCGGAATATGTGGGGTATGAGAAGTTCCATAGCGGAGAAAGTGCTGAGTTTGCCGGAATCAGGTTGCTCGGTGACCTGAGTTTCTCCATCACGATCAAGGCGGAGGAGCTGCCCTATTTCTTCGATCTCTCCCTCGTCTCCGTCGCTCCTTACCCGTTGCACGTGATCGCCCCCGGAGTCGACGTGGTCGATGCAGGCAAGGGCGCATACCTGACTGATACCTTCACTGCCGATTTGCTGCGCCAGACGGTCTTGACCGCAGGTACCGGCTACCGGTACAAGCCGCTCGTCACTTCGGGTGCGTACCAGTTTGAGAATTACAATCCGGCCGACAGCACCGCAAGTGTAGTGCTCAACCCGAGGTATCTTGGTGATTATGATGGAGCCAAGGGTTCGATCCATCGACTCATCATCAAGCTGACCAATACCGCCACCCAGATGGATGAACTGAAGACCGGGGCCATCGATATGCTACAGGGCATCAGCGGTGGCGACCAGATCAGTCGTGGTCTGGACCTTTACGACCAGAAACTGGTCAACTATTCTTCCTATCCCCGTTATGGGTATGGAAAGATAGCCTTCGCATGCGACTTCGGGCCCACCCAATTCGACGCGGTGCGACGCGCGATCGCCTATAGCTTGGACCGCAATGAATTTGCCAGGCAGTACACCGGCGGGTATGGCATCATCGTCAACGGGTACTACGGTGCTTCGATGTGGGAATATTCCCAGAACAAGGCCCGACTGGACAAGGACCTGAACGCCTATCCGTACAACCTGCAAAAAGCTGAGGAAGAGTTGGTCAATGACGGCTGGACGCTCAACAAGGATGGCAAGCCGTTCCAGAAGGGAGTCGATGCGATCCGTCACAAGATGGTTGACGGCACCTTGATGCCGCTGGTCATCGAATGGGCGAACACCGCCAACAACCCCGTTTCCGATCTGATCTCCACGATGCTCGTCCCGGAAGTCCGCAAGATCGGCATGCAGATCAACGGCACCACCGTCGATTTCTCCGTGTTGCTCGACAACCTCTACAAGGAAAACATCGAAAAGCCTGTGTATGGCATGTTCAATCTGGGTACCGGCTTCAATACGACGCAGGCCTATTGGTACTACTACAGCACAGACCCCGAATACTTCGGCACCTACAACACCAACTTCATTGCTGACAAACAGCTCGAGGCAATCACCCTCGACATGAAGAAGACCGATCCGCAGGACCTCACCGGCTGGGTGGAGAAGTGGATCCAATTCCAGAAGCGTTGGAACCATCTTCTTCCGGACATCCCTCTCTATTCGGATATGTATCACGACTTCTACAATCCTCGGATTGTCGGATATGAATCCTCCTCGACTTGGGACTTCCGGTATGCCATCGTCCGTGCCAGCATCAAGTAAGGGGTAATTCTCACATTCATAACAACTTGGGGCAAGAGCGACTGGCTCTTGCCCCGACTCCGCATCCCAAAGGAAATGTCAGCATGCTCAAGTATGTATTCAAGCGTCTTGCCTACATCGTCATTGTCTTTCTCATCGCCTCAGTGTTGCTCTTCGCACTCTACAAATCGGTTCCCGGAGACCCGGCCCGCATGATGTTGGAGGGCAACAAGGCAAGCATGAAACCGGCTGAATATGAGGCACGCTATCAGGATGCTGTCCGCAAGCTCGGTCTGGACAAACCGGTGTTCGTCCAATATTTCACGTGGTTGTTCAATACATTGCGATTGGACTTCGGGTACTCCCTGACGTACAAGATGCCGGTGAAGGAGATGATCGGAGAACCGATGAAGAACACCATCATGCTGAATGTGTGGTCGCTGATTCCCGTGTTCGCCATCACCCTCCCGCTGGGCATTGCCTCTGCGGTACGGAGGGGAACCCGGTTCGACCGCAGTGTGCAGATCATCACCATCATCGGCTACAGCCTTCCCTTCTTTGTCATCGCCCTGCTCTTCATCTTCCTTCTTGCGGTGAAAATCCCGATCTTTCCCATCAGCGGGGTGCAAACCCCGGCATTGCGGGGAACTCCGCTCCGCATGTTCCTTGACAAACTGTATCATATGGCGCTCCCTTTGATCGTGATGGTGTTCACCTCCTTGGGAGGTCTGACCCGGTATGTGCGGGCAACCATGATAGAGGCACTGAGGATGGATTACATCCGTACAGCCCGCGCCAAGGGCTTGAGTGAGAAGGTGGTCATCTATTCGCATGCGTTCCGCAATGCCCTCATACCCTTCATCACCATCATGACGGGTTGGTTCATCAGCATTTTCAGTGGTTCTGTGGTCATCGAACGGACCTTCCTGTGGAACGGAATGGGAAAGGTCATCATAGATGCACTGAACCAGCAGGACTTTGCGGTCTCGCTGGCAATGGTCATGTTCTATCTGGTACTCAGTCTCATCGGCAATCTCGTGATGGATCTCTCCTACGGTTTGGCCGACCCGCGCGTGCGATTGGAATAGGAGGAAGCTATGACAAAAAGAACATATGGTTCCACCTTTTCCGATGTGTTGAAGACCTTCTTTCTCGGCCGCAGAAACGCAACGCTCTCGCTCTTGGAAGAGGAGCAAGTGCAAAGTCCCTATCGTACCGTGTTGAGAAATTTCAGGGAAAGATGGAGCTCCATGCTCGGGTTGTATGTCTTTCTGGTGATCCTGCTGTTGGTTTTCATTCTTCCGATTTTCTTTCCGATGGACATCCAATTCCAGGACCCAACACAAAAGAATACCAAACCATCACGGTCATTCATGCGCGTTCCCAACCAGCTGCAAGGACATGTGGTCGACTTGGATGGCGGGTCGGTGTTCGGTCTGGGTGTCGACAGTTCGGGAACGATCCATCAGTGGGGAACGCTCTCTCCCAAGCTTTTGCAAACTCCGAAAGGAACCGGCAAGATCGTCCAGGTATCCGCAGGACTCGATCATGCATTGGCCGTTGATGAGTACGGTCGCATCCATACCTGGGGGAACGATCGCTTCATGCTCAATGCCATTCCCGCTGAACTGAATTCACAGCGGGTTGCACAAGTACTCGCAGGGCATCAGATATCGCTTGCCCTCACCGAACAGGGGTTCATCCATGTTTGGGGCAACACCAATCTCATCACCATTCCGGTACCTTCGGAGTACCAAGGGACTTTCTCGAAGCTTGTGGCGAACACGACACTTGGCATGGCGGTCACCCGCGGCGGCGAAGTGGTTGTCTTGAGTTCGAAGGAGACCTCCTTTTCCTACATCCCACAGGAAATACAGTTCAGGACCGTCGACATTGCCCTCACCGAAAGATCGGCCGGAGCGGTGACACGAGACGGTCATGTGCTTGTGTGGGGAGGAGATGATTATGGAGTGCAAGACATTCCGCAGGCCATTCAGGGGCATGCGGTACAGATCAGCGCAGGCCGAGGCCACTTTACCGTGCTGCTGGAAGACGGAACCGTGGTTTCCTGGGGACGGAACAATTACAAGCAGGCCGAAAGCCCGCGCCTGAAGGACATCGTTTCCATCAGCTCCTCATATTTCCAGAACTACGCCATCGACAAGGATGGGAGAATCCACACCTGGGGGTTGCGCGGATACCTGATGGGAACCGATCAATACGGAAGGGATCTCTTCACCCGCCTGCTCAGCGGAGGCAGGGTGACGCTGACCATCGGAGCGATCGCAGTCATCATCAGCGGGTTCATCGGCATCATGATCGGCTCGCTTTCCGGATACTACGGGGGAAAGACCGACATGCTGCTCATGCGGTTTGCCGAGGTGGTCAATGCCATCCCCTTCTTGCCGTTGGCGATGATTCTGTCGGCGATCATCGGGAGCAAGATTTCCGAAACTGGACGGATTTCGATGATCATGGTCATTCTCGGTCTCCTTTCCTGGCCATCCTTGGCCCGGTTGGTACGTGGCCAGGTATTGGCAGCGCGGGAGCAGGAGTTCGTGACGGCAGCGAAGGCGATGGGAATCACCGAGATGAAGATCATCTTCAGACACATCCTCCCCAATGTCATCACGGTCATCCTGGTGAATCTCACCCTCAGTTTCGCGCTCTGCATGCTCTATGAATCCAGCTTGAGCTACCTTGGATTCGGCGTGAACGAACCGAACGCCACATGGGGCAACATGCTCTATGGGTGCAACGACTCAACGGTCATGGCACAGTATTGGTGGCGCTGGGTCTTCCCCTCGGTGGCACTCAGCTTGTGCACCGTCAGCATCAACATGGTCGGGGACGGGATGCGAGAGGCCATCGACCCGAAATCGAATGATCGATAGGAGAATAAACGCGTGGCTTTACTTGAAGTGAACAATCTCCATACATATTTCACTACGAAACGGGGAACCGTGAAGGCCGTCAATGGTGTTTCCTACACAGTGGAAGAGGGAAAGACCCTCGGTGTCGTAGGAGAAAGCGGTTGTGGCAAGTCGGTGTCTGCGATGTCAATCCTGAAGTTGCTCGATGGGAACGGCTATATTTCCGAGGGCAGCATAATCTTCAAGGGAACGGAGTTGACCACACTTTCCGAAAAACAGATGTACCATATACGGGGCAATGCGATCTCAGTGATTTTCCAGGAGCCGATGACCAGCCTCAATCCCGTCTTCACCATTGAGAAACAAATCGGTGAAGCTTTCATGGTCCATCAGGACATGGACAAGAAGGAGGCTGCCCGCGAGGCGATCAGGATGCTCACGGATGTCAAGATCCCCAATCCGGAACAAGTGGCCAGGCAATATCCCCACCAACTCTCCGGTGGCATGCGCCAGCGGGTGATGATCGCGATGGCACTTGCATGCAAGCCGGACCTGTTGATCGCCGATGAACCTACCACGGCATTGGATGTCACCATCCAAGCACAGATCCTGAAACTGATGAAAGATCTGCAGAAAGAGAAAGGGACTGCCATATTGTTCATCACCCATGACCTGGGAGTGATCAACCAGATGGCTGACGATGTAGCGGTCATGTATAGCGGCGAGGTGGTGGAATTGGCTCCGGTGGAAACGATCTTCTCGTCGGTGGCACATGCGCATCCCTACACGGAAGGTCTCATGGCCTCCATCCCCCGGTTGGACACCGCAACGACCGCGAAACTTGAGATGATATCGGGGACGGTTCCCCATCCGCTGGACTTGCCGACGGGTTGCTTCTTCGCTCCCCGTTGCAAGTATGCAACCACCTTGTGTCAGCAAGAACATCCTACGCTCAGGAACATTGCTGAGAATCATACCATTCGTTGTTTTTACCCGGAGAAGGCGGCACGTCATGAGCGATGATAAGATACTCTTCAAGATCAGCAACCTGAAACAACACTTTCCGTTGAAGACCAAAGGGCTGACAGTAAAAGCGGTCAATGGTGTCGATGTACAGATTTTCCGGGGCGAGACGCTGGGATTGGTCGGGGAGAGCGGATGTGGGAAATCCACGTTCGGCAGGGTGTTGCTCCAGCTCTATCGACAGACCGATGGCAAGACCCTGTACTACGGCCAATCCTTGGAATCGTTGGCTCCCGCCTATGTGAAGGAAACGCTGGTCAATCTCTCGAAGTACAAACAGCGCCTTGCAGACCTGCAGAAAGATTATCAGGACAGTGCTGCGTTGCATGAGCAGTTGAAAGAGGACGACAGCCAATCGGTTCAGGCCGTCTATGAAGCGCTCAATGCTTCGCAGGAGGCGGAAAAACGCTATCGTAATGCCTATCTGGATATCGTGCAGTTGATCGGCGGATTCATCATCGTCGAAGATCCTTCCCAGATCACTCCGTTGTTGCTCGATGCATTCCAACAGAGCTCGGAGCAACACCGACTGCAAGGCTTGCTCTCAGCTCTCCAGCTTGAGGTGGAGGAGGTGCAGCGATCCATCAGGCATGCACAGAAGGGAAACAGGTCGACGGGCACCAAAGAGAGACGCCTGTCACAGTTGCAGGAAAAAATCCGGGGAATTTCGGCAACGCAAGAACGCGTGGCACAGGATCTTGCCAAGGCCAACCGACTGCTGGATGACGCACGCAAGGAATGGAGTGGCAACGAGGAGTTTGAGACGCACGAGCGGCTGCGGGACAACGGCATCGACCTCTCGCGTCTCACCTTCTCCGAGATACGTGTATTGCGCAAGGACATGCAACTGATCTTCCAAGACCCCTACTCTTCCCTGAATCCACGAATGACCGTCGGGCAGATCATCGGGGAAGGACTGCTGGCCCACCGGTTCTTCAAGCGGGACGGGGAAGAGATGCAAGCTTACGTGATGGGCGTGATGGAGGAGTGCGGCTTGGCCCCCTACATGATCCATCGCTATCCGCACCAGTTTTCAGGAGGCCAGCGCCAGAGAATCGGCATAGCCCGCTCCTTGGCCCTCAAACCGCAGTTTGTCGTATGTGATGAAGCTGTTTCCGCCCTCGATGTTTCCATCCAGGCCCAGATCATCAACCTGTTGCGCGATCTGAAGGAAAAGTCGAATCTGACCTATCTGTTCATCTCCCATGACCTGGCAGTGGTCAAGTACATCAGCGACCGCATCGGGGTGATGTACCTGGGAAATTTCGTCGAACTTGCTCCGGCCCGGATGATTTTCACCGATACGCTCCATCCCTACACCGAAGCATTGCTCGCTGCCATACCCACGACGGATCGGACCGACCAGGGCAAGATGATTCTGCTCGAGGGAGACATACCGTCTCCCATCAAGCCTCCCGAGGGGTGCAAGTTCCATACGCGCTGCCGGTACAAGACTGAGATATGTACCCATGTCGTACCCCTGTGGCGTGAATTGGAAGCAGGGCACTTCGTTGCCTGCCATCATCCCCTGACCAGAAGCAAGGACGTACCGGATGCTGTTCCCACGCAAGATTAAACGGGTCCTGGACGTAGAGGACGTGGAAAGGAAACATACGCAGGAGCCGAAGGAAAGGTTGGAAAAGGGTGATTTCCTTGCCATGCTCATCAGTGCATTCCTGGTCTTCACTCCGGTCATCCTGGGCATGATCTTGGTTCTGTATGGATTGTATTGGCTGTTCACGCATTGAACTGAGCTAGTGACTGCCGAAAGCGGGAATCGAACCCGCACGTCCTTACGGACAAGGGATTTTAAGTCCCTTGTGTCTACCTGTTCCACCATTTCGGCTTGGGATTCCAGGAGGTCATGGTAACCGCAATCGGGGAAAAACTCAATAAGGATGCCGGTCATGCACGATGGGTTCCAGGTTGCATGTCCTCCCCTGCCCGTCCATCTTGGCAGGCCGAGAGGTCCCGTAGTCCGAAACCTTTCTTCGAAATCTTGGAAAACCATATTGACAAAGCAAACCTTACGTAGTTAAATGTGCACGTCAGAGTTAGCATTTGCTAACTGCGATCATGGGGTCTGCGACAAGGAGAAAAGCTATGCCATTGACATTCGTCAAAGTGGGTGAATCGGCTTCGATCAAGATGGTTCTCGGCAAGGATGAGACACGCCGGTTTCTCGGCAGTCTCGGATTCACTGCCGGAGAGTCGGTCACCGTGGTATCGGAGAACGGGGGGAACCTGATCCTCTCGATCAGGGACTCCAGGATAGCGCTCGACCGTTCCATGGCGCAACGGATCCAGGTATGAATCATTCCGACAAGCGAGGAATATGCCATGACCCTCTCTGAAGTACGTCCCGGAAGCGTGGTCATGGTCCGCAAGGTAGGAGGCGAAGGTCCCACCATGCGCAGGATCATGGACATGGGGATCACCAAAGGCTGCGCGGTGACGATCCGCAAGGTGGCTCCGCTCGGAGATCCGATCGAAGTGACCGTACGGGGGTATGAACTGACCCTCAGGAAATCCGATGCATCGAACATCGTAGTCGACGCCGAATGAGCGAGACCCTGTTTTTTTATGCATGAATGTTAGCTATTGCTAACTAAGGAGAGATCATGGCCCACACCATTGCCTTGGCCGGCAATCCCAACTCAGGAAAGACCTCACTGTTCAACGAGCTTACCGGCAGTACCCAGTATGTGGGGAACTGGCCGGGAGTGACCGTCGAAAAGAAGGAAGGCCACCTGAAGCATGACAAGCGGTATCTGATAGTCGATCTGCCGGGTATCTATTCCCTTTCCCCCTACACGCTGGAAGAGGTGGTCACACGTGACTACCTGCTGGACGGTCGTCCCGACCTGATCATCGATGTGGTCGACTCTACGAACCTCGAGCGAAATCTCTATCTCACCACCCAACTCATCGAGACGGGCATTCCCGTCGTGATCGCACTGAACATGATGGATATCACGGAGAAACGGGGTGATGTGATCGATGTCCTTGCCCTCTCCCATTCCCTCGGTTGCCCGGTAGTGCCTACTTCCGCGGTCACGAGAGACGGATTGAAGGAGCTGGTCAGGGTAGCGCTACAGATGATCGAAAAGGCACAGAGCGTTGCGAAGACGGCCACGTTTTCCAAACCGGTCGAATACGCCTTGGGAAAGATCGGGGCATTCCTCGAAGGCAGTGTGCCTCCAGAGACGCTCCGCTGGTATGCGATCAAGCTCTTCGAGCGGGATGGCAAGGTCTTGGCACGACTAAACCTTGGCGAGACGCGGTTGCAGGAGATCGAAACCATCATCCTGCAGGTGGAGTCGGAGACAGATGATGCTTCCGAGGGCTTGGTCACCAACGATCGCTACGAGTACCTCAGTGCGATCACCATGAGAACCCATAGGCAGGCGAAGAAAAAGGGAAACCTGTCCGCCAGCGACCGCATCGATCGTGTCGTCACCAACAGGTGGCTCGCACTCCCGCTCTTTTTCCTCCTCATGTGGGGCATCTACTACATCGCGATCCAGAGTGTCGGCGATCTGTTCATCGGGTGGATCGAGTGGCTGTTCGTCGATCTCATCGGAGCGAACGTAGCCTTGGGGCTCTCCATGATCGGCACCTCCCCGTGGCTCACGGGCCTCGTCGTGGACGGCATCATCGCCGGCGTCGGATCGGTGCTCACCTTCGTACCCCAGATGATGATCCTCTTCTTCTTCCTCTCGCTCATGGAGGATTGCGGGTACATGGCGCGGGTCGCATTCATCATGGACCGGATCTTCAGGAAATTCGGCCTCAGCGGCAAGTCATTCATCCCGATGCTCATCGGGACCGGTTGTTCCGTGCCTGCGATCATGGCCAGCCGGACGATCGAGAACCAGAGGGACCGGAGGATGACCGTGATGCTCACTCCCTTCATCCCGTGCGGCGCGAAGCTGCCGGTGTTCGCCCTTCTTGTCGGTGCGTTCTTCCCGAACAGCGCATGGATCGCCTCCTCCATGTATCTCGTGGGCATCATCGCGGTGATCCTCTCGGGCATCGTGCTGAAGAAGACCAAGGCTTTCGCAGGAGATCCTGCACCGTTCGTCATGGAGCTTCCCGCATACCACATGCCACGCATGAAGGGCGTGTTCATCCATATGTGGGAACGTGGCAAGCAATTCATCAAGAAAGCGGGCACGATCATCGCTGTGGCCTCTGCCGCGATCTGGATTCTCCAATCGACGAGCTGGTCGTTCCAGCTGGTCGAGACACAGCAGAGCATCCTCGCCTCGCTCGGACGGCTCATCGCACCACTGTTCGTTCCGCTGGGGTTCGGTACTTGGGAGGTCGCGGTAGCCACGATCACCGGCTTGCTTGCCAAGGAGACGATCGTCGCGACATTCGGGATCGTCCTCGGGCTGGGCAACGTCGCCGAGGGGGATCCGAATCTGCTTGCATCGATCGGAACGTTCTTCACCCCTGTCAGTGCCTATGCATTCATGGTGTTCACCCTCTTCGCCGCACCGTGTGCAGCGGCGATCGGAGCGACCAGGCGTGAGATGCAGAGTGCACGGTGGACCTGGGCTGCGATCCTCTTCCAGACGGGGATCGCCTATGCAGCGGCATTGCTGGTCTACCAGATCGGCTCGCTGATTTTCTGAAGGAGGGTCGGAATGGCAAACATCATCGTGGGAATCATCGTCTTCGGATCATTGGGTTTGATCATCCGCAGCATGGTCAGCAGCAAGCACAAGGGAAAGACCGGCTGCCACAGCGGGTGTGGGACCTGCCCCTTCGCATGTGAGAAGAAAACCGAAAGCCGGTGAGTCCGGATTCCAAAATGTATCGGGGAGCGCCTTGTGTGGTGCTCCCCTTTTCCGTTATCATGGATTGCAGGAGATCATGCATGCTTGAACAGAGAGACCTGCAATCGTTTGAAGAGAACCTTCCGTTCTGGAAACGCGTCACCGACCAGGAGCGGCAAGTCCTGATCGACGGTACGATCAGGTTCACCCATGCGAAGGGCGATATCGTGCACGAGGACCGCAACAAGTGCACCGGGTTGCTTCTGGTGGTTACGGGACAGTTGCGCGTCTACATCATCAGCGAGACCGGCAAGGAGATCACCCTGTACCGGCTTTTCGACCGCGATGTGTGCATCCTCTCCGCCTCCTGCCTGATACGGAACATCACGTTCGACGTACATGTCATGGCCGAACGGGAGACCACGATGCTTCGTATCGCCACGGATGCCTATCAGCAAGTGGGCAAGTCGAATCCCCACGTGCAGGATTTCACCAACCAGCTGGTCTCCTCGCGATTCAGCGATGTCATGTGGGTAGTCGAACAGGTCGTGTTCATGAGCTTGGACAGACGGATTGCGATGCACCTGCTCGAACAAGCGGCGATCGCGGGAGAGGACTCCCTGTCGATCACCCATGAAGCGATCGCCAGGGACCTCGGAACTGCACGGGAAGTCGTGACCCGCATGCTCAGCCGGTTCCAGGACGACCGGCTGGTAAGCCTTTCACGCGGAGGCATCACATTGGTCGATCGGGATGCACTTACCGCACTTACCTGATAGTCACGCGATGCCGAGCAACTTTCGCAACATCGACTCGTTGCGAACACCGACCTGGGTGCTTACCGGTTTGCCGTCCTTGAACACGATCATGGTCGGTATGCTCATGATCTGATACTCGCTGACCAATCCGCGTTCGATATCCACATCCACCTTGCAGATCTTCGCGTCCTCATTGGTGATGTCCCGGTCGAACGCATCGAGGATCTCCCCTTGGATCCGGCAAGGGCCGCACCATCCGGCCCAGAAATCGACCAATACCGGGACCTTCGATTCCAGCACTTCACCCTTGAATGTATCTTCGGTCACATGCACTATCATATGTTCTCCTTTTGCAGCGGGATGATGTTCCTCTCCCGGTCATGTCCATATGCTACAACATAGTGCAGACGGCTCCATTCGTATGTGACAATATCACGTTCCTGATGGCGAACAGGGGAATGTGTCGTTGACATTATTAGTAATAGTTACTATTATTGATTTAGCAATAGGCACCCCATTGATCAGGTAACCTGAACCGGGGGCCATACAGAAGGAGATACACGACATGGAAGAAACCAAGAGAAACCAGATGCCGCTGATCGGAGATCCCGCCCCCGAGTTCAGTGCGGTGACCACCCAAGGGAAAATCAATTTCCCTGCCGACTACAAGGGCAAGTGGGTGATCCTCTTTTCCCACCCCGCCGATTTCACTCCGGTATGCACCACCGAGTTCATGACCTTCGCTTCGATGCAGGAGGATTTCAAGGCGTTGGACACCGAGCTGATCGGGCTTTCCGTGGATTCCCTATACGCACACATCGCTTGGCTGCGGAAGATCAAGGAGCTCGAGTGGAAAGGGATGAAGGATGTGGAAGTCACCTTCCCGCTGATCGAGGACATCAAGATGGATGTGGCCAACAAGTTCGGCATGATCCAACCCTCACAGTCGAACACCCAAGCGGTACGCGCGGTGTTCGTGATCGATCCGAAGGGGATCATCCGGACGATCCTCTACTACCCTCTCACGACCGGACGCAATTTCGATGAGATCAAGCGGATCATCCTTGCCCTCCAGAAAGCGGATGCGGACCAGGTTGCCACTCCTGCCGACTGGAGACCCGGCGATGATGTGATCGTTCCTACCGCCGGTTCGTGCGGTACTGCAAAGGAGCGCATGGAGAGCAAGAGCGATGACACCTACTGTCTCGACTGGTTCATGTGCTTCAAGCGCGAGAAGAAATAAGGCGACCGTCACACGTTGCGGGAGGGTCCGGTCACAAGCACCGGGCCCTCCGTCTTCATCTGCTTCGTCTCCGGGAGGTGCCACTTGCGCGAGTCGCATCTTGTCTGTAGGATTGACAGATGCATGGTCTGATCGATTCCCACTTCCATCTGCTCGAGATGCAAAAGAAAGGCTTGGATGTCGAAGAACTCCTTGGACGATTGCACGCATCCTCGTGGGGCGGCGGCATAGACATCGGGGTCGCACCGGAGGACCTCGCTTCCCGGTATGCGTTGGCCTCCCCCTATCCTGAGATCAGGCTCGCTGCCGGATCCGGACCGTGGATCGCGGACTCCGTCGAACCGGTTGTCGAAATAATGGCCCGTCTTGAGCAGCATACCGCCGACATCTTATTCGATTTCATCGGAGAGATTGGCTTGGATTATCACTGGAACTACGGCACTCCCGCAAGACAGAGGGACCTGTTCGAAGCGCAAATCCTGTTCGCCTTCCGGCTCGGAAAACCGGTGATCATCCATAACCGTGACGCCGATGCCGACATGCAGGCGATCTTGCGTGCACACCAGTGGAAGGACGGAGGGATCATGCACTGCTTCTCCTCGAGCGAGGAATTGCTCGAGTGTGCCCTTGATGCGGGGTTTTGCATCTCATTCGCCGGCCCGATCACCTACCGGAAGAATTCACGGTTGCGAGAGTTGCTCGCCCGCGTACCGTTGCAAAGCCTATTGCTGGAAACCGACAGCCCGTACCTTTCCCCAGAGCCTTTCAGGGGTCGGCCCAATACTCCCTTGCGCATGCAAGAGATCTATGACACGGCGGCGCATGTGCGTTGCATGGATCGTGCAGAGCTCATCGAGGCGATCAGGATCAATTTCGACCGGCTCTGCGATAGGTCCTGACCAGGGGAAGCTCATGGGAGACAGGCGGGTGTTCGTTGCCAAGAAGCGGCAACACCGAGAGAAACAGATCGTCCGTGACCGTTCCCTCAAGGGAGCCATCACCGATCAATTCGGCATAGGCATCATCGACGACCCATCGCATGCCTTCTGCCGAGGGTGAGCCGACATACCGGTCGAGATTTCTCACGTAAGGCACCACCACCATCATGACGTTCTCCGCATCGAGCTGTTCCATGGTCGCGCGCGCCTGCATCTCCGATTGGGATGTGACAGGAACCATGCGTACCCCAGATGCGGAAAATCGTGACAGGAACAGATCGGCATCGGAGACTGCCTGGGAATCGGTGGCTTCGAAGAGCACCGCTGTAGGCAGCGGATTGCCCTGCAGGGCTTGCAAGACGCGCTCGGCGGCCGAAGCCCACCCCTGGTCAGGACGATTGCGTACCAGCTTGTGGTCGAACAATACCGACGTTGCCGTTCCCATGCCCACGATTCGCAACTCTTGTTCCTCCAGTGTTGGCAACATCCCGATTTCCTGCAAACCTTGGGATACCAATGGCGTGGTGACCAACAGTTCCGTCTTGTTCCCGACGGAACGCGCGAGCGTAGCGGCCAAGGTTTGCGCATCCGAGATCGTGGCAAGATCCAGATTGAGGATCACCAGGGTATACCGCTTCGTTGCAAGGCGGTATCGCATGTCCATGCGACGGAGGAAGGGCATGGAGCTTTGCTGGTAGAACGGATCCATCGCAAGCAAAACCTGCGCACGTGTCGGGGCGAACAGCCACCCGACCAGGGAAACCGCTGCCAAGAGTAGGAGGATGGATAGCTGGGCATACCAAGGGAAACGGCGACGAAGCATGAACATACTCTAGCAAGTCGGCCTCGTGTGGTCAACAAAAGCCTGGCCGCTTCCCATCCGGTCGGTTGACCAACAGATTGCAAAAGAAGTAGATTCAAGGAGATACTAACCAAACCCTAGGAAAGGAGTGAAAATCCTATGACATCCTACAAAGAACTCGGACTGGTAAACACCAAAGAGTTGTTCGCAAAAGCCGTGAAAGGCGGTTACGCGATTCCCGCCTACAACTTCAACAACATGGAGCAATTGCAGGCGATCATCCAGGCTTGCGTCGAGACGAAGAGCCCGGTGATCCTCCAGGTTTCCAAGGGAGCGCGGGACTACGCGAACCTCAACCTGTTGCGCAATTTGGCCAAAGGCGCATCCGAGTATGCCGCGGAGCTCGGACACCGGATCCCGATAGTCCTCCACCTTGACCACGGCGACTCCTTCGAAACCTGCAAGGAGTGCATCGACAACGGCTTCTCTTCCGTCATGATCGACGGTTCCCACTTCCCCTATGAAGAGAACGTCGCGCTTACCAAGAAGGTCGTCGAATACGCCCACGCACACGGCGTGACGGTAGAGGGCGAGCTCGGAGTTCTCGCGGGCATCGAGGATGATGTCGTCGCCGAGCATTCCACCTACACCCAACCCTCCGAGGTGATCGACTTCGTGAGCAAGACAGGTGTCGATTCGCTGGCCATATCGATCGGTACGAGTCATGGAGCGAACAAGTTCAAGCCCGAGCAATGCACCCGCAACGCCGAGGGCATCCTGATTCCTCCTCCGCTTCGGTTCGACATCCTCGAGGAGATCGAGAAGAAACTCCCCGGATTCCCCATCGTCCTGCATGGTGCCTCATCGGTTCCGCAGCAGTATGTGAAGATGATCAACGAGTTCGGCGGGAAGTTGAAGGACTCGGTGGGAATCCCCGAGGAGCAGCTGCGCAAGGCTGCGAAGTCCGCGGTGTGCAAGATCAACATCGACAGTGATGGCCGGCTCGCCATGACCGCCCTGATCCGCAAGACCCTCTCCGAGAAACCCGGGGAGTTCGATCCCCGCAAGTATCTCGGTCCCGCCCGTGCTGCGTTGAAAGAGATGTACATGCACAAGAATCTCAACGTGCTCGGTTCGGCAAACCAAGGGTGAACATCAGTACGTGAAAAGACAAGGTTCCCCCTTTGACGTACGGGGGAACCTTGTGCTATAGTCTTTTGGGTAGGGGGTTTCCCCCCTGACAAATCCATCATTGCGGTTTCGTCGAGACACAAGGAGAACGATTGGCTACGAAAGAATTGAGAATCAACCGGCAGATCCGGGCCCGAGAGGTGTTCGTCATCGACGCCGAAGGCAACCAGCAGGGCGTGATGAACGTGTTCGCCGCCTTGGAACTTGCGGAGCAGTCGGGACTTGACCTGGTGGAGGTGTCGCCGAACGCGAATCCTCCTGTGTGCAAGATACTGGATTTCGGAAAGTATCGGTACGAGCAGGAGAAGCGCAATCGCGAGGCCAAGAAGAACCAGACCATCGTCAAGCTGAAGGAAATCAGGATGCAACCGAAGATTGATCGCCATGACATGGAGTTCAAGACCAAGGCGATCGCGGAATTCCTTGAGGATGGAAACAAGGTGAAGATTTCCGTCAGGTTCCGCGGAAGGGAGCTTGCCCACACGGAATTGGGCAAGGTGGTGTTGGACACCATCCTCCAGATCCTGACAGAGAAAGAGGTCACGTTCAATCTGGACAAGCCTGCAATGATGGAAGGGCGCATGATGAGTCTCATCATCAGCCCCTCGAAAGCGAAACGGTAAAACCATCCCGTTGGGATGAGCGTATACAGCAGCTCCAAGGGGTTCTTGTTCCTTGTGGGCGCAAAAGAGGTAATTCATGCCAAAAATGAAAACAAGAAAGTCCGCTGCGAAGCGGTACTCGGTCACCGGTACCGGAAAGGTCCGCTACAAGAAGCAGGGTCTCCGGCACATCCTCACGAAGAAGAATACCAAGCGTAAGCGGGATCTCCGCCACACTGGCATTCTGAGCGAAGCGGAAGTCAAGAAAGTCAAAGTCTTGCTCCCGTACGCATTCTAAGGGAGGATTGACGCATGCCACGAGCAGTAGACGGAACGAAACACAAGGACCGGAGAAAGAAGATCATCGAGCAGGCGAAGGGGTACTGGGGCCGCAGAAGCACCAACTACCGGATCGCCAAGGATGCTGTCGCCAAGGCAGGCCAATATGCCTACCGTGACCGCAAGCGGAGAAAACGGGACTTCCGTTCCCTGTGGATTGCCAGGATTTCCGCCGGAGTGCAAGCTGAGGGTCTCAATTACTCACAGTTCATGCACGGGTTGAAACTCGCCAACATCGAGATCAACCGGAAGGCTCTTTCCAACATGGCAATTGAGGACAAGGTCGCATTCTCCCAGCTGATCGCACAAGTCAAGTCGGTCTTGAACTAAGTCTTTGTAGACACAAGGAGGTGTCCAGTGACGACTCTCGATAAAGTTCAGTTGTTGGAACAGCGGATCATCAAAGCCACTGTGTTGATCAGGAACCTCGAAAAGAAAATCGAGGAATTGAACGATGAGGTGGAAGTCCTCTCCGTACACAACGAGGAGTTGCAGCGCTATGCCGACAACTTCAGTGCCGACAGCAAGCTGATTGAGGAGAGCATCAACAACGCACTCGACCATCTCGGTTCCATCCAGGGACTCGATGACATCGAAGTGCTGGACAGTCTCTCGGGTGATCTTGAGACTGCGGATCAATTTACCGGCGGCGCAGGTCTCGCCATCGACGAGGTCTCGCTCGACGACTTGGTCCGATAACCAAGTACCCGACGCAATTGGGCGAAACGGAACCAGAGATGGTTCCGTTTTTTTACCGGTTATGGTAGCATTGCCATGTACAAGTTGGGCCTGCGGTGTTCGTGAGGAGACAGTTCTCTTGGCTCAAACAATATCATTGGGATTCGGTATAGCCGAGTTGAATTGATCCCGGGAGGTTCGCCTCTTGTGAGGGAACAGAATGCTCGGCACCTAGTTTCCCCCTTGAACCGACGGTTCAAGAGATATCCTTCGAACGGCACCGCGGGCCCTTTTCTTATCACCTGGACTAAGGAACCACAGAGATGACCAAACGCTTTTCCCTTGATGATATCGTATTCATCACCCTCCCCGCCTCGTTGGCCACTGAGTATGATGGATTCACCTTGGATCCGGCCATACCCCTCCCCGTGCAATTGCCCGACGGCAAACAGACCATCGAACCGTCAGAGGGCATCCGGGTCGAGATGATCGCCGCGGGATTGATCAAGGTGATTGCCCATGACCCCACTCATGAGCACTTCGCCTACTACCGATCGGTCCTCACCGCCTTGCAACCGGATGTCGTACAGGAGTTGCAGGTAGCTGCGGTCGCGAAGGCCAACCAGCAGGACCTCGAGTTCGCCGAGGAACTCTTTCTCGCCGCGAGCCATCTCAATCCCCACATTCCCGAGCTCTTCGTGAATCTCTCCGTGCTCTATGGACAGCGGGCCCGATCAGCCATGGATTCGGACAACCAAGACGCATACGACGAGGCGATCGGACTTCAGGTCAATGTGCTCAGGCGCGCCTTGGAACACAATCCCCTCTCCGAACTGCTTCTCGCAGAGTCGGGGATGCTCCATCTGTTCCTCGGGAACGACGAGATTGCACTCGAACAGCTCTCTTCCTACCTGAGGATTGCCAAGGAAGGGGAAAAACGGCAACTCATCGAGAAGCACGTGCGCGAACTCAGTGCCCGTCTGGAGCAGGACCGTACCCTCCACGAGGCATTCGATGAGATGCAGATGAACAATGAGGAGCAGGCCCTGCGCCTCATCGAGACATTCCTGGCCACGAACAAGGATACGTGGTCGGGATGGTTCATCAAGGGTTGGGCCCATCGCCGATTGGGTGATTATGGCCAGGCACAAGAGGCTTTCCTGCGATGTCTCGAGCTCGGTGAACGGAATGCCGATATCTACAACGAACTGTCCATCTGTGCGCTGGAGATGGGTGAGCCGGAGCTCTCCAAGGACTACCTGGAGATCGCGCTTGAACTCGATGAGCAGAATGTGAAACTGCTGAGCAACCTGGCATTCCTGAATCTTCGCGAGGAGAATTACAACAGGGTGCATGAGCTGTTGTTGAAAGCCCGGGCCATCGACCCCGAGGATCCTGCGGTCAAGCACCTTGCACGGGAACTCGCCGCACGAAGCGCCGAACTTGCGGGAGAGGATGATGTCATCGATGGCTAGCACCACCATATATCGCAGCTATTCCGAGGATGAGACCAAGGAGATCGGACGGAGATTGGGAAACACCTGTGCGAGCGGTACCGTGATATCGCTTCGTGGACCGCTGGGTGCGGGCAAGACGGTGATCGCGAAAGGTGTTGCCGAAGCACTGGGTATCACCGAAGCGATCGTCAGCCCCACGTTCACGCTCGTGCAGGAGTATGAGGGGTCCATGCATTTGCATCACATGGACCTGTATCGCATCGATGGTGTCGAGGAATTCGGGGGTATCGGCGGCGAGGAACTCCTGTATGGGGAGGGCATCACCCTCATCGAATGGAGCGAGAAGATCGAACCGATCCTCCCGGCCCATACGGTCCGCCTCTCCATCGCCATCGAATCCGACGGAAGCCGAACCATCACGGTAACGGGAGTCGAACCATGAACATACTCGCGGTGGAGAGTGCCTCCGACACATTGCATATCGCGCTGCAAACACCAGAACAGTACATTTCGCACACACATACCATCGGCCGGAAATTCAGCGAAGAGCTGGTCCCCAGGATGAAGGCCCTCTGCGAGGAGGCACACATCAGGCTGAAGGACCTGTCGTTCGTGGTCTGTTCTAACGGTCCCGGTTCCTTCACCGGCCTGCGGGTCGGCATGTCGGCAGCAAAAGGCATAGCACTCGCGGCCGACATACCGCTGGTGAGTCTCAGCACGATGGAGATCCATGCCTTTCCGCTTCGGCACGCAGGTATTCCGGTACTCTGTGTGCTCGACGCAAAGAAACATCGTTTCTACGGTGCGCTTTTCGATCACGGCAATCGCATCGTGAAGGATACCGACGCGACGATCGGGATGATGGCGGACATGGTGGCGCCATATCCGGCCGTCCTGTTGGCAGGACCGGATGCCGCTCGTGCGCTTCCCCTCTTGGGTGATGAAGTCACGAAGCGCGGTTTGCACACGAAATTACTTCTTGATGAGCTGAAATTCCGTGATTATGGGGAATCCATGATAATACTCGGCAGGAATTTGCTTGACCAGTCGGGACCTGACGATATTGCCAGCGGTCCGACCTATATCCGAAAGAGCGATGCCGAAGTATCTTTGGAAGAGAAACTGAACTTGGTATCGGAGAGGTAGAGACATGAGTGAACAACAGAAACAGCCTGACATCATCATCATCGGCGGCGGAGCTGCAGGCTTATCGGCCGCACAGTACGCGGCACGGGCAGGATTGCAAGCCCATGTATTCGAGGAGTTGGCTCCCGGAGGACAGATCCTGATCGTCGATGAACTGGAGAATTATCCTGGGTTCGATGAACCGATCAGCGGTTTCGAATTGTCGGACAAGCTTGCCAAGCAAGCCGAGCGGTTCGGTGCGGTCATCCATTATGCCACCGTCGATTCGGTGCAGCACAATGAAGACGGTTCGTTCACGATCGAAACCGGAGACGGGACGTTCACGGTTCCCGTGGTGATCATCGCTACCGGGGCGAAGCGCCGCGAGCTGGGAATTCCGGGAGAACATGAGTACCAGGGCAAGGGTGTATCATACTGTGCGACCTGCGATGGTCCGTTCTTCAAGGGAAAGCGGATACTCGTGGTCGGTGGAGGAGATGCGGCATGCGGGGAATCGCTGTTCCTCTCCAAACTCACCGGAGATATCGTGATCATCCACCGGAAGGATCGGTTCAGGGCCCAGCGGAGCATCGCCGGGATGGTGGAACACGACGAACATATCGAAACACGTTTCCTCCATACGGCAAACGAGATCAAGGGGGATGGCAAGCGGGTGACCAGCGTCTCCTTGCATGACATCGCACAGGACCGCGACTACGAGGAACAGTTCGATGCGGTCTTCGTCTTCATCGGTGCAGATCCGCGGACCAAGCTGGTTCCGTTCGCCGAAACGGACGATTCGGGGTATCTGGTCACCAACGAGGTGATGCGTACGAGCGTCCCGGGGCTGTATGCGGTGGGCGATGTGCGGAACACTCCCTTCCGTCAGGTGATCACCGCGGCATCCGATGGTGCGGTAGCGGCTCATGCAGCTGCCGAGTACATCGATGAGCTCAAAGGCCAGGCATACGTTTGATAGATAGTGAATTAGATACAAAATATGTGGAAAACCCGTCATTTCGACGGGTTTTTTTATGATTTCTCCAGCTCTCCATCAAGACGAATTCCCTTGACGCGCCTCCAAGAACAGTGGTCTAATTGAATCATGAGAATATTGATGGTCTCAAGCGAAGCGGTTCCTTTCTCAAAGTCAGGAGGACTCGCGGATGTCGCAACTTCACTCTCCATGGCATTGGCGGGCCTCGGCAACGATGTACGCCTGATCTTGCCATGCTATGGATCGACCGATGATTCGGCATTCACCGAGATGCCGGTCCGCTTGGAACTTCCCATCTCATCGAGGTCGGAGACTGTCGGATACCTGCAGAAACAGCATTCCGGCATCACGGTCTATCTGGTAACGCATCCCTCTTTCACCACCAGGAAGGGCATCTACGGAGACACTTCGTTCGCTCCGTATGCCGACAACCTGTTGCGCTACACCTTGCTCTCCAAGGCCGCTCTCGCTTTGTGCAAGGAGATCGGCTGGATACCTGACATCCTCCATGGACATGATTGGACGGCCGGATTCCTCCCGGCGCTTGCGAAGGATGATCCGCAGAAGACATTCGCACACACCAAGACAGTGTTCACGATCCACAATCTCGCGTACCAGGGAGAATTCTCGCGATGTGACCTCCTCCTCGCAGATATTCCGGTATCGGCGAAGATGCTCGCAGGATCCGGATTACACAAGAAAGCGAACATGATGAAGGCGGCTCTCGAGAGTGCCGACATCATCACCACCGTGAGTCCTACCTATGCGAAGGAGATCCAAGGCGAGGAGCAAGGGTGCGGACTCGATGCACTGCTCCGTTCCCGCTCGGCGGTCCTCACGGGAATCCTCAATGGCATCGATACCGATGAGTGGAGTCCCGAGAAGGACGCGTTGCTCGATGTCCACTACTCATCCGCCGATCTTTCCGGGAAGGCTGTCCTGAAGAACAGGCTGCAAAAACGTTTCTCCCTGCCTATCGACGATTCGGTCCCGGTCATCGGCATGATCAGCAGGATTGCGGAGCAGAAAGGATTCGTCGAGTTGTGCCAAGGTTCTCCTTGCACGCTGGAGCAGATCGTCACCGACCTTCCGGTCCAGCTCGTGATCATCGGTACGGGAGACAAGGCGATCGAGGAGAAGCTGACGACCCTCGCAGAATTGCACCCGAACCTCTCGGTGAACTTGATTTTCAGCAATGAGGCGGCCCACTTGGTCGAGGCGGGCAGCGATTTCTTCTTGATGCCCAGTCGCTACGAACCTTGCGGACTGAACCAGATGTACTCGTTGCGGTACGGGACGATTCCCATCGCACGCAGGACAGGCGGACTGGCCGATTCCATCGTGGATATCGGCTCTCCCGAGGGGACGGGCATATTGTTCGATTCGATGACCGGTGTGGCAATTCACGATGCGGTCAGGCAGGCCGTTGACCTGTATTACGGAGACACACAATTGGTTTCAGCCATACGGAAGCGCGGTATGGCGGTCGATTTCACCTGGATGAATTCGGCCGAAGCGTATATGCATGTGTATTCCAAGATACACAAGGGGTAACCGGAATGGGTAAGAAGAAAGCTATCGCAATCGTATTGGGAGGAGGGAAAGGGACAAGATTGTATCCCTTGACCAAGGACAGATCGAAACCGGCAGTCCCATTCGCAGGCAAGTACCGTTTGGTTGACATACCGATTTCAAACTGCATCAACAGTGAGGTCAAGCAGATTTACATCCTCACCCAGTTCAACTCGGCATCGTTGCACAACCATATTGCCAACACCTACATCTTCGACACGTTCTCAAACGGATTCGTCGAGATCCTCGCTGCGGAACAGACATTCCACAACAACGATTGGTACCAAGGCACGGCCGACGCGGTGAAAAAGAACCTGAAGCACTTCGCTGACCAGAATGCCGACTACTACATCATACTCTCGGGAGACCAGCTGTATCGGATGGATTATCGCGAGATGCTCAAGACCCACGTCGAAAGCGGCGCGGTGTTGACCATCGCAGCGAAGACGATCTCACGGGAACAGGCCACGGGACTGGGCATCATCGGCGCCGATGACCATGGAATCATCAAGAAATTCTATGAGAAACCGGCTCCGGATCTCGATATCTCCGAATATCGCGTACCCGCGAGGCTGTTGAAAGATGCACTCAACCAGAAACCGAACGATAGCAACGAATACCTGGCCTCCATGGGCATCTACATTTTCGACGCACGGGCGATGGAGGAATTGCTCGAGAGCAGCACCTCGACCGACTTCGGAAAGGAGATCATCCCCGAAGTGATCAAGACGCAGAAAGTGGCGACTTATGTGTTCGACGGATTCTGGGAGGATATCGGAACGATCAAGGCATTCTATGACACGAACATCGACCTTGCATCGGTCACTCCGGCGTTCAATTTCTATAACGAGGAGATGCCGATCTACACCCACAGAAGACACTTGCCTGCGACGAAAGTCAATTTCTGCAACATCAGTTGCTCGTTGACAAGCGAAGGTTCGATCATCACGAACGCCTACATCGTTAACTCGATCATCGGAGTCCGGACACTGATCGAATCGGGTGCCAGCCTCGATGGAGTCTACTGCATGGGAGCTTCCCACTATGAGACCCCGGAGGAAAAGGCGGAGAACGCCAGGCGGAAGATCCCGAACATCGGAATCGGTCGCGCTTCCATCATACGGAGAGCGATCATCGACCAGAATGCACGGATCGGCGACGGGTGCAGGATCGGTATCGACGATATCCACCGCGAAGAGGGAGATTACGCCAACTACTCGATCCACGATGGCATCATCGTCATTCACAAGAATGCGATCATACCGCATGGATCGATCCTCTGATTTCATCTTGGGGAACTGCTCAGGCGAGTGAGAGTTCCTCCAGCTTGTCACGCACGGCCATGTCGGATGGAACCAGGGGGAGCTCGAGCAGCTCCTCCATGGTTACCCATCGGGCCTCCTCATGCTCGTTCAGCTCATAGCGTACGGGACCTACCGGCTCCACCCAAAAGGCACGCAAGTGGAAGAGCGTCTGCTTGTGTACGAAATCATGCAGGAGGAAACAGCTGCCCACCGTGACGGGAAGGTTGAACTCTTCCATGAATTCCCTTGCCAAGGATTGCTCGGGGGTCTCTCCCCAACGATGCTTGCCTCCGGGAAACTCCCAAAGTCCGCCGATCTGCCCACCTGATTTCCTTCGTGCCACGAAATACCTGCCAGACTCGAACAGCACGCCGGCCGTCGTGATCCTTTGCATCGTCGTTTCCATCTGCGTTGACGCTCCTATAACAATACCGCTCCGGGAAACAGGAAATGAAGCACCGCACAAAAGAGCATGAAGAACCCGAGGTTCCGCTTGTGCGTCTCGATCAACGTTCCTGTCTTCTGCAGCATATCATCCTGGGAAGAACTTGAGAACGACTGTTCCCCGGCTTCCTGCGTCCTGCGGCGTCGAGCCTTGCCGAGCTTGACCGACTGGGTCGCATGATAGGTCGCGAGGATCGCAAGGCTGAGCACAGGTACGAAATCGCCGATGAGCACGGGTCCGGGAGAAACGGGGAACAGGACCTTGCAGATCGAGAGGGACAGCCCCAAGATGCACAGAAGCAAGGGAATCAGCGAGGAACGGGAGAGATTGTGCCGAAGTCGGAGCAGCAGGATGTACTGTCCCCCATACTCATCGACCAGAAGAGCTCCCGCTCCAAGCAACAGGTATCCTATGGTGAGGAGATAGACCTGGAGGATCACGTGGCTCCATCCTCTGCCCACCGGCAGACGACACCGACGTGGGAGACGAGTGTCTCCGCATCGAACCAACCGTTTTCCTTGCGCGCACGCGCTCCTGCCTCCTGGTGGATAAGGACTCCGGTGCATGCAGCATGCGCGGCATCGTACCCTTGCGCAAGCAACGCACCGATGATTCCCGTGAGCACGTCTCCGCTGCCGGCGACACCCAGTGCATTGTTCATGCCATCGATGACGATGGGAAGATTCCCGGGGACCCTCCCGTCGAAGATCCATACCACGTGGCTCTTGTGAACCAGCACCGCCTCCAAGGCCACGGATACGCGCCTCAGCGATTCGACGAAGGACTCGAACGTACCCATGGGACCACTCTCCTGGGCCAGCAACGGCATGTGAAGACTTTCAAGCATGCGGTGGAGCTCCCCAGGGTGCGGAGTGAGCACCAGCGGACCGTGGGCGGTTCCTTGCACGCGGTGTTCGCCGACAACGCGGGAAAATGCTCCGATCGCATCGGCATCGAGGACCATCGGCAAGCCGCTTTGCATCAGCTCGATGACCTGATCCTCACGCAGTTCTCCCCACCCCGGTCCTGCTGCGATCGCCTGGAAGGTCTGTGCAAGTTGGCTGGCGGTGAAGAGCTTGCCCTTCTCGATCGACTGGATGATCACCGAAGGCGATTCGGTTGCGGCGATCGCGGCGACTTCCCGGTCACAGCAGAGGCTTACCAGCCCGCAGCGACTGTGGAACGCTGATCGCGCTGCAAGTCGTGCCGCACCGGTGTAGGCTGGACTTCCGGCCAACAGCGCCAAGTGTCCCCGCTTGTACTTGTAGGCATCCTCACCGAAACGCGCGACATGCAGGTCGGAAAGATCGCTGAGCGTAGCCACCGCCACCGAATTCTTCAACAGGGATGGAGGGAACGAAGGATTCACCCGGAGGATGGTCCCCCACCCCGACCTGCATGCCGGATGATATGCGGCACCCTTGCGCAAGCCCATCGTCACGGTGAGGTCCGCTTGGACCCGGATTCCGGAGACGCTCATGCTGTCGCTGCATCCCGACGGAATGTCCACGGAGAGGATGAATGCGCCGTCCGCACGACGGGCGTTGATCAGTTTCACGATTTCCGCAGTGGTTCCGCCCAGCACTCCCCTGAGACCCGTGCCCGCGATCCCGTCGATGATCAGATCCGACTCTGCGATCAGATTCACGGTCTCTGAGGAGAGCAAGCCGTCGGCATTCTCCGCCTCGAAGATCGGAAAGCCGAGTTTCCGGCAAATATTGCGCTGTACGGAACAGGAGTTCGAGACACGCGATCCGACCAAGAGGATGGAGAACCGGTCCGATCCGCTGAAAAAGGCTTCTCGGGCCATGACAAGCGCATCCCCTCCGTTGTTGCCCCCTCCGGCGATGAACAGGACCTTGCTGTATTCGATTCCCCGATCCCGGGCGAACTCACAAAACGCCCGCCACGCGCGAACGCCAGCCTGCTCCATGAGCAGGATCGCGGGCATCAGGAATTCACTTTGTGCCCGTGCGTCGATACTCTCCATCGTCTGTGTGCTGACGAGCGTCTCCATATTCAGATAGTACCCCCTAGCGGCGCAGCGGTCAATTGCCTCCGATAGTGGTAGCACAAACAATGATATTCGTGCTACGATTTACATGAGGAGGAAACACCATGTCCGAGATCGTCCGATTCGGTGTATCCATGGACAGGCAACTGGTCTCGCTTCTCGATGAGCTGACGGAAACCCATAATCATCCGAACCGCAGCGAAACGATCCGAGCGATGGTCAGGCACCAGGTCTTGCTCGAAGGTTCGGAGGATCCCGAATCCTCCGTCACTGCCATCATCTCACTCATCTTCCATTACGGAACGACGCTGGCCCGGGTGCCGCTCTCGGATTATCCTTCATTGAAGCTTACCACCAACTTGCAGATGCACCTGGAGAAAGACATCGTGATCAAGGTCCTGATTGTCAGTGGCAAGTCAGTGGAGGTCCGCCAATGGGCCGATTGCATCCTTGGGCAGAAACTGGTGGTCGGAAACATGACGGTGGCGGCGACCGACCGATTGTATGAGCAACTGCGCCCATGAATGGGATGATCGATGTCGAGGTACGCTCGATCAGCGCAGGATATGGGAAAGTCAAGGTCCTGGAGTCGGTATCGCTGGACATCCGCCGAGGCGAGCGTGTCGTGATCACCGGACCGAACGGCAGTGGGAAAAGTACGCTCCTGCGAGTGATCTGCGGCACCCTCACTCCCACCGAAGGTTCGGTTGCCGTCCTCGGTACCGAATTGGATTCCATCGCCAATCGTCAGCGGGTACGCCAGAAGATCGGATTTCTCACGCAGGTCCAACAGGATCCGCAGATTCCCTTGACCGTCCGGGAGAGTGTGCTTCTCGGGCTCTGGGGAAAACGGTTTGCATGGACCGGAAGGCCCGACCAGGACGACCGGGAGCAGGTTGCCTCCCGACTCGAAATGGTCGGCATGGCACATGTGGCGGACCGGGACATCAGGACCCTCAGCGGCGGACAGCGGCAGCGGGTGGCGCTCGCCAGGGCATTGGTCAAGGATCCCGCGATGATCCTGATGGATGAACCGACCACGTATCTCGATACCGCGGCGAAAGAAGAATTGTTGTTGCGGTTGGGTGAGTTGCACGGAGCCCTGCAATTCACCTTGGTCATGGTGAGTCACGAGCAACTGGGCACTCTTGCCGTAGACAGACACCTGCACATGGAGAACGGGCGGATACGTGAGGAGGATAGCGGATCATGATAATCGACACGTTGTACGAAGCGTTCTCCATCCCGTTGATCCGTCATGCGTTCATCGCGATGGTCATCGCAGGATCGACCCTTTCGCTGCTGGGGGTGATCATCGTATCCCTCCATCTCACCGCGATCCGATTCACCCTCATGCACGTGGGATTGCTCGGAGCCGCTTCCGGTCTTGCATTGGGCTTCTCCAGCTCGCTCGGAGCATTCACGCTCGTGATCCTCACATCGCTGGTCATGGGACTGCTGGTCAACCGGAGGGCAGTTTCCGCAAGCTCGGTCAGCGGGATATTCATGACCGGGTCTCTGGCCGGAGCGTTCCTCTTGCTCGCTGCGACCGGTGTGCCGGCGATGCAGGTGTTCGACATCTTCGCCGGAAACATCCTGATGATGACCCGCACCGACGTCCTCGCCACCGGTGCGATCGGTCTGCTCATCGTGGCAGTCTTTGCCACCGCATACCGTGAGATCCAATTGGTATTGCTTGACCGGGAGCTGGCGGTGGTGCTCGGAGTCCCGGTACAGTCGATCATCGCAGGCTTGTTCATCTTGCTCGGCCTGGGGATTGCCACGGTCCTTCGTCTGGTGGGAGCCTTGCTCGTGGATGCGATCATCCTCTTGCCGGCGATGGGAGCACTCCGCCTGGCACGGGGATTCGGATCAGCCCTCCTGCTCTCATCCCTGTTCGGTTTCGCAGTCGCCACGTTCGGGTTCCTGGGAGCGTTGCTGCTTGACCTCCCGGTCGGAGCAAGCGCCGCGATGGTTTCGACAATCCTGTTGGGTATCGTGCTCTTGACGACCCGGCATACATGACATGGAAAACACAAGGAGACACACATGCGCATGAAAAGGTCCTACACACTGATTCTCATCCTCATCAGCTTGCCGCTGTTCCTGTTCGCACAGGGAGCGGATGAGGCCTCCGCAGCCTCGCGATACGATTCGTATGCGGGAAAGACCCCCATGGGGCCGAAGATCGTTGCCTCGACCAGTTGGGTCGGTGCGATTGCCGAGGCTGCCGGGGCATCGCAGGTGCAGGTGCTCGCGCCTGTGGAACTGCGTCACCCGCCAGAGTACGATTTCTCGCCAAAGGATATCATCAGCGCGTCCCAGGCTGATCTTGTGCTGTGGGCGGGGTATGAGGGATTCGTCAAGAACCTTGCCAAGGCTGCGGGCATCGGGGAGGAACGTTTGGTGAAGGTGAACACGAACAATGCTCCGGACCAACTGGCACAAAGTGTAGAGGCCATCGCGCAGCTTCTCGATACCAGCGATCGGTATGTCGCGTGGAAAGAGGAACTTGATGTGTTGGCCTCCCGCCTGCTCGCTGCATCGGCCGGACAAGAGAACACCAAGAAGAGGGCTGCGGTGCAGTTCCATCATCAGAACCTCGCCCGATATCTCGGATACGATGTCGTGTATGTGTTCGGTCCGCAGGAACTGACGCTCAACGACCTGAGAAAGGTTGATGAGCTGAATCCTGATACGATCATAGACAATTGGCACAGCGTACAAGGGCAGTCGTTTGCCACGTCCGAACGGTCCTACGTACAGCTGATCAACTTCCCCGGTCCGTTCGGCGCCCGTTCCATCCTCGATGTGCTCGAGTACAACGGACGGCAATTGGGTCTGCTCGATTGAGAGCGGCTTGACAGACCGGCCCGTATTGACTACCGTTGGAGTGTCTTGGGGTGGCCGGTTCCGATCGGCCTGAGATTACACCCGTTGAACCTGATCTGGGTAATGCCAGCGAAGGGAGGCACGTAAACTCGCAGACCAATCCCCACAGACAGAATCCACATGAGGAGGTGCTGACATGAAGAAGCACTGTTTGTCACTGGTTCTGGCTGTCCTGTTGATTCCCGCAACCATCTGGGCGGGAGGGAAGTCCGAACAATCGGAAGATGCACGGCAAAGCATCACGGTCTATGCCTACGATTCGTTTGTCTCCGAGTGGGGACCCGGTCCGCTCGTGGTTCCCGCGTTCGAGAAGAAGACCGGGATTGCGGTGAACCTGGTTTCCGCGGGTAATGGAGGGGAGTTGCTCTCACGGTTGGTCCTTGAGCGCAACAGGCCGCAGGCCGATGTGGTGATCGGCATCTCCGACGAGTTGCTCAGCGAGACCGTGGCCTCCGACCTGTTGCTTCCGTATGAGTCGGCGGCACTCTCACAGGTACCTGCGTTCCTCCATTTCGATCCCACCTACGCATTGCTTCCGTTCAACTACGGGAACTACGCATTCGTCTATGACTCGGCGAAGGTCACCGAAGTACCCCGTTCGCTCGATGACTTGCTCGATCCCAGATGGAGCAAGAGCATCATCCTGATGGATCCGAGAACATCGAGTGTCGGCATGGGACTGCTCGAGTGGACTGTCGCGGCTTATGGGGACGCCTGGCTCGAGTGGTGGAAAAAGGTGAAGCCGAATGTCCTCACGATCGCGGACGGTTGGTCCAGCGGGTATGGACTGTTCACCGAAGGAGAGGCTCCGTTGGTCATCAGCTATACCACGAGTCCCGTCTACCACGTACTGTACGAAGATTCCGATCGGTACCGGGCAGTGGTCTTCGATGCAGGAAACATGGCTGTGATCGAAGGTGCGGGGATCTTGAGAAGTTCACGGAACATCGATGCGGCAAAGCAGTTCATCGATTTCCTCCTCACTGAAGCGCAAGCGGACATCGCGGTCGCGAATATCATGTATCCGGTGAATCAGACGGTAGAACTCCCCGCTGCGTTCGATTTCGCACCGAAACCGCAGGTTTCCCTCATGCTGGAGAGTGAACGCATTGCAAAAAATCGCGACACATGGCTTACTGAATGGGTGGAGGTCATGAGCAAGTGAGACAAGGAAAGGGATCGGGAACGTACGGCATCCTGGACATGTCCCGGTTTTATCATGCGCTGAGCACACCGGCTGTGGTGTTGCTTACCTTCCTGTTCCTGATCCCCTTGTCGATCATCCTCAGCAAGGCATTCGTCGGCATCGACAGAGGGTTCTCCTTGGAACGGTTGGCATTGCTGGTCACCGATGCCTATACCTGGAGAATCCTCCGCTTCACGCTGGTGCAGGCTCTGGTGAGTACGGTCGTATCCGTAGCTCTCGGGTTGCCCGGCGCATATGTGCTTGCGACCTACCGATTTCCTGGGAAGCGGATCATCAAGGCGATCTGTACGATCCCCTTCGTCCTGCCGTCGATTCTCGTGGTTCTCGGATTCGTCATCTTCTATGGGAACAATGGTATCGTGAACAACCTGCTTCGGATGATCAGCGGATCAGAAGAGCCGCCTTTGCGGATCCTCTATACCTTCGGTGCCGTGATCCTCGCGCATGCCTTCTATAATTTCCCGATTGCCCTCGGGCTGATCTCCTCGTTCTGGGAACAGTTGCCGTCGCGGTACGGGCAGGCGGCGATGACGATGGGTGCCAAGCGGTTCACCGTCTTCAGGACTGTCACCCTCCCCCGACTGGTTCCTGCGATCCTCAGCGCTTCGACGCTGATCTTTCTCTTTTGTTTCAGCAGCTTCGCGATCATCCTCGTGCTCGGTGGCGGTCCGAGGTTCACGACCCTCGAGGTGGAGATCTACCGACGCGCCAGGATGACGATGGACGTGGAGGGAGCTGCCGCGCTCAGCCTTCTCTCCATAGCCGTCACCCTCCTGCTCGTCGCACTCCACCTGTGGGCACAACGGGCGATGGCACACCAGGAGGAGATGGAGTCGCCGGGGCAAAGAAGATTGGAAAGACGACCTGAATCCCGGATGGCTAGGATTGTCCTTCCGCTCTATGCGTTGACCACCGCACTGTTCGTCCTCGGGCCGCTGTTTGGCATCATCTACCGCTCCGTGCAGGTCCCGGTCTCACGATCGGGCGATTCGGAGTTCTCGCTCAGGTGGTACCGGCAACTGTTCGGACTGGAGGAGGTGGCGGGATCGGCGTTCTCGGTCGCCGGTTCGGCGATCATCCTCAGCCTCATCATCGCAGCGGTCACCGCGTGCCTCTCCTTGCTGTTCGCCACGATGCTTGCGGCGAGGCTCCGTACCCGAAGCGGATCCAAGGAACTGACCATGGAGTTGTTCGCCATGCTTCCGATGGCCGTCTCCTCGGTCGTGGTCGGACTTGGGTACTATCTGGTGTCCAATATCTTTCCCGGAAGCAGGTCGCTCCGTACCGCATTGGTGGTGCTGGCCCACGTCGTGATCGCCAGCCCGTTCGTGCTCCGTTCAATCCTCCCCGAGTTCCGCAAGATTCCGTTCAGCTATACGCAAGCGTCCCTCACATTGGGAGCGACGGTATCGCAGACTTTCAGGAAGGTCGAACTGCCCCTCTTGCGCTCGGCAATGGCGACAGGAGCGGCATTCTCGTTCGCGATCTCGATGGGAGAGATCAATGCGACGCTCGTGCTCTCCGATTCGAACCTTGTCACGATCCCGATCGTCATGTACCGTTTGATAGGATCCTACAACTTCGCGGGGGCATGTGCACTCGGGACCGTACTGATCGCTGTGTGTGCCGTTGTGTTCGCGATCACCGAATCCATCCACAGGAGCCGCTATGTCTGAAGCCGGGTTGGTCTGTTCTCATGTACGGGTCACATATCCTGAGTTCACCCTGACACTCGATCTCTCGATCGAACAGGGAGAGCTTGTCAGCATCATCGGTCCCTCCGGTTGTGGCAAGAGTACTTCGCTGCAGCTGATCACCGGGTTGATTCCGTGTGAGGAAGGCTCCATCAGCCTCAACGGAAAGGACATCACGCACATGCCGGTATGGGAGCGGAACATCGGCATGGTGTTTCAGGATTATGCGCTGTTTCCTCATCTCAATGTCGCCCAGAACATCGCATACAGCCTGAAGCTGAAGAAAATCAGGAAAAACGAACGCACTGCCAGGGTCTCCCGACTGCTGGAATTGGTGGGGCTTGAAGGGTACGGCAAGCGGAAGATCTCGCAGTTGAGCGGAGGGGAACGACAAAGGATCGCACTCGCGCGAGCCTTGGCCGCCGAACCGCAGATGCTGCTGCTGGATGAACCGCTCAGTGCGCTCGATGCAAAGATGCGCAAGCGATTGCGTCAGCAGATCAGGAAGATCCACGAAGCGACGGGCATCACCACCATCTATGTGACGCACGACCAGGAGGAGGCGCTGACCATCAGCGACCGTATCGTGGTCATGCAGGAGGGACGGATGGAACAGTTCGCCACCCCGGAGGAAATCTATACACACCCTTCGACCCTCTATGCCGCGAAGTTCATGGGAGAGGGGACACTGCTCCCGCACGCGTTGATTCCCCAGACTCTCGTGTCCATCGACAAGGGGCCCGAGACGGTGGTCTTCCGCAGTTCCGGGGAGTCACGCCAGATATTCTTCCGCCCCGAGCGGGTGATCGTCCACGACAACCTGGCACTTGCATTTCCCGAGTTTCTTCCCCACCTGCGGTTCAACAAGGCTCGCATCATCAACTGCGAGTACCAAGGGGGACGGTATCTGTTGGAATGCGATTGGAACGGTCATTCGATCCTCGCGTACAGCCGGTTCAGGCCGAAGCATGAGAAGGTCGTGCTCGGGGTCCGCGTATCCGATCTGATCGAGTATGTCGACGGTATCGTGGTGAACTGAAAAAAGTGAACGAAATCTGAAGCGTTTCTCCACCTTCGTGGGTTATATGGTGAAGGGAATGCAAAGAGGATGACGACCGACACGATATTGCAGTATATTGATCTCACGATGGTAAGAGGAAAACGGTCCGTACCGGTTCAAAGATTGCTCATCACAGTGTTGTGCTTCCTCGTCCTCGGTACGCTTCTCCTTCATGGTGCCACTTCCCGTGATTCGTTCGGCATCGGACTTGATGCCGGCTGGTACGGAAGCATCCCCAGCGCATTCCACCAAGACGACCTGCCCGTCCGTTCCCACCTTACCTTCGGGGGAACGCTTTCTCCGAGTGTGTTCACGATCGGCCCGAATCAGGAGATCTCGGCAGGAATCGCAACCTACTACACGACCCGCTCGCTTGTCTACGGTGTCACGGTGTGGAGGCCGTTTCTCGCGATCGGTCCCACGGTCGAATATGCGTTGGCATGGGATGAGCGGTTCTCCACCGCTTTTGCGATTTCGGTGATGGCCGGTCTCTATACCCAGACGTTGGAATTGCACCCGATGCTTCGGTTCACGGTCTCTTCTGGTTATGCATTGCTGCCCAGGGACGGGAAGAACCGGCTGATCCTGTATGCCCCCGTCTCCTTGGATGTCAGGAAGGATTATCTTTCCCTCACTGCAGGAGTCGGCTTGAAGTGGCGCGTCGCGAAGCGGGTCAAGGGAGCACAACCATGAAGAGAATCGCCCTTTTCATCAGCCTGCTGCTCCTTTCCTTGGTATTCATCTCCTGTGAGCTCCTGCTTGAAAAACCTGCGAGACCGAGGATCCATGCGTTGTTCATCGCGCTGGATTATCATGATTCCCCCGGAAACCGACTTTACGGAACCATCCGGGATGCGAAGGAGTTGGATGAGGCGCTCGGCGCATTGGCCCGACGGTTTGATCAGGAGTATCTGCCGGTAAGGATGTTCCAGGAGGGATCCGATCCGGGGGCAAGCAGTGCGGAGTATCCGACAAAGGCACATATCCTGGCGAAGATCGCTGAGATCGGGACGCAAGTGCGCGAGAACGATGTGCTGTTCGTCTACTATGCTGGACATGGCATGGAGACGAGTGGCAATTTGGCTGTCGCACATCCCACCAATGACGCATCCTACGTGGAATTTCCACGTACCGAGTTTCTCGAGGCCTTGGATACCGTAGTGCAGGGAAATGTGATGGTGGTCCTCGATTCCTGCTATAGCGGACTGTATGTAGGCGAGTATCCAAGCGAAGGGTTGTTCGATCCTGGGACGACCACATCCTACAATCCCAGAAGACTCACCGTTTCCGCGGCACGGGGAGATGAGACATCCCAGGAGATCGCAATCCTATTGGACTACCCGTATGTAGGTTATGATCCGTCGAAACCCTTCAATGACCCGCGCAACCATATCCACGGTGCATTCACGAGTGCATTCCTCGAAGCACTCGGCTGGGACCACGGAGATGGAACGGGTGAACAGATCGATGCGAACGACGTGATCACCGAGGTGGATGGGCAACTCCTTCCGGATGCAGACATCCCTTCGTTGAAACAGGGAAGCATCACCGTGAGCGATGTGTATCGGCTGGTCCGGGCAGACATATCTCGCCATACGCCCATGACGGTGCAAGGTCCGCTCGACATGGTCCTCTTCAGCGATCGGTGGTAACGATTCTCAACGACTGATCTGCATGTTCCGCACCGCTTCGATCTCATCACGCAAGAGAGCTGCCTGTTCGAATTCCAGGTTCTTGGCATGTTCGAGCATCTCCCGCTCAAGATCGCGGATGTAGTGTTTTCTATCGGAGGCTTGCAAAAGGTTGTACTTGCTTTTCAGGACTGCGATATCACCCTTCTGGATCTCTTCCTTGTCGATCTTCTCCCTGATGATCAGGTCCTGGATCGATTTGATGATGGTCTTCGGCGTGATGCCGTTCTCTTCATTGTACTCCTGTTGGATCTTCCTTCTTCGTTCCGTCTCCCTGATTGCCTCCTCCATCGCATCACTGCGGCGGTCGGCATACATGATTACCCTACCGTCGACATTGCGGGCCGCACGGCCTATGGTCTGGATGAGCGAGGTGGCTGACCTGAGGAATCCGATCTTGTCCGCGTCGAGGATCGCGATCAGCGAGACTTCGGGAAGATCGAGTCCTTCACGAAGGAGGTTGATGCCTACCAGCACGTCGTAGGTTCCCAACCTGAGGTCCCGCAAGAGTTCCACACGCTCGATCGTTTCGATCTCCGAGTGGAGGTAGCGGACTCGCAGTCCGAGGTTTGCCAGATAATCGGTCAGGTCCTCAGCCATGCGCTTGGTCAACGTCGTGACCAAAATACGCTCCTTCTTCGCAACCGTCTTGCGGATCTCTCCATAGAGATCTTCCATCTGGCCTTCGGTCGGACGGACTTCGACCACCGGGTCAAGGAGTCCCGTGGGACGGATGATCTGTTCCACGACCTGGGAGGACTCTCGGATCTCCCGAGGTGTCGGCGTGGCGGAAACATAAATGCGCTGGCCGCAGGTCTTGTCGAATTCATCGTATTTCAACGGACGGTTGTCGAGCGCCGAGGGAAGCCGGAACCCGTAGTTCACGAGGTTCAGCTTCCTGCTGCGATCCCCCTCGTACATCGCACCGATCTGGGGGATGGTGACGTGGGATTCGTCGATGAAGGTCAAGAATCCCTTGGGGAAATAGTTGAGGAGCACCGGAGGGGCTTCTCCCTCCTCCCGGTTTCCCAGCGGACGGGAATAGTTCTCGATTCCCGAACAGTATCCCAGCTCCTGCAGCATCTCGAGATCGTACTCGACCCTGGTCTTGATCCGTTCGGCCTCGAGCAACTTCCCCTCCTGCATGAACCGGTTGTACTGCTGCTCCATCTCCTCGCGGATCCTCCCGATCGCCGCGTGGACCTGTTCGGGAGGCATGACGAACTGTTTCGCGGGATAGAGACTCACAGACGGAACCGATTCCAGCACCTGGCCGGAGATGGGGTCGAACCACTCGATCTTCCCGATCTCATCCCAGTTGATGCTGATCCTGAGCGCAGTTTCCATGTATGAGGGGCAGATCTCCACCACATCGCCGCGGACACGGAATGCACCGCGCTGCAAGATCATGTCGTTGCGTTCGTATTGCATGCGGACCATATGCTCGAGGTCGACCTTGTGGTCGAACCGTTGGCCTACCTCGAATTGCTTCACCATGTCTCGAAGCGATACCGGGTTGCCCAATCCGAAGATGCAGCTGACCGTTGCAACGATGATCACATCCCTTCGCTCCATGAGGGCGAATGATGCATAGAGGCGCAACCGGTCGATCTCCTCGTTGATATCCGCATCCTTTTCAATGTAGAGATCCTTGCCGGGAACATATGCCTCCGGTTGGTAATAATCGTATGTCGAGACGAAGTATCCGACAGCATTCTCGGGGAAGAAGGACTTGAACTCCCTGAACAGCTGTGCGGCAAGTGTCTTGTTGTGGCTCAGCACCAGCGTGGGTCGTTGCACCTTCTCGATGATCTTCGCCATCGTGAAGGTCTTCCCCGATCCGGTCACTCCCTTGAGCGTTTGCCGTTCGAATCCCGATTCCACACCTGCTGCCAACAGCTCGATCGCATCGGCCTGATCTCCCGACGGATCATATTCAGATACGACCTTGAAGCGTCGGCTGGTCATCGCACCGTCCATTCCATCCCCTCAGGCCGTTCGACCAACTCAATCTGCAATTGCTTGCGTTCCCCTTTCCTGATGACCTCGACCGTTGCAGTCTGTCCCGGTTGCGTGGAGACCAGTGCTCCATAGAGGTCTGCATACTCAGTAACCTGTTCTCCGTTGACCGAGATGATCACGTCTCCTCCGAGATAGATGATCGAAGAGCCGTATTGGACCTGTTGCGAGCCGCCCTTGAGGCCCCCTTTCTCAGCCTTGCCTCCCGCTTTCACTTGGGAGACCAGCAGTCCGCGATCGATCGGGAGCCCCGCGTAGGCAACAATGCTGGGATCGAGCTGCACCATCGTGATGTCGAACCAACCGCGCATCACCTTTCCAAACCGTATCAGGTCGGGAATGACCGCTACCACGGTATCGACGGGTATGGCGAACCCGATGCCTTGCGATAAGCCGGTCGTCGAGTGGATGGTCGTGCAGATGCCGACCATCTCGCCGGAACTGTTGAGCAAAGGTCCTCCCGAGTTGCCCGGATTGATCGCCGCATCGGTCTGGATCATCCCGTTGATGACGGTGTTCCCCTCGGTGCGGACCGGCCGGCCGAGGCCTGAGATCGTACCGATGGTCATCGTCCTGTCGTATCCGAAAGGATTTCCGATGGCCAAGACTTTCTGTCCTACCTTCAGGCTTCTCGCGGTACCGAAGGAAATCGGTTCGAGGAGGATACCGGGAGGCAATTGGATCTTCAGGACCGCCAAGTCGTTCTCCTTGTCGGTACCCACCAAGGTCGCCTCGTGGATGCTGCCGTCATGCAGGCTGATGCTCATGTCCGTCGATTTGTCGACCACATGTGCGTTGGTGAGAATGTAGCCATCTTCGCTGATGATGATGCCTGATCCGGTGCCCTGGACTGGGAGAACTTCGAGGAATGTATTGAGGCTGAGTGAGATGGTGGTGATGTGGACGACGCTCTTGTTCGCCTTCTCATAGATTGCGATGTTGCGCATTTCCTCCGCACTGTAGCGGTAGGAAGCCATGTCTCCGAGGAAGACGGAGACACCCTGCTCACCGTAGAAGATCTCGTTCACGGTGACACCGGCGAGCTCGAGCAAGCCCTGCTCGCCCTCCCTGCCCAGCACCTCGGCGAGGACCTCGCGTTGTTGTTCGATTTTTTCCTTTTTCTGCAGTGAGCGGGTCCATACGATGATGGCTATCGCCAACAACAATGCCAACACCGCTATTGCCATGATACGGACAGTGTTCCACACAGGATGCCGCTTCAAACGAGTGCCGTTATCCAAACCTTCCTCCGATCGCATTGCGTCTGACAGTGTACCCCGTTTCCCGGTCTCTGTACACCGACAGGGTGTATGGAATCACGCTTCCAGGGTGACCTTCCAGGAGCCTTTGCCGAACAGGATGAATGCCCACGTGGTGACCAGCAGGTTGCTGACCAGCATGGCTACCCAGATGCCTGTGGAGCCCATGCCGAAAGTCAGGGGAAGGAGGTAGCTCAAGGGAACCCGGATGACCCAAAGTCGCACGATGTTCATGATCATCACGGGTCTGGTCATTCCTCCTCCCTGGAATGCACCGAGGATCACGGTGTAGATGGCGAAGCAGATCACGCCGAAAGAGGTGAATCGGAACATGTCTATTCCATGGACGACCACATCCGGATCATCGACGAAGAATCTGATCACATGGCTGCCGAAGAGGAGGACCAGGCTCATGCCGATGGAGATGAACAGCCCGCTGATCAGCATGCCGTACCTGGCGACCGCCGCAGCCTCCTCGTCCTGACGGCCCCCGAGCTTCTTGCCCACGAGGACTGCAGTGCCTTGGCTGATCCCTTGGGCCGGCATGTTGAACAATGATTGGATACGATTGCCGATACCGAACGCGGCGATGACCGCAGGACCGAAGGAGTTCACCACACCCTGTATCACCGCGAATCCGAGCGAAGAGACCGACTGCCCGATCGAGGCGGGCAATCCGATCCGTGTCATGACCGCCAAGGTCCGCTTGTCGGGTTTCAGCAGTCTCAGGGAGACCCGCACCCCTTTGAATCCACCGAAGAGGAGAATCATCGAGACGATGCTGCTCAGCGCACGGCTGATGAACGTCGCCCATGCGGCACCCTCCACGGCCATCGCGGGAATCGGTCCCCACCCGAAGATGAAGATGGGGTCCAACACGACGTTCAGGATGACTGCGACGCCTTGGACATACAGTGGCGTAAGCGAGTCGCCGATTCCCTGGAGGATGCCCCTGAGGATGAAGTCGCCGAAGAGGAACGGCATCGTGAGGAATGTGATCGTCATGTATTGCACGGTATAGTCGAAGGTGATGCCCGAGGGGACGTGCATCAGCATGAGCAGCGGTTTGGTAAGAAGTACTCCGGCAACGGTGACGACGATCGACATGAGCGAGTTCATCAGGAAAATCTGCGATGCGAGAAAGTCATGTCTCGCGCGGTTCTCGCGGTTCGCACCGTAGGCTTGGCTGAGCATCGTCGTCCCTGCGATCGAGAATGCGGCGCCGAACACGATGAGGAAATTGCTGACGTTCATCGTGATCGAGGGAGCGCTGATCGCCTCCTTTCCCAGCTTGCCGAGGAAATAGGCATCAGCCATGTTGTAGAGCGTCTGCAGGAGATTCGATGCCATGATCGGCATGGAGAGCAACATGAGTTGTTTCGGCAATGAGGAGCGATCCTGATGTCCCATAGGTTCCATAGTACCGATTGTCCGGCGAATAGTCACCCCGAAACTGCAATGAATTGCAAGCAAAGGCCGTCGGACTTTTCTCTGTGGGCACCTCTATGGTAGAATCGGCACATCACGAAAAGCCCCCTTTGGAAGGGGAAAGGGAATGATCTATGGATATGAACGACATGGAGAGGAAAGAAGAGCGCAGCCTCAACTTTCTCGAGCGCATCATCGAGGACGACCTGGCGAACGGGAGGGTTCCCGACAACCTCATCGTCACCCGTTTTCCTCCTGAGCCGAACGGGTACCTGCATATCGGCCACATCAAGTCGATCTGCCTGAATTTCGGGCTTGCCGAGAAGTACGGCGGACGCTGCCACCTCAGATTGGATGATACGAATCCGGAGAAGGAGGAGATCGAATATATCGAAGCCATCCAGCGGGACATCACGTGGCTTGGATTCGATTGGGGCGATCATCTCTACCATGCCAGCGATTACTATGATCAGCTTCACCGCATTGCGGTCAACCTCATCGAGGAGGGAATGGCCTATGTGGATTCCCTCACTGCCGAGCAGGTGAAAGAGTACCGCGGCACGTTGACGACCCCAGGACGGAACAGCCCCGACCGCGATCGTCCGATCGAGGAGAATCTGCGCCTGTTCGAAGAGATGCGACAGGGAAAACACCCCGAAGGATCCTACGTACTGCGGGCAAAGCTCGACATGGCCAGCCCCAACATAAACATGCGGGATCCCGCATTGTACAGGATCAAGTTCGCAAGCCATCCGAGGACCGGTGACAAGTGGTGCATCTACCCGATGTATGACTTCACCCATCCCATCAGCGACGCGATCGAGGGAATCACCCACTCAATCTGCACGCTTGAGTTCGAGGACCATCGCCCCGCATACGATTGGGCGACCTCGATCGATGGCATCGGGCATACTCCGCATCAGTATGAATTCGCACGGTTGAACATCAACTACATGCTCATGAGCAAGCGCAGGCTTCTCAATCTGGTGAAACTCGGCATCGTCTCGGGTTGGGATGATCCCCGCATGCCCACCATCACGGGAATCAGGCGGCGCGGCTACAGCCCCGAGTCGCTCAAGGACTTCGTTGCCCGGGTCGGCGTGGCTAAGGTCGAGAGCGTCGTCGATTACAATCTGCTCGAGTTCTGCGCCCGCGAGGACCTGAACAAGCGGGCCAAGCGGGTAATGGTGGTACTCGATCCGCTGAAGCTGGTGATCACCAATTATCCGGAGGGAGAGACCGAATGGTTCGACGCAGAGAACAATCCCGAGGATCCCGATGCGGGAACCAGGAAGATTCCCTTTTCCCGCGAGCTGTACATCGAACGTGAGGATTTCATGGAGGTTCCGCCAAAAGGATACCACCGTCTCTATCCTGGCAACGAGGTGCGTCTCAAGCATGCGTACTATGTGACGTGCACCGGCGTCATCAAGGATGCACAGGGCAATGTGAAGGAGATCCATTGCACCTACGATCCGCAGTCAAGGGGCGGGACGACGGAAGACAAGCGGAAGGTCAAGGGAACGAGCCACTGGGTAAGTGCAGCACATGCGATCGAGGGAGAGATCCGTCTCTATGACAAGCTGTTCTCTGCTGAGTACCCTGGAGCTCGGACAGGCAATTATCTCGACGACCTGAATGCGGACTCGCTCGTGGTGGTATCCACAGCGAAGCTTGAGCCCTCACTCAAGGATGCAAGACCCGGCGAGTACCTGCAGTTCATCCGCAACGGATACTTCATGGCAGATTCCCGGGATCATGCGGAGGGAAAGCCGGTCTTCAACCGGACCGTCACGCTCAAGGATTCCTGGAGCAAGAAGGCAGCGAAGCTCGAGTAACGTGCATGGGGGCCGTCTTCAGATTGACGGCCCCTTTGTTTCTGCTATACTGATCGCATGCCCCGATATTTCTTCGACTCACACATGCATGCCATGAACCTCACCCACCCGAACTTCGTCTCCTTCGTCGACTCCGTCGCCGACAACCTGACGGAGTTCGTCACCAGCGGAGCACTCTCCCCCGGATACCTTCTCACTCCCTCCAACCGTGGTCAGCAAGGGCTGGTCACGTTGCTGAACATGTTCAGCGTGTTCGAGCGGCCGATCGGTGAGATCTTCTCGTTGATGGAGGAAGATCTCTCCGGCTCGTTCAGGCATCACCAAGGAACCATAAAGGGGAAGATGCCGGCAAACCTGATGTACCCCGAACACCCCTACATCAGGGAAGGGAAATTCCACTTCAGGTCGATGACGTTCGACCGCTACGCACTGGTCCCCTTGGTGATGGATTTCTCACGCATGTCAGGAGATGAGGACAGCAAGTCCTACTACACCAGCGAACAGCAGGAGAAGATCCTCGCCTATGTGAAGGATACCCTGGATGGAATCGAGTGGTACCGGAGCGTCCGTCCCTACGGACTGCTTGAGTTCTTTCCATTCCTCGGTATCAATCCCGAGGTCCATACTCTCGCGTTCATCGATGATCTGCTGACCACCTATGTGAGAACCGACAGTTCGACCGAGTGGGGTCCCCGGAAGATCAAGTCTCCGAAACGGTTCAGGGGAGTGAAGTTCTATCCTCCGTTGGGAACCGCCCCTTGGCCCTCTGACAAGAGGAAGCTGGAGAAAGTACGGCACATCTATCAGTTCTGCGAAGCAAACAATCTGGCGCTGATCACCCACTGTGACGACCAGGGATTCCGTGGGGTTCCGGCGAAAAAAGCACAACAGTACACCGATCCCGCCTCTTGGATAGCAGTGCTTGAGCATTTTCCCGCACTGAAACTCGATTTCGCCCACTACGGACGACAATACAATCCGATCGGAAAATCTCCGCTGAAGGTACTTCTGGACCGCTCGTTCACGAACGATCCTTGGTTCACCCAGATCATCGAGCTGATGCAGAGGTTCGATCATGTCTACGCAGATTTCTCATTCAGCGGTACCAGCGTTGATTTCTACAAGGATTTGCATGCGTTCATCCAGGAACAAAAGGATGGTGAGGTTGCCCGCAGGATTCTCGAGCGATCGATGTTCGGCTCCGACTTCACGGTCAACCTCGCGAAGGTCGAATCCTATACCAATTACCTGAGGATTTTTGAATCCAGCGAGTTCACCGATGATGAGATCGAACTGTTTGTCTGTACGAATCCGATGCGTTTCCTCGGGCTCGATTCCTGATCCGACATGCAGAGAGACTTGTCTCCGACACGTGTCTGAGGATGAGGAGCTCTGCACCACCAAGGGATTCCCGGTTGGATGGATCGGACATCATAGACGGAATACCGCAAGGTCCGGTAGTTACCATCCGGCAATGGAATCGAGGCATCACCGATATAGTGACAAGAGGCTTCCCTTTCACAGGAAGCCTCTCGCACAATCAGCTCATTTCAGGAAATCAGTCTTTCTTGATCTCATCATCGAGGCGGAAGAACGTCTCTTCCTCACCACCACGGGAGCGGGTCGGCTTGAACCGATCATACCCATAGGGCTTCGGCCCACCGGTCGACCGGCGATCCCTATCGAAAGAACGATCTTCTCTCGGACGGTCGTTGTCGAATCTCCTCGGCGGACGGTCGCGGTCGAACGAACGGTCATCCCTCGGACGGTCGTTGTCGACCCTCCTGGGCGGACGGTCGCGGTCGAACGAACGGTCATCCCTCGGACGGTCGTTGTCGAACCTCCTGGGCGGACGGTCGCGGTCGAACGGGCGGTCGCCTCTCGGACGGTCGTTGTCGAACCTCCTCGGCGGACGGTCGCGGTCGAACGAACGGTCATCCCGCGGACGGTCGTTGTCGAACCTCCTCGGCGGTCGGTCGCGGTCGAACGGGCGGTCGCCTCTCGGGCGGTCGTTGTCGAACCTCCTCGGCGGACGGTCGCGGTCGAACGGGCGGTCGCCACTCGGACGGTCGTTGTCGAACCTCCTCGGCGGACGGTCGCGGTCGAACGGGCGGTCACCTCTCGGACGGTCGTTGTCGAACCTCCTCGGCGGACGGTCGCGGTCGAACGGGCGGTCATCCCGCGGGCGGTCGTTGTCGAACCTCCTCGGCGGACGGTCGCGATCGAACGGGCGGTCGCTTCTCGGACGGTCGTTGTCGAACCTTCTGGGAGGACGATCCCGGTCATCACGCCTTCTCTCGCCATCATATGAGCGGGGAGCCGAATCAGGTCGATCCTGGCGATCACGTTCCTGCTTGGGCTCTTCTTTGCTCACCGGTGCGGCGGTCTCACCAGGATGCCTTCTCTCGAATCGTCTCTGCTTTGCATTCTTCTGCTCTTCGGAAGCTTCCGTTACCGGAGCCGTATCTTCATCGGAGTCATCCCACTCCAATACGAAGGTATCATCTTCCTCGTCGCTCTCTTCATCAAAGTCCTCACCGAATTCCTCGTCGAAATCCTCATCGGTCTCATCGGTGGCATGCTCTTCTTCTTGCAGGTCCAGCAGAGGCTCCATCGCCTCGGTGTCGGCCTCGACCACCTCTTCGGTGGGGGCCACGATACGCACCTCTTCCTCCAGAGGCACTTTCACATCATCAATCTTTTCCAAAATCCAACTCCTTAGAGTACTCTTTCTTGCGGAGAAACCGGGGGCCGCGATATCCCTGGTGATCTCTCGCACATCATAGCCGCGGATCCTGCCTTTTTCGAATCGAAACTTTCCTAGGTTCGTCGAGAACAACAGAGTTCCACCATCAACCAATAATCCGTTGAGGAGCCTAATGAAGTGGATGTAGTCCCGTTGCACATCAAAATCATGCTCCATTTTCCTGCTGTTGGAAAAACTCGGAGGGTCGAAGATTATCAGATCGAACTTCCTCCGTTCTTTCACAGCGTTCCGTATATACTCTCCAGCATCTTGGGAAACACAGGGATACGCACCCCCTGAAAATCCGTTCGCGGCCAGATTCTTCTCACACCATTGTGTGTATGTAGACGACAAATCGATGGAGGTGACGCTCTTCGCACCTCCCGAAGCGGCATAGACACTGAACGAACCTGTGTATGAAAACAGATTCAATACATGCAATCCCGCACTTTTCTCCCTGATGGCAAGTCGTGAGACCATCTGGTCAAGAAACAACCCGGTGTCGATCCTCTTGGTCAGGTCGACGAGAAACTCCAATCCATTCTCCTTGACCGTGACCAGCAGGGAATCATCATCCTGCAGATCGTGTTGTTCCTTGCCCTGACGCTTCTTCCGGTAATGATACACTACCTTGGCCGGTTCGACATAGAGCATCCTTGATGCGATATCGCGTACCCGATCCAGTGCATCATCATCCAGGTCCTGATCTCCGTAATCGGTGATCCTGGCGTAGGGTCCGTACAGATCGACTGAGATGGGAAGCTCGACGAGGTTGCGATCATACACGCGCATGACATCCGTCTCTTGCTTGAGCATCAACCTTCGCATGCTCAGAGCATTGCGCTTCAACAATTTACCAAAATCCTTCGCTACGTACTCGTCCATCACCTTCCCGATTGCCTTTCATCGCGGGAGTATATATGATAAAGTAAAAAAAAGATAGTGAAGAGGAAAGCCAATGGAAGACGATGCGAAACAATTCATCGAAAATCTTGAGAATCGCTTCGGCGGTCCGGTAGGCTACAGGACATACAGCACTTGGTTCGCTTCCGAAGACGGTGTGGTACGGGAATTCGGAGTATTCATCTTCGAGATCAACGGCAAGTTCCACTACGAGGATTTCGAGCGCAAGCCCTCCCTTTTCGGATTTGCGATCAAACCGAGGAAAAGTCTGCCTCCCTACGTCAAGCTGGAGGGATCATTCTCCGCAAGCTCGATCAAGAGCATCACGGTGGTGACGAAACCACAAGCACTCTCCTGTGCCCAAGGGATGAAAAAACAGGAGATGATCGCCCCGGCTAATGGTCTGCAGCGCATATTCAGTCCCTTGGTCACCCGTGTAGTGCTGAGTGACGGACCGGCAATGTTCTTCGAACTCATCAATCACAAGGAATTCACGAAAGCCATCAAGGAGGGCATGGATGGGCGCGTTCAAGGCGTATGACATCAGAGGCATCTATAACAAGGATTTCGACAAGCACCTGGTCTACAAGATCGGCTTCTTCCTCCCCTCCTTGCTACAGTGCGACCACATCATAGTCGGCAGGGACGTACGGTCCTCCAGTGATGAGATTTTCGCGTACCTGTGCAAGGGAATCACCGACAGCGGTTGCGATGTCTGGGATATCGGACTCGCCACCACTCCGATGGTCTATTTCGCCACGGCATATCTCGAAGCGGGAGGATCGGTGCAGATCACGGCGAGTCACAACCCCGCGATCTACAACGGACTGAAGATTTCTCGCAAGGGAGCGCTTCCTGTCGGTGAGGACTCGGGATTGCGCGAGCTCGAACGAATGACCCGGGAAGGGTCGGTCACCATCGCTTCACACAAAGGCAGTGTACTGTCGAAACCGATACGGGATGCGTATCTGGATTTCCTCAGGACCTATGTGCCCGATTTGAGCGGACTGAACCTGAGCATCGACTTGTCCCATGGGATGGCCAACCTGCTTGCAAAGGATCTCCTTGGTCCCGACCATCATTACCTGTATGACCATTTGGACGGGACGTTCCCGGCACACGAGCCGAATCCTCTCGAGGTGGAGAACTGCAAGGACATCATCGACGCGGTCTTGGCAAACAAGAGCGACGTGGGAGTCATCTTCGACGGCGACGCCGACCGGGTCATGTTCATCGATGAGAAGGGCCGGTTCATCCAACCCGACTACATCACCGCGCTTATCGGGGAGTACTACCTGGAAAAAGGACCTGGCAACGTCTTGCAGGACATCCGGACCAGCAGGTCCACCACCGAATATCTCGAGAAGAAGGGCGGTAAGGTGACCACCTGGAAGGTCGGCCACGCATATGCGAAGATGAAGCTCCGCGAGATCGACGGCATCTTCGGCGGGGAGCTGGCAGGGCACTATTACTTCAGGGACTTCTATAACTGCGACTCGGGGATGCTCGCGGCGTTGATCGTACTGCAGGTCGTGGCGAAACTTCACGCGCAAGGCAAGACGCTCTCCTCGTTCATGGACTCGATCATCACTTACGCGAACAGCGGAGAGACCAACTTCAAGCTCGATCGCAAGGATGCGGCGATGGCTGCGCTGTACGACGCCTATGTGACCGGAAAGAAGCCTACTGCCGTCTTCGATTTCGACGGATATCGCATCGAATACGAAGATTGGTGGTTCAACGTACGCAAGTCCAATACCGAACCGTATTTGCGTCTCGTGGCTGAGGCGAAGACAAAAGAACTCCTTGATGAGAAGGTAGCAGAGATATCGGCGATCATCCGCAGCTTCAGCTGACGGTTCCGGGAGGCTTTCCATGAAAACTTTGCTCTGCGGTGGTGCAGGCTATATCGGCACACATGTTGCCATGGCATTCTTGGAACGGGGTGATGAGGTCGGAATATTCGACAATCTCTCCAGCGGACTTCGCACGAACCTGCACAAGAGTTCACGCTTCTTCGAGGGGAGCATCCTTGATCGGGCGGCGTTGGACGCGGTACTCAGCGAAGGGTGGGACGTAGTCATACACCTCGCAGCTTTCAAGGCTGCCGGAGAGTCGATGCTCGACCCGGCAAAGTATGCCCAGAACAATATCAGCGGCTCATTGAACCTGATCGCATCATGCGCGGAGCATGGAATCAGGCGTTTCATCCTCTCCTCGTCAGCTGCGGTCTACGGAGAACCCGCATACCTGCCGATCGACGAAAAGCACCCTACCCGTCCCGAGAATTACTATGGATACACCAAGCTGGCGATCGAGGAGAATCTTGCGTGGTTCGCCACGCTCAAGGGCTTGCGGTATGTGTCTCTCAGGTATTTCAACGCCGCCGGATACGATCCGTCCGGAAAGATGACCGGGTTGGAGCGCAACCCCGCCAACCTGATTCCCGTGGTCATGGAAGTCGCATCAGGAATGCGAAGCAAGATCCAAGTCTTCGGTGACGACTATGCCACTGAGGATGGAACCGGGGTGCGGGACTATGTCCATGTCACCGATCTTGCCGACGCGCATGTACGTGCCGCCGATCATCTGTACCATGGACGTGATTGTGTGATCGTGAATCTCGGAAGCGAGACGGGATTGAGCGTCAGGCAGATCATAGACGCGACCAGGAGGATCACCGGAAGACCGATCGCCGAGGAGACGGTCGGAAGACGTCCCGGAGATCCTGCGAAGCTTGTGGCTTCCTCAGCGAAGGCGAAGGAGATCCTCGGATGGCAATCTCGCTACAGCGATCTCGACACGATCATCGAATCCACCTGGCGGGTGTATGAACCCCTTGCCCGGAAAAATGGTTGAACGAGCAGAAACGTATTGACAGGAAATGATGAATCCGATAGATTACCCATTGTTCGCACGACTGTGTTGAGCATTCCCCTGTAGCTCAGTCGGTAGAGCAGGTGGCTGTTAACCACCCTGTCGGCGGTTCAAATCCGTCCGGGGGAGGAAAGGCAATTCCTTTTAATATAAGGAATTGCCTTTTTCATTTTTACACAGGAAAAGGACGCCGAATCCAACGGAATCACCCTCATCCATTGCACCTCACCCGAACGGAACCGCGGTACCTGGCATGCAGGTTCGCCCCGCTTCGTCACCATTACGTACGTTTCATGGTGATGCCCTCATGCCCTGACAATTCCCGCTTGCAACATCGACTGTGATTTTTCGTGCAACTTGAGGGTACTATTGCTACAATCGTCTCACCAACACGATTGCATCGAAGCGAGGAGGATGTCCGTGGGAATTCGCAACGTATTGAATCCATCATGGTTCCAAGGCCACGGCAAGCAGAGCTCCTATTTCGAAGGGTGGTATTTCAAGATGGCCTTGCCAGGAGACGACGGCATGGTCCTGGCAATCATTCCCGGAATATCGAAGTCCGCAGATGATTCCCACGCGTTCATCCAGGTCATCAGCAGCACGCGTGAGAGTTGGTATGTCCGGTATCCTGCCGATCAGTTCAAGGCTGAGCAGGACCGCTTCGCCGTCTCCATCGGTAACAGTACGTTCTCCCTGGAGGGCATCTCACTGGACATCGAGGATGCCGGAATCTCACTGAAGGGAATCATCGGACACATCGATCCGAGAGAGTTTCCGGTCACGCTCACCTCACCGGGCATCATGGGATGGTATGCCTATGTTCCGAGGATGGAGTGTTTCCATGGTGTGGTGTCGATGCACCACAAGCTTTCCGGAACGGTTTCCTTGAATGGCCAACAGATCAGTTTGTTGCATGGTACGGGGTATATCGAAAAAGACTGGGGAACCTCATTTCCCAGTGCCTGGGTGTGGATGCAATCGAACCGGTTCCCTTCGGGGGATGTCTCATGCATGCTTTCGGTGGCACGCATTCCCTTCCTCGGCAGATCGTTCACCGGGTTTCTCGGATTCGTGCTGATCGGCAAGCGGTTGATCAGGTTCGCCACCTACACAGGAGCCCGGATTGAAAAGATTGAACATGATGCGCAACGGTGTGAGGTAACGATCCGGACCCGCAAGGAGACCATTCGGTTCCTCGGACAACTGGGAATCGCATCCCCGTTGGTCGCTCCGCAAGGAGGAACCATGGAGCGGATGATCACCGAGAGCATCACCGGAACGATTGCCCTCTCCGTGAGCGATCATGCCGGTCGCATCAGCTTCCAGGAGACGGGAAGCATGGCGGGCATCGAACTGTCGGAGACGAAAAGCCTTGTGATCTGAACAGGACTTGCCATGACTGCGACACAGACAGGCTGCAATCCATTGGCCGTGACTGTTCCCCATGGTATGCTCTATCCATGTTACTGACCAATACCCGATTCATCGGAGAAGACCTTACTCTTCACCACAAAGACATCAGGATCGAAGATGAGACGATTGTCGACATAGGCGATCACCTTCGGAGAGTTGATGGCGAGAGTGACCTGGATTGCAGCGCCTTGCTGATCCTCCCGGCACTTGCCGACTGCCATGTCCACTCGCCGGACACCCTGCTCAGGGGTTTGTTCACCGGAGTGGAGATGGAGCACTGGTGCAACGACCTACCGCAAGGACGCATGCAAGCACAATTGTTCGAGTATCTTGACCATGCTGTGGGGAGCGAGGACTTCGAGACTCTCGTGCTCTTCTCCTACCTTACGTATTTGCACAACGGAGTAGGCTTCATCGTGGAGACCGGCCAAGCCGATGATTCCCACAAGATACTTGCCTCATGCGCAGAACGCATCGGGTTGAAAGCGTTGGTCGATTGGTACGACGAGTTGCCGACAGAAGAGAGCGGGTGTGCGAGAATCGCGATCGGACAGCATCTTCCGGAGGAGGAAGACCTCACGGAAACGTTGCTGGAGGATGCGGTTCGTCGCAAGCGGGAGAGACCGCAGGCGACGCTGATGACCCATTGTCAGGAGAACCGTTGGAGAGTCGATGAGATCCTCAGGAAATTCGGCAAGTCGACCGTTCGGCTCATGCACGAGCACGGACTGCTCGATGACCGTTCCCTGTTGTTCCATTGCATCGATGTCTCGCAAGACGACATTGAATTGCTTGCGATGAGCAAAGCGACTGCCGTTTGCTGTCCGGTATCCACCATGCGGATCGGAGAGGGAATGATGCCGGTCATGAGGATGCGTGAGCGTGGCATCAATTTGGTCCTCGGTACCGATTTCCCCGATCATGACATCTGGGACTCCATGCGGTTCTTGGCCACATCATTGTCGGCTTCACCATCACGGATGCACGATGTGCCTTCGCTGGTCTTCTCGATGGCTACGCGATATGCGCAACCGGTTGGCCGGCAAGTGGCCTATAGCGGAGTAATCGCGTGCGGACATCGTGCCGACCTCTGCTTCCTCCGTCATGAATGGGAAGCAGGTCCGCTGATCGGAAACACAGGATTCTCGACAGTGCCCGACAACCTGATCACATGGGGCCATCGTTCGCTGGTACGCCACCTGATGATAAACGGTCGGTTCGTCCTTTTCGACGGCTCTTGCACTACCGTGGATGAACGGGCGATACGTGATTCCTACGCACGGATCTTGCAGACACTCTTTCCGAACTGACCGGACGCTTCAAAGTAATGCCGGTATCTGGTATACTGGCAATTCCATCATCAGGGAAAGGAAGGTCAGCAGGAATGGAAAAGCGTGCTCCGTGGAGCATCGGGGATGCGAATGAATTGTATAGGGTGCAGGAATGGGGAAACGGATACTTCACCATCAACGAATCCGGTGAAGTCCTGGTCAGCCTGAAGGGGAAGAACTCCGACTCGACGATCAGCCTCATGGCGATTGCGAATGGGCTGCAGGAGCGGGGCCTGAAGATGCCGGTGCTTCTGCGTTTCAGCGATATCCTGGACGACAGGATCCAATACATCAATGAAAATTTCGCACATGCGATCCGGGAGACAGGCTACCAAGGCTCATACCGCGGTGTCTATCCGATCAAGGTGAACCAACAGCAACAGGTGATCGAGGAGATCTGTCACTTCGGCAAACAGTACCACCACGGACTGGAGACAGGAAGCAAGGCCGAGTTGATCGCCGCGCTCGCGTATGTCGATGATCCCGAAGCATACATCATCTGCAACGGCTACAAGGATGAGGAATACATCGATCTTGCCCTTAAGGGACTGATGCTCGGCCTCAGGACGGTCCTGGTGGTGGAAATGCCCGGGGAGGCTTCCATCATCGTCGAACGGGCACGGGCTCTGGACGTAAAGCCGATCATCGGAGTCCGGATGAAACCCTCCACGGTCGCCAGCGGCCACTGGACCGACAGCGGTGGAGACCGCAGCGCATTCGGCCTGAACACGACACAGATCATCAGTCTCGTCGACCTGCTCAGGAGAGAGAAGATGCTCGATTGTCTCCAGCTCCTCCACTACCATCTCGGCTCGCAGATCCCGAACATACACGACATACGCATGGGAGCAACCGAGGCTGCACGGTTCTATGTCGGACTTGTCCAGGAAGGCGCTCCGATGGGCCTGCTCGATATCGGAGGCGGTCTCGCGATCGATTACGACGGAAGCAGCAGCAATTCGTCCAGCAGCCGCAACTACACGATGCAGGAGTACTGCATCGACGTGGTGGAGGAGATCATGACGATCTGTACGGAGACCCAAGTGAGCCATCCCACCATCATCAGCGAGTCGGGGCGCGCATTGGTAGCCTACTATTCCGTACTGCTCATGAACATCCTCGACACCAATGTATTCCTTCCCCAAGGAGATGAGGAGATTCCCAAGGATCTGCAACCGATGCTTGAGAATCTTCTGTATGTGAAGAAGACGCTCAATCCGAAGAACGTGCAGGAGTGCTTGAACGACCTCGATTATTATCGTGAGGAGATCAGGATCAAGTTTCTCTATGGGCGGGTGAACATGCGCCAGCGTGCGGCTGCCGAACATCTCTATTGGTCGATCATGGCCGATATCGCGAAGATCGTGGAACACATGGAGTTCGTTCCTTCCGACCTGAAGCGGATCGACCGCCGGATTTCCGACATCTACTACGGGAATTTCAGTCTCTTCCAGTCCCTTCCCGATGTCTGGGCAATCGACCAACTCTTTCCCATCATGCCGATACACCACCTCGACAAGCGACCACAACGCAGGGCGATCCTTTCCGACATCACGTGCGATTGCGAGGGGAGGATCGACAAGTTCATCGGTCGTGCCGAAGTGAACTCTACGCTCCCGCTCCACGTGCCTCCCGAGGACGAGGACTACATCCTCGGCGTGTTTTTGGTAGGAGCTTACCAGGAGACGCTCGGGGACCTGCACAATCTCCTCGGCGACACGAACGTCGTCAGCATCACCTACGGAGAGAACGGGGAATTCCTTCTCCATCATGAGCTTGACGGCGACACGGTCGCCGATGTGCTCAGCTACGTGGAGTATGATCCGAAGAAGCTGGAGGCGATGATCCGGACGAAGGCGGAGATCGCCGTGCGCGAGGGCCGGATAACCGCCCAGCAACGGAGAAAGATCATCAGTGCATACACCGCAGGATTGCGAGGGTATACCTACTACGAAACCGATCAGGAGGATTGAATGGGCAGTGCAAGGAAACGATTGATGATCATCGGAGCAGGAGGCGTCGGTACCGTCGTGGTGAAGAAAAGCGCGCGCATGGATCATCTCTACGAGGAGATCATGCTCGCAAGCCGGACGAAATCCAAGTGCGACGCGATCGCCGCCGAAGCCGGACCCGTTCCCGTGCGGACGGCACAAGTCGATGCAGATGATGTACCGCAGTTGATGCGGCTTATCGGAGAGTTCAGACCTGATCTGTTGATCAACGTCGCACTCCCCTACCAGGACCTCCCGATCATGGAAGCTTGCCTTGCAACAGGCGTACACTATGTGGATACCGCGAATTACGAGCCGAAGGACAAGGCTGAGTTCGAATATTCCTGGCAGTGGGCATTCCACGAACGGTACCAAGAGGCCGGCTTGACGGCATTGCTTGGCAGCGGGTTCGATCCAGGAGTCACCAATGTCTTCACCGCCTATGCCGCGAAGCACTATTTCGATGAGATCCATTGTCTCGATATCGTGGATTGCAATGCCGGCGACCACGGCATGGCCTTCGCCACCAACTTCAATCCGGAAATCAACATCAGGGAGATCACCCAGCGCGGACGTTATTGGGAGGATGGAGCGTGGAGAAGCACCGAGGCGCTCGAGATACATCAACCGGTGGAGTATCCGAGGATCGGAGCGCGCGAGTCCTACCTCCTCTTCCATGAGGAATTGGAATCCTTGGTGAAGCACTTCCCCACCATCCGCCGCGCACGGTTCTGGATGACCTTCTCGCCACAGTACATCAACCATCTGCAGGTGCTGCGGAACGTGGGGATGACGAGCATCGAGCCTATCGAGTACCAAGGCATGCAGATCCAGCCCCTGCAGTTTCTCAAGGCAGTCCTTCCCGAACCCTCCTCCTTGGGTGAGAATTATTCGGGAGAGACCTCGATCGGTTGCCAGATCCGAGGTGTCAAGGAAGGCAAGGAGCGTACGGTCTACATCTACAACAACTGCAGCCACCAGAGCGCCTACCGGGATACCAAGGCGCAAGGCGTCAGCTATACCACAGGCGTTCCCGCGGCGATCGGAGCTGCACTCATCGCAACGGATGTGTGGAAGGCTCCGGGGGTATGGAACATGGAACAATTCGACCCCGATCCGTTCATGGAGCTTCTTCCGTCCCTCGGGTTGCCTTGGGAGATCATAGTCGACGGGAAGTTGGCGTTCTTGCCCTGCGGAGAGTGACGATGATCGACGTCGATCGTGTGGAGCGGACTCCGGCATTCGTGCTGGAGCATGAGGCGCTACAGAGAAACCTGGAGGTCATCAAGGACCTCCAGGAAAGCGCTCCCGTCACTTTCCTGCTGGCACTGAAGGGTTTTGCGATGCATGCGGTGTTTCCCCTCGTTGCCAAGGCGGTTCGCGGTGCGACCGCGAGCAGCTTGAACGAGGCACTCCTGGCGAATGAGTTCTTCGACGAGGTGCATGCATATGCTCCCGCGTATCTGCCACGGGAGTTCCCCGCGATCGCAAAGATCGCGAAGCATGTCACCTTCAATTCAATAGCCGAACATGAGCGGTATCGGAACGTTCTTGACCGGCAGCACATAGCGCTGAGGATAAACCCGGAGTACTCGCCCGTGGCAACCGATCTCTACAATCCTTGCGCCCCGGGTTCCCGACTCGGTGTATCGGAGACGGATCTAAGAAAGTTGCCCCCAGGAGTGACAGGACTGCACGCCCACAACCTCTGCGAAAGTGATGCACAGCACTCGGCAGCAACATTGGAAAGGATCGAACAGTTGTTCGGACACCTGTTCGAGTCGCTTTCCTTCCTGAATCTCGGAGGGGGACACCTGGTGACACGCAAGGGGTACCGCATCGACATCCTGACGAACGCGTTGCAGGATTTTCATGCACGCCATCCCCACATCGAACTGATCTTGGAACCGGGTGCCGCATTTGCCTGGGAGACCGGGGTATTGGTCGCCACGGTACTCGATATCGTGAAGAATGGTCCGATGATGACGGCAATGCTCGATACCTCGTTCGCAACCCACATGCCCGATTGCCTTGAGATGCCCTACACTCCCCGGGTCCGTGGAGCCAGGATCATCGAAGCCTCTTCCGATGCGGGCGATGGCTACCGCATCAGGCTCGGAGGTGCTTCCTGTCTCGCGGGCGATTGGGTGGGAGACTATCTGTTCGACGAGCCGGTGAGGATCGGTCAGCGATTGGTCTTCGAGGACATGATGCATTACACGATGGTGAAGACGACGATGTTCAACGGCATCGCGCTTCCCGACATCGTCATCTTCGAGAACGGATGGCCGACCCTGGTGAGACGATTCGGCCATGAGGAGTATCGTGCACGCCTTTGTTGAGGAGGATCGCCCTATGCGTACCTGGTTTCTCTCTTCCGAATATCCCGAATGTCCCGCAGAACGGGGATACTTCCATGTCATTCCGGTACCATTGGAGCGGACGGTATCCTACGGGAGCGGAACCGCTGCCGGACCGCACGCGATCCTCGAGGCCTCCGCACAACTGGAGACTATCGTGGAATCTTACGGGGAACCGGGGGCGCTGGGCATCCATACCACGGAACCGATAGATTGCACCTCCGATGCTATCGCAACGGTATTCGCATCCATCGCACGGAGGATCGGCCACGCATGGTCGCTGCAGGCGATACCGATCCTCCTCGGCGGGGAACACAGCATCACCAACGGAGCGATCGCCGCGATCGCTGCGTGCCATCCACCGGGTGAGGTTGGAATCCTGCAGTTCGATGCCCATATGGATCTGCGGCATGCGTATGAGGGAACGGTACACAGTCACGGCTCGGTGATGCGACGAGCACTGGAAAAGGGCATACGGTTGCACCAGGTGGGAATCCGCAACTACAGTGTAGAAGAACTCGAAGCAAGATCGATCCACGGCGTCACCTACCATGATGCCTCGCAACTCAACCGGCTGCGTCACACACAGGAGCACTTCAGCTCACTCGCATTACCACAGGATTTCCCCGGCAAGCTTTACGTCTCATTCGATGTGGATGGATTCGATGCAGCACTGATGAGTGCGACCGGAACACCCGATCCGGGTGGATTCGGGTGGTGGGAAGCGGTGGAATTGTTGGAACGGCTGACCGAGGGAAGGACGATCATCGGAGCCGATATCGTCGAGCTCGCCCCGCAAAGCCATCTTCATCATTGTGACTATACCGTGGCGAAACTGACCTATTTCCTGATTGCCCTCATAGCACGAAGAGACCGATCCCTTCATGATCATACTTCTTCCTGACAAGTTCCACTGCCTGTTCGATGCGGCGCACCACATCATCTTCGCAGTATATGATCATCAGGAAATTCTCCTCCGGCCATACCGCATCACCAAGCTTCGGCATCGTGTTCCCCCGTCCATGGACGACCGGAATGATCGTATGGTGCGATGGCACGCCAAGCAATGACAACGACTCCAGGATATCTTCCCTGACCGCCTGGGCAGCCATGATCTCCACTCTCTTCATATCAGTTCTCCTGTGATGCCCATCGTGCGACGCTCTCGATATCCCGCCGCTTCCGATCGCTGTTGAACAGCCGGTACAGCACCGGCGTGACAAAGATCGTCATCAGCGTGCTCACCACCATGCCCCCGACAATAGTCTGTCCGATCGGCTGGATCTGTTCTGCGCCTGCGCCTCCGAAGAATGCGAGGGGAATCATGCCGAAGATGGTCGTCAGGCTGGTCATGAGTATCGGCTTCAGGCGGTTCCCACCTGCTTCGATGCATGCGCTGCGGATATCCATGCCCCGCCTCCGCAGCAGGTTTATGTAATCGACCAAGACGATCCCATTGTTCACGACGATTCCCGCGAGAATGACCGCTCCGATCGCGCTGATCAGGCTGAAAGCCTCACCCGTGATCACGTAGATGCCCACGATTCCGATCAACATCAACGGCATGGAGAGCAGGATGATGAAGGGATTCTTGAATGATTCGAAGAGACTGGCCATGACCCCGAACACCAGTACGATCGCGAGAATCATGATGATTCCGATATGCGTGAACATCTCGTCCATGTCTGCGATATCGCCGCCGAACTCGATGATCACTTCGTCGTTCTTCGTCAATCTTTCCTCGATCAATGTCCTGATCGCACTCTCAGCGAGCGAACTGGTGAAGCCGGTTGCCAAACCTCCGGTCACATGCACGGCACGCATCTCGTCCTCACGGTTGATTGACACGGGTCCTGTCGAACGTTCCACCGATGCGAAGGCAGACAGCGGTATCTTCTCGCCCATCGGGTTGCGGACGAACAGTTTCTCCAGATCTGCAAGATCGGCACGATCCTCCTTGCGCAGCATCACCACCACATCGGTGTCGGTGCCACCCTCTTTCAACTGCGTTGCAGTCCTGCCGTTGACACTGTTGCTGATCTCCATCGCGACCGCCTGCATGGAAAGTCCGTATGCGTAGGCCCGTTCACGATCAATGACGATCCGCATCTCCGGAAGTCCCTCGTCGAAATCGACTGTCGGCTCCGTCACTTGCGGCACATGCTCGTCGATGAGCGCCTTGAGCTCCTTCGCCGTCGCTACGGCGAGAGCAAGGTCATCCGACTTGATGATCACATCGACCGGGTTCAGGTTCCCCAATCCTATGGACATCGTGGAGAAGGAGAAGGAAGCCGCTGGGAACCGGTGGAAGTGCCGACGCAATAGTTCTTGCACGGCAAACATGTCATCCACCTGATCCTTCGCCTCTCCGAGCGATATCTGCAAGGTACCGCTGTTGGTGCCGCCGGTACCGAAGATTCCGCCGCCGCCGGTGGAGACGATGATATCCTGATACCCACGGACTTCGCTGCGCGCGACACGCTCAAGCTCACGCAACACCGATTCGGTGGATTCCAAGGTAGTCCCCTGGGGCATCGTTACCGTCAACGATACGGAGCTTTCGGTCATCGCAGGATACAGCGTCGTGTGCATGGTGTCGAAGGCCTGGAAAGTCAGTACAAGCATCAGGACGATCAGGAGCATTGTCAGCCACCGATGGTCGATGCACACGGCGAGCACACGCTTGTAGGAGCGATCGAGAGCCTCGAACGCCCGTTCCATGTGATCATCGACCCATCTGAGCACACGCATCCTGAGCGGTTTCTGTTTCCTGGTGTAGATGTTCACATACGAACTGGAGAGGACGGGAATGAGGGTGATAGAGACCACCAGTGATGAAAGGAGCGAGATGATGATGGTACCTGCCATGGGTACGAGAATCTCCCCGAGCATCTCGAGATTGCTGCGCAGCATGACGATCGGGACGAAGACGCACACGGTGGTGAGTGTCGATGCCGAGATGGCAACGATCATCTCCTTCGTACCAAGCAACGCAGCGGTCTTGAGCTTGGAACCGCGCTCACGGTAGCGGAAGATGTTCTCCAGGACCACGATCGAACAGTCTACGGTCATGCCAAGTCCGAGGATCAGCCCCGTGAGGGTCATCAGGTTCAGCGTATAGTCGAGAAAGAACATCACCAGGATGGTGACCAACAGGCTGATCGGGATGGAAATGCCGATGATGAATGTGGACTTGAGGCTCCTGAGGAAGATGAACAGCACCAACATCACCAACACCATCCCGTAGAAAAGCGATTGGTAGACCGTCCGCATCGTGCTGTCGATCATGGTCGTGGTGTCGATCGTCACATGGAGGGACACACCGTCCGGCAATTGTCCGTTCAACTCTCCGATCGCCTCGCGCACCGATTTCGCCACCTGGACGCTATTCGCATCCGATTCCTTGGAGACTGAGAGATAGACACCGTTCTCACCATTGACATAGACGCGGGAGGAGGCCTCCTTGTACGCCCGGGATACCTCGGCGATATCCTCAAGGGTGATGCGGGTCGTGGAGACCAGGTTCCCCATCCTGTCATACGTCGGTATGGTACTGATGAGCGTTTCCCGTATCTCATCGACGGAGGTGAATTCTCCATCGGTACGCACGAGGTAATTGACATCACCCTCGGTGATGGAACCGGCACCGATCTGGTAGTTCTGCGGGTACAGCGATTGGGCTATCTGTGAGAGCGTGATGCCGTAGGCATCCAACCGATTCTGGTCCACTGCAACCAGTACATAGGGGTCCTGCCCACCGTTCAGGCTGGTCGAGGAGACTCCGGGGACACGCTCCAGGCGGTTTTGGACCTGCTCCTTCGTGATACGCCTGAGCACGTTGGCATCCTGCCCGTTCGAGCCGATCACCGCGATGTTCATCACAGGCATCATGTTCGTATTCAGCTTGAAGATGGTAGGAGATGCCGCCCCCCCAGGCATGATGTCCCGTATGAGGTTCAGGTTGTCATCGATTGCCCGCGAAGCTTCATCCAGGTCAGTACCGTAGTTGAATTGGATCATCACCATGCTCATCCCCTCCGACGAAGAGGATGAGAGGGTGTTGATGCCCCCGACATTGGAGATGACGCTCTCGATCCGCTTCGTGACCGTCTGCTCGACCGTTTCGGGGCTTGCGCCATCGTATGAGGTGAACACGACCATCATCGGCAGGCTCATCTCAGGAAAGAGCTCGACCGGAAGCATCGGGAGTACCACCAATGCCAAGGAAATGAGCAGAAGGTAGATGACGATGATGGTCGTCGGCCGATGTACGATTGTATGGGTTAGACTCATCGGTGTTTCCTGCTCAGTCGACAACGCGGACAATTGATCCGTCGGTCAATAGCGATTGCCCCTGGGTCACCAAGGTCTCTCCTTCTGCCAATCCCTCAAGGATCTGTGCATGATCGTCGACTTCCAGTCCGATGGTCACTGCCCTCTTTCGGGCCACGCCACGCGAGTCGATGACGAACACGTAGGCTTGGTTGCCCTCGTATTGGATCGCAGGACGTTCGATCGCCAGTGCTCCTGTGATGGATTCGGTGTAGAGCTTCACGGAGGGGAACATGCCCGGCTTGACCAGGGAATCGGGGTCGGTGAGCGCGATACCCACCTTCATGGTCCTGGTCGCTGGGTTGAGGGTGGGAGCAAGTCGCACTACCTCGCCTTCGAACAGGATATCCGGATATGCGACGAACGTGGCCTCTGCCTTCGATCCCAGACCAACCTTCCCGATATGGCGCTCAGGTACCGAAACCTCCACCTCCGGTTCTCCGAGCAAGCCCAGCCTGAACAGCACGGCTTGCGGGGAGACCGAGGATCCGGTGGTGAAGTTGACTGCCAGGACCGTTCCCGCGACTGGAGCCTTCACGGCCGTCTCACGGTACACCATGCCCGGCCTTGAGGGGTCGATTTTCCCCAGCACCGCATCCTTTTCCACCCGTTGGCCGACTTCAGTACCGATGGACGTGATCTTTCCGGTCACCTCCGGATACACATCCATCGATGTTGTATCCACGACATCACCATTGGTCCTGATGTAGGCACGCAGGTCGAGCCGCCCGACAGTCGCGGTACGTACCGGGACTTCCCGGGCGATTTCCTCAGGCATTGCAGATCCTTCCGTTTGCCCCTTCACCGAGGATCCGAGCGATTCGAACGGATTGATCACCACGAGGGCAATCGCCGCGAGTATCAGGACGAGCAGCACCAGCAGGCCTGCACGTAACTTCTTCTTGTCTTCAATATCTGCCATGATGCAAAGTTACTCCTCTCGTGTCATCAAAGAAAGTCAGGTTCAAGATTGAGATCATATGCAAGGTCGACCTTGGCACTCGCATGCTGGTACTGCAGGTACAGCATGTTCTGTTCTGCCGCCAACAGATCGTTCCGTGCATCCGCAAGTGCCAGCGCATCGGCATAGCCGCTCTCGTATTGTGTTGCGGTCATCTCATACACACGCTGGGCAAGGTTCCTGTTCGCCATGGCCAGATCCATCTGCTCGGTGAGATTCTCCAGGGTCGCCAGTTGTGTCCGCAAGGATTGCTTCATCTGTTGCACGGTTTGTGCTCGGCTCAACTGCAACTTTTCCATCGAATCTGCGATCTTCGCAAGCGACACCTGGGCACGCGAGTTTGGAATATGGGCATCGAGGGGGATCGCTACGGAGACTGTGTACTGGATCGTATCGATGAAATCCACCGTAGCATAGAGCGGATTGTCGTCCCACACGCTGATACCGTATTGCCCCGAGAACGTGATCGAAGGTCCGCTGTCGTACCGACGTTGCAGTTTCGCGGAATTCTCCAAGCTCAGGACATTCAGGTCGATCAGACGCAATCTCGGAGAGAGACCGACCTGTGCATTCAGGTCTTCGAGAGTTGGTGTGGAGCCGATCATCGGGAGAACACCCACCAGTTCGACCTCTTCGTCGAGATCCAATCCGAGCAGCACCTTGAAGGCCATCATCTGCGCATGATACGTGTTGCGGCTCTGACCGAGCGAGGGAAGCAGCCGCTGCACACCCAACTCTGCAGAGAGGACCTCGAGTTCCGAGGTGTGACCCGATTCGAAACTCACCCGTACCTTCCCGAGGTTCTGTTGGGCCAGCTCGATGCCCTTTTGCAGCAGCAGAAGGTTTTCCCGTTCTGCCAACAGATAGAAAAACAGCTTCGTCACGTTTCTCTTGACCTCCAAGGCAGCCTGAGCATAGGTCACCTGCTGTACTTGGTAGTTCAGGTCGAAGGATTGCAATTGCTGTTGCAAAGCCGGGTTCAACGTGAGCGAAAGGCTGAGACCTGCGCTCAGCCCTGAGTTGCCCTTGATCATGGGCTTGATTACTGGTGAGTCCTGGAACACCGTGTTGCGTCCCGAATTGGATAACGTCGCACGCACCACAGGCAAGAACAGGTTCCACGAGGTGTCTTTGTCCCGCTGTGCCGCATGTACATCGATCAGGCTCGAACGGATGGACAGGTTGTGCGTGAGTGCCCGTTCGATCGAGGCATCAAGGTTCAGCTCCAATGCCTGAGCAGGGAGACGCAACGGGAGCACACACCACAGAAGCAGGAAGATCAAGCGCACAGATTTCATACGTATTCCTTTTGATTCGCGTACATCCAACTATAGAACCAAGAAAAAACATAATCAATCGTTCGCTCAGTGGAAAGCCTTCCGAAGATATTCATCCAGGATCACACGACCACGGGCTTTGCCTTCCGCAGGCAAAGCGACGTGGGTGTGGAACCTACTTGAGGATACGCTGCATCCTACTCTATCTTCACCCAGCGGGCTGAATGACCTTTCCCGTCACCTCTGCACGGAGGAAACCGCTTGCCGACTTCCATTCTGACGGTATGCTCGGAATGCATGCTGCACATGTATTGTCCGGAACGGGCACAGACCTGTCCGGTCTTCGTGGCAAGGGGATCGTCTACGGATGGATCCAGGGTTCCTGGCAACACCCAGATTGCAGAGTGGCCGGAACCATTTCCCCTACACGGAGGAAACCGTTTCCCTTCGACCATCTGTACGGTCCTTTCGGGATGTTCCTTGCAGACATACTCGCCGGACATGGTACAGGTCTGCCCAGTCCTCGTCGTTACCGTTTCGACTACCGCTTCCTCAGGTGATCCATTACGGTGCAATGGACTTGGTACGGCCACCCCAACGGATCCGGTCTCTGGCTTTTCCCCATTCCCTGTGTCACCTTGGGATCGATCCTGCGTCGATGCGACCACCTGTACTGGCCTGTCTTGCAAAGGTGCGGTCTCCTTGGAATCCAGAGAGCATCCCCTGAAGTGCCTGAACCAGACCAAGGCTATCAGAGCCAGGATGATGACGATGGAAAACAGATTCCACGTTGCGATGGTACTTCCTTCCGATCCATTGGCAATGATCACAAGAATGATCGCCAGGACCACGAGCAGCACGATGGTACGGATGATTGGCTTGCGTAATGACGTTGGCATGACCAAAAGCCTCCTTGCATGATATTCCTGCACGTGCAATTCGGTAATTTCCCATCGGAATCGAGGTATGATCATAGAAGCCCAACCGTACCTTGGAGAAACCCCTTGTCACTATAGTACACCAGAGTTGAACATATTACAAATTGAAACAGCCGCCCGTTTTACCGGGCGGCTGGATTCGTAACTGTGAGAGCGACTACTTCTTGTTGTGTTTCACCAAGTAGTCGGTAAGGACTTCGTCGAGACCTCTGCCGTACATCACGATCGGACGATCAAGCATCGTGTACCCGTCTCCGCCAGCAGCCATGAAGTCGTTTGTTGCCAACTTGTAGGTCGCATTGCGGTCAACGCTCTTGCCGTTGATCAGCAGTCTCTTGATTCTGTTGCCAGGATCGGAGAACCGGCTATAGACGATGGTCATGTTGCTGGTCTGCGGGAATCCGCCGTTGCTCTCGGGAAGCCGTGAATAGCCCCACTCGAGTGCATCATACAGATCCTGTCCGGTGACCTCAACGACCACGACGGTGTTGTTGAACGGAAGGACCGTGATGATCTCTCCGCGAGTGACATCGCCGGCATCGATCGAGGCACGGATGCCTCCGCCGTTGGTAAGAGCAGCATCCGCACCGGTCGCTTCGACCATTGCAGCACCGATCATGTTACCGAGGTTGGTCGGCTTCGTCCGGACATTGTTGCGTTCGCCGTCAAGCCTGACAGGAGTATACGCGACAACTTCCTGGGTGATAGCCTCAAGCTTCTTCTTCTGGGACTCGACATATGCGGTCACCATCGGATCGGCAGGAACTTCGGTTATTCCGGCCCACTTGGCCAAATCGCTGGTGGAAGCATCCTTCACCTCGCTTGCGGGGATCACGAACGCATACTCGCCAGTCGCCTTGCCGTTGCGAACCGAGATTTCCACGACACCGAGACTCTTCATGTACTCGCCAGCAGATACGATCAAGGTATCACCGACAACCATGCCGTTCTCAAGGAGGGTGTGGCTGTGGCCATCGACGATCAGGTCGATGCCCTTGACGTTCTCAGCGACGAACTTGCTGGTCACTCCATAGGAGCCATCCTCATCAAGTCCGAGGTGGGCAAGCACGATCACGTAATCGGCGCGCTCGCGAACCTGGTCGACCAGAGCCTGCGCTCCGTAGACAACCTTGTCGCTCATGAAGGAGAGACCCTGCACATTCTTCGGGTGGGTCTTGGTCTCGGTATCAGGAGTGGTTGCTCCGATGACTCCGACCACGAATCCGTCGAAATAGTAGAGCTGGTAAGGCTGGAACACCATGTTGCCATTCTCATCGAGAACGTTTGCGGCGAGGACACGCATGTTCGTGTTCTGTTCAGCAAACTTGGCAGCTTCGATCAAGCGATCCTTGCCATAGTTGAAATCATGGTTGCCAGGAACGACCGCATCGTAGCCGACCATGTCGAGCAATACGCCACTGGTCTCACCTTCGAACATATTGGTGAGGAGTGTTCCGTGCGAAACATCGCCTGCATCGAGCAGAAGGTTCTTGTTGGTTACCGAACGACCCATCTTGACCAGAGTGGCGAGCTTGGCATACCCGATGCCATCACCCTCTTCGATCCTTCCGTGGACGTCATTGGTATGCACGACATAGAAGTTGAAATTCTTTTCGCCATCATAGGACTTGACCATGATGTCCTTGTCAACCACTGGCATCGCAGGAGCTGCCGGAGCGGGTGCCACAGCGGGCTTTGCCACTTCCACTGCAGGAGCGGGTGCAGGAGCCGGAGCCGGTGCGGGCTTTGCGGTCGCCTTCGCGTACGCAGCCTTCACGGAATCGGCATAGGCCTTCACCTCTGCGTCGGCAGGAACATAGCTGATGCCAGCCCATGCCGCCAAGGCGGACTTCTCAGGAGCGTTCACATCGGCCGCGCTGATCCGGATCGGGGTCACGCTGACGACCTTGTCGTCCTTCACGCTCACCTCAACCACGCCAACGCTCGACAGCTTCTCGCCGGCATTCACGATCACCGTGGAGCCGACCTTCTTGCCGCCCGCCGGTGCCATCGCATCCTTGCCGTCGATGATCAGGTCGATGCCCTTGATGTTCTTCGCAATCACTTCACTGGTAATCCCGTTCACATTGCCGATGTTCCCAAGCAGAACCACGAAATCGGCTACCGCACGGACCTGGTCAACCGCATACTGCGCACTGTCAACCACATCCTGGCTCAGGAACGAGAGCCCTGCCGCATCCGCCGGGGGAGCGGTCACGCCAGCCACTGCCACCACAAAGTCATTGAAGTAGTACAGCTGGTAGGGCTGGAACACCCATTCGCCACGGGCATTGAGCACGTTCGCGCTCAGCACCTTCAGGCCGGTGTTCGCCTCGGCATACTTGGCAGCCTCGATCAGGTACTCGGCACCATAGGCGAAATCCGCCGGTCCCGGAGCCACCGCATCGTACCCAAGCAGGTCAAGCATCACGCCAGCGGGCTCGCCGTAGAACTGCTCGACCACCGCACTGCCGCTCGCCACGTTTCCTGCGTCAAGCAACAGGGTCTTGTCTGTAAGGGAACGACCGAACTTCACGCCAGTCGCCAACCTCGCATACCCGATGCCCTCGTCAAGCGCGCCAAGCGCGTCGTTCGTGTGGGCGATATACAGGTCAAACGCCGTGAACCGGTCATTCGACTTCACTACCATGTCAGCCGTCGGGGCCTTCCGCTCGACCGCAACAGGTGCCGGTGCCGGAGCGGGTGCCGGTGCCGCTTCAGGAGTCACTACCGCAGGAGCGACTTCCACGGGCGGAGTAACAACTTCCGCTGGTGGTGGAGTTGGTGCCTCAGGCTTCGTGATCTCAGTTACTGGTTCGAATACTTCTACTTCCGGGGTGGTTCGGCAACCGATGACCACGAAAGCGAGCAGTACAACCAGCAGGGTCGTGATAAGACTTCTTGAAAGACGTTTCACGTGTTTCCTCCTCATGGACATTCTTTTGAGTCATTATACATCACCACTATAACACACACTCGAAAATCTGGATACAGAAAAAATGTGTTTATCCTACCTGTTATCGTCGACTTTCCTCAAATCCCCCCTTACAACACGGCAAGGATGAAGCCCTTCAGGTATTCCGACTCAGGGAAGGAGAGCCGAACGGGGTGATCCGGGCCCTGTCCGAGCGTCTCAAGGATCTGGACCTCCCTCGCCGCATCCTTCGCCGCCCATGCGATCATGGTCTTGAATTGCTCCCGGGAGACCCCGGATGAACAGGAAAAGGTTGCGACGATTCCCCCGCGCCTGATCTTGCCGATTGCCAACCGGTTCAGGTCCTTGTACGCCCGCAAGGCTCCTTCCACCTGGCCTTTCGTCTGGGCAAGTTTCGGAGGGTCGAGGATGATCAGGTCGTAGCGATCGGTTTCCATTTCCCTGAGGAAGGAAAACACATCCGCCTGTCGGACCGTAAGCCGGGATGCGGCATCGGACTGGATGCGCCGGTTCTTGCCATTCGCTTCGAGATTGGCTTCCAGTTGCCGCAGCGCTGCGGCCGAACTGTCCACGGCGGTCACGCTCCGTGCCCCGCTGGCGAGCAGGTTGAGGGAAAATGCACCACTGTAGGAAAATGCGTCGAGACAGGTTCTTCCCGAAGCATAGGTACCGACTCTGGCACGATTGTCGCGCTGATCGCAGAAAAAGCCGCTCTTCTGCCCTTCCACGGGGTCCATCCCGTACAACAAGCCGAGTTCACGGAAACGGATGGATTCGACCGTGGCAGGAACCGTGACCGATTCCCCTTCATGCCACTCGGTGGTCTCCTTCATCTGCTCGATCCCACAGAACGAACTGTCGGTGGAGACAATGATCCGCGAAGGGTTGAGCAATTTGCGGAGCGTCGTCACCACCACCTGGCGGTGATCCCACCCCACCCTTGCGCTGATGATGCAGACGATCGTGCTTCCGTAAAGGTCGGCCACGATGCCTGGCAGGAAGTCGGCTTCACCGTGTATCAGCCTGAATGCGTTGGTTTGCCTTGCATCCGAGAACAGCGGCAGCCGTCGTCGGACCGCACTGCGGATCATATCGATCCACCACGTCTCATCGGGAACCACCTGTGCATCCCAACTGAGCAGGCGGACGAGGATGTGGCTCTTCGGATCATGCCATCCGTAGGCGATGAAACGGTCTTGCGAATCGTGGATTTGCACGATGCCTACCCCGATCTCTTCTGGTGACTTTTCATGCTCGACAGCTCCGCTGAACATCCATGGATGATGCCGCACCAACTGCTTTTCCTTTCCCTGTCGAATCCGTATGATCTTGTACTGCCCGTTCATCCGTGGTTGCCCCCTGGTGGATTGAGTCGCCCGCCTCTTCGCAGGACGAAAAAAAACCTGTACGTGTGAAAACGCACAGGCTGATGCACGAAACCCTTCGGATCTACATGAGATCCTTGGGCTTGCGGGCGGTGTTGCCGCTCTTCTCGCAGTACGCGACATGCCGAAGCTTGCCGTTCTCGAAGATCGACTTCATCTTGATCGTGCCACCCCAGCGGCTGGTAAGTACCTTCTCACCACCACGACGTGCGTTCTTGGAAATTGCACCTGCCATATCGGTATCCCTCCATCATCTACATATCCGTGCGCATCACTGACGGCACACTATAGCAAATCATCGGCGATTCGTCAAAGGGACCATCCGCTTACGCGTGAAATTATTGTAAAGAATTTTCGTTTGCCGTACAATCCCCTCATGAAGCGTCCCTTGCCAACACTTCGCTCGATCATCCGGGAGATCGCATTGCTCCCTACACATCTCTACCGGCTGATCATCTCTCCATGGTTGCCGCCCTCATGCATCTACACACCTTCCTGCAGCAGGTTCATGGTGGAATCGGTCAGGAAACACGGAGTGATCAAGGGGACGATGCTCGGTCTCGCACGCATCGCACGGTGCCACCACCTCTTCTTCATCGGCGGGCCAGATCCGGTTCCCGATGAGTTCTCATGCGCGTCGGTACGCACTCCCTACACCATATTCAGGCGTCGCAGGAGTTCGGGGAAAGGAAAGGAAACACAGCAAGAAGATTCCGAAAAGGATGCCTGAACGAGGATTGCTCAGCGGGTGATGTCCTTCACGAAGGTGATGAGGACCTTGAGAGCGTTCTCATTGTGGCCACCTTCGGGTATGACGATGTCGGCGTACTCCTTCGTCGGTTCGATGAAACTGAAGTGTCCGGGTCGTACCACCTCCATGTATTGCCTGATCACCGATTCCACGGTCCGCCCCCGTTCGCTCATGTCGCGCTTCAACCGCCGGATGAAGCGGATGTCATCGGGGGTATCGACGTAGAGCTTGAGGTCCAGCAAATCCCTGATCTGCCTGTCGTACAGCACCATGAGCCCCTCGATGATGACCAGAGGTTTCGGCTCCATGTGGATTCGCTCTTCCTTCCTGCGGTGGTGGACGAAATCGTATTGGGGCATCTCGATCGCCTCGCCCGCTTTCAATGCACTGAGCTGCTGATGAAGCAACGGCGTGTCGAATGCATCGGGATGATCGAAGTTATAGGCAGTGATGTTCTCGTTGCTGATGTAGGTGGCAGAATGGTAATAGTTGTCCTGGGGGATGAACACGAAGTCGTTGATCACCTCGCTGATCTTTCGTACGATGGTCGACTTTCCTGAACCGGAACCACCCGTGATCCCGATGATCTTCACATCCATGCACACCTCCACCCACCGATGATTTCAACCCATACTATCGTGTGCAGGGAAAACCGGCAAGAGCGGTTCAGCGGTTGGCAAGGAGAATCTTCACCCCCCATGCGAACATCGACGGATCATCGATGACGTACCAGCGTCGATTTGCAACCTCGGGAGGTTGCAGCGCATCGGGATGGGACGGGGCATCGTAGATATCGTGGTAAGGCACAGGAGGGACACTGGCGAACAGGATGTGATGGATGACCGGGCCGCCCTTCACGGAAAACCACTTTTCCCAGAACGATTGCTCGAACTCACTAGCTGGGGGAACCGCATGCACCAGATGATGGGTCTTCGTCTTGATGACTGTCCATCGGTGATTGCAGTAGTGTTCCAGGCGGTCTATGGGATCCGGGAACACGGTGCGAAACGAAAGTCCCATCTCTGAAAAAGCCCTCGCGATGTTTGCATGTTCAGCTTGCACCTTTCCCTCCCCTCCGAAGAAATCGATTTCGGCACCACTCGTGGGCAGATTCTAGCATGGTTTTTCACATTTGATAGCATGTAGCACATGAAGAGATCACCTGGTTCACAATAGTATACCAGAAAGCGTCACTTATGTATCAGGCGATGCGACATGACATGGACGATCAGGTGGAGCGCCTGAGCCGGTTCGCCCGATGCTTGAGCTTGCTTATCCTCGCGTCGAGGTGATGGATCGAGATGACGATCTCCGAGATTTCCTTCTTCAGCTTCTCCGCCTGCTGCAGCAATTGTGCCGAGCTTGGACTCTCCTGCAGAGTCTTCACCGAGTCGAAGAGCGCCTGCTTCAAGGCATCATGGGATGTGTGCATCTTCGCAAGATCCTTCATGAGACGTGAGACCTCTGAATCCATCCTCACGATCGCAGCCATCCGGATATCACGCAGTGTCATCGGCACCCCCTCCTTGAACGGCACGAGTATACCATGCGAATACGTAGCAGGGAACAGTATTCTTGTTATCCCCTTGGTACGGCCTCATTGGGAAGTGATAAAGTCCTGAGGTAATGAAAGGGACTTTGTCACTGGGGTATAGAACAGGGTTAACCGAGTGCCTCAATGTGCTATAGTGCCGCAGGAAGAACAAGACGAGGGGCCGGTTCCCATCTTTAG
>JAHDQJ010000041.1 GCA_018433865.1 Spirochaetales bacterium | reverse complement strand
TGCAAAGAAGATGGACATAATGTTCTTCATTCAAAGAAGAAACCATGTCCACAACTTTGCATAGCATTCTCATTCTCAATTACAGTGATGACAACCATCTCATCAATTCGGTATCATCACTCCAGTTTGGAAGATTTGGATCAACCAATTCCGGATAGGCATTCTCAAGAGCTTTACGTTTCGTCTCAGTATCCGCTTTTGCATATACTTCAGTGGTCTTGATGTCACAATGTCCGAGAAAATCCCGGATATAGATTAGGTTAACCCCAGCCTGAAGCAGGTGTACTGCTTTGCTGTGGCGCAACATATGGCAATGAATCCGCTCGGGAACATCAGTGGAAATCCCACTGGCTTGGGCAGCATACTTCTTTAAAATGTATGCGACACCTTCTTTCGTCAGCTTCCTGTGCTGATGGTTGGTGAAGAGTGGCCAATCCATTCTGTGTGGGGCATCCAATCGGTTCTCAACGACGTACTGTTTAAGAATAAACGCAGTGTTCATCATGAGTGGAACCCTACGGGTTTTGCTTCCCTTGCCGGTCAGAACAAGTACGGCGGAGCTTCCAGAGATAAAATCCTTGGCTGTAAGATCAATAATCTCCTGTACTCTCGCGCCGCTGTCGTACATCGTGCTCAGCAAGGCAAGGTCCCTTCGCCCATTGGCGGTATAGCGATTAGGCTGTTCAAGAAGTTTGCGGACGCCTTCTGGTGAAAGATGCGAAACTATGGCAGAAGGCTTTTTCTTCACCGGAATTGCCATTATCCGCTGGTAGTTGAGCAGAGCTTCCGGAGAATCGAGCTGAGCATAGCGGAAGAAGGAGTGTATTGCATTGAGTCGAAGGTTTCTGGATGCAATCGAACACTTCCTTTCCACTTCCAACCAAGCCAAGAACTCTTGGATTAACTCAGGAGAAAGGGTGCCCATCGATACCTTTTCCGGCTTTATCCCTTTGTCTTGCAGATATACCAGCAGGAGTCGGAATGCGTCACGGTACGACTTTATGGTATTCGGACTCACGTTTCGTTGCTTCTGCAGGTAATTGTTGAAGAACTCTGTGAGGAGCCTAGCAAAGTCAGTCGGTCTCATAAGCGACCTCCTCTGCGTTGGGAATGATATCCGGATAGGTTTTTTCAAGCCGCAGCCTGATGTCAGGAAAAACATCGGCAGTCAGGCGCAGGTAATACGCGGTTGCCTTAAAATCCTTATGGCCAAGATATGTGCGTAGGATGGGGATGAGCACCATAAGATCCTTGCCTTTTTCTGACCATTCCTTAAAACGGTATACACAGAAAGTGTGGCGGAAATCATGGACCCTTGGGCCATCTCCAGTATGTGAAATACCCGCATTCCAAAGAAATTTTCGGAAATTGTAATACACAATTCCATGAGAAATGGGTCTTCCTCCCCGACTCGGGAAGAAATATTCCTCTGGGTTCATGAACGGATGGACCTGCTCGGCATATGCCTGCATTTTCTCTATCAATGAAACAGGCATCGGAACAAGCCGGTTGTTGTGGTTCTTGCCATTGATGATGGTAAGTAAACCGTTTTCGAGATCAACATTATCGACCTTCAAGAGCCTTGCTTCCGAGCAACGTAGTCCGCAGGCAACAAGAAGTCGAAAGAAGATGGGCATGATCAGATCCCGATGGGCAATGGACATGTTTTCATTGGTACACTTGTCCGTTTCCGCAAGGAAGCGCTGAACCTCATCAGTGGTATAGATGTGAGGAACATATTTCGCTCCTGCTTTACAAAAATTGGCCGGAGGAATC
>JAHDQJ010000018.1 GCA_018433865.1 Spirochaetales bacterium | reverse complement strand
TACATATAAAAGAGATAATAGCGACACACAGTAAGTTTAATTGATTCAAACTAGTTAACATATGTTAAGTAATAAATTAGCCTAAGCTACACCTCTTCGGTTGGACTCTCATTCTTGTTATCGCTCCGTTTCATGCTGTAATGGGTGCTCTTTCTGACCTTGTTCCCATGTTCATCGACCTCGATGTTGGTTCTCGATTTCTTCATTTCTTGGACACGGTCGAAGGTTTCCCTGTCGATGAGGGGAGGGTGGTGGTTCTCGGACCTTTTGACTTCCTCCGGATTGTTGCCGACTCTCTTCATCTCAGGATACTCTGCGACCATCCTCCTGCCGAAGACGGAGTCTCCTGTGTACTTTTCATTGGAGAGCATGTCGTCTATGGTGCTGACCGGCCATCTGCGCTTTCCCGTGGGGCTGGGGATGCGGGAGATCTCAAGTTCCTTCTTGATCCGCACGATGCTCCAGCCCTGCACATACCATCCGAAAATCCTTCTCACGATATCAGCCTCCCGATCATTGATGACGAGGTTCTTTTGATCATCATGAGCATACCCAAAGCACACACGGGAGAAGAACGGGGAGCCGGGATGGGTGGTGCTTCTTTTGATGCCCCACCTGATGTTGGCGCTCTTGTCCTCGCTCTCCGCTTGTGCCAATGCCGCATGGAGCGTCAATATCAATTCACCAGCCTCACTGGACAACAGCACATCCTCGTTTTGAAAGTAGACATCCACTCTGAGTTCCTTCAATCTCCTGAGCACCACCAGGAAGTCGACGCAATTGCGGCCGAAACGACTGATGGACTTGGTGTAGATGAGGTCGATCTTGCCGGCCTCGCAAGCGGACATGAGGCGCTTGAAGCCGGGACGGCTTTTGATGCTGCGGCCGGAGCTTATGTCGGTATAGGTGTCGACATATTCCCAGTTCGGATGGTCCAGGATGTCCTGCTGCTCGAAGTCCATCTGGGCAGAGAGACTGTTCAGCTGCCGTTCCATCTTCGAGCTGACGCGGCAGTATAATGCGACACGCTTGAATGCACGAGGAGGCAGCTTGGTTCGAGGGATGGCCCTAATCATGGGCTCGGGCTTTTCAACATACGGCATGATTGGTCCTGTATAGCATGGATGATGGGAGAGGAATAGCTCCTTGTAATGATTGCGGTTTCTGATTCCAAACCGGACATTTGCCTTCATGAGTTATCATTTCTTAACTTCTTGCATTCGAAGTGCGTGGCTCGATATCCAACCGCAATATCATGGGGAACCACGATCTATTCAGTCATAGCGTATGTCATATATTTGTACTATTCAAATCCTTATCAGAAATATATTTATTGAACTGGCACATATTCCATGCTTAAATCTACCTAGGGTAGTGTCAGTAAAGCGTGACATAAGAAAACCACCAGGGGTGCTCCGTATGAAAACTAGGTCGATCAGTATTGTATTGATGTTAACAGCAATCATTGCCGCTTCATGGCTCTTCGTCTCATGTCCGAATGAGATTCAAGCACCCCGTTATGGTAGTCTCTCGGTTTCCACTGGAGCGAGGGCTGCGAGGACGATTGCTCCGAGTGCGGTGGAAATCGATGTTACCTCCTATCGCGTCAGCGGGGTTCACTCCGACGGAATCACTACCTTTGAACCTGTGATTTCAGCGACGCAACCCATCACAGTCGATAACTTGAAGGTTGGCACCTGGACTATCACAGTGGATGGTCTCAACTCTGGCTTAGATGTCGTATCTACTCAGACTCAAAATGTGATAATCGAATCAGGAAAGACGACCTCAGCTACGTTTGATCTAGTCATCCCAGAGGGAACGGGAACGGTTGAAATTACTGTCACCTGGCCTGACTCGGTCACCAGTTTCTCCCAGGTACGCGGTACCATCACCCCCACCGTTACTGGCAAGGAGGGGTTCACTGTGGCTACCTCAACGGCAACCACGGTTGGTGGTGAAAGCACGATAGAACAGACGATAGCAGCCTTCCCAACCGGCTCCTACCAGTTCAAGTTGGAATTCCTTGATGCCGGAGGGAATCCGGTCGGGCTGTCCTACCGTGAGGCCTTGAACGTGTACAAGGACATGACCTCGAGCAAGACTTATATAGTACCGGAAGTCATCTTTCCCATCGAGACCCCTGTGATCTCGATGGACAGCCTATATCAGGTGAGCATATCGTGTGGGACCGGCGACGTGACCATTTACTACACCACGGACGGAAATGAGCCGACGCTTGCCAGCGATGAATATTTGGCATCATTCACCATCACCCAAAATACGACAGTGAAGGCAATCGCTGTGCGGGAAGACCGACTTTCCTCCGCAGTGGCAACTGTGGATCTGGAGGTTCCTGCCGCAGCCCCTTTATTTGATCCGGAAGCCAATACCTATGAATCCCCCCAGACTGTTTCATTGTCTTCCTTCACCGATGGGGCTGACATCTATTACTTCTTGAATGATGACCCAACGAGTAACCCATATGTTTCGCCCATTCAAGTGAACGAGAACACGACGATCAAGGCGATCGCAACGCATCCTGATTATGCTGACTCTGCGGAATCGGTTGCTTCTTATCTGGTCAAGGTTGCTGCACCGTCAGTCTCCCATGCAAGCAATTCGTATCTGGGCGAACAGTCGGTTACATTAGAGAGTGCCACCACAGGGGCCAGCATCTACTACACGTTGGACGGAAGCGATCCCACGAGCGGAACCCTCTATGAGCAGTCGATCCTCATTCAAGATGATACCACGTTGCGAGCGGTAGCCAAGAAGTCCAACATGGAGAATTCTCCGATAGTCGAGCGGGAGTACGTGATCTTGGAGAAGAAAGTGGCGACACCGACATTTGATCCCGTCCCGGGGACATTCTCCACGAGCCAGTCGGTAACCATCTCAAGTGAGACTCCCGGGGCATCAATCTACTACACCACGAATGGGGAGGATCCTGCCACGTTAGGAACCTTATATTCCGGTCCGATCCCGGTGACACAAACCACGACGATCAAGGCCATCGGCATATTGCCGGACGACTGGGTTGACTCGGATGTGGCCACCGGCACCTATACCTTGCAGGTTGTAGCTCCGGCGATTTCTTTGGACTCGGACACGTATCAAGCTGATCGGACTGTGCAGCTGACAACTACCACAGCAGGCGCGACCATCTACTACACGCTTGATGATAGCGATCCCAAAACATCATTGACCCGCATTGAATACAAGGGAGAATTCAGCATCGACCGAAGTTTGACACTGAGGGCGATGGCGGAAAAATCAGGATGGTTGAGCTCAACCGAGTCCAGCGAGACCTATGCGATGTACGTTGCCTCGCCGACTTTCTCGGTCGCTGCGGACACCTACGCATCCGCGCAATCGGTGGAGATTACCAGTGCCACTTCCAATGCGACGATTTATTATACGACAAACGGGGATCCTCCTACCGCAAGTAGCACAGCGTATACGGGCGCTGTGAATGTGAATCAAAGCATGACACTAAAGGCGCTCGCGATGAAGGATGGATGTACCGATTCTTCGATCTCAAGCGCAAGTTATGTAATCCAGGGTTCATCTGGACTCACGGTTAGGGATCTGGCGAACTATTCGATCTCCATCCAATTACCCGAAGGGTGGGATACCGGGATCGTTGTAACTGGAGCTGGCGGAACAGTCACTGCGGTGGTGTCTCCGATTCTTGAAGAAGACGGAGTTATCTACACCTGGTACCTAGATGGAGTAGAAGCACGAAATAGAATAGGGGATATTGCTTCAGAAGGGATGTCTCTGGAATTTGGTATTGGTGGTGAGGATGTATTTTTATCATCTGGGCCCCATCTTCTAGCAGTTGGTATCTCGATTGGTAACATTTCCTTCAGTGAACAGAAAGTAATCGTAGCCTCACAAAATGGGACTGTTGGTACACTTGGCCAACTAGTAGTCGGAGACATTGGACCCTCTGGTGGATATATCTTCTATGATGATGAAGCAGATGAAGTAGATGATATTCCCGGGTATAGATACTTGGAGGCGGCACCTGCTGGATGGAGCGGAGATAGTGCAGATCCTGGATATGTTTTTGGATATTATCGGCCTGAAGGAACTAATATTATGGTGGGTGGTACGGATACTACGATAGGTAACGGGGAAGCGAACACCGCTGCTTTGACAGCAGCGATGGGAAGCACCGCCTATAGTTCTAGTACGGGAACTGAAAAAGCCGTGTATGCGGCGAAGATATGTGAAGAGTATACCGGAGGAGGGAACGACGATTGGTTCCTACCATCAAAGGACGAGCTTAATCTGATGTACCAGAACCTGAAGGTTCAAGGGCTTGGAGGTTTTTCTGCTGTCGGCTTCTACTGGAGTTCCTCTGAGGGTAGTGAAGACGGCGCGTGGTACCAGAAGTTCGGCACTGGGAGTCAGCTCGACAACTATCGTTTCATCGAATACAGGGTCAGGCCTGTACGGGCTTTCTGATGAGCTATTCAACAATTTAACCATTTAACCATTAGGGGGTGCAGGGGGTAAGGCCCCCTGCTGCTTCATACGGACTTCATCTTAAGGCATTTCATTTGGAGGTGCTGTTCCGGGGGAAGGTACGCATAATCGTGCTCTTATGATGCTGGAAATCTTGTGGGAGGGATATGCGCTAATTGCTTTGCTGTATTTATAAGCATCACCAAATCATTACATTGTATCATTATATTTAGCCCGACCTGAATCCCACTATCCTTGGCTTGAAATACAATAACTATTTACATATAAAAGAGATAATGGCGATACACAGTAAGTCTAAATGTTCCAAAATAGTAAACATATGTTAAGTAATAAATTACTTTTAGTCACACATCTTGGACCGATTCCTCCGCCTTGTTTCCGATCCGTTTCATGCTGTAATGGGTGCTCTTCCGGACCTTGTTTCCGTGTTCGTCGAACTCGATGTTGGTTCTCGATTTCTTCATCTCCTGGACAAGGTCGAAAGTCTCCCTACTCACCTTAATCCCAGAGCAGTTTCATACATAGCTGCTATATTTTCTGGTGGTGTATTTGCTTGTATATTATGAATTGAAGCAAATATAAAGCCCCCATTTTCCGACAGGTCTTCAAGTCTTTTTTTAACCTCATTCTCAACTTGTTTGGGTGTGCCTTCTAACAGTAACATTGTATCACAACCACCACCCCAAAAGCATATATCACTACCGTATTCTCTTTTTAATATTTTTGTATCCATTCCACCTGCATTCACTTGTACAGGATTTAGAATATCTATACCAGAATCAATGAAATCAGAAATAGCCCAACTTACATCTCCACAAGAATGGAAATAGACCTTTCCATTTGTTTTCTGTTTAATACTTCGGACTAATTCAGAATGTCTTGGTTTTAATAAGTCTCGATAGATTTTAGGATTAAATAAGGGACCTCTTTGAGAACCTAAGTCATCTCCAATTTGTACGACATCTACTAAATCACCAATATCCTCAAGAATATTATTCCAAAATTCAATATTCCACCATAGAATCTTATCCCAAAATTTCTCAACAAATGGTAGATTCATCCCAATGTCAACATAAGCCTGTTCAAACCCTCTCTGTAGCCATAGATTCTCCCAAAGCCCCCAGCTAGCCGAAAATACCATCACAGCTTTATCAGTATTCTTACGAATATTTAACACTTCGTCACGTAGACCAGCGGTTCTTGCTTTATCAGCAGGATTAGGCCACGGATAGGTATCAAGATCAGCCTCAATAAAATCTCTCATTATATTTGTTTTAAAATCATAGAAAAATCCATCTTCAGGCATGGTATAAGTATTCCCCCACTCATCAACAATTCCACCTTTTAAAGGATTAAAATTCTGGATCGATTTGCTAGCCAGTCGAGGGTAAACCCCTATAACATCTGACCCAAATTTTAAAAGCAAAGAATTATCAGGAAATACAATCTGTTGAATGGCATCTTGTATTTTCACCTCATCAAATTCTAATTTATAATATTCCATAAGTCGTTTATATGCAAAGTGATGAATGCTTGTATGAACGCCTCCAAAATCGATAGGAACTCGGTCGGGTTCCTGATGATTTAAACTCGCCAACACTCTTTCCCTTGAAGTCATATTATTCTCCTAAATTCTAATTCTACTGTTGTATTTTTTTAAATCGATTTGTAAGAAGTGGCTTTACTATAAGAATTGATATCAATAAAATTCCATATAAAAAGTCTTTGAAAAAATTTGAATTACCATAGGGAAGTAGAAGCATATTGAAACCTGTAGAGAAAATTTGCATAAGAAAGACAGCAATTATCACTCCAGAAATCTTCCCTCTCCCACCGGTCACAGAAATTCCCCCTAAAACCACGATAAGTATTGTCAAAGTAATATATGATTTTCCATAATCTGCGTAAGCGGAGTTTGATCGGGAAAGAATTATAAATCCTGCAATCGAAGACAGTAGTCCAGAAATGATATACGTAATTAATGTTAATCTAGAATTATTATAACCAGAATATAACGTAACATTACTGTTATTTCCTAATAAATACATTTTAAATCCAATCGGAGTCTTATTGAGCAATATTGCTACAACTAGAAAACAACCAATAAAAAACCAGATAGGTATAGGTAAACCTAAGATAATCCCAATTCCGAACTGTTTTAGCTCTAATGAAATACCAGCAACAGTTGCACCACCAGTTATCCCAATACTAATCCCAGAATAAAGTGTCATCGTTCCTAGTGTAGTCAGAATAGGAGGAATCTTAATCTTTGTAATAAGGATACCATTGATAATGCCTAGGGAAACTCCCACAATACATATTATTATAATTGCTAGCGGGAATTGTAAAATCGGTACAGGAACTAACCGAGTAATATTCCAAATTATAATAGCTGTCAGATTCGCGATTGAGACGATCGACAAATCAATCCCGCCTATTAGAATTGGCAATGACATTGCTAAAGAGAGAATCCCCAATTCAGCAGCTTGGAATAACATATTATTAATATTATTGATACTTAAAAACCTTTGGGGCATCAAGAGACTCAATGATACAAATGAAATTATTCCAATAACCAGAAGGATCAAATTTTCAGAACTTATGAATATTTTATTTCTATCATAAATTTTCATATTACCCCATCCTCTTTCTTCTAAATACATTGTACCCAGTTCCAATGATAATCATTGATCCAATAATCGCTTTCTGCCATGAAGACGGAATACCTATCATAACCAGATTATTTTTAATCAAAGAAATCAAGAGAACTCCCAGAAGTGTAGAAGACACCGTACCTTTACCACCTGTAATTGAGGCTCCGCCAATAACAACAGCCGCAATGATATCAAGCTCATCACCTCTGAAAGCTCCGGGGTTTGCATATCTAAACATTGCAACATTACACAACCCTGCAATCGCAGCGATTACACCACTAATTGAAAAGACAAAGAAATCTAGTTTCTTATTACTAATGCCCACACGTAGGGCTAAAGCTCTTCCCCCTCCTCCTGATGCAAATATGCATCTTCCAATCTTCATATATTTCAACCCAATAGCCATTGTTAACGCAATGATTGCCAATATCACAACCGTGAAATGGAGGTTGGTAACTCCAATAGAGGTTTTTGAAGTGATAAGATAGGCTTTTGAGAAATCGGCCATACTTTTTGGTAAATTCATAATAATTTTATTATCAATGAAAAATAATAAAAAACCGTATAGGGTTGTTGAAGTCCCAAGAGTTACTACAAGAATAGGGATATTTGTAAAGCTAATTAATAAAGAATTTAATGAGCCAAGAAAAACTCCAAATACTATACAAATCAAAAAAATCAAAGGAAGAGGGAGAGACGGTAAATACAGAGTTACCAGCTTAATTGTAACATAGGATGAAAAGGCTCCAATGGCGGAAAAAGATAGATCAACTCCTCCATATATCATTATTAAAAGAACACTTAATGATAATATTCCTGGGACCGTTGATGTTTTAAGCAGATCAAATAAAGTGTTAACTGTAAAAAAGCTAGATGGGTTAATTACGCCAATGATTATACTAACCATGATAAAAAATGAAAAAACAATTATTTGCTCTGATTGTAAAATCTTCTTATATATACTCATAATTTATTACCTATTCTTTATTTCAATAGCAAAATAGAGTTAATTTCATCTTCACTCTTTCCAAGTGTTTCAATTTCCCGCTCAAGTAAACCTTGCCTCATAATGAATAATTTATTAGTTAGCGCCATTAATTCTGGAATATCATCACTTATCACAATGATACCCATCCCGTCTTCAGCCAAAGCGATTATGAGTTTATGAATTTCTAACTTTGAGAAAATATCCACCCCTACTGTAGGGCTGTTAAAAATAAGTACTTTAGGGTTTGTTATCAGCCATTTTGCAAGTAGTACCTTTTGTTGATTCCCCCCAGACAAACTGCTTACTATTGCTTGTGAAGACAATGTTTTAATATTTAATTCTTTAACCCATTCTTGAGCTTGTTGATGAATTTTCTCTTGGTCTAGAATAAATCGATTCTTAAATTCATCAATAGCTACAGATACAATATTATCCTCAATAGTTTTATCACTATGAAGGCCTTCCTCTAACCGATCGCCAGGGACTAAGGCAATCCTATGAGATAACGCTTCTTCTGGATTGTGGTAATTTACTTCTTTACCATCAATCTTTATTTTACCAGATTCAATTTTTTTTATTCCAAATAGAGCAGAAGCCAAAGCCTGTGCCCCAGATCCAATTAGGCCTGTAATTCCTATTATTTCACCTTTCTGCAGTGTAAAAGACACATCTGAGAAAGAGTCTTTACAACATAGTGTTTTTACTTCAAACAGAGGATTAGTTTTTGCAGGCTCCTTCTTGAATGTATGTAAATTGACAATTTCTGTTGAGGAACGTCCTGACATTGATGAAACTAATTCAGATCTTTTAACACCCGCTGCAGGAACGTCAAGCACTTTATTGCCATTCCTTAAAATTATGAAATGTTCAGCAATCTCCATTACCTCAGAAATTTTATGACTCACAAAAACTGTGGTAATACCTTTAGCGTTAACCTCTCTCACTGTACTGAATAGAATATCCACTTCTTTTCTAGTTAAAGCGGTTGTTGGCTCATCCATAATAATACATTTAACATTTTTCATTAGAGATTTTGAGAGAGATATCAATTGTCGTTCTGCTGTTGAACATGAAGAGACGCTTGCAGTCAAGTCAAATGCCAGACCTAATCGCTTCATAGCTTCGTCAGCCTTTTCATAAATCGATTTCCAAGAAATGAATGGGGAAGTTGCTACTGCAATAGAATCTATCATTATATTTTCTGCGATACTCAGATTTGGAAATAGCCTAAAATCCTGGTACATTACATCTATTCCATCTCGAATTGCCTCATGTGGTTGTACCCCGTTGTTATAAACTCTTCTTCCAATTGTGAGTATTCCACTTGTTGGTTTATACACACCAGAAAATATTTTTATCAATGTGCTCTTTCCAGATCCATTTTCGCCAATCAGACAATAACTTTTTCCAGAATCAATTTTTAAGGAAATATCATTTAAAGCTAAAACTCCAGAAAATCGTTTGCTTATGTGTTCAGTCTTAATAATCGTATTCGGCAAACCAACCTTTGATGCTTGGATATTTTCACTAAGATTTGATTTGTACCAATTTGGTTTTTGTGCGAAATCTCTCACGATACTCACTCCCTTAAGAATTTGCAGTACATGTCTTTTTCTATGTCCCGTTACTAATTGTGGCACTTACGACGAGTGTATATCAAAAAACTTAAATTCTTTAAAATGATAATCCTTTGTAATGATGGAACTTCACCTAATTTTCCTAATATTCTTTTTATAGCTAGCTAGAGGACTAATTCCCTAAATTCTAAGATGATAATTTCCTTTATTTTAGAAAATAAAAGGTTAAATGTGGATTTACCCCATAGAGTCGTAAACTCAACCACCTTTCCCGTATATTATGTGCTCAAACAATAATGAATGGCTCACGAGAAAATTTTTAAATTCAGCTGATGGTTGTTACAAATATTAGTACCATCAGCTGAACCTTAATTAACTAAAAATTATATTCTCCCATATTATCAACCGTAATATCTACCCATGCCTGCCCAAAAATGTTTTTCCCTTTTACCACCACATTACGATAACCATCGACATTTAAATCCATACCATTCGTTATCGGTTTCTTTTCTACAACAAGCTTAGCAAGAGTATTCATCACATAACCATCGACAAGAGGATCCCAGACTGTAGCTACATCTACTGCACCAGTTTTTAATAGATCACCACAATAGGATACAAGACTTGTACCAACAACAGTAATCTGGTTGTTCAATCCAGCTTCTTCTACTGCTTGACCTGCACCAACTACATCAAAAGCTGAAGAACCCTGCATCCCTTTGATATTTGGATAAGTCTTTAGCAATTCATTCATTCTTGCGTAGGCTCGCTCAATTGTATCTCCTGATTCATTAATATCACCCACAAGTTTCATCTTAGGATATTTCGTTTTCTGATATTCAATGGCAGATGTTACCCAAGCCATATGTGCGGCAGAACCCAAGCTTCCAACAAATACTACATACTCACCCTCAGCATTCATCCCTTCTGCCATTAAGTCCATAAGGTGTCTACCATAATCTTCAGGCTGAAACGCTTCAATATTATAGTCCAAATAGTCAGTTATAGTTGAAGCTTCTTGAGCAATCAATACAATCCCTTTTTCTTTTGCCTTTTGAAGTTCCGGTATCATCGCTTCTGGTTGAAATGGTGAAATGCATATTGCATCTACTCCTTGTGCAATGATGTCAGCCATTACTGCATTCTGCAATGCTGCATCAAATGCTGAAGGCCCTTGTTGGTAGGCCTTAATTCCGGTATCTGTAGAAAAGAGTTTTACACCTTCTTCCATTCTGTTGAACCAGTTAAATCCTGATGCTTTTACACAAGTTACGAAAGTTAATGATTCCTCTTTCTCAACTGAACCAGCTCCAAAAATGACACCAAATGACAGCAAGATTAACAAAATCGTGAGTGCCGCAATTCTCATTTTCCTCATCTGAATTCCCTCCTAATTAATAACAAGTGCTACTGCACTTTATATAAAACAATGCTTTTAATCCTTCTATCTCACTGTAGAACTACCAGAATCATATGGCCAATTTCTTTTTTACAGATCCACCTAAGGCAAGCCTAACTCACGGGAACCTACCTGTCAATATTTTAATTGCTTTTATTTTGCATTTTCTTTGCGCTTTGTTTGCCTTTTAGAAGATGAATTTTATAAATAATTAGGATTATAATCTTTAAAATTCTATCACTAGTGTCCGCTAGTTATTCCATGAACTGTAGTTGTTATTCAGAGTCGTCGAAGTCTTTAAAATTAAGCTATTTTAGTATATATACCAATAATATTTGAATGAAATTTATCATGTTGAAGGTCTGTGGAATTGTGTAGAGGTTGGCATCGGTTCTAAGTTCCTTCTTGATGATCGCGACTAGAGCGTAGATGGTGATGACGATCCAAATCTTTGAGTCTTGTCCGCGCCTTTGGTCGTACGGATATAAGCCCAGGAGAACATCGCTCGGCACAAGTCGATGATAGTGGGGTGCAATGCGCAGACCATCTGCTCAAAATCCATGGAGAGCTGGTTGCCTTGGTACAGCTTCTTGGCCGGAATGATCAGGTTCGGGGAAAGTCGACATATATCTACCAAGACTGCTTCTCGTTTGCATCGGCCAATATGGTTTAGGTGACCTTGATCCTGCAAACCATGTGATACAACCGGTTCGAAATGGAGTTACGGCAGGATTCTATACCCCTCAAACTTTCCCGATGGGTTAATAGGGCGATGGCAAGGCAGAAGAACTGATTCCAGCATGTGAATGATTCACCTGGTAGTCACCGTGGTAGCGTCTGACACACTTACTGAACTTATACATTCGGAGAAAGTCTATGATCTGGGAGAACACCGTCGGCCGTGGTTCATCACTGTACTTCTTGCAAGTAATTTTGTGATGAATGATATGGGTTACTTAGAATGGATAATAACGAAAGCTATGTCTAACTCCATGTAATTCATTCAGTTATTCGTATCACCAACAAAGTTTGCCAGCCAGAAGTGAAGTATTATAATTAATATTTTGATTATATAGCAGATACTAAATATCACCTATCGATAAGTATCAAGAATGAAACGATATCTATGCTATGAAAACAAAATTAAATCTATGCGGATTGATTGCTTTTTTTTCAATACGTGCAGAATTATCTTCAATAATCATTGAGTTCAGAGTGTTTTCATGTTAGCGTTGTCTCAGGTAATTACATACCTTAGATTGTTGACAGTATGAGATAGGGAAGAAGTAAATTGAAAAATTCCAAACGAATGAAAAGAATAAAAATTATTTCCAGTATATTGGATACATATGAAAATGTTTCAACAAAATTCCTTGCAAATAAATTAAAAATTTCTGAATCGACTGTACGCAGAGATATTAATTATATGGTGTCGTCTGGAAAATATGAAACTGTCAATAAAGTTTACGGAGGTTTAACCCTAACTAAAACACCTTTAGATAGAGAGTTAATATTTGAGATAAAGAAAAACATGAACAAGAGGCTAAAAGTCAACATCGCAAAGAAGGCTATCCAGTATATTGATAGATTTGATAAAATCATCATTGATTCCGGTACTACTTGTCTATATTTTTCAGAGCAATTAAAAACAAAAAAAGATATTTCTGTCATTACCCTCGATATCAAAATTGCAGAGGAATTGGGGAAAAATAGTAATATTGAAGCGAGCATCATAGGTGGTTTGGTTAGACCAGGCTACTTCTCCATTGGAGGTAGCATTGCCTTGGAAAACCTACGGTCATTTTATGTAAAAAAAGTCTTTATGTCTGTGGATGCATTTGATCTTGAATTTGGCATCACTAATGCTTCAGAGTTTGAAGTTGGTGTAAAAAGAAAACTACTTGAAATGGGTGCACATGTTTACATCTTAGCTGATTATTTAAAAATTAAAACACAAACCCTATATAAGGTAGCACAGATTCCCAATGTTACAACATTGATAACAAACAAAGAATTAGATACTGAAATTGCCGATAAAATTAAGGAAGCAGGGATAGATTTGGTATTGGCCTAGTAGCTTGTAAACACTAAAACTTTAATTTTAGCAATATTTGTGTTATCCTCCAAATAGCTGTATATTTGGGGGTAGCCATGAAGTATCAATCCTTGCGCATCACGCTGACGACAGAAGAACGGAATGAACTCGAGAAGATAGTGAGCAACGGTACTGCCCAGGCAAAGGAGATCAGGCGTGCAAACATCCTGCTCTCCGTCGATGAGTCCGAAGGGCGCAAGCGTATGAAGGATGTCGTGGTAGCCCGTATGCTGGGCACCACACCCCAGACAATCTGCCAGGTCAAGAAGGACTACCTGCAAAAGCAGCGGGTTGAGGACTCCATCAAGCGGAAAAAGCGGGTGACCCCGCCGGTCCCTGCCAAGATCGACGGCAGCGTCGAGGCCCACATCATCGCCATCGCCTGCTCAAATCCGCCTTCCGGATATGGGAGATGGACGCTCCGGCTCATTGCCGACAGGATGGTGGAATTGGATTACATTGACGCAATTTCTCACACGGCAGTGGGAAAAACACTAAAAAAAACAGGTTTAAGCCTCACCTGAAGCGTTGCTGGTGCATTCCTCCCCAGCAAAACAGTGATTTTGTGGCCAAGATGGAGGATGTGCTGGCGGTATATGCAAGACCCTATGATGACAAGCGGCCTCAAGTCTGTATGGATGAAAAGCCGGTCCAATTGTTGGGAGACCTCCGGAATCCGGTACCCCTCTCAGATTCCAACCATACCAGGCTCGAGGACAGTGAATACATAAGGAACGGGACCTGCAGCATCTTCATGTTCACCGAACCGCTCGGCTGCTGGAGGGAAGCACATGCCTGCAAACGCAGGACCAAGAAGGTCTGGGCATCCGAGATCAAATGGCTTCTGGATGAGAAATACCCCCATGCCGAGAAGGTGGTCCTTGTCATGGACAACCTCAATACCCACAGCATTTCTTCCTTGTATGAGGCTTTCCCCCCTGAAGAGGCTTTCAGGCTGTCGCAAAGATTGGAGATTCACTTCACCCCCAAGCATGGAAGTTGGCTGGATATGGCTGAGATTGAGCTATCGGCCTTGACCAACCAATGCCTCGCCCACAGGCGAATCGACAATATTGAAGACTTGAAAACCGAAATTCTGAGCTGGTCGGTATCAAGGACTGACAACCAAAAAGGGATCGATTGGCAATTCACTGCACAGGATGCAAGGACAAAACTAAAATCACTTTATCCTGTCATTGAATTGAAGAATTAGACTTTACAAGCTACTAGGTAGAATTCCTGCATAGTAAGTGTCCAGCATATGTACGCGGTAAGATGATTTTACCCGAGTGAAAGAATTCCTTGACATCCACATGCGCGGCTCGGAGAACCATATGCGTTCGTTCGCCGGCTTGCTCGAGCAGTACGGCGCCTCCTATGAGGCACGGCATATCAGTGCCGAACGGTTGACGGAGATTCTCGCCGGTCGGTAAGTTGGTTCGGTCACCATCATCGGGGTGTTCCTGGAATTATCTGGGAACACCCCTTGTTTTTGCATCGACATCAGAGTTCAGCATGCATGATGTTCAAGCAGGGAAAACTTTCACGACCCAGATGATGCCAAAGTTCTGCAAATGGATTCGGACGTAATCTCGCTTGCGTCGATTTCAAAACATTTTATTGTATCATTATATTTAGCCCGGCCTGAATCCCAAAAATCGTGGAAAGTTGCATCATAATTATTTCTAAGATAAAGAATTAAACAGGATGCAACCTAAGTTTTATTGTTGCAAATTAGTAAACATATGTTAAGTAATAAATTAGCCTAAGCTACACTTTTTCGGTGGGACTCTCATCCTTGTTATCGATCCGTTTCATGCTGTAATGGGTGCTCTTTCTGACCTTGTTCCCGTGCTCATCGAGCTCGATGTTGGTTCTCGATTTCTTCATCTCCTGGACACGGTCGAAGGTCTCCCTGTCGATGATGGGAGGGTGATGGTTCTCGGACCTTTTGACTTCCTCCGGATTGTTGCCGACTCTCTTCATCTCAGGATATTCGGCGACCATCGTCCTGCCGAAGACGGAGTCTCCGGTATACTTCTCATTGCAGAGGATGCCGTCTATGGTGCTGACCGGCCATCTCCGTTTTCCCGTGGGGCTCGGGATGCGTACTGTTTCCAGTTCCTTCTTGATCCGCACCACGCTCCAACCCTGCACATACCATCCGAATATCCTTCTCACGATGTCGGCTTCGTGTTCATTGATGACGAGGTTCTTTTGATCATCATGGTCATTACCGAAACATACACGGGAGAAGAACGGGGAGCCGGGATGAGAGGTGCTTCTTTTGATGCCCCATCTGATGTTTGAACTTTTGTCCTCGCTCTCCGCCTGAGCCAATGCCGCATGGAGCGTCAGTATCAATTCACCAGCCTCACTGGACAACAGCACATCCTCATTCTGAAAGTAGACATCCACTCCGAGTTCCTTCAATCTCCTGAGCACCACCAGGAAGTCGACGCAGTTGCGGCCGAATCTACTGATCGATTTGGTGTAGATGAGATCGATCTTGCTGGCTTGCATATGGTTTCCAAAAACGGTCGGCGGTGCGCTGTAAAGTGGCCACTGAGCGGAGCAAAAACGTCCAATTGAAAAAAAAATATCCTATACTTGGATCTCCACAGGAGTGGAAAATCTATTTATAGGAGGTCGAGTTGTGCTCGATTACATCAAGATTCTCCGACTCAGCTATGGCAAGAGGCTGAGCGGAAGAGAAATCGCAGAAATTAAGGAGGGTAAAGTCAATTTTAGGTAACACTGGAAGGATCACGCAATAGCGCATGGCGGAAATTCTGGTAGTGGACCACATAAATTGAAATTATTCTACAGTGACATGGGATATTTCTACGGTTGTCCTTTCAATCAGCTCAAATCTGTCTCGCATGAGAGAATTGTCATAATAAGATATGGAAAATGATTCTCCAACGTAATCATAATTAATTTTCTCATCAACTCTTGCTATACCAGGGTGTATAGACTTCGCATCACTTATTGTTATTACATCTGGACGTCCATCAAAATTATTTCTAATTGTCTTAACTCTGAATGGAACATTATTGTAAGTCTCATATGATGGGTTTGTAATCGTTCCCTCTGAAGCAAAATGGCTTCTGTCATATACAAATATACTATTTTCGATAGGATTTTTTCTATAACTTAAAGGGCTAAATCTTAACGGGACATTGTCAACATACTCAGTGGTAGTTAGTTGCGGTTTATCTCCATCAAAACTAAATTCTACTAAAGCAACCTTTTTATTATTACTATCATACTGTACTCTTCGGAGTAAATTCCAATCTGAATCATAAATATAAACAAAGCAGTGCGATATTTTCATTTCGTGTTCACTGTATGGATCTTTAAACAAAATAAATGGTTTATAATAATTGGTCTCTTTTACTATATGTAACTGACCATGCAGTCCATAATAGTCAGGTTTATTAAGTCCTATATTGCTGATAATTAGAATTATAGTAATTAATGGAACAATGATGAGTGCTATTTTTTTAAAAATTCCTTTTTGATACAAGCTTGTCGCGAATCCTTTTATTTCTTTACCATATACATACAAGATTATACTTATAACTAACAATACTACACATATGAATATAGCAAGTTTAAAACTGCCGATAATAATTGAAAGGGGTAATACTATAAATATAAATGCTATTATCGAGATAGGAGAAATCAAAAGGGAAATTACTAATCCTAGCACACTAGAATTTTTGCCCATACAATCTTTCTCCTTCATATCTGATATGGATGACTATGCAAAATCCATCCTACAACTTTTCCCCAAAATAGTAATGGTCTCATTTTCCATTGTAACGTTTTAAGCAGAGTCTTGAGCATTTTCTGAGTGGAGTGAAATATTCTATTCAGGTCCGTCAACCGTCTGGGAAAAAGTCACCTGAGAAAGTAGTGGTTTTCAGGAGTTTTGCGAGGAGTCTTTAGTCCACGGAAGGCGATTGAAAGACAGGTTTCCGAGAGAGTGACGTCTGAAGACGGCCTTTCGGTCTTTAGGGATGGTCATGGGTGCAACCGGCGGGCATGGCGTAACGGCAGCCCGACCGGG
>JAHDQJ010000040.1 GCA_018433865.1 Spirochaetales bacterium | reverse complement strand
CATTATAGAGGATTGTCAGGTCCATTTCCATATATTTTGCCCGACTTGGGCCTGTTTCAGACAATTTTGTGCACCCAAGGGCTCTCCCGAGCGCTTGGGATAGGAGAAATTACCAAACTTTTGCTATTTTGCAAGAGGCTCTACTGAGTATACATATGGATATTCCGCATATCCCAAACTGGAGGCCATATGGCTGCATTGGATTCAGTTCTGCAGGAAGGATTGCTCGTAGATAGGAAGTGGCTTGGGAAACATGGAATCGAAGCGACGGCTGTGGATTACTACCTCCGCTCCGGTAAGATCGAAACATTGGTCCATGGCCTCTACAGAAAACCGGGACCACCTTTGAAGTGGCAACAGGCGGTGTACTCGCTGACTTTGCTCGGTCATGATGTCCATGTCGGGCATGTGACCGCCTTGGCATACCACGGATACGAGCATTACCTGAAACTCGGTGTTGCACAGCATATCAGATTGTACAGTACCCGGTCTCTTCCGTCGTGGGTGGAGAAGGTGGACATCGAACCCGGGTTCGTCACGATGAAGCGCAATCCGCTTGCTGACGATTCGACAGGTGTGGTCGATGTTCCGTTCGGTACATGGGATTGGCCCATACGGTACTCCGCTCCCGAACGTGCGTTCATCGAATTGGCGGGCACCATCGAGACAAGGGAAGAGATTCTGCAGGCGAAAGTGATGATGGAAGGAGCTGCGAATTTGAGGCCGAACCTGCTGCAGGTATTACTGGAATCTTGTGGCAACATAAGAGCGAAGAGGCTGTTCCTTTGGATCGCAAGAACGGCTGGACACTCTTGGTATAAGCATATCGACCTGTCTCGGCTCAACCTGGGATCTGGAAAACGTCAGATAGTACCTGGGGGCGTCCTTGATACGCAGTTTTTGATCACCATTCCCAAGGAGGTCCAGGATGGACAACAAGAACCCGTATTTTAAACTGTAACTTTCAAAGTTTAGGTATCCCTAACTGACTAGGGGACTGTCAATCTTGATGTCCAGGTCGGTGCACAGCTTCCTGGTATTCTTGGTGAACTGCGACAATCGCCACTGTCCGTTGATTTTGTTCGCCCGAATGCCTTCCAAGGTCCTGACGACATCCTTGAAGGAATACCTGCCAGTCAGGTTCGCCTGGGCAATATAGTCAAGGATGCCGTACAGCATCTGAAGGGCCAGATGGTTGACGAACAGCCACCCCTCGAAAGCATCCTGGTCCTGCATGAAGCTGGCGTCCAGGTCCAGGGTGTCGTCGTAGCACTTGAAGTTCTGCTCGATTTCCTGTCTTGTCTTGTACAAGGCGTAGAGCTGGGACTCATCGAGGTCCAGGCGGTCGGTCTTGAGTATGAGGGTGCCGATCTCGCTGCGCTGCTGCACATTGCTGGTGACGTCGATGCTCTGCATCGCGGCAATCTGCTCGTCGGCGAGCTTGCTCTTACCCTTTCTGCGCCGTGCCTCCTCCTTTTCCAGGGCTGCCGCTGCGGCATTGTTCTTCTTTTCGAGACGGCAGATGAGGTCGCTCGTCTCATACATGGCAAGCAGCATGTCGTAGTAGACAACGACCTTGCACCCCTCCTTGGTGCTGGAGGTCCAGAACACGCTGCGCTGGCGGAAGTTGAACGCATTGGCGTACAACGAGGCATTCGCCGGGATCTGCGCCTCGGCGGTGTTCCTCTTCAGGGGGATGATGTAATGCATCCCCGATCCGGTGATCGCGGCGAAGTCGTCGTCGGATCCGAAGCCCTTGTCCGCTATCACGGTGATGCCCGATCCCCGGATTCCCGCTTCCGCCCCGATGTCGGGCAGCGCCAGGCAGTCGGGGACGCTGCCTGCGAACTGCTTGTAGTACAGCGGCAGCCTCATCCCGTCCTTCCTGCCGAACAGGTAGAGCAGGTTGACCTGCGGCTCGTAGCGCATCCTGCTGTCGTAGCCCAGCTGCGCGAGGGGCAGGTTCCTCGACTCGCTGATGATCCGGTGCCCGTCGATGAGGATGAAGCCGCTGTAGGCTGAAAGACCGTTTCTCATGTAGGAGCAGATGCCGTCGCGGTTTTTGCCCAGCTCCCTCATGACATGGGTGAGCGAGGGGGCAGACAGCCCGAGGCGCGGAAACAGGACCGAAAGATAACTGGTCTCGTAGCAGGCCTGCACCCGCTTCAGCGAGGTCTCGCCGATGCACTTGAGCGCAGCAAGGGTGAAAATCGTCTTCCAGGTGTCGGGGAAGAACCGCTTCAGGCTCTCCGTCATGGCCCCGTTGGCTTGGTACAGATAGCTGCAGGCCCCGTACTCCACGCACTGGATCTCCCTCAGTTCCTGCTGGGCGACCTTCTCCTTCTTGGGGATGAACCCATCCTCGGTGATGGTGCCCAGAAGCGCGCCGGATTTCTTCTTCTTGCGCTTTGTCTGTGGGTCGTAGACGCTCTTGCGCTCATACAGGTAGTAGTGTCCGTTGATGAGCTTGATCTCGGTGCCGGCGGGCCTTTCGAAGGACTGGATGAACTGCGGTTTCTGTGTCATCTTGGGTCTCCCTATTTAGGTATACCTATTATAGCATGACGATTCCCCAGTGGCAAGTACGAAGATGGTTCCCTGATAAGAAATTATGAATATTCAGGCTCCCTTTTCAGGAGCCCTAAAAACTAAAAGTTATAGTTTAAACAAGTCGAACTACTGGTTCGCATCCTGCCTTTGGTGGGGGAGCATCCTTGCTTCGCATTAAAAGGGGGAACGGCGATTTACTTGTTCCACCGGAACATACCGCGGATTTCCGTGGACATCGATCTGGTGTACGTGCCAATTGGAGAGCGAATAGAATCGCTTGAAGAGATGCCCAGAAACCTTAAGAGTATAGGTAGTGCGACATATAGGAACCAGGAAGAAAATCCTCGTCATCCACATACATGGGCGAAATTTGGTAGTCTGGTGGGGTTTTTCTGTAATTGGTGCTCTTGCGGATCTTGTTCCCGTGTTCATCGACCTCGATGTTGGGCTCTTTGATATGTCATTTTATTGGTATGGGAGAATCGGAAACGCCATCTTGCCAAGGTATGATCCAAGTCGGTCACGAGAGGGCCTTCTCCAAAGCAAGGTTGATGAGCCGCTCGCTCCAATCAGCCATGAACAGCGGTATGTTCAGAATATCCCCATCAAGTTTGAGATTCTGCAATGAATATCGGACACGAAGGGGAAAGTCTTCACCATGGAGACGCTTGATGGCTTTCAGCGAGGGGCTGGAGATGTTGGTTTCAGCTTTGACTTCGATGGGGATTACCAGATCCTTGTATTGCAGGAGGAAATCAACTTCATAGCGGTTGTCACTGCTAGTCCAATAGCGTAGCGAAGCGGGAAAGGAAGCTGACAATGATTGGAGGATGTAAGTCTCGGTAAAAGCCCCCTTGAACTCAGTAAACAAGCGTGAGGGGTGCAAGAACGCGGAATTGTCAAGCTGGGCAAGCCTTCGGAGCAATGCGACATCAGCCGTGTACAGCTTGAAGGCGGACAGGTCCTCGTACGCAGAGAGAGGCAGTGCAGGTTTGGTGCAGCGGGAGACCTTCATGACCACGTCCGACGAAACCAACCAATGGAGCGCATCCTCGTACTCTCTGGCTCTCGCTCCCTCACGTACGAGTTGATAGAAGAATTTCTTATTCTCCTTTGCCAGCTGGGAGGGAAGCGAACGCCAGATTTGAATCAGTTTCGGGTACTCCCTCGGTTGCGGATGTTTGGCAAAATCGTGTTCATACGCTTGGAGGATTGCATACAGGATGGAATCTATCTGACTGCTATCCCGTTCGTTCACCCAACGTGCAACCGCTTCGGGCAGCCCTCCCATGATAAAATACCTCTTCAAGTGTTCAACCAGAGGAGCGAAAAATGCCTCCGGGATTGGATCGAAATCAGATTTGGCATCCAGATAGTCCAGCAATCCCTTTTCATGCTCCGCACCCAGCATCTCGCTGAAGGTCATTGGATGGATCTTCAGAAAATCCACTTGCCCGACAGGGAAGGATGAGGGCTTCGCCGAGGTCACCCCCAGCAGGGATCCTGCGCAAGTCACATGAAAAGCGTTTCCATTCTCATGAAAATATTTCAATGCATTCAGCACATCGGGCGCCTCTTGGATTTCATCGAATATGATCAGGGTGGTACCTTCGGTGATAGGGAATCCGATGATGAACTGAAGATTGTCCAGAATCCTGGTCACGTCCTTGGTCGATTCGAAGAATTGCCGGTATTCAGGATGTTCATCGAAATTGAAATAGGCGACTCTGTCATAGTGCCTACGGCCAAACTCCTTGAGCAGCCACGTTTTCCCCACCTGTCGTATCCCTTGGAGAATCAGGGGCTTGCGATAAGGGGATTGCTTCCAAGCGATCAAAGACTGCATTGCGTCGCGTTCCATGCGAGGCCTCCCTGGGTTCCATCGTAGTATGGGGGATGCTTTGGTGAGAAGTCAAGAGAGATCACGTAATAACATCGAATATTGTGATATTGATCACATAATATGCGGAAAATATGTGAGTGAATAGCGACAGGCTGTGAATCTGGTCAAAAGCATTGATTTCCCAACGAAGCGAGGGTAGCGGAGCAATCCCTATTGGACCGTTACCGAGCGAGTGCAGGAAACGTAGGGAGAGATACGTGAGCCCCTTGGGGCGGCAGAGGAGGCGAAGCCTCCTGGGTCCAGGGCTTGGGGGGCTCCAGCATCTGGATGCCTAGCAGTTTACCAGTCTGCATGAGCCGTTTGGTCACCATCAGGTCATCAAGCTAGATGTTGGTACATGATTTCTTAATCTCCTGGACAAGGGCGAAGGTCTCCCGGTCGATAATGGGAGGGTGATGGTTCTCTGACATCCAGACTTCATCAGAATCGTTATCTGACTTACAATTTTTACAAACTCGAAGTTGTGGATTTCCCTGCTGTTTAGCTATTCAGGAAGTCGACGGCCAAAGTAGGCTGTGAAGTACTTCGATGATCGTTCCAAAAGTAATATCATGAGCATAGGGAAACTTCCTCTGGTATTTTGTCCATTTTTCACGGAGATCTCGGCTTTCGGATATGTTCTTGAATATTGCCTCTCTATCGGCCAGGATCATTTTGCTTTCCCGGTGGTTGGCCGTAGCAGATAGCGCTTCCCAAAACAGTGCTTTGTCATACTTCTGTGTGGTGCCCAATATATAGATGTCATAATAATCTCTCGGACACGTACTGAAAACACCACGGCTTAGAATAGTCTCGACTTTCTCGGCCATAACCGTCTCTATGTTATAGCCCCAGATACCGATACGCACAGATTCGTCAAAAATTCCACTGAATTCATAATGAACGGCGGAAGGTGTCAGGACATCTCCGGTAGAGATATCGATTGAAAGCGGCGTTATGATTGTGTCATATCGTGCATCCATGCGAACGCAGAACCCACCGTAGCGGTCATCCTCACGGATCGGTGTTATGGAAACAACAGAAAAGTTAACTTCATCATCCAGAGCTACGTTGCAGATGCTCTGAACTGTTTGTGTTATCTGATCCTCTGTGAAGGTCAAATTGCGAAGCGTCGTGTCCAGATCCATGGTTGAGCGGATATCCAAACCCACAATGGTTGCGATAAGCATCCCTCCCTTGATTACGAATTTGTCCTTATGCTCGGATTTCGACAAACGTCCCAAGAAGCGCTCGAACATGTAGTTCTGCAATACGACCTGTGCTGCAATACCATGATTCTTCGCATAGTTGTTGATCCGGGCCTTCAGGCTCATGGTTGTAGAACTCATAGCAGCACCTCCATGTATCGTCTGAGAGATTTTTCAACTTTCAGGCTCCTTGCATAGTCTGCAAGAAGATTCAGGTTTTTATCCTTGGAAGCCGCATAGTTTTTTATGGCACCGATCACCGTTTCCTCATCACAACGGCTCCGGCTGCGTAGCAAATCACAAATGGTGCGTTCCATGTTGTAGCACCGCACCGGGTTGCCGAACGTTGTCTTTCTCACAATCATGCCAAGGGTATGCAGCTCCGGCTTGATATAAAAACACGTGCATGTGTTCTTGATCGAGGCCGGCAACGATGAATCACTGGGGATGGTGACGGTATGGCGGAACGGTGTTCGCTCGGCCAGTCCGTTCAGAAAGAGTGCGGTGTCATGGGAAAAAATGATTTTTGACGAGCGAAGCATGAGCGCATGCATATCGTCTACCAATCTACCCGGAAGAGTATAGACGCCATGACCACATCTTTCCAAAAGGCCGGCGTGGACATACTTCGTGATCAACGTCTTTGAGAATCCCAGTTGCAACACCTGTGATGTGGTGATAACGTTGTTGTTTCTCTTGATTTCCTCATGAATTCGAGAATTTATTGCCTTGATGTTACCGACTCCTTTGTTTGTTGACTTACGTATTGATATTATATTCAACATCGATATATAAGTCAACTTTCAAGCGAGCCACGTACTGGTGAGTGTGGCTGGCCATGAGGCGCTTGAAGCCGGGACGGGCCTTGATGTCGGCTTGTTGTTCATTGATGACGAAATGCTTCCGATTATCATCAATATAGCTGAAGTGTGCGCGGTAAGATGATTTTACTCATCGATGCGCCGGGATCTAGGTCAGGATAAGTACCTACTGCTGCTCGCAAGTAACGTTTTAGATGCTTTTAAACTGATTCTCTCTGTAGTTTTTGAAATACTGTGGATTCGATGTTAAAATATCCGATCAAGTAACAAATTCGATTTTGAACGTAATAAATATATCCACCGAAGAATTGTCGCATAATTCATAGAATTAACTTTTGGGGATCAAGATGGCGGAAGAACAGGAATATATCATCTATGCGAATGGGATGAGGGTACACAAAGATCTATCCATCAAGCACTCTTCTCGATCTACAGAAAAGCAGATCAAAGAGGAAGACCTGGCGTTGCTGCGGAAAAAAGGTTTGGTATGGACGATTGCAAAATCAAAGCAAGAGCCAAAAGGGGATAACTTGGACAACGCTCCCTTGGGCAAGCCTATGCAACCATCCGTAAAAAACGAACCAACGCCCAAATCTGATTCACCAATGAATTACTTGAGGATTGATCTCCCCAAGGACTTTCTCATGAGGAAGGAAAAGAAAACCTATTTCCACCGGTTCAATGAAGGAATGTTCGTCTTTTATGGATTTCGAAATTGTGTATGTAGAATTCTCCAAGTTGGAGAGACCTTCTTGGTTTTTGACATCCCTGCCGACAAAACGACACAGCTGAAGAAACTTCATCTGGGGAAGATTAAGAGTGAAGATCGTAAATATCTGAAAGAACAGATATTCCGTGTCAGCAGTTATGACTTCGGGGTTGTCGAAAAGTATTGGGACAAGAGAAAAGCCAAATCACTGCTGCTACAAAAGGAAATTGATCATTCATTGAAGCTGTTGAAAATAAACAATATTCCCTTGCGACAATATAAAAAGTTGGAAAGCCGTCTTGTTCCGAACAAGCTGACCTCCCTTGAATTTGAGCAATGGGCTTCGAGAATGGAGGAGCATATAGTCCAATCGGAAGAAAAAAAAAGACAAATATCCTTCGCGGAAGAGAAAAGAACGAAATCAAAAAATGTTATCACGAAGCTTTCCCCTGTGCCAAACAAGGCGAAAGCAGCGGAGGCCCGGCATCCGATCAATGCCACCCCGGTCGTACTAAGAAAAAGGGATCTTCAGACGGGTGATTTCGTGATATGCGTGAACAAATGGCGTTGCCTCCGGAATCCAGTTCATGCTATGGAAGATATCGAAGCCTTGATCCCGATCGTCAGCAACGGAGAGATCTTGAACCTTGTTCTGCCCGCCGGATATTGTGCCCGATGCAACCAATACTTCATCCTGTCCGAGCATTTCAAGATGAACAGGCGTAGACTGGAAAATGCACTGTGCACCATCATGGACATCCCTACATACCAGAAGCATCTCCAAGGCGAAGGGTTCCCGCAATGGTCGGATGAATCGATTCTCATGAAGATGGGTTATACTGTCGCTGCGAACAGGGATCCCGGTCCGACAAGAAGGATCGAGGTCTTGAAACGGGTGATCGAAGGGGAGGTGATGACCAAGCAAGACGTCATGAGCCATATCAATGCCCAGATCGACCTGAGAAAGAACAACCCCTCCATGACCTGGGCGATCGCCAAATGGCGGAACGACTTGGCTGCGATATCCAAAATGTCCTTCGGGAGGGTCCAACGGAGGGTCGTTGTCGGTACGATCAGGAATCCCACCGGGCTATGACAAAGCCGTATGAATTGTGAAGATTCCCTATGGATTGCGATCCTACGATTCATGAGCGGATGGGTGCCATTTCTCCATGCAAGCCAATGCTCAATTTTCCCGGATGACAGACCAGAAGGCAATCTCACAGCATCAGCACATTCCGGAACAAGCTCTCCTCAGGTCGTTCGGATCTGGCCCCGAAGAATTCCGCCACCCAAGACGCACTGAACCTTGCCCCGTTGAGAAATTGCAGTTCCCAATTCCTATATAGGAACCAGGAAGAAAATCCTCGTTGGCTACAAAACTAGTCGAAATTTGGCGGTTCTGCTGGGTTTTCGGGAATCGGGGTTCCAGGAAGAAATTCCAACTTATCCACATTGAGAGTAAGCTGATCAAGAAAACCCTTCTCCCCGGTGGAGCTAGGAATAGCGGAAGAGGGGAGCTCACATCCTCAGCATCGATTGCCGTTCCAGTGAGCACATGGCGTGAAAGCACACCCTCTTCATCTCCCTGACAGCTCATTCTCCTCGAGCATCGATCTGAACGATTCATCGGAGAAGATCAGGTGGTCGAGGACTTGGATGCCCAGCAGTTCGCCTGCTTTCACCAACCTTGTGGTGACCATCAGGTCATCAAGCGAGGGAGTGAGAATGCCGCTGGGGTGGTTGTGGGCTACGATGACCGCTGTCGCCCTTTGTCGCAATGGGTCCGTATAATAAGACCATGAATTGAGACAGGGAGGTGCAAAAATAACGAATTGCTGTTACCGTTGTTAGGGTCGGTAGCAAATAACCAGAAAGAGTCAGAGAAAAAGAACCACCACGAGTCAGACACAACCAAAGTCGAAGTAAAACAACCAAACCTGCCAAGATTCTTGTTATCTAAACTTCACGAAGTTTAATTCAATCTGTTCTCTATCAGAGCCTCGATGGCTCTGCCCTGAGAAGGTCATGCAGATTGCCTTATCCCACAACCTATCGATGGTGCATTCGAGTGCATCGTCTTCATCAAAGAGTTCCGGCCATTGGGAAAGGTCCTTGTTGCTGGTCAGCACGATGCTGCCGGTTTCCTTTATGCTTACCCTGTCAATCAGCTGGAAGAATAGAAGAGTCTCCTGCCTGTTGAACTTGCAGTACCCCACTTCATCGATAATGAGGCAAGAATACTTGGAAAGTCCGTTCAGAAGCTTCCCTGTCTTCTCTCCGATGATGGCATCATGAAACTTATCCTTCAGCTCATCCATCTTGATGAAGTAGGCCTTCATCTTGTTGTTGCAGCATTCATTTCCGATAGCCATAGCGAGATGGGTCTTCCCCGTTCCGGTCGGTCCGATCATGATTACATTTCTCTTTGAGCTGAGAAATGATAGGCTTTTCAACGAGAGCACCTGCCTTTTTGCCTTCTCATTGAGGAGATCCATCTTGAAGTTGCTGAATACAAGAGGGTTTTTCTGAGGAATTCTCGAGAGTTTCTTCAATGTCCTTATTACGGTCTCGTCCTTCTTCGCTACCATTGCAGCAAAAAGTCCGTCTACAAGACTGAGTTCTGAGGGCGTGACATCGGATGAGAGGCTCCATCCCAGCAAATCATCTGGAGAGAATGGCAATCGCAGATCCTTCACATGGCTCTGGTACCTGATGAGGAATTCTTCACTTGTCATTGAATGAATCCTCCTTCAGAATCGCGAACCTCTCGAATCTCTTGCTCGTATCCTTCGGCGGAACATGGACAAGAGTCGAGGTTGTTCTTTGTGTTGGATGCTCCTCGGGTTCGGTTGACCACTGTCCGATACAGTTGTTCGGTTTTCTTGACCAGTTTACCCGGTGGGTGTAGATTTCATCGTGTGTCTCAGGGGAAAGAATCCTGAGTACATCTCCCGTTCTCTGGACCCTTACGGTCTTTCCAGAATGGGTGAGAGGAACTCCATAGAGCCTATTTTCATAATAGACGTATCCATCCCAGGAAATTTTTCTCATGGGAGCAAGATACGGGACCAGCCGACCGCCGTCAGGGAGGGCGGAGAAGGTCTCCTGCTTGTAGTGCTGTTCCATTGGAACGACATCTCGAGATCTCGTGATGGCACTGTTCTTCTCGTAACACCAGGTTCTGGCCGCATGGTTGAGATCGGTTATGTTGATGAAGGTTCTGCCGACAATGAAGTTCTCCTTCACATAACGGACAAGTCTTTCAACGGCTCCTTTCGTAAATGGATGGGCGATTTTACAAAGCTTGGTTCTGAATCCTATCAGGGACTGAAATGCTTCGTACTCCTTGTTCCATACCGGAGTCCTGTCAACAAGTCTTTTCACGACAATACTCTTCATGTTGTCGGTTAACACTGTCTTCGGGACTCCCATTACCATGAAGGCATGTACCATGCCGATGAACAGGTTCTCCTGCCGGGCAGAGGGAAAGAATTCCACATATCTGAGACCGCAATGATGGCATACCATAGCGAAGCATGCACATTTCCAGCTGTTGCCGAATTCGTCGCAGACGTTCACAAACCCCCAGTCCATCTGGAACATTTCTCCAGGACCTGTTTCATACCGACGACCACGATTCGGTGTGCTTACCGCAAGGGTTCTGCGGGCAGGGATCAGATCCTGATGGCTGCTAATGTAATCCTTCACAGCGGTCAGGCCACCCTTGTAGCCCTTCTTTCGTATGGTGTCAAAGATTACAGACGAGTTCGTGATCCCTTGGGCAAGATATTCCGAATTGATGAATCCTGAAAAGGGTGAGATCTTTGTTGCCGTCTTCTTCTTTCCAGAATTCCCGTTTGGCAAGAGCTTGAAGCCATGCTTCTGCAGACGCCTCAATTGTTGTCGTGAAAGAGGTAATCTTCTCTCCAGCTCGGCAAGGACTACCTTACCGAACATAGCTATAACTTCCTCCACTGCTTGTGTTAGAATGTCCTGTGTAACATCTTGGGACATGATTTCTCCTTTACTTGGCAGATTTGGGTATCCACCAGTATAGGGTTTCATGTCCCTTTTGTTATGGTTATTTTCAACTGGCTTGATTTGGTTCTTTCTATCCGACTATTTGTGGTTGTTTACGCCCGACGCTAACACCGTTGAAAACGGAGCAGGAAATGGGACGTAACAGGAAAACTTACAGCGAATCGTTCAAGAAGGAAGTGGCGGTCGAGGCTCTCAAGGAAAAGACGCCGGTGGCAGAACTAGCGACTGCATACGGGATATCCCCGAGCATGGTGACGACCTGGAAGAAAGCATTCCTCAACGGGGAGTTCAGCAAAGAACTGCAGAAACTCCGCAAGGAGCTGGAGGAAAGCAGGAAGATCCAGGAGGAGACCTTCATCGAACTGGGGAAGCACCAGCTTGAGGTCGCAATCCTAAAAAAAAAATTGAACATAAAGGACTGACGCTGTACGAGCTCGTGGACGAGGAAATCGCCCTCGAGCTCCAGGCAACCGGCATCGGGCTGTCCATCGCCGACCAGTGCAGGCTGCTGAAGATAAACCGTGCCAGCTACTATAGATGGAAGGCTCAGCAGGAACAATCCGTGAGGGAAGAACGCCAGAGGCAGCTGGATGCGAAGAAAGATAGCGAACTCTCTTTTGCCACTGCGGTATTGGACGCATGGCAGGCTCATCCCACCTATGGATACCGGAAACTGAGCCACTGCATGCTGCGGACCGGTCATCCCGAGGCTACAGAGAAGCGGGTCAGGCTCATGTATCAGAGGTTGGGACTCAAAGGACTTAGACCCAAGTTCAAAACCACGAGACCACCGAAGAGGAAATTCAAGAAGTACCCGTATCTGCTCAGGGGAAAGACCATTGCATATGTCAACCAGGTCTGGGCAACGGATTATTCCGATGATAAAGTATTTCCGATATCCTTGTGAAATTATATACAATATAAACATATAACACACCGAATATCGGAATAATAATTCTCTTAACAAAGCCCATAGAGGGTCTTTATTGTTAATTCGTCATAATT
>JAHDQJ010000003.1 GCA_018433865.1 Spirochaetales bacterium | reverse complement strand
CTGGCCTCCTGTCTTCTGTTCGGATGCGTTGTGAACCGCAACCAAACTGTATCACGGGAGGCCTTTTCTTTCGAAACATTTGTTCGGGTCTAACCACCTATCGCACCACAGGCTCAGCCTGTGGATTTCTCACGCTATTAAAATAATATGAAACAGTATGTAAATTTATAAAAGATAGTAAAATGAACCATGTATCATGTATAGATTCTTTATGGTTCATCTACGAATTCACAATTGTTGCTTTGTATGGAGCTTCTTGCCAACCATGAGTTTTTAATGGTATGAGGAAGTGGCAAATTGGTAAGAACTTTATAAAGTGTATAAATCTGATGGACTGTCCATGGACATCAATAGTTGGCCATCATACGTATACCAAATTGATATGATATTAATATTATATAATATACATATGAAAAATACTAAAATTGCTATTGGTAATATTACTATTACTATAGGAAAACATTGTTGTCATATGATATATACAGCAATATTTTACTGAAATGATGTTAAGTATACATCGATTTTACATTTAATGATAATGTATCTTGTACGAATGCAGATGTAGGATTATACTTACAGCAACAAGGTTAAAGGCATGAGTAAAACAATTTCCTTCCATTTGCAGAAAGGTGGAGTAGGAAAAACTACAATTTCCGGAACTCTCGCATGTCAATCAGCGTTGAATGGGTACACAACGCTGCTGGTCGATGTCGATCCGCAAGGTAATGCCTCTTCTTGGTTCTATGATGGGGACTTGCAGTACGAACTTTCCGATGTGCTCCAGGGCAAATGCTTCATACAGGAAGCCATCGTGGAAGTCCCTTCCATTCCGAATCTTTTTTTGCTTCCTACCTTTGGTATCGGTGGTGGACTGAAGACCTATGCGGAAACAAAGATTACCGATGAACCGTATGTGCTTCAGGACCTCGTACACGAATTGTCCGACTCCTTCGACAGGATCATACTCGATCTCTCCCCAGGATTGGGGAAACTGGAACGCTCTGCATTGATCGCAAGCGATGAGATCATCACTCCCATGACTCCTGAAGTGTTCAGTCTCGATGGTTTGGAAATATTCATCGATGAACTGGAGAAGATAAGGAAAAACCTGAGAAGCCCTGTGAGGCATGACAAGATCATCATCAACTCATTTGATGAGCGCATCAAGCAACACAAGGATATCTATGAAGCTGCCATCTCCGGATCTTTCACCGTATTCAAGATTCCAGTCGATCCGGTATTCAGGAAATCCCAGGAAAGAAATATTGCACCGCAACTCTTCAAGCAACGGGGAAAGGGATTGAAGCCTGTGACGGTGGATGCGATTGCACGGATCGATGCGGAAATATGGAGATGATGAGATGGCACTGAAGAAGAGCACGACAGAAGTCGGAAATGAAGATTCCCTGAGCGCACAAAAGGCCAAGCAACTGTTCAAGCATGATTCAAGGCCGAAGAAGGAAAATAAGGTCCTTACCACTTTTTCCATAGAACCTTCGTTCAAGAGAGAGTTGGAAGAGATGTTTTCCGGCATGGGGTTGGGATGGGCTGCAGGTATTCGTTTCGCACTCAAGGAATTCACCAAGAAATATTCTGAGTGATGTGCACCGGATACGGTTGGTATCGATGCACATGGATTCTGTTGTGGAATGCCATCGTAAAACTATCAAAACAGTTTGGAATAATATAATAGTTATATCAAAAGCATATGTTTATGTGAGCGAAATGCTGACATATCAATCAATTTTCCTATCGGATTTCATTGTATGTATCATCATATGCATAGAGTTTAGGTATGGAAGGAAGGAGGGAGGGCGTGATGCAAGCATTCGATTGCTGGTGGAAAGAATCGGCTGTGTATCAGATCTATCCCCGTAGTTTCCAGGACAGCAATCATGATGGTATCGGAGATATTGAAGGTATCATACGCAGGTTGGACTACTTGCAGTGGTTGGGGGTAGGTGCAATCTGGCTCAGTCCCATCTACCGATCACCGATGAAGGATTTCGGATACGACATCAGTGATTACCGCTCCTTGGATCCAGTGTTCGGAACCATCGCTGATGTCGACAGACTGCTTGAGGAAGCACACGCGCACAATATCCGCATCATCTTGGACATGGTCTTGAATCATACTTCCGACCAACATGCATGGTTTCTGGAAAGTGCATCCTCACGAGAAAATCCGAAGCGTGACTTCTATATCTGGCGTGACATGAAGGGCCGACGATATCCGAACAATTGGTATGGGACATTCGGAGGAAGGGCGTGGACTCTCGATCGAAAGACTGGCCAGTGTTACTTGCACTCATTTCTCAAGGAACAACCTGATCTCAACTGGCACAACGATGCCGTGGTCGCTGCGCTATTTGCAGAATTGGAGTTCTGGCTTGAGAAAGGCGTCGATGGCTTCCGCCTGGATGTCATCAACTTGATCATGAAGGATGTGCAGCTTAGAAACAATCCGTTGGGATGGGGAGGCCGTCCCAGGCCGTATGATCTCCAACGCCATCTGTACGATCGAAATCTTTCAGGATCCCATGAGAGACTCAAAACCTTCCGGACCATGTTGGAGCGGTATCCGCAGCGGATGCTTGTCGGGGAGATCATGGTTGACAAACCGGGCGAACCGGAGATAGCCGCCTCTTACCTCGGCACCGGAGAGGATGAATTGCATCTTGCTTTCGATTTTTCCGGTACTTGGCTCCCATGGAAGGCTGACGCTTGGAAGCGGGCAGCTCAGAGATGGGAGCGTGCCATTCCTAAATCAGGTTGGCCTTGCTGGGTACTGAACAACCATGATACGCGACGATCCATCACAAGATGGGGTGGGAATATCGGCAGGGCAAGGATCGCTGCACTGTTCTTGCTGACACAACGGGGGACTCCCTTCCTCTATTATGGTGAAGAGATCGGCATGCGCGACCATCCGGTCAGACGCAGCGAGATGCAGGATCCGCTCGGATTGCGGTATTGGCCCTTCCATAGGGGGAGGGACGGATCACGTCGTCCGATGCGGTGGGACGGATCGATGAACCACGGATTCTCAGATACCACTCCCTGGCTTCCATTCGATGGGCAAGACCATACCGATGTGTTTTCCCAGAAGGAAGACCGGTCATCCCTATTGCATGTCTACCGGGATCTGTTGCATATGAGAAACCACGATCATGCGCTCAGGTGTGGCAAGACCCAATGGATCGAGATCGAGGATAGTCCGAAAGTCCTTGCCTATACACGGGATGCCGGGACCTCACGCCGTTTGATACTCCTCAATTTCACAGACAAGGAAGTGTTCTTCCGCGCAGAACCGGTGCAGAAAGCGATGGAAAGTGAGGTCCTCAGGGTGCTCTACTCCACGATCCCCGGAGATACGAGTGTCGAGGGGACCGCACAGAAGCTGAGCTTGCAGCCCTACCAGGGAATGATCTGCACGCAGGGTTGATCCTCAGAGCCTGAAGAGCAATTCCTCGTACCCGGGGAACGGCCAAGCCTGTTTATCCGTGTAGGTTTCCAACAAGTCGGCATGACCGCGAAGGTCCGCCATCTTCGGAATGACCTCTTCATGATAGAAATGTGCTTGCCTGTGTGTGTCATCGCCCATGGCAAGAGCTTGTGCGAGCGTGACGTGCAAGGCCTCTCCCGCCTTGATCGTCTCATTCAGCTCACGCGAGAGCAGCGAGGCGATCTTTTCGAGCTCCAAGGTCGAGAATCCAAGATCCTTCTGACTCTTGATATCATCGCAAAGTTCTGATAAATAACGGGTTACCGCAGGCACGATGCTTCTTCTGGTCATCTCGACCATGACACCAGCCTCGATATTCACTTGCTTGCTGTAGATCTCAAGATATACCTCGAGCCTGGATTCCAGTTCTTCCTTGGAGAATACGCAGTGCCGTTCGAGCATGGCGACATGCTTCGGTTCCACAAGTTGCTGCAACGCATCCACCGTGCTTGAGATATTCGCAAGACCCCTTCGCCGAGCTTCAACGATCCACTCCTTCGCATATCCGTTTCCGTTGAAGATGATCCTTTTGTGTTCGCTGTAGAACCGCTTGATCAGCTCAACAGCGGCTGTCTTCACATCCGCAGCTTGTTCCAGACAATCCGCCACCTCACAAAAGACATCGGCCACCGCTGCATTGAGCAACGTGTTGGGACCAGCAAGGGATTGTGAGGACCCGACCATCCGGAATTCGAACTTGTTTCCCGTGAAGGCGAACGGACTGGTCCTGTTCCTGTCGGTCATGTCCTTGGGAAGGCCCGGAAGCGCGTTTACACCGACCTTGAGGATTTCTCCGTTCCGTTTTTTGTAGGGAGTATTGGTAGTGAGATGCTCGAGGATTTCGGTGAGTTGTTCACCCAGATACATCGAGATGATCGCGGGAGGAGCCTCGTTCTGTCCAAGACGATGGTCGTTTCCCGCTGTCGCGGCACTGGCCCGTATCAGGGGAGCATACGTATCGATGGCTTTGATCAGGCTGGTCAGAACGACGAGGAAGACAAGGTTGTCCTCGGGACTCTCTCCGGGGGAGAGGAGGTTCTGGCCGTCATCGGTTGCAAGCGACCAGTTGTTGTGCTTTCCCGATCCGTTCACTCCGGCGAACGGTTTCTCATGCAAGAGGGCTTTCATCCCGTGACGTCGGGCGACAGATTTGAGAATTCGCATGAGAAGCTGGTTCTGGTCCGTGGAGACGTTCGCGACATCGTAGATGGTTGCTACTTCGAACTGTCCTGGTGCGACCTCCTTGTGCTGGGTCTTGCTCGGAATACCGACTTTCCAGAGTTCGTAGTTGAGCTCGTTCATGAAAACAGTGATCCGATCGCTGAGAGAGCCAAAATAGTGGTCGTCCAGTTCCTGGCCTTTCGCCGCGAGGTTGCCGAATACGGTCCGTCCGGTCAAGCGCAGGTCGATGCGTTTCTCATAGTAATCACGGTCTACCAGGAAGTACTCCTGTTCAGGACCCACGGAGACGGTGATGTGTCGGGTATTGTGGTATCCCAGCGCGTGGAGCATCCTGAGTGTTTGACGCTCGATTGCATCACACGAACGGAGCAACGGAACCTTCTTGTCCAAGGCTTGTCCGTTGTAGGAGAAGAATGCCGTCGGGATATAGAGGGTTTTCACCCCCTCGGTCTCCTTGATGAATGCAGGGGAGGTGGTATCCCACGCGGTGTACCCTCTGGCCTCGAAGGTTGCCCGCAAGCCGCCGTTGGGGAAGGAGGATGCATCAGGCTCTCCTTGCAACAACTCCTTGCCGGAAAAATCCATGATGACCTGCCGCTTGTCACCGAAATTGATGAAAGAGTCGTGCTTCTCCGCGGTGGAACCGGTAAGTGGTTGGAACCAGTGGGTGAAGTGGGTCGCTCCCTTCTCGAGGGCCCATTGTTTCATCGCCGCAGCGACGGATTCTGCCACCTGTGGGGTGAGATCCTTGTCTCCTTGTCTGACAGATTGCAGCTCGTTGCAGATATTCGCCGGAAGATAGCGTTTCATGGCCGATTCATTGAAGCAGTTGCTTGCAAAGATTTCCAACACAGAGTGGCTCGCGAAATCGAACGGAACGCCCATCTCTCTCCTCCAATCGTAGGGTCGCAGGAATGTTGCAGAACACCCTTGCCATGCAACAATCACTGTCCTATACGGGACATAACATATACCTGTGCAACAAATGATGCAATACGGTATGTGAAAAAATACTGAATGGATATGCAAAAAAACGTATGGAAGGAATCTATTCGACAGTGACCGATTTTGCCAGGTTCCTCGGCTTGTCAACATCGCATCCCCTCTCGAGCGCACAGTAGTAGGCGAAGAGCTGCAATGGTACCACGGCAAGGATGGGAACGAGATTGTCAGGGGTATCCGGAAGGTAGAGCGTCATGTCCGCGACCTCGGAAACGGAACCGAACCGTTCGCAGGTGATGCCGAGTACTTGTGCACCTCGTGCCTTCACCTCCTTGATATTCGAGACCATCTTGTCGATCATCGTTCCTTGGGTACACAAGGCGGCGACGAAAGTTCCCTCTTCGATCAGCGCGATCGTTCCGTGCTTGAGCTCCCCGGCTGCGTAGGCTTCAGAATGGATGTAGGATATCTCCTTGAGCTTCAACGAACCTTCGAGCGCGATGTTGTAATCGAACCCGCGCCCGATGAAGAAGATGTCACCTGCGTGTGCGAACCGTTCTGCAAGCTGCTGCACGACATGGCGCTGTTCCAGTATCGTGGCGATCTTCTCAGGGATTTTCTCCAGTTCAGCGAGGTAGGCACGCACGGCCGACCGATCCATGACATTCCGCAGCGTCCCGATATGGACGGCAAGCAGGTGGATCACTGACAATTGTGCGATGTAGGCCTTTGTGGAAGCCACGGCTATCTCAGGACCGGCCCACGTGTAGATCACGTCGTCTGCCTCTCGGGCGATCGAGCTGCCGACCGTGTTCACGATCGCCAACACATGTGCACCAAGACGTTTCGCTTCGCGCAGGGCGGCCAAGGTATCGGCGGTCTCGCCCGACTGGCTGATGACGATCACCAGCGTTCGCGAGCCCACCAACGGATTCCGGTATCGGAATTCACTGGCGAACTCTACCTCCACGGGGATTCCGCCGAGGTGTTCGAACAGATATTTTGCAACCATTCCCGCATGGTATGCGGTTCCGCAGGCGGTGATGAAAATCTTATCTATACCGGCCAGCAGTTCCTTGTCGAGACCCAATCCTTCGAGTACCACCGCATCCTTGGATTCGTTGATGCGAGGCCTGATCGTATCGCGCACGACCTTCGGCTCCTCCATCATCTCCTTCAGCATGAAATGGGCATGACCGCCTTTCTCCGCTGCCAATGCATCCCAGCTCACGTGCATCGATTCTACCGAAACCGGGTGCAGGGATGCGTCGAAAATTTCGATCGAGTTCCTTCCGATACGTGCGATCTGGTTGTCCTCGAGCAGCTTGAATTCGCGTGTGTAGGACAAGAGTGCGGTAATGTCACTCGCGACGTAGTTCTCGCTTTCACCCTCTCCGATGACAAGCGGGCTGTCTTTCCTGGTCACGACGATCGTATTCCTGTCCGATGCATGCATCATCGCAAGCGCATAGGAACCACGCAATCGCGTGGTGATCGCATGCATCGTGGTGACGAGGTCTCCGTCCCACAACAGGGCGGCGAGATGTGCAACCACCTCGGTATCGGTTTCCGATACGCAGGTGATGCCTTTGCCTGAAAGTTCTTTCTTGATATCGAGATAATTCTCGATTATCCCGTTGTGCACGATCGCGATGGTTTGGTGGGCGTCAGTGTGGGGATGTGCATTGATCTTGGTGGGAGCACCGTGCGTCGCCCATCGTGTGTGTGCGATTCCGACCGACCCGTTGGTTGCTTTTCGTGCAACCTCTTCGGATAACCGTGCAATCCGCCCGGCTTCCTTGACGATCTCAAGACCGTCGGCCGAGTGGATTGCGATCCCTGCCGAATCGTATCCCCGATACTCAAGCTTCCGCAATCCGTCAAGCAATATCTGGGAAGCATCCTTTTGCCCGATATACCCTACGATTCCACACATGGGGGAACTATATTCCCATGGGAAAGTGACTGTCAACCGCTATTCAGACAACTTTCGGATTTTGTTTTTCCGCGAGCATGTCACGTAACCTTGCCAAGGCTGAGAACGTCTCATCCGATTCGAGCTCACGATCCTCGCCCTCATCCTCGAACAGTTGGGCAGGTATCTCGGAGAGAAATCGCGATGGTTGCGACGCAACCATCTCCCGGCCTCTCTTGCGCTGCTGACAGCTGGAAATGCACAGGAGTTTCCTCGCGCGAGTGATCGCGACATAGAACAAGCGCCGTTCCTCTTCGATTGCATCGGGATTCTCCTCGAGCGTCCGGGCGTGAGGAATCACATGGTCCTCGATCGCAAGAAGGAATACCGTATCGAACTCGAGACCCTTTGAAGCATGCATGGTCATCAATGCGACTTTCGGCACCTTGTCTTCGTCATCCTTGCGTTCCCTTCCTGCAAGCGAGATCATGTGCAGGTACTCATGGATCGACTGGTCCCGATGGTCAGGGTCCTGTTCCCACCGGCTGAAGAGGGCGAGGAAGGTTTCGATGCTTTTGTAACGCCACATCACTGCATCCTCATTGCCGGGAAATTCGGCGAGCAGGTGGTTCCTGTAGCCGATCTCCTCCATGAGCGACCGGAGGATCGAGCTTTTTCGCGTTCCTGCCGCCCACAATGCCTGACGATAGGTTTCCATGAGGTCATGGAACCTGCCCATCGTCAGGTACTGCTTTCCCTTTCGGTCGTTATCGTGCTCCAGTACCAGTTGCAATGACCTGGAAAGGGAGACATGTTGCCTTTCGGCAACCTGACGCAGTTGCAACAGGGTGGAGCGACCCATGCCGCGTCGTGGTGTATTCACTACCCTGAGAAATGCGATGTCATCATCGGGATTCACCAGCAGACGCAGATAGGCGAGGGTGTCCTTGACCTCCTTTCGTTCGAAAAAGCTTTGACCGCCACTCACCGAGCATGGAATGTTCTCGAGCATCAGCTTGTTCTCGATGAAGGGGATGAGATGGTTGGTACGTACGAGGATGCCGAACGCATCCCAACCGACTTGCCGTTCGTAACTGATGTTCCGCATCTTCCGGATGACGGTCATGATCTCCACTTCCTCATCCTCAGGTCTCAGCTGCAGGATCAGTCCTCCCTTTCCGCTGTCGGTCCACAAGGCCTTTTCCTTTCGTTCTGTGTTGTGGGTGATGAGTGTGTTCGCAGCCTCGAGGATGGTTCCTGTCGAGCGATAATTCCTCTCGAGCTTGATCTCCTTCCGTTCGGGGAAGTCCTGTTCGAAGCGCATGATGTTGCGATAGTTCGCTCCCCTCCAGGAATAGATCGATTGGTCGTCATCACCGACGACACAGAGGTTGCGGCTTTTTGCAGCGAGCAACTGCACCAGACGGTACTGTTCGAGCGAGGTGTCCTGGAACTCATCCACCATGATATGGGTATGGTGGGTGCGATACTCCTCAAGGACTTGCGGGTAACGGTCGAAGATCGTCAGCGGCAGCATGAGCAGATCATCGAAATCGAATGCGTTGTAGAGCCGCATGTGTTCCCGATAGGCATCATAGAGCGTCTTGAAGGTCTTGGGTGCATCGTCGGGCCACCCCGACCGTTCGGTCTTGATATCGCTGAACAGTTGGAGTACTGCTTCGCTGTCGAACGCTTGCGGATCCAATTGTTCTTCGAGCATCACTTCCCTGAGCAGGCTGGCACGGTCTGAGCTGTCGTAGATCGTGAAATTCTGGCGATACCCGAGCAAGTGGCACTGTTTCTTGAGTACCCGCAACCCGAACGCGTGGAAGGTCGAGGTAACCAGGTCGGGCAAGGGAGACCCGGTGAGTTCCCTGACCCTTTGGGCCATCTCCGTTGCCGCCTTGTTCGTGAACGTGAGGGCAAGGATCTGCTGTTGCCCGATACCGCGTTCCAGCATGTGGGCGATCCTGTGGCATATCATCCGCGTCTTTCCGGAACCGGCGCCTGCGATGATGAGAAGGGGGCCATGGATGGTCGAGGCAGCCTCATGCTGCTCGGTGTTCAACAACGATGCAAGATCTAGGGACATGGATGAGACTTCCTGTTCAGACGATTTTTACGAAGATGCTTCCGATTCCGCTGCCGAGCAGCAACACGAGGCTGACGATGGTGGCCGACATCATGACGCCGCCGCTGACCGCGAGCATGCTGTGACGCCTGTCCAATCCGAGGACCCACGCTCCGAGGGTTCCTGTCCATGCTCCGGTGACAGGCAGCGGGATTCCTACGAAAATCAGGATACCCCACATCCCGAACTTGTCGACGTTTGCGCCAAGCTTGCGGCGTGCGCGTGCTACCGTGGCATCGAAGATGCGCGAATAGAGTCTCCACGTACCATAGAGATGGCCGTGGAAAAAGTTGAGAAATAGGAATACCAAGGGAGACACCAGGAGGTTCGTCCCTGCACCGAGCAGGACCGCTTGCCAGAGTGGATAGCCCCGAAGGTATGCGAAGGGTATCGCACCGCGCAATTCACTGATGGGAGCGATTCCCAGGAGAATGGTCGTGATCAACGTGCCTGAGTCCATGCATCACTCCTTTTCGATGGAGATGGCATCCGCGGGACAGACCTCATGGCAACAGTAGCAGCGGATGCATGCATCATAGTCGGCCACGACCTTGTGGTTGCTGTCAAGCTTCAAGGCTTTTCCCGGACAGATCTTCACACACTTGCCACATCCGATGCATGCGTCCGGATCGAAGAGAGGACGCGGCTCCTTCCGTTGGTGGCGAAGCTTGAAGTATCGGGTGAACAGCGGACCTATCAGGCTGTTGAGCAGCTTCGTCCGCTTCTGCTGGACAATCCTTTCGAAATCGGTGCAGATGAGGTCGTGCGCATCGAGCAGCGGATACGATATCTCATCGATTCTCCTCCACTCGGTCAACCGGCGGTCAAGCAGCTCACGGGTGAGCGGAATGGAGAGCGGATCGTACCCCATGATGATCGATTGGGCGGCATCCAACGCACTCGGATCGGCTGATGCGAGAATCAGTCCCATATGGCGGGGGTTTCCTGCAGCGGGACCGGCTCCCTCCATCGCTACGATTGCATCCATGATCGCGAATTGCGGCTTGATCACGGAATAGAGACCCGCAAGCATTCGCGCGAATCCTTCACGGGTAGGGTAGAGCATGTGGCAAGAGCTCTTGTGGAGACCGCTTACCATCCCGAAAAGATTCTTCACGCTTCCTGTCGCGTACATCAACTGGTGGGTCTTCATCTTCGCGACGCTGATGATGATGTCGATTTCATCCATTACGTTCGGCAACGGAAGTTTCAGCCCATAGGTTCCCGGTATGCGGTGCATCACCGGATCCCTTGCGAATTCGCACCATCGTGCACCTTCTTCCTTGCACGCCTGGGCTATTCCGGATCCTTTCGGGACGAACGAGGGTCCGTGGATGCCGGGGGAGTCGCCGACCAGTACCTGTTTCGCACCTTTTGCATACATCAGCCGGATCATGGCCCTGAGGACCTCTCCCCGGGTCGTGATGGCTTTCTCAGGAGCCGCATCGCTGAGGATATTCGGTTTGAGCAATACCCGCTTGCCGGATACATCGGGAATCGAAGCCGCATCGCACGCGAGTTCGACCGCTCTGAAGACTTCCTCCATCTCATAGGTCTCGCATCGGGTTATCGCAACGGGAACATGGTGCATCATGCAATTCTCCTGATCAGGCTCATGTACAGCGGACCCTTTCCGTTCGTAGCGTCGGGGAGGATCATGAACCCGTGATCAGTCACCTCTCCCAAGGAAAGTTCCAACGGGATGATCTCATACCGTCCCATCCGTTTCTTTTCCAGTTTTGCGATGACCGCATCATTCTCATGAACCGATATGCTGCAGGTACTGTAGAGCACATGGCCTCCGATCCTGACCGCCTCAAGGGCACTGGCGAGCATGGCGAACTGTTGGATCGCGAGATGCCTGGTGCGTGCGGGACTCCACTGGGCCAACGCTTTCGGGTCCTGTATCACGTGGCGTTCGGAGGAGCAGGGAGCATCCAGAAGGATCGCATCGTACCGTTGTTGTTCATGTAATCCCCACTTGGCTGCATCATGGCTGGTGACCGTGACACGTGCACGCAGGGGTCCTGCCAGATGCTCATCCAACACCTTCCTGAGCCGGATGCGTCGTTGGCTGGAGCGATCGTTGCTGGTGAGGGACCCGGTCATGCCGAGCCTGGTGGCGAGCACGAGACTCTTTCCACCCGGGGCGGCACACATGTCGAGTACCGAATCCCCTTCGGCCAATGGAAGTTGGCTGGCGGCGACCCATGATGCTTCGTCGAGGTAATAGGGGCACAGAAGACCTTCGGAGAACGAGATCGGTTCCGATTTCAAGAGCAGGGATTCACGCAAGGAATCCCAACGGGTTTCGTACATCGCGTGGTAAAATCGATCGAATCGGCTGGGCGCATCATCTGGCAAGTGCATGAGGTCACTCTACAGGGAGAGGCCTCCTCTGTCCAGAACCTTTCTCAATGAAGATGCCTGAGGAATCCGATGCAGAAGATGGTACTCGCCGCGACGCAGAAGAGGTGCCAGATCATATGGTTGTGCGGGACCCGCTTCAGCGCATAGAACAGGACTCCGATGCTGTAGGTAAGGCCGCCTGCAATGATGTAGCCGATCAATGACCTGCTGAGATGGGGCGTGACCGCATCCCAGAAGAAGATGATCATCCACCCCATCGCAAGATAGAAGACGATGTGAAGCGGCTTCAGGCGGCCCCAGAAGAGCAGGCTGAAAAGGATGCCGGCAAGTGCGACCAGCCAGACCGACACGAGCAAGAACAGTGCTGTCGGTGAACCGATGTATAGGAGGATGGGCGTATAGGTTCCTGCGATGAGCAGGTAGATATTGGCATGATCGAGCAAGCGGAACAGGCGTTTTGCATCACTCGGGGGAAGATGGTGGTAGAGCGTGGAGGAGAAATAGAGCAGGATCAGCGTCGCGCCTTGTACGAGCATGCCGATGGCAAGGAGCGGACTTGCGAATGTATTCCATCGTACCAACACGATGATCAAGAAGAGCAACGCACACAACGTGCCTGCAAGATGTGTCACGGAATTCTCTTTCTCTGCAGACGCATCGAAACCGTCGTGGAGCGTGATGTGGCGTGAGAGCCATGATCGGGAAGTATCCATGGGGAGCAATCCTATGGGATTATCCCAAGCTGTGCAATGGTAGGCATGCACCATACGACGTTTCCGAGTATGGTGCATCTTCACCATCGCTACAGGATATGCTCGAGGAATTGCTTTGTCCGTTCATTCTTCGGATGATTGAACAGGTTCTCCGGTGTATCGATCTCGATGATCTCGCCAGCATCCATGAATACCACACGATCTGCTGCAGCTGATGCGAACCCCATCTCATGGCTCACGATGAGCATCGTCATGCCCGACTTTGCCAATGAGAGCATGACATCAAGGACCTCCTTGATCATCTCCGGGTCCAACGCGCTCGTCGGTTCATCGAACAGCATCACCTTGGGATTCATTGCCAGCGCACGTGCGATGGCGACCCGTTGCTGCTGGCCTCCGGAGAGCTGGTTCGGATAGCTGTCCGCCTTTTCCGAAAGTCCGACCCTGGCGAGCAATCCCAAGGCGAGTTCGCGGGCGGCACTCTTGTCCATGCCCTTCACCCTGATCGGTGCCAAGGTGATGTTCTCGATCACCGAAAGGTGTGGGAAGAGGTTGAAGTTCTGGAACACCATCCCGACCTCTTCCCTGATCTTCCGGATATCGGCATTGCCGGTAACCTCATCCTCATCGATGAAAATGCGGCCCGAGGTGGGGATCTCAAGCTTGTTCACACTCCTGAGCAATGTGCTCTTCCCGCTGCCCGAGGGACCGATGATCAGCACAACCTCTCCGAGAGCGACCTCGAGGGAGGCCTTCTTCACGGCGTGAAGCGTATCCTTGGATGGGGTGAGGTAATCCTTGCACAGATTCTCTATCCTGATTCTAACCATTTTTATGCAACCTCTCTTCAAGGATACCGACCAGACGCGAGAGCATGAGCGTGATGACCAGGTAGACGAGTGCGACCACCAACATGGTCTCCAGCGATAAAAATGTCCTGGAGATATATTCGCGACCCTTGCGAAGGATGTCGCTCAGGGCGATGGTGGAGACAAGCGAGGAGTCCTTCAGCATCGAAATGAACTCGTTGCCTATGGCAGGAAGGACCACCTTGATCGTCTGCGGCAGGATGACATGCCTGAAAGCTTGGCCTCGGGAAAGTCCCAACGCGATCGCCGCTTCCATCTGTCCCTTCGGAATCGCCTGGATTCCCGCACGGACAATCTCGCCCATGTAGGCTCCGAAGCAAATGGAGAGGGCCGCGACAGCGGCGAGCATTCCCTCGATCCTGAAGAGCCTGCCCATCGCATAGTAGATGAAGATCAATTGTACGAGCAACGGGATTCCCCGGATGAACTCGACATACACTCCGCTGATCATGTTCACCACACGGCTCTTGGAAACCGCGCCGAGACCTGCGAACAGCCCGATGAAGATCGCGCCGATTATCGCAAGCACCGTGACTTGGAACGTGGTCGGGGCTCCCTTGATCACCACGAGGAATATCGAGCGATAGGGGTCGGGTACGGCGATGGTCAAGAATAACAGCATCGCAATCGCCAGGAAGAAGGTGATCCTCCAGGAATTGAATACGTGGTTGTCATTCTTGTTCGGGATGAGCACACCATCGGTCATCTGGATCTGGGTGGGCTTCTTCTGTTGATCCTCACCCTTCTTCGACACCATCTTGGATGCGAGCGAAGGCCGGGCCATGAATCCGTTTTTCTTATGTTCGTTTTCCATGAAACCTCTGTACGGAAGCAGACCGAAACCCACATCGGATTCCGGTCTGCGATGCTATGGGATTCGGTGCCTTACAGGATATTCCACTTGGTCTTCAGAGCGGCAACGGTTCCGTCAGCCTTCAGTGCTGCGATGTTGTCGTTCAGGATCTTGAGAAGTTCCGCATTCCCTTTCTTTACTGCCATCGAGATCTGCTCGACTTCACCCGCGACCGTACCGATGACGTTGAGCTTGTCAGCATAGTTGTCGTTGGCGAGCACGAAATCAGCTGCGATGATGGAGTCGGCAACCACTGCATCAAGGTTCTTGTTGAGCAGGTCCTCGACCGCGAGTCCGATCTCATCATAGGCTTTCACGGTGACCCCGGCGATTTTCTCGACGGCGAAGTTGCCTGTGGTGCCGATCTGTACGCCTACGACCTTGCCTGCGAGGGCTTTCTCGTCTGCCAGCACACCAGATCCCTTGTTCACGATGATCGACTGTGTCACCTCAAGGATGGGAGTGGTGAAGTCCATGGTTGCCTTGCGTTCCTCGAGCACGGTGACACCGGAGGCGACCGCATCATAGGCACCGTTCGCAAGTCCGGCGAAAATTCCGTCCCAAGCGACGTTTCTTACGCTCATGGGAATGCCGGAGCGTTCGCTCATCGCGGCGATCAGGTCGATCTCGAAGCCGACGATATCGCCTTTCTCATCGACGAACTCGAGCGGGGGCCAGGTGCAGTCTGAACCGAACACGTAGCCGGACTTCTCTTTTGCCCCTCCTGCGAAGAGCACCGATACCATGGTGATGAGCAAAATGCCCAGGATGATGGATTTTTTCATAGCAACCTCCAATAATGGAACAGATTGCTAGAATTTACATAATTATGCATTCGATGTCAATCATATTTGCATAAATATTCATAAAATTGTGGTGACGATGATACCGACCACGAATCCGAGTACCATGCCGCTGAGGACCTGGACGAAACTGTGTCCCAGCATGGTCTTGAGATTCTCCGGTGTGAACTGTCCGTCCTCATGGATCTGTGCCAGGATGCGGCTCCATTCGTTGATCACTTCGGCTTGTTTGCCTGCGGCACGGCGGATGCCCATTGCATCGTGCATGATGATGAGGCTGAATGTGATGCATATGGCGAACGCGAGACTTTCAACACCCTCGGTCAAGAATACACTCGTGGTGAGTGCCATTACCGTCGCAGAATGCGAAGAGGGCATGCCTCCTGTGCTGAAGAATAGACTGGTGTTGAATTTGCGCTCGAAAGGCCACAATAAAAACGGCTTCAAGAATTGGGCGACAAGTGCGCCGACGAATGCAGCAAGCAATGGTCTGTTCGTCAAGATGATTTCCATGGAGGTACTGTAGCGCATCATGTATCATGTTTGCAATATGGAAAGAACCTCTTGCATCTCAGGAGCTTTCAAGCATACAACAGAAGCATCATGAACACTATTCGGGTCTCCCGTGTCCAATCGCACGTGCTCAACTCGGCTTCCTTCCTCTCACAATTCGCCATCTCGATGGTCAACCTCGCACTGGTCTATCACCTCCGTGTCAGGTTCTCCCTCTCTGCGCAAGTGATCGGGATTTCCGCAGCCATCTACACCACGACCTATTTCATCTGCTGCATCCTCCTCGGACATCTGGCCTCCCATATGAAGCCGCGCCACAGCGTCGAGCTATCGATGCTCGGCATGGCAGGTTCCATCGCTTTGGTACTGTTGAGTACGAATGTCGGATTCGCGCTGGGATCGTTGGTTCTCTACGGCATCTTCATGTCGTTCCTCTGGCCCCAGATAGAAAGTTGGATTGCACGCGGAAAGGAGGGGAGGGAACTGAATCGCGCGACCAGTTCGTTCAACGTCTCATGGAGCATCGGATCAGCGCTCTCTCCGATGCTCACCGGAGTACTGGTGGAACGGTCCACATCGTTTCCCCTGCTCGGAGGGATCGTGCTGTTCGGTTCCGTGTTCCTGCTGGTCTGGATCTCGACACTCATGGTTCCGGGAATCCGTGCGGTGGTATCGGAAAGACAGAATATCGAGATATCGGGAAAGGAGGACCACAGTACTCCGCTGCGATTCCTCTCCTGGGCTGGCGTTCTCGCCGTATATGCTTCCCTCGGAGTCATCCTCACCATATTCCCTATCCATGCGATGGAGAACCTGCCATTCCCGGAGAGTACGGTCGGCCTGTTTCTCCTCGTCAGGGGTATCGCCACGGTCGGAATGTTCATTCTCCTCGGCAAGACGAGCTGGTGGCACTTCAACCGTCCGCTGATCATCGTCACGCTCTTCGCATTCTCGGCGGTATGCATCTTAGGTACCCGGATCAACGGGTTCTGGATGTATCTGGTGTACTTCCTCCTGTTCGGGGTGTTGTTTGCCATGGCATATTCATTCAGTATCTTCCACGGTGCATCGGGAAGCATCCACCGTTCACGGCGCATGTTGATCCACGAGATACTCCTTACGATCGGAGCGGTGATCGGCTCCATCATGGGAGGAACCATCTATGAGAATCTCGATTATGCCACGGTATTGAGGTACTGCGCGATCTTGACGTTGATCCCTGCACTCGTTGCACTCGTGCGGTCGATTGTCGGGGGAAAGGCCCGTACCGACCGCACATGAGAAGACTGCCGGAACCTCGCGGTTCGACGGCAGTCTTTCACTTCATGTTCGATCAACGGTCGTTCAGGCTCTGTACCTTGCGGATATACGGACCGCTGTAGACCTGCCGTGGACGGCCGATCTTGCCGTAGGGGTCCTTGTTCCACTCGAGCCAGTGTGCGATCCAACCGGGCAAGCGTCCCATCGCGAACATGCAGGTGAACATGTTGGTAGGGATGCCGATCCTCCTGAAGATCAATCCGGTGTAGAAGTCGACGTTCGGGTAGAGGCTCCTCTCCTTGAAGTAGGAGTCGTTGACCGCGACCTCCTCAAGTTCCATCGCCAACTCCAACAGCGGATCGGTCTCGCCGCTTTCGGCCAAGACTTCCTGACACAGTCGCTTTGCGATCTTGGCCCGGGGATCATAGGTCTTGTAGACGCGATGCCCGAAGCCCATGAGCAGGAATCCCGAATCCTTTTGCTTCGCCTTGTTCACGATATCCTGGGCGCTCATCTTTTGCTCATGTGCAAACTCGAGCATTTCGATGACCGCTTGGTTCGCTCCGCCGTGCTTCGGTCCCCAGAGTGCGCAGATTCCAGCGGAGACGGATGCGTAGAGATTTGCATCGGAACTTCCGATCAGCCTGACGGCAGTGGTCGAGCAGTTCTGCTCGTGGTCGGCGTGCAGAATCAGCAACTGGTTGAGGGCCTTCACATAGAGCGGATTTATCTGGTATTCGATCACCGAGCTTTTGAACATCATGTTCAGGAAGTTCTCACAATAACTGTATTTATAAGAAGGATTCACAAAATCCTCGCCCTTCATGTGGCGATAGATGAAGGCGATGATCGTTCTGACTTTCGAGACAAGGCGGGTTACCGCGAGGTCGACCTGCAGTTCAGGATCGATGTCATCCATCTCCGGATAGAATGCCGAGAGGGAAACGGACATCGCTGCCAGAACCGACATGGGATGTGCCTTGAACGGGTAGCTACGGAAGAAGCTTTGCATGTCATGGTGCAATAGCGATTCCTTGTTCAGCAACTCTGCATAACGACGTCGCTCTGTGGTATTGGGAAGTTCTCCCTTGATCAGCAGATAGGCGACCTCGACGAAATCGCAGTTCTCCACCAAGTCCTCGATATCGTATCCTCGGTAGCGCAAGATGCCTTGTTCACCGTTTACGTAGCAGATACCGCTCGTGCAGCTTCCTGTGTTCACGAACCCAGGGTCATACGTTATGTATCCTGTGTCCTTGCGGAGGGAGTGGATGTCGATCGACTTCGCTCCCATGTTGTCGGTGATGACCGGTATCCGGATCGGGTCCTTCTCCGGGAGTATCAGCGTCGCAAACTCTTTGTTTGTCTCCATAGCGCCTCCTATCTGGTTTCCAGGGCTTCTTTGCCCTCAATGTCCGCTCAATCGCTCCAACGCGAGGACCAATGCGTGCGTTCCGAGCTTCCCCTGTCCAGCACCTTGCAAGGCGACATACAGTTGCTCTACCAACGCGAGTCCGGGCAGGGCAATACCCATGTTCTTCGCTTCCTCAAGAGCGATTCCCATGTCCTTCACGAAGTGGTCGATCATGAAGCCCGGGTTGAAATCACCTTGTAGCACACGAGGTGCAAGATTGTCCAGCGCCCAACAGGCCGCTGCACCTTTGGCAATGGTGGAGAGCATCATCGACACATCCAAGTTGGCATGTTTTGCGTAGACGAGAGATTCACACACGCCGATCATGGTTCCTGCGACCACGATCTGGTTGCTCATCTTGGTGTGCTGCCCCGATCCGGGAGGACCTTGCAATCGATAGGCTTTTCCCATCTTCGCGAAGAACGGTTCTATCGTAGCATAGGCTTTCTCGGTGCCTCCGGCCATGATGGAGAGTCTGGCCTCACGTGCCCCGATATCTCCGCCGGAGACGGGAGCATCGATGCTCTCACAGCCTGCTTCGACGGATGCACGGAATATGCGCTTCGCCAACGAAGGTTTGGTGGTAGTCATGTCGACGAAGATTGTTCCTGGTGCGGCGTTGGCAATAAGACCCGAGGGACCGAAGTAGACCTCTTCGACATCGGCAGGGTGGCCGACGATCGTGAAGATGATCGTGGCATTGCGTGCGACGGCAGCTACCGAATCAGCAGGAATGGCTCCTGCTGCCAAGAGGGGAGAAGCCTTCTCCATGGTCCGGTTGAAGACATGCACGCCGGATGCAAGCGGCATCACGTGTTCGCACATCCATCTTCCCATGACTCCTGTACCGATCCAACCTACAACCGGTTTCTCGTGTTTGTATTCCATGTCGCGCTCCCGTATCTGTGGTGTGTTGTACCCATGCTACTGCATTCCGGGTAGTTTTGAAACAGAAAGATGATGAGTTGCACCGACGGTTCGCCTGTGGTACATTCTTTTCATGGACAGCATGGGAAACGATTCGATGATACCCTTGGACGAGGAAGTCGCGGATATTGCAGACTTCTTCAAGGTTTTCGGCGATTCGACCCGATTGAAGATCCTGTTCCTTTTGGATCACTCGGGAGAACTTCCGGTCAATTCGATCGCAGAAGCGCTTGGCATGCAACAATCCACGATCAGCCAACAATTGAAACTGCTGAGAGCCTCCCGACTTGTCCGTCACCGGAAGGAGGGGAGGAGCATCCACTACAGTCTGAACGACGATCATATCGCGACGATTCTCACCCTCGGTGTGGAACACTACGAGGAGACCCTCGGCTGACCGGAGAAGGTCTTTTCGTTCAGGCTTGCATCAGTTCTTCTTCTCGTCGAGTTCCTTTGCCTTGAGCCAGTAATGGTGTGCTTGCAACCGGATTCCGTTGATATTGATGAAGCCCTTGCAATCGACCGGCTGGTATCCTCCTGAGACCTCCATGCTTCCGAGTGCCTCGTTGTAGAGCGAATAGGGACTTGCGACGCCGGCTCCGATCAGGTTTCCCTTGTAGATCGCAACCTTGGCAGTTCCGGTGATCAGTTCCTGGCTCTTGTCGAACGCAGCGGAGAGGAAATCGAACTCGGGACTGAACCAATATCCGTTGTAGATCAGTTCGGCGAATTTCGGCATGAGCATGTCCCGGAGATGCATGACCTCTTTGTCCATGCATATCCCCTCGAGGTCGCGGTGGGCAAACCAGAGGATCGTTCCACCCGGAGTCTCGTAGACTCCCCGGCTCTTGATCCCGATGTAGCGGTTCTCGACCATGTCGACCCTTCCGACTGCATTGTCATGACCTACCTTGTTGAGGTAGAGGAAGAGCTCGAGCGGGTCGGTGACGGTGGTTCCGTCGGTTTCATTGGTGACCTTCACCGGAATTCCGTCGACAAAGTCGATGGCAAGTACGGTTTCCTGGTCGGGAGCATCCTTCGGAGAAACAGTGTGGCTGAACACCTCCGCGGGGCATCGCATTGCCGGGTCCTCAAGGATTCCTGCCTCATGACTGATATGAAGCAGGTTCTCATCCTCGCTGTACGGTTTTTTCGTGGAGGCTTTCACCGGGATGCCGTACTGCTGTGCGTAGGCGATCATGTCCGAGCGGCCTTCGAACTGACCGAGCCATTCCGGATCCTTCCACGGAGCGATGATCTTCACCTCCGGCATCAAAGCGTAGTATCCGAGTTCGAAGCGGACCTGGTCGTTTCCCTTGCCGGTCGCACCGTGTGCCACATATACCGTGCCTTCCTTGCGGGCAATATCGATGTGCCGCTTTGCAATGATCGGCCGTGCAATCGAAGTTCCAAGGAAATACTTGCCCTCGTACAGGGCATTTGCCTTGAGTGCGTGGAAGATGTAGTCGGTCACGAATTCCTTGCGCAGGTCTTCCACGTAGACTTTGGAGGCACCCGTGGCGAACGCCTTCCTCTCAATCGCAGCGAAGTCCTCGTTCTGTCCGACATCGGCTACATAGGCGATTACCTCGAAACCTTTGTTCACCAACCATTTCAGGATGACTGATGTATCCAATCCGCCGCTGTATGCAAGAATGACCTTTTCTTTCGCCATGATTTCACCTCTTAGTATATCTCACGAATATATGCTCACGTAATGCTGGGAATATTGCATAAAAATAAAAATTTTGCAAGATATTCATGTATAAATATACAATAATTGATGTTCATGACAGGATAGGGAAGGTTCTCGCGGAATCTTCTTCGCCAATGTGAGAAAGTACTGGACAATGTACTATCTTAATGATATCACTATGATATCTAGTCAAGGAGAGGATCATGGTACGGATCGAACAGGTGAGCAAGCGGTATGGCAACGCGCCTCGGCCCGCTGTAGAACAGTTGGACTTGGAGGTCAAGAGAGGAGAAATCTTCGGTTTCCTCGGCCCGAACGGAGCCGGGAAGAGTACGACGATCAAGATGATGGTCGGATTGCTTCGCCCTGACACGGGCTCGATTGCCATCGACGGATTCGATTCAGTCAAGGATCCCATGGCAACGAAGATGGCCATCGGCTATGTCCCCGACGAACCGTTGCTCTATGAACGCATGAGTGCTCGCGAGTATGTATTCTTCATCTGTGAGATGTTCAAGGTATCTCGAAAGGACGCTTCGGTGCGACTGGACTCCCTGGCACGGAAATTCTCATTGCTTGAGGTTCTTGACGATCGCATCAACACGTTTTCGAGGGGCATGAAGCAGAAGCTTGGGATCATCGCTGCTCTGGTTCATGAACCGCAGCTGCTTGTGCTCGACGAACCGATGGTGGGGTTGGATCCGAGGGCCTCCTTCGTACTCAAGGAGGTCATGCGGGATTTCTGCAAGAGCGGACGTTCCGTATTCTTCTCAACTCATGTGATGGAAGTCGCCGAACGGTTGTGCGATCGTGTGGGGATCATCGGAAAGGGCAGGTTGATTGCATGCGATACATTCCACAACCTGCAACAACGGTTGGGCAACGGGGACGGAACCTTGGAACAGCTGTTTTTGGAGTTGACCGATGAACATGCATGATATCTTGCGCATGGTGGGAGCCTCTACGAAGGGGGAAAGCCGTTTCAGGCAATTGATGGGCCTGTCCTCACCTACCAAGACCCACGCGAGGATCGTGCGGGTCCTGATCGCAGTGTCGATCACGCTAGTCTTCGGGATGATGTTGTTCTTCCTTGGGTTGAATTACCTGCAATTGGAACTGATGGGCGCATACGTCGGTGTCCCCGGACTCTCCTGGGTGTTCGGGAGCTTCGCCGCAGGGCTGATGACGTTCATATTCGCATTGTTCAGCAGCGGCACGATCCTGTACCATGGTGAAGATCTTCGTCTGTTGCTCACACTTCCCGTCACCCAGTCGGACTTGCTTGCCTCCCGACTGCTTCTGCATTATCGCATGCACTTCATGCTCCATGCGTTCATCTTCTTGCCGGCACAGATCGTATGTTTGTTCCAGAACGGATTGACGGTGGCCATAGCGGTCTCCGTGGTGTTCCAGACAGTATTCATTCCGTTCCTTCCGATCAGTCTCTCCCTGATGGTCATCCATATCTTCTTGCGGCGCTCCTCATCGGGAGGAAGGGGACGGGAATCATGGGCAGTAGGAATCATGATATTCCTGTTGGTGATCGTGCAGGGACTTGCCAGCAGGTGGCTGCAATCGGGGTTCGATGCTTCCAGCGTACAAAAGATTGCCGAGACCTATGGGACGGTGCTCCTCCGATTGCGTTCCTGGTTGTTTTTCAACACATGGCTCTCGGACATGGCGCTTCGTATCCAACCCTTGAGAAATCTCGTACTCACCGCCGCGTTGGTTCTCGCCTCGATCCTATCGGCTTTGTTGCTCATGAAAAACGAATATGTCGAGACTGTCCAACGCCTTTCAGAGATGAGCGTGAAGGCGAGGGCCCACAACGGGAAGAGGAACGGCAGGGTCCCTGCACATGGGGTGGTCGGGACCCTCGTGCGCCGTGAGTTCGCAGTGCTCAACAATCACTCCGCTTTCCGGATGGAACTGTATGCGGAGGCATGCATTCCCGTGATACTGGTCGTGGTGTATGCAATCAGCGGAACATTGGATCAATTCTCGGCGGTAGCCGGTACGCTCTCGAAGCACGAATTCTTTCCGTTCATCGTGTGTGGCATATTGTTGTTGATGGCCTCATTCTCGATGATGAGCAGTACAAGTTTCTCCCGGGAAGGTAAGCTGCTGGAGGCCTCGAGGACACTCCCTGTCGAACCTGCTACATTCATCAAGGCAAAGCTTCTTGCGCATCTGCTGCTTTTCCATACCTCCTACGTCGTGTTCGTCATCGCAGCATCTTTCCTGTTTGCCCTGTCTTTCGTCCATGTGTTGTGGATGATTCCTCTGGGATTCTTGATCCTCAGTGCTACCGCATGCCTCGGGTTGGCTATCGACGCGAGGCAACCGCGGTTGGATTGGAAGCTTCCGCAACAAGCGGTGAAGCAAAACATGAATGGCATGCTTGCGATGGGTGTGTCTCTCGTCCTCTTGGTGATTTTTGCAGCATTCGCCTACCTGTTGAAGGAACTGATCGGCCTGGGGACAGTGCTCAGTGCCTTGACGTTGCTGGTGCCCGGTGGTGCTGTGTGTTTCTTTTCCTATACCCTGGCGGTGGGGCAGGCGAGCAAGTTGTACGCACCGCAATAGACGGAAGATCAACGGACTGTCGGTCGCAACTCAATCACCGCGCTCTCCTTCGCCGAGAGTACGGGCATGGGAACCGGGTCGCTTGTCAAGTATGGACGATCCTCCTCTTCCCGGTAGAGCTCGACGATCAGAAGATGCTCGTTCGTGCTGATGATGTCGTTACGATCGTATCGGAGTATGAAGTTCACGGGAAACCGCTGGGGGTTGCGGATGCTCTGCGAGACGAGTATCCGTTCTTCTCCGGTGAAGCCGTTGCGGCTGGTCAGAATGATCTCCAGCCGTACCCTGCTGGGAAAATAGAGGTTGTTCGGGTAGAGGACCGTGCCGCTCATGATCTCGAAAGGCACTGAAGACACCGCTGCCCCCTGTTGCCTTCCCGGCGCCGAGACGCAGGAGACCAACAGGCAGAGCAGCAGGGAAAGCATGGGCATCCAACGAGGTCTGACAGTGCCTTGGCGCATCGATTTCTCCACCTGCACACTATACTACACCTTCCACCTTCAGAGAAGATGGCCGTTTTCGTGACAAGATGGTGAATTTTTTATGAACATGCAGGGAGCATGCATCGTTGGTAGTAATTTAATTGCACAATTATTTGTTATGTACCCGGCAGCTGCGAGGTTGACACTTTGTAAAATATGCCGTACATACATTTATATTACAGGAGAATGTGTGACCATGGTACAAATGCCTTTCCTTACCCCCGGAGATGAGCGGCGCCATCTGGTTGAACACGGAGTTCGTCCGCTCAACCACCGCGTTGCAGTGTATCGCTATCTGCTTGATCATCCTACGCACCCTACGGCAGACGACATATACGGAGATCTCAAAAAACATATGGCCTCGATATCCCGCACCACCGTGTACAACGTACTGAATTTGCTGTGCGATCACGATGTGGTGAAGCGGATTGCCATTGAGAAGAATGAGATGCGCTACGATGCCAACACCGTCAACCACTTGCACTTCAAGTGCACCGATTGCGGCAGGGTGTTCGACTTGCATGACGATCCCTTTCCCGTCGTGAGCATCCCGGAAGGTTTTGTGGTACAGGATGTCCAGGTGAATATCACCGGTCTCTGTCCCGGCTGCGCCTGATCCTTCCGTTCTTCCCGACAAGATTCACGATCCGAGCCTGAAGAAAAGGCCATCGACGATCCCCTAGGGAACCTGCCGATGGCCTTCATCATGATTCGTGCTTCCTATCTCATTTCCGGTCCGTAGAGCACATCGAAGTACTCCATTTCAGTCGAGAACACCTTGTTCAGTCCGGGTATTGTCTTCCGGTAGGATTCCAGCGTTCTCCAGAGTGTGAAGAATTGGGGATCGGCCTCATAGGCATTCGCGTAGACCTGCGTGGCTTGTGCATCCGCGACACCCTTGATCTGCTCGGATTGGGCGTACGCCTGGCTGATGATGTTCTTCTTGTCGTTCTCGGTCTTTCCGACCCATCGTGCGAGTTGTCCTTCACCGTATGAGCGATACGCTTCGGCGATCTGGTTTCTCTCCTTGATCATCCGTTGGTATACGCTCTGGGTCAGGTCGTCACTATAGCGGATCTGACGGATCACGATGTCGATGACCTCGATACCGAATTCAACAGTGAACTGGCTGGCCATCTGCAACATCATCGTGCTCAATCCTTCGCGTCCGATCTGGATCTGTTCTTGCTGGACCTCGGTCCTGGTCAGGTTTCGCAGTTGCTCCGCATCTTCCATGCTTTCGACGTTCTGCACCTGTTCCTCGACCCTCATGTTGTTGATCTTGTTCGAGTTACGCACCGCCTCATTCAGGTAGTTCTCGCTGATCACCGTCCTGATGGTTGAATCGATGATGTCGTTGAGCCTGAGGATCGCATTGGGCAGCGATGTGATCGATTGGTAGAAGAGGGCAGGGTCGGTGATCCGCCAACGTGCGGTGGTGTCAACCCATATGAACTGGTTTTCCTTGGTCGGGATCCTCTGGGCATCTCCGTCCCAGCTCATGATCTTCTTCGGATATTTCACCACTGTGTCGACGAGGGGAACCTTGATCTTGAGCCCGGCGACTGTGTGGGTGTTCTCAATCCGTCCGAAACGGGTGATGACCGCAACCTCTCCCTCATGGAGAATGAAGAACGGTCCGAGCAAAAGGAAGATCACCAGCAGGACGAATATGATGACCAGGGTAGTTATCAACTTTTTCATTTCACACCTCCCTGGGTTCCGAGATTGCTGATCGGAAGGAAATTCTCAAGATGTTTGTCTATGATCGTAAGATTGGTGGCATCGGCACGTCCCAAGATCTCCTCCATAGCCTCGATATACAGGCGTTGCGAGGTGATTTCCTTGCTCATGCTGTAGGCTTCACGGACAGAGTCGAAGCGGGCGACGTCTCCTCGTGCATTGTTGACGCGCTCAGCTGCGTAGCCTTCTGCGACCTGGATCATCTGTGAGGCTTCTCCCTGTGCCCGGGGAATCTCGCGGTTGTACCGTTCCTTTCCTTCGTTGATCAGCCGGTTCATGTCCTGGATCGCCTTGTTGACATCCTCGAACGCATCCTGGACCTCTCCGACAGGCGGTACGATATTCTGGAGCTTCACGGTGACGATGCGAACTCCGAGATCATATGAGTCGAATGCCTTCTGCATCCGCTCCTGGGATTCGATTTCGATCGAGGTACGTTCGCTGGACATGATCGCCAGGATCGGCAAGTCGCCGACAAGCTGGTTGATCACGCTTTGGCTGATGTCCCTGATCGTCTTGTCCCGCTCCTGCACGTTAAAGAGCCATGCTGCGGGATTTTCGATCCGGTACTGGATGATCCACTGTACATCCACGATATTCAGGTCTCCGGTGAGCATGATAGATTCACCGGCGGAAGACCCCGAGGGCGAATTCATGAACATTGATGAGTATCCTTGCGGGGATACCGATTGGCCGAATGTCATCGTCTGTACGACTCTGGTCGGTATGTTGTAGTTCCGGTCGATACCGAGCGGCAGTTTTGTCTGCAGTCCAGGACCTACCATCCTGTTGTACTTGCCGAACCTGAGCACGACGGATTCTTCTGTCTGGTCCACCACGAAGAAGCTGCTCATGACCAATATGAACAGGACCACGATACCTGCCGCGACCAAGATGAGCTTGGGACTGAATCGGAACGGAAAACGGGTCCTGGTGCCCGAACTGTTCATCTGCATCCTCCTTGTCCCCTCTATCCGACGGGACCTCTCCAATGTACTGTAGATGGACGGTGACGTCAATTGAACCTCAGTCGGCATGATGCACGGTACGATTGAAAAAGAAGGCGCCGGAGGGTATAGTGGTCATCATGAAAAAGCGATTGATAACCTCCGCACTTCCGTATGTGAACAATATTCCCCACCTTGGGAATCTCATCCAGGTCCTCTCAGCCGATTGTTTTGCCCGTTTCTGCCGTTTGAAAGGCTATGAGACGCTTTACATTTGCGGTACCGACGAGTATGGGACGGCAAGTGAGACGAGGGCTCTCCAGGAAGGCGTGGAGCCTCGTGCGTTGTGCGACCGGTATCATGCGATCCACCGGGATATCTACCGATGGTTCGAGATCGATTTCGATCATTTCGGCCGCACCAGCAGTCCGATGCAGACCCAGATCGTCCAAGATATCTTCAGGAAGGTCGATGCAGCGGGATATATCAGGGAAGCGGAGATCGAGCAGCTCTACTGTGAACATGACGAGCGATTCCTTGCAGACCGGTTCGTCGAGGGAGTCTGTCCGAAGTGCGGTTCCGCAGGAGCCCGCGGAGATCAATGCGATTCCTGCCAGACGCTCTTGGATCCTACCGAACTGATCGATCCCAAGTGCGGGGTGTGTGGGAACACTCCCGTCCTGCGCAGGACCAGGCATCTGTACATCGATCTCCCCAAGGCTCTTCCCTTGCTTGAGAAATGGATCGACGAAGCTTCAGTGAAAGGATTCTGGGCCAAGAATGCCATCCAGACCACACGCTCATGGATCCGGGACGGACTGAAGGAACGGGCCATCACCAGGGACCTGAAATGGGGGATTCCCGTTCCGAAAGAGGGTTTCGAGGACAAGGTGTTCTACGTATGGTTCGATGCGCCCATCGGGTACATCTCCATCACGGCAAGTCTTACCGAGCGATGGCGTGATTGGTGGCACGACAACGACCATGTCGAATTGTATCAATTCATCGGGAAGGACAACATTCCGTTCCACACGGTCATCTTTCCCACCACACTGCTTGCATCAGGGGAGCCGTGGACGATGCTTCACCATATGTCGTCCAGTGAATACCTGAACTATGAAGGCGGGAAGTTCTCAAAGAGCAAGGGGATCGGCGTGTTCGGCAACGATGTGCAGGAAACGGGAATTCCTGCAGACATGTGGCGGTTCTACATGTTCTACAACCGTCCCGAGAAAGCGGATGTCCTGTTCACCTGGAAGGATTTCCAGGAAAAGGTGAATGGTGAGCTGATCGGCAATCTGTCGAACCTCGTGCACCGGACGCTTACCTTCATCAACCGATTCTATGACGGACAGGTTCCGGAGGGCAAGCTGGACCAACAGCTTGTGCGAGAGATCCTCACCAAGGAGACGGAGATAGACGACCTGCTCGAACACGCGGAACTCAGGGAAGCGTTACGCAGGGTGTTCTTGCTCAGCTCGGTCGGGAACAAGGCGTTCCAGGACGGAGAGCCCTGGAAGAGAAGGACCGAGGATCCCGAAGCGGCAGCATCGTTGCTCAGGACCTTGGTCTATCTGATCAGGGATCTCGGCATCTTGATCCAACCCTATATGCCGCTTGCATCAAAGCAGCTTCTGGCGTATCTTGGCCAGGAGCAGGCGGCGTGGGAGAACTTGGGAACATTTACGGGCATCGATAGGATCGGCAAGCCCAATTATCTGTTCACCAAGCTGGAAGATGAACTGATAGAGACGCTGCGCACCCGGTATGCGGGAAGCCAGGAATCACGGAGAGAGGAGAAACAGAAGATGGAGCAACAGGAGATTTTACCGGCAGTACCACAAGGGAGCCTAGCACAAGTGTTCGCAGACAAGGTGACCTTGAAAGTAAGCAAGATCATCGAAGTCGAACAACATCCGGGCGGGGACAAGTTGTACATCCTGACCGTCGATACCGGTGCTCCCGAACATACGACCATCGTGTCGAGCATCGTTCCCTACTATGCTCCCGATCAGTTGCTGCACAGGAATATCGTGTTGGTCCAGAACCTGAAACCGGCCAACTTCCGGGGAGTGAAGAGCCGGGGCATGCTGCTCGCTGCGAGCGATCCCGCTGCGGAGCCCCATACCACGTGTGAGGTCATTTTCGCCGATGACATCCCCGTGGGAACCGAATTGAATCCCGAAGGCATGACTGTTCCTGCAGAGCCGCGCAGCCAACTCAAGGCCGACCTGTTCTTCTCGCTGCCGCTCAAGACGGTGGATGGCACGGTGATGATCGAAGGCCATCGGATCATCAGCGGTGACAAGACGCTCTCCGTCGAACGCTACAGGAACGGGGACGTAGGCTGACGGTATGGTTGTCTCCTCCGTCGAACGAGTCGGCCTGGACCAACTTGATGCATCATTGAACCCCTTCCAGAGTCAATTCTGGGCCAAGGCAAAGCGGGCTTCGGGATGGATTGCCTTTGCATTCAGGTTCTCCCATGCTCCTTCGGAGGCGGTCGAAAGTTCCTCAACAGTGATCCTGGTGCTTGTCCGCAGGATGATCTTCAGCACGAAGCTGGCCTATGTGCCGTTCGGCCCCGATACCTCGGCGTATCGATCCGATGCGTCCTCGCTGGTCCGGGAGTTTTCCCGGTTGGTCAGGCCTTTGCTGCCGAAAGGGACCGCGTTCATTCGCTTTGATCTGCCATGGGGCGCCCGTGACAGCGAAGAGGTCCTCTCGGTAGAAGGAAAGGGCTTGCGCGTGTGCAGGGAATCGGTCCAGCCGGAGGGAACCGCGAGGATCGACTTGAGCGAGGGGTATGACGCGGTCCGTTTGAGATACCGGGAACGAGCCAGGCGGAACATCAGGAAAACCGGTGCAAAGTCGATTCGCATCGAGAGATGGCTTGGTGATGAGCAGACATTCAATACGTGGTATAACGTCTACCTTGAAACGGCCAAACGTGACGGTTTCACTGCGCGAAGCTCCTCTTACATCAAGAATATCCTGACATTGGATATTCCGGACGTCAGGCCGTTCCTCTATGTAGCGACACTCGGACAGACGATGCTCGGGGGTGCCATCGTCCTGGAGAGCCAGAAAGTCGCCGTATACCTCTATGGAGCCTCCCTCAGGGTCGACGGAACCAGTCCGAGCTACCTGTTGCAGGACCATGCGATCGCCCAAGCTTGTGAGCGGGGCTGCCTGATCTATGACTTTTATGGGATCAGCGGTCCTCGGCAGCGGGGAAGCCATCTCGAAGGATTGCGTCTCTTCAAACGTGCCTTCGGAGGTTATGTCTGCTATCGTGCCCCGACATTCGACTATGTCTACAAGCGGCTGCCAAGATTTCTCTACGCGTGGGTTGAGCAGGTTCGCTACAAGAACCATCGGAGAAGGCATCCGAAGCGGATGAGCCAGCAATTCTCCGTATCCACTGAGGAGTAGACCGCTACGCGAGTGCAGACACGCAGGACCTGAATTGGTCCCCGCGGTCGAACTCATGGAGAAAAAGTCCGAATGATGCCGCCCCGGGGGAGAGGATCACCGCGACGGTCTCATGGACGGAAAGATCTTCGGAAGCTGCCGTCGTTGCGGAATCGAATGCCGCTTGCATGGAATCGAACGGTCCCAAGTAGCTGATGCCATGTTCCTGCAAAAGGGGAATAAGCTTGTCTTGCGTGAAACTTCCCGACAGCAAATGCACGTTGGAGGCCTGTTGCAGTGCGTGGAGCATGCCATTGGCCTTGAGATTCTTGTCGGTGCCACCGCAGATCAGCTGGTATGGCCACGGACAGTTCATGCACGAGAATGTCACCGCTTCAGGTATCGTTGCGGATGAGTCGTTGATGAAGACCGTGTGCCCTTTGATGCCCACCTGCTCCTGACGATGCGGAACACCCTTGAAGGATGTCAGCGCTCCTGTTACCTGCTTCACTCCGAAACCGAGACTGCGGCATATGGCCCACGCCGGTTGGAACCGAGGATTCTGCTGGTCGACGCCGGCGAAACTCTCGATCGTCTTGATCCGTTTCATTTTCTTTTCCACCAAGACAGGAAGGTCATCCATGATGGATTGGGGCATGATGATCCGGGTATTCTGCGGTCCGAGCAGCAGCCACTTGTCCTCGGTATAGGATTTGTAGTCTGCATAGCGATTCATGTGGTCGTGGAAGAGGCTGGTGAGCGCGACGATCTTGAACCGGGGAACGGCAGGTCCAAGTACCGCGTAGAGATCCCGTATCTGCCAGGAAGAGAGCTCGACCACCAGATATTCAGGGAGCTTTTCCCCCCGATGGAGCCGGCTCTCGAACTGTGAAAGGATGGAAAATCCGCTGATGCCCATGTTACCGAATTGGACGGCTTCATGTCCGAGCGTGTTGAGGATGTGGGTCACGAGCGCCACCGTGGTGGTCTTTCCCTTCGTTCCCGTGACAGCTACGATCTTCATCGAGCCCACGAAGGAGGAGGAGAAGACGAACGAGATGTCCGTGCTGATCTGTTTCGCGAACGAAAGGAACGGACTCTCGGGTGAGACCGCGGGATTCTTGATGACAAGATTCGCCCACTCGAAGTCCTCTTTCCTGTGGAGACCGCAGGTGACGCTCGCTCCGCGACGCTTGAGAATATCCAACGGACCGCCGAGTGTCTGCTCGCTGCGCAGGTCGGTGATTCTGACCTCATGGCCGTGATCGAGGAAGTAGCTTGCAGCGGAAAAACCCCCACCCAGGACACCCAATCCGAAAATCAATACTCGCATGGTACAGGCATTGTAATCATAGCGTTGAAAAACTACAAGCGAGAAAATTGAATGAATCCACAAGGAATGCGATTATCATGGAAAGTACGTTATCGTTTCGTCGCTACCCCTTGACGTTCTTGGGCCAACGGAGCATAATGGCACGGTAATTACAAATTCCAATTGGATATCTTATCGGATAAGGAGCTCTACCGTGCCTTGTGGAAGAAAAAGAAAGAAGCATAAGATTGCTACTCATAAGAGAAAGAAAAAGCTGAGAAAGAACAGACACAAGAACAAGTAACTCGCTTTCAAGCAATCTTCATCCGAAACCGCCGGTCGCTCCGGCGGTTTTTCTTCGCAGTTCGCCTCGTTGCCTTGACACGGCTGAATTTCTTGTGTTAGTGTATTTTGACCTCTTTATCCACATGATGTGGATCATATAGTCCGTAAGGAGGAACTATGAGAAATTACGAATTTACCGTCATCTTCGACGCAAACGAAGAGCAGACGGCAAAAGGTCTTGAGCTGATTCTCGCGGAGTTCAACACCGCACAGGTCGAGATCGTCAAGCAGGATGATATGGGGGTGCGCAACCTTGCATATCTGATCAAGAAACAAGACAAAGGTCACTACTTCTACTTCGAGCTGAAAGCCGACCCCGCGACCATCAATGTATTCAACAACTCATTCAAGCTCATGATGCCCGTGTTGAAATTCTTGTTCGTGCACAAAGAGACCGAAGTCTGACGACAGGAGTAACAAACCATGGCGAATGACACCAACATCGTAGTGCTCGTCGGCCGTCTCACTCGTGAGAGCGAACTGAGATTCACCAACAGCGGAACCGCTGTAAGCCGTTTTTCCATTGCTGTGAACCGCATGAAGAGGTCTGGGGATCAGCGTGAGGAGGAGGTGAGTTTCTTCGACATCACGGTATGGGGAAAACAGGCCGAGGTTCTCAACCCGTATCTCACCAAGGGCAGGCAGATCTGCGTCAATGGCGAATTGCGGCAGAGTCGCTGGGAACAGGACGGTCAGAGCAGGAGCAAGATTGAGGTCGTTGCCAATAACATTCAGTTGCTGGGTAGTTCCTCTGGCTCCAACCCGAATGGTTCCGATTATACCCCTGCCCCTGAGCAGGCTGTTCGGAAGACTGGCGGGTATGAACCCAAGGGCAATGCTCGGATGCCGTCGGCACCGAACGGTTTCCCAGGACCGGAACAGTTTGATGATGACATTCCATTCTAGGAATGGATAGGAGTAGAATTTACATGCGTGATGATAAAGATTCCATGAATATGATGAATGATTCTCTTGACGGACGTGGTGGAAACGGCCGCGACCGTCGGTTCGGAAACAAGCGTGGACCCTTCAAGAAGAAGGTCTGCAAGTTCTGTACCCAGAACCTTGTGGCGGACTACAAGAATCCCGACCTGCTTCGCCGGTATGTGACCGAGCGGGGGAAGATCCTCCCCAGCAGGATCACCGGCAACTGTGCAAAGCATCAGCGTGCACTGACGTTGGAGATCAAGCGGGCACGTGTGTTGGCATACCTGCCGTTCGATCGCAAGTAGTCGGAGTTCTTATGGAACGGCATACCATGGTGATGGTACGTTCGGGAGTGTTGGCTGTCGGTCTTTCGTTCTTGATGTACTGGATAGCGGCCTCCTCGACACTGTTCATCATCCCGTTGCTGTTCTTCGCCCCGAGAATCCGTCCGAACAGATGGGCTTTGTTGCCCGTCGCATTGGTGGCTTGCATGTTGCTGGCACATCAATTGATCGGATACGGAGGAGCGCTGAAGGAGACATCGGTCATCGGTGCATTGCTGATCGGGCTCTATATGCCGATCTCGCTGCTGATGGGTGCCGCTCTCTGGATCGCTCTGGAGCAGAGGAGGATGTTGGTGAGGTTGCTCACCGCCTCCGCAATGGCTGCGGTCTTCGGATTCGCCCTGTCTTTCTGGTTTTTCAGCAAGAGCCCTTCGGCTGCTGCCACCGAACAGCTGTTTCGGAACTTGGTACAGGCAGTCATCCCGGGATTCTTCGGAGGCCAGGTACCGATGGGGATGGACGAGGATACCCTATTCGAAGCGATCGTCTTGGTCCTTCGGTTAGGTTTCTTGCCACTGTTCATGGGACAGTTCGGGTTGTCCGTGATGATCAGCGAATTGCTGATTCACCGATCCGAATGGAGTTTCCAGGATCGGATGGCAAGTTGGAAGCTCCCGGAGAACGCCATTTGGGTGTTTCTCGGAAGCTGGACCGTAGTTTTGGCCGGCTTGGTGATTGATATGCAGATGCTCTCGGGCATCGCATGGAATGTCGCCTTGGCGATGACACTGCTCTACATGGTGCAGGGGATGTCCATTTTGGCGGCGCTGGTGCGCAAGAGGAATCCCGGTGCGACGGCTACGAGAATTTTCTTGTTCTCGTTTTTGCTGGTCCTGTTGCCGGGAGTGAATGTGATTCCGTTGATGGCATTGCCGCTACTGGGAGTGTCCGAGACGTGGGTCAGGTATAGAAAGAACGCATAAGGAGATACATTCTATGAAAATCATATTGAACCAGGATGTTCATAATCTCGGGGAAGAGGGGGATATCGTCGTCGTCAAGGACGGATATGCCCGAAACTACCTGCTTCCCAAGGGTTTTGCCGTGCTGTTCAACAAGGCTAACCAAGCTTTGTTCGCGAGCAGGGCAGCTACGATCGAGAAGCGCAAGGAAGAGAAGCGCAAGGCAGCCGCAAGTGTCAAGGACAGACTTGACCAGATGACGCTCACCTTGGTCGTTTCCGCCGGAGATTCCGGAAAGCTCTTCGGTTCGGTGACCAACACCATGGTCCAGGAAGCGTTGGCGAAAGAGGGCATCGATGTCGAGCGCAAGCGGATCGAGGTAGCCTCTCACGAAATCAAGATGGTCGGCAACTACTCCGTGAAGGTCCGTCTCTATGAAGGCGAGAGCGCTCACGTGAAGATCGTCGTCCTCAGCGAAACCGTGGTGAAGAAGGCAGAGGCGGAGAAGGCGGCTGCAGAGAAGGCAGCTGCCAAGGCTGCGGCAGCCGAGGCCAAGAAGACCGCTGAAGTGGAGACACCGGTGGTGGTCGAAGAGGTCTATGGTGCCGAGGGCGAGGACGAAGCCGACACCGACGACGAGGAATGATGGTGTAATGGCATCGAACTACGCGGGGGGACGTATTCCTCCACACAATGATGACGCCGAACGTGCGGTGCTCGGAGCGATCATGCTCAGTGCCAACGCATTCAGCGAGGTGACGGAGGTCCTTCGGAAGGAGGACTTCTATAAACCGGGTCATCTGGTCCTGTTCGATGCCATACTCTCGTTCCATCAGGAACATGCCTCGCAAACGATCGACCTGATCACCATTTCCCAATTCTTGAAATCGAAGGAACTGTTGGACCTGTGTGGGGGAATGTCCTATGTGGCTTCCCTCACGAGCGATGTCCCGACGACGGCGAACGCCGTGTATTATGCGAACATCGTCAGGGCCTATTCCTTGCGTCGGACTTTGCTTGAGCTGAGTGGGAAGATGCAGGCCGATGTATTCGATGAATCGCAGGAAATCGCGAACGTGCTGGACGAAACAGAGCGGAAGATGAGCGAGCTCCAATCCTCCAGCGGGACATTCACCGACAAATACCAGGAAAGTTCCATTCTCGTCAACAAGACCGTCGACCGCTTGATGGAACGTGCCAAGCACGGAAACAAAGATGGGGTCAAGTCGGGCTTCCAACAACTTGACGAGATGACCGGAGGATTCCAACCTTCCGAATTCATCGTCATCGGAGCGCGGCCTTCGGTCGGAAAGACCGCGTTTGCCATCTCCATGGCCATCGACATGGCGATCCACCGGAAGATTCCCACAGGTTTCTTCTCGGCTGAGATGACCAGCATGGCGATCATGGAAAGAATCCTCTCCGCTGAGGCTCGGGTGGACTCCAAGAGGATCCGTTCAGCCATACTCCGCAGTCAGGATATGGTGAACATCATCGACGCGGCGAGCCGCATCTACGAGGGAAAGCTCTACATCCAGGATACTCCGAACATCAAGCTGCTCGATCTCCGCAGCCAAGCGCGACGGATGAAGCGGGAGCGGGATATCAAGATATTGTTCATCGACTATATCGGCCTCATAAATCCCGAGGCAAATCCCAACGTTCCCCGCCATGAACAGGTAGCCGAGATATCCCGGTCGTTGAAAGCACTCTCACGGGAACTGCAGATTCCCATCGTTGCGCTCAGCCAGGTATCACGCGATGCAGAGGGGAAAGAACCGAACCTTGCGAACTTGCGAGATTCAGGATCCGTCGAACAGGATGCCGATGTGGTCATCCTGTTGCATCGTGACCGGCTTGCCGACATGAATGCGAAAGACGGAAAGGGCACTCAGGACAGTACTTCCCAGGTGATCAACGGATTTCCCGTGCAGGAGACGAAGGTCATCCTGGCGAAACAGAGAAACGGTGAGACGGGTATCATCACGATGGGATTCCAGAACCAGCTTGTCCGCTTCGTGGAGCTGGAACGTTTTTCAGGGTCCTGAGAAGAGGAACCGCAGGTCCCCTGCGATCACGAAGAGCATCAACACCAACAACAACGTCACTCCAACCGATTGAAAGCGAACGTACATGCGCGGTGAGACGGACTTGCCCCGGATCATCTCGATCACGCTGAGCAGGACGAAACCGCCGTCGAGCCCAGGTATCGGAAGGAGGTTCGCGGTGGCGAGCGAGACGCTCACCATGGCGAGCAGGTGCAACAATGCCCTGATTCCTGCGTTGCGCATTTCCCCGATCACATAGGAGATTCTCAACGGTCCTGCAACCATCTCGTCGAATTCAAACGCTCCGGAAAACATGCGGGGTATCAAGGTGATCGTATCCCACAAGCCCTTTGCCGTTTCCTTTGCCGATTCCATGACGCTTCGGCCCCATGACATGCCATCCCGCCATATGACGTTCCTGGCGAATGAGAAACCGAAGGTGATGTTCCCGTCGGGAGTGCGATTCGGTGAGTAGCGTACCGTGATGTACTCACCCTCATCCCTGAGAACCTCCAGGGTGATCTCGGGCGGATTGTCAACGAGGATCTCGATAAGGTCCATCGTATTTTGCACCGCTGTGCCTTGGGCTTGCACGATGCGATCGCCGATCTGAAGTCCACTTATCGCCTCGGGTGATACCGGATCGACAAATCCTATCACGGGTTCGAGAAAGTAGCTCAATCCGAAGAAAAGTCTGCCCGTCTCCTCATCAACGATACCCGTTATGTCGAATGAAAGTTGTGCCCCGTCACGCATCACGGTGAAGCGTGCAGTCCGGTCGGCCTTCAACGTGGCGATAGAGGATTGAATGTCGGCGAATTCAGTAATCTCGGTTCCGTCGATTGCAATCACCACATCTCCCATGCGCAGCTGTCCGTCCCGCGCAGCATGCGGGGAGTCTGCATCGATCGAGAAGACCTGCGGATAATCGCTGGTGAGGACGATCCGGTTGGGAAGTGTCGCCACTTCATGATCGAGTGCAAAGAATGGAATGAACAGAAGCATGGCGAAGATCAGATTGAACAGGGGACCTGCAAGGTAGGCCAATATCCTGCGATGGGGTGGAACGGCGAAAAGCGACCCTTTTTCCATGCCTGTGAAGCTTGTGTCCCCCACGTCGAGGGCTTTTCTGAGATCTTCGGATCCCTTGAGCTTGCAGTATCCCCCCAAGGGAAAGATATTGATGCGGTATTCGACACCGTTCTTCCGCCATTTCTTCAGGGCTTTGCCCCAACCGATCGCGAATGTCTCCACCGTGATTCCCACCATCCTCGCGACCAGGAAGTGTCCCGTCTCATGGACCGTGACCATCAGCGCGATGCTGAGAAATCCGATGAGGAAGGAGGTGATCTGGCTCATTATCTGTACCTGTTCGCCAATTGGGAGGCTTTCATCCTGACCTCCCTGTCAATGGTCAAAATCTCATCGAGGTTGGTGAAGGGGATTGCCCAATCGGACTGAAGCGTCTCCTCGACGACCGATGCGATGTGGTCGAAGGTGAGGTGTCCATCCACGAACGCCTGAACCGCTACCTCGTCGGCAGCATTGTAAGCGATCGGGTAGGATTGTTGCAATCTGGCACAGGTGAACGCATGCCGCAACAAAGGGAATTTGATGAAATCGGGTTCCATGAACGTAAGGGTGAGGTCGGTGAAGTCCAAGGGACGGACCACTTCTCGCAGCGGGTAGCTGTCTCCGGCAAGAGCCGCCATGATCGGAAGGGCCATGTCCGGAGGTGAGAGTTGGGCATAGAGTGCTCCATTGACCATCCTGACGAATGAGTGGACGACACTCTGGGGATGAATCACCACCTCGATCTCACGCACGGTGAAATCGAAGAGGAAACCGGCCTCCATAACCTCCAATCCTTTGTTTGCAAGTGTTGCAGAATCGATGGATATCTTGGGACCCATGCTCCATGTCGGGTGGGCGATGGCCATCACCACGGTGATATCCTTCATGTTCTCAACGGGGAAATCCCTGAACGGTCCGCCGGAGGCGGTGATGACCAGAGATGAGACATTGTCACGACCGAAGGAGCCAAGCAGCGCATGCAGCGTGCTGTGCTCGCTGTCGACCGGGATGATCTCTACGCCATGTGCCTGTGCATGGGCGTGTAGCAACTTGCCGGCCATGACCACGCTCTCTTTATTGGAGAACGCAAGATCCTTGCCGCTTTCGATCGCTGCGAATGTCGCGGCAAGACCATCAGCACCGGCGATCGCATTGAGCACGAGGTCGGCTTGGACTCCCCTGATCATCTCTTGCAACCCGTCCTTGCCGAGATGGACGTGTGTCCCTTCCGCGAACAGAGAGGGGAGGTGGGCATTTTCATATGAGCCGGTGATCGCCACATGGTGACAATTCCAATGCCTGGCAATCTCACTGAGACGTTTCACGTTGCCATGGGCACTGAGACCGACTATCCTGAAATGATCTGCATATTCCTCAAGCGCTTTCAGGGCTGTCGTGCCGACACTCCCCGTGCAACCCAGGATGATGATGGAACGTTTTTGACGCTCGTGCATGAGGCCTCCAATCAAGAGAACAAGGCTGTGAGAACCAGGAAGAACGGGGCACTGGCGAGCAGGGAATCGATAGAATCGAGAATCCCCCCACGTCCCATGATGATGGTACCCGAGTCCTTTACCTTCGCTCCTCGCTTGAAGGCCGATTCCACCAAATCGCCGACATCACTGATGATGGCGATGGACATTCCGATGACAACCGCCTCCCACCAAGAAAACATCCTGGAGAGGGAAGGGATACACATCACCCATGCGATACTGATGAGAACAGTGCTGAGCATGCCGCCGATGAAACCGGCGAGACTCTTGTTCGGACTTACTGCGAGGATATTTCTATTCTTCTTCCCGAGCCACATGCCGAATACATAGGCGAACGTATCATTGCCGAAGACCAATAGGAACAGCATGAGCAACAAGAATGTGCTCTGGTTCGTCATGAGCATGCGGATGAGGAAGATGGAGAAGTAGCCGGGATAGATCAGCAAAAAGAGGGTGCGGCTGATGCGCGTGATGGTCGATGAGAAATTGTCCTTTGCTCCCAAGGGGATTTCCCGGGAAAAAGTCCACATCAGCAAGATCATGAAACTGATGTCGAGAAGCGGAACCTGCGGTATGAATACCGACTCCACGTACTGCATCGCGGGAAGAAGCGCCGGAGCCCAGATAGGGAGATTCGGACGTTCCTTATCGTGAAACAGCATGTGTTTCATCTCGATGCTCCCTACCAATACCGCGAGGACGGTAAGGATGGCGAATCCAAGATGGTGCTGGTGGGGAAAAAAATAGATGAGGCTGAAGAGCGCCGGTACGCTGGTGAACGTGAGGATCAATCGCTTGCCGAGACTGGTCATGTGGGAACTCCTCCAAACCTTCGGGTACGATGAGCATACTCTTCGCAAGCGATCCGCAAATCCTTGGCACCCCAATCGGGCCATAGTGTATCATAGAATGCGAGCTCGGCATAGGCGGAATCCCAAAGGAGGAAGTTGCTTAGACGTTTTTCCCCTCCTGCCCTGACGATGAGATCCACAGGGGGCACGTGAGGAAGATCGGAGAAATCGCGGATATCCTGTTCGGTGATCACACTGGCCTCCTTGCGCGAAGAAAGCCATCGGTTCACCGAACGGACGATCTCGTCCTGGCCTCCATAATTCAATGCGAGGGTCACCGTGATGCGCTGATGCGAGGCGGTGGCATCTACGGTCGCGGCTATCGCCTCCTGCGCATTCCGTGAGAGCGCCTGGAGATTTCCGCGACAGAGCAACCGAGCGTCTATCCTCTTGTAATAATCGATCTCGCTGAAGATTCTCGAGGAAAAAAGGTCCATGAGATAGGATACTTCCTGATCGGGTCTACGCCAATTCTCAGTGGAAAACACATAGTAGGTAAGAAAAGGAATACCGAGGCGCGAAGCCTCGGTGGTAACTCTCTTGGCCGCCTTTATCCCTTCATAGTGACCCGCGGTCCTGGGCAACCCACGCTTGGTTGCCCATCTGCCGTTTCCATCCATGATGATTCCCACGTGCTTCGGATACACGGGGGAGTCTACATTCAGTTCATCCTTGCTCACAGTCAGATTTCCAAGATTTCCTTCTCCTTCTCCGTGGCCAGGTCATTGATCTGGCTGATGAAGGAGTCAGTCATCTTCTGGATCTTTGTCTCCAGGTCCTTTTGCTCATCTTCCGAAATCTCTCCGCCTTTCTGCAGCTTCTTGATCTCATCGATCGCATCCCGCCTGATATTCCTGATTGCGACACGGCTCTGTTCGGCGATGTTCTTGGCGCTCTTTGCAAGGTCCTTGCGCCTGTCCTCCGTAAGGGGAGGGAAGTTGATGCGCAACAGTTTGCCATCATTGTTCGGATTGAGCGAAAGCTCGGATTTCAGGATCGCCTTCTCGATCGGTGAGAGCAATGTCTTGTCCCAAGGTTGGATGACGACCAATCTTGCCTCGGGGACGGAGACGCTCGCAACCTGACTGAGCGGAGTCTCCTGACCGTAGTAGTCGACTTTGATCTTGTCGAACAACGCGGCCGTTGCCCGACCCGTCCTCAGTGCGCTGTACTCTTGGGAGAGCGCGGCGACACTCTTTTTCATCTTGGACTCACAGGTATCCAAAACCGAATGCATACTCAACCTCCAAAAACAGACCGCCCGGACTTCGTGATCCGAGCGGTCGGTGATTCCCTATGTTACTCTTCGACACCGACGCGATAATAATTGTACCCAACGATGGAAAGATTCGCACCTGCTTCCTTGGAGAGGACGGTGAGCACTTTCTCGACTGATTGGGTGTCGTCCTTCACGAACGGCTGCTGGAGGAAGCATACTTCACTGAAGTGCTTTGCAAGTTTTCCCTGCACGATACCCGCCACGACCTTCTCCGGCTTGCCGAGCGCAAGAGTCTGCTTCGTGAAGATCTCGGTCTGCTCTGCGAGGTAGGCAGCATCGACATCCTTGCTGGAGAGATAGCGGGGACTGAACGCTGCGACGTGCAGGGCACAGTCGAATGCAAACTGCTTCACCGCGTCAGAGGCGAGAGCCTCCTTCTTGTCGGACTCGAGCTTGACGAGAACGGCCAGGGATCCCTCACCGTGCACATACTCGGAGACCATCTGGTTCCCCGCGATGTCGATCAACTCGAAACGCTTGAGGGACATGTTCTCCTTGATCTTGGTGATCAGGTCCTGTACCTTGGCATCCAGTGCCGGAACACTCGAGGTGTATCCATGGTCGATCACATCATGGCACAGCTGTTGCCCGAGGGCGGTGAAATCCTCGTTGCGCGCAACGAAGTCGGTCTCGCACGCCATCTCAAGGATCACTGCCTTGCCATTTTTCACCAAGGTGAATGCGCGGCCATTGTTGGTCGCCCTTCCGGCTCTCTTGGCAACGGCCGCAAGGCCCATCTCCTTGAGAATCTTCTCAGCTTTTGCAAAATCACCTTCGGCCTGGACCAATGCCTTCTTGCAGTCCATCATTCCGGCTCCGGTGACGTCTCTCAATTTTTTTACGATATCAGCGGTAATTTCCACGTATTGCTCCTTATTCGGATCTCAGTCCTTGTACAGGATCTCCTCATCCACTTCGATGCCACCCTCGGTTACCTTCACGGCTTTCACCTTGGGTACGACTTCTTCCTTCTCCACTTCCTTCTCGACAGCCTCGAACTTGGTAAAGTCGGCAGTATCATCGTCAGAACCATAGACGAGCGCTTCGCTCTCCTCATCCTTGGATTCCTTCGGACCTTCGGTCTCGATCTCGGGGAGAGTCTCGATGATCTCGATGCCCACTTCCTTGTCAGCATCAAGGACCGCATTCGCAATGATCTCGACGAAGAGGGAAATGGCACGGATGGCGTCATCATTTCCAGGGATCGGGAAGTCGATATCAGTCGGATCACAGTTGGTATCGACGACGGCAATCACCGGGATGCCAAGGCGCTTTGCCTCTGCGACGGCGATGGCTTCCTTCTTGGTATCGATGATGAAAATCGCTCCGGGAAGTTCTTTCATCTCCTTGATGCCGCCAAGGTTCTTCTCAAGCTTGGCTTTCTCCTTGAGATGCAACGCGATTTCTTTTTTGGTGTAGCTGTCGAAAGTACCGTCGATCTCTTCTTTCTCAAGTTTCTTGAGACGGTTGATCGATTTCTTGATGGTGGTGAAGTTGGTGAGCATTCCGCCGAGCCAGCGGTTGTTTACGAACGGCATGCCGCAGCGCTTCGCTTCACTTTCGATCGTCTGCTGGGCTTGCTTCTTGGTTCCGATGAAAAGGATCGTCTTGCCCTGTTTCACCTGTGAGCGGACGGCTTCATAAGCCTCCACGATGCAGGCGCTGGTTTTCTGCAAGTCGATGATATGGATCCCGTTCCTCTCGGAAAAAATGAAGCGGGCCATCTTGGGGTTCCATCTTTTGGTCTGGTGACCAAAATGTACGCCTGATTCGAGCAGGCTTTTCATGGTGACTACGGACACAATTCCTCCTGTGACGGACTGACACGGCCCCTTTTGGGCATGACAAGACACCGTCCCCTTCGCTAATTCTCACCCTTGGGTGGATATTCCGGTTGTCAAAGACAGCCCGGTGAAGACAATATGGCAGAAATCAACCTGATTGGCAAGCCCACTACCGTGGCAAAATCACCCGAAAGACCGACGATGAAGGATTTCGCTTCCCCTTGGATCCGGTATGAGCCTGCGGCTCCCCTCCAATCGCCTGCGGCAAGATACCGTTCGAGTTCATCCTCATCGATGGATCGGAAGGTGACGATCGCCTCGTCGCTCCCGCTGAGGATGCGCTCGGGACGGCCTGAGCTCGGAGGAAGGTAGAGTGCGAATGCAGAATAGACGGAGTGCGATGCATCGGAAAGCAGCCTTATGTGTTGCCTTGCATGATCCATGTCGGGGCTTTTGCCGAGCAAATGCCCTGCAAATCCCACCAAGGTATCAGCGGCAAGTACGGGGAGATCAGGATCCGGGCAGGCCGAGAGGTACGAATCGAGTTTTCTCTTGGCAAGCGCATGCACGACCTGAGGACCCACCTTGCTCCCATGATATTCGTCGGTTTCGGTCGGTCTCACGATCACCTGGCACCCGATATCCTCGAGAAGGGCCTTCCGTGCAGGCGATTTCGATGCAAGGATGATCTGGGGAATGAGTCTCGAAAGAGTAACCGCGGAATCGTCAGGAACCACTGCCAATTTCTGCCTCCATCGTCTGTATCTCCTCATGGATCGCAAACCACTGCTCCTCAAGTTGCTCGTGGAGGCGAAGCACCTCCTGCTTCTTCGCGAGCAGTGAGGTGATCGCCTCGCTGTCACTGTAATTCTCCTCAAGCGACATCAGGCGATCGATCTCCGCGGAACGGGACTCCTCCTGGGCGATGCGTTCCAGCAACTTGTCGGCATCGGAGGCGAGATTCCTCAACCGGTTCTTCATCCTGTTGGTTTCCTTGCGGGAGAGGGCCGATTCTTTCGGCTGCTGGGTCTTCGACCGGTCCGGCGTCTTCGGTTCAGCATCCTGCTCGTATGCCTCCTTCTCCTCCAGCTTCCATGAGAAATACTCATAATCTCCCTCGAAGAACTCGGGAGGATCCTCGCTCAGATACAGTATCCTGTTGGCGATATGCTTGATGAAGTGGGTATCGTGTGAAACGAACACTACCGTACCTTTGTATTGGCGCAGTGCTTCGAGCAACACCTGTTTCGCATTGATGTCCAGGTGGTTCGTCGGTTCGTCCAGGATCAGCAGGTTCACCGGATGCAAGAGTATCTTCAGCAACGCGAGCCGGCTTTTCTCGCCACCACTGAGGACGGCGACCTTCTTGTCCACATCATCGTCACTGAAGAGGAACGAACCGAGAAGTGAGCGCAAGCGGGGGATGTCGGAGGTATCGGCAATCGTTTCCACCTCTTCGAGTATGCTGAGGTTCGGATCCAATGTATGTTCCGTATCCTGTGCGAAGTAACCGATCCGCACACCGGCACCATATTCGATGATTCCCGCATAGGCACTGTCGATGCAGGCAAGCATCCTGAGGAGTGTCGATTTTCCTGCACCGTTGCGACCGGTGACGGCGAGACGATCTCCTTTGTTGATGATAAAGTTCAGATCCTTGAAGATTTCCAGCGGACCGTAGGACTTGGCAAGATCCCGTACGGTGAGCACATCATTTCCGCTGTGCGGAGGATCGGGGAATGAGAAGGAAAGCTTTCTCAAATGCTGCGGGATCTCTATGACCTCGACCTTCCCAAGCTGTTTTTCCCTACTTTGGACCTGCTTGGCCTTGGTCGCCTTGTACCGGAACCTCTCGATGAACTGTTCCGTCCTCTCTATCTCCTTCGCTTGGTTCTTGTACGCTTTCTCAAGCTGGGCGAGTTCAAGTTCTCGCTGGGAAAGATAGGAGGTATAGTTTCCGCTGTACCGGCTCAGTCTGCCGTTGAACAGTTCATAAACTTCATTGACCGTCTCGTCGAGGAAGTCCTGGTCGTGCGAGACAATCATCACCGATCCGCGGTACTGCCGGAGATAGTTGCGCAGCCAGATTCTCGCTTCTATGTCGAGATAGTTCGTAGGTTCATCGAGCAGCATCACGTCAGGGTCTTCGACCAAGACTTTCGCAAGTGCGATGCGCATCTGCCATCCGCCGCTGAACTGATCGCAACTGCGCTGGGTATCCTCCTTGGAGAATCCGAGGCCCTTCAGCACCAACGTGATGACCGCATCACGACGGTAGTATGCACTGTGCAACACGGTTTCCTGCAGTTCATGCAACTCGTGCAACAGGGGTTCGGCATTGCGATCTGCCTGCAGGCGTGCCAATTGGTTCTCGATGGCCCTCTGGCGTGCGAGGATGGCGTCGAACCTGCGGAACCCTTTTTCCACCTCTTGGAAGACCGAGTTCCCTTCATGCACGATATCGGACTGGGGAAGGTAGGAGATGCGCAGGTTCCTGCTCTTTGCAGTACTTCCGCTATCGCAGGCAATTTCACCGCTGATGATCCTCAGGAGGGTCGATTTTCCCGAACCGTTGCCACCGGCAAGGGCGGCACGGGACTGATCGGAGAGGGTGAATGAGACATCCTTGAGGAGATCCCTGTCTCCGTATGCGAGATGGATGTTCTGTACCTGAAGTGTCCCCATGTGCTCCCCGTTTGACGTAAGGTGTTGCAGATTCAAGCTGTTGCGAGTATGATGAAAGGTACCATAACGGCGCACCGGGATGCAAGGAGTCCTTCTACGCGTCATCATGTTCCAGGGAGGGTCTCCGATGATTTGTTTGGTTCTGTCAGGTAGTACGATCGAGGAGAACCTCTCACAATTCTCCCTCAACAGACCATACATCGACCTCATGGAATTGCGCATCGACCTTCTTGGGGAGCATGCACGTGTTGCGGCAGCCGAATTCCCTTCGATGGTCGATCTCCCGGTGATCCTTACCTGTCGCAGGGTAGTCGACGGAGGCTCCTATGCGGGTCCCGAGAAGACCAGGTTGGCACTCATTGAATCCTGCTTGGAAGGCAAGTTTGCCTACGTGGACATTGAGGAGGATGTGAAACGGTGTGCTGCGGAACAGAAGGCGCGGGAACGGGGCATCAGGATCATCCGCTCACTGCATGATTTCTCGGGCATTCCCTCGGACATTTTCCATAGGATCGCGAGGGTCGCTGCGAAAGGCGACATTCCGAAGATGGCGGTCACTCCTCATTCGGTGCTCGATCTCATCACCCTGTTCAGGGTCAAGGAAGAACTCTCCTCCGTGACGGAGAAGATCGTCCTGGGAATGGGTGATTTCGGCCTCCCGAGCAGGATACTGTACAAGAAGATCGGGTCCATGTTGACGTACTGTGCGGACAAACCGGTCGCGCCAGGACAGATCTCCGCACAAAAGATGAAGGAGCTGTACCGCGCGGACAAGGTCGATGATCGCACCCGCATATTCGGGGTCATCGGCAATCCGGTGCTTCATTCCTTCAGCCCTTTGATCCAGAACCCCGGGTTCCACGGGATCAATTTCAATGCGATCTACCTTCCGTTTCCCGTGGATTCGGTCCGGTCTTTCTTCATTCTTGCCGAGATGATCAAGATCTCGGGATTTTCGGTGACGGTTCCCCACAAACAGGCCGTCCTGCCGTACCTGGGCAAGATTACACGTGAGGTGAAGCAGATCGGAAGCTGCAATACGGTCGTACGGGCGAAGAACCTGTGGATGGGAACAAACACTGATTACTATGGATTCATCGAACCGATCGTCGCCGACATTGATGCCAAGCGTATCCAGAGCGCGCTGGTGATCGGGGCGGGAGGGGCAGCGAGATCGGTGGTCTGGGCGTTGCGCAATCATGGGTGCCGGGTCACGATCCTGAACCGGAACATAGAGCGGGCACGTCAGCTCGCTGATGAGACGATGGCCTCGTTCGACTCGCTTGAGCATGCTGCCCACCATGCGCAAGTCGACCTCATCGTGCAGACCACAAGCGTGGGCATGATCCCTGATGCGGATGGAGATCCGATACCCGATTTTCCGTTTGCTGAGCGCCATGTGGTATACGAACTCGTCTACCGTCCACGATACACTGCGATGCTCAAGCGGGCGCGACAAGCGGGATCCAAGCTGATGTTCGGCATCGACATGCTGGTGAGGCAGGGGAAGTTGCAGTTCGAATCATTCACCGGGTACCATTATCCGAAACGGCTCGAACAAAACCTAGGCTTGGAAGAAGATTGAACGCCTCAGTTTCCTGACGCGGAACACCTTGTCGATCAGGATCACTCGCTCCTCTCCGTTCGGAAGGACCCGTACCCGTATTGCGGCTTCCTTTGAGTCCCTGATGAATTCCTTCACCTCCGTCAGCAAAACGTGTGTTCCTCCGTCAGGTTCAAGCATATGCAGCTCCAGCAAATCGACGGATGAGTTGACCGCTGCCTTGCAGAGGTTGAGCTTTCCCTGGAAATCGAAACCGCTCGCCTCCAAGGTCTGCGTACGCCCCACAGTCGCATCGATCTGGCTGGCAGTGAGGATGAGTTTCCGTTCAAGTCTCGCGACCAATTCCTCTTTCTGCGCTTTCTGCAGCCGCTTCGCATCGATGAGCGATCGCAATTCGCGCTGCAGGCGATCTCCCTGTTCCGTCTGCAACATCTTCGTCTGGGCTCCAAGGTCGCCCAGAAGCATGCGCAGTTCCCTGATGGGCGGTTGCGGTGTGTCCAGGGTGACCGAAGGGGGTTGCGAGGATTGCGGGAAAGTGTGTTCGGAGATGCTGCTCGGAAGGATGAGCACTCCTGTCGCCCCGAGGATCTCCCGCCACTGCTGTTCCGTACTCCGTGCCATGAGGAACAAGGTATCCTCAATGATACGGATGATATGGGATTGGACCGCGGGAAGGACCTTGATGATTCTTCCGAGACGTTCATCGGTCTTCACGAGGATGCCATCATAGATCGTGATGGCACCGAATTCAGCTTCCCAATGACGGATGAGATCGTTGAGGCTTGCAGGTGTCGTGTGTGTCAGGCCCTCAAGGTAAGCAAGGATGTGCGAGGCGGAAAGTCCGAGATCGAATGCCCTGAGTATGGTCGGTTTGGATATCTCGTACGAAGTGACCACATCGACTTTCCTGACAACCGAGATGCAGTGGAGGATGTCCTTGTTTCCGACAGGCTGCACGTCACCGGTAAAGGAGATGGTGAGATCGCTGTCCAGGGTGGGTCTCAAGGTGACCGCGGAATCTTCCGCATCCCCATCCCTTCCATGCTTCCACACTCCCGTGACCCGCAGCAACCTGATGAATTCATCCATGTTGCCGATCGCAAGAGCGCTGCGGTGGCTCGCAATCGTGCAGATTTTCTTCAGCACGAGAGGATCATCCTCCCATGCGTATGCCAAGAGCTGGTGAAAGGTCTCGTAGAAGATCTGGACTTCCCGTTCGTACCGTTGACGATCTTGCGGGTGAATGTGCTGCAAGAGGGTGCTGAACAGCCGTCTCCCAAGGCTTTTCTCATCCTCATTGAGGACCATCTGCAATCTCTCCGTCGAGACCCTGACGTTCTTTCCGTTCGGTACGACGATGTCGGAAACAAACAACAGCCGGTTGTAGAGCAGCAGCCGTTCGACCGAACGTGCATCCTCGGCACCGAAAATACTCTTCGCATGCCTGGATGCAAGCAATCGTTCGCTCCGTTCCAGGTTTCCCAGCGAGGCATGCATGTGCAAGCTGGCCAGGGCCCTGACGATCCGCTTGTCCGCATGCCATGACAAGGGTGAATCCCCCTCGGCGGGGAACCCGAGCAAGTGACCGATAGCAAGAGACTTGCTGAGCAACCGTTGCATGAGCAACGGATTGAGCATCAATGAAGGTCGTGACCCGATGCTCTCCGGATCCGGTACCAGGAGCAACCTCTCCTCGAGATTGACCACATTTTGCTGGATCGCGGCATACGGATACTCATCGATGAGGAGCGAGCACAACTCATCTTGCGTGGCGCAACCGAGGATCGCACAACCGGTCAGCAGGCGGCAGTCCGATTCACTGAGGCTCACTTCGACACGTGTGATGAAATCCTCGGATGAGAAGAGAGTGGTGAGTTGCTTGACCAATTGCGGCCTGTGGAACGGGGTAGGGACCTTCCCGATGAAATTCTTGAGCAAATCGAGGAATACCGAGTCGCTGAGGCTCGCCATCGAACGTTCCCAGAGCTCGATCCGAGACGGGATGGCACTCATTCCCAGACCTCCACATGATACGTATAGCCTTGCTCCGTAAGGAACTTCTGCCGGTTCGCACTGAACTCCTCCTCAGAGGAGAATCGCGTGACGAGTGAGTAGAAGTGGGAACTCTGCTGTTTCGGTCTCAATATCCTGCCCAACCGTTGGGCCTCTTCCTGTCTGGAGCCGAAGGTTCCCGAGACCTGGATCGCGACCGATGCGTCCGGCAAGTCGATCGCGAAATTCGCAACCTTCGATACGACCAGGATCCGCTGCTTTCCCTCCCTGAACAAGCGATACAGTTCATCGCGACGTGCGTTGGCAGTCGAACCGGTGATCAAGGGAGCATCGAGTTCCTTCGCGAGCGTCTTCAATTGATCCAGATACTGTCCGATCACAAGGATGAAATCGGTCGGATGGTTTTCGATCAGGTCTTTCACTATCTGGATCTTCTCCGGATTCTCACTCGCGATACGATACTTTTCCCTTTTGTTCCCGATGGCATAGGGAATCTCGAGCTCACGAGGCAGCGGAACCCGGATTTCCGTACACTCGGCTTCCGCGATCCAGCCTTTGCTCTCCAATTCGCTCCACGGGATATCGAAGCGCTTGGGACCAACGAGTGAGAAAACCTCGTCCTCACGGTGGTCCTCGCGGATCAGCGTGGCGGTGAGGCCTACGCGGTGGATCGCCTGGAGCTCGGCGGTGACCTTGAATACGGGGGCGGGGAGCATATGGACCTCATCATAGATGATCAGTCCCCAATTTCCCTCTTTCAGCACCCGCATGTGCGGGAAATCGCCCGCTTTGTCCGCCCTCCAGGTAAGCACCTGATACGTACAGACGGTGATCGGCTTGATCTCCTTGCGCATTCCGGAGTATTCGCCGACCTGATCGCTTTGGATGGACAGCTTGTCGGATATCTCGGCGATCCATTGGTGAACCGCGGCGACGTTCGTCGTGAGGATCAAAGTTCGCGTGGCAAGCCGAGTCATGATCTCCATGCCGACCACGGTCTTGCCGCTTCCGCACGGCAATACGATCGTTCCGTATCCGGTACCCGGTTCTCCATTTCCAAGAACCGCGTTTGCCGCCATCTTCTGGTAATCACGCAAAACGAATGGTATGCCACGCAGTGATACGGAACGGAACGCAAGGGACACCGGTTCCCCCCGGTCAAGGGGTATGCGGTCATCGACAGGAAGATTGAGCTTGATCAACTGAAGCTTCAGCTCACCACGCTGATACCGTGGAACGAGGAATCCATTGCCGGCGACTTTGAGCATGGCGGCAATCTGCTTGCGTGCCATGATTTCCCTCGCAAACCGTTCCTGCGATACCGTAAGCAGGTAGTGATCCTGATCATCATGATGCAATTCAAGGCGGATGCACCCGAACCGGCCGCCTATTTCCCTGATATGGAAAGTCACCGGCTCCGGGATCGCATAGCGCGACCATCGTGCGAGCCGTTCGAGTACCTGTTCCACACCGATCCCTGCAGATGCTGCGTTCCACAGGCTGATCGCGGTGATTGCATAGGTGTGGACATGCTCGGGAGACTTCACCAGCTCCGCGAATGCCAACAGGTCGTTCCGTGCAAGTTCCGCGGAGGGACTGTGCACATCGAGCATCATGCTGAGGTCGCTCTGTACGATCAGCGGTTTATCTGCCATGTTGTTCATACCACAAGGAGAGGAGGGTGATCGCACTCATCGCCTCCACAACCGGAATGATCCGCACGCAGATGCACGGATCGTGACGGCCTTCCACGACGATGGTCCGCTCATTCCCTTCCATATCCACGGTCTTTTGTTGCATTCCTATCGAGGATGTCGGTTTGACAGCGGTCCGGAACACCACGGTATCTCCGTTGGTGATGCCACCGTTGATGCCTCCGGCATGGTTTGTCAAGAATCCATCGGCATCCATCTGGTCATTGTTCTCCGAACCGCGACGGCTTGCGCAAGCGAATCCGTCACCGAACTCGATCCCTTTCGTAGCTCCGATGGAAAGGATCGCGTGTGCGAGCAGGGCATCCGCTTTGTCGAACACCGGTTCTCCGAGTCCGGAGGGCAGTCCCGTGATCCTGCATTCGATCACACCACCGACGCTGTCCTGTTCCTCGCGCATCCGTTCTATCAGTTGCTCCATCAGGATAGCCGCTTCGGCATCGGGAGCACTGACGGGATTGCAGGCAATCTCATCATAATCGCGCTTGTGTGCAAGAATGTTTCCGATGCTGATCGTGTAGGCTTGGATGTGAATGCCTTTTTTCTCAAGGATCTGCATGGCGATAGCTCCTGCGGCAAGACGAGCGGCAGTCTCGCGGCCGCTCGAGCGTCCGCCTCCGCGCCAATCCCTGATCCCGAACTTCTGTTGCCAGGTATGGTCTGCATGTCCGGGCCTATAGAGACGACTGATATCATGATAATCGCCGGAACGTTGGTTGGTATTCTTGATGATGATGGCCAAGGGCGCACCGGTTGTCTTTCCCTCGAACATGCCCGAGAGGACTTCGACCGAATCAGGCTCCTGTCGTTTCGTTCCCAATGGATTCCCGCCGGGACGCCGGCGTGCCATCTGCAGGGCAAGATGGTCCAGGTCGATGGGGAAGTTGCTCTCGAGTCCATCGATCACAACCCCCAGGGCCGCCCCGTGCGATTCTCCGAAGGTAGTGATCCTCAGTGCTGTTCCAAAGGTATTTCCCGGCATGGCTCCTCACTTCCGACAATCTTGCGAAGGCAATCGGCGAGGATTTGCGCATTCCCAAGGATAGATCGGTAATCGGACAATGATACCACACAATCGGAAATCTGCCTATACAGGGCATCCCTGTGAAGATACAGCGCATGAAAGGAGGCCCGTGGGTCAGCCGGATCGAGAAACGGCGGAAGCCCATGTGCCATGATTCTTTCGAAAAGGACCTGCTCTTCGACCGAGAGGTAGACTATCGTGCCTGAGGTGCGCATCAGGTTGACCAACGGATCGTTGTCACACGCCCCCCCGCCGGTTGCAATGACCGTGGAGCCTGACAGTTGGGCCAGCAAGCCTGCCGTTGCACGGTATTCAAGGTCCATGAAAGCCTCTTTTCCCTGTTCACGATAGAATTGGCGCAATGAGGCATGACGCGCATCCATGAGGGCAGTGGCAAGGTCGTCGGTGTCGAAGAAGGAGATGGACCCGGTAGGATTGAGAAGGGATACAGCCTCCTTGCCCACCGAGCTCTTTCCCGAGTGCTTGATTCCCACCAGATAGACGATGGCCAAGATCAGCTCCTGCGGTGGTCGTCGAACAGCGCTATCCAATTCACCGGATAGCGGGAGCCCGTATGTTCACGATGTACCCTGACCGCAAGGCGTAACTTCCGGCGAGCATCCCGCTGGTACCTGCGCAACTCGATGCGCTGCATGTAGCGGGCCTCTTTCAGGTTCTTCATCGTATCGAGCATGTGTTTGTTGTCAGGCACCACCATCTTGAGTGCATAGCGGAAGGTGATGATCATCGCGTACCAGATAAGCACGATGACCAGGGGGACGACCTCGCGAACGCTTCGGTCGGGACTGATCTCGACACGATAGCTGCCCTCCAACAATCCGGTGGCGATCGCATGGAGCGGAGATATGCTGATGTAAAGGAAGATGACGGAGAGGGCGAGGGGGAAAACCCAGAACCACCCTTGGCGTGAGAACAGGAACCTGAGGCATGCCGCAGCACTCAGGAAGCAGAGCAATGTGGTGAATACGGAGACCAGTAGCATCAGCATGGTGAACATGATACCATGGAGCAAGAGGATAGGGAAGTACGGCCTTGCTCTCGGAAAGGGGGTCCTATGGATGGCACGCGACGGTTTCAGAATGGATTGCCTCGTGAGGTGCTCGAAGCACGATCGGTGCGCAGGCATACCGATGTGCGCGGTGAGTTCTATCGGGATACGACTGCAATCATCCACAGTTCAGCGTTTCGGCGACTCAAGCACAAGACCCAAGTCTTCTTCGCACCGAGCAACGATCATATCTGCACCAGGATGGAGCACGTCTTGCACGTCGCATCGATTGCCACGGCGGTCTGCAGGGGGCTCGGCCTCGACACCGAACTTGCTTGGGCCATCGGGATGGGTCATGATCTCGGCCACACCCCATTCGGTCACGTAGGCGAACGCATCCTGGCATCGATGATGGCCGAACGTGGGTTCGAAGGATTCGAGCATGAACTGAACTCCCTGCGCATCGTCGATTTCCTTGCCGAACATGGAAAGGGACTGAACCTGACGTACGCGGTACGGGACGGAATCGCCTGCCACAACGGAGAACGGTTCGAACGGGTGCTTATGCCCCGGTTCGCACAACGGGACCTCTCCTTGCTCGCCAGCCGTACCGAGGCGGTTCCTGCCACGTGGGAAGCTGCGGTGGTCCGCTTTTCCGACCAGATCGCGTATCTCGGAAGGGACTATGAGGATGCGTGCAGGTTGTCGATCATAGAAGCGAAGTCAATCCCCCAAATCGTCGTAGAGCGGCTCGGGAGCAAGAATGCCAGCATCATCGATACCTTGGTGAACGATTTGATCGATTCTTCCTCGCCGGAGTGTGGAGTCGCCTTTTCCGAGCCTGTGTTCGAGGCGGTGCTTGCGATGAAGGAATACAATTACCGATCGATCTATCTCTCGCCGATGCTCGAAGGGTACAGCAAGTACTTTACCCGCCTCTTGCGGCTCATCGTGGATTATCTGCAAGGCCTGTTCGATCAGTTCGGTTTCGAGGAAAAACCGTATCAGGAAGAGAAGAACATGCTTGCCGTCGGTTTCATGCTGCATCTCAAGGAGATGCGTGAGCCCTATCTGAGACACGACGGGAACCTCGACAGGATCATCTTCGACTATGTCGCGGGAATGAGCGATAATTTCTGCCTGGATTGTGCCAACGAGATCCTGAAACCGGACCACCTGAACGAACGGATCGAACAGTCCATCACGGGAAAGTGGTTCGATGTGAAGTAGCACGTCATTTCATCTTGTGGGTGATGCTCTCGATCTCCTGGATGAACTGGTCGACGTTGTCGAACGCGCGGTATACCGATGCGAACCGGATGTATGCCACGGTATCGATCTTGTACAACTGCCTGAGCGCAGCCTCTCCGATTGCCTTGGAGGAAATTTCCCGCTTCGTCCCAGCCATGAGGACGACCTCATCCTCGATATCCTGCAGGACCTGCTCGATCGTCTCCTGCCCGATGTGACGTTTTTCGGTAGTGATCCTGATTCCCCGTTCCACTTTCTTGATATCGAACGGTTCCCTCCGGCCGTCACGCTTCACGACCATCAGCGGTTTCTCCTCGATTCTCTCGTATGAGGTGAACCGATAGCCGCAGGCAAGGCATTCCCTTCTTCTGCGGATGCTTGAACCGCTGCTGTTCTGGCGTGATTCCAATACCTTGTCATCCATATGGCCACAGTGGGGACACAACACGACAATATTCTCCTTGGCATAAGATAATTCATATTATAGCATACATTTGAAATGTTGATAATCGTTTCTCACGATTTTCCCGCATATTTCGGTCACCATGTCTTTTCATCTGACAGCTGCTGAAGAATCATGACAAATTGTTAGCATTAGGTTGTAGATTTGTGTATTGTGTGATAATAATAACACAAACACTCTTCAAGTAGCGAGGTAGCCATGGAATCTGTCAGTTCATGTGTGAAGCGAATCATCGATCGTACCCCATTCCTGTATGAGATGCTCATCCAAGGAATCCTGAGCTACAGCAACTACGCTGCGTCCATCCAGCCGACAGTGGAGGAAATGCACGGAAAGCCGGTCAAGACCTCTGCGATCGTGATGGCAATCAGACGCTATGCGGAGGAACTGAGAAAGAAGGACACGGAGCAGAAACAATACGACCTGCATTATGAGATCATGATGAAGACCAACATCTATGACATCAACATGGTCCGAAGCGAGACGATCGTGGGAAAGCTTGGTGAGCTGTATGGCATGATCGTTCCCTCCCTTGGGGATTTCCTCAATGTGACTCTTGGAAGTCACGAGGTAAGCCTATCGTTCAGCGAGAAATATCTTGGAACCGTCGAGAAGCTGGTCAAGGGAGAGACAATACTCCACCGGATGGGCGATCTCGTGGCCCTCTCCTTGGTTTTCTCCGGAGATTTCATGTCCACACCGGGAATTGTCTATGAGGCGGTAAGAAAGCTTGCGTGGGAGGAGATCAATGTGAATGAGATCATTTCCACGATGAATGAGCTGACTTTCGTCATCCGGCGCGAAGACTCCATGGATGCCTTCACGGTATTGCAAAGCTTCCTGGGAGGTGCGTGATGCGAGAACGACCCATCATCATCACCGGACCGGTCAACGGCAAGAAGACTTCGATGCTCTACAGTCTCTGTTCGTTGCTGGATTCTGAAGGGTACTCCTTCGGAGGAATGATCCAGGTGCCGGCGCTGCCGGGCAAGGAGAAGCGGGATTGGATTTGGAGCGACCAGGGTACCGGTGAGATCCGGTTGCTGATGAGTGTCGACGAGCGAAAGGGATGGCAGCGGTTCGGCCGCTTTTGGATCGACACGTCGACATTCGATTGGGCTCGCCAGAGGATACTCGGGAAGCTCGATGCATGCGACTACTTGACCTTTGATGAGATCGGGCCCCTTGAGCTCGAGGGAAGGGCACTTGACGGTACATTCCGTACCGTGCTTGAATCGTTCGGCGGGACGGTCATTGCCGTCGTGCGCGAGCAGTTGCTCGATCGGATGCTGCAGACCTATGAACTGGATGAGGATGAGGTAAGGATCATACGCTCGGATCGTCCTTGGGATGACCAACTGGAGAACTTGATACCGTGAACGAACTGTTTTGGATACTCATGCTGTTGCTCAATTTTCTTGCCATCATGGTCGCGTTCAGGCTCTGGGGCAGGCTCGGATTGTTCATCTGGATCCCGATTTCCGTGATCATCGCGAACATACAGGTCACCAAGACGGTGGTCCTGTTCGGGCTCGAGGCCACGCTCGGGAACATCGTGTACGCCACGAGTTTCCTTGCAACCGACATTCTCAGCGAATGCTACGGAAGAAAAGATGCCGCGCGTGCAGTCGGCATCGGTTTCTTCTCCCTGGTGGTGATGACGGTTCTCATGAATGCTGCGTTGCTGTTCATCCCTGCAGAAAGCGACTTCGTGCAGGAGAGCATGGCTACGATCTTCGGGCTCATGCCTCGCATCGCACTGGGAAGCCTCACCGCCTACATCGTCTCGCAGATGCATGACATCCATGCGTTTGACTATTGGAAACGCAAGAAACCGGGAATGAAATGGCTTTGGTTGCGCAACAACGCGAGCACGATGGTGAGCCAACTGATCGATACCCTGCTGTTCACGTGCATTGCCTTCTGGGGCGTCTATGAGTGGCCCGTGCTGTGGCAGATCATGCTGACGACCTATCTGCTCAAGTGGGTCGTCGCAGCATTGGATACTCCGTTCATGTATCTCGCGAGAAAGTGGTTCGAATCCGGGGTCGTGCGACCGTGATGGGTTGTATCAGGTGAACATCCCTTGCATGGAACTGACGGCCTCTTCGGTTCCGGCCAACAGCAAACGCTTGATTCCCTTCCGTTCGGCCAGCAGTTCGTCATCATAGACGAACGGCGTGTCATCCACATACCGTGTCTCGAACCCTTGGGAGTGCAAGAGTGCATGGGCTCCTGCGATATCCCAGGCATAACATCGGATGCTTACCGAACCTTGTACGTGCGGGTGAATGAGCGGGGAAATCATGTGGAGGATGTTCGATCCGTAACAGCGCAGCTTCACATCGAATTGCTTGATCGAGAGATGACGCGGTGCATGTGAAGCCAAGGCAATCTGCTCGAGTTTCCTGTCGCTGATGCGTGCCTTGAACGGCTTTCCGTTGAGGGTAAGTCCTTTTCCCGGATCGAGGCGAAGGAAAAGCCCTTCGTCCCTGCTCAGGCCCCAACGCGGGGCACAGACCATGCCGCCGATCGGTTGGCGATTCCCATCGAGTACGCCGAGAGCGATGCACCATCCGGGCAATCCTTGGCTGTAGACATCGGTTCCGTCGATCGGATCGAGAATGAATGTGAGCGGTGCATCGGGACGGAAAGGACGGATGGCCTCCTCCGTGACCACGTTCGCTTCGGGGAAAAGGGATGCGACAAGATCGCCTATCCTGGTGTTGATCAGGGTGTCTGCCTCGGTAAGGACCGTTCCGTCCTCCTTGTAATTCCTTGCGATATCAGCCTGTGCATCGCATGCATAATCAGCCAGCTCAAGTACCAATGATGCGATCTTGTCATAAGAATCCATTGAACACCTTCCTGCTCTGTGATAGGGTATGTGCGGTTATGCAACAACATATCGGTCCGCTCGTGCAATCCTATATCAAAAGCACTGACGCATACAAGTCGTTCAAGCAGGATAGCACCAAGCGTCAATACATCGAGGGTCTCGAGGGGTATCCCCTCGCCGAGGCCCTGTCAGTTTATGCCCGTTCTATCGAAAGACGGCTCTGGGCGATCTGTTCCACCGAAGTTTCCGCGATGCAGCTCTGCAAGGACCTGCAGACGGCGACGGTTCCCTTCATCTATATCCCCTCCAACGGCAAGTTGCTCTACAGTCCCTGGGAAGGAACGGATCGCGAGTATACCCAGCTGAAATCCTTGGCTGCGCTGCTCGAGCATCCTTCCAGGCTCGTCATCACCCATCTGCGGGCATTCGTTTCCCCGGTCGTCTCCATTGGGTCGCTGAGGGAGTCGGAGATACGGCTGAAGATCGGCGATCCGTTCGAGTCGACCAAAATCGCCGATACGCTCGCTGCTGGCGGCTATTATCGATCACCGAGTACTTCGGTACCCGGAGAGTTCTCGATCCATGGCGAAGTCCTCGATTTCTTTCCCTACGACAGTCCCCATCCGGTGCGCATCTATGCCGATTGGGAGCGGATCGAACGGATCACCTCCTTCGATCCGATGTCGCAGGATACGGTGAAGACGCTCGGTCACATCACCGTCACGCTGCTCAAGGAACGACAGAAGATCGAGACTGCGGACATTGGCGCCTATGTAGACGAGAAGGACTACTTTTTTTTCCTCGGAAAGGAACGGCTCGAATCATCATTCCATTCGCTTACCGTCGAAGCAAAGTCGCTGTACCGGCAGGCATTCCTCGATGATCGCCTTTCCCCGAAGCCCGATGAGCTGCTGTTCGATTATCCGCGATTCGTGGAGACGAGACAGCGCTGTACCGTGGTGATGGATGTACGGGGACAGACAAAGGGTGCCCATGTGTTCGATATCGACGGACCGCGTTCTTTCTTTGGCAACTTTTCCATGCTAAAGGAAGAACTTACGCAAATGCTGACCAACGGGTATGTGGTCGTGATCTATGCAGGATCGGAGCTTCAGAAGAAACGACTGAAGAACATGCTCGGACAGTTCGAGGGCCTGAAGATCCTCGACCTCGAGATCAGTGCAGGGTTCACCATCCTCAGCCAACATCTCGTCGCGATGTGCGATCATGAGATATTCGGTCGCAGGAAGCAAGTGGTCAAGACCCTGCACAAGGTGCAGTCCTCTCCGTTGGATTCGTTCGTTGATCTCAATGAAGGCGACTACGTCGTCCACGTGAACTATGGTGTGGGACAGTTCATGAAGATTGATCGGATCAACATGAGCGGGAAAGAGCGGGACTACATCAAGATTGCGTACGCTGACAACGAGACGCTATTCGTGCCCATCGAACAGGCCAACCTCATCCAACGGTATATCGGGAGCGAAGGGGGTAATCCCAAGCTTGACAAGCTCGGTGGGCAAGGATGGGAGGCGAAGAAGGCCCGTGCGCGGAAATCGGCAGAGGAGCTTGCCAGCCGATTGATCCAGCTCTATGCAAGGCGCAAGAGCAGCAAGGGGTTCCCCTTTCCCAAGGATACGGATTGGCAATTGGAGTTCGAAGCCTCCTTTCCGTTCGAGGAGACGGAGGATCAGCTCACCTGCATCGAGGACATCAAGCGGGACATGGAGAGTCCGACAGTCATGGACCGTCTGGTCTGTGGCGATGTGGGGTACGGAAAGACGGAGATTGCGTTGCGTGCAGCTTTCAAGGCGGTGATGGCCGGAAAGCAGGTCGCCTTCCTCGCACCGACGACGATCCTTGCCGAGCAGCACCATGAGACGCTGAAACAGCGCCTCGGCCAATTCCCGGTCAAGACGGAACTGCTTTCCAGGATCATTCCGAAGAAGGAACAACGTGTGATCCTCGGCCGGTTGAAGGAGGGGCAGGTCGACATCCTGGTCGGCACCCATAGATTGTTGCAAAAGGATGTGGCATTCAAGGATCTCGGACTGTTGATCATCGACGAGGAGCAGCGTTTCGGAGTCAAGGACAAGGAGCGTGTGAAGGAGCTCAAGGCAAATATCGATTCGATCGCCCTCTCCGCGACCCCTATTCCCAGGACATTGTACATGTCCCTTCTGAAAATTCGCGACATGTCCCTGCTCACCACGCCACCGATACAGCGGCGTCCGATCAAGACGGTTATCAGGGATTTCGACATCGCGACGATCGTGCAGGCGATCCGCTTCGAATTGGGCAGGGGAGGACAGGTGTTCTACCTGCACAACCGGATCAATACGCTCGAGGAAGTGGTGAGGATGCTGAACACCCAGATGCCCGACATCCTCATCGAATCGATCCACGGGCAGATGGATCCGGAGGCGATGGAAGACATCATGCGCCGCTTCATCCACCAGGGAATCCAGGTCCTTGTCTCCACCACGCTGATCGAGAACGGCATCGATATCCCGAACGTCAATACGATCATCATCGACCGGGCCGACCGTTACGGTGTATCCCAGCTCTATCAGTTGCGCGGTCGGGTCGGCAGGAGCGATCAGGAGGCCTTTGCCTACCTGTTTTATCCCGAGCTCTCGGTGATCAGCGAGATCGCCGTGAAACGACTGAAGATCATATCGGAGCATACCGAGCTTGGCAGCGGTTTCAAGATCGCGATGAAGGACATGGAGATCCGGGGGACCGGCAATCTCCTCGGAAGGGAACAAAGCGGACAGCTTGCTTCGGTCGGGCTGGACATGTACCTGCGCATCCTCGACGAAACGATCGCCGAGATGCTGAAGGATGGTTCGATCGAGGAGGACAAGGAGGTCTTCCTCGAACTCGACTATTCCGGATTCATACCGGACTCCTATATCAGCGAGCCTTCGGTGAAGTTCGAAGTGTACAAGAAAATCGCCAGCATACACGCTGACGTACAGCTCCAGGGGCTTACCGCTGAGCTCGAGGACCGGTTCGGGCCGATGCCTGAGGTCGTGGTGAATCTTCTGTACATCGCAGAGTTGAAGATCATCTGCAGGAAGTTGAGGATCCAGCACTTGAAAGAGCGCAACGGCTTGGTCACGGTCGAGTTCGCGAAAGTGAAGGATATCTCGATCGACAAGGTCATGGAACTGATCCGCCTGGGCAACGGGAAGGTGGGTATTGACCAAAGACGCATGAATGTGTTGACCTTACGGACCGATGCGGTCTCCCTGAAGGACAAGTCACTGTTCATCCTGGAGACGTTGCAGCGATTGGCATGATGGGGAGGATGTGATGGCTTTGGAATCGCAACGGGTCGAATCTGTCTCGGAGGACGGCAAACGCAGCATCAAAAGTTTCGTGTTGCGTGGATCCAGGCTCGCTCCGTACCAGAAGGAAGCCTTGGAACTGTATGGCGAACAGTTCGTGATTCCATTTGATGACACACGGATGCTGTCTTTCGCTGAGATCTTCGAAAATGACAATCCCGTGATCGTGGAGATCGGGTTCGGCATGGGGCACACAACTGAACGCATCGCTACGCAGATGCCGTTCACAAACTTCCTCGCCATCGAAGTATTCCTCAGCGGATTCACCAAGCTGCTCAGCGCAGTCGGAAGGAAAAGCCTGACGAACCTCAGGCTCATGCGCTTCGATGCTGTCGAGGTGTTGGAACACATGGTCGCACCCTCTTCCGTGGCGGGCTTCCACATATTCTTTCCCGATCCCTGGCCGAAAAAGAAACACCACAAACGGAGGCTCATCCAAGAAGCGTTCGCACGACTGCTGATGGATAAGCTTGTCCCCGGTGGCTATATCTATTGTGTGACCGATTGGGAAGAGTATGGGCAGCAGATGCTTGATGTCTTCGACTCTATCGAAGGATTGCACAATCCCTACGGCACATACGCTCCCTCGCGGTCATGGAGACCTACCACCGGATTCGAACAGAAGGGGTTGCAGAAGCAGCATCGCATCCATGAAGTCTGGGTAGAGAAAAACCGGGGCTGAGCACCCCGGTTTTCCCTGCCTTTGCAGTGGGACCCCTATTTTTCGGCAGCTTCCCTGGCAGCCTTCGCCGCCTTGATCACTTCATCCGCTATACGACCGCTGATCATCTCATAGTGGTCGAACTCAAGCTCGAAGGATCCTGTACCGCTGGTCATCGACTTCAGGTCGATCGCGTAGTTGAGCATCTCAGCCTGAGGAACTTCGGCACGCACCATCTGGATACCGCCGCCGATGTCTTCCTGCCCAAGCACCCTGCCACGCTTTCCGCTCAGGTCGCTGAGAATGTCACCAAGATACTTGTCCTCGACATAGACAGCCAGCTTCATGAACGGTTCGAGCAGTACGGGACCCGCTTTCTCGATAGCCATCCTCATCGCGCCTTTCGCAGCAAGACGGAATGCCATTTCGGAGGAGTCTACCGGGTGTTCCTTTCCGTCGACGATCGTGACACCGATGTCGACCATCGGATAATCGGCAAGGAATCCCTCTGCCATGGCATCCTGGAGGCCTTTCTCGATTCCCGGCATGTATCCTTTCGAAACCGATCCGCCCTTGATCGCGTTCGTGAATGTGTACTGCAGTCCCCGTTCGATCGGTTCGATCTCGATGAGAACTTTTCCGTATTGGCCATGACCTCCGGACTGTTTCTTGTGTGCGTACTCGACGACGCCCGATTTCTTGGTGATGGTCTCACGGTATGCGACTTTCGGGAGCTTCGTATTGATGCTGATTTTCTGCTTCTCCTTGATCTTGTCGAGGATCATGGTGAGATGCAGCTCTCCCATGCCGCTGATCGTAGATTCCTTGGTTTCCTCGTTGAACATGATGTTGAATGTCAGGTCCTCTTCGGTGATGCGGTAGAGAGCCTCGTTCATCTTGTCCTCGGATTTCTTGTCACCCGCCTGGATGGCAAGCGAATAGATCGGGGAAGGGAACATCAGGGGCTTGAAACGATACCCTGCATCAGCGGCAAGCAAACTTGCGTTCGTGTGGGTGATGTTGCTCTTCGCGATGACTCCGATGTCACCGGCACAGAGTGCATCAGTCTCCACGAGCTTCTTGCCGAGCATGCGGTAAATCTTCCCGGGTTTCTCTTTCTTTCCGAAATCGGGATTGAACAGTTCCGTATCGCCGGCAATGCTGCCCTGGACGACCTTCACATAGGCGAGTTTTCCTGAGAACTGGTCGATCGTGGTCTTGAAGACGTAGGCTGCGACCGATCCGTCCTGCTTGATGGAGATCGTACTTTCCTCACCATCGGCGATGATGAAATCCTCTTTGCCGACCGGGGAGGGGAAGTTGTTGCGGATGAAGGTGAGCAAACTGGAGATTCCCGAACCGAGGAGGCTGCTGCCGGCGAACACCGGCACGATCCGGTTTCCTGCCAATCCCTCACGAAGTCCCCTGCGGATTTCATCCGGTTCGAGCGTCCCGACATCGAAATACTTCTCGATCAGGTCGTCCGCACCCTCAGCTGCCGCCTCGATGAGCAACAGTTCATATTCCTCGACCAAGGAATTGAATTCCTCGGGAATTTCCCCGACCGTCTCTTTCCCGTTCGGAGTATATGCATAGGCTTTCTTTTCTATCAGGTTGATCACGCCCTTGAACGTCTCACCGGAACCCATCGGGATGGTAATGGGAACGTATGTCGCAGGCAACTGTTCTTTCAATTGATTGAACGCACCGAAAAAATCGGCCCGTTCGCGGTCTGTCTTGTTCAAGAATACTGCACGCGGCTTGTTGCGGTCGTTGAGCCGCTTCCACAGCTTGATGGTCTCGATCTGTGCACCGTCACGTGCATCGACGGTGACGAGAGCCGTCTCACAGGAACGGAAGGCGCTGATGACCTCTCCTACGAAGTCAGCTGTTCCCGGGGTGTCGAGGAAAGTCAAGGACTTGCCTTCGAACGAAATGTTCGCCATGGCAGTGTGGATGGAGATCTTGCGCTGGATCTCTTCCTCGGTGTAGTCACTGGTGGTCTTGCCCGAATCTATGGATTCAGCCCGGGAAACCACACCACTTTGGAACAGGATCTGTTCCAATAATGAGGTTTTCCCGGTACCGTTGTGGCCTACGATGGCAATGTTCCTTACGTCAGTACTGGATACGCTCATATGTCCTCCTATGATAAGCATCGGATGATACTCAAAAGACATAGTAAATCCATACCGGTGATCTGTCAAACGAATATTGCGAAAGTAGCCGTTTTTCACATGCCAAGCAGGAAAAACGGCACTTTCTCAGGATTTCTTGGCGAAATGGGAGAACTCCATGGTGAAGGTTCCGCGCCCTTGTGTCGAGCTTCGCAAGATGGTCGAATAACCGAACAATTGTGCCAGCGGAGCCTTCGCGATGATGTGGTCGGCGCTCGTGCGACTCTCCATGCTGTTGATCAATCCACCGCGTGCGGTAAGGCTGCCCATGACTTCCCCGACATATTGGGAAGGCACCACGATGTCGACCCGCATGATCGGTTCCAGCAAGACCGGGTCGGCCTCCCTGCACGCCGATTCGAAGCACATCGCACTGGCAGCCTCGAACGCAAAGGTCGAGGCGGTCAGCTCGTTGTACACCACCGACTCAAGGACTGTCTCCAGATCGATCGCCTCATAGCCGAATTTGATTCCTGATCGGATCGAGTTCTCCACACCGCGTTTGATCGCATCGGACATCTCGGCCGGCAATGCCTTCGGGGACACCTTGCTGGTGAACTTTGCACCTGTGCCGGTGCCCAACGGTCGTACCGTGAGCGTCACCGTCGCAGCGTGTTCTTTCCCAGCGAGGATCTTGCTGAATTGTTCTGTCTTGGTGACCGGTTGCTGGATGGTCTCGCGGTAGGTTACCTGTGGGTTTCCGACCCTGGCCTCGACCTTCATCTCTTTCGTGAGGCGGGTGACCAGGACATCGAGGTGCAGCTCACCCATGCCGCTGATCACCAGCTGGCCGGTATCTGCATTCTCCTTCCAGGTAAAGGTAGGATCTTCCTGGGTAAGGATGCCGAGCGCCGCTTTCAGCTTGTCCTGATCGCTCAGCGTTTTCGGTTCTATTGCCACCGAGATCACAGGCTCGGGAAAATCCATGTTCTCGAGCAGTATCTGGGCCCCTTCGCTACCGATGGTATCTCCTGTCTGGGCGTTCTTGAACCCGATGACGACTCCGATATCACCTGCGGCCAGTTGGTCGATCGGCTCGGGACGGTTCGCATGCATCCGTACGATCCGGTTGATCCGCTCGCGTTTCTTCTTCGTGATATTGAGTATGGCAGTCCCTTTCCTGATCACTCCGGAATAGACGCGTACGAAGCAGAGAGGTCCGGCCTCCCGGTCATGCTGGATCTTGAAGATAAGGGCGAGGGGATTCCCTTGGGGATCATGGTGCACCTCGACTTCGTTGGCATGCTTCACCGAGATGCCCTTCATCGGCGGTATGTCCATGGGTGAGGGAAGGAGTTCCACGATACCGTCGAGGAGCGTCTGCACGCCGATATTCTTGAGTGATGCTCCCACGAATACGGGAACGAGCTTGCGTTCGATGGTCGCTTTCCTGAGCGTGCTGATGATCATGTCGCGTGGAATCGGCTCACCCGCAAAGTACTTCTCCGTGATCTCATCGGAATGGCTCGCGGCAGCATCGATCAATTTTTCGTGCCACTCAGCTGCAAGGTCGCTCATGTCGGAAGGAACCGGACTGTAGTGCATGCTGCTGCCCATGTCGTTCACTTCGAATTCGATCATCCTGTTCTCGAGAAGATCGACGATGCCATTGAATGAAGATTCCGCTCCGACGGGAAGGAAGAGCGGTACTGCCTGGATGGAGAATTTCTTGGAGATCTCTTCGACAACCTGATAGAAATCGGCGCCGAGCCGATCCATCTTGTTCACGAAGATGATGCGCGGGACCTTGTAGTGGTCGGCCTGTCTCCATACGGTTTCCGTCTGCGGTTCGACACCGCTGACTCCGCACACGACCGCGACCGCTCCATCGAGGACACGAAGCGATCGTTCCACTTCTGCAGTGAAATCAACGTGCCCTGGAGTATCGATGATGTTGATCTGGTGATCTTTCCAGAAACAGGTGGTTGCGGCAGAACTGATCGTGATGCCACGATCCTGCTCCTGTTCAAGGAAGTCCATGGAAGCCTCTCCGTCATCCACCTCTCCGATTCGATAGTTCTCTCCCGTATAATAGAGTATACGTTCGGTGGTAGTGGTCTTTCCGGCATCGATATGGGCCATGATTCCTATGTTGCGCAAGAGCTTGTCGTCCATTGATTCCTATCCTTCCCTGATAACACGTGAGTCGTCGGAACGCCTCCAATGAGGTAACATACCATAAATGGAAGAGAGAATAAAGGGAGCTTACTCATGCACCTTGCGCAGTGCACGCAGCGAATTCAGGACCGCAAGGAGCGCCACCCCCGTATCGGCGAACACCGCGAGCCACATCGAGGCGATTCCCGCTGCTCCGAGCGCCATCACCACAACCTTGATACCCAGTGCGAACATGATATTCTGGCGTACGATGGATAGCGTGCGTCGCGAATGGACGATCGCATCGGGAATGCGGGACAGGTCATCAGTCATGATCACCACATCGGAGGCTTCGATCGCAGCATCCGAGCCGATCGCACCCAGGGAAATACCCACATCGGACAAGGCCAGGACCGGTGCATCGTTGATACCGTCCCCGACGAACAACAGGCTCTTTCCGGCCTTTCTGCGCTTGAGCGACTCTTCGACGAAGGCCAATTTGTCCTGGGGAAGCATCCGTGCATGATATTCGGTGATCCCGAGTTTTCGGGCCACCGCTGCTACCGGCTTCTCATGATCCCCGGATATGATCGCGAGATGTCCTATCCCAAGTTTCCGCAATGAAGCGGTCGTCTCATCCGCTTGCAGCCGCACAGGATCAGTCGCGGCGATTCGACCGATTTCCTCATCGTCGCAATAGACGCTGACCACCGTGTGCATGCCCGACTCATCGGCTGATTCCTTGGGGATCCCGACATAGATCCTCCTGTCCCCGACGACTCCGCGGATTCCCCGTCCGGGTATCTCCTCGACATGATCTGCAGGCATGATGGACGGTCCGTGATGCAACACGATGGCACGTGCGATCGGATGGGTGGAATGAGCCTCCACCGAGGCTGCGAGCGAGAGGACCTTATCAGCCGTGAACCGTTCATCCACCGATCGTACGTCAGAGATGGAGAACGTTCCCTCGGTGAGCGTCCCCGTCTTGTCGAACACGACCATGTGTGCCTCGGCGAGCGACTGGACATAGGTACTGCCTTTGACAAGCACGCCCATCCGAGCCAGACCGCCGATCCCGCCGAAGAATCCGAGCGGTACGGAGATGACGAGGGCACAGGGACAGCTGATGACGAGGAACACCAAAGCCCGGTACACCCAATCGGAGAACGATCCAAGTCCCAGTAGGGGAGGCACTGTCGCGATGGAAGAGGCCAGGATGACGACGATCGGTGTGTAGTAGCGGGCAAAGCGGGTGATGAACCGTTCCGTCCTTGCCTTGCGCAAACCCGACTCTTCGACCAATCGCAATATCGTCGCCACGGTAGAATCCTCGTACCTGACCACTGTTTCGGCAGTGAGGACGCCACCACCGTTTATGCATCCGCTCATGATCCGGTCGCCCGGTGCGACGGCGCTGGGAACCGATTCGCCAGTGAGTGCCTTGGTATCCAGTTCGGACTCTCCCGTCCTGACGACAGCGTCGATGGGCACTTTCTCACCGGGCCGGATGAGCAGGATGTCTCCCACCCCGACCTGTTCGACAGGCACGTTCTTATGGACACCATCGATGAGGATCGTGGCTTGGGCGGGACGGATATCCATGAGTCGGGCTATCGAGGCTCGCGAACGGTCGACAGCAAGGTCCTGGACCCACTCGCCTGCCTGGTAGAACGCCATCACCGCGACCGCCTCGGCATATTCACCGATGGCTATGGCTCCGACAGTCGCCAACGTCATGAGGAATTGCTCATCGAAGAGTCGTCCCCTGAAGATGTTCCGGAGCGCACGAAGAACCACATCATGACCGCTGATCACGTACGAGAGCAAGTAGGTCGCGAAAGACCAAGGAGATCGGAGGTTCCCGGCGATGATGAGCAGAAGTACCGATACGAGTACCCGCATGGGAACGCCGAACCGTTTCCCTGTTGTCCTTTCCTTGTGTTTCGAAAGATCAAGGGATGCGTGCGGTTCCTCCTGTTGTACGGTAAAGCGGACCTGTGCATCCAGTGTTTCGTCCATGGCACGATCGGATACGATCTCCAGACGGTTGGCCATCAGGTCTATCTGTGAGGAGCCTATACCGTCGATGCGGTTCAGCGCATCCTGGATCCTCACCGCACAGACGGCGCAATCGACTCCTTCGATCCGGTAGACATGTCTGTTGTGCATCCCTTGCTCCTATACATTCATACATGATTATCTATTCATATATAGGATACGAGCGACAGCCATTCCTGTCAATGGGTCACACACGGGAAAGTGAATCGCGAATCACCAGATGGTGTGGCAGGCGCACGTGGATATCCCCACGATCCTCTCCGGTCTGCCCAAGCATGCGGAAAAGCAATCGTGCTGCAAGCACTCCCTTTTCCTTGGAAGGTTGGTGTACCGTGGTCAGGCCGGGGAGGGTGTAGTTCGTTTCATCGATATTGTCGAACCCGACAACCGAGATGTCCCGTGGGACCCGCAGGCCGAGTTCGGGTAGGCGGAACATGCATCCGATCGCCACGATATCGCTCATCGTGACGATGCAGGTGGGCCTACGGGGAATCGTGAGGATCCGATCCACGACTTGACGTCCCTGCGCAACCGTACATTCGCTCTTAAAAACCGTGATCGAGGGGGACCCGTAATCGAGGCCAACCTCACGCAGAGCCTCAAGATACCCTTCCATTCTCCGCTTCTGGATCCCCTCCGTTGCGGATCGCTCGTACGAGACATCGGAAAGACCGATGATGGCTATTTCCCGATGTCCCGATTCCAACACCGTATGCATGATATCGTAAGCAGCCTGGCGATCGTCGATGTTGACGGAAGGCATCTCTTCGGAGGGAATGCCGTCTATCGAAACGAAGGGGATTCCCCGTCTCCCGATCGATTCGGCGATCTCCATGTTCGCACTCATTCCCTGGATGATCATGGCATCTACCGCCGCGGTGCGGACCGCAGCGATCACGCTCGCGTTGAGCGGAGGGATGAGGGTGAGGGTGTTTCCCCGTTCCTGGCACACATCCCCGATTCCCTCCACCACCTGCATGATGTAGGGATTCCGGAAAGAGAACCGAAGTTCCTGCGGAAGGAGGAACCCGATGCTCTCGTGCCGCTGCAATGAGAACTTTCGGGCGAGCGGATCGGGATAATAGCCCAATGTTTCCGCGACTCCAAGGATGGTATCACACGCTTGGCGTGATATGCGGGAGGGATCATTGAATGCAAATGAGACGGCGGTCTTCGAGTACCCGCTTATCCGCGCGATGTCGTTGATCGTCGCCCGTTTTTTCAGTGAATGATGGCCGGTCATGTCTGCCTTTCCCCTCTCAACAGCAACAATTCATACGGTCCGAGGGTGACAGGACCGTTGTCGGGATCGACAGTCTTGCCTTGGATCAGGTCCCGGTACCTGCCTGACGGCCTGCCTAGTTTGATGGTTATCCGTTTTTGGTGTTCGGTGAAGTTCGCGACGACAAGCAGGATTCCCTGTGGGTCTTCGGTGGTACGGTCGATCAAGGCGATGCAGAGGGTGCCGTCGTCATCAGTAGCCAGGACTTTAGGCCTGGTGCCACCACCAAGAAGATTTTCCTGCATCCTGGTCAGTATCAGGTGCTTGACCCTGCTGAAGATGATTCCCTCTGGGCTTCCCCGGTCATCCCTCTTTTGCGCGATCTCCCAATCGAACGGTTGACGGTGGATGTTCCTGCTGTCCATGCTGCGGTTCGTATCGTTGGCATACCCGTAGTTGTTCAGTTGCGCGATCTCATCACCGCTGTAGATGACAGGAATGCCGGGTGCTGCCATGAGGAAACCATGCAGGAGCACGACCCGTTTCAGCGCAAGTTCCGTCTGATATCCATCGTACTCTTCAGTTGCCTTCTCGAGTCCGCACAGCGAGGCACAGGTTCCGCAGTTGCGTGCGTCCCGTGTCTTCGGGTCGGCCTCGTAGAGTCTTCCCCGGCTGAAACTTCCGGGAAAGGAACCTTCATAGAAGGAGATGAGGAATTGCTTGTGGAGAAAGGGATCGAAATGAAGTTCCCTCGCCCTTTTCTCGTCGAACCCCCAACCGATGTCGTCATGACACCGCACGTAGTTGACCCAACACGCTCCCTCAGGTATCGCTGTCGGCAATGCTTCCAGCGAAGATCGCAGCATCCTGGCATCTCGGGTCGCGAGGGTGTTCCACAACTCGACCATCAGGGAGACATTGTAAAGCAGATGGCATTCAGGAGCTTCTTCGGTACCGAAATAGGGGGCTACCTCCTGGGGTGCCATCACGACCTCTCCCTTGATGATGCAGGAGGGAGCGGCGATCTCGAGGACCAACCGGAACATCCTGAGGAGCGTGTGGACCTGCCGCAGGTTCCTGCAGCTGGTTCCCCATTCCTTCCAGATATAGGGGATGGCATCGAAACGGAATATGTCAACACCCCGGTTCGCCATGTGCAGCAACGCGTCGGCCATGTCGATGAACACATCGCTGTTGCCATAGTTCAAGTCCCACTGGTACCGATTGAAGGTGGTGAGCACCCAACGGTCCATCCGTGCATCATGGGTGAAGTTGCCGGGAGCGATCACGGGAAATACCTCATTGACGGTCCGCTCGTAGGCATCGGGAAGCGTCCGGTCGGGAAAGGTGAAATAGCGTGCCTGACACGATGCATCCCCCTCACGGGCACCGACGGCCCATGCGTGCTCGTCCGATGTGTGGTTCAGCACGAAGTCGAGGCAGACGCTGATTCCCTGTTCATGGCATGCGTTCGCAAAGGCATCGAAATCCTCATCCGTGCCGAACCGTGCATCGATGGAGGTGAAATCGCTCACTGCGTATCCGCCATCGTTCGCATCGGAGGGCATCGTGAATACGGGCAAAATGTGAAGATAGGTGATGCTGAGCTCTGCCAGGTACCCGAGCTTCTCCTGCATCGCTTTGAAGTTCCCGGCGAAAAGTTCCACATAGAGCATCATGCCGACCATGGAGGAACCTTGGTACCAACGCGGATTCTCGCTCCGCGAGCGATCCAGTTCGCGCAGGGATCTCGGGCGGTCCTCCCATCGGGAGCGCACCATGGTCATGAGACGATCGAATCCCGTTTCTCCATACAGCGAACGGAAGAGACGAAGCATCTCATCCTTCGCCGCGTCACGGCGGATCTCGAAGTCTCTGCGATACATTGAAGGCGCTTCCATCTGCAATCTCCACTGCATGTTGGTCAGTTGCATGATTTTTTCCCAAAACCACGATAATTACAAGAGCCCCGTCGACAGTCGCCCATGTTGCAATTACCGGTAGGTTAGGGCATAGTTCGGGTACGGAGATGCATATGGCCACCTATATCCAAGAACCTTCACGAACGTTCAATGAATATCTTCTGATCCCAGGGTACTCCTCTGCCGATTGCGTGCCGGCGGCAGTCGACTTGAGTGCACCGTTGGTACGATTCGAAAAGGGAGGACGATCGCCGTTGCGATTGCATGTCCCGCTGGTCTCTGCGATCATGCAGGCGGTGAGCGATGACCGTCTTGCCATCGCACTGGCGAAAGAGGGCGGGCTTGCTTTCATCTATGGCAGCCAGACGATCGAGAGTCAATGCGCGATGGTGCGGCGTGTGAAGAACTACAAGGCCGGATTCGTGCCAAGCGATTCGAACATCATGCCCACACAGACGCTCGCAGAGCTGATCGCATTGAAGAACCGGACCGGGCACTCCACGATAGCCGTCACCGACGACGGCCAACCGAACGGGAAGCTGCTAGGGATCGTGACCAGCCGCGACTACCGTGAACATCGGATGGAGGGAAGCACACCGGTCTCTTCGTTCATGACACCTCTGGAGCATCTCGTCTGTGGCAGCGACGAACTGACACTCACCGAAGCGAACGACATGATCTGGGATCACAAGCTCAATACATTGCCGATCATCGATGCACGGGGGCATTTGTGCTCGCTTGTCTTCAGAAAGGATTATGAGAGTCACAAGGAGCATCCGCTCGAACTGCATGACGATGCGAAGCGCTATATGGTCGGTGCAGGCATCAATACACGTGATTTTGATCAGCGGGTTCCCGCGCTCGTCGAAGCGGGGGCGGATGTATTGTGCATCGATTCCTCGGAGGGATTCACCGAATGGCAGGGCAGGACGCTCGCTTTCATCAAGGAGCGTTGGCAAGATCGTGTGAAGGTGGGCGCAGGCAATGTCGTCGACGCGGAAGGATTCAGATACCTTGCCGACCGTGGTGCCGATTTCGTCAAGGTCGGCATAGGGGGAGGTTCCATCTGCATCACCCGGGAAACCAAGGGCATCGGACGAGGACAGGCTTCGGCGCTGATCGAGGTCTGCCATGAACGAGACCGATATTTCCAGGAGACCGGCATCTACGTTCCCATCTGTTCCGACGGTGGCATCGTGCATGACCATCATCTCACCCTTGCCCTTGCGATGGGAGCCGATTTCATCATGCTCGGCCGCTACTTCGCACGCTTCGATGAAAGTCCCTCCAACAAGGTCTTCATCAACGGAAACTACATGAAAGAGTATTGGGGGGAGGGGTCGAACAGGGCGAGGAACTGGCAACGGTACGACATGGGCGGTTCCGATCGCCTCTCCTTCGAGGAGGGTGTCGACTCGTACGTCCCCTACGCGGGACGATTGAGTGACAACGTGCGGCTCTCGCTGGCAAAGGTCCGTTCCACCATGTGCAACTGCGGAGCTACGGACATCCCGCAGTTGCAGGCCAAGGCAAAACTTACCGTCGTCTCCTCGACGAGCATCGTCGAGGGTGGGGCTCACGATGTCCTGCTGAAGGACGATAGGACCTACAGCTACCGACCCTGATCTCAGGAGAGACCGAACGCCTCGTGCAACGCCTCGATCTGTGCATCGCTGATGGGAACGACGTTCCCGATCGCTCTGCTCAGGTAGAGGCTCGCCGCTGTCGCCTCGGCAACCTCAAGCCTGTCGAACGCCTTCAGCAGCGACTCGCCGGTGACGACGATGCTGTCGTTTTCCACGAGGAGTGCCGGGGATCGGCTGGTGATTGCTTCCGAGATCGCATGGGGATCGCGATAGATCGTTTCGAAGGGTAGCTTTTCTACGTCCCTCAGAAGGATATGGCTTTCCGGTATGGTACGGGCATCGAACCGAGCATCGGTGACCGCGAATGCCATGAGATGCAACGGGTGGGCCACGAGGATCGCCTTGACCTCGGGGTGGTCACGATAGATCCGCTGGTGGATCAACACAGCCCTGCTGGGTATCTTTCCCTTCTCTTTCATGTGGCCCTTCACCCGGACCAGGTCTTCTCCCTGTACGTAGAGTCTGTCTTTGTCATAGGGAGTGATCAGCATCGAATCGTCCGGTAGCCGTACCGAATAGGTTCCGTTGGTCGCGTTGAACAGCCCCTGCTCGTAGGAGCGGTGGATGAGCATGACCATGTCACGCCTTGAGGCAAGTTCCTCTGTCGGGCGGAGTGTGAACTCGATGTCCTCCATATGCAAGTGATCGGTGGTCTCGGACAGAAAGAGTTGCTCGGGTCTGAGGCTCCGTACCGTACCGAGCCGATTGGCTATCGTTTCCAGCTCGGCGCTCGACTCGAGTGTCTCGAACGTCATGAACGCCCTGAACAGGGTTGCCGCTCCTATCACCACACCATGATTCTCGAGCATCACGATGTCGCTTCCATGGGCGAACTCAGCGGCTATGCGAGCGCCAAGCTTCGCGCTCCCGGGCAATTCGTAGGGAGCCATCCGGATATGCCTGCAGGTCCTGGCGACCGCGGGAAACAGGGAAAGCGACGGAAGTTTCCTGACGATCGAGAACGCAACCAGCGCGTCCGGATGTGCATGCAGTATCGCATGAAGATCGGGGCGCGCCTCATAGATGGCGAGGTGGAATGGCAATTCCGACGATCCCTTGTGCGCTCCTTTCACCGTACCGTCGGGCAAGACGCATACGATGTCCTGGCGGGTGAGCGAACCTTTGTCGATGCCTGCAGGTGTGATCCACACACATCCTGCCTCATCCCGGATCGAGAGGTTGCCGCCGCTGGTGGTCGTCATTCCCCTGCGGTAGATCCTATCCATGATCATGACCAATTGGTCTGCCGGGTGCAAGAGTGAAAAGTCCATTCGGGCCTCCTGTCATCCGATCATACCACATAAAGTTGAACCTACCCATACGACTTGGTTGACAATCGCGGCGCTGTCATGGTAGGTTCTTCTCCGATACCCCGGGGGGTTAGCTCAGTGGGAGAGCTCCTGCCTTACAAGCAGGCTGTCGTGGGTTCAAATCCCTCACCCCCCAGTCAAGGCTGCCGCAAGGCAGCCTTTGCTATCTCCTGGCACCGTGTTGACAGCGGACGCTCTTGCTCGCATGATGATATGCAAGACCAGGGAGAAGCACATGCCAGGAACCACCATCAAGCACATGAGCTCGCCACTGCTGACCACATCACGTCTCCTCTTGCGACCGTTCGTCCTTGAGGATGCACCTGCGTTGTTCTCGTGGGCTTCGGATACCGAGGTGACCCGTTTCCTTCGGTTTGCCGCACACTCGGACATCGAGGAATCGCGGAAGGTCATCACGCGATGGATAGAAGAATCACGCAGACCGCCGTTCTTCCACTGGGCGATCGTGCGTCGTTCCGATGACCGCACCATCGGTTCGATAGGACTGGAGATACAGAGCCTCCACGACAACAGGGGAGAGGCAGGCTATTGTATCGCCAAGCATGCATGGAACCAAGGGTACGCGACCGAATCGCTGACTGCCGTACTCGATTTCGGACTGGAACGGGCGGGGTTCCACAGGATCGAAGCTTGCCATTCTGTAGCCAACACCGCCTCGGGCAAGGTGATGCGCAAGGCCGGCATGCTCTTGGAAGCAGGCCCGCTGCACCACTACTACCGTGCGGACATGCTCGGCTACCAGGATGCAATGATGTACGTTGCCTTCAGCGAACACTTTTGAACGGTTGCTCACCGAGTGTGCTTCGGGTATGCTCATCATGATGAAACCCAAGATGGAAACGCGGGCAGGGCGAGAAGGAAGGCTGGACCTATGGACATGAAAAATCGATTGCAACGGATCCTCGATGAAATCGAACATGCACGGAACGAAGCGGGAAGGACCGACCCGGTCCATCTGATGGCCGTCTCGAAGACACATCCGTATGAAGCGGTGGAAGAAGCCATGCGATGCGGACAGACGCTGTTCGGGGAGAATCGCGTCCAGGAAATCCAACAGAAATTCCCCTTTGATCGAGTCGGGTCGGAACTCCATCTGATCGGACATCTGCAATCGAACAAAGTGAAAAAGGCCGTGCAACTGGTGGATGCCATCGACTCTGTGGATTCGCTGAAACTGCTGCGGCTCATCGAAACCGAAGCCAGCAAGCTGGGCAAGCGCATCGATATCCTGTTTGAGGTCAACACCTCGGCCGAGAGTGCGAAATCGGGTTTCACCGATGAGCTCTCCTATTTCGAGGCCGTGGAAGCAGCCGCTTCCATGCAATGGGTACGCGTGTGCGGCCTGATGACGATCGGTCCCCTCAGCGACGACGAGAAGCGGGTTCGCAGTGCGTTCGCTTCGTTGCGTGAGCTTGGACAACGCAGTGCCGACCGATATCCCGACCTCTCGTTTGCCACCCTCTCCATGGGGATGAGCCAGGATTTCCCCTGGGCGATCAAGGAGGGCTCCACCGTGGTACGGGTCGGAACCGCGATATTCGGGGCGAGGGACTATCGATGAAGAGGTACATTGCGCTGCTCTTGCTCGTACTTCTCGTGCTGCAACCGGTCTTCGCCGACTATGTTCCCTATGCTCCCGATGAGTTTCCGCAGTGGAGCATCAAGCTGCGACGGGCGGAGACGCTCGCATTCGGCGCATTGCCGATCACGCTCGGCTTGACAGGATTGACGTATGCGACGGCGAGAGGGCTGGGAGCAGGGACGTTTTCCGACGATCCTTTCACCGACTCACTCGCCGTGATCGGTATCGCAGGTGCCCTCGCGATCGTCGTGGCCCTCGCCGATTATATCATCGGGGAGATGCAAGACTGATGGCTGATATCGCACGCCGGTTCGAAAAAAGGGTGGAATCGCCGGATGAGGGAATGCGGGTGGATCGGTGGATCGCGACCCATTGTCCCGAGTTTCCCCGTTCCGCTGCTTCGGACGAGGGTACGAGCATTGTCGTGAATGGAAATCCGGCAAAGAAGAGCAAGCGGTTGGCCGAGGGCGATACGGTATGCGTCGAATGGACCGAAAGCGTATTCGATCGTATCGAAGGCCAATCCATCGCGCTGGACGTATTGCATGAGGATGAGGACCTGCTGGTGATCCACAAGCCCCAGGGACTTGTCGTGCATCCGGGTGCAGGCAATCCCGACGGGACTGTGGTCAATGCATTGGTACATCGGTACGGCGAATCGTTTTTCACGCTCAAGCAGGGAGAAGAGGACGCCGATGATGAGGAGACCGAACGGACATCGTTGCGTCCCGGCATCGTGCACCGGCTCGACAAGGAGACCAGCGGCGTCATGGCGATCGCTTTGAACAGGGAAAGTCACCAGGAGCTGTCAGGACAGTTCAAGGACCGGACCGTGGAAAAGCATTACATCGCGATCGTGTGCGGACGCCCGTCGCGCAAACGCGGGAGGATCGAAACCATGTTGGTTCGGGATTCACGTGACCGGAAAAAATTCACGGTCGGTCGGGAAGGGCGGGGCAAGCATGCCGTGACCGATTATCTCGTGCTGCGGCAATGGGAGTACCATGCCCTGGTCCGTGTCCGCCTGCTGACCGGACGGACACACCAGATACGGGTACACTTTCGCTCGATCGGCTGCCCGATACTCGGTGATCCGCTCTATGGGAAGCGTGACTCGCGTTTTCCCGATGCAACGCTGATGTTGCATGCGTTCTCGCTCGCGTTGGATCATCCGCGCACGAAGCAGCGCATGAGATTCCGGGCACCGATGCCTGCGCGCTTCAAGGCAGTGCTCTTGCATCTGATCGGCAAGGAACAGAAACCGCTCAAGTGAGGATGGACGGGTGGCTCAGCTGCTCGAGGTCATCGATCGCCATGGCATCAATCAGTTCCCGATTGAAGAGCTTCTCAATCTTCAGCGCCGAGATCGTGCCGTGCCCGGGGAAGATCAGGAACCGTTCATCCAAGGTCAACAGCCGATTCTTGATCCCCTTCAGCAGCAAAGCCTTCTCCATTACACCGTTCGTACTGCCGATCCTGCCTGCATAGAGGACGTCTCCGGTGAACAGGGAGTTTCCGATTCGGTAGACGAACGAATCCATGGTGTGGCCGGGGATCTGGATCGCTTCCACCGTTATTCCGGAGAGGTCCATGATGGCACGGTCCTGTACCGCGCGTACGGGATGGTCGTACACACTGGGCGAACCGGCATATACGGTCGGATCATAGATCTTCACCAAGGTGCCGAGTCCCTCGGTATGCGCGGCGTGACGATGGGTCAGCAGGACGTGGGCGATCGTGAAGCGGTTGCTCTCGATCCTTTCGATGAGCTCCAGGTCGATATGGCCGGGATCGATCAGGATCGCGTCTCCTCCATCCTCGGGACCGATGAGATAGGTGTTCGCATATTCGTTGAGAGAGAAGTGGAAGAATACTTTCACGGCAATTACGAGAAGCTCGCCTCCTCATAGTTGGAGTACTTGAACGAAACCCCCATGCGCTCGGTGAACCGGAAGTCCGCACTCTTCAGGTTGCAATCGATGAACCTGACATTCACCAGGTGGGATGAGCAGAAGCTCGACGAATAGAGATCGGAAGAGCTGAAGTCGCAGTCATGTGCATCGATCCCCATGAAATTCGTGTGGATGAGCAGCGAATCCTTGAATGAGCAGTTCAACAGCTTGGATCCCGCGACCACGGAGTGGCGGGCATCACACCCGTCGAAGGTACAATCCTCGAAGATGCAGAAATCGAAGAAACATGCCTGGACCTTCGCATCCGAGAAATCGACCCGTTCGAACACGCAGCGTGCGAAATCGCAGGTAGTCAGATGTACCTTGGAGAAATCGACATCTTTGAGGCGGACATCGGTCATCACGATATCGCGATGACGGTGCGAGTCGGTGAGGGTGAAGATCAGCGACTGGAGTACCTCGGCGCTGTTCTGTGCATGCTGGAGACACGTATACATCTCCTCGAGGGCATAGCGCTTGCATCCATCCACTGCACAGGGTACGCATTTGAACATGATTGGAGCCTACCAAATAGGGGAAGCCCTGTAAAGCGAATAACTTGCACATGCGCACGATTGTCGGTAGAGTGGTCGCATGAGCGAACGCATCGGGGTGATCACGCGAGGCATCAACAATATCTACACCGTGGTTCCTGTGGAGCAAGCACAGGAACTCTCTACCGCGACTCCCGTCTTCTGCCGCATCAAGGGGAAGGTCCTGCAGGATGTCGAGGATTCCTATAATCCGCTCGCCGTCGGGGACCGGGTCATCTACACACATGACGGGATGGTGCTGTCGCGGCTCGAACGACGCAACAGCTTTGCACGGTGGAATGCCAAGCGACAGGTGAACCAGACATTGGTTGCCAACATGGACCGGATCCTCTGCATCACGAGTACCAACGATCCTCCTTTCCGTCCCCGGTTCATCGACCGGGCGATCGCATGTTCCCACAAGATTCCCGTCATGATCGTGCTGAACAAGTGTGACCTGGCACTGACAGGGGAAGAGGAACAGCGGTTCCGGCTATATGGGGAGCTGGGGTACGAGATCTTCGCGATGAGTGCGTTCGACCAAGCAGGCATCATCGCTCTGCGAGCGCGTCTCGCGGGATTGACGGTCGCACTGATCGGACAGTCCGGTGTTGGCAAGTCTACGATCACCAACGCCCTGCTCGGAGAGGACGAAATGCAAAGGACCGGAGAGATCTCCAGCAAGTTCCATCGGGGCCGGCACACCACCAACCACGCGATCATGCTGGATGCACGCACCTTCAGGGTTGTCGACACACCCGGCATGCGTGAGCTGCTCGTTCCCCACGAAGATCCGCACGTGCTGGCTGATTCTTTTCCTGAATTCAGAAATCTTGCTCAGAAATGCTCATTTCAGCCTTGTTTGCATGATCATGAACCCGGTTGTGCAGTCAAGGATGCGCTGGAAAAGGGCATGATACACCCCGATAGGTATGAAAGCTACCTGCGGATGATCGCATCGATCGAAGACCGGCCGGAAAGCTGGGAAAGCGATCGACGCTGAGGATGGTTATGGACGAACGGACAATACAGGACCTGCAGTTTCCCCAGGTGCTCGAGGAACTGGCCAGGTACTGCCTCTCGGAGGAGGGGCGCGAAGAGCTGCGATCGCAAGGTTTCCTGCATGATCAGCAAGAAATTTCTTACAGGCAGGACATCGTGGAGGATCTCATCTCGCTCACCACGTATGGAAAGGATTCGCCGATCCCGTTCCCTCCTGTCTCCGAGGTGCTTGATCAGCTGCACCTGGTCGGCGGAAGGCTGGATGGCGAGTCGCTGTATACCGTAGCGCAATACCTTGAGGCGGCACGTCTGTTCACGGAATATTGCCGCATGCCGCGCAAGATGCCTGGAGAACCGACTTCGGACGAACCGGTGAAACCGGCAGGAACCCTTTTCGAGCCGTTCGATCCTGATCTTGCGACCCTTGCCAAAGTCCTCCTCGATACCTTGGAGGCACCGGGTGTGGTGAAACCGAGCCACCCTGCGATCGTCAGGCTGACACGCGAATTTGAGAAGCGGCGATCCGAACGCCAATCATACAGCACTGATTTCCTCAGGACGCATCACGAAGGTGCCTCCACCGTCCAACCGCTGTTCAGGGACGGTCGTGTCGTCCTGCCCGTACGAAACGACCAGCGTTCGACCCTTGAGGGACTCGTGCACTCAACCAGCTCATCCGGTGCGACCGTGTTCATGGAACCCTACCGTCTGGTCGAGCTGAACAACCAGGTCGTGATGGCACAGCAGCAGATCCAGATTGAAATCGCACGGATACTCGCCGACCTGTCGCTGAAAGTACATGCACAGCTGGACAAGCTGGTCAGGTTGACCGAACAGGTCCGGTGGGCAGACTCGCTGTATGCCCGTGCCCGCTACGTGATGCGCTACCAGTGTTGCCGCCCTTCGGCAAGCACCGACGGTCACCTGCTGCTGCTCCAGGCCCGGCATCCGCTTCTGAAGGAACGTGCGGTCCCCATCACCATCGAGCTGGACGAGGGCATCAAGGCCGTCGTGATCAGCGGTCCGAACGCTGGAGGAAAGACGGTCACGATCAAGACCGTCGGCCTGTTCGTGCTCATGCACCAGTTCCTCTACTTCGTTCCTGCAGCTGAGGGGACCGTCCTCCCGCTCTTTCGTTCGGTATTCACCGACATCGGGGACGACCAGTCGATCGAGAGATCGTTATCGACCTTCAGCGGTCACATGCAGAATATCGGGAGGATACTGACCTCCTGCACCTCCGATTCCCTGCTCGTGCTTGATGAACTAGGCAGCGGAACCGATCCGGTTGAGGGTTCGGCCCTTGCGCGGGCTATCCTCGAATATTGCGTCGACCACGGTGCGTTGACACTCGTCACCAGCCACCACAGTGTGTTGAAGCAATATGCCTATGCACACCCGCACCTGGTGAATGCATCGATGGAGTTCGATGACAACACCCATGAGCCGACATTCCGCATCATCGCAGGGCTGCCGGGAGAGAGCCACGCCATCGATACTGCCGTCCGCATGAGAATTCCCCCGGAGGTGGTGGACCAAGCCAAACGGTACATCGGTTCTGAGATGGTTGAGATATCCACGATCATCAGGGAGCTTGAGCAGAAAAGACGGGAGTCGGAATTGCGTGCGAGGGCCCTGGACGATCGTGCCCGGCAGTTGCAGGAGCAGGTGCGGAGGATGGATCTCAAGGACTTGCAACTGAAACAGCAGGAACAGCTCCTCAGGCACGAGCAGATCGGTGACCTGTCCCGGTTCATCGATGAGAAGCGAAGCGAGCTTGAGAACCTGGTGGCACAGCTGCGGGAAGGAGAGATCACACGCGAGAAGACGAAGAAGGTGAAATCATTCATCACCTCGCTTGAGCAACAGCGCACGGTGAGTGAGCAGAAGGTACAGGAACTGGAACGGAAGGTCCTTGAAGAGGAAACACCCGAGGAAGGGGGATTCGAGGTAGGCATGGATGTGCTTGCCGGACCGCACAAGCGGGAAGGCCGGATTGTCAGGAAGGAGAAGCAAGGCAAGTGGCTCGTCGCGATCGGACCGATGAAGTTCCCGATGCACGAGCGGGATCTCAGGCACGTGTCGTCAAGGCGGGCCAAGGAACAGAAGAAGGTGTCCATCTCCTATGAGTCCCGTTCTGTCGTACCCTTGCCAACGGTCGATGTGCGTGGTATGACGCTCGACCAGGCACTCGAGGTGGTGAAGAGCCAGATCGAGGGGGCACTTGTCCACTCGATCGGAAGCTTCTCCATCATCCACGGTATGGGTGATGGAATCCTTGCACGGGGCATACACGATTACCTCAGGCATGAGAAAGGAGTCTCCTCCTATTACTTCGCACGGCCCGAGGACGGTGGGTACGGAAAGACCTACGTGGAATTCTGACGGTTTGACAACATGAGCTGCCGGTGTTAGGCTGAACCATCTTCCCAGAGAAGAAGTTGAGGAGCATAGCATGGCCGATTATACGCATGGGACCGGTATACAGTATCATCTCGGCATCAAGAAAGGGGATGTCGGTCGGTATGTGATCCTCCCGGGGGATCCGAAGCGGTGTGAGAAGATCGCCCGCTACCTCGACAATCCCCGCTTCATCGCGGACAGTCGCGAGTACGTCACCTATACGGGTTTCCTCGACGGAGAGATGGTCAGTGTGACCAGCACCGGTATCGGCGGACCGTCCGCATCCATCGCGATGGAAGAGTTGTTCGCATGCGGAGCCGACACCTTCATCAGGATGGGAACTTGTGGGGGCATTGCGCTCGACGTGATGGGCGGTGATGTCGTGATAGCCACCGGTGCCATCCGCAACGAGGGGACGAGCCGTGAATATGCACCGATCGAATTCCCCGCGGTGGCGAACATGGAGGTCGTGAACGCACTTGCGTTGGCCGCAACGCAGCTTGGCAAGAGACACCATATCGGCGTGGTCCAGTGCAAGGATTCATTCTACGGACAGCATTCACCCGAAACCAAACCGGTCTCCCATGAGCTGCACCAGAAGTGGGAAGCATGGAAACGCCTGGGCACGCTCGCCAGCGAGATGGAATCGGCTGCACTGTTCGTGGTCGCCAGTTACCTCGGCGTGCGGTGCGGAAGCGAGTTTTTCGTGGTGGGCAATCAGGAGCGCGAGGCGGCGGGGATGGAGAATCCGATCCTTCACGATACACAGACGGCGATCGAAGTCGTCATCCAGGGGATGCGCAACCTGATCGCCGCCGATTCATACAAGAAGAAGCGCTAGGGGTTCAGGCCTTTGCCAGCCTCCGGCCCAGGTTTCTCGCCTCCTCGAGTGCGTCGGAATCGGGATTCCATTTGTTTCTCAGCGGTTCGTCGACCACTTTGTAGCCTGCATTCGCCAAGAATTCCGCTATCTTCTTCGGAGCCTCTCCGGTCCAGCCGTAGCAACCGAATGTGGCAGCCTTCTTTCCCTTCATCTTCAGCTCTTTCATGAAGTGGAGGAAACCCGCGACGCTGCCGAGCATGTCGTTGACGACCGTGGGCGAACCCACGACAATCATCTTAGACTTGAACACCTCGGTCATCACATCGTTCTTGTCGGTCTTCGCGATATTGTAGACTTTCACCGTGACGTGCGGATCCTCCTCGACCATGCCCGAGGCGATGGCATCCGCAAGGTTCCTCGTACCATCCCACATCGTGTCATAGACGATCGTGACCTGATTCTCTTGGTAGTCGTCGCACCAGGCGGCATACTTCTCGACGACCTGCATCGGATTGTCACGCCAGATCACGCCGTGGCTGGTGGCGATGATGTCGATCGGCAGATTAAGTGCGATGATCTCGGCCAGCTTCTTCTTGAGGAACGGGTTATACGGGGTGAGAATGTTCGCATAGTACTTGATCGCCTCGTTCCAGAGGACGCACTGGTCAGCAAGGTCATTGAACAATCCGCTGGTCGCATAGTGTTGCCCGAACGCATCGTTGCTGAAGAGTATGTTGTCACCGGTAAGATACGTCGCCATGCTGTCGGGCCAGTGCAGCATCGTCATCTCCACGAACACCAGTTTCTTTCCGTTTCCGACATCGATGGAATCACCGGTCTTCACCGTGTTGAAGTTCCACTGTTTGTGGTACTGTCCCGTGAGAGAATCGACCGCCTTTGCCGTGCAGTAGATGGGGCAGTCGGGGATCAGCTCCATCAGCATCGGCAAGGCGCCGCTGTGGTCGACCTCTCCGTGGTTCACTACGATCGCGTCGATGGACGTGAGATCCACCTCCTGTGCGAGGTTCTTCACGAACTGGTCAGCATAGGGCTTCCAGACCGTATCGATCAGGATGGTCTTCTCCTCCCTTACGAGGTATGAGTTGTAGCTGGATCCCTTGTGCGTCGAGAAGTCGCTTCCATGGAACTGCCTGAGTTCCGTATCTATGTGGCCGACCCAATAGACGTTTCCCTTGATGAGTTTGCGCATGTTATCCTCCTTGGCTTGACCAGTATACTACGGTTTGCGAACCTGTGCATAAGAAATGGCATCGGTGGGGCATGATGCGGCACAATGGGCGCACTGGATGCAGAATCTTTGGTCGATCAGCGCCTTTGCCGGTTCTCCTTCAAAGGTGATCGCCCCCGCCGGGCACACCTTCGCGCACTTGCCGCATCCGATGCAGTCCTGTTGTCGTACCGTGTGTGAACGTCTGGCGAATCGCGCGGCCAAGCGCAAGAGCACTCCGTAGGGGCACAGTCCCTTGTGCCACACAACCGAGGGGAAAATGATCGTGACGAACAGCGAGAGCAGAAACAGGATCACCAATATCGGGAGCTGGATTCCTGCGGTTCTTTTGGCCACCACCATCGAAAGCACGGAGAGCACGAGGAGCGCGACGGCGTTGCGCGGGTCGGACAACCAAGCAGGAAAGGTCTTCCGTTGGATTCCCATCTTCCTCGCAACCTTTTCAAGCGGTTCCATCACCGTGTGCATCGGACATGCGTATGCACAGTACAAGCGGCCGAAGAAGAGCGAGGCAACCACTCCTCCGAGATACACGGCCAGCCACAGCTGCACCCGTCCGAGCACCGTGAGGACCACGAATACCAAAAGGAATGCTATCCTGATGAACTGTTTCGCCATCCCGGATCGTTTGTTAGCCATAGCACGCACCTCCTGGGAAAGATCATACTGTGAGGATTCTCAAAATTGTGTTACATTGGGCACACTTCTCATGAAAATGGAGTGACCATGGACGCACATGCACGATTCTGCTCGGTCCCGCTCTTGGCAACGATACCTCCCGATGTGCTTGCGCTGCAGATGCAAAAGGGAGCCTTCGGCATGAGCCGGTTCGGCAAGCGCCAGATGGTGCACCTGCAAGGTGACCGGTGCAGTGCTCTGGACATCGTGCTTGAAGGATCGCTGTTGGTCGAGAAGATCGATGAGGAGGGAAACATCTTTTCGGTGGCATCGTTCGGAACGGGATCCATCGTGGGAGGAAACCTGCTGTTCGCCTCGCTGGACCGTTATCCTCATGCCATCACCAGTGGCGAGCAGACCCTCATACTCAGGATCGCACGGGAGAAGATCTTTTCCCTCTGCCAAGAATATCCGGCGTTCCTCAAGGAATTCTTGCGGGCGGTGAGTGACAATACCGCGATGGTCAATGAGAAGCTTTCCGATGTGGTCCACAGGAGCTTGCGACAAAAATTGTCGCTCTATCTCAAGCGGGAGGCGATTCGCCAAGGAACGTCGGAGATCACCCTGACGGTGAACAAGACACGACTCGCACAGCTGCTGGGAGTGAGCCGCACCTCCGTTTCCAGGGAACTTCGGAACATGAAAGATGCGGGATTGTTGCAATATGTGAACAAAAATATATTATTGTCGCAAAATTTCTTAAATTTATTGTGATATACCTAACTGATTGTTGTTTTTAACGCGAGAAAGGTTGTTTTTTTCGAATTGTCATTATATAGTGGTTGCATATTTATAAGGTGGAACGAGCATGGAACTTCAGATTCAGGATTTGGTGAACTCAATCAAACGTGACGGAATTGCCGAGGCTGAGAAGCAAGCTGCACGGATAATGTCCGAGGCCAAGGAGAAGGCTGACGAGCTGGTTCGTACCGGTGCGAAAGAAGCTGCCAAGATGGTCGAGGATGCGAAACGGGAAGTGTCGGTCATGCAGCAGAGCGGCAAGGCTGCCGTGGAACAGGCGGGACGGGATGTGATCCTTTCGTTGAAGAAAAGCATCAATGCCCACTTCGACCGGCTGCTCGAGTCGACCGTCGCGAAGACCCTCTCCGGCAAGGAGCTGGTCGCGCTGATCGTGCAGGTGGTGAAAAGCGATCTGGTGAAACCCGAGGAAGCTGCCGTGGAGCTTGGGAATGCCGATTTCGGTGCTCTCGCCGAAACGTTGCGCGCGGAACTTGCCACGGAAATGAAGAAAGGTCTCGAGATCAGGCCTGTTCCTTCGGTCCCCGTAGGGTTCAGGCTCTCCGCGAAGGATGGTTCGAGCTATTACGATTTCAGCGCCGAAGAGACGGCAAGGATGCTCGCACCGTTCTTGAACTCCGCGATCCAGGGAATCATCCTTTCTTCGCAAGAATCGCGTTGAGGAGCTTGTTGTGGCCTCATACTATTATTTGGTTGCTTCGCTTCCGATGTTGCGCTTCGACGCGGATCCGCCGCTGGACCCTGAGGATTTTCTCTCGGCGTGCAGGCAGTCGGTATCGAAGCATGACTTCGAGCTGATCGAATCGGTCGTCTCGGGAAGCCATGACGGAAGTGCTGTGCACAACCGGTTCATCGGACGGTGGAACACCTTCCTCGGAACCCTCGGAGAATCCTTGCACGAGCATCGTGCGGCGAACCTCGGCCTCACCGATGAATCGGGAAAGGCCCATGCGGATCGGGATCCACGGGTGGATGAGACGGTGCGGTCGGCAATGCAAGCCGAGAATCCTCTCGAGGCGGAGCTGATCCTTCTGCGGCTCAAGTGGGACATGGCGGGTACCCTCGGTGAATCGCATGTATTCGATGTCGAGGTGCTGTTGACCTATGCGATACAGCTGCTCATTCTCGAGCGGAAAGCGCGATTCGTCCCCATGGAGGGGAATGCTGAGTTCAAGCATCTTTTCTCCAACTTGCAATCGATTATCAAGAGCATATAAACGGAGTGTGGTGGTATGGTAAAAAATAGCGGACGGGTCACCGGAGTAAACGGAAACATGGTGACAGTTGCGTTCGACGGGAACGTCTCGCAGAACGAAGTGGGATACATCTTGCTCGGCAACCAGCGGTTGAAATCGGAAGTCATCAGGATATCCGGTTCCATAGCTTCCCTGCAGGTATTCGAGATGACCGGCGGCATCACTGTCGGGGACCAAGTCGAATTCACCGGACAGATGCTCAGTGTCGAACTTGGACCCGGTCTGCTCACACAGATCTACGACGGACTGCAGAACCCCTTGCCGGAGCTTGCATCCCAGTGCGGGTTCTTCCTCCAGAGAGGGGTATACCTGAAACCCATCCCCGACAATTCCTGGGATTTCACCCCGGTCGCGAAGGTCGGCGATACCCTGTATCCCGCCGATACGCTGGGAACGGTGCCCGAAGGAATCTTCACCCACCGCATCATGGTGCCCTTCGACTTTGCTGCCACAGGCTGGAAAGTCGAGTCCATCAAGGGACCGGGAACCTACCATGTGCGCGATGAGATCGCCGTGCTTTCCGATCCGAAGGGAAACAAGCGAAGTGTATCGATGGTCTTCTCCTGGCCGATCAAGCGCCCGATCACCCATTATGCGGAACGGTTGCGACCTACCGAACCGTTGGTGACGAAGGTCAGGATCATCGACACATTCCTGCCCGTTGCGAAGGGCGGTACCTACTGCATCCCCGGACCGTTCGGTGCCGGCAAGACAGTGTTGCAGCACATGACCAGCAGGAATGCCGATGTCGACATCGTGATCATCGCGGCTTGTGGCGAACGTGCCGGAGAGGTCGTGGAGACCTTGAAGGAGTTTCCGGAGCTGATCGATCCGAGGACCGGCAAGACCTTGATGGAACGGACGATCATCATCTGCAATACGAGCAGCATGCCGGTAGCTGCACGTGAAGCATCGGTCTATACCGCGGTGACGATCGCCGAATATTATCGCCAGATGGGCCTCCATATCCTTCTTCTTGCCGACTCCACCAGCCGATGGGCACAGGCGATGCGCGAGATGTCGGGTCGTCTTGAGGAGATCCCCGGCGAAGAGGCATTCCCTGCGTATCTCGAATCGGTCATCGCCTCGTTCTATGAACGGGCAGGCATCGTGCGGCTCAGGGACGGAAGCAAGGGTTCGGTCACCATCGGCGGTACGGTCAGTCCCGCCGGAGGAAACTTCGAGGAACCGGTCACGCAAGCAACGCTGAAGGTCGTGGGAGCGTTCCACGGGCTCAGCAGGGAACGTTCCGATGCCCGCAAGTATCCTGCAGTGCACCCGCTCGATTCATGGTCCAAGTATTCCTCCGTGATCGATGTGAACAAGGTTTCCTATGCACGGGACATCCTGTTCGCCGGGCACGAGGTGAGCCAGATGATGAAGGTCGTGGGAGAAGAAGGCACCAGTCTGGATGACTATGTGGTGTATCTGAAGAGTGAGTTGATCGATAGTGTCTACTTGCAGCAGAACTCCTTCGACCCAGTCGATTTCGCAGCTCCGATCGATCGACAGCAATTGGTATTCGATGTCCTGTTCAAGGTACTCGGAAGCGAACTGCGCATCGAGGACAAGAAGGCTGCGCGTGCGTTCATGAACGAGGCACGGCAGAAATTCATCGACTGGAACAATACCGCACGGGAAGATGAGCGGTTCGCGCTGTACCAGCAAGAGATCGAATCGCTCGTGGCCGAACGGTTCGTCGCGTATGAGCGGCGTGCCGCGAAGATTCTCCAAGTCAAGTAGGGTGGTGTGAAATGCAGAAGGTATATACGAAAATCGAATCGATCGCGGGCAACGTCATCACGGTAAAGGCTGCGGGAGTACGCAACAGCGACCTCGCCGTGGTCACTTCCTCGCATGGAGAGTCGTTGGCGAACGTGATCAAGCTCGCCGGCGAGACCGTCAGCCTCCAGGTTTTCTCGGGAGCCAGGGGCATCAGCACGGGAGACCATGTGCGGTTCCTCGGGTATCCGATGAGGATTTCCTACACGGAGGATCTGCTCGGACGGGTCTTCACCGGTTCAGGAAAGCCCCGCGACAATGGGCCTGAGCTCACCGACAACCTCATCGAGATCGGTGGTCCGGCGGTCAATCCCGCGAAACGGATCATCCCTCGCAACATGATCAGGACAGGGTTGCCCATGATCGACGTGTTCAACACATTGGTCGAGTCGCAGAAGCTGCCGATCTTTTCCGTTTCCGGCGAACCGTACAATGAAGTGCTGGCACGTATCGCGATGCAGGCGGAGGTCGACCTCATCATCCTCGGCGGCATGGGGCTCAAGTATGATGACTACCTCTTCTTCAAGGAGACTCTTGAGAAGAGCGGTGCGATGAGCAGGACGATCTTCTTCGTCCACACGGCGAGCGATCCGACCGTCGAGTGCCTTCTCGTTCCCGACATCTCCCTCGCGGTCGCCGAGCGGTTCGCCCTTGACGGGAAGAAGGTGCTCGTGCTGCTGACCGACATGACCAACTTTGCCGACGCGATGAAGGAGATCGCCATCACGATGGAACAGGTTCCTTCGAACAGAGGATATCCGGGAGATCTGTACAGCTCGCTTGCCGCACGGTACGAGAAGGCTGTCGATTTCGAAGGTGCGGGCTCGGTGACGATCTTGGCGGTCACTACCATGCCCGGCGATGATGTGACCCATCCGGTTCCGGACAACACCGGATATATCACCGAAGGACAGTACTACCTGAAGAACAGCCGCATCGAACCGTTCGGATCGCTCTCCCGTCTCAAGCAGCAGGTGAACAAGGATACCCGCGACGATCACCGGGCCCTCATGGACGGCATGATCAAGCTGTATGCCTCATACAAGGAGTCGCTCGAAAAGAAATCGATGGGATTCCAGATGTCGGAGTGGGATGACAAACTGCTCAAGTACGGTGAGCTCTTCGAGAGCAAGCTGATGGAACTGTCGGTAAATATCCCGCTGGAGGAGGCACTCGATCTCGGATGGGAAATCCTCGCCGATTGTTTCGAGCCGAAGGAGACAGGAATCCGTTCGGAGCTCGTGCTGAAGCATTGGCCTGACGCGGCTTCCTGAGGAGTGATGCATGGCTGCCGTCAAACTGACGAAGAATGAACAGAAGAAGCAGAAGGACCAGCTCAAGCAGTTCCAGCGCTACCTGCCGACACTGCAGCTGAAGAAACAGCAGCTGCAGATGGTCATCAGGCAGATCGAGCAGGAGGTCGAGCGGCTTCGTACGCTCCAAAGGTCCTTGGTGCAAGACCTGCAATCCTGGGTAGCGGTGTTCGCTGAGAACCGGTCATTCGAGGACCAGCAACGGTTGGACAAGATCGTGGTGGTCGACAAGGTCGTCAAGGCCAAGGGCAATATCGCGGGAGTCGCGATTCCGGTCTTCAAGGAGCTGACTTTCCGTGACATTGCCTACGATATCGACAGTTATCCATTGTGGGTCGATCACGGTGTGAGATCGTTGCGTGAGATCGCTCGTTATGATGCGATGATCGCGACATTGGAGAAGCAGGTGGAACTGCTTGGCCGTGAGCTGCGTGTCACGAGCCAGCGGGTGAATCTCTTCGAGAAGGTAAAGATTCCCGAGACGAAGGAGAATATCCGGAAGATCGGCATCTATCTCGGTGACCAGCAGACCGCCGCGGTCGTCCGTGGCAAGATCGCAAAGAAGAAGCTGGTCCGGGGAACCGGGGAGGTTGTCGCATGATCGTACCGATGAAGAGGGTCTCCCTCATCGTTTTGGCTTATGAGAAACGGAGCGCACTGAAGGCTCTCAGGAAAGCCGGCATGGTCCATTTGGATGAGGTCCCTGTAAAAGGGGAGACGATCGAGGAACTCGAGCGTTCCCGCCAGAAGATGGATCGGGCCATGATGAAGCTTCAGGAAGTCCGTGCCGCACGACTGAAAAAGGACAAGAAGGGATCCACGCAGAATCTTGAGGCATCCCAGGTCGATGAGGAGGATTTCTCTGAGATCAACACGCGTGTGCTTTGGCTGATCGACGAACAGGAAAAGATATCGGAGCGGATGCAAAAGACGATACTCGAACGGGACCGACTGCACGAGTGGGGGGACTTCTCCGTCGAAGACCTCAAGGACCTTGCCGATCGGGGAATCCGGCTGCATTTCTACCGTATCGGAAGGAAAGAGTTGCAGAAACTCGGTAACGATACCGATTTTGTGCTGCTCAACAATGAAAAGAAAAACCTGTTGGTCTCTACCATCGGTTCCGCCCTTCCCGAGGGAACGGTCGCGCAACAGCTTGATCTGCCCCATCGGTCGCTCTCTGACCTGAACGGTTCGATCGAGGCGGACAGGAATCGGCTGGATGCCATCGAAGAAGAATTCTTCGCACTGAGCGCGTATCTCGGCAGCTACAAGAACCACCTCTCATTGCTCGCCCAGGACCTCCGGTTCGAACGTGCAAGTGCCGCTATGGGCGAGGACGACACGGTTGCATGGCTCAGCGGTTATGTTCCACAGAACATGATCGATACATTCAAGAAACTGGCTTCCGTACAGAAATGGGCCTATGCATTGGATGAACCGGGCGAGGAGGATACCCCGCCGACACAAGTGAAGAACTCCCGTTGGGTGAGCATCATCGGTCCGGTGTTCGATATCCTCGGAACCGTACCCGGCTACCGAGAGTACGACATCAGCATGTGGTTTCTCATGTTCTTCGCGCTCTTCTTTGCGATGATCGTCGGGGATGCAGCATACGGCGTGATCTTTTTGGGTACCGCGGTCCTGATGCACAGGAAACTGAAAAAAGCGAACAATGCGATCATACTCCTGTATGTATTGAGCATCGCGAGCATCGTGTGGGGCGCATTGACGGGAACTTGGTTCGGAAGCAAGGCGATCCTTGAGTCGGTGCCGCTTCTCAAGGCCCTCGTCATTCCCCAGATCGCGAACTATCCCGAGCTGTTCGGTCTCGATGCGACGACATCGCAAAACATGGTGATGCAATTCTGCTTCATCGTCGGTACCTTGCAGTTGAGTCTCGCGTGTGCGATGAACATCCACAGGAAGATTGGCCGCAAGGACCTGAGCGCCGTTGCCGATTTCGGATGGTTGCTCATGATCGATGCACTCTATTTCCTGGTGCTCATGCTGGTCATCGGAGCTTCGGTTCCCGTGTCGGCGGTGGGAAGTGCGGTCGGTGTCGGGTTTGCCCTGGTCGTTCTCTTCGGAGCTCAGGGACCACAAGTTCCTTTCTTGAAAGGACTTGCCGGAGGAGCAGCGGGATTGTTCACCACATTCCTCAACTCGATCAGTGCATTCTCCAATATCATCAGCTATATCCGGCTTTTCGCGGTAGGCATGGCTTCGCTTGCGATTGCACAGAGTTTCAACAGCATGGCATCCGGCCTGTTGCAAGGGTTTGCCTTGCCGGCAGGAATCCTCATTTTGGTGATCGGCCACGGACTGAACCTGGTGATGGCCTTGCTTTCGGTGGTCGTGCATGGCGTTCGGCTCAATCTCTTGGAGTTTTCCGGCCAACTCGGCATGGAGTGGACCGGTTATCAATACGATCCGTTCAGGGAAACGGTATGAATGGTATCACATACGTTGTGAACACAACGACAAGGAGCTTGGTATGAATATTGGTTTGATCGGAATGGCAGCTGCACTTGGACTTTCGGCCTTGGGATCGGCTTTGGGGACCGGAGCTGCATCGTTGGCAGCAGTGGGTGGATGGAAGAAATGTTACGCGAACGGCAAACCCGCACCCTTCATCATGGTGGCTTTCTCGGGTGCTCCGCTGACACAGACCATCTACGGATTCCTCTTGATGAACTTCATCAGCGCGGCGGCGGTTGCCGGCCAGGATGCCATGATGTTGCTCGGTGCAGGAGTGTTCGGCGGGCTCGCGATCGGTCTCTCCGCGTGGATGCAGGGTCGTGCCGCTGCGGCAGCCTCGGATGCGCTCGCAGAGACGGGCAAAGGCACCGCGAACTACTTCATCGTGATCGGTATCATCGAGACGGTAGCGTTGTTCACCTTGGTGTTCCTCCTGTTGCTCCTGCAGTAGGGGACCGATGAACCACTAGGAAGCCTTCCGGGATCGGAAGGCTTCTTCTCTTTTCCTTTCCTGCCGAATCGGATACACTGCTGTGCATCAGAAAGGCATATCGATGAACAGAAAACATACCAGGGAAATCCGTGTCGGGAACTTGAGCATCGGCAATAACGCGCCGATCGCCATACAGACCATGTGGTCACAGCCGTTCCCTGCGGAACATGATGATACCGCATATGAGCAACTGCTCACCTCATTGAGAACCTATGCGACGATGGGGTGTTCGGTCATCCGCTTCTCCTATCCATCTTCCGATGACAAGGCAGTGTTCTCACGCATCTGCAAGGAGAGTCCGATGCCGGTGGTCGCCGACATACACTTCGACTGGAAGCTCGCGATCGAAGCGATTGCCTGCGGTGCACACAAGATCCGGATCAATCCGGGAAACATCGGGGCCAAGTGGAAGGTGGAGGAGGTCGTACGGGCAGCGGCTGCACACGGTTGTGCGATCAGGATCGGATTGAACGGCGGATCTCTGCCCTTGAGACTCCGTGAAGGCGATCATGCCGCGGGGATGGTCGCGACGGCACTCGAGTATCTCGAATGGTTCGAATCCTGGTCGTTCGACCAGACGGTCGTCTCGGTGAAACATACCGATGTGGAGACTACCTATCGTGCATATCGCGAACTTTCGCGGCAGACCGGCTATCCGCTGCACCTCGGGGTCACCGAGGCGGGTGGGGTGATCACTGCGGTCACACGAAGCACCTGGGTTCTCGGAAGGCTGTTGCACGAGGGGATCGGCGATACGATCCGCATCTCGATCACCGATGATCGGGAACACGAGATCGCGGCGGCGAGGGAGATCCTCAGGACGGTCGGATTGGAGAGCGGCGGCATCAGACTGGTCTCATGCCCTCGTTGCGGACGCGCCTCATTCGACTCCCAAGCCTTTCTCAAGCGCATTCAAGGACGGCTGTTGCAGGTCGATGCTCCATTGACAGTTGCCATCATGGGCTGTCAGGTGAACGGACCTGGTGAAGCTGCCCACGCAGACATAGCCATCACGGGAATCGGAAACAGGGTCTATCTCTACGAGAAAGGAAAGCTTGTCAAGGAGGTCCGATCCGAGACGGCGGAAGAAGAATTGTTCAAGAGGATAGAGGAACTTGCCCATGCATAACAAACTGATCATCCGTGGGGCCAGGGTGCACAACCTGAAGAATATCGACCTTGACCTCGACAAGGACAGGCTCATCGTAATCAGCGGCCTCAGCGGATCAGGAAAGTCCTCGCTTGCGTTCGACACGATTTTCGCGGAGGGACAGCGACGCTACGTGGAATCGCTCTCATCGTACGCCAGGATGTTCCTCGGCAGACTGGAGAAACCGGATGTCGATTATATGGAAGGTCTCTCGCCTGCGATCGCGATCGAACAGAAAACCACACACAACAATCCCCGGTCCATCGTCGGGACCATCACCGAGATATATGATTACTACCGGTTGCTCTGGGCACGCATCGGAATACCCCACTGTCCCGAATGCGGACGTGAGATATCGGAGCAATCGATCGACCAGATCCTCGATTCGGTATTCCGGCTTCCCGAATCCAGTCGCCTCATGATCCTCGCTCCCGTCGTGCTCGGAAGGAAAGGAGAGCACAAGAAGGTTTTCGAGGATGCGAAGAGAGCGGGTTTCGCGAGAATACGTGTCGATGGCCAGGTGCGTGACCTCGACGAGACAATCGATCTGGACAAGCAGGTCAAGCATACGATCGAGGTCGTCATCGACAGGATTGTCTTGCGTGGCGAAGCGAGAAGCCGCCTTGCCGACTCCATCGAGAGTGCGATCGAGATGACTGGCGGCCTGGTTCGCATCCTCCTGGTCGGGGACGACGGTTCTGAGAAGGAAGAGACGTACAGCGAACACAACAGTTGTGCCCACTGCGGCATCAGCATCCCGGATTTGGAACCGAGACTGTTTTCCTTCAACAACCCGTTCGGCGCATGTCCTTCATGTCACGGACTCGGAGAGAAATCGCAGTTCGATCCCAACAAGATCATCCCCGACCGCTCCAAATCGTTCAACCAAGGAGCCATCGCAAGCCAGAATCCGGAGGCCACCTGGTCTAGGGCTCCCTTCGAGGCTCTCGCGAAACACTTCGGATTCACGCTCGATACCCCGTTTTCCGAACTCGACGAGCAGGTCATCCAGGTCATCCTCTACGGTACGGAAGAGAGACTGCCTATCAAGTACAAGAATGAGAAGAACAAGGGGTACTACACGCTGGAGAAACCGTTCGCCGGAATCATCCCCGATCTCAAGAGGCGGTACTTCGAGACGAACTCGATGCAGATCCGCATGTGGATGGACACGTTCCAGACCAGCCATACCTGCGAGGTCTGCCATGGTTCCCGGTTGCGGTCCGAAGCCCTTTCCGTGTTCGTGGGAAACAAGAGCATCATCGATGCGACCATGATGTCGATACGCAACGCGCAGCAGTTCTTCGAGAGTCTCGAGCTTACGCCGACCCAACGCGAGATATCACAGCAGATCCTCAAGGAAATACTCGCAAGGCTCTCCTTCTTGGTGAATGTCGGTCTCGAGTACCTGACGCTCGACCGCCCGGCAGGAACGCTCAGCGGCGGGGAGGCACAACGCATCCGCCTGGCAACCCAGATAGGTTCGGCATTGAGCGGTGTCATCTATGTCCTCGACGAGCCTTCGATCGGCCTGCACCAGCGGGACAACCAGAAGCTCATCGAGACGCTGAAGACCCTACGGGACATCGGAAACACCCTGATCGTCGTCGAACACGACGAAGCCACGATCAGGGAAGCCGACTATGTGGTGGATCTCGGGCCGGGTGCAGGCGTCCATGGCGGTTTCATCATCGCGCAAGGAACCCCGCGGGAGATTGAAGCAGACCCGGAAAGTCTCACCGGACAATATCTTTCCGGGCACTTGCACATGCCCATCCCGAAGCGAAGGCGGGAAGGCCTGGGCAACTCGTTGTGCATCATCGGTGCGAAAAAGAACAATCTCAAGGACATCGATGTCGAAATCCCCTTGGGAAAGATGGTGGTCATCACCGGAGTTTCCGGATCGGGCAAATCGACACTTCTCAACGAGATACTCCTTCCCGCATTGAGACGGATCCTCGCCCGCCAGAGCGAGCAATTCGACGGATATCGCAGGATCTCCGGAAGCGAACACATCGACAAGGTGATCAGCATCGACCAAAGTCCGATCGGAAGGACTCCACGGAGCAACCCCGCCACCTACGTCGGGGCATTCACCCCGATCCGTGAGCTGTTCTCCTCCTTGCCGGAGTCAAAGGCCCGTGGGTACAAACCGGGCCGTTTCTCGTTCAACGTTTCCGGCGGCAGATGTGAGCACTGCCAGGGTGACGGTACCCTCAAGATCGAGATGCACTTCCTTCCCGACGTCTACGTGACATGCGATGTCTGCAAGGGCAAGCGGTTCAACAAGGAAACCTTGGGCGTCCATTACAAGGGGAAGAACATCCATGATGTCCTGAACATGACGATCAGCGAATCCTGTGAATTCTTTTCCGCGGTCCCCAGGATCAGGCGCAAGGTCGAGACCCTGGAATCTGTCGGATTGGGGTACATCAAGCTTGGGCAATCGGCACTGACACTCAGCGGAGGCGAGGCGCAGCGGGTGAAGCTGAGTCTCGAACTCTCGAAGATCGGTACCGGAAGGACCCTGTATGTGCTTGACGAACCGACGACGGGGCTGCACTTCGCGGATGTCAAGAAGCTGATGGAGGTCCTCGATCGATTGGTCGACCAGGGCAACACGGTGATCCTGATCGAGCACAATCTTGACATCATCAAGAGTGCCGATCACATCATTGATTTGGGACCTGAAGGCGGTGACGGCGGTGGGACGGTGGTGGCTACGGGGACTCCTGAGGAGGTTTCCCTTTGCAAACAATCCTACACAGGGTACTATGTAGCCAAGTCGCTCTATGAAAAGACCTAGGCTGGTACATGCCGTTCTTCGCGCCATCGTCCTCCTGTCGTGCCTCCCCGCATTGTTGTGGGCAGCGGAGGGATCTTTCGATCCAAGTTCCGATTCCCTCGTCCTGCTTTTCTCGGACATCACGACCGCTACGGCCGGAGAATTGCGCATGCGGGCGCAGTTCTCCGGAATCGATGATACGGGCAGTGAGGAACAACTGAGAGACCGTCTGCTCGCCTATCACAAGATTATTCCCACGGAGATGAAATCCTGGAAGGAGCGAGAACCGCAAGGGGAGGAGGTCCGTATCACGCGGGCGTCACGCATATACGTACAAGGGTCAGGTTCACGGTTCATCCTCCTGGAGGGTGACGTGGAAATGGTCCTTGTCCCTTCCGATCCGACCTATGGAGAACTGAACATCGCCGCCCGGACCGTCGTGGTCGATCTTGAACGGAAGACCGTGAGTGCGCTCGGATCAGTGCGGTACCGCAATGTCCTGGAGAAGAGTGAGGATATCCTGGAGGGGGAAATCCTTACCGTCTGGTGGGAATCGGGGAGGCTCCTCCTCTCCGATGGCGGGACGAGCATGATGCGAAGCAACAGCGAGGAACAGGAAGTCCGTTTCTTCACGAGCGGCTCCACCGTTTCGATCAGCGGAGATCCAAGGACAATTTCCTATGAAGATGGCTTCATCACGACTAACCGGGAACAGGCCTACTTCAGCATCGCCGCCTCTTCCGTACACATGGTCGAGGGGGGAGACCTCTTCGTGACCAATGCAAAGATACAACTTGGCCGGGTTCCCATGCTCTGGTTGCCATTCTTCTATTATCCCGGAAGGACCTTCGTTTTCAATCCTTCGTTCGGCATCGACTCGGAGCGGGGGTGGTTTTTCAGTACCACCACCGAACTGTACGGATCTTACCCGAAGATGGAGAAAGGAGAATCCAACAGCCTGACGACGCTTCTTTCCGACAATTCGGATGCGGGCGAACGGCAGCGTGACGGATGGGTATACGGATCGGGAGTCGCCTCCTCGAACCTTGAATCCTGGGCTCGCAAGAACGAGTCGTACCTGGTGCTTCTTGCCGATGCATACCGCAATCGCGGTATCTTCCTCGGCATGGATACGCAGAACAATCTCCTTTCGAAACAATTGACTCTCTCCGGATTCGGAGGAGTCGCGTTTCCCGGATCCCAAGGACCGTCCTTGAGTACCGTCTATGGAATCGAACCGGTACGGTACGGATTCGACGGCAGTGCCCAGGTCAATGCAAAGGCCTTGCGTCTTTCCTTGCAGATGGGCATGTACAGTGATCCGCGATTCCTGAGGGACTATGGAAACCGCCTCACTTCATTCTCTCTCGGCGCATTGACCCGTGATACGACGTGGCCCACCACCTACCGATCGGATATCTCGACCTTCGATTGGTTGCTGAACGCGACCTCCACCATACCGATGAAAGGACTCGCTCCATTCGTCGAATCAGTACGCATCGATCGTCTGACTGCACGAGTAACATGGAAAGCACTCACCATGAGCGAAGGGAGCGGGTACCGGGTCAGCGCACTGACCTTGCCCGACCTGGGCCTCTCTGTCTCAGGAAAATTGTTGCGGCTCAACACCGCCGCATCGCAGGAGTCGAAAATGAAAGTGACACAGGAAATTGCCGATCCTGCGATCAAGCTTGATGCATGGGGAATCCAAGGTCCGTACGGTGAGACGGCGAAGGCACGTACCACCGTGAGCCCGATCACGAATTCTTCGTTGGAATTCTCATACTCGGTGCGACAGGATTACCGCCAGAACTCCACGGTGGATGCCGATGGGACTGTCGAGTCATCACGATACGCACGAAATGCCTCGTCCGTCACGATACAAGGTGCCATCGCTCCATCCGTGCTCAGTTTCACACAACGCCTCGACCCCCTGTACACGGTGAACGAAGGGGAGGGAACAGAGACGAGCCAACTCACACTCACGTCGCTCACCGATCTGTCCTTGCCCTATGTGGGGCTTTCGTATGGACTCACTTCCCGTTTGTACCAAGGGAAACGCACTGATGGCAATGAGACAGGAGGGTGGGGATCATGGGGCAAGGATTCGGTCGGCAGGCACCAAGTCACGTGGAAAAAGTCCCTATCGACAGGAACCGGAGTGCTCACCCCCTCGTTCACCACGACACTCCCACCGATCGACATCAGTCTTCTTCCGAAACTTGAGTATGCCCAGGGCAATATTGCGGCGAGCGCCTCATACAAGGTCAAGCAGTTGCCAGACGACACCTTCACCGGTGAGGATGCGACGGTGAAATTCTCCTATATCGACAAGGGGGAAATCGAATTCTCCGCAACAGGAACCTACGATACTTCCGCCATCACCGGATCGACTGGAATCCTTGATCCGCTCGTCGTGGACACCTCGCTCTCAATCCACCCCTTCGACGGATTCCTCTCGGTCCGCGAGAGTGCCTCATACGACTTCTCTGGGATGCGTTTCGATCGTTTCTCGCTCTCCGCTGGGATTCCGTGGGTCACTGCAAGCATCCATGGGAGCGGCCCGATCGATGATCCGGTCTGGGATCTTCTCGATACGAAGGTCCAGGTCGAGGCATTCGAGAGACGATGGTGGAAGAACAGGATTTCCCTTGCCTTGGATCTCAGTGTCTCCTACCGCCACTCCTTTTGGGACATGAGCGCATCCGACTTCACCTTCAAGATCGATCTCTCGTTCAACATCGCCGAGTTCCTTTCGCTCGAAGTGGCGCTCACGACGGTGAACAAGGGATTGCACAGATACCGGACCTTCTCCGACCTGTGGGACGACCTGCTCGCTTCGTTCGACTTCTTCGGAGACGGGAGGAACGAGACGCAATTCACCATGGAAGCGGTGGAAATCTCTTTGGTACATCATATGGCTGATTGGGACCTCCATTGTAAATATCATGGAAGCGTAGTATTATCGGATTTGGAATGGCGATGGAAGCCGGTTTTCACCGTGCTGTTGCAGTGGAAAGCCATTCCGGAGATCAAGGTCGACAGAATGTTCGATGCAGGACGCTGAAGACCCGTGCCATGGGAGAAGGATGAGCAGCACGATAGTATTCGAGCAGTCGTCGCAGATGCAACGTGTGTGTGGCGTGAATGACAGGAACGTGCCGTATGTCGAACTGCTGCTCAATGGCGAGCTGTTTGTCCACGGCAACAGCATCACCTATCGCGATGTCCCCGACCGCGAGAGTTCCGGTGATGAACTGTTCACCTCGCTCATGATGCGCCTGAAGCGTCTTGCCATCCAGCGCGAGGACATCACGGAACCGGAAATTTTCATGGAGTATCAGGCACTGGTCTCCGGTCACGCGTCAACCGATGATGATATGGTCACCTCGGGTGCTGAAGAGCAGAAGAGCTCGATTTCGGTCGGTGGCAAGATGGTGTATCCGAAGAGTGCCCGCCAGAAAACCTTCATCCGTCTCATGCGGGAGCGTCAGCTTGTGTTCAGCATCGGACCTGCGGGAACAGGAAAGACTTTCCTGGCGATCGCGCATGCCTTGGCAGAAGTGCTCGGTGGAAGAAAGCAGAAGATCATCCTCACCAGGCCCGTCGTGGAGGCGGGGGAGAGCCTCGGGTTCCTCCCCGGAGACTTGGCCCAGAAGATCAGCCCGTACCTTCGTCCGCTCTATGATGCGATGGAGTACCTGTTGCCTCCTGCGATCATCAAGCGTCTCGAGGATAACGGAGCGGTGGAGACCGCCCCGTTGGCCTATATGCGCGGACGTTCGCTGAACAACGCATGTGTCATTCTCGATGAGGCCCAGAATACCACGACGGAGCAAATGAAGATGTTCCTTACCCGCCTCAGCGAGAACTCGACGGCGGTGATCACCGGTGATGTGACGCAGATCGATCTTCCCAGAAGCCGCGCCAGCGGTCTGGTGCACGCTTCTGCGCTTCTGCGGGACGTGCCTGGAATCGGATTCATTGAGTTCCAATCTTCCGATGTGGTGAGAAGCAGGATGGTCCAGAGGATTATTGATGCCTATGAAAAAGACTCCCAACGCCAGTGAGCGGTTTTCCGGCAATCCCCTGTGGATGCGGATATCGATACCAATCTTGGCGTTCCTGGTTTCCGCAGGAGCGATTCTCGTTCCCGTGCTCATTTCCAACCAGACACGGTTGCTGACCGAAGACGTGCGCGCGCGCTATGAAGTCGGTACGTTGGCAACTTACGATATACGTGCGAATGAAACGTTCCACTATATCGATGAGAATGAGACGAAGCGCAGACAGGCGGCCATCGCAAAGTCGGTGCTTCCTCGTTTCACGGTCTCACTTGTCGATACCTCGCGGATGCTTGCACGCGTCGACAGCCTTTTCGGCGAGAGTCCCTCCGAGGGATTGGAAGCCCAAGCTGAGACGATCGCACGTCTGCCAGGCGAGAGGAAAGCTTCGCTGAGAATCTTGATGAGGAACTTGGTCACCCGCTATGCGACAGAGGGCATATTCGAACGTGCGGACCTGGAGATGATCGTCGGCGAGGGGTACGACGTTGTACGTGTGACCCGTGATTCGGGACTCGAGGATGCTTCCGATTCGTTCGAACGCAATCTCCCTGAACTGCTTACCAAGGAAACGATCCTGGTCCGCATGAGGCGGGATCTTGCTGCGGTGAACGGAACCATGGGTACCGATCTTGAGCAATTGGCATTTACGACCCTTGCGATCATATTGGACACGAACGTATTCTATTCACCCGTGGAGACGGCTCTGGCCAGGCAAGAGGCAGCCCTGTCCGTAAAGCCGGCGATGGTCCGCGTGGAGAAGGGACAGTACGTCCTGAAAGAGGATCACGTGATCACCGCGGAAGATGTGAAAACCCTGCAAGCGATGCGACTTGCGAGCTCACGGTTCTCCCCGAGCCAGATGATCGGCAGGTCATTCTTCGTGATCATCGTCACCATCGTGTCGGTGTACGCCATGCACATGGCCTTCGAACACTCCAAGAGGCGTTATCAGTACCAATTGCTCTTCCTCGCAGGGACACTGCTGACAGAGATCGCCCTGTATGCGATCCTGACGGCGATACTCGGTCACGGGTTCGCAAGCCATGCGCCGTTCTTGCCGGTGTTCGCCCTTCCGATCCTCCTTTCGCTGGTGACGAACCGCAAACGCACCGGACTGATCGTCGCGGCTCTTCTCGGTTCGTATGTGATGCTCCTTCCTTCATCACCCGAGACTACCTTCTTCTTAGTGATCGCCATCAGTGCGAGCGGAATCTATTTCATCCGCTATGTGAACAAACGGGTGGACATGATCTTCCAATGGTTTTTCGGGATCGTGACCGCAGCATTCCTGGTACTTTTCCATAATCTGTTCAATGGGCTCGGATTCCATCATATCCTGCAGTCGGTGACCATCATCGCCTTGAATATCAGCATTACCTATATCTTGGTCACCGTCTTGTTGCCGTTGATCGAGTGGATATGGAATTTTCCCACATCATTCAGGTTGCGTGAACTTGCATTCAGCGACTCCCCCGTACTCGTCCGTCTCTCGCAGACTGCGATGGGTACCTACAACCATTCGATGATCGTAGGAGAGCTGGCCTATGCAGCGGCTCAGGAAATCGGGGCGGATCCCTTGCTTGCGCGGGTCGGTGGCATGTATCACGATATCGGCAAGCAGGAGCATCCTGAATATTTCATCGAGAACCAGAGCGGTGACAACAAGCACGACGACCTCAAGGCGAGCCTTTCGGTGGCGATCATCAAGAGTCACGTGAAGATCGGGGTGGAGAAGGCTCGTGAGGCACATCTTCCCCAGGAGGTGATCGACATCATCAGCCAGCACCATGGCAATGACGTGATTGCCATTTTCCTGAAGGAAGCACAGATTGCCGCGGCAGCCGAAGGCAGCAATTCCGAGGTCAAGCAACAGGATTACTCATACCGAAACCAGATTCCACAGAGTCCCGAGGCTGCGATCGTGATGCTTGCCGATGGCGTCGAGGCGGCTTCGCGCACGATCAAGAAACCGTCTGCGCAGAAGTACGAAAAACTGGTGAACCAGATATTCATGGGAAAATTCGAACGCAAGCAACTCGTGTCATCACGTCTTTCGGTGACCGACCTTGAACGCATAGCGAAGGTTTTCGTACAGATCCTTACCGGTCGGTATCATACGCGTATCGAGTATCCGCAAGAGAAGGAAGAGGAACCAACATGATTGAGATAGATATCTCACACGAATCGGATGAAATGGCTGCCCGTGCGCCGTCCGAACGTGTCGATGCGTTGCTGAGAAGCATCCTGCGCCTCGTGGGCAAGCGGGAGTATGAAATATCCTGTTCGTTTGTCTCCGACGGAACGATGCAGCAGCTGAACTCAGCCTACCGTGGAAAGGATGAAAGCACCGATATCCTCTCATTCGTCCAATCGGATGATGATGAAGGTTTCTTCTATGCCCGCCAAGATGACGAGCCCGAAGTGCTCGGAGACCTGGTCATCTCACTGGACGCGATGGATCGCAATTGCGTGGACTTCTCGGTCCCTGCATCCGAGGAGCTCGCCCGATTGCTCGTGCATGGAGTGTTGCATCTTTGCGGATGGGACCATGAGACGAATGATCCGCAAGAAGTCATGCTTCGGAAACAAGAGGAATTGTTGGAAACCGTACTAAAGGAGTCTGTTTCGTGAGTTTTGGAAAAAAACTGAAAAGTTGGTTGTCGAAGGAGGATCCCCAGCCTCCGCAGCCTCGCGCTGAAGTCGTGGAGGAACGGAAAAGCATGATCGAGGGAATCGATGAGTTGGCACAGACTACCGTACGTGAAGTCATGGTGCCGCGCATCGATGTGGTGTTCATCCCCGACACGCTGTCACTCGAGGAGTTGCGTGCATTGATCGCTGAACAGGGCTATTCCCGGTATCCCGTCTACACCGACACGATCGACAATGTCGTGGGGATCCTCTATGTGAAGGACCTGATCAGGTTGCGTGCGGAGATCGGTCGGTTCGAGATCAAGCGATTCATGCGCAAGCCCTATTTCGTACCCGAGACGAAACGTCTTGACGAACTGCTCAGGGAGTTCAAGAAGAGACGCGTGCATATCGCGGTCGCCATCGATGAGTATGGCGGGGTATCGGGTATCGTCAGCATGGAGGACATCCTCGAGATCATCGTGGGAGACATCCAGGATGAATTCGATGACGAGGAAGACGAGGACATCATCGAGATCGGGCAGGGGATCTACCTATGTGACGCCAGGACCGCGATCGATGAGCTGAATGAACGGCTCGTATTGAATCTCCCCGAGGACGATTTCGAGACACTCGGGGGGTTCGTGTTCGAACAATTCGGCCGCATCCCGCTCAACCAGGAGAAAATTGAGTACAACGGGATGGATTTCGTTGTGCAGGAAATCGAGGGACATAAGATCAACCGTGTGAAAATTGTGACGAAAAGGGCCTGATTCGTTGACGCGGCATGCAGATAATAGGTATATTGCTATCGATACATACCCTACATTTTCGGAGGATACATAGATGAAAATCGCAATCAATGGTTTCGGACGTATCGGACGCAACGTTTTCAAGGTAGCGTTCGAGGATAAGGATATCGAAATCGTCGCCATCAACGACCTTACCGATCCCAAGACCTTGGCACACCTGCTCAAGTACGATTCGACCTACGGTGTCTACGACAAGTACGTCGAAGCGAAAGATGATGCCATAGTCGTCGATGGCAAGGAAATCAAGATCTTTGCAGTCCGCAATCCTGCGGAGCTTCCTTGGAAGGCCCTCGGTGTCGACATCGCAATCGAGTCGACCGGCGTATTCTCTGTTGCCGAAGGCCCGAAGGGCGGGTACAAGGATCATATCACCGCTGGTGCGAAGAAGGTCATCCTTACGGTACCTTCCAAGGACAAGATCGACCAGACGATTGTCTGCGGTGTCAACGATGACCAGATCGACCTGAGCCTGCATGCCTTTTCCAACGCCTCCTGCACCACCAACTGTCTCGCTCCGTTGGCAAAGGTGCTCAATGATTCGTTCGGCATCGAGCGCGGTCTCATGACTACGGTCCACGCCTACACGAACGACCAGGTAATCCTCGACCAGCCGCACAAGGACCTCCGCAGGGCACGCGCAGCCGGTCTCTCCATCATTCCCACCACAACCGGTGCTGCCCGTGCCGTCTCCGAGGTCATTCCCTCGTTGAAGGGCAAGCTCAATGGCGGTGCGATGCGTGTTCCCACTCCGACAGGTTCGATCGTCGACCTGACCGTCATGCTCGACAAGGATTGTTCTGTCGAGGAGTTGAATGCCGCGGTGAAGGCTGCTGCAGAGGGTCCGATGAAGGGCATTCTCCAGTATACCGAGGATCCGATCGTATCGAGCGATGTGAAGGGAAATACTCACTCTTCCATTTTCGATGCTCAGCTCACCATGAAGATGGGTCCCAAATTCTTCAAGGTCATGTCATGGTACGACAACGAGATGGGGTACTCCTGCCGTGTGGTCGACCTTGCCAAGAAGCTGATGGCCTGACCTGGAGTCGAAACTGTTTTCAGTCTGATGCGCGCCTTCCGGTGCGCATCAGGCTTACATGAGGAGTCATGATGAAATTATATACCGTCAAAGATCTTGACCTGCGGGGAAAGCGGGTGCTCATCCGTGTGGATTTCAATGTTCCCCTGAAAGATGGTGTGGTGACCGATGATACCAGGATTGCCGGTGCGCTTCCGACGATCAGGTATATCCTCGAACAGAAGGGGACCTCGGTGGTCGTCATGTCCCACTTCGGTCGTCCCAAGGGTAAGAAGGATCCTGCGTTCAGCATGGCTCCCATCGCAAAGCGCTTCAGTGAGTTGCTCGGGCGTCCCGTGAAGCTTGCATCCGACGTGATTGGTCAGACGGTGAGGTCGGAAGTAGGGTCCCTCGCAGCCGGAGAGGTGTTGCTTCTTGAGAACGTGCGGTTCTACAAGGAAGAGGAGGCGAACGACGAACAGTTTGCGAAGGAACTCGCCAGTTACGGCGATGTCTACGTGAACGATGCGTTCGGTACCGCACACCGTGCACATGCCTCAACCGAGGGCGTCGCACACTTCTTGCCCTCCGCTGCAGGATTCCTGATCGAGAAAGAGGTGAAGTTCTTTGCGCCTCTTCTGGAGAATCCTGACAAGCCGTTCGTCGCGATCATCGGCGGTTCCAAGGTTTCTTCCAAGATCAGCGTACTCGAGTCCCTCGTGCGTACCTGTGATGCCATCGTGATCGGAGGCGGCATGGCGTATACGTTCCTGAAGATCCAGGGGCATGCAATCGGAAACTCCTTGCTGGAAGCTGAATACATTGAGGTTGCTCGTTCTTTCCTCGCGAAGGCTGCAAGCAACAAGGTTCGCGTGATCCTCCCGCTCGACCATGTCTGTGCATCAGAGTTCAATGAACAGGCTGCACCCGTTGCGGTTGACGGCGTTGACATTCCCGAGGGAATGATCGGCATGGATGTCGGTCCCAAGACCCTCGCGGTCATCGCAAAGGAGTTGTCGGGAGCGAAGTCCATCGTATGGAACGGTCCGATGGGAGTGTTTGAATTCGCTTCGTTCGCGAACGGTACCAAAGAGGTCGCACGGATGGTGGCCGAGTGTGACGGTACCACCGTCGTCGGAGGAGGGGATTCGGTTGCAGCGGTCAATCAGTTCGGTTTCGCCGAAAGGATCGACCACGTCTCGACAGGCGGCGGAGCCTCGCTCGAGTTCCTTGAGGGACAGCAGTTGCCCGGTATCAAGGCATTGGAGAGACAATAAGATGAGAAGTGTGTGCATTGCAGGAAACTGGAAGATGAATATGTCCCCCTCGGAAGGGAGAGCGTTCGCGAAGGCGCTTGTCGAGGCACTCAAGGATGCGACCGTCCGGGTGGTCGTCGCGCCACCGTACGTGACGATCGCACCGGTCGCCGAGGCACTTTCCGGATCGCGGATTACCGTCGGAGCACAGAATATGTCGGACAACCTCTCCGGTGCGTTCACCGGTGAGGTCTCGGCACCGATGCTCAAGGAGGCGGGAGCCTCCGTGGTGATACTCGGGCATTCCGAGCGCAGGGCTCTCTACGGAGAGACCGACGAATTCATCAACCGCAAGGTACGTCTCGCCCTCGCACAGGGCTTGGATGTGATCCTCTGTGTCGGTGAGACGCTCGCTGAACGGGAATCGGGGAAGCTTGAACACGTGCTTGCTACCCAGACTGCCGGCGGCTTGAAGGATGTCACCTCCCGGGACATGAGTCGCGTGATCATCGCGTACGAACCGGTGTGGGCGATCGGGACAGGAAAGACTGCCACTCCCGAAGATGCCAACGCAGCCCATGCGTTCATCCGTGGTGAGATTGCGAAACTCTATGGCAAAGCGGTTGCAGAATCGCTCATAATACAGTATGGTGGTTCAGTGAAACCATCGAATGTGAAGGACCTCATGGCCATGGAGCATATCGATGGGGCACTTGTGGGCGGAGCTTCCCTTACCGTGGAGCAATTCGCCCCCATCGTGCGCTACAACATCGGATAAACTGGAGTTCATAATGGGTGTCATCGGTATTATTCTTTTGATCCTCTTCATCATCGCGAGTCTCTTGCTGATCTTCATCGTGGCGATCCAGAGCGAATCAGGGACTGGTCTTGGCGGAATCTTCGGCGGCGGAAGCGATTCTACGTTCGGAGCCCAGGGCGGAAAGGTGCTGAACAAGGTCACTGCGATCCTGGGAACCAGCTTCCTCGTCCTTGCAATCCTGCTTGCCGTCGTCAACAAGTCGCCATCGAGCGATTCCCTGCTCGATTCCGTGCAGGTTGAGCAAGTACAGCAATCCGGGGATTGGTGGAACACCAACGCCGCTGAATAACATTCATCGGCGCAATGAATTGTAGTGTCTTGGACTTCGACCGCATGTTTACTCTGCGGTCGTTGCCGTTTGAAAAAGGACGAGTATGAGAGTGTGTGTATTGTTTGCTGACAATGGATCCTCGACCACCTGCAAGGACCTTGCGGCTGCCTTGGCCCAGGGTATCCGGATGCAGGGTCATGATGTGGATCTGGTTGATGCGGCCAAGGACGCGGGCAAGATCATCTCATACTTTGATTACATCGTCGTGGGAGCGATCTCCGAAACTTTCTTCGGAGGAAAGGTTTCCCAAAGGATCGAAGCTTTCCTCAAGCAATGCGGAACCATCGGGGGAAAGCGCTCATTCGCGTTTGTCGGCAAGCGCGGATTGCGCCAGGGGAAAACCCTTCAGGCGCTCATGAGGGTCATGGAAAGCCAAGGCATGTTCCTGACCTTTTCCGAAATCCTGTCCAACCCGGCTTTCGCGAAGGAAGTCGGCAAACGGCTGGTCATCTCGTAATACCAGGAGAGTCGTTTCATGCGCAACAAACTGATCTTGCTTCTCTGCATCATGCTGGTGCTTCCCCTGTCCACCATATCGGCAAACATCATCAGCCAACCGGCTGCTACGGTCAATCTGATACGCAACCGGGTGATCACCGTTTCCGAACTCGATGCACGTGTCGCCGCCTACCAGGCTGAGGCAAAGGCCGCCGGTTCTGCAGAAATCATCAGGCCTGTCGACGTTCTGAACGTCATGATCAACGATGAGCTCGTGCTCCAGGGTGCTGAACGTGACGGATTCTCGATCACCGATGCACAAGTCGAACAGTTGGTCAGGCAGCAAAAGACGTATGTGGAGCAGCAGGTGGGACGTGCGATCACCGATGCCCAGTTCGAGACGGTCATCAGGAACAACTACGGCATCTCTCTGGTCGAGTTCAAGAAAAACATCAAGGAATCCGCTGTCGTCGATCTTTATGTCAGGGGAAAGATGTCCTCGGTATTGCAATCGTATCAGGAACCGACCGATGAGCAGGTGAATGAATTCTTCCGTGTGAACCGATCTGCGTTCATGAATCCGGAGTTGGTCCGGATCAGCCACATCTTCATGCCCTTCACCGATACCGACAAGGCAGAGGTGAAGCGCCAGATGGACCAGCTTGCCCGTTGGATCCGTTACAATACCTATACATTCGAGGAGTTGGTTCCCAAGTACTCGAAGGATACCGATTCGGTCGGAAGGGGTGGAGATATCGGATGGCTTGCATTCGATGACGAAGAGATGCGAGCCTATCTCGGTCCTGTGTTCTTCGATGCGGTGTTCGCCCTTCCGTTGGGCAAGCCTTCCGGTGTGCTCGAGTCCACAGGCGGGTATCATATCGTGAAGGTCACGACACATACCGAACCGAAACTGTTGGGGATCGACGATTTCATCAACCCCGACTCGAATGTGACGGTGCGACAATACATCAGGCAGACGCTGACTTCCAGGAGCCAGCAGGCGGCATACCTCAAGGCGATCGACTCTCTCGTCCAACAGTTGCGGAGTGAGGCCTTGGTGGATATCCTGATCGCTCAGGAGCGTGCACAGTGAAGAGCCGACATATGGGGCGTGAACTGGCGCTCTCGACCTTGTACGCCCTCGATTTCAACGGAGAGCTTGTCCCAGGGATGACATTCGGGGGATTTCCCACCATGAGCGAGGAGGAACAGGACCAGATCGATGCCGAGACCTCACTCTTCGCACGCTACCTGATCACGGGAACGTTGGACCATATTGAGGAGATCGACTCCTGGATCTCCCGCTATTCGATCAACCGTCCTATCGAAAAGATCGATTGCATCGACCGCAACATCCTGCGAATGAGCGTTTTCTCGTTGCTGTATGCGCGTGATATCCACAGCAACGTCATCATCACCGAGGCTGTACGGTTGTCACAGGAATACAGCCGCGAGGTGAACTACAAGTTCATCAACGGAATCTTGGATTCCATGCGGAAGGAAATTGATGATCACGTTGAAAACTCCTGACCAGATCAAATACATCGCACAGTCGTGCAGATTGCTCGCACAGCTGCACGATTCACTCGGATCTTTCATCGAAGCAGGCATGATTACCAAGGAGATCGACTCCTACTGCCACGATTTCATCGTCCGGCATAAAGGACGGCCTGCGTTTCTCAACTACATGGGTTTTCCCGGCTCGGCTTGCATCTCCGTCAACGAGGAGATCATCCATGGTATTCCAGGCAAACGGAAGATCGAGAATGGAGATCTGGTGAGCATCGATCTTGGCATCGATCTGGATGGATACTACAGCGACGCCGCAAGAACTTTCATCGTAGGGACTACGGACAATCCCGATCACGAGCGCTTGGTACGGATCACCCGGCAGTGCCTGGAAGTCGGTATCCAGGGAGCTTCCAAACCCAATGCCAGGATCCATGATATCTCGGCACCCATATTCAAGCTCGCCGATTCCAACGGATTCGGTGTGGTTCGTGACTATTGCGGCCACGGCGTAGGACTGGCTATCCACGAGGAACCGCAAGTTCCGAACTATGTGAGTGCGATGAGTCCGAACCCTCGGTTGCGCGTCGGCATGGTGTTGGCCATCGAACCGATGATCAACCTTGGTACGAAGAACATCAGGCATCTGGATGACGGGTGGACAGTAGTAACCGCAGATGGAAAACCTTCTGCACACTTCGAACACACGATCGCGATCACCGAAGATGGCGTGAAGATATTGACTGTCGCCGACTGAACGGATAGGGTGGGGTATGAAAAAAGAGTTCATAAGTCCTGAAATGCTCAGGGATTCAGCCTTGAAGCTGGTGCACCGGATGCACAAGGCGGACGGTTTCGTCCCCGATATCATCTATGTATCGCTCAGGGGCGGCGCTTACATGGGCAACGTATTCAGCGAGTACTACAAGCTCATCCGCAAGCAAGCCGGCGAACGACCGGTATTCTATGCCGCGGTGGTCGCTCGTTCCTATGAGAACATGAAATTGGAGTCGGAGGTACGTATCGACGGATGGACCTATTCACCAGAGCACTTGCGTACCGGTGATAAGATCCTCATCGTCGATGACATATTCGATACGGGCAAGACGGTGAACGCACTCGTCGGTGTCATACTCGCCAAGGGAATACCCCGAAGTGACATCAAGATCGCCGTCTTCGATTACAAGATACCCAACTACAAGGATATTCCCCGGCTTCCGATCCAGCCCGATTATTATTGTCGCAAGCATGTCTTGAACTCACCGCAAGATGAGACATGGATCCACTACATGAACCACGAGTTCATCGGACTCACCAGCGATGAGATAGACCACGAGTACACGGATACCGAAGTACGCGACATCCTGCATGAAGTCAGATGTGACTGAGCCAAGCCATGTGCATGAAAAAGCGGACCGGTCGGTCCGCTTTTTTCATGAGCACTGGCTGTCAGAAGCTGTCTGAGGAAAAATCTGAAAGATCGATCCAGAAGATACCGTTCTGCATCGTTCCGACATAGACATCCGTTCCCCGTCTCACGTAACTCTTGATGGCGATGTTCGCAAGTCTCGCAGCGAACGGCTTGGCCGTCTTGCTTACCGATGCGGCAATGCCGTCTGCTATGGTGATTTCTTGGAAGTCGTTGTTCCCATCCTGCAGGTAGAGCAGCGTCCCCTCTGTGAAGACCGGGTAGGGCGCATCGGATGGATACCGGCTTGCCGGCCATCCGGAGATTGATACTCCAGCATCGAAAACAAAATCGTTTGTCTCACCCTGCCACGTCTTCCCATTCGCATCGATCACGACGATCTCGGTACCGTCGATCCCCATCGCAACCAGGGCGGTGTCATCGAAATCGGCATCAGTCGAATCCAATGCGTCCTTTGAGGATCCGAAGAAATGGAGGAACTTGGAATTGTCGGCCGATTTTCCGGTCACGATGAAATCTGTAGGATTCGATGCGATGATGGAAGGAGGTATGGTCTCGGAGAATTCAGTCGCGAACGTAACATGATCGGTTCCTGCGATAGTGGTGACGGCATACCCTCCCGTACCGGTCCGTCTCAAGATCAGGTTGTGTTGCGGCACCATGGCAATCACCTGGTAATCGACGGTGTGGTCAACGGAGGAAGCTGTTCCGGGAACATAGGCATAGAGGTCGTTCGTCGCACTTCCCGTACCGCCTGTCGCATAGATGAATGCAGTTCCGTCTGTCGAGACGGTTCCGTCGGAAGTATAATGATACACTGCCTCATCTTCACTTCGTGGGATGCTTGCCCAATCGCCGGTAACGGTATCAAAGGACTGCAATCCCGATTTGCCGGTGTTCGCATAGAGTTTGTTGCCGTTTTTCATGATCAAGTCGACCGAACCGACATCCACCTGTATCACGGACTCACTGATGCGCTTGAAAACACCTTGGTTTTCCGTATTGCAACCTAGGGATATGAAGGAAAGGAGCATGATCATCAGCAGTATGGCAATCCTGATCGTTCGTTTGGTGTCCATGGCTTTCTCCTAATTGCTCCGGTACGTGACCGAAAGGGTGATCGGCATGAAGCCGGCGAAGGTGGTATGGGTGGTGTAGGGGTGGTTCGGGCCGAGGATCTCCGGGATGAGCTGCAATCCTGTACTGAGCGTGATGCCCCAATCATCCTTGAAATACCAGCTGAACCCTGCTTCCGCGGTAGCGAGGAGGCTGAGGAAGCTCGGCTTCTCCCCCGCGCTGTAGGAGTTGTAGGCCAACCCGAGGCCGACGCTCAACGGAATCTCGAATGTTCCCTGAAGCGGAATGTAGGTGAGTTTCGCTTGGAACGGAACGCTCGTGAACAGTTCATCACCGATGTCGTAGGCAAAATAGTATCCGAGCTCACCGCCGAGTGCCAAGGTGCTGTTGAGGAAACCTTGGTAGCGGATGGATCCGTAGCCGCCGACCTTCATGTGCATCGCATCGGGAAAGGCGACGAATCGGTCTCCTTCGGAAAGGTCGAGCCAAGGACGATAGAAAAAGGCTGGGATCACCGGACCTGCCCGGAAGGTGAACATCTGGCTGCCCATCGCATATTCGCGGTAGGGAGTGCGTACTGCATCTTCGGCAAAAGCCATGCTGGGGATGATCGCCATGCAGAGGAGCAAAACTATCAGGATCTTTTTCATTGGAACAGCTTCTCCCGGTATCGTATCGAATGTCAATCCATCATATCGCATCGAAACAGTTTTGAAAACCTGTACACAATAGTCCCGATATTTGGTATAACGCGGGTAGGCGCGCGGATGTTCGCCAGAAGGAGTCGCCATGCTGATCATGTCAGGGAAAGAAGTTGCCCAGGAAGTCCGATCCGAGGTACGGCTCTCCTGCGAGCGTTTCAAGGCCGATACAGGACATACGCCGTGCCTCGCAGTGATCCTCGTCGGAGACGATCCGGCAAGCATGACCTACGTCTTTAGCAAGGGCCGGTCTTGCGATGAGATGGGATTCGACCATCGTGACTACCGCTTGCCTGCCGATACTGCACAACAGACGTTGCTCACGCTCATCGGAACGTTGAATGAAGACCGGGCTGTGGATGGTATCCTGGTGCAATTGCCGCTCCCTCCCCATATCGACGAACGGATCATCATCTCCTCGATCGATCCGGAAAAGGATGTCGATGGGTTGCATCCGGTTAGCATGGGACGCTTGATGCTGGGAGAGCCATCGTTCATTCCCTGCACTCCGGGCGGAGTCTTGCGCATGTTGGATCACTATTCTTTGGAAACTGTCGGAAAGAGCGTCGTGGTCGTGGGGAGAAGCAATATCGTAGGCAAGCCGATGGCTGCGTTGCTGATGCAGAAGGGAAGGGATGCGACAGTCACCGTCTGCCATAGCAGGAGCATGAACCTGAAAGCACACACCCTTCGTGCCGATATCCTCATCGCGGCGATCGGGAAGCCTCTAGCGATCACCGCCGATATGGTAGCACCGAACGCGGTGGTGATCGATGTGGGGATAAACAGGATTGCTGATGCTTCCCGGAAGTCGGGTTACCGCCTCGTCGGGGACGTGGACTATGATTCCGTCTCACCCCTCAGCAGTGCCATCACCCCCGTCCCCGGCGGCGTAGGGGTGATGACCATCGCGATGCTGATGGAGAACACCCTGCTCGCCGCGAAACGTCACATCACAAGGAGATGAAGCTGCACATGGATGCACCGAAGATACATACGAGTTACTGGATGGAGACCTACGGGTGCCAGATGAATACCGCGGAGTCTAATGCCCTGGAAGCAGCATTGCAGGCTGCTGGCATGAAGCCCGCCAAGAGCGCCGAGGAAGCCGATTGCGCGATCCTGAACACGTGCAGTGTCCGCAAGACCGCTGAGAACCGGATTTGGGGACGCATCGGATTCTTCCAGCATCTCAAGGAAACGAGAAAGATGACCCTTGTGGTTACCGGGTGCATGGCAGAGCGTCTCGGGGAAGAGTTCCTTCGTGAAGCTCCTGCGGTCGATCATGTGATGGGTACCAATGACAAGCAACGTATCGCGGCACTGCTGAGCGGTGGCAGCGATGAACGGGACGTACGCTATACCTTCACCGAAAGTTATCACAAGGAAGGCGATGTCAAATCGTATGTACCGATCATGAACGGGTGCAACAATTTCTGTACCTATTGCATCGTCCCGTATGTACGCGGACGGGAAATCTCCCGTTCCCCGCAATCCATATTCGATGAGATCGATCGCCTCGAACAGTCGGGAGTACGTGAGATCACGCTTCTCGGACAGAATGTCAACTCATACGATTTCACTTGGCAGGGCAATAGCCTGCGTTTTCCCGATCTTCTTGCGGACATCGCATCACGGGTGGACTCGGTCCGATGGATCCGTTTCGAGAGTCCCCATCCGAAGGATTTCTCCGATGAGTTGATCCAGGTCATCGCCCGGGAACCGGCCGTTGCCAAGCACCTGCACATCCCGGTGCAAAGCGGTTCCTCCAAGATTTTGGGACTCATGAACCGTCGGTACGATCGCGAACGGTACGTACAGCTGATTTCGAAGCTGCGAAGCGCGGTCCCCACGGTCACACTCACGACCGATGCCATGGTGGGGTTCCCCGGGGAGAGCGAAGAGGATTTCTTGCAGACCCTCTCCCTGATGGAAGAGATTCGCTTCCTCGAGGCGTTCATGTACTATTTCAATCCCAGGGAGGGGACGAAAGCGGTAGAAATGCCCGATCAGTTGCCAGCCGAGGTACGCATGGAACGACTGCAAAGACTGATCACATTGCAGCGTTCGATCACGCATGCACACAAGATGCAACGATGCGCAGGAAAGACAGAAGTGCTGGTCGAGCAGGTCTCCAAACGGAGCGCGACCGAGTATCTCGGCCGAACCGAGCACGATGAGATGGTCGTGTTCAAGCCCCGTGCGAACGTGGCGGTAGGAGAATTCGTACCGGTAGCCTTGCAAGGACTCGTAGGGAATACCTATAATGCCGAGCACCTGGTGTGACGGAGGACCTGCATGGCCATGAACCTGATCGAGATGCTGAGACAGTCCCGACATACGGTCGCTTTTACCGGTGCCGGGGTATCCACACTCAGCGGGATCCGGGATTTCAGGGGAACGGGGGGATTCTACACCTCAAGCTACCACGGGATGCAGGTGGAAGAATTGCTGTCCATCGAACTGTTCCATCGGGATCCTTCTCTCTTCTATGCGTGGGCCCGTGAGTTCGTCTATGTCCTCGATCGATTCTCTCCCTCGGTGGTCCATACTGTCCTGGCAGGATTGGAAAGCAGGGGCATGTTGCGCACACTGTACACGCAGAACATCGACATGCTTCACCGCAAGGCCGGAAGCGTGAACGTGCATGAGGTGCACGGCAGTCCGCTGCATCATCACTGTACTTCTTGCCATGCCGTCCACCCCTACGAGCAGGTGGTGCCTGCCGTATTGGCCAAAAAGGTCCCTCGTTGTGCGGCATGCGGCGGTGTGGTGAAACCCGATATCGTATTCTACGGCGAACAATTGGATGCGAGGTTGCTGGACCGTGCGTACCGCGAGATGGCCGAAGCCGACTTGACGTTGGTGCTCGGAAGCAGCCTGACCGTACAACCTGCGGCCTCACTGCCCATGGCAACCTATTACCATGGAGGCAAGCTGGTGATCATCAACGCACAGCCGACCCCCTTGGACAAGTTCGCGAAGCTTCGTCTTGAGGATCTCAAGGAGAGCTTCGAAGAAATCTCCGGTTGGTTGGACGCGCATCACGAGTAGGCGTGATACCCCATCCGCTCAAGGATCGTCGCCAAGGTCTGCAGGCGCTCACTGATCAACTCATCATTTTTCGACAGCTCATCCGCGAACAAGCGGATATCCTTGTCGAGCATCTCGTTCTTCACCGCCACATCCACACTCATGGCATCGCCTTGCAAGCCGATCCGGTCGATCCTCGTCGACTGCGGATCATAGAGCTTCTCGTATCGATAGGCCTCGGAGAAGTACTCCTTCGTACGTGCAACGAGGATGGCGAGGTCAAGGACACGGTGCAACGGCAATTCCTCGGACTGCCTGGACCATTTCTCGCCGGTATGGCGCCATACCTTTGCAGAAATTTCCACGGAGCCGCGGTCGTTCCACTGGGCAAGGCCGAGCGAAAGGCCTTTCGCATCCGAATCATACGCCGACCTGCCGTCAATATGTTCGTAATTCTCCACCACCACGACCGGCTTGTGTTTCAACGTCGTAGGAATATCCATGATCGTACCTCCCATGATGCATTTCCTGCACGAAGGATATGATAGCAACTATGGAACATTTAGTAAAATACTGAATTAGTAAATATGTTCGGAATTCACCGAATATGATACTGGCCATGGGATTCCCCCATGGCCAGATTCTCGGATGGCGATCCATCACTCTTCTTTCTCGGGAAGATCACGTTTGCGCCGTTGGCGGACCGCCTCGGTCAGCAAATATTCTATCTGTCCGTTGATCGACCTGAAATCATCCTGTGCCCAGATGGCCAGTTCTTCCCAGAGCGAGTTGGTGAGGCGGAGCAACAGCTGTTTCTTGTCTTTCTCTTTTGATTCCATGAATTACCGATCAATCTAATATATCGAGCCGCTATTTACAACAGGCTGTGCATCACGGTTGCCACAGAGGACCACCAAAAGGTTGCTTACCATCGAAGCCTTCCGCTCCTCATCCAAGGTAACGACCTCCTTTTTGCTCAGCTGCTCCAACGCCATCTCCACCATGCCGACGGCACCTTCTACGATCATCTGACGGGCGGCGATGATCGCTGAGGCTTGCTGTCTCTGCAACATCGCGGCAGCGATCTCGGGAGCGTAGGAGAGGTGAGTGATCCGAGCTTCGATGATCTCGATTCCCGCGATGGTCATCTTCGCCTGGATCTCTTCCTTCAATCGCTCGGCAACCTCAAGGCTGCTGCCTCGCAACGACTTCTCCCCCTCATCATCACTCGCATCATAGGGGTAGAGCCGGACGATGTTGCGCAAGGCGGAATCGCATTGGATGGAGAGATACTCCACATAGTTGTCGACGTTGAACACTGCCTTCGCGGTATTCACGACTTTCCAGATGACCACGATCCCGATGATGATGGGATTTCCCAGTGAGTCGTTGATCTTCTGCTTGTCATTGTTCAGCGTCATGGCCTTCAACGAAAGCTTCTTGTTCGGAATGGTGATGGTGTAGGAACCGTATTTCGCTGTGGCTGCGGCGGGTTTCTCCGCTGCATTCGAGGAGGCCTGATCATGCTTGGCCGTAGGATTCACGCCGGTGACGAACGGATTGACGAAATAGAAACCCTCTCCCCGCAAGGTGCCGTAATACCGTCCGAACAGCGTCAGCACCAGTGCCTCGTTCGGCTTGAGCACCTTCAGCCCGAAATACAGGATCGGTCCCACGAAAAATCCATAGATGACGGACACCACGATCACCATGAGCCGCAACACGTCGTTCCAGTATCTCGCCAACGGAGTGACCGCGACGATGAACATGGCAATCGATGCCAGGATCAGCACCGAATCCAATACCAGCAGCGCCATGCCGCTCTTGTGGGGGGCAAGCCGTTCCTCAAGGGAGAAACGAGCTGAGTCACCCGAATGCTTCGAATCCATATGAGATTCCTCCTCGCTATCAAAATGATATCATCTAGATAGTATTTTGAAAATTGATTGTTGTCAATGACCGCTGTACCCGAAACATGAAATTCCCCCGCGATCCGACGGGAAGCGGGGGAACCTGTGAGAGAGTACCGATGCAGGAAGGAACTTACTTGGAATAGAGCTCGACTATCGCCGATTCCGTGACTTCGAAATCGATGTCCTTCCGCGAAGGTTTGGAAACGACCCGTGCAGAGAGCTGTTGCTCGTCGAGGGAGAGCCAGGAGGGAACGGCACGCCCCTGGGCAAGCCGCCGCATACGGACAGCCGGGAGGATCCCTGCCTTCACCTGGATCTCATCACCCGCTTTCAGCGTGACGGAAGGGATGTCCACTTTCCTGCCGTTGAGCAGGAAATGTCCGTGATTGATCATCTGCCGGGCCTGCCTCCTGGTTGTAGCCAATCCAAGCCGATAGACGACGTTGTCGAAACGGGATTCAAGCAGGACCAACAGGTTCACGCCGGTCATGCCGCTCATCTTCTCGGCACGTTGATAGGTGAGCCTGAACTGCTTTTCCAATACGCCGTAGACGAACCGTACTTTCTGCTTCTCCTTCAGCTGCACTCCGTACTCGCTGACCTTTCTCCGATTCGGTTTCTTCCTCCTGATGCTCGGCTTGTGCGTGTATCCGAGTACGATCGGATCGATGCCGAGATGATTGCACCGCTTGAACACGGGTGTGTGTGATATTGCCATCGTGTATGACCACCTTGATACCTTGAAATTATTAGCATACGCTAACTTTTATACTATACGCAATTTTCCAATATGTTTCAAGAAAGCAAATGGCCGCGATGGATAGGTTTCTCCCATGCATTGTTATTGTACTGCACTTGCACAAATGATATGCTCGAACCACAGTCGACTTCGAAAGGGGAGGACATCATGAAAGGACTCTTGCGGACCGCAGCATGCGTGCTACTTATCACCATATTCGGGCTCTCGCCCATAGCAGCACAATCGGATGAAGGGAATCCCACCATGGGAGGTGTCAACGGCTATCTCGTGATTCCCAGTGCATTGCCTGTGGCCAGCACGAAGAATGCCACGATCACCACGGGATACTCTGCCATCTATGATTTCTCCAAAGGCTTCGCACACATTCCTTACATACAGTTCGGGTTCGCCCATGATTTCGAAGCGAGCCTCGCCGTGGATATCGCGGACAAAGCCGACATGCTGTTGAATGCAAAGTGGCGTTTCCTTGAGAAAGGAACCACCAGCCTCTCATTCGGAGTGGTCGGACAGATGCTTGAGGTAGGCAAGACACCCACGTTTGCCGCCCAGACGTATCTTGCATCCACATTCAACTCGACATTCATCAGCTGGCCTTCGAAGACGACGCTCTTGGTCGGCTATACATTCGACAACTCGCTGAATACCGACATCGATTTCGGCATGGGGTTCCAGGCTCCGCTTTTCAAGAAACTGTTCAAGGGAAATGTCGATTTCCTGATCGACTTCGGCAATGTCTCCTACAGCAAGGCGCCCAGCGGAGGGAATCCGACGGACCGGGGCATGCTGAACATCGGCATGCGTCTCTTGCCGGTAGAATTCATGCAATTCACCTTTGTCGCGGCAGACCTGCGCGTGATCGATATCCTCGACCACTCCGGCAGGGCCGTGAGCGCTGGCATCTCGATCTCGTTCCGTCCAAGGCCGGTGGAGAGACCCGAACCGATGCCTATCGTCGCGAGCGAACCGGAACCAGTTGAGACCCCGATCATCGAGGAACCTGTGACGGAACAGCCTGATCTGGTGTCATCGGATGGTGGAACGGATGAGGATGAAGGTGTAGATGAAGTAGGCAATGAGGAGGAAAGCACCCTCGAAACGGTTGAGACGACCCTTCCGTCCTCGGAATCCGTACCCGAAAATGAATAATGAGATGGTCAGCAAGCCCATGAACGACATGTCCCGGTAGAGCATCGCATCCTCGAGTGCCGTCGGACGTATGGTGGTGGCGAGTCCTGCGACCGCCAGGGTATTGAAGAGGTTCGATCCGAGTACATTGCCCAGAGCGATGTCATGTTCTCCCTTGTGTGCGGCGATGATGCTGGAAGCGAGTTCGGGAAGGCTGGTCCCCACCGCCACTACGGTGAGTCCGATCACCATGTCGCTCATGCCGAGGGCAGTTGCGATGGAGACCGCCGCGTAGACCAGGAGCCGTGAGCTCGCGATGAGGATGGCGAGGGAGAGCACGATCCTGAATATCGCCTTGCCCAGCCCCATCCGGCGTGCTTCGCTTTCCTGTGCGAACTGTTCCCCAAGGGGATCGGTGACATGGCCCCTTCCTTCGCGGATCGTCCACCACATGAGGATGCAGAACGCAACGAGCAGCACGATGCCATCGGTACGACCCAGCTTCCGGTCGAGCATGAGCAGCACGGAGAGCATCGTGATGACGGTGAGGATCGGCAATTCCTTTTTCAGTATGGAGGATCGGACTGTCAAGGGACGTATCAGGGAGGCAATGCCCAATATCAGGGCGATGTTGGCGATGTTCGAACCATAGGCATTCCCCAACGCGATCCCGGGATTACCTTCCGCGGAGGCCAAGACCGATACGATCAGCTCCGGGGTGGAGGTGCCGAATCCTACGATCACCATCCCGATCACCAGGGGACTCATGCCTGCACGCTTGGCAACGGTTGCCGAACCCTCCACGAAACGATCGGCGCTCCAGACGAGCAATGCGATGCCGGTAGCCAGGAATATCAGGTTCATGATCATAGGGTTTGATGCCTTGCCTTGCATGAAGAATAGGTACGTCACCAAGATCCATGTGCAACATACCGTACGTGATACTAACGAATCGTACGAGCTTCTCCACCACATGCAGCGGGGGAACTCGTGACGATAGCAAAGACCCGCCTGTCGACCGGATGTCTATCGGCGGGTCTTTAGCGGTGTCTTGGAGGTGGGGGGAGTCGAACCCCCGTCCTAACGTGCCACCCAACGGCCTCTACAAGCTTAGCCACTGTTCGTGTATTCGGAACGGGGCGGACCAGCGGCCGACGTTTCCGTTCCTACACCAGCTGTGCTGTCCCCCGCAATCACTGGCGCTTTGCAGGGTGAGCCCTTGTTGTTACAAGCACCTGAGGGTTAAGAGCGGCACCTTCAAGGCCTGTACGTCCCTACTGCTTAGGCAGCAAGAGCGTATTCTGCGTCGTAAGAGACTTCGTCTTCTTTCTTGGCAGTTTTGTGTGTTGCTAGTTTTAGGAGTTGGCGCTCCGCTTGCAACCGCTGGCATGACCTCACGCCAGTCGAAACCAATACACCCCCCAAATGGGGATGGCATGAGTATAGGGTAAAAAAGGGGAAACGGCAAGTGGCAGGGATCAACGGTTGAAATTCTTCATTTCCCTGCGCAGATCCCGTTTCATGTCACGATCCTTTATCGCGTTGCGTTTGTCATGGGCCTGCTTTCCCCTACACAGCGAGATCCGAACCTTCACCAGGTTTCCCTTCAGATAGACTAGCGTGGGAATGAGCGTCATGCCCTTCTCATCGACCTTACGCTTCATCCGCTTGATCTCCTGGCGATGTACCAGCAATCTCCGTTCCCGCTCAGGTTCATGATTGTTGATGCTACCGTGGGAGTAGGGGGAGATGTGCAAGGCCACGAGGAGCAGTCCTGAGGAAGTGATCTTCACATAGCTGTCTCCGAACGAGAAACGACTCATCCGTACCGACTTGACCTCGGTTCCCTCGAGCGCGATGCCCGCCTCGAAATCTTCCACCACCTCATAATTGAAGTACGCTTTCTTGTTGGTCTGCAATATCTTGATCGAATCCTTGGCCATCTTGTCTCCAATCACTCGGTCCACGCGACCCTGAACCCGGCTGTCTCGGAGCACTCGGCCCGACCGAGGATCCCGACGGTGGTAGAGGTGATGCGCGCCGGGTCGTTCAGGTATGATCCACCCTTGACCACCACGTCACTCGCGAGGGAGGTAAACGCAGCCTCCCTGCCGAGATACCGTGCCAAGGGAACATGGTCGTCTCCGGTGAATTCCCAATAGCCACCGAGCATGCCGGAAGGTCCGTCACTCTGGGCCATGGCCACCGTCGTGCTGAGATAGGGTTTCTGCCGGACGCTTGTGGCGGCGGTCTCCCATTGTGCTTCGCTCGGGAGGAACACCTGTTTGCCGCTTGCCTCGGAAAGCCATCGGGTGTACGCCTCCGCGGCGTACCATGAGATGTTCCTGATGGGACGGTTGTTCATCACCGTTACCGTCGGGAAGATGCCTGCCAGATAATTCTCGTCCACCATACCATCCTGTACCAACCGTGTGATGTTCGTCTTCGCCCAATACGGATTCGCCTCGATGAAACGGGCCCATTGGTATTCAGTCGTCTCGAGCGCGGCAATGGAGAAGTACTCTACTTCGGAGAGGACACCCATCTCGAGGATCGCAGGATACGAGCGGTCTGTGACGGTTCCCTTCGTGTATCGGCCTCCGCTGTAGGAAAAGCCGATGATCGGGGAGAATCCGTTCGCATCCACCGACAGGGCGGTCCGGGAGAACGGGATTTCCCGTTGTTCAGCCGCAAGGCCGACAGTCTTTCCTTCCTTGCCAGAGAAGATATCACCGATCGCAGCCAGGTCGCCTGTCAAGGATTCCTTCTGTCTTGCGGTGAAGATATCCGAATCTTCCAGGAGGGAGAACGCTTGCCCGAACTCCTGCAACATGTCGGTCGATCCGATGTGCAAGGCCAGCGAGGAGAGGAACCGGTACATCGGCTCCCCGATCCCTTGCAATCCGGAGTGCAGTGCACTCTCTGCAGCCTGCATGATCAATGGGGGGCGGTGGTACCGTGCATCGGTACTCACGGCCGACCATGCGACAGTCTCATCGAACATCGACTCAAGATACCTCGTAAAATCATCAGCATCTGCAAAGAGTGTCTTTGAGACGACTCGTTGGCTTCTCGGGAACAACCAGGTGAGGAACACCGGATGGGAAACCTCGAATGGCACCGAGGCATGCAGGGCATCGCCGAACGAATAGACGGCCTCATGGGAACCGGGTTCGATGAATGCCGTGACCGGAGCGGTCCCGAGGTGAATGCCATCGACGGACACCGAGACAGGTGAGGTGTCGCTGGTGAAGGTGACCCGCTTCCCGCTATTCAAGATGCCGGGAAGGAATGCGACGAGAAAGAGCACCACCACGATGATCAGTGCATACAATACAGTGAGATAGACTCCTGCCGGCATGCCGAACAGGGGCTTGAGTCGGACCGGTTCCACGTTGATGGGCATTTCTTCTCCGCGTTTTTTCATCCTTAGAAAAGTACCTTTGCGGCGCCTTATTGTCAATGGCATCCGTTTGTGGTAGCTTGACTGCATGAGAGCATATCTCGATTGGATACAACGCGTCACCGAAGCCTGCCTCACCAGAAGGAGAGTCCGCCTCGCCCGTGAGAAAGCCGCCCGAGCGGTCAAGAAAACCTTCAAGGGAGAGCTGTTCAGCTGGCTCGATGCGATCGTGTTCGCCGTCATTTTCGTGCTTCTGTTGAACCAGTATCTGTTCCAGCTGTTCATGATACCCTCTCCCTCGATGGAGGAGACCCTGCTCATCAAGGATCGGGTGTTCGTGAGCAAGACCAGTTATGGCATAGAGCTGTATCCCGGAGGACCGAAGATCCTCGATCGTCGCATTCCGCTTCGTGACGATGTGATCGTGTTCTACAATCCCGAATATGAATCGAAAGGTCCGATTTTCGACGTGCTTTCCCAGATCGTCTACATGGCCTCCTTCTCACTCGTGAACATTGATGTGGATGATGAAGGGAACATGCGCGAGCGTCTGTATGTGAAACGCGCCGCGGCGCTGGCAGGCGATACGGTACGTTTCAGTGACGGGTCCTTGTTCCTGAAAAGCGGTGGACAGCCTACGTTCACGGCCGAGAAGGAATACCGCCGAAGCGCAGGGCTTTCCGAAGCTCCGCACCAGAGCATCGAAAGCTCACGATATGCCGGCATCAATGCCTATGGCGCGTTGATGGGATACCAGGAGGCGGGACTCTCCTCCGCCTCACCCGCATACCTGTTGCAGGCATATCGGAGCGTAGCCGATTACCGGGGCCTCGTGGATCATTACCAGGTCGAACACGCGAGGACCAGGACCCTCCATCAGATCGATCCTTCGGACATCGGAGCAAGATCGCTCGCAGCGCGCTATGAAGCAGGCATCTATGTCCCGGAAGGGCATGTGTTGCCATTGGGTGACAATCGTGACAACTCCCAGGATGGACGTTATTTCGGTCCGGTTGAACACAAGGACGTGATCGGTCGCGTACGTTTCAGGTTCTGGCCTCTCGGACGCATGGGAGGCGTCTCCTGAGTCGCGCACTTGCCCAGATGATCCCAGCGCACGCACCGCTTTCCCTGTACATCCACATCCCGTTCTGTCGGGAGAAATGTGCCTATTGTGCATTCTACTCCCTGCCGCAGAGCATGTACGAGTGCTCGTTGGTCGAACGCTTTCACCAGAATCTTCTTGAGGAAATCCGGCAGCTGTGTGCGATGCGCACACATCCGTTCGAGACGGTTTTTCTCGGCGGGGGAAATCCCGGGATCCTCAGCGTGCAACAGCTGTGCACACTGCTGGAGCCGATACAGGCTCTCGGTCCTCCCTGTGAGATCACCATGGAAATCAATCCCGAGTCGATAACCGCTGAGCACGAGGCTCTTGCGGGATCGGGCCTGAACCGGATCAGCATCGGCATACAGAGCCTCCGCCAGCAACATCTCGACACGCTGGGGAGGAATGCGAAACTCGAGCACATGGTCCAGGCGCTCGACTTGGTCGGCCGGATGAGGAAGAGGACCGGTTGGCGACTCAATTGTGACCTGATGACCTGCATTCCCGGGCAGTCGGTGACTGATGCGCTCGATGATATAGACGATCTTGTCAGCCTTGCGGAACCTGACCACATATCCCTGTACAACCTTACCGTGGAAGAGGGAACGCAGTTGGCTCGTCGTGTCGGTTCCGATGCGTTGGTACTGCTGGATGAGGATGATGAAGAAAAGATGCTGCGTTCCTGCTGGGAGCATTTGGAGGTCCTCGGATTCGCACAGTATGAGATCAGCAATTTCGCCCGTTCTTTGCAGAGCCGATGTATCCACAACGAACGGTATTGGAACCTGGACGATTATGTGGGACTCGGTCCGACCGCCGCGGGAACGATCGCCTGCTCGGACCGTGCGCTCAGGATCACGGGAGCTCCTTCGGTGCATGCCTATCTGGAGGGCAAACCGTTCTCGACCTACGGGACCGAGATGTTGCACCGTCATGAAGTGATGGAGGAGCAATTGCTGATGAGCCTGCGCACCTCGGATGGCATCGACAAGAATCGTTGGCTCTTTCGGTTCGGTGTGCCGTTCGACGACCTGTTCGCTTCTCAGGTCGAGGCGCTTCGTGGCGGGGAGCTGAACCTGTTCACCGATTCCGATGCACGCTTCTCGCTCACCAAAGAGGGGTTGATGGTTTGTGACGCCATCATCCTGCACCTTTCCTCTGCGCTGAGGCCCCCCTCTTGACAGTGAATTTTCACGCATGCTAGGCTAATGTGCCAGTTGAGTGAGTACATCAGAGACTGAAACAATACAAAGAGGTTCACATATGTCCGGCCATAGCAAATGGGCAACCATCAAGCACAAGAAAGGTATTGCAGACGCAAAGCGTGGGCAAAAATTCACCAAGCTGATCAAGGAAATTTCCGTGGCGGCAAAAATGGGTGGAAGCGATCCCGAGTCCAACGCACGGTTGCGTACCGCGATGCTCAAGGCTCGTGCCGACAACATGCCCAAGGACAACATCGAGCGGGCAATCAAGAAGGGTGCTGGAGAGATGGACGGGTCCGTCTACTACGAGCTCACCTATGAAGGGTATGCACCTGGCGGAGTTGCCCTGATCATCGATACGCTGACCGATAACAAGAACAGGACTGCCGCGGATGTGCGCAGCACCCTCACCAAACTTGGCGGATCACTCGGGACAAGTGGCAGCGTCGCCTACATGTTCCAGACCAAGGGCATCATCACCTACGACGGGGAACAATACACCGAGGACCAGATCCTCGAGTCGGCACTCGAGCTCGGTGCCGAGGATATCAGCAGCTCGTCCGGAGTCATCGAGGTCGTCACCGATCCCAGTGACTTCAACACGGTGCTCGAGGGGATGCAGGGTGCCGGTTTCTCGGAAAGTTCCGCCGAAGTGAGCAAGATCGCCGATACCACCGTATCCCTCGATGACGAGAAGATCCGGAAGGTGCTCAAGATCATCGAGCGTCTCGAGGAGCTTGATGACGTGCAGCAGGTCTCCTCAAACCTCGACATACCTGACGACTTCAACGACGAAGAAGAGTAAGATGCTGGTTCTTGGCATAGATCCAGGGATCGCGAAGACAGGCTGGGGTGTGGTCGACATTGTTGGCCAACGCTACCGGCCTGTTTCCTTTGGTGTGGTGAAGACGGAGGCGAAGACACCCATCGAATCTCGCATTCACGCGATCGCGAACGATGTCGGTTCGCTTGCCACGCAGTTCAAGGTCGATGCGGTCTCGATGGAGGACATCTTCTTCGCGAAGAACGTCAGTTCCGCCATCACTGTGGCGAAAGTGATCGGAGCGATCATCCAACAGATGTCGTTGCAAGGCATACCGGTGACCCTGTTCACGCCGTTGCAAATCAAGATGGCGGTGACCGGATACGGAACCGCAGAGAAACATCAGGTGCAGGAGATGGTCCGCCTCCTGCTGAAGCTCGAGACCGTGCCTTCGCCCGATCATGCCGCGGACTCACTTGCCGCGGCCATCTGTTATGCCACGAACGGTGTGTTGGGAAAGAGGATAGGACTGTAGGAGGTTGCGATGATCCATGCGGTGATCGGAGAGATAATCCACGTAGGGGCGAACGAAGCGGTGATCAGGACCGCCTCAGGAGTGGAGTATTCGCTCGTCATCTCAAGCCAGACTGCGAGCAAGCTCAGCCAGTTGCACGGGGATGCGAAACGGCAGGTCCGCTTGCTTTCGCACCTGCAGCACCGGGAGGAGAGCATGACCCTCTTCGGATTCACCGATGAGGAGGAACGGATGCTCTTCCTCGAGTTGATCAAGGTCAATGGGATCGGTCCCCGACAGGCGATGAAGATACTCAGCGGCGTCCAGGTCCGTGCCTTCATCAAGGCGCTGGATGCGAATGACCTGCAGTTCCTTGCCACCATACCCGGTGTCGGTCCGAAGACATCGCAGAAGATCGTCCTCGCGTTGCGCGATACCGTGACGCTCGAGATGCCCAAGCGGGGGCAGGCGGACCAAGGGACGGGAACGCTTGACCGGCGCTACGAGGACCTTGTTGCCGCATTGGCCGATATGGGCTATGATAAGCGTCAGGTAGTCAGTGTCCTCGCGAAACTTCTCGAGGAGCACGAAGCAGTGCTTGCGGGCAAGACATTGCACGAATCCGAGGAGTTCCTCTTCAGGAATGCGATCATAAGGTTAGGGTGAACGTGGATCACGACGACAGGGAGCATTCCATACTCTCCAGTACCTTCCAAAGCGATACCGATGTCCAGGAGAATATCCTGCGTCCCAAGTCCTTGCATGATTTCCAGGGACAGCAACGGATCAAGGACAATCTTTCCGTGTTCATCCGCGCAGCGCTCGAGAGGAAGGAGACGCTGGACCATGTGTTCCTCATCGGCCCTCCCGGACTGGGCAAGACCACCTTGGCATCGATCATCGCAAATGAGATGGGCGCGGAGATCAGGATGACCAGCGCTCCCGCACTCGAGAAGCCGAAGGATCTCGCGGGAATCCTCACCAACGTGACCGAGGGAAGCATTTTTTTCATCGATGAGATCCACAGGATGCGACCTGCGTTGGAAGAGATGCTCTATATCGCGATGGAGGATTACGAGATCGACTGGGTGATCGGCCAAGGTCCCGCGGCACGGACCATCCGCATACCCATCCCCAGGTTCACGCTCATCGGGGCGACCACGAAGGCGGGACAAGTCTCATCGCCGCTCTACTCACGGTTCGGCATCACGTGCAGGATTGAATTCTACCGTGAGGAGGAGCTGGTCTCGATCATACGCCGGTCGGCGAAGATCCTCGATGCAACGATCGAGGAATCGGCGATCAGGCTCCTTGCGAAAAGTTCCCGCGGTACACCGCGTATTGCGAACCGACTGCTCAAGAGACTGCGCGATTATGCGGCGGTGCTCGGCAATGGCATCATCGATGATTCGATCGTGCAGGTAAGCATGGAGCGGTTGGGCATCGACGGAGAAGGGTTGGAGGACCAGGATCGCAACATCCTGAGGACGATCATCAAATTCTACGACGGCGGACCGGTCGGAGCCGAGACGCTTGCCATATCGGTCGGCGAGGCCATCGAATCGCTGGAGGACTTCTACGAACCCTATCTGATCCAAAAAGGATATTTGAAGCGCACTCCGCGCGGCCGGATGGCGACAAGTCTCGCATACGATCTTCTGCACATGCCATACGACAGGAAACCTGATGAAAACCAAGGAATTCTCTTTTGATCTGCCCGAACACCTGATAGCCCAATTCCCCGCCGACAAAAGAGGTGAGAGCCGCTTGCTGGTCCTTGACCGCACCAGTGGGACACTCACCGATTCCACCATCTCGCATCTCCCCGATTTCCTCATCCCCGGAGCATTGATGGTGGTGAACGACTCAAAGGTGCGCAAGGCGCGCGTCTATGGAGAGAGTGAGACAGGCGGTAAAGTCGAGTTCCTGTTCCTCAACGAGCTGGAGGATCGCAGATGGTCGGCCATGGTCACCAAGAGCAAGAAGCAACGTGTTGGCAAGCACTACCGATTCACCGGGAAGGACGGCACGACATGGACCGCCACCATCGATGCGGAGCATGAGGACGGAAAGCTCGTATGGTTCGACGAACCGGTAGACGAGCGTTTTTTCGAGGAATGCGGCCACATGCCGCTTCCACCGTACATCAAGCGAACCGATACGGTTGCTGATGAGTCGCGCTACCAGACCGTATATGCCGACAAATCGGGATCGGTGGCAGCCCCCACCGCAGGATTGCACTTCACCGAGGATATCCTCGGACGGATCGCCTCTTTGGGAATCACCATCACCCCGGTGACGTTGCACGTCGGTGCGGGAACCTTCCTTCCCGTGCGTTCTGCACAACTCGAGGACCATCACATGCATCTTGAGCATTATGAGGTCCCTCCGCAGAGTGCGAGCCTGGTTACCGAGGCCAAGCGAAGCGGTCGACCGGTGATCGCGGTGGGGACGACCAGCGTGAGGACGCTCGAATCGGCGTTCGATGAAGCTTCGGGAACATTGGTACCGGGCAGGGGAAGCACCCGGCTGTTCATCCTTCCTCCCTACCGTTTCAAGGTGGTCGATCACCTGATGACGAACTTTCATACACCGGAATCGACGCTCCTGGTGCTCGTCAGTGCATTCGCGGGAAAGGAACGCATCATGGAAGCATACCGGCATGCAGTCTCGCACGGATACCGCTTCTTCAGTTACGGTGATGCGATGTTCATCCGGTGAGGCATCTTTCAGAGCAGGGAGTGGCTCTTGAGGGTGGCGAGGATCGCAGAGGTGATCTCCTGTTTCGTCTTCCGGCCGTCCAAGCGCATGAACACGACCGATTCGGGCAGGTCGGCGAAGATAAGCTCATAGTTGTCCCGCACTTGTGAGAGGAACTCCTGTTTCTCAAACAGTTCCCTCCCTTGGTCACGCGAATCGATCCTCGCGAGACAATCCTCCACCGGCGTGTCCAGATAGACTATGAAACGGGGTATGGGGAAGTCGTTCAGCGCACTGATCCGCTCGAATCCGCACTCAACCGACTGGTAGGCAAGCGAACTGAACAGATAGCGGTCGGAGATCACGACAGCACCTTCGGAGATCTTCCTCACGATACCGTTGATCGGGTGATGGAGATGATCCTCGCGATCTGCGGCGAAGAGCATCGCAAGCGCGAGCGGAGTCGTGACGACCTCTTTGCGCAACACTGTCCGCACCAGGGTGCCCAAAGCTGACGAAGTGGGCTCGAATGTGGCATGACAGTGCACTTGAGCCTCATCGAACGCCTCCGCCACCGCCTTCATCTGTGTGGTCGTTCCGGCGCCATCCAGCCCCTCGATAACGATGAAACGATCAAGAATTCCTTGCATGCTCCGATTCTCCTTGCCTAGCGTTCCGAGTCCTGTTCCATACTATCCAAAGCGACGGCGATTGACAAGAAGTGGGCGCGGGGTTTCCGAAAAGGGTAGGTAAACGGCATGATAACCGGTATACTGTCAGGTATGCGGATGATCATATGAAATATCATACGACTGTCTCCAATATCATGTTCGCTGCTCTCATCCTCTTCGCCGTGGTGATAGGCACGATCGCCCTCGGTCCTTTCGAGATATTCGGACAAGCAGGACGTACGGTTGCCGTGCACATGCTCGAGAGATTGGAAGGAGAAGGGAAATACAGCTTGCGCGTCGAGTCGGTGGAATCATCCCTTTTCTCACGAATCAGCGTACACGGTCTCGTGCTCGCCGACACCGAGGGAAAGCAGATGCTGCGTGCGAACCGGATCACCATCGACGCGCCTGCCTACCGGTTCCTCACGCGGCGTCTCTATCCGAAAAGCCTTCCGATCACCGTTGATGGGTTGGACATCCTGTATGATGAACGGTTCGCAGGATTCCTGCAGGAGCTTGCGGGCGACGACCAGGAAGGACAGGATCCCTCCCCCGGAACCTTCCGGATCGAACTCTCCGATTCACGTGTTTCCTACGCCATCGATGCCGTCATGGCTGATGCGGAAAACCTGTTCGGCTCCCTGCTCATCACGGAGGGAACTCCGACCCAGGCACAGATTCGCATCGACGAGCTCTCTGTTTCCCACTCCGACCTGTGGTCCGCTCGCGCCGGGGGGGCTTCCCTTGGGTTCGGACCGACAGCCGATGGGCAGCTGGGGGCTCGCCTCGATGTCGGAAAGATCCAATTCTCCCATCGTGATTCGCTCGTGAGCCTGAGTACCGATTCGCTCGCTTTATTTTTCTTCGGTACCTCTTTCGAAAGCATGATGGGGTTGAACGGCAGTGTCGTCGGAGAACTTGAGGATCTTGGGCTTTCCCTGTTGGTCGAGGACAAACCGGTCAACGTGACGCTGGGAAACCTGCGGGCACAATCGTCCCTCCAAGGATCGGCGGTCGACAGGGCACAAGCCTCGCTCAATCTCCTTGCTGTCGATCAGGGGCCATGGAGATTCTTGCTTCCCGAATCGCAGTTGGTCTACGACGCACAAGGCGAGGGCACGAACATCGAGTTCTCATCCGAAGCTATGATGCAGGTCCTCGATAACGAAGACATGGTCGCCTCGGTGGACCGCCCGTCGATCCTGTTGAACCTGAACAGTCCGATCGCATCGATCCGTCTGGGCACCGATGTTGCCACAGTGCAAGACAGTGCTTCGCTCGGAGCTCGACTCGGCATCAGATTGGAAAACTTCGGACGCATGACGTTCGACCAAGCCCACCTCCTTGCGGTGCACAACACACGTGAGAGCCTTACCAGCCTGGAGGCCAGCTTCGCGCTGCAAGGGGAAACAGACATCCGATTCCTGCAGTCCCTTTCCGCCCAAGTCTTTGCGGATGCCCAATTGGAAGCGGATGGCACGTTTGCCGTGGCGCGCACCAGCATTCGCGAACTCACAAGCGCCGACATTCCCGGTTCCCTGATGCTCGATGCACGCTATGATCGGGATGACATCACGATTCAGCTTTCGCATTCGGAAGGCATCCAAGCCTCGCTGGAGTATGACCGGGCGGATGAATCCGCGAGGATCTCCACGCGTTTCAGTGAGTTCTCCCCGTACTCCATGCACCAGGTCATCAAATCCGTGAGTCCTGACACAGCTGACTTGGTGGTTCCCGAGACGTCTCTCGAGGGGAACCTCAACTTGCAACTGAAACGTGACGGTACGACCGGACGTGCTACCGCTGAACTGGGAATCGCGAACCTGGCAGTCGAGGATCAGCGGTTCAACATCGCCACGACAGTGAGCGGGCGCATGGATGAAACCGACTACGTCATCGACCTTGCCACACTCACCACGGAAGGGTTCCGTCTCTCCTACAGCGGTTCGATCGACCGCATCGGATTGATCCCCGAAGGATCCATCGACGTGCGCGAGGTCGAAAGCGGCGAACAGATCGTTGCAGCCGATTTCCAGCGCGAGGCCACCCGTGTCTATCGCTATGCGGTGACAAGCCCGAAGACTCCCCGGTCGCGGTTGGATGGGGTGATATCGTGGGCACAGGAAAACCTGCTCACGACCGATGCGGTCCTCTCCGTGCCAGGAAAAAGGTATCCGGTGACCGTCAGCTTCGATATCCCGCAAGGAGAGATTTCTCTTTCCTCCGACAACCTCGGGGCCTCCTTCGATTTCCTATCCGATCCCGGCCATGTGACCTTCGACTTGGCGATGTCGGAACTTGAGTTGCCGGAGATCGACACCGCCTTGTTCAGAGGCATCGGCAAGGTTTCGGGTACGATCGGATCGGATGTCTCCCTCGCCGACGGCCTCTATATCATCAGGGGGGAGGATATCTCTCTCGACGGCTTGTCGTGGAGCAAGGGAGGTGCGTGGTCCGTGGGATTCTCATTCGATGCGGATCAGGGCCAACTGCTTCTCAACGAGGTGACCTACCGTGATGCTCAGGGCGAGGTGACGGGGAACCTGTCGCTCGCCAACGGATCATTGCAATCGATCCTCCTGGGGTCGTTGGACCGGTTCTCCTTGCAGGCGCTCTTCAGAGGAAGTGACGGATCGTTCATCGGTTCATCGTTCTTCCACGATCCCGCCGAACCGCACATCGCAAGAGGCTCGCTGTCGATCAAGGACTTCCATCTCGGACGGTTCGGCCTGATCGATGAGCAAGGGAGGGTCGACTTCGAGTTCCTCGGAGAGACCGATCTTAAGAAGTTGGCGAAAGCACACGGTTCTTTGGATCTGGGATTGGGTGCTGACCGACACCTTTCCTTCGGCATGCATCTCGAATCCGATTCCTTGGTGATCGAGGATGCCCGATACCGTACAGGTCCGGTCTTGGTCGGCATCGAAGAAGCGATTGCCGATTTTTCTGGCGAGATCAAGGCGACCGGAAACATTTTCATGGACTCTCCGATGCAGTGGCGCGATGCCTCGTCACGGATCAGCTTCGAGGCACGAACCGTCTTCGACCGGGCCGATTCTTTTTTCGTGTGGCTTGACGGCTTGGCCCGATTGGCGGATGGAATTCCTCCGATCACGGTTTCCCATCGGGATGCGTCCCTCTACGGCATGATAGGGTGGACCGACGGTTCTCATGAGATACAGGTATCGAAAGACCAAATTCGCGTCATACCCCTGGACGGAGGAACGCTCAGCGGGCTGTATCGTTTCCGTGACGGCTTGCTGGCAATCGAAGCGGCGCGGGGATTCCCCATCCCCCTCAAGGTCTCGGGGCATGTCGACCGTGAACGGATCTCTCTCGAGGCGAGGGACATCTCATTCGACATGCCATTGCTGAACTCATTGCTTCTGGAACCCATCATCTGGTTCGAGTCCGGCACGTTCTCAGGGAATCTCATGATCGATGGACCCACCGATGATCCCGATTATTACGGGACACTCACGTCCGACTCCGTGGGCCTCACGACATTCTGGACGGTGGGGGAACTGTTCTCGCTGAAGAATCCGGTCATCACGGTTTCCGAGAATCTTGCGACTGTCGCGGCTACGGATGTGTCTGCGGTACATGAATCGGGGCGTGCCACGAAAGGCAGAATCCGGCTCGAGGCAAGTCTGGAACAGTGGAACGTACCTCATTACAGGATCGACATACTCGGATTGGACGATCCGATCTCGTTTTGGCTTCCCATGTACGCAACCAACGTGAACGTACTGGCTCGTGTCCAAGGTTCCTTCAGCATCGACGGCACTCCCACCGAGGAGACCCTGTACGGAGACATCACGGTCTCCGATGCTCTGGTCAACTTCGATGTGCCTGCCCGCCCATCATGGATGACCGACAAGACCCGTACCAGCATCGACATGACCCTCAGGACAGGGAGGAACGTTTCGTTCATCTATCCGAACGAGGACAGCCCGATACTCCGCGCGACCTTCGACGACGGGCAGAGCGTCGGCATCACCGTCCAGGCTCCTTCCATGGCAACCTCGTTCAGCGGGGAGTTGGCCCTTCGCAGCGGTGAGATCTATTATGTGCAGAAGAATTTCTACATCACCGAAGGGTCCTTGCGATTCCCTCCCGCGACCGGAGACCTTGCATCGGATGGCATGCCGACGCTGAGCCTGCGAGCCCGATTGCGCGAGTTCGATCCTGACGGCACGAGGGTCGACATCTACATGGTCCTGCAAGATGCGCGATTCGATGCGCTCGACCCGCGATTCGAATCGATACCGCTCCGGTCTACCAACGAGATCCTCGAGATGCTCGGGCAGAACATCGTTTCTCCGGGTACGGTAGGCGAGAGCGGCTTGCAATCGGTCGTTTCGGTCGCATCCGCGGCTACCGACGTGTTCAGCCGACTTGGATTGCTCCAGGGAACCGCATTGTCCCTCGGGTTCACGAACGTCATCCGCCAATCACTCGGACTGGATGTCTTCACCATCAGGAGCAACCTCCTGCAGAACATCCTGTTCGATGCCATCCCGGGAATCTCAGCGGATACGACCGTCAGCCCGCTGGCCCGTTACCTGGACAACACGACGATGTACATAGGCAAATATATACTTGATGATTTCTACCTTCAGGGGATGCTCCACTTCCGCCAGACAGGAATCGGATCGGCCACCTCGTTCCTGGCGAACGATTTGCAAGTCGATACGGAGCTGAGCCTTGAGTGGGCGAACCCGCTGGCAACATTCAGTTTGTTCACACAACCTGAAGAGTTGTCGGTTTTCGATTTATTCGATACTATGGGGTTCAGCGTTACGAAGCGATTCGAGTTCTGACAAGGAGTCCACATGCTGCGAAAATTTTTCTCAACCATCCTGGTGTTGGCATTCATATTCCCCATCGCGGCTGCCGAAAACACTTCACTTGAGAACTGGTGGGTCGGAAAGCCGATCCAGGAGTTTGTCTACGTCGACCTGCAATCTGTAGAGGCGGCAGTGATCGATCCTTATGTGGCGCCGTTGGTGAATACTCCCTACGCTCAAGGAGCGATCGACAACCTGAGGGGGCAGTTGCTCGGAACCGGACTGTTCCTCGAGGTGGAGCTGATTCCCGCCAGGGTGGACGGCTCGACCGACCGTACCATGGTATACATCGAATTCGTCGAACGTCAGAAACTCTCCGACATCCGATTCAGCGGAAACAAAGTGGCTTCTGCGATGGAATTGAAGGAAGCGATCGGCATCCCTGTCGGGACGATGTTCGAGACGGCACAGATCGAACGCTCGGTCCAGGCGATCAAGAGACTCTACCAGACAAAAGGCTATGACCGTGTCGATGTGGTCCCCTCCTATGTATCCGATCCGCTGACCGACGGCATCGTACTTTCCTTCGCGCTTACCGAATTCGAGTGGTATCTGAACAAACCGATCCGCGGATTTGCCTATGAGGGATTGAAGAATGTCTCATCCGACCTGATCGATGATCTCACCTATCCCTACGTAGGCAAGAATTTCAACCAGCAGCTCTATCGTGAGATCGAGACCAAGTTGAATGAGTTGTTGAAGTTCAGTGTGTTCCAGGCCGAAGCGAAACGAGGCTCAAGTGCTCCGAACGACCTGTACATCCATTTCAAGTTCACCGAACTCCCGGTGATCAGGTCCATCGTGTTCGAGGGCAACTCAGGGATCAAGGCGAAGGTGCTCGAAGAGAGTCTCACGGTGAAGAAGGGTGAATTCCTTTCGCTTTCGCGGGTCAATGCGGGAAAGGATGCATTGCAGTCGCTTTACCTCGGACGCGGATATGCCGATGTATCCGTGGAATCCACCTATGCCATCGATGAGACGACGAACTTGCTGGATCTGACCTACACGATTTCCGAGGGAATCCAGTCGAAGATCGGGGAGATTTCCTTCGAGGGGAATGCGAAGGTCGGTTCCTCGGTGCTGCAGAAAGAGATATCCACGAAAGTGCAGTCGCTCTTCAACTCAGGCAACTATGAAGCTGCCAAGGTGGCTGCCGATTCGCAGGCGTTGCTGTTGGCCTATCAGAAGCGGGGCTACATAGATGCGAAGGTGACCGATGTGCGCCTCGACCCGATCGAGGACGACAATGAGTCTGTGAAGAAGCTCCGTCTCACCTTCGTCATCGAAGAGGGCGACCAATGGTTCTTCGGCGGCATCGCGGTCGAAGGCAACTCGGTGTATGACGACGAGAGGATCCAAGGACTGCTCACGATGAAAGCGGGCAGTGTGCTTGATATCTCCAAGGTCCAGTCGGAGATCGGGAAGATCGCGGACCTGTATTGGAACGAAGGATATGTCGAGAACACCATAGACATATCCGAAGCACGCGACACCGAGGCGAAAAGCATCGCCTATACGGTGACGATCGTCGAGCGTGGACAGGCTACGGTGGAGCAGGTGCTCATCCGCGGACTCACGAAGACGAAGCCCCATGTGCTCGAGCGTGAGCTTTCGCTGAACGCGGGAGACATCTTCAGCAAAGACAAGTATATCAAGAGTGCGCAGAATCTCTACAACACCGGATTGTTGACCGATGTGGTCCCCTCGATCAGTTACGGTTCGGCCCCCAGCTCGCTGGTCGTCACCTACGAGGTCACCGAAGGAAACCAGATGAACATCGGTTTCGGTGCCACGTTCGGCGGCAATGTCGAGGGATTCCCCGTCAGCGGATTCCTCTCCTGGAGCGATACCAACGTGGGGGGAACCGGTCGTGACCTTGAGATTTCCACGGAGCTCTCCCCGAGTTCCCAGACCGCATCCCTTGCATTCAGGGATACCTGGGTGAAGGACAAGCGATGGAGCAACGGGGTGAACCTCTCGTTCAACCGCAGCTCATATACGAACGGCAGGAGGTTGGGCGACCATTCTCCCACCACCGAGCTCAAGGACAGCAAAGCCTATCCCTATCCCTACGCAAGTTACGAGGCATGGGTCGCGGACGGTTCTCCGAATCCCGACGCGCAGTACCTGATGCCGTACGATTACTTCAAGATATCCCTCGGCTACAATACGGGCTATACGTTCGTATTCGATCCGGGACGGCTTTCCCTCTCGATTGGTCCGACGTTCACCCTCAACAGGGCCTATTTCGACGCAAGCATCTACACGCCATATGATTTTTTGATCGACAAGTATGGCGAGGCGTGGCAGTTCTCCAACCGGGTCGGTATGGCGGTCTCCTGGGATGGAAGGGACCTGGTCAGCAATACCACCAGAGGTTATGTGATCAGTCAGAATCTTACCTATGCGGGTGGTATCATCGGCGGATTGTCCAACTACATGCGCTCCTCCACCAGTGCTTCGGCGTTCCTGAAAATCTTCGAGATACCGGGCGAGAAGCCGACTCCGGGAGTTGTCAGCCTCAATTCGACGGTCTCCTTCATGTTCAACCAGTATTATCCGATCGACCCCAAGAATTGGGGAGGATCTTGGATCAGCGGCATCAGCGCCTCGAAATATGAGTATCTCTACATCGACGGCATCACCATCGCGCGAGGCATCACTCCCCAATTCTATTTTGAATTCCTTTGGGACTCCTCGCTCGAATTCAGCATCCAGATCGCGGAGAACGTGCTGTGGGGTGAGGCGTTCGTAAGCGCAACCGGCGGTTCGCTCGACCTGCAAACCGTCGGCAGCGATCCTTTGCAGTGGTATTTCGCCGCGGGACTGGGCATCCGATTGAAGATTCCCGGGTTCCCGCTCGGCCTGTACCTCGTGAAGAATGCGAACAAGATCGGTGACAATGCGTTCGTATGGGAGGACGGTGCCATCTTCAGGAATGCAAACAGGGACGGCAGCGGACTGAAACTGGTGCTTGCCATCACTACGAGCATCTACTGAGACGGGTGACCATGGAGGGCAAGATGAATACGCCCATGATGGAACAGTACCTCTCCCTGAAGCAGGAGCATCAGGACGAGGTACTCTTCTTCCGTCTCGGCGATTTCTACGAGATGTTCCTTGACGATGCGAAGGAGGTCTCCAGGCTTCTGAACATCACCCTGACCGCACGAAACGGCATCCCGATGTGCGGAATTCCCTACCATGCGGCGAAGAACTACATCAAGCGTCTGCTCGACGCGGGCAAGAAGATCGCAATCTGCGAGCAAGTGGAGATGAGCGGACCGAACCGCTCGATCGCCCGCCGCGAGGTCGTCCAGGTCATCACCGTAGGGACGGTGGTCGAGGATGAGTTCCTCGATGCCTCGTCGAACAATCATATCCTTTGCATCGCGCTGCAGGACCGTGAGATATCTTGTGCCTACAGCGAAATCTCGAGCGGTACGATGTATCTCGTCACGATTCCCAAGGATGACCGCTTTGAATCGCTCAGGAGTCTCTTCGAGGAAATTTCCCCGAAAGAAATACTGGTCAATGAGGACGACTACTTCTCCCACGGAGCCTACGGGACACTGGTCGACCAGTCGGAAGCGGTGAAGACCAGGCTTCCTTCCTGGTACTTCGGCCTGAACCAGGCCGCGTCGATGCTCACCGAGCATTTCGAGACGAAGACCTTGAAGCAATTCGGTATCGGGGATGATGATCCCGTGCTCGCACCAGCGGGAGCACTCTTCCGCTACATCAGCGATACCGCGAAGACAAGCCTCTCCCACATCGATACCTTGCTCAGGATCGACCGCGGCGCCCATTTGCTCATCGACGAATCCTCGAGGAAGAACCTCGAACTGTTGCGTAATCTCCAGGATGGTTCATCACAGCGTACGCTTTTCAGTGCCTTGGACAAGACCTGCACCAGTGCCGGTTCCCGGTTGCTCAAATCATGGATCGCAACCCCCCTCGCATCGATGGAGGCGATTGCAGGTAGGCAGGAGTGGGTAGGGTGGTTCCTCGCAGAAGAACGTGAACGTCAGCGGGTCAGGACACTTCTCGGTGACCTGAAGGACCTTTCCAGGCTTGCCACCAGGGTTTCGATGAGACGTGCGATACCACAGGACCTGCTGGCGATCACCCATGCCATCGCCACGTTTTTCGAGCTTACCACGCATCATGCGGATCGCTACAGGATCCTGCTGGGCCGACATCTTGATGATGCGAGGATGACTCTTCTGGTCTCCCTCATGGAGACACTCCTCTGTGCCATCGACGGGGAGGTGCAAGGTCCGTTCTCCGGCGGTTCTGTGATCAAGGAAGGCTATTCCGAGGAACTCGATCGCCTTCGCACGCTTACGGACGGCGGTGCGTCCCAACTGACCGGCTATGTGACGCGGCTCAAGGAAGAGACGGGCATCCCCACGATGAAGCTCTCCAGCAACCGGATCATCGGACACTACCTTGAGATTCCCAAGACACACGGAAGCAAGGTCCCCGACCGTTTTTACCGCAAGCAGACGCTGGTCAATGCCGAACGGTACACCACCGACGAGCTCATGGCGCTTGAAAGCGAGATACTCGCGGCAACAGAACGTGCCGAGAAGCTTGAGCGGGAACTGTACGAACAGTTGCTCGTGAAGACGGCGTCGCTTACCTCCGATCTTCTCGCGCTCGGAGAGTTCTTCGCCACGGTCGACTGCCTGCAATCCTTCGCCCAGGTCGCGCACCTCGAACAGTATTGCAAGCCGCTTGTGGTGTCAGCCGATGTGCTGGTCATCACCGACGGACGGCACCCTGTGGTCGAGCAGCACATGGCACGCGGCCAGTTCGTCGCGAACGGATTGTCCATGGATGAGGGTGAGGATCGGTTCTGCCTCATCACGGGCCCGAACATGGCGGGAAAGTCGACCTACCTGAGGCAAAACGCATTGATCGTCCTGATGGCCCACATCGGATCCTACGTAAGCGCACGTTCTGCGACCATCGGTCTCACTGACCGCCTGTATTGCCGGGTAGGTTCCAGCGACAATCTTGCGAGGGGAGAGTCGACTTTCCTCATCGAGATGCAGGAAGCCGCCTATATCCTGAGGACCGCCACTAACCGCTCGCTAGCCATCATGGATGAGATCGGCAGGGGAACGAGCACGCAGGACGGCATGTCGATCGCATACGCGGTCATGCGTGCCATGACCACGATGCAGGTGAAGACCCTTTTCGCGACTCATTACCATGAGCTGACCATGCTCAATACCGAAGGAATGCAGCTGCTGACCCTGGCTGTCGCCGAGACCAAGCGTTCGGTGACATTCCTCAGGAAAGTCCAGAAAGGGGTGGCAAACAGCAGTTACGGACTGCATGTCGCACGCATGGCCGGAATGCCCTCCCACGTAATCCGGGATGCGGCGAACTTCCAACGGCAACATTTCGCGGACTATGCCCTGGCAGGCAATGCGTTGCAGCTCGATCTCTTTACCAAGGGTGATACGCTTGTACCACCGGTTGACCCCCCTCTGTGCACAGAAGTGTGTGCTAGGATAGCGGACTTTCCTCTGGATGAGTCCACCCCGTTGCAGGCCATGCGTTTCATCGAATCCCTGAAAGAAGAATTGGAAAACGGAAGCTGAAGCGTCTTTCCTTTTTCTCCGGTCATGTGTGTATGTCGTCTTCTTATGGATATTGTGCGTTCTGTCGCACCTTTTCATCGTTGCAGGATGCTCTCTGCAAAGAATGTGCCGATGCTCTCGCCCTGGAGATCTCCGTTGCCTCCCGTTTGCCCCGCTGTCCGTCGTGCCTCGGTTTCCTGCTCTACGAAGGAGCCGCCTGTCCTCACCGCCAGAACTCCGTTCCGATCTTGCGGCTCGGATTTTTCCGCGGAACGCTCGGACGGTTGGTGAGCGCGTGTGAACGTGGCGGAGACGGAAGGGTACATGCCCTCATAGCCGCGCTGATCGACCGGCATCTGCGCAGGGAATTTTCCCTGGATCCAGCACGTATGCTGATCGTCCCCGTTCCTTGCAGCGTGCGTTCCTTGCGCGAACGCGGGCATGATCACATGAGACGTGTCGCTCAGGTTCTCGCATCCCGGCACGGCTATCACACGGCACATGTGCTCGGAAGGACACCGGGTAGCGGACAGGTCCGGATCCTCCGGAGAGTGGACGGCAGGTCGGATCAGCTGCTCAGGGTTGTCGTGATCGACTCATCCATGCACGGCGGATCGACGTTGAGCGAGTGCGTGGGATTGCTGGAAATGGCATTTTCCTGTCCAGTATGCGGACTTTCGGTGGCGTCGCATTGACATTGGCAGGCAAATGGATTACGCTTTGCACAGTAATGGTTGATTTTTGGGGGATCGCACAAGCCGATCCCTTTTTTATGGAGTTCACGTGCAAAACAGTATTGAGAAAGATGCATTGTTCCAGGAGATCTCGGCGGTGCTGCAACCGATAGGGTTGCGGGTCGTGGATGTCCGCAGCGACGAGCATCGTGATGCCACGCATGTGGTGGTGACGATCACCAACACGGGACATACCGCAGGGATCGATGATTGTGCCAAGGCACACCGGATCATATTCCCACGCCTGAGTTTGCTCGGCGGGGAGCGCAACCTCGATCTCGAGGTATCCACGCCGGGCGTGCAACGCATTTTCCGGGACCTGCACGAATTCGCGCTCTTCGAGGGGAAACGTTGCAGGGTCTACGACAGCGGACCAGGCGCGTGGATTGAAGGAATCATCGGACCGCTTTCGGAGAGTGAGGTCATCCTGTACAATGCCAGCATCGAAGATTCCAAGGAAACCATGGAAACGTACCATATTCCGCACGGCCGGGTTCAGAAGGCCAAATTAGCTTATGCATGGGAGGATATGTCATAATGTCCAATGATTTGGGAGATGCAATACGCACCCTGGTGAACGAGAGGGGTATCAGCGAAGACCTGGTGCTCGAGACCATCAGGGGTTTGCTGCTTGCCGCATACAAGAGAAAGTTCGGTACGAGCGACAATGCCGTCGTCGAGTTCAACGAGGCGCATGACAATGTACAGCTCTTTGCCAAGAAAGTGATAGTAGAGGATGATGAGGACAGCGGCGAGTTCGACGAGATATCGCTCTCCGAAGCCCGCGAACTCCATGAAGATTGTGAGATCGGTGACGAATTGCTCATTCCGATAGATCCGAAGACGTTCGACCGCATATCGGTCCAGAGCGCCAAGCAGAAGGCCAAGCAGGACCTCCGCGAGATCCAGAAGGACACCCTCTATTCCGAGTACAAGACCAAGGAAGGGGAGATGATCATCGGATACTACCAGCGTGAGCAACCCAACGGCGATCTGTACATCGACCTGGGGAAAGTCGAGGGAACCCTCCCGAAGCGATACCAGAGCCCGCGAGAGATATACCGCAAGAATGACAAGATCAAGTGCTTCGTCTACCAGGTCGAGAAGCCTGAGCACGGTCAGTTGCGGGTGATCCTCTCACGGACCCATACCGATTTCGTCCGCAAGCTGTTCGAACTTGAGATTCCTGAGATCTATGACCACTCCATCGAGATTCACAAGATCGTTCGGGAGCCGGGATACCGCACGAAGGTGGCGGTCTACTCACATCGTGCAGATCTCGATCCGGTCGGTGCCTGTGTCGGTCTCAAGGGAATCAGGGTGCAGACGATCATGCGTGAGATGGAAGGTGAGCGCATCGACGTGCTCCGCTACGACCCCAATCCGATCGAGTATATCAAGAACTGTCTCTCGCCTGCCGAGGTGAAACGGGTGGTGATCCTCGACGAGGCGAAGCGGACCGCAGTAGCCGTCGTCGACGATTCACAGCTCTCATTGGCCATCGGAAAGCAGGGTATCAACGTCCGGTTGGCGAACAAGCTCGCCGACTGGATCATTGACGTAAAGACTCTCGACCAGTATCGTGAGATGGATCTCGATATCGAGACGAAGGAACGTGTCGACGCGCTCTTCACCGATTCTCCCGTTGAAGAACCGGAGTATTACGAGGAAGAGGGTGAGATGATGCTCAGCGACATCGAGGAGCTGGGCAAGGAGCTGGTCGACAAGCTCCAGTTCCACGACATCTATACGGTCGAGGAATTTGTCAACCTTGCCGACGAGGACATCGCCGGCCTCGAGGACATCACCGAGGACGAGGTACGCAGGATCCACAGCGTGCTGGGCGAGTATGTCGATATCGTGGAGGAAGAGGACGAGAGTGAGGTCGAGCATCAGTTCCTCTGTCCGGAGTGCGGACATGTATTGACCCCTGACATGACAAGTTGTCCCAGTTGTGGTGTCGGTCTCAGTTTCGAAGAAGTGGAAGTAGACGAGGAGTAATTGAAAGAACCTATGACGGAAGAAGATAAGAAGCCAAAGGCAACCCTGATCAAGCATGCGCGCGGACCGGCCGGGCCGTCAAACCCGAGTCAAGCACCACATGAAGCCGAATCTTCGCGTCCTGCTGAGAAGAAGAAAGTGGTTGTGGTGAAGAAGAAGGTCGTCGTGGTGCGACCTCAGGCCAAGCCCATCGAGAAACCGACCGCACCGCCGGCCGAGGATTCTGCATCTTCTTCCACGGTGACGCAGGCCGCGACCGAATCTTCGGCGACTCAGGCAACCGTTTCCGTCGAAGAGTCCGGGCGTGTCCAGCCTCAGCAGCTTTCCGCCGGAAGTCCTGCTCCCGCACAACCTGAGGAACACGCTGGTCGGAAAAGCACCGACCATCCCTTCAGGAGAACGCCAAACGCAGGGCCGTCCACTCCCGTGGTGCGTGCACCGAAAAACTTGCCGCCGGTACCGGGTCAGGGTCAGAGTGCCCAGGCTCATGCCGAGTGGAGAAAGAACAATCCCCAGCAGGCCAGGGCCGGTGCTCCCGTTCCAGGCGGTACGCCTCGCCAAGTAGGGCAGGTCGGCGGATATGCCAATCGCGCTCCCTCGGACGGCACGAATGCACCGTATCAGCGTACTGGCGGAAGCAGGCCCCCCTATAACGGCGGGGCTCCGGGCAGCAGACCTCCCTATAACGGTGGTGCTCCGGGCAGCAGACCCCCCTATAACGGTGGTGCTCCGGGCAGCAGACCCCCCTATAACGGTGGTGCTCCGGGCAGCAGCCCCCCCTATAACGGCGGGGCTCCGGGCAGCAGGCCGCCGTATGGCAGCAGGCCGCCCTACAATGGACCTGGCAGGCCAGGTGGTCCGGGAAGACCTCCGTTCGGCGGTCCCAGGCCCGGTGGCGGGTACGGTGGACGCCCAGGACGTCCGGGTGCCCCGGGCAATGCGCCCACACCTGAAATCGATCCGATGGCACAGAAGACCAGCAAGAAGGTCTTCCGAAAGAAGAAAGATTTCGTACGGCCCGATCGTGATACCGAGAGGGATTTCCAGATCAAGCGGAAAGACCAGCATCGCGCGAATCCCGTGCCGAAGAAAATCGACATCATGGAGGTCATCACCGTAAGCGATCTTGCGAAGAAGATGAACCTGAAGGCCTCCGAGGTGATCGGCAAGCTTCTGAAGATGGGGATGATGGTCACCATCAACCAACAGATCGATTCCGATGTGGCCACGCTGATCGCAGGCGAATACGACTGTGAGGTCAATCTCGTCTCACTCTATGACGAGACATTGATCGCCACGGATGAGGACAAGCCGGCCGATCTGCTCAACCGTGCACCGATCGTGACGATCATGGGGCACGTCGACCATGGAAAGACGAAACTGCTCGACGCCATCCGCTCCACCGATGTGGTTGCAGGTGAGTTCGGCGGTATCACGCAGCATATCGGAGCTTACAAGGTTGCGCTTCCCGGCAAGGGAGACATCGTATTCCTCGACACCCCGGGACACGCCGCGTTCACGATGATGCGTGCCCGCGGAGCCCAGGTGACCGACATCGTCGTCCTCGTCGTCGCGGCGAACGACGGCGTCATGCCGCAGACACTCGAGGCAATCGACCACGCCAAGGCGGCGAAGGTCCCCATCATCGTGGCGATCAACAAGGTCGACCTTGCCGAGGCGAATGTGGACAGGGTCAAGCAACAGCTCAGCGATCACGGACTCATGCCCGAGGATTGGGGCGGAAGTACGCTCTATTGTGAGATATCGGCCTTGAAGAAGCTCGGCATCGAGGAATTGCTCGATACGATCCTGTTGCAAGCTGAGATGCTCGAGCTCACCGCCAACCCCAGCGTCAGGGCAGAGGGAAAGGTCATCGAATCGAGGATCGACCAGGGACGCGGAATCGTCGCTTCGGTCATCGTCGAACGGGGAACCTTGCGCCAGGGCGACAATTTCGTCGCTGGCATCTATCCCGGAAAGGTGCGTGCCATGGTGGATGACCGTGGAAACCGCATTACCGAAGCGGGTCCTGCCACCCCTGTGGAGATCATCGGATTGAGCGACATACCGGGTGCGGGAGATCCGTTCCAGGTTACCGAGAACGAGAAGCAAGCCAGGCAGGTCGGTTCCAAGAGACAGGAACTCGAGCGCCTCGGACAAGCGAAGAACGTGAAGAAGGTCACCCTCGACAACATCTTCGACAAGATGCAGGACGGTACCGTGCAGGAGTTCAACGTCATCATCAAGGGTGACGTGCAAGGTTCCGTGGAAGCGGTCCAGAACGCATTGGAGAAGCTCTCGAACAATGAGATCAGGCTCAACGTGCTCCGTGCCTCCGCAGGAGCGATCATCGAGGACGATATCAACCTCGCGATCGCATCCAGTGCGCTGGTGTTGGGATTCAACGTCAGGCCGACCCCCAGGGCTCAGGTTCTCGCCGAACAGGAGAAGATCGAGATCCGCAAGTACAACATCATCTATGATGCGGTCGATGACATCCGTGCAGCGATGGAAGGCATGCTTGCCCCGGAACGGAAGGAGATCGTCATCGGTCAGGTCGAGGTCCGGGACATATTCAAGGTACCCAAGATCGGCGTGATCGCGGGTTGTTACGTGACGGACGGCAAGATCAGGCGCAATGCCCAGGTCAATGTCTATCGTGACGACGTGAAGATCCACTCCGGCAAGATTTCCAGCCTCAGGCGGTTCAAGGATGATGCAAGGGAAGTCGCCGCGGGATTCGAGTGCGGTGTCGGCATCGACAATTTCCAGAACCTGCAACAGGGTGACATCCTAGAGGTCATCGATGTCATCGAGATTGCAAAGAAGTTGACGACGAATGAGTGAGTATATTCATCAGCGGCTAGAAGCCAGGATACAGGAAGCGGTCAGCACGATGATCGTGACGGGAGAGATCAAACATCATCTGCTGAGCAAGTTCGTCTCGGTCAGCGAGGTGAACCTGAGCAAGGACAAGGCCTATGCCACGCTCTGGGTCTCATCCTTCGTCGATGATGACAAGCTCGGCCAATCGGTGGCGGCACTCCAAAGTGCCGCCGGGTTCATACAGAGGAGGCTAGGGGTGCTGCTCAAGACACGCAACACTCCGAAGCTCACCTTCAAGGCCGACACCTCCATCAAGGAGGCCCAGGCCATGCATGAGCTCATCGACAGCCTGCATGTGAACGATGGCGAATAATTTTTCCCTGCTTTTGCTTCGCAAGCCGACAGGCATCACATCATTTGAGTCTCTCAGGCCAGTCAAACGCCATGTTGACAAGAAAGTGGGTCATGCAGGTACCCTGGACAAGTTTGCCGAGGGACTCATGATCGTACTCACCGGGCGCTTCACGAAGCTCAATCCCTTGCTGGGCGACCTGGACAAGCGCTATGTCGCGACGGTCCGGTTCGGCGAGGAGACCGACACGCTCGATCCCGAGGGCAAGGTCATCGCCACCGCCGCACTGCCTTCCGAAGAAACTGTCGCTGAGGTACTAAAGAGATCATTCACCGGCAGCATCATGCAAAGCCCTCCGCAATACTCAGCCATCCACATCGACGGCAAGCGAGCGTATCGCATGGCACGGGAAGGAATTGAGGTTCACATGCCTTCCCGACCGGTCACGATCCACTCGATTCGGATCGTCGGTTGGGATGGTAGCGACATGATCCTTGACGTACGATGCTCCAAGGGTACCTATATACGCTCGCTCGCCCGCGACATCGCCCGCGCCAGTGGTTCCCGTGCTCATCTTGTCGCACTGAAGAGGACGGAAATCGGTCCGTTCAGATTCGAGGATGCAGTCGATCCCGAGGATACGAAGGCATTGCTCGCTCATAGCGAAGGATCGGTGGATCGCCTGATGATGCTGGACGGTATCGGACGCATCACCGTCGACAGGGAATCCTCGCTGCGACTGACCTATGGAAACCTGCCCGATGCACGTGGTATCATCCTACGGGAGTGTGGAGCACAGGATACCCATGCGGCCATCTTCTCCGAGGAGGGGACGCTGTTGGCGGTCACTGCCATCGACAGTACGGGAATGCCTGTCTCGGTGATGGCATTGCCGTGCGTGAGGAGCGATGGATGATGCACATCTATGATTTCAATCAGTTGGCAGTCTCCGGAGAGCTGATAAGGACACACGCGGTCCTCTCCATCGGTGTATACGACGGATTGCATATCGGACATCAGCGGATCATCGGAAGCGCGGTCGAACTCGCCCGAAACAGCGACGGATGGAAAACCGTGGTGATCACCTTTGCCCAGAACCCGAAGACGATGATCGGCCGCAATCCTTTTGACAAGCCGTTGATGAGCTTGCGCCAAAGCACCGATTTCTTTGCCGACCTAGGAGTTGATTATTTGGTTGTGATTGACTTTTCTCCCGATTTCAGTAAACTTACGGGAGAGGAGTTCATCGCCCGCTGTTGCGGCATGTTCGATGTCCAAGCCGTGGTCGTCGGAGAGAATTTCCGTTGCGGTTCCCACGCCGATACCGGTGTGGCGGAGCTCAGGGAGATTGTTCCCCGCCATACGAAGGGAGCGCAGGTATGTGTTCCCGACATGTATACGCTCAACGACGGGACCGAGGACAGCAGCACGTTGGTGCGCATCACTCTCACGAAGGGCAAGGTGTCGGAGATTCCGGCCCAGCTCGGCAGGAACTATTCGGTGGACTTGGCCCATATACCTTCCAGGAACAACGAATATCCCCTGCGATTCCCTATCGGATCGTTCGTGCAACTTCTGCCGCCACCGGGAGTGTACGAGACCGTTCTTGTCATGGCCGACAGGTCGGAACGAACCATGATCGCCTTGGTCGACGAAGAGTTTCTTACGCTGACCAACATCATGAATCCGGCGCCAAGCGTTGTCCATGGGGGGGCGGGAGTATCCGGAAGGTATGACAATTTGCAGTTTTTAAAGGAGTTGACGCAGATATGTTGACAAAAGAGATGAAGAACCAGATCATCACCGAGTTCGGTGGAGCGGAGACGAACACCGGTTCGGCAGAGGTGCAGGTCGCACTGCTCACCGCCCGCATCAGGGACCTTCAGGAGCACTTCAACAAGTTCCCGAAGGACCACGCCAGCCGGCGCGGCTTGCTCAAGATGGTCGGTGCCCGCCGCCGCTTGCTCAAGTATGTGAGGAACAGCGATGTGAACCGGTACCGTGAGCTGATCCAGAAACTTGAGTTGAGAAAATAGTGTATGGGAATCGAAAGATGAAAGGACCAGCCTCCGAATCCCGAAGGGACTTCTGGGGCTGTTCCTCTTTCTGACGATAGGATGAAAAGAACAAAGAACAAGAAGAAGTAGGAAAAGATGATGAAATCAGTAAAGTTCAAGATTGGTTCCGGCGAATTGGTGCTGGAAACCGGAAAGATGGCCAAGCAGGCCAATGGTGCGGTGTATGCCTATTATGAGGGCAGTGCCGTGCTCGCGACCGTGTGCAGCGGACGTGCTCCCGATACTCCGCTCGACTATGTCCCGCTCCAGGTCGAGTACAATGAGAAATATTATGCAGCAGGCAAGATCCCCGGCGGTTTCCTCAAGCGCGAGGGCCGTCCGAAGGACAAGGAAATACTCGTCTCACGTTTGATCGACCGGCCGATGCGGCCGCTGTTCGACAAGGCATTCGGTCGTGAGATCCAGATCGTTCCCACCGTCGTAAGCTCCGATATGGTCAATCCTCCCGACATCATCGCGATGATTGCCTCCTCCGCGGCCGTCACGATCAGTGACATCCCGTTCAACGGACCTGTCGCCGCAGTGCGGATCGCGTATGTCGACGGTTCCTATGTGGTGAATCCCACGTTCCAGCAGATCGAGGATTCCCAATTGGAAATCGTCGTCGCAGGGACCGAGGACGGCATCACGATGGTCGAAGGTGGCGCCAAGCAGGTCTCGGAGGAGATGATGCTCGAGGCGATCGAGACCGCTCAGCCGGTCATCGCAGACCTTTGCCGCATCCAGCGGGAGCTTGCAAAGCTCGCAGGAAAGGAAAAGTTGCCGCTCATGGAGATCCATGAGGACCTCTCCTTCCTCGATCCGATCAGGGAATACACTTACCCACTCTACAAGAAAGCCTCGTTCGTGAAAGGAAAGATGGAGCGGTACGCGGCTCTCGCCGAGGTGAAGGCACAGGTCGTTGATAAATTCGCCGATGCGATCGACGCGAGCGGGAAGGGTGACAAGGTCGATGCGATGTTCGAGGACCTTGAGTACCAGATCCTCCGTTCCTCGATCCTCAATGACGGCGTGCGTACCGATGGCCGGAAGGTGGATGCGATCCGTCCCATCACCTGTGAGGTCGGAGTACTCCCGAGGGCTCACGGAAGCGCGCTGTTCACCCGTGGCGAGACACAGAGCCTCGCTTCCACGACTCTCGGAACGGCAAGTGACGAACAGATGTTCGACACGATCGATGGAGACAAGCACTTCAGCAACTTCATGCTTCACTATAACTTCCCCCCGTTCAGCGTGGGAGAGACCGGTCGGCTCGGCACCGGCAGGCGTGAGATCGGGCACGGACACCTGGCCCAGCGGGCGCTCGAGGGAGTCATTCCCCCGAAGACAGAGTTCCCCTATACCGTGCGTGTCGTCTCAGAGATCCTCGAGTCCAACGGATCTTCCTCGATGGCTTCCGTATGCGGAGGATGCCTCTCGCTGATGGATGCGGGAGTGAAGATCCTCAAGCCGGTGGCCGGAATCGCGATGGGATTGATCACCGAGGGCGCCGACTACAGCAAGTATGTGGTGCTCAGTGACATTCTCGGCGAGGAAGACCACCTCGGGGACATGGATTTCAAGGTGGCGGGCACCCGCGACGGCATCACCGCTTTCCAGATGGACATCAAGATCGCCGGAGTCTCCCGCGAGATCATGGCGAAAGCGCTCGCACAAGCCAAGGAAGGTCGGATGCATATCCTCGGCATCATGGAGCAGACATTGAAGACTCCGCGCGAGGACATTTCCGAATATGCACCGAAGATCCTTACGATGAAGGTCGACGAGGAAAAGATCGGAGCTGTCATCGGAACCGGTGGCAAGACGATCAAGAGCATTGCCGAGCAGTCTGGTGCCGAGATCAACATCGAGAACGACGGAACCGTGACCATCTATGGCAAGAACCGCGTCAGCGCCCAGAAGGCGATGGACCTGGTCAAGTCGATCGTAGAAGAGCCTGAAGTCGGCCGGATCTATACCGGAACCGTCAAGCGGATCATGGATTTCGGTGCGTTCATCGAGATACTTCCCGGCAAGGAGGGCCTCTGCCACATCAGCAAGCTCGCCAAGACCAGGGTCAACAATGTCAATGATGTGCTGAGCGTGAACCAGGTGATTCCCGTGAAGCTCGTCGAGATCGACAGGATGGGAAGACTCAATCTCAGCTATGTCGATGCATTGGATCACAAGGAAACGAAATAAGCATGGAACTGACCGAAGGGACGACCATACGGGTCGTTGCACACAGGGGGGCACGGATGCCCCTCTATGCTTCGGCCGGGGCGGCAGGTGCCGATTTGTGTGCATGCCTTCCCGACGGTCCGGTCACCATCGCCTCCAGGGGGGGCAGGGCATTGGTCCCCACGGGTCTCGTGCTTGAGATACCCGAGGGATTCGAAGGACAGGTGAGACCGCGAAGCGGCCTCGCCTTCCGATCGGGCATCACCGTACTCAACAGCCCCGGCACGATCGACAGCGATTATCGTGGGGAGGTGAAGGTGGTCCTCATAAACCACTCGGATGAGCCGTTCATCGTCAATCATGGCGACAGGATCGCACAGCTGGTCATTGCACCGGTCTTACGCTGTACGTTCGTACAAACCGCGCACACGGATGCAACCGAGCGTGGGGATCGGGGGTTCGGGTCAACAGGAGTGTAACGCCGATGCACGGACGATCTGGGTCCTCCTACGCAATCCTGCGCTCCTACATCCTGCGACAGTTTTTGGTATCGCTTTTGGTTGCGTTCCTTTTTTTCTTTTTCATTTTCTTCATCAATCAGTTGTTGCTCTTCGCGCAGCGGATACTGCTCAAGAACGTGAACGTTCTCTCCGTCATGAAACTTGTCGGGCTGTCCATACCGCAGATCATGCTCTACACGATCCCGTTCTCAACGCTCAGCGCGGCAGCGATGGTCATCGGAGACCTCTCGGAGCGCAATGAGATCCTGGCGCTCCGTGCAAGCGGCATTCCGCTCAGGAAGATGTTTGCTCCGATCGCCGTTTGTGCGTTACTCCTTGCCGTGGGCACGTTCCTCGTCGCCGACATCCTGGTCCCCTACAGCAACCAGCGTTTCAGGACGATCTACGCCCAGCTGATGCGGGACTTGCCCACCTTGGAAATCGAACCGTATGCGGTGAACAGGGTAGGGGATATCGTATTGGTGACAGGAAATGTTACGGATGATAACATCGGACCGCTTGTACTTTTCGATACCGCGCAAGGTTCCACCAACCAGGTGATCAGCGCATCCGGCGGTTCGATCACGCTGATGGACCTTGAGACCTTCCTCTACCGGCTCGAGCTTCAGGATCCCGTGATTCTCGCCACAGACCGCAACGCTCTCGATGATTTCACGATGGCTGAAGCGAAGGAAATGATCTACTATCTCGATTTCAGTTCCCAGGTAAGCCGGTTCACCGACGTGACGCCCACGCAACTGAGCACGCGCGACCTGCTCTCTGCCATCGCCTTGCGCGCAGGCGATCAGGAACGTGAAGAAATGGCGAGGATGGCTTCGTTGCGTACGCTCGAGAGGCAGGTCTCCGACCTGATGCGTACGATCACCGTGCAAGACCAAACCATCGATCCTTCGCTGGTAGCAACGATTACCTCACTGCAACAGGACATCCAACGGATCAAGACGCGCCAGGGCATAAATTTCTATCTGCAATACTATCGTGCGGAACTGCACAAGAAATTCGCCCTTTCGTTCAGCTGCTTCGTACTGGTGTTCATCACGTTCCCGCTTTCGTTCGTGAGGCTCAAGCACGGCAGGCTCTTCGGATTCGGTCTCAGTCTCGTGGTCGCATCGTTCTACTGGTTCCTCCTGTTCTTTGCCCAGACGAAGATCCTTGACTTCCCGGCTAACCCGGGATTCCTCATCTGGGGGCCTAACGCGGTGGTGGCGATCATTGCATTCTTCCTTCTGGTCCGGACGAGGCGCGTATGAAAAAAGTCGATGTGTATGTATTCGGTTCGCTGGTGCGCACGTTCTTCCAATCGGCACTGCTGATCACGCTCATGATCGTCCTCTTCGACGTGTTCAGCAATCTCGACCAGTACTTGCGCAACGAGATCGGCTATGTGACGATCATCCGCCTGTCGGTCTTGTTCTTGCCACAGGCCGCCGTCCATGCGATCGGACCCGCAGCGCTCTTCTCCACGACCTATTTTCTCTCGATGCTTCACGCGAACAACGAGATGATCATCCTCTCGAACATCGGGTATCCGTACCGACGTGTCGTGCTTCCCATCGTCGTGCTGGGACTCCTGCTCGCAGGCACCCAGTTTCTCATCTCCGAGCAGCTGGCGATTCCCGCTTCGGTCGAGAAGAAGGCGCTCGGCAACGAGGCGTTGCAGGTCAGGGAACTGAACGACAACAGGAATGTCACCCTGCAATCCCCGGACGGATCGTACATCCTCCACGCGGCACGATATTATGAATCGAGCAAGCGGATCACGGGCGTGACGCTCATCGTGATGGACCGGACGGGGAAATTGCAGGCACGGATCGATGCGGCAAGCGGTACGTTCAACGGGTCCTGGTGGGAATTCAAGGATGCGAACCGCTATCTGCTCGACCTTGATGGCCAGGTCATGGACGCGCAGCGTCTCGCGGTGTATCACAATGAGTCGGTCAATCTCGAACCTGCGCTGTTCAGGAATCTCCAGGCTGACATCACCACGATGGAACTGGGCAGCGCCTTGCGTTACATCCGGCGGATACAGGTGATGGATGCCAACCAATATGCCATCCAGGCATCAGATTTCTACCACAGGATACTGGGAAACCTCACCCCCTTGATTCTCATCCTGATTTCCTGCTCTACTGTGTTCACATGGAGAAAGAACGTGCTCATGCTCAGCATCCTGGCGAGCCTCGCCATCGCGGTGGTCTTCTTCGTCATGCAGATGGTGAGCATGATTTTCGCGAAGCAGGGCATCTACGGTCCTGAGTGGGGACCCTTGGCGCCGATAGTGGCGTTGTTGTGCGTATCGGGGGCAATCTCCTTGGTCAGGAGGATATAGAGGATGGCGGGTATTTTTCGCAAGACACATCAGGATGCACACTCGTTGGCACGCTGCGGCGTGATCTCGCTCGGGCATGGCGAGGTGGAGTCTCCGGCATTCATGCCGGTGGGAACCAACGGTACGGTAAAAGGCATCTACCACGATACCGTACAGGATATCGGATACAACCTGATCCTGGGAAACACCTACCATCTCTACCTGCGACCGGGCATCGAGGTCCTCAAGCGATTCGGCGGACTGCACGCCTTCAGCAACTGGAAACACAACATCCTCACCGACAGTGGCGGATTCCAGGTCTTCAGCCTCTCCCAGTTCAGGAAGATCAGCGAGGAAGGAGTGGTGTTCCAAAGCCATATCGATGGTTCGCGGCACCACCTGACGCCAGAGAAAGTCGTGGATATCCAGCAGGTGATCGGCAGTGACATCCTCATGTGCCTGGATGTGTGCACACCTCCCGATATCACCTACCGCAAGGCTCGCGAAGCACTGGAGATCACCCACGCATGGGCCCGACGGTCGCATGACCACTGGAGCAGCTTGGAAGGATTCGACGGAAAACTCTTCGGCATCGTGCAAGGAAACTTCTACAAGGACCTGCGGAAGGAGAGTGCGCTGGCAATCTCCGGGATGGACTTTCCCGGCATCGCGATCGGCGGTCTCTCGGTCGGTGAGACTCCCGAGATGTTCAGCGAATACTTGGCCTACACCACCGAGTTCATTCCCGCGGAGAAACCGCGCTATGTGATGGGGATCGGTTCTCCCGACTATATCCTCGATGCCGTTGCAAACGGGATAGACCTGTTCGACTGCGTGCTCGCCACGCGTGCCGCCCGGAACGGGTCGGTCTTTACCGACGACGGCATGATCCAGATGAAGAAAGCAGTCCATGAGTTCGACCAAGGTCCCCTGTCCGAGGGATGTACGTGTACCGCGTGCACGTCATACTCACGCGCCTACGTGCGACATCTCTTCAAGGCTCAGGAGATGCTCGGGGGGATGCTGGCCACGGAACACAACCTGACCTACTTGTACAGGCTGATGCAGGATGTGCGCCAGGCCATCAGGGAAGACCGGTTCGGAGAGTTCAAGCGCTCCTATCTGGCACGGTACTATGGAACATAGGAAGACGGCTGCCGATTCGATCATCCTCATGATCTGCACGCTCGCTTCACGCCTGCTTGGCATCCTGAAGGCAAGGGCAATCGCCACGGTCTTCGGAGCTACCGGCATCGCGGACGTCATCAACTTCACCTTCAATATTCCGAACAACTTCAGGAAACTCTTCGCCGAAGGAGCATTGAGCAGCGCCTATGTCCCCGTCTTCACTACCGAGATAGAGAAGGAGAAGGGGGGAATCGTCTCCTCTTCGGCACTTCTGGCCAGGATGCAAGGATTCCAACTGCTCATCAGTGTGCCATTGATTGTGCTGACGTGGATATCCAGGGTACAGATCATCGGCTTCCTCAGCGATTTCTCCGACCCGTCTCACCTGAGGCTCTCGGGTGAATTGCTCGTCTATTTCATGGTGTTCTTGGGAACCATCTCGTTCTCCGCGCTCTACGGAGGAGTGCTGCAGAGCCACCGATCGTTCTTCCTTGCCGCGGCATCTCCCTTGCTGTTCAGCATTTCGGTGATTGCCTCCGTGTACCTGCTTTCCTCCCGGTTCGGTGCATATTCGATGGCCATCGGCGTCATCGTCGGCGGAACCTTGCAGGCCTCGGTCACCTTCATCGGGTTGCGTCGGCTCGGATACCGATTCCGATTCTCATTCGACTTCACCGACGGCCCGTTCAGGCGCGTGATGATCGCCTGGGGGCCGGTGACCATCACGGCGGTGCTTGCGATCGTGACGCAGCAGGTCTCCTTCTATTTCGCCTCCACGTTGTCGGAAGGGGTGGTGACTGCTTTCAGCAATGCTATCATCATCTGGCAGGCTCCCTACGGCATCTTCTACACTGCGATCGCGACCGTCTTCTTTCCTGCGATGGTGGGTGCGTATCACCAGCGGGATCGTGAACAGCTCGGCTTTTTCGTGTCACAGGGGTTGGTCTATATCGCGACATTCTTGGTCCCCGCCGCAATCGCCCTGTACATCTTGCGCAACGAGACGACGGCGATCTTGCTCCAGAGCGGACGGTTCACCCTTTCCGACACGTTGCTGACCGGTACGATGCTCAAGTGGTTCGCCATCGGCATGCCATTCGTGGCAGGATACGGATTCTTGCAACGTGCATGCTATTCAACCGGCAAGTTCTCCCTCACCGTGGCAGTCGGCGCAGTGCTCGCGATCACCGACATCCTGGTCACGATAATCGGCTTGAAAAGCGGCATGGGCGGGCAGTCGCTCAGCTTGGCGAATACCGTGGCACACCTTGGAGGAATCACGATGCTTGCCCTCATCCTTTACCGGGGGAACGTGATGCGCATCAGGTTGCGATCCACGATCCTTTCACTCGCGAGACTTGCGGCAGCGAACATTCCGCTCGGATTGCTTGCATTCGCCTACGTGCGATTCGCGGACAGGCGGTGGTGGCAAGACGGAAGCACGTGGACGAACGCCCTGGTGCTTGCGGGTCTCTACCTGATCGCGATCGGCATCACGATCGCCAGCTACAAGGTGGCGAACATCGAATTCCTCAGTGTCCTCACGAAAAAAGGAGGCGCGCCGAAGTGAACGACGCGCCTCTCTGGTAGTGCCGGTGGAAAATCCTAGACTTCCAACGCCTTGATGGATTTTACGGTGAAATCGTACTGCTTCTCGTTGATTACGAAGGAGAACCGCTCTCCGGGAGTGTGGTTCAGCAGCTTCGCACCGAAGGGTGCGAGGTAGCTGATCGTATTCTCGCTGGGATTGGACTCCCACGGACCCAAGATCCGGTAGGTGTCCTCTCCTCCTGTGAGATTATTCACCATGACCACCTCCGTCCCGAATGAGACGCGAGTGGGATCGACCATCTCCTGGGTGACCACGGAGGCACGGGAGATCTCATCGGTGAGCCGCATCATCGTGGCATTCAGGATGCCCTGTTTTTCCTTCGCAGCCTTGAATTCGGAGTTCTCACGAAGATCTCCGAGGGAGAGCGCCGCACCGATTTCCTTCGAGTTCTCCGGGATCTCGACGTTCATGATCCGGTCGAGCTCCTGTTGCTTCTCCACGAATTTGGCCTGTGTGACCAACAATCCGCTGCTCACCATCTCCGCAGCCGCCTCTTCTTCCCCGAGGAAGACGAATTCGGGATACTTCTCAAGTATCTCATGCTTCACCTCGATCTTCCGCGAGGGATCGAGTCCCTGCATCCTCTGTACGATGAAGTTTACCCGCTGCGCTGAACCTTCGTTCGCTCCCTTGAGGAACTCGAACACCAACCGCTCATCGAACAGGATGGTAGTCAGCGTCTTCGCGATCTTGCGGTTCTCGTTCGTCGACTTTTTGGCCTCGATGGCATTGAACGCGAAGTCGAGCAACTGCAGTTCGCTCGTGATCAGGGTTTCGAACGGAATCTTGATCTTTTTTTCCCAGAACTTGCGGTCATAGGTCCTGGCGAGGTAAGTGAAAAGGTCTGCGTTCTCCCGGTAATTCCGTACCGCGTCCCTGAACATGTCCTCGATCACCTTCTGCCGCCCCTGTTCCCTGAGCGTGTCCATGATGTAGCTGGTGAGGTAGTAGGGGTAGAGTGATATGAGCACCTTGTCTACCTGTTCGGGATCCTCGACGTTCACGACATTGTCGATGAACGATTTCTTGAGTTCCGAGTCGTCTATGGCTCCGAATACCTTGGGGACTTGTTCCATCAGTCCGTAGAGGTGTTTGAAATCGACCGAAGCCGGACGTTCGAGGAATGGATACCGGTCACACAGGTAATCGACGAAGAGGAAACTTGAGATGACCTGGTCGCCGACGCTCTGGTAGCTTGTGCATTGGTCCTTGAAATAGCGCACCATCTCGTTGAAGAATTCGGATTCGGGGTCCCCGTTCTCGAGGAACTCGCGTACGATGCGGACCTTCTGGTAGAAACGCTTCTCATTGCGGAATATGCCGAGCGATTTCTCTTCGTAGGAGATAGGGGTCTCACGGACAGTGTAGACCTCGGGGTCGCTAGGCAAGAATCCGATGAGCGGATCACTCATCAGCACTTTCTTCGCAGCTGCGAGCCAGGTCGTCCACTGCTTGGCATCCAGTATGGATGGGACGATCTCGCTCTTCATGTCCTTCAGCGTAGCCTCGTTCGCATGGCTCGTGATCAGAATTCGCAGTCCCCAGGGAACGTCACTGAGGAATTTGTCGGCCAGCTTCTCTTTCGCGAATACGCTCTTGAGCACCCATATGTGCTGCTTGGGAAGAACCTGCAGGGAACTGAACGCCATGCCGAGCGACATGCTGTGGTTCCTCTTGGAAGCGAAGTCGATCATGACGTTCTCATGGCTGAGCTCGCGGATCCTTCCGATGCTCCAGGTCTTGTGGAATACGAAGGACCCTTTGTCGAATGCGATGTTCTTCTCGAAATCGTCGATGGCAGAATGGACGTCACGATAGCTCTTGGTCAGATTCGATATCTCGATGCATGTCTCGAGCCTGCTGTGCCCCTCATACTTCTTCCGATACGTGGCCACGAGGTTCTCACGGGCCCACTCCGAGTGGGGATCGACTTCGAGGATCGTCTTGAGCACGATGACTGCACGGTCCCAATCCTGCTTCTGCCGGGTAACCTCATGCAGTTGGGCGAGCATCTGGGTGATCCGCTCGCCCTGGAAACGGGCAAGGATACGTTGAGCGAGTCCGAGCAGATAGGCGAAATCATCGGGAATCATCCCGAGAAGGATCGTCCACACGTCCTTCACCGCCAACAGGTTCTGCGCATTGAGATATCGCTGGAGGGCCTTTTTGTAGTAGAACAGGGATTTCTCGGTATTGTTCTTCGAGACGTACCGCTCCGCGATGGCCAGCAGCAGGTCGGTCTCTTCATAGTCTACCTTCACCAGACGCTCGTAAAGGGCGAACTTGTCGTCCTCACGTCCGAGTTTCTCGTAGGTGGCCGCAAGTACACGAATCACATACTTGTCCTCGAACCGCTCCAGGACCTTCTGGCAAAGATACTCCACGATGGAGTGCTTCTTGTTCTCATTGAACATCTCGATGAGATTCGTGATGTTCCCATAGTCCAGGGAGCGTCTGCGAAGCGCTATGTTGCCGGAGAGATACATGGCGATGATACTGTTCTTGTTCTTCTGGAGGTATTCATCGCAAACGGACTTGACCTCCATGAGTTCCTCGGGGGTTTCGATCTGGTTCAGAATGACGTCGAGCTCCTGGAAATTCGGTATCGTGTAGTTGTTGATGGTAGCCCTTGTCCACTTCTCTTCGGTGAGTAGGGTTTTGATGTTCTCTTCGTTCATGCTGCGCTCCCTTGAAATAGTGCTCATTTGGAACAAATAGCAAACAGCCCGAGCCATGCATCCTTTCGTCCGGATCCCTTCACAGCTCAGGTGTTGTACGGTGAGAATAGTTCCAAGTTGCTTCTATATTTTATCATACAAAGCAATACAATGCAATAAGCCATTCATTTGTGGCGAGTCGGAAGTGGCGAAGGGCAGTCAGGCGCTTTCCAAAAACGACGCTATCTGGTACAAATGAGTACATGAAGACTGAACCACGTTGCATCGTAGCTCCCTCGGTACTGTCGGCCGATTTCGCCCATGTGGCGGATGCGTTGGGAATCATCGAAGAGACAAGCTCCCAGTGGATACATCTGGATGTCATGGATGGCACGTTCGTCCCGAACATCACATTCGGCGCCAAGTTCATCGAGGACATGCGCCCGCTTTCCTCGTTGATCTTCGATACCCACCTCATGGTGGACAAGCCGGAACGTCATATCCAGGCATTCGCCCAAGCAGGAAGCGACATCATCACCGTACATAGCGAAGCGACGACGCATTTGCACAGGGTTATCGCATCGATTCATGACGAGGGCAAGCAGGCAGGCGTCTCCATCGTTCCCTCCACACCCGTCTCGGCCATCGACCTGATCCTCGAGGATGTCGAGCTCGTGCTCATCATGTGTGTGAATCCCGGATTCGGAGGACAAAAGTTCATCCCTGCGTCGATGCGGAAGATTGCCGAACTTGCGGCATTGAGAAAGAAGTACAACCTCGATTTCAGGATTGCCGTGGATGGTGGGGTGAACGCCAGGAACGCAGGAGCCCTTGTCCAGGCGGGAGTGGACGTGCTGGTCATGGGAAGCGCCTTCTTCTCTTCGGAGGACAAGCGGTCACTCGTGGCCCAGGTGCAGGGACTGGACAGCTGATGAGGGCGGTCCTGCAACGGGTGCGCGACGCCTCGGTTACCGTCGGGGGAGTCACGGTCGGATCCATCGATCGCGGGTTGCTCGTGTATCTCGGCGTAGCGAAGGATGATGGTGTGCAAGAGGTAGAGTTCATGGCGAGGAAGATTCCCTCCATGCGCCTGTTCACCGACGAGCAGGACAAGATGAACCTCTCGGTGAAGGATATCGGGGGGAAGTTGCTCGTGGTGAGCCAATTCACCCTCTGTGCCGATTTGCGCAAGGGCAATCGCCCGTCGTTCGATCCCGCCGCGCAACCGGAGATGGCGAATGAGCTCTACGAACGGTTCGTCGGGCATCTTCGCGCACAAGGGTTGGAAGTGCAGACAGGGTCCTTCGGTGCATCGATGCAGGTGCAGTATACGAATGAGGGACCGATCACCATCGTACTCGACAGTCCGCCTCGATGAAGCGGAATCGTTGATACACAGGTAGGTTCACCGAAGAACCACATGAAGGAGCGTTGAAAGAGATGGCAAAGAGTTCGAACAGCGGTACGACGACAGTCGTTACCGATACCAAACAGAAATTGGTGGCACTTGAGGCTGCACGGTCCCAGATCGACAAGCAGTTCGGAAAGGGAGCCCTGATGAAGCTCGGCGACAATCCCACCGACAAGACCGTACAGGTCATCTCTTCCGGATCGATCCTCCTTGATGAGGCGCTCGGCGTAGGCGGGTATCCGAAGGGGAGGGTGATCGAGATCTACGGCCCTGAATCCTCTGGAAAGACGACACTTGCGCTGCATGCGATCGCCGAAAGCCAGAAGGCAGGCGGCATCGCCGCATTCATCGATGCTGAGCATGCGCTGGATCCTGCCTATGCGAGAAAGCTCGGAGTCAACACCGACGAGCTATGGATCAGCCAACCCGACAATGGAGAGCAAGCCCTCGAGATCGTCGAATCCCTGGTCCGTTCAGGTGCGGTGGACATCATCGTCGTCGACTCCGTTGCCGCGTTGACGCCGCAAGCTGAGATCGATGGAGAGATGGGTGATTCCCACATGGGCCTTCAGGCGAGACTGATGAGCCAGGCGCTCCGGAAACTCACCGGTATCCTGGCCAAGAGCAATACCACCATCATCTTCATCAACCAGATCCGGATGAAGATAGGCATCATGTTCGGAAACCCCGAGACCACGACCGGAGGAAATGCATTGAAGTTCTACGCTTCGATCAGGATCGAAGTCCGTAAGATCGAAGCGATCAGCAAGAGTGCCGACGATATCATCGGCAACCGGGTACGGATCAAGATCGTGAAGAACAAGGTTGCTCCGCCGTTCAGGAAGGTGGAGCTCGACATGTACTTTGGAGAGGGCCTGAGCTACCACGGAAGCATCCTCGATGCCGCACTCAAGTACGAGTTGCTTGAGAAGAGCGGCTCCTGGTATTCCTACAAGGCGGAGAAAATTGGGCAGGGCAGGGACAATGCGATCCAATTCCTTCGCACGAATACGGATATCACATCGGATCTTGATGTTGCTTTGCGTGCGTTGATGTTCCCTCCCGCGGTCAAGGAAGAACCCAAGGCGACCTCCTGACATCCCTTTACGCGAGCAGGTGAAAACAGTATACTCTCAGCATGGTACATGATGCGGGGCTGGCGGCAGCCGCTCAAAACGGACACACCGCCTTGTCCTATTCGATACGTCAGTTCGAAGGACCGCTGGATCTTTTGTTGCACCTGATCCAGAAGGCTCAGATCAATATCTATGACATCCCGATCGCGGAGATCACCGATCAGTTCATCAGGTACCTCGATGGTGCGGGGACGACGGATCTCGATGACCTGACCGAGTTCTATGCGATGGCTGCGCACCTCATCTACATGAAGAGCAGGATGCTCATTCCGACCTCTGACGATGAAACGGAAGACGATTCGTTTCTGGAGATGCGCTCGGAACTCGTGGAACGCTTGCTCGACTACCAGAAGTTCAAGCGCTACACCTCCTTGTTGGCAGATTCCAGCCAAGGAGGTGAACTCTTCATCCAGCGGCGCAAGAGCCAATTCATGCTGCCGTTCGAAGATCAGGAGCTCTGGAACGGTGTCACGGTCTGGGACCTGTTGCAGTCATTCACCTCGTTGCTCAGGTCCATCACTCCCGAGCAAGTCTTCAATGTCTATGAGGAGGTCACCACCAAGCAAAAGCTTACCCTGATGGCAGAGCTGTTCGAGCTGCAGGAGGAGATATCCTTCATCGACATCGTCGTGCGTCCCGATTCGGCGATGGATATCATCTGTGCCTTTCTCGCTATCCTCGAAGCGGTGAAGTTCAGCATGGTCACCATCCGCCAGCATGCGCTCTTCGGCGATATCGTCATCAGGAAGAACTCCGGATTCGATATTTCCGTGGTCGACGAGGAGGATTATGGGGACGAGGAACCCTATGAGAGTTTCCTGGAGTCGACCCGGGACATCCTGAAGGAGCAGCCGAGGATGGAGCATGAATTCTTTCCAGAAGAAGAGGAAACGTATGATGAGGTGATCGACCTCGAAGAGGAGGATGATGCGTGAACGACCCGACGACTATCCTCAGCCCCGATGCTCGGATCATCGAGGTCATCCTCTTTCTCGAGAACGAACCTGTTTCCCTTGATAGGCTGGGAAAGCTTTCCGGCCTGGCCGAGCAGCCGTTGCGCAGTGCGCTCGACGAGCTGGCGGATTATTGGCTGGGACACATGCACGGACTGGAACTGGTCGAATCCAACGGGACTTTCAGCTTTTTGCCTGCCTCCGACCTGCATGAACGGCTTCGTGAGTGCTATGGGAAGAAAGTGGATCGCAGGTTGTCGAAAGCTGCCCTGGAGACTCTCGCGATCATCGCGTACTCGCAACCGGTCACCCGGCGCGACGTGGAGAACATCCGGGGAGTCGCCTCCGACAACATCGTGCGCCTTTTGCGCGAACGTGAGTATATCAAGGTGGTCGGCAGGAAGGATGTCCCGGGACATCCATGTCTCTACGGGACCACGAAAAAATTTCTGTTTGAATTCAATTTACCGAGCATCTCGGCACTTCCGAAGCTTTCGGAGATAGACCAGGTGCGATTCACTACCGATGAGGAGCAATATCATGCGAATTGAATATCCCATCCGACTGCAGAGCTATCTTGCGAAGAGCGGATTCGGGTCCAGGCGTTCTTGCGAGAAGCTGATCACCGAGGGCCGCGTCTCCATCAATACGAAGATTGTGGTCGAAATGGGCATCAAGGTCGATGCGGACGACGTCGTGATGGTCGACGACGTACTTGCCGAACCCGCCGACAGGGTCTTCTATTATGCACTGCACAAGCCGCGCGGCTATGTCTGCACCAACTATGATCCGAACGAAAAACTGTACGCAAGGGATCTGATCACGATTCCCGAGAACAATCTCCTGTTCCATGTCGGAAGATTGGACAAGGAATCGGCAGGGTTGATCCTGTATACGAATGACGGGGATACGGCGCAGAAGATCATGCATCCCTCAAGCCAGATCGAGAAGGAATATGCGGTGATGACCGTCGAACCGATCCAGCGCAACCACCTCGAGGAGGCGTTGCGGGGGCTCTACATCGACAGCCAGAAACCCTATGTGATCAAGCGTTTCGCGCTGAAATCAAAACGGTGGGTGCTCATCACCCTTACCGAGGGCAAGAACCGGGAACTGAGGAAGATATTCAGCTATTTCGGGTATACCATCCAACGTCTCGTTCGCATCAGGATCGGCCCGATACTTCTTGGCGATCTTGCAGAAGGACGCTATCGTCCCGTCTCGAAGTCCGAGATCAACGCGCTGCTGGAGGGGAAGAACGAATGAGCACTGAGGGCAAGATTGAGCGAAGAGGGTTCGTAGTGGCGATGGACGGACCCGCGGGTGTGGGAAAGAGCAGTATTGCGAACATGGTTGCAAAGCATCTGGGATACTATTTTCTGAATTCAGGAAATTTCTATCGGGCAATCACGAAGGCGGTGCTCGAGCAGGGCCGGAATGCCGATGACCCTGATGAGGTGCTCGATGTCGCCAGGAACATCAAGCTCTCGATAGTGCATGAGAGGCTGTTCGCCGATGGCGTGGATGTGGAGGATTCTTTGCACACCGATGCCATCGATGCCTATGTGGCGAAACACTCGGCGATCGTCATGCTCCGAGATATCGTGAACGGATACCTTCGGAATCTGGCGAGACGAGGTCTCGACATCGTGTGCGAAGGCCGGGACATCACCACCGTGGTGTTTCCCGAAGCCCAATGCAAGTTTTTCCTCGATGCTTCGGTCGAGGTCAGGGCACGACGCCGCTATGAGCAGCAACCGACGGAAATGTCGTATGAACAGTTGGTCAAGGCAGTGGCAGAAAGGGATGAAATTGACCGGAACAAGCCGGTAGGCGCATTGAAAGTTGCCCCCGATGCATTGTATATCGACACCTCATACTTGACCATAGATGAAGTTTATGACACAGTGTTACGTGCTATATTCACCCGCATCAGGAGTGAAAATAAGGATCAGGAGAGAAACGTGGAAGAAGTGAAGGAAGTGTTGGAAACACAAGAAGTACCTCGGCAGAAGGCTGATATGCAGACGATGCTGCAGGAACATTACCTGAAATCTCTTGATGAAATTGAAGACGGTCAGCTCGTTACCGGTACTGTTGTTCAGGTCAATAACGAGTATGTGTTTGTGGATGTGGGCTACAAGTCAGAGGGCAGGATTGCCCTGGATGAGTTCTCCACTGTTCCCGCCGTCGGCGACGAAGTCAAGGTAATGATTGTCAACAAGGAAGGAAAGGGCGGCCAGATCGTCATTTCCAAGAAGCGCGCTGACATCAAGGAACGAACGGAAGTCCTGAAGGAGGCTGCTGACAACAGGTCTCCCGTCATGGGCAAGTTCATCAAGGTCATCAAGGGAGGATTCGAAGTCGATCTCGGCGGAGAGTTCCTGGGGTTCTGTCCCCTCTCGAAGGCGGATGTCGTCCGCGTCGAAGATCCGGAGACCATGGTCGGCATCGCCGATTATTTCATCATCGACAAGTTCCACACCGGAGCGAAGCTCAAGAGCGTCGTATCCAGGCGTGAATACCTTGAGAAGAAAATCAAGGAAAACAAGGAGAAGTTCTTCTCCACCGTGAAGATCGGAGATGTCGTCGAAGGTTCGGTGAAGAGTTTCACCAGCTTCGGTGCGTTCATCGACCTCGGTGGATTCGACGGACTGCTCCATATCAATGACATGAGTTGGGGTCACGTGACCAAGCCCAAGGATTTTGTGAAGAAGGGGCAGGTCATCCAACTGCGTCTCATCAACATCGATCCGGTCAGCCAGAAGATCAACCTTTCGCTGAAGCATATGCAGGAGGATCCCTGGAACACATTCGAGGAACGCTATGCGGTCAACGATGTGGTCAAGGCTCCGGTGACCAAGCTCACCACATTCGGTGTGTTCATCGAGATCGAGCCCGGCATCGAAGGCCTCGCGCACATTTCCGAGCTTTCCTGGACCAAGCGGATCAACAACCCGAAGGAACTCCTCTCGATCGGTGATGTCGTCGAAGCGAAGGTCCTCGGGTATGACTTGGACAAGAAGCGTGTCAGCCTCGGACTCAAGCAACTTGAGGAGAATCCTTGGGACACGATCTCCGAACGGTATCCGCAGGGCATGACCCTGACGAAGCCGGTCGTCAAGATCACCAACAGCGGTGCATTCGTCAACCTTGAGGAAGGCATCGACGGCTTCCTGCATATCGACGACATTTCCTGGACCAAGAAGATCAGGAACATGAGCGAGTTCTGCAAGGAAGGGGACGTGATCGATGTGGTCGTCACCAGGGTCGATCCCCAGACAAGGCACATCCGTCTCGGCGTCAAGCAGCTCGAGGGCAATCCTTGGCAGACACTCCGTCACGATTATCCGAAAGGAAGCGTGATCAGCGGGGAAGTGAGCAATGTCACGGACTTCGGCGTGTTCGTCAGGGTTCTCGGGGATATCGAGGGACTGATCTCCAAGTACAACCTCGTCGGACCCGATGAGGAGTATAGCGACAACGTGTTGGCGAAGTACAAGGTCGGTGATCCGATCAATGCTGCGGTCGTCGAGATCAACCCGGCAACCCAGAAGCTGAGCCTCTCGGTCAAGGAGATGATCCGCAAATCCCAGCAGTCAGAGATTTCCAAGTACATCCATGATGACGATGGAGACACCTTCACCTTCGGAGACTTGATGAAATCCCGCGAAAACAATCAGGAATAGCGGGGAAGCGTGATGGCGAATACGAACGAACCCAAATCCGCAGGGAAACTTGAATCCAAATTCAACGCTTTCCTGGGGGCACACAAGAAGCTTTTGGTCATCATCGCCGCGGTCATCGTGGTCGCGGTGGTGGCGTTGTGGATCGGTCTCTCGGTGGCTGACAAGAATGCCGATGCGGCACAGTTGAGAATCGACAACCTGCAGAAGACCTACATGACATGGATCACCGCCGAGGACAAGACTTCGCCGGATGCAACCCAGGCGAAGTCGGACCTGATGGCAGGCTTGCAAGAGCTGTCCGGAAAGGGTGGGGTCTCGTATCCTGTCCTGAAGGCAACCTACCTGCTTGGCTTGGTCGCCTATGAGGAAGGAGCCTATGCCGATGCCCTCGCACACTTCATGGTGGTGGGTGACCGCGGCAAGGATTCCTATCTCGGCTCACTTGCCCTGTACAACGCAGGTGTCACGAGCGAACAGCTCGGTGATATGGCGAAGGCTCTCGAGCAGTACCAGGCAGTGTACGACCGATACGGTGCCGATGCCGCGGAGTCTCCGAAAGCTCTGTTCAGCGTGGGTCGCCTGCATGAGGCGAACGGAAACGGCGATCTCGCGAAAGCTGTGTTCCAACAGCTGGCAGACGAGTTCGCTGCCTCAGAATACGCGAAACTCGCGAGGTCCAGGCTGATCGCTCTCCAGTAACGGTCTTGGAGGATACATGAAAGGATGTCGGAAATCGGGTGCACTGCTCACTGCGATCCTCCTGACATCCTTTTTCATGTCCAGCGGATGTGGAATACCCGTATTCCTCAATCTGGACCGCGAGATATCGGTATCGGGAACGACTGCAACCGACGGATCCGAAATCCAGGTCTCGGTCTCCATATCCCCGGAAGGTATCGCCAAGTTCAGCGAATACGGAATTACGAACGGACCTTCGTTGAAATTCTTCTATGTGATAAGTCCCAACCCATCCTCAAGCGCTCCCATCTCCAGTGAGAACAGTGTGAATTCCGGGTACTATTACATGAATTACGTCACCTCGCAATTCAATGCCAATTTCAAGGGGACCAAGAACAATGGCGTACCGTGGTCACCCGAGTCTCCTACAGGTTCTGCGGAACCCTCAGCTCCCGGTTTCTATCTCTACTCGAAGTCCGATGGAACCAGCCATCGCAATTTTGCACGGAGAAGCTCCCAGATCATCGATCGCGCCGCGGATGCGAGCGGAATTCTCGTCGGAACGTTCGCGCACCATGAAGGAGCGAATCCGGGGTTGATTCCGGATGACCATGAATTCGGTATGGCACCTGCGATGGACCTGTTGTTGCCGGCGACCGCCACCTACAATTTTTCCCTCAAGCGTGATGAGATCGGGGCGGGGCAGGTGATCGTCCTTGATGACGGAAGTGTAGACAAGCTCTACCTGACCAGCTTCAGGCGCAATATGTTCCCGATGGATGGCTCATCGTCCGGGATGACGAATTACCTTCTGGAGGACAGATATTTCCATCGACCCATATATGATGAGATTGTCACGGGCTACAGTTCTACGCTGTACCTGCATATCTGGGCTGCAGTCTATGCAGGTGATGGATCGTTCACGAATATCTACTGGTCGGACTTGAAAAGATTGGGTACCATCCGACTCTTCTGAACTTTTCCAATAATGTATATAATGTATATTCTGTCAACTAGAAACCCTTCGCCACTCAATATTCCTTGCGTTCCATGAAACGTACCGACAATCTGTACGACAATAACACCAAGAACATGAGTATCGGCAGCACAAAGAAAGAACCGGAAGATACGGCAAGGGCCGCCCGATCAGGGACGATCGTGTTGCCAAGCAGTCCGGCGAATGCCATGATCGGCATCGTGATGATGATGTACCATATCCTGCCACGCTCGAATCCGATCTTGATGACGATGGGATAATTCACGGAAAGAAAGAACAGACCCACGGCAAGTTGAGTCCACAAGGCAGACAGGATCGTATCGAATGCGATGCTTCCACGAATCTGCATGATCAATCCGAACACCATCAGCACCACGGTCGATGCCAGGATCCCGAGGATGGCGAGCACGTACTTGCTCAATACCACATCCTTGCGTGTTACCGGCAATCCCATGACATAGCGATCCCAGTGATGCATCTGGTCGTACGCCAAGCTGGTCATCGGCAGCATCACACAGAGAAGCGCCCCGATCGCTGCGTAGAATACCGAGGAGCTAGCAACGCCTATGAAAATCATCACGGCTGCCATGATGATCGTAAGTTTCGACTGTCGTGACAGCTGATACCAGTCCTTGAGCAACAGGGCACTCATCTTCCGTTTCCTCCTTGGGCGAACAGAATCATCATCGTTTCCAGATCGAAACGAAGGATGTGCATGAAGGCGGGAACATCCTCGCGTCTCATCAATACCTTCACCTCGTACGGAGAGTCTTTCCTTCCCAGTATCCTTTCGCTGTCGAGAGCGGAAGACTGGCCTGGCGTGCAACTGGCGATTGCATAACGATCTTCAAGTTCATCCTTTTCTCCACTGATCAGGATCTTTCCTTGGTGCAGGTACGTGACGTAGTCGCATACTTTTTCGATGTCACTGAGGATGTGGCTCGAAAACAGGATCGTATGGTTCTCCTCCCGAGTGAAATCCATGAGGATGGAGAGTATCTCATCCCTGGTCACCGGATCGAGCGAGGACGTCGGTTCATCGAGGATCAGCAACTTGGCCCGATGGCTGAGCGCTATGGCGAGCACCAGTTTCATCTTCATGCCGTGGGAGAAATCCTTGAAGGGTTTCGCCTTCGGGATAGCCAAGGATTCCAACAGTGCATCGTAGGTGGCAGAGTCCCAATTGCTGTAGATGCGGGCCATGACTTTTCCTGTCTTGACCGGATCCAGCAACGCAGGTGGCCATGCATCTTCCATGACGAATCCTATGTCTTCCTTCTGTTGCACGTTTGCATGAGGGACCTGCTTCCCGAACAATTCGATGGAACCTCCATCCGCAGATGCCAGACCCATCAGCAACCTGATGGTGGTCGACTTCCCTGCCCCATTCTCTCCTATCAGTCCCACGATGCTTCCCTCAGGAACCACGAATGACTCAAGATGCAACGAAAAACCCCCATAACTCTTTTTCAAGTCAGTACATCTGATCGCATCCATGATCAGTTGTCTCCTTCTTGCAACAGTCGATACATCATACATATCTCCTCTTCATCGAGATTGCAGTACACCGAGAGGCGGATGATGTGCTTGAGGTGCTCCTCGATCCTCCTCAGATACTCCTCTCGTATGATCTCGGTATTCTTCAGTGCTACGTAGGTTCCTTTTCCAGGAATTGTCAGGAGGTAGCCTTCCCGTTCCAGCTCATCATAGGATCGCTTCGTCGTGATCACGCTGATGCGCAGGTCCTTCGCCAGGTTGCGGATCGAAGGAAGCAGGGACCCCTCCTCCAAGGTACCGCTGATGATCTGTGCCTTGATCTGGTTCGCGATCTGTTCGTAGATCGGTTGATCGATGGTATTGCTCAGAATGATATCCAGGGCTTTACCCTCCTTACTGTATATGTACAGTATATACAGAATATACTGATTGTCAACAGCATATCTGCACGATCCGCAAGATCGTGTACCCTTTTCCACTGGGGACGATTCAGGTATACTCGATTCATGATTTCCTATACCTATGAAGCCAAGAAAACCTTGGATGACGCGCTCATGCAGCTGTTCGCCATCGTCACGATGCTCCGCAGCCCCGAAGGATGTCCGTGGGACCGTGAGCAGAATTACAAGAACGTCGCGACCAATCTTATCGACGAAACCTATGAATATATCGATGCGGTGATGAGCGAAGATTCCGATCACATGCGTGAGGAGATCGGCGATGTGCTGCTCAACGCGATGATGCTCCTGGAGATGCACGAGGAACACCAGGATGTCAACATCGTCGAGGCACTCAATGATGTCTGTGCAAAACTCATACGCAGGCATCCGCACGTATTCTCCGAGGCGGTTGCGAACAACAGTTCGGAGGTCCTCGACCTGTGGAACTCCATCAAGGTGAATGTCGAGGGCAAGAAATCTCAAGATGAGGATTTCTTCAGCCGAGTGCCAAGATCATTGCCGAAGCTTGAGGAAGCCTGGGAAATACAGAAACAGATGCGCAAGGTCGGTTTCGATTGGCCCGATATCCAGGGAGTCATCGACAAGGTCGATGAGGAACGAAGGGAACTGCTTGATGCGATTGCCCATCGCGATGAGCATCCGGATCATGTCGAGGAGGAATTGGGCGATCTGCTCTTTGCGGTCGTCAATCTCGCCAGGTACCTGAAGATACATCCGTCCGTCGCATTGCATCGGAGCAACCGCAAGGTTCGTTCCCGTTTCAACAAACTTGCACGACTCGGTAATGAGCGAGGCATTCCCCTCTCCTGGGAACATGTGGATGCATTGAACGCATTGTGGGAGGAGATCAAGGATGAGGAACGCGGATGATCCGGGAGCCATGTACCGAGGTTGCCCGCAATGATGGACAATGCTAGGATGGTAGCAATGGAACAGATCGAGAAACCGGCCAGGAAAAAACGGGAATCCATCGCAATCTATGCGAAGATCGCACTCGATATCGCTCATCGTATCGTGAACGGTGAGATTCCTGAAGGAAAGAAGCTTTCGGGAAGATCCCTCATGAGCAGCGAGTACGGAGTCTCCCCTGAGACGATCCGTCGTGCATTCTCCCTCCTCGAGGAGATGCAGGTCGTCGAGGTGTTCCAGAACAGCGGTGTGAGGGTCCGCTCCACGGAAAATGCCCACAAGTACATCGCAAACCATGACAATCGCGAGCATACGGGGACGCTTCTCGCGCGGATGCGTGAACTGATCGAGTCGCATGAGAAGATCGAACGGGAACTGTTCGAAATTACCCGTACGCTGATCGATTCTACCGAACGCTTCACGGCGAGCAATCCATTCTTCACGTTCGAGTGTGCGGTTCGTGAGGATTCCGGTGCCATCGGGAAAACGCTCAAGGAGCTCGATTTCTGGCAACGTACGCATGCCACGGTCATCGCGGTCAGGAGAAACGGTTCCATCATCCTCTCCCCCGGTCCGGATATGTACTTGGAACCATCGGATTCCTTGGTCCTTGTCGGGGACCAACACTTGCGTCCGCTGGTCGAAGAATTGCTTTCCTGACCTACTGTACACTCGATACTGAGCATCCCCATCTGCTTCCGACCTGATCGGATATATCACATATGTCTTTGCATTGTATCCGTATAACCTACGCATGAAGTGCCGCTTGACAAACTGCCAATCTCTATAGTTTAATAAGGTTGTCGGTTATGGACAGCCTGATCCGGTATGTACCCGGAACGTTTCCCGATGCGGAAATGATTGCAGGCGGTGCACGTTCTTCCACTTACGATACACCCCTTTTCGTGTCCGGAACCGAAAATCATACGTTCAGGAGGAATTATGAAACGCGTAATGTTACTTGTGCTTGTCTTTGTGGTGGCATCTGCCATGGTATTTGCCGGTGGTGGCAAGGAAACGGGTCCGGAACCCAAGACGATCAGGATTGCGGAACAGGTACCGGGCTTGATCACACCGGGAGTCTGGGACGGCCAGGCGTTCTCGATGAACTCATCCATCTATGAATATCTTGTGGAGATAAATACCGAGACCGGTGCGATCGACCCGGTACTTGCCACTTCGTGGAGTACCGATGACGGTTCCGTTTGGACATTCAATCTTCGGAAGGAAGTAAAATTCCATGACGGTACCGCTTTCGATGCAGAGGATGTGAAGTATACGATCGAGAGGACCCAGGACCCGGCGATCGGACACCTGAAAAAGCAGGATTTCGAGGTCGTCTCCTCCATCGAGACTCCCGATCCCCACACGGTGGTGATCCGACTGCATGAAAGTAGGCCCACGTTCATCTATCAGTTGACCGACTACAACATGCCGATGCTCTCAAGCTCGTATGACTATGCGAAGCTCGGTGAGTCCAAGCCTATGGGAACCGGACCGTTCGTCATGCAACAACTCATCCCGAAGGAATCTGCTGCGCTTGTCCGCAACACCGCCTACTGGGCAACTGACCTTCCGAAGGTAGACAGGTTGTCGATCTATTTCGTCGCCGATATCGACGCCAGCATCTCGATGCTCGAGTCGGATCGTGTCGATGTCGTCCCCTTCGTCACTCCCGTCATCAAGAACAGGTTGGATTCGGTCGATGGCATTTCGGTCATCAGTCCGTATCAGGAACAACGGTTCATCTCGATGGCGGTCGACCAGAAGCCGTTCGATGACAACCGGGTGCGTCTCGCCCTGAAGTATGCGATGGATCCCCAAGTCATCGCGAGAAGCGTAGCACAGATGGATCTCAATGATGGGATCTACTACAACGAGACCCCTATCATGAACATGCTCGCCGAGTACAAGGACCTGCCACTGCGTGGAAGGGACATCGAGAAATCCAAGCAATTGCTCGCTGAGGCCGGGTATCCTCACGGTGTATCGGTCGAACTGTATTATGCATCGGATCACCCTTTCGGCAAGGAACTTTCCCAGACGATCCAGGAGCTGGCGGCACCCGCGGGGTTCGACATCGAGCTCAAGGGATTCACTCGTGACATCTATCTCTCGCAGTACTGGCTCAACGTTCCGTTTTCCATTACCGGCTGGGGTGGAAGGATCGATCCTTCGATGCTGCTAGCCCTGGCTTTCAAGACCGGAGGATCATGGAATGAGTCGCACTTGAGCGATTCGCGTGTCGACGCGTTGATCGACAAGATATCAGCTGAGGTCGATGTCGAGAAGCGTACCGGCTACTATCATGAGCTGCAACAGCTGTTCTTCGAGGAAGGTTCGCTCATCAATGTACAGGTACCGTATCTTGTGGCGATCAACGACCGGGTCATCGGCTATAGGCAGCCGCTCACGATGATTCCGCAGTACAAGTACATGGATATCCGATGAACAGGATCACACGATTGGTTCTTCAGAGACTGGGGTCGCTTCTTGCGACCCTGGTCATCATGTCATTCATCATCTTCATGCTTGTCGAGATCATGCCTGGAGATGTCGCACAGATGATTCTCGGACAGAGTGCAACCGAGGAAGCCGTAGCTGCGTTGCGAGAAGCTCGGGGGCTGAACGATCCTGTACTGCAGCGTTACGTGCGGTGGGTGGGTGCATTGGCCACCGGAGATCTCGGAGAGTCGATCTACATGCAAGGTGTCGCGATCAACAGCATCTTGTGGAGACGGGTCGGACATTCGTTGGTCCTTGCCTTGGCGGCATTCATCCTCTTCGTCCCACTCTCCATCTTCCTCGGAGTACTCGCGGGAGTGAAGGAGAAGAAACCGACCGATTCTGTCATCTCTTTCTTCGGTCTCGCCACGATGGCACTCCCTGAATTCGTATCGGGGGTCATCCTGATCACCGTGTTCGCAGTAACACTTGACTGGTTTCCCATCGTAAGTGTCATTCCCATCGGGGAAACGCTCTTCGGGAATCTCGATATCCTCGTCCTCCCTGCCCTCTCCATAACGTTCGTGATGTTCGGCTACGTATCACGCATGCAGAGATCTTCCATGATTTCTGTGATGAATTCCGATTATGTGAGGGCTGCGATCCTCAAGGGAATGCCCAGACGCTATGTGATTTTCCGGCATGCCTTGAAGAACGCACTGTTGCCGACGATCACGATCATCGGCATGAACATGGGTTGGCTGTTCGGGGGACTGGTCGTCGTGGAGACTTTGTTCGGATTTCCCGGGATGGGTTCGTTGTTGATGACCGCGATCAAGACACGCGATGTTCCGTTGATCGAAGCGTGCGTCTTGCTGATCACGGTGATCTACTCGCTCTCCACGATGGTCACCGATATCATGTACAGTTATCTGAATCCGCGCATACGGTACCAAGGAGGCCAGCGATGAAGTATCTGCTCTATCAACTGAAAAAACATCCGCTGGCAATCGCGGGAATCGCAGTCATGCTCGTTTGGCTGTTCCTCGCGTTCTTCGGGCCGAATTTGGTTCCGTTCACGCACACGCAGATGGACTCGGATCACCAGATGGTTGCTCCGGGAGTGAATGGACACCTGTTGGGAACAGACAGCCTCGGCCGTGATATCCTGGCCCGAGTCGTCTACGGAAGCCGCTCGATCCTCACGGTCGCGTTGATGACTTCCCTGTTCTCCACGGTGATAGGAGTGATCATCGGTTTCTCTGCCGGTTACTTCGGCGGAAAGGCTGATACGGCATTCCTGCGTGCGATGGATATCCTGATGGCCATTCCTCCGCTGGTGCTTTCCATGGTCATCCTTGGCATTCTCGGAGATTCGAACATCGGAAGCCTGACGATCATCGTTTCCATCGCATTCGTTCCTGCGACCGCACGAGTAGCTCGTGGTGTATTGTTGACCGAGAAGAGCCAGGAGTATGTCTCCGCGGCCAGGATACGGGGAGAAAGCCACCTCTACATCATGTTTGTCGAGATTCTCCCGAACACGACAGGGCCGATCATCGTCGAGGCGACCGCACGGTTCGCCTATTCGATCATGATGGTCGCATCCCTCGGTTTCCTTGGTGTGGGCATGCAACCGCCTACACCCGACTGGGGAATGATGGTCATCGAGAACAAACCGATCATCAGCAATGCCCCGTGGGCGGTCCTGTTCCCTGCACTTGCCATCGCTTCCCTGGTGATAGCAATCTCCATATTCTCTGACTTCGTCAGCAAGGTACTCATACATGAACGATAATATTCTCGACATAGAAAACCTGCACGTGAAGTTCAAGACCTTCGATGGTCTGTTCTCCGCAGTGCGCAATGTCTCGCTTTCGATAGGATACGATGAGTCGATCGGCATCATCGGGGAATCCGGGTGCGGAAAGAGCACGCTCTCTTTCTCCATCATGCACTATCTTGCACAGAATGCATCGGTAGAAGGTTCGATCAGGTTCAAGGGGGAAGATCTTCTGCTAAAGTCGGAGCGTGAGATGGAGAAGTATCGAGGAGACAGGATCGCAATGGTTTTCCAGAATCCCTACTCTTCCTTGAATCCTGCGCTCACCATCGGATTCCAGCTGGACGAGGTGGGGATGCACCATCAGAAGCTGAATAAGAAGGAGGCGCGGGAGGCAACCATCGCAGCACTCCGGCTCATGAACCTCGGTGATCCGAAGAGTATCGCACGTCGGTATCCCCACCAAGTAAGTGGAGGAATCCAGCAACGCATCTGCATTGCGATGGCTATCCTCTGCAAGCCTGATCTCATGATCCTGGACGAACCCACCACCGCGCTCGACGTGACGACCGAGGCAGTGATACTCGATTCCATCAAGGATCTCCGGGAGAAACTGAAGATGTCCCTGATGTATATCTCTCACGATATGGGTGTCATCAACAAGGTCGCCGAGCATGTGGTAGTGATGTATAACGGTGAGATCGTGGAACGCGGTCCGAAACAGCAGATATTCGAACATCCCCTGCACCCCTACACCCGAGCCTTGATCAATTGCATGCCGCGTGGTTCTGTCGTCAAGGAAAAGACAAAGCTGAATACGATCGATGGCTATGTGAAGATGCGAGGGGCGGAGGAAACAGGATGTCCGTTCGCTGACCGTTGCGACAAGCGGACAGATACTTGCGAGCTTTCCTATGGGATCAGGGAAGTTTCCGATCGTCATTGGGCCGCATGCGACAGGGCCTACGCGACCGACATCCCGGACAGTACCGCAGTGAAGCTCATTCCGAAAAAACGGGAAGACGTGCACGGTCCACTCCAGCCGAAGGAGTTGCTGAAGATTGACGGCCTGCAAAAGATCTACGGAAACCGGAGGAAGGTCCATGCCGTGAATGGCATCGATTTCTCGGTGCAATCGGGTTCGGTGATCGGCATAGTGGGTGAGTCGGGATGTGGGAAGAGTACCACCGGACACATGGTGAGCGGATTGCATGTGCCGACCGAAGGGAGGATTCTTTTCGATGGTACCGACATCACTGTCGGATGGAGGAAACGATCCAAGGAGACCCTGAAAAACATCCAGCTCATCTTCCAGAACCCTGGCAGGAGTCTCAATCCTTCCCACACGGTAGAACAGATCATCGCCCGCCCGATGAAACGTCTCGCCCACATAGACGACAGGGGCAAGAGGCGGACCATGATCATCGACATGCTGAAGAAAGTCGATCTCGGAAAGGAATACCTGTCCAAGAAGCCCCGACAGTTGAGCGGAGGAGAACAGCAGCGTGTGGCGATCGCCAGGGCCTTGTCCATTTCACCCGAACTGATCGTGTGCGATGAACCGACAAGCGCGCTAGATGTCTCGGTACAGGCTTCGGTACTGAACCTGCTCAACGATCTGCAGGTGGAGACCCAAGTGGCCTACATGTTCATCTCACACGACCTGAATGTGATCAATTACCTGAGCGACCATATCATGGTGATGTATGCAGGGAAGATTTGCGAGTACGGCAAGAGGGATGAGGTGATGGCCCCTCCGTTCCACCCCTATACCGAGGCATTGCTTTCAGCGGTGCCCGAGGTGGATCCGACGAAACAGCGCACGGCGATAGCGCTGGGAGGCCAACTGCCCGATCCGACGAAGAAACCCAAGGGATGTCCCTTCGCCGGTCGTTGCCACCGTCAGGTCGGTGAGATATGTGCACGAGAGTACCCTCCGATGGTTAGGATCTCGGATACCCATTACTACCACTGTCACATCGATCCTACCGATGCATAGCCTACCGGTCCGTCACCATAGCGGCCGATGAATATCGATTCGCGGTGTATCTTCATAAAGGAGAGCACCGCGAATTTGTCCGGAACGTTTCCGAAGAGCGTCTTCACCGGATTCTTTTCTCCTTCCATGATCACCGTGTAGGTAGGCTTCCCCGCGATGGAGAGCTTTGCGACAGAGACTCCCACACCACATCGTTTTGTCCATTCATCAAGTACCTGCACGTAGGCATCGTCGCGCACATCGCTGATGGTATAGACACTTCCGCCCATATGTTTGCTCAGCGTCATCCTACGATCGGTATCGAACGCTATCATGCGGGTGAACACGAATCCTGCGGAAACCATTGAATTGAGCTGTTTTACTGTCTCTTGCGCATCCAACGCGGTACCGCCATGGATGTCGACGAGGAGGACCTCCTCCGACCCGCTGATCCCGGTGGAGAGCGGGTTCACGAATTCCATCTTCGGTTTTGGGTTGTAGCCTTGTGTGAAGGTGACCGGTATCCGCGATCGTTGGAAAGTCTGTTCAAAGATGCGCATCACGCTGATATGGGAGATGAAGGTGGCCCTGCCCTCCTTTTTATAGAAGAACAGAACAGGGCGTGAAGGCTCCTTGGATTCGGCGACCGGCCGGAAGTTCGGCAGGGATGGTTCTTCATCGAGCTGCGGAACATCGAAGACACGGTGTGTTCTCCCACAGACTCCGCACGGGATGGAACATTCGGAGGCACAACGGTCGGTCAGCACCGCTTCCCTCGCCAACTCCCATTCATGTCTCAGGTATGCTTTCGAAACACCCATCGACACGGAATCCCACGGTAGCGTCTCCTTGGGATCATGTTCGGCAAACATCCACCGATCGACGGGAACCTCCATGTCTGCGATCGCACGCTTCCATGCTTCCTTGTCGAGATGTTCGTCCCATGCATCGAGCCTGCACCCGTTCCGGTATGCCAGCTCGATCAGGCGGGCGACATGACGATCCCCCCTGCTGATGATTCCCTCGATGTAGGAGACCCACGGTTCGTGGTACGAAACCTTCGCTCCCTTGACCTCCTGCTGGATGGAACGCTTGATCGCCATCAGATGTTCCCTGGACTTGTCCGGATGCATCTGCGGTGCCCACTGGAACGGCGTATGGGGCTTCGGTATGAACGTCCCGATGTTGATGTTCATGCCGATCCTCGTCGCTTCCCATACTTCACGCAAGAATGCGGTGATCGCATCCTTTTCCTCTTCGGGATCGATGAAGGGCAGGCCGACCATGAAATAGAACTTGGCAAGTCTCCATCCGCGGCTCTTCGCCTCCCTGATGATATCGATCACCTGTTGCACGGGAACTTCCTTGTTCACCGCGCGTTGCCATCGAGGCAACGGAGTCTCTATAGCAAAGGTAAGTCCGCTCTTGCGTACCTCTGAGAGTTGCTCGAGAATTCCGAGGGAGAACGAACTGACTTTCAGCGATGGAAGCGAGAAGGATATATGGTCGGCGGAGAACCGGGAATTCAGATGTTCGATCATCGAACGTATCTGGGGATGGTCGCCTGAGGAGAGTGAGCTCAGGGTGATCTCGCGGTAACCGAATTGATGTACATGCTGCTCAACCTGTCGGCTTACATCTTCGAGTGCCTTCTGGCGGTACGGCTTGTAGTATTGCCCTGCATGACAGAAACGACAGCCGTTCGGACACCCGCGCATGATCTCCACCACACCGTTGTCCTGTGCCACCTTGAAGTGCGGCACGGTATACGAACCGAAGGTCGGTTTCGCATCGGAGGCGAAACCGTCATCGATTGCACGGATGGCCAGAGGTTTTCCAGGATACCAGAGGAACGGGAATTCCTTGAGCCGGTCGATGGTCTCTTTCCTTGACGATCGGGCATGCTTTCCGTTCCTGATCACCTGCACTATTTCGGCCAAGCCGGCCTCCGCCTCACCGATGAACACGAAATCGAAGAATGGGGAGAATGGAAGGGGATTTGTGATCGCCGGACCTCCTGCGATCACGATCGGGTGTGCATCGGTCCTCTCGACGGCATGGAGGGGAATCCTTCCGAGCTCGAGCACCTGCAGGATGTTCGTTGCAGCCAATTCATAACCGATGGAAATGCCCAACAGATCCAACTGATGCAACGGAATGCCTTGTCCGATGGTATGCAAGGGGACATCCTGCTCGCGAAGGAACTGTTCGTAGTCTCCTGCGACGGCAAACACGCGATCACATGCGACAGCCGGTTCGATGGAATTGACCAGGTCGCAGAGGATGCGTACCGCATTGTTCGACATGCCGATCTCATAGAGATCGGGAAAGCAGATGCCGACGCTGATATCGGTATCCTGTACGTCATGTACCGGTCCGAATGCATATTCGCCGCCGATGTAGCGTGCGGGATTCTCCAAGGTCAACAATCTGTTGCCGAACCGTTTCACGATATCTATACGTTCCATGTGTCTCTCCGTAAACGAGAGAGCGCCCGTCACAGAGCGCTCTCCGAAAAAAAGAAAATTGGCTGCCCATAAGCCGGGTTCTGTCTGGTGCGGCCATCTATCCAGGCACTCCGTTGCCGAAGTGCTCCAGCGACCTACCCGCAGGCTTGAGGACGAACAGCCCACCTGCTGCTTGGTCTTGCTCCTGACGAGGTTTTCCGTGCCGTTCCTGTTGCCAGGAACGCGGTGGGCTCTTACCCCACCATTTCACCCTTACCCTTTCGGGCGGTATCTTTTCTGCGGCACTCTCTGTAGCCTTGCGGCTCCCGGGTGTTACCCGGCGTCATGTTCTGTGGAGCCCGGACTTTCCTCCCGTGACGCAAGCGTCACCGGCGACCGCATGGACTGCCAAAAATCAAACCAAATGTGATCAGATCAGATCGTCGAATTCATCGGAGTCGACAAAATCAGCCAATCCGGCCTCTTCGATCTCCGACTCCTCGATGTGCTGTACGACCTGGTCGTAGCCTTCGGCTTCCTCCCAGAAGAGGACACGGCTACAGTAGGGGCAGAACATGAAGTCCTCTCCCTTGCGTACCTCGTTCACGAACTGCACCGGCAACGTGATATGGCAACCCTGGCAGACGTGTCCGTGGATCGGCACGATACCGACACCGGCCTTGTTCTTGATGATCCGTTCGAACTTAAAGAGGATCGACTCCTCGATTCCGGGAGTCAGGTCCGACTCTTTCTTCTCGAGCGAGGCAATCAACGCATGCTTCTCGGCGAGCAGCATGTCCTTCTTCTCGGTTTCCGTCTTGACTTCCTCTTCCTGGATTTCCATCAGCTGCTCATGTTCCTCAAGCTGCTCCTGGATCTCCGAGAGATACTTTTCCTTCGCAAGCAGGCTTTTGCGCAGGGACTGTTCCCGTGCGGCGGCATCCTTGATCTCTTTCTCCAGTGCCTCGTATTCGCGCTGGGTGGAGATCTGTTCCATCTGCTTCTCCGAGTTCTCCCGAGCCAGCTCGGCCTCATCCAGGGAAACCCTGAGCGCCTTGAGCTCCTCGGTCGTCTTCTCAAGCCGCTCATGCTTTTCGATATAGGTTTTCTTTCCCCTATTGAGCAACTCCTGCTTGGTCTCCAACGTCCTCGGAATCTCCTTGATCTCCTCAAGCACGGCGAATTTCTCAGCGAGCACGCCTTGAAGATCGCGAAGCTTGTCAAACACATCCTGCATATGCCTTCTCCTGCCTTATCGGTACTAAATGAAATCCTTGAGTCTGCGGCTTCGCTTCGGGTGGCGGAGCCTGCGCAACGCCTTGGCCTCGATCTGCCTGATACGTTCACGCGTCACTTCAAAATACAATCCTACCTCTTCCAGTGTCAATGAGTATCCGTCCTCGAGTCCGAATCTCATCTTGAGAACTTCCTGCTCCCTTTTCGGCAACGTCTCCAACACCTCCTGCAATTGTTCCTGCAGGAGCGTGAACGCCGTCTGGGTCGCCGGGTTCTCCACATCCTTGTCTTCTATGAAATCGCTGAGCAACGAATCCTCTTCCTCTCCGACTGGAGTCTCCAGGGAAATCGGCTCGCGTGCGACATTCTTCACGGATTTCACCTTCTGGGCGGTCCACCCGAGCTTCTCCGCGATTTCCTCGTCGGTCGGTTCCCTCCCGTAGGTCTGCATCAGCATGCGGGATTCGCGCACCACCTTGTTGATCTGCTCGATCATGTGTACCGGAACGCGGATCGTCCGTGCCTGGTCGCTGATGGAACGGGTGATCGCCTGCCGAATCCACCATGTCGCATAGGTCGAGAACTTGTACCCCTTGCGATATTCGAACTTCTCCACTGCCTTGATCAGACCGATGTTTCCTTCCTGCACGAGATCGAAGAAGTGCAATCCACGATTGGTGTACTTCTTCGCGATGCTGACCACCAGTCGGAGGTTCGCTTGGATCAGGCGATCCTTCGCACTCTTCATCATCTCACGACCACGCATGATCTCCTTCGCGTTCGCAATGATGTTCGGGCAGGGTTCTTCGAATTCGTATTCGATGTTCCTCAGTTGCTTTTCAGTGAGCTGCACATCCCTGATCAGTTCCTTGATGCGGTCGGCGCTCATGTTGAGCCGTCTTTCCAGTTCGACGCGTTGGGACGGAACCGCAAGGTTTCTCCCCATCGTCCGCAACTCACGGATGCTTCCGACCCCGAGTTGGTTCTCGATCGAGGACTTTTTCCGCTGCAATTCAAAGATGTCACGTTCCGCAGCGAGATAGCGGTCGGTGAAACCGCTGATCTCCTCAGGCTGCAGCTCGATCTTCGAGAGCTTTTTCAGCAGGGTAATACGTTTCTTGTCGAATCCATCATCCTCAAGGATGTCGCCTCCGGAAGCAATGGTCTTCTTCTTCAGCTCTATATAATTCTTCAACGGCGAGGCGATGTCCTTCAGGGTTTCCCGATAGAACTGCACATACCGCTTCTGGTCATTCATCTTCTCCTTGAGCTCTTTCGGGGAGAACTCAAGCTCTTCCTCGTCGAACCGCATGTTCACCACATCCATGATGTCATTGAAGCTCGAAATGAGGATGCCGGACTTGAGGATGACAGTCTTGATGATCTCTGCACCCTCCTCCATCCGTTTGGACAATTCCACTTCCTGCTCCGCATTGAGCAGGTTCTCTCGTCCGATCTCACGCAGGTACAGACGGATCGGATCGTCAACAGAGGAATCGCCCTTGTCGCTGCCGAGTATGCCCGAGCGGCGGGAAGACCCCTCACGGTTGCCATCGGCTTCCCCGTCGTCTTCGATGTCCATCAGGGAGTTGCGGCCTTCGTATCCGCTCACGTCGTCAAAGGAGCCCATGTCGCTCTTGGCATACGGTGCATCCATCTCAGGCTCATCTTCCTCGTCAAGTTCCTCGTCCAGGTCTTCGTCGATCTCTTCGTCATGGTCTTCGATGATTTTCTCGTCGTCGAGATCGTCGATTCCCCTGCGTGGCGTGGATATTCCCGAGAAATCGGCGAGGTCGTTGTCGATGATCTCCTCATCGATCTCTTCCTCTATCTCCTCATCCTCTTCCAGATCATGATCGATCAAAGTCTCCTCGATATCGAGTCCATCGGGATGATCGAGTGCATCCTTCGCCTTGGGTGACTGCTCTTCTTCGATATTTTCCAACAAGTCCTTCTCCATATCGTCCTCACTCACCAGAATGCCGTGATGGCTCTCCAGCAACATGAGTATCTCCTCCACGAAATGTTCCTCATCACGGAGCTCGTTCGGGAGCACCGCATACACTTGCTCGAGCGAAAGATGCCCGAGCTTCTTGCCCTTCGCAACCAGTGCGATGAAATAATCCTGGTTTTCCATCTCAGACATGTTTCGGCTTCCTCATCCCCGCGATCTTCTCATCCAACGACTTCTTCTCCATGAGCAAATGCGAAAGCTCGACCGAGACCGACCCATCCTTCTCGGCCAGCCTGATCAGGTTCTCGACATTGCGTCTGGTCTTCTCCAGCTGCCTGAGCGTGATCCTTACGATCGATTCCTCAAGGATTTGCGGAGCTTGGGTGGTGAATTCCTCCGTCTGGAAACTCATCGCTACCATGGTCCGCAATCTGTCATCCGCGATCATGCCCAGGATGACCTCATCGGAGGCCACATTGCCCTCTCGACAGGAATCCTCGAGCACGGTGTAGAGTTCGATGGCCTGTTCATCCACGAGATCATCGATGCGCAACCTGTTGCGTATGCTCGGGAAGAGGGATCGGTTGTTCATCAGCGTCAACATGGCATACAGGTCGGTGGATCGTTTCCATCCTCTCTCGGAGGAATTGTATCGCGAACCACTTCCTTGCTGTTCCTCCCCTCTTCGCACGCTTTTGCCGGGCGAACGTTGCACGTAGTCTCGCATGAGCGTCGCTTCATCCAACTGCAGGTAGCCGGCAAGATCCTGCAGGTAACTGCGTCTGACAATTTCCGATCCGACGGCATCGAGAAAGGGTTTCACCTCGTCGAAAATCTGAAGCTTGCCAGTAGCCTTCTTGCCATCATACATGACTATAGCTGAATGTACAAGATGATCGAAGCCGCTTTTGCTGTTCTGGCATGCCTTTGCGAGCGCTTGCGGTCCAGACTCCTGCAACAGCTCCGCGGGATCCTTGGCACCTTCGAGCTTGATCACCCTGGTCTCAAGCCCGAGTGATTCGCAGACGATCAGGGCTTTCTTCGTCGCAGCCTGTCCTGCCTTGTCGCTATCGAAGAGCGTGAAGGCTTTCTCGGCGTATCGTCTCACCAACTTTCCCTGTTCCGCCGTGAATGCGGTCCCCAAGGGAGCCATGGCCGTCCCCAAACCCGCCTGGTGCAGGGAGATCACGTCGAAGTAGCCTTCGCAGAGGATGCATGAGTTCTGGTCCTTCATCTCCTTCAGGCTCTCATACAATCCGTAGACGACTTCCCGTTTGCGGTAGAGCATCGTTTCCGGAGTGTTGATGTATTTCGCCTGGGATGTTCCGGAGAGGTCCCTGCCCCCGAACGCAACCACACGTCCCTGCCAATCGCGTATCGGGAACATCAGGCGGTTGCGAAACAGTGGATACTCGGGATTGTTTCTCGCGAACAATCCCGATTTCGCAAGAATCTGGGGGCTGTACTGCTTCGATTGGAGGAATCCGTAGAGCCACGACGGATCGTCGGGAGCGTAGCCAAGCTGGAATTTTTCCCATGAGGGTTCACTCAGTGCCCTCCCCTTCAGGTACTCCTGCGCATTTGCCGCCGAAGCCGAATGCATCAGGATGTAATGGAAGGCGTTGGCCATTTTCTCATAGAGATCCCGCAACGTATCGGTCTCGGTACGTTGCTTCCTTTCGGCTTCGCTCTCCTCCTCGAGGAGAATGCCGGCCTGCTCGGCCAGATTCCTGATCGCTTCGGGGAATGTGAGATGTTCCATCTCCATGACGAAGTCGAACATCGAGCCGCTCTTGCCACATCCGAAACAGTGGAAGAATCCCTTGTCTGGCAACACGGAGAACGAGGGAGTCTTCTCATCATGGAACGGACACAAGCCCCAATAACGATCTCCCTTGCGGGAAAGTGTCAGATAGCGAGAAACCATCTCCACGATGGAGATGCGCGCCTTGATCTGCTCTATGACCGTCTCAGAATATTTTGCCATACACTCCCATCGCGCGTCCGCTCTCAGAATACCATCTCTTCCCAGACCGCTGGCTCGACTCCCCGGCGCATTGCCAGGAGGCTCTCAATCTCATCTTTGGTGTGGAGCGCACCCTTGCCGATTCCGGGACACCATGATTTCTCCTCTTCCCACGTCGCTGCGTCGGTCAGGATGGTGGACCAGAAAGGATAGGTCGCACACTGCACCGGCCGTGCCGGATACACCGAGCATCCCGTTTCGATGAGAAACTCACAATCGTTGTTCTCACGTTCACGGAGGCTTACATAAGAGATACTGCCCATCGACACCTTCCGGCAATAGGTTCTGAGGAATTCTTGCTGCCGGAGGTGCAGATGGTCGCACAACCTGGTGATGTCGTCGCGCGTCAAGAACACATAACCGGGTTCCACACCACAGCAGTAGCGGCAACCGCTTTGGCAGGTGAAGCGAAGCCCCTGATCGAGGAAACTGCCCAATGGTACCCCCTAAAAACAAAAAACAGGTCTTTCCCGAAGGAGTAGACCTGTTGAATGGGGAGAGAAGGATTTGAACCTTCGAAGGCTGAGCCAACAGATTTACAGTCTGCCCCCTTTGACCGCTCGGGAACCTCCCCCTGTCAAATGACTCGCTCACAATACCGAAATCCTGCAATTCTGTCAAGGCCGAGACAAAACTTTCCTCTCGAGGATCCGTGATGTCATGCGCTTGTGGAAAAACCAGGGAAGCCACCTGTCAGATTCGAACTGACGACCCCGAGATTACAAGTCACGTGCTCTGGCCAACTGAGCTAAGGTGGCGTTTCCGTGCCAGCATACGGAAAATTGCCGGCACGTGTCAAGTCAGAATCCCCACTCCGAGAGCATCGCTTTGATGTCCTCGTAGGTACGCTTGTCGGCACGGCTGTGGAACGGCCATGATTCGAACTTGTGCATGGCGTATTTGAGGATCATTCCCGCCTCCTGCCTGTCGCTCATCTTGTTCAGGGCGACCGGTGAGTAGAACGGCGTGGCACCCGGACCTTCAGATCCCTCGTAATATGCATGGCGGTCGAGCGTGCTTCCCTTGGCTTTGTTCCAGTCCTTCTGCATCGAGTTGAACGAAGAGTTCCGCTTCGAAGCACTCAGGTCCCGCTTCCAAAGCATTTCGGCGAGGGCCTTGAAATGACCATGGTAAAGATTTTCTTTCGGTATCGTATCGATCGCTTTCCTGGTGTAGGAAATGGCAGTATTGAGGTCACCGAACGAGATGGGCCATCCGGGGAGCTTGTAGTACAGCTGTCCCAATACATACCAGGAGATGGAATTGTCGGTGATGCCCATGGTATCGATGACATAGGTGAAGTCATCACGCATCGGCTTCGCCTTGGACAGTGCGTTCAACGGCCCTTTGGTCTCTCCCCACCTGCCGATACTCGAAGCGCGGTAGACATAGGCTCCTGCGATCGGTGCAGCGGCGATCGCCTGGTTCGCGTACGATTCCGCTTCCTCGTAGGTGGCGAACAGTACGTCATCGGTCGCTCCATCCTCACGCAATTCATCCCCGATGGCGAGGGTGACACGGGAAAGCCGCCACAGCAACTCACCCTTCATCTTCGCGTCGGCGGTGTTCGGGATGGTCTTCTCCAGAAGCGCTTTCGCTTCTTCGAGACGGTCATTCCAATAGAGCGAGTCGGCCTCCTTGATGGTCGCCTCATCGGCAAACAGCGCGGCAGACACAAGCACCAGTGTACAGAGCACCAGAACGAACATTCGTTTCTTCAACATCACGACCCCTCCCGATCTATACAAATCTTACACAAAAGGCTTTCCATGTCAAGAAAAGATGAGCGGTCATCGGTTTTCTCCGGCGATGTCGGATCGCAATCGCGCAGCACCGCCGATATAGGCGTGTGCTACCTTGTGGTCAGCATCCGCATAGAACATCACCATCAATCGAATTGTCCTCTCGAGCATGCCGTCCACAACCGGTTCCTGCATGCAAAAAAGCGGTACCGGAAAGGAATTATCGCGGCTTCTCAATGCAGTGGCCGGGTTCATCGACCTGAGGTCGGGCGTCACCGTGAACTGGATGCAGACCATATCCTGCTGTTCGATCGCATTGTCCGAAACTATCCGGTCAAACAGAGTGAGCACCGCTTCGACCATCCGCTCACGAGAATCCGATTCCACCTGTATGGCACCGCGTGCCGCGAACATCCGCCGTTCCACCTTCACCTATCCTCCGAACAATCGCAATGCAAGTCCCTCATCGGAGACTGTCGCATGAAGCGCCACCAAGACCTGACACGTACCGATGACGAACGAACGCAGGATCGTCCCGAAGAAATCCCACGCAGGAAAAACCCGGTCCACGATCCAGATGAACAGGCTCATCACGAGCAAGACCGCCGCATGGCCAAGGGAGACTGCAGCGAGCATCGTATGCATGGTGCCTACCAATGTGCCGAATCGCCCGGTGGTTTCCCACCAGAGCTGGGAAACATAGAGTGCAAAGGAAAAGAGGTAGAGCAAGAGCAAGTAATTGTGTATCCGCGCACTGAACGCAAGTGTCCTTCGCATCCTCAGCATGAAGAGAGTATAGCATACAGCCCAAGGATGCAAAACAGAAAGGCATGCCAAGGAGGAAAGCTTTTTCAATTGCGTCATAGGCATTCTTCACGTAGAATAATTACACATCCCACATGATCGGAAAGGAAATATTCATGGATAATGCAATCGAGCGGTTGAAGAAGATCGGAATCGGCACTCCCGACATCCTCATTCCACGGAGGGGGACCGACTTGCAACGTTGGGCAGTGGTCGCGTGTGACCAATATACATCGGAGATGGACTACTGGGAGCGCGTGGAGCAGTATGTCGCGGAATTTCCCTCCACACTGCACCTGATTTATCCCGAGGCGTACCTCGAGGAGAAAGAGCCGCAGAAAAGGATCGACAGGATCAACCTGACGATGAGGAAATACCTCGAACAGGGATTGTTCGAAACCCATGCACAAAACTTCTTTCTCGTACACCGTACGACCGACGGAGATAACGGACGCTGGGGACTCATCGTCGCCCTCGATCTTGAACGCTATGATTATGGCAAGCAATCACGGACGATCATCCGTGCGACTGAAGGAACCATCCTCAGCAGGATCCCTCCCCGAAAGCTGATCCGGAAGGATGCACCGCTCGAGCTTCCCCATATCCTGGTGCTCATCAATGATCCGGCCAAAACCGTGATCGAACCTTTTGCCGCCCAGACCGATGCGCTTGAGCAGGTCTACGATACCGATCTCATGGAAGGCGGCGGTCATGTCTGCGCATACAGGATAAGCGGCGAGAAGATGCTGTCCTCTCTTGCCGGCGCGTTCGAAGCGCTTCACACCGCTTTGGATCAGTCGAATCCCCTGCTTTTCGCGATGGGCGATGGGAACCATTCCCTCGCAACCGCCAAATCATGCTGGGAGGATATCAAGGAAAAGCTCGGCCCGGAGGATCGGGAAATTCATCCTGCCCGCTACGCTCTGGTGGAACTCGAGAACATCTTCGATCCAGGACTGGTATTCGAACCGATCCACCGCGTGCTGTTCAACACCAGACGGGAGCAATTCCTCGAGGAACTGGGCAGGCATTGCACTTCCTACCAACTGGAAACAGCAGGATCGCTCGAAGCGATGCTCGGTGAGATCGGAAGGACGGAAGGCTTGCAGCGATTCGGCTATGTGGATGAAGAAGGATACAAGGTCGTCTTGCTCACCGAGCCTGACGCCTCGATTCCCGCGGGGACGTTGCAAGGGGTGATCGATTCCTTGCTGAGATTGGGAAACCAGGTCGATTATACGCACGGTACCGACATCACCGCGAAGCTCGGTTCCCGCCCAGGGAACATCGGACTTTTCCTTCCGGCGATCGACAAGCATGCATTCTTCGATACCATCGTGAAAGACGGTGCGCTGCCCCGCAAGACCTTCTCCATGGGAGAGGCGCACGAGAAACGTTTCTACATGGAGGCCAGGAAAATCACCTGAAGGTCGTTCCTCCTTGCCAAGAAGGCGGACCGTACGGTCCGCCTTCTGCATGTCTCAACCGAGACCGGACTTCTTCCTGCTCCATATGTCATAGAAAACGGCGAAGAGGAGGATCGCGGCTTTCACCACATACTGCCAATCGGCACCGATGTTCATCAGGGACATGCCGTTGTTGATGACTCCCATCACCAGGCCTCCGGTGATCGCCCCGATGATCGTTCCGATTCCTCCCGATGCCGCAGCACCTCCGATATAGCACGAGGCGATCGCATCGAGCTCGAACTTGTCTCCAGCCTGCGGGAGCGCGGAATTCATGTATGCGGTGAACACCACACCCGACAATCCGCAGAGGACTCCCATGATCACATGGGTGATGAACATGACCTTCTCTGCGTTGATTCCCGAGAGCTTGGCAGATTTCATGTTGCCACCGACCGCATAGATGTAACGGCCGATCACCGTATTGTTGGTGATGAACACGAAGAGGACGGTGACCACGAACAGTACGAGGCTGACCGTCGGGATTCCGCGATAGGCGGCGAACCTGCTGAACACGAAGATGATCAGCGCCGAGAGGCTCACGATCTTGTACACGGAATACCGGAACGGAAGTACCGAGAATCCGTTGCGTATCTTCCGGTTCCGCTGCCTGAATGTCATGAAGCTCAGCAGCAAGATGGCCAGGATCATGACTAGCAGCGACAGTCCGTCAAGTCCGGCGATCCTGAATCCCTTGATCTCAAGCGATCCGGAGGCTATCTGCTTGAAACCGTCGTCGATGAGTGCGACCGGGGTCACGTTCGTGATGATGTAGGTCAATCCCCTGAAGAGCAACATGCCCGAGAGGGTGACGATGAACGCGGGGATTCGCATGTAGGCAATCCAGAAAGCTTGGAAGCACCCGATGATGCCGCCGATGAGAAGCGAGAGCAGCAACATCGGTATCATGCCCATGCCGGTGTTGTAGAGCATCGCGCTGATTGCACCGGAGAAGGCGATGACCGACCCGACAGAGAGATCGATGTTGCCGATGATGATGACCAGCAGCATGCCTACGGCCAAAATCAGTATGTAACTGTTCTGGATGAAGATGTTCGTGATGTTCCGCGGGGTCAGGTTCACTCCGTTGGTAAGGATCGCAAATACGATCAGGATAAGACCGAGCATGATGAACATGGAGAGTTTCCGCATGTTCTGCTTGGCCAAACCCAGGAAAGAAATCTGTTCGATATGTGCTCCGTTGGACATGTGTTCCTCCTAATCGATCAAAGCCATGTGCATGATGCGTTCCTGGGTCGCTTCAGAGCGGTCCAGGACCCCTTTGATCTTCCCCTCGTTCATCACGTAGATCCTGTCCGACATGCTGATCGCCTCCGCGAGTTCGCTCGAGACGACGATGACGCTCTTGCCTTGCTTCACCATGTCGTTGAGGATGCTGTATATCTCGAATTTCGCACCGACGTCGATGCCTCTGGTCGGCTCATCGACGATGAATATGTCGGGATCGGCCAACAGGCAACGGCTGAGCACCACCTTCTGTTGGTTTCCACCCGAGAGGTTCCTCACCAGTTGTTCAAGCGAGGGTGTCTTGATCTGCAGTGCTTCCTTGTATTCGGTCGCCTTGCGCAGCTCGAGGTCCTTGTCCAGGACTCCTCGTCTCGACAGTTTCGGCAAGCTGGAGTTCGTGATGTTGGTCTTTACATCCTGTATCATGATGAGACCGAGTGTCTTGCGATCCTCGGAGACGTATCCCAGTCCCTGCTCGATCGCATCCTTCGGGTTCTTGAAGCTCACCCGCTTGCCTTTCAGGTAAATCTCACCGCTTGCTCCGTAGCCATAGGAGTTTCCGAAGATGCTCATCATCATCTCCGTCCTTCCCGCACCCATGGGGCCGCAGAAACTGACGATCTCTCCTTTTCTCACGAAGAAGGAAGCATTGTCGACGATCTTCATCTGATGGTAGTCGGGGTGGTATACATTCCAGTCTTTCACTTCGAAGACGACATCGCCGACATCCGGCTCCTTCTGCGGGAACAGGTTCTTGAGCTCACGCCCGACCATCCCCTTGATGATCTCCTGTTCCGACACCTTCTTTTCGGCAAGATCAAAAGAAACGATCGATTGTCCGTCGCGGAGGATGGTGATCGAATCGGCGATGGACAGGACTTCGTCGAGCTTGTGCGAGATCATGATGCAGGTGATGCCCTCTTTCTTGAACTCGCGTATCAGGCTCAGCAGCTTCTGGCTCTCCTCGTCATTCAGCGATGCGGTGGGTTCGTCGAAAATGAGCAATTCTGCATCCTGGCTGATGGCCCGGGCAATCTCGACGAGCTGTTGTTTCCCCACACTCATCTTGCTCACGATGGTCTGCGGTCTCTCATGCAGCCCGACCTTCCTGAGCAATGGAAAACTGTCCTTCAGGCATGCGTCCCAATCGATGAGGCCGAACCGGGTTTTCATGTGGCCGAGAAAAAGATTCTCATAAATGGAAAGGTAGGGACTGAGCGTAAGTTCCTGGTGAATGATCGCCAATCCGTCGTGCTCACTGTCCTTCGTGCTCTTGTAGTTCGTCTCCTGCCCCTTGAAACGGACCACCCCCTCATAGCTTCCCTTCGGGTAGACACCGCTGATGACGTTCATCAGAGTCGATTTCCCCGCACCGTTCTCACCGACCAGGCAGTGGATCTCACCTTTTCTCACCTTGAAATCGACATTGTCCAAAGCCCGGACTCCCGGAAAGTCCTTGGTAAGGTTCTTCACTTCGAGAATGAATTGATCGCTCATGCCACCTACCCCAACATGCGACCGACCGGCAATGGACCGAAGCCCATTGCCGGAGGTGGTCGCGAATCTCCGATCAGTCAGATGCCGTCTAGCGGATCTGTTCTGCCTTGTAATACCCACTGTCGATCATGACCTTCTGGTAGTTTTCCTTGGTCACGTTGACAGGCTCGAGCAGGTAGGACTTGACCACTTTCTTTCCCGTGTCGTAGGTCGTCGTGTCGAGACGAGCACCCGGGACGTTGGGGGTCTGGCCCTTGAGAATCGCATCGGCGAGGATGATCGCAGCCTTTGCGAGGTCACGTGTGTCCTTGAACACGGTCATGGTCTGCTTGCCGTCCTTGATGTACTGGATGGAAGCGATCTCTCCGTCCTGGCCGGTGACCACGGGGAGGCTGGTCCGGTACTTGGCATCGGTGAGCAGAGCCTCGATGATGGCACGGGCCAACGTATCGTTCGGAGCGAGGACCGCGTCGAGCTTGTAGTTCTTCGCATCGCCGTTGAGGAGGTTCTCCATCCTCTGCTTGGCAAGGTCTGCCCTCCAGTTCTCCGTGGAGATCCTGGTGAAGTTGGCAGTGTCCTTCGAAGTGAGCGGAGCGGGTCCCACGATCTTCAAAACACCCTTGTCCACGAAGGGGCGCAATTCGCTCATCGCACCGTCGAAGAAGAAGAATGCGTTGTTGTCGGTAGCGGAACCGGCGAACAGCGTGATGTACTTCGGATTCGCAGTGGTGGCCTTGTCAAGCTCGAGAGCCTTGACGATCGCGCTGCCCTGGAATTGTCCGACCTTGAAATTGTCGAACGTGATGTAGTAGTCATATTGGTCGGAGCCGGTGATCAGGCGGTCATATGCGATCACCTCGACACCGTCGCGACGAGCGTCGGCCACCGCCGAGAGTACGCCTTCGTTTACCGATCCGATGACCAGCAGGTCTGCACCCTTGGTGATGAAGTCGGAGATCTGCGCATTCTGCTTGGTCTGGTCGGCATCGCCGAACGCAACTTCCGCATCATAGCCCATCTCGATGGCCGCGGCCTTCAGGGCTGCTCCGTCCATCTGCCATCGTTCAACGTGGGTCTCGGGCATCGCGAGCCCGATGAACTTCTTGCCCTGTTCTGCAGCACCTTGTGCAAAGAGCATCGATCCCGCGAGCAACAGGATAAGACACAGTACAGCAATCTTTTTCATGTTCCACTCCTTTCCGTTCGAGCATCAACCGTCATACGATCGGTCGCGAAGATGACAAAACCAGATATAAAAACCGTTTTCGTAACCTTCAACCTCATCGTAACCCCTCCCTTCCCTGCATAGAATGTCAAAAAATGGAAATCCATATCAAAAATTGACCTTCGTCGATGAGTCTCCCCCCGTAACGGGTGTCAGAGCAGCGAGGAGACATCTGCCGCCCCCTGCCTGACCAGCGAAAACGGTCTCTTCGTGATGTCGACGATCGTGGAAGGAACGGTTCCCTGGTGTGCATCCCCACGGATGAACAGGGGGACCGCCTGTCCGAACCGCATCACCATCGCTTCGAAGTCCTCGAGGGATGGTTCTCCCGAGACATTCACGCTGGTACTGAAGATCGGCCTTCCCAATAGCGAAAGCACCTCCTGCAAGAACTCATCGGCGGGGATCCGTATCGCACAAGTGTTTTCTGTCGCAGTCCTTACGATCGCCGTCAATGGGCCTGGCCACAATGCAAGCACTTCAGGAGGCAACGGATCCGCAGCGATTCTCAACGCCATCGCCTCGTTCACGAGCCGGATGAAAGGTTTTGTTTCGGCCCGTCCCTTCACCATCCGCAAGAGGGGTTCCGATTCGGGATCTGCGCCCACGATGCCATAGATCGTGTCACAGGGAATGATGGCGATTTCTCCGTTCCGCAAGTGTTCCGCAAGGATATGCGCGCTTCCGGGGACTTTTCTCTCTACGATCATGCGAGTGCCTCCTCCCTATCTTCTCATCGTGACGATGATACGTTTCCTTTTTCGCAACAGATGCAAGAGCAAGGAGCAGATCAGCGTGCCTGCACAACCGATGCCAAGGTTCACCCATCGGGAGAATCCGGGAAAGGCTCCCTTGCTGCCGGCAACGGCAGATTCTCCCGTCTGTGGAGCATCGGGGATGTTCACGCTGAGGTTTCCTTCGTCATCTTCAAAGAAATACACCGATTCGCCCCGTTGCACGTATCCCAGGATGCGAGCATCGTCAAGCAACTCGTTCTCATCCCAAACGGTTTGCAGACGATGCTCGAGGTCTCGCAGTCGCAACACCAGTTCGTCATGCTCCCTCTGGCGACTTTCCACGGTCTGTCGGAGATGCGAATTCACGATGAATCCCTTCGTTCCGAACATACCTTCGGCCAATGCGGAGAAAACGAGGATAGTACTGATAAATAAAGCTACATAATTCCTTGTCATCTGCTTACCGAAACGCTATAATGCATTACATATCATACTGACAGTGGTGGGCGTTGTAAAGCGATGCCTCTTCTGCCGAAGGGAGAGCTCAAGAACCCATGCAAAAACATCGAGAATCGAGCCCCGTTGGCATCATCGCAGTTTCCGCGATCATCACCATCGCCGTCCTTGTGCTTCTCTCCTACCTGTTCGTCAGGCACCTGATGCCGATGTATGACCTTTCGATCGAGACCATCTACTCGATTCTTGTCCGGTTGCTCCCGATCAGCATCGGGATCGTGCTCGTGCTGATTGCCATGGCCATCGCTCCTCCGAGGATTCCCAAGGATACCGATGAGGACGACATGATTCCCAAGGATGAGTATACCGCTCCCCTGTATACACTGCCTTCCGAAGAGGAACCCATCGGGGTCCCCTTGTCGCTTGAACGTGCCACATCGGCCAAGGAAGTTCCTCCCCCACCGGTTCCCCAGCGGTTCGAGGAGCCGATGGCCCCTGCGATCAGGAAATTCGAGAGCAAGCTGCGAGACGTCCGGGACATGGAACGGATGGAAATTCCCCCCGAGCTGCGGTTCGAAGAGGAATCCCCCGTCGAAGTCGAGCTTCCGTCACCTGTCCTGGACGAGGCGAATGAACCGGAAGCCGCCGTACCGTTCGTCGAAGAAGCCGAGGTTCCCGTCATCGAACCTGAGGTCGACCGTGAAGTCGCCGACATCCACGAGAGACTTTCCCGTGCAGTCCTCTTCGGTGAGTACCCCTACCAGGTGGATCCCGACAGCGATATCGGGAAATTGCTCGAACCGATCGGGGAAACGGCAACTGCCGAGCTTCCTGAGAGTTATCATGAGTTGCTCGAGGATACCTTCGAATCGAGACTGGAAGAAGAGCTCGGCGAGGCGAAGAACCTCGGATACGATATCACGGTCGCCTCGATCACCTTTCCCTCCCAAGGATCTGATCCGCACTCCGTGGATGCAACGGTGGTACAGAGCCTCTTCAACAAGCTCGGCATCACCTCGTTCTTCTACCTTACCGATGAGACAAGCGTTGGTGCGATATTGCCGTTCTATGGATTCTCACAGGCTCGTCGCTATTTCGCTTCTCTGTTGGAAAGTCTGCGTAAGCAGCACGCCAAGAGTGCCGTGCAGATCGGTTTTGCCTGCCTGTCGGGACGTGACCTCGATACCGGCGGACTGCTCAGGGAAGTTTCTCTCGCCGCGGAGATTGCCACCCAGCAGGGAGGCTTCAGCCTGATCGGATATGATGATGCCCTCGAGGAAGAATCGGGTTCCTTGCAAACCTGAGTATCAATTCAATCTTTCAGGGGTATGTCGAACGCCATGCGGTCCCGTGCCAAGAATGTCGGGGGGAAGATCTCGCGTGCCTCGTCCAGAAGGATGCGCAACTCGCGATCGGTATAGCGGGGGCTGTAGTGGATCAAGCCCATCGAGGCGACCTTCGCATCCCTGGCAATCATGGCCGCCTGGCTGGCGGTCATGTGTTTCTTCTCCATCGCGCTCTCTTTCAAGGATTCATCGAACATGCCCTCGCACAGCAACAGGTCGGCGTCATGCACATGCCGTGCGATGCTGCTCTTGTAGAGCGTGTCGGTGACATAGGAGAAAGTCCTTCCCGGACGCGCTTTTCCCATGATGTCCCGGGGCTCGATGGTACGGCCGTCATCGAGCACGACGGGTTCGCCATGCTGGAGCCGGTTCCACATCGGACCGCGTGGTACCTGCAATTCCATCGCCTTCTCGGGATGGAAGAGCCCCGGCCTGTCCTTTTCGCGCATGGTATATCCGTAACACGGCTTGGTATGGTCGAGGCGGAACGCCTCCACCGAGTATTCGTCGTTATCCACGATGAGCCCGGGCTTGATAGTCTTCACGATGATCTCATAATTTATGTACATGTCGAGCAACTTGCGGGTCTGGGAGATGTAATCGTGCAACCGCTCCGGACCGTAGATGTACAGCGGCTCCTCACGATCCACCTGCGAACTGAGCATCAGCATGCCCGGCAAGCCGGTGACATGATCGGCATGCATGTGCGAGATGAAGATCGCGGAGATTTTCTTCCATTTGATGTTCAGCATCTTCAGGGATATCTGGGTCCCTTCCCCGCAGTCGAAGAGGAAGAGATCTCCCTCCCTCCGTACGATCGCAGAGGTGAGGAATCGTCCGGGAAGCGGCATCATGCCGCTGGTGCCAAGTACAAAGACTTCAAAATTCATGCTTTCAGACTACCTTCGAATCAATCTTGTTGCAACAGCTCGAGCGGGGAAATCTTGCGAATCCTGTGCAGGGAGAACTGCACCGTGACGCTGCAGATCACCAGCATCGTGGCGCAGATGGTCAGGATCGGCCTCCATGAGATGACCACGGGAAAGTCCAGAAGATAGTATTGCAGTCCGGGAAGTCCGGTCTTCGCGAGCCAGCTGAGCACCACCGCCAGCTGGCTTCCGATACCGAGGCCGATGCCCACGCCCACGGTCATGCCCAACAGCGTGACCGTCATCACTGCAGTGAAGAATGCCAGGAAGAGCGAAATTGTAGTCGCACCCATGGTCTTGTACAGTGCGATCGACTGTATCGAATCCTGGATCAGTTCCTGAGCGATGGAGGCAACATAGACCCCCGCGACAAGCAAGATCATCAGGAAGACGAGGAGGATCACTTGCCTGCTGGTGACGAAATTCCGATATACCGTCCCATTGAATTCATCCCAGGTCGCATAGGAGAGCGTTCCGCTCCCATTGAAGCTTTCGATCTGCGTGACCACAGAGGCAAGGTCGGAAAGGGCTCCTTCGTGCACCAGTATCTCGGTCCGGGCGTTCTTCTCCTTCGGGAAATACCGCAGCGCACTCTCGATATCCATGAAGACCAGCGAGGAATCAAGCTCGTGGTATCCCGAATCGTACAAGGCCTTGACGTTGGCGAGCACCGGCCTGACCACGGCACTGGAGGAATCGGGAACGATCATGAATGCCACCCGATCACCGATCTGCACCCCGAGCTGTGAAGCCACCGTCGTGCTGAGCATTACTGAGGCAACCGCACCCTCTTTTTGCAATGCGGAGCCTTGGAAGGAAAGCTGGCTGCTGCGACGCTCGTTGAAGTAATCTTCCCCTATTCCCTTTATCCTCACCTCGGCGGTCGCCTCCCGCGAGTAGACGATACCGAAGCCCGAGACCACATAGTCTGCGCTGAGGATCGAGCTGTCGGAAAAGTGGATGCGTTCGTCCAGCCGTTCGGGAAACTCGATCTGTATGTGGCCATCCTGCAATGTGATATATTTCTCGGTGATGCCATCCATCATGCCGTCCATGAAGATCAGCGCGAGGACCAGCGGGATCATGACGAGCGAGATGAGCAATGCGGAACGCAACAGCCGCATGCGATCATAGCGCGACTGGAAGCGGACCGAAAGGAGTCTTCCCACCAAGAACAGGGAGAACGGGATCTTCATGAAATGCCCTGGAGCGACCTGTTGTGCAACAGGTATACGGTGGAACACCGGGACGCGAGCTCCATGTCGTGCGTCACCATCAGCAACGTCCTGCCCTCTTCCTTCACCAGGTCGAACAATAAGTTCTCGATGGCATCGGAGGAGTCCTCGTCGAGCGATCCGGTCGGTTCGTCGGCGATGATCAGGTCGGGGCTGTTCATCAGCGCGCGGCAGATGGCGACCCGCTGCCGCTCCCCCCCGCTGAGCTTTCCCGGTTTGTGATGCAACCGCTGTGCAAGCCCGACCCTGTCGAGCAGTTCGGTCGCACGGGCCGTCACCTCCTTGCGCATGGCGCCGCGGATCATCGCGGGAACGCACACGTTCTCAAGTGCTGAGAAATCCTCGAGAAGGATGTGTGACTGGAACACGAAGCCCACGTGCCGGTTCCTGAAGCGGGAGAGCTCACGATCACCCATGCCGCCCAGATCCTTTCCCTTGAACAAGACGGATCCTTCGGACGGCCGGTCCAAAGCCCCCGCGATGTTGAGGAAGGTACTCTTTCCGCATCCGCTCTTTCCGGTGATCGCCACGGAAGAACCCTCCTCCAACCCGAAGTCTATGCCTTCGAGGATGATGAGCGAGGAATCTCCTGAAATGAAACGCTTGGTCACGGTACGGAACTGCAGCAACGTGTCAGTCATGATACAACATCTCCATGGGTTCTTTGTGAAGCGTCCGCCTGCATCCGAGATAGGTGAACCCCAGCGAGAGCGCAAGTACGGACAGGAATATCACCACCACCTCGGAAGCCCGGATGGTCGTGGTGAACGGATAGGACAGCAACAGGTTGTTTTGCCGGGTGAACAGGTACTGGAGCGAGTTCATCCACCCGAAGACCCGACCGATATGCTTGCCCAGCAACACCCCGCCAGCAACCCCGATCACTTCGCCGATCAGCGTGACGATCGCCGCCTGTCCGAGCAGTATCCGCGTCGCGTCGGAATGTCCGGAACCTACTGCGCGAAGGATCGCGAGCTCCCGCTGCTTTGCATGCAGGAGCCTGGAAGAGGCGTTCCTCATGTTCACCCCGAGGATCACGAACATGAAGAAGAGGAAGAGATACATGAGGACTTTCTCCAACATCAACGCCGAGTGGAAGGCACTGTTCACCTGTTGCCAGGTCCTCACCGTCGCGGTCGGATACATCGCCTTGATGTCGCGCACTACCGACGCCTGACGATCGATCGTCTGTTCATCGAGATACAGTCCGTACAGGATCCGTTTCGGTCCGATCGCTGCTTCCAAGGGAGAGAGTTCGCCGATCATCGTCGACTCGTCGAACTCGGGCAGACCCGATACGAACGCACCGGTCCCCTTCAGTTCGACGGTCATGGGAGCCAATACCACCGCGCGACCCGATGCGAGGATCGTCATCCTCATCGTATCGCCCGGTTGCCAGGCGAGCTTCAGGGCGAGGACCGAACCGAGAGAGACATTCCCCTCGCCCCCGACCGTTCCTCCCACGATCCTCGTCTGCCGGGAGAACGGATTGTCGGAATGCCATATGGCGTCATCGACCAGCCTGAGACGTGCCGTCAGGTAACGGTTCGATTCCACATCCTGCACCAGCACCTGGGTATTCACATACGGATGCACCTGCACCACATGGGCTGCACCCTCCAGCTTGCCGGCCACATCGGCAACCTTCAACGACGTCGCATCCGCAGCGGGGAAACTTACTTGGAGATGAAAGGACTCGATCGACTTCACCTGTTCGAGCAGCTCCTCCTGCAGGCTGTTCATCAACGAGAGCATGATGATGATCGCCAGCATGCCCACGGCGATGCCGGTCATGATCACGAGGGCGGCATTCCTGTGACGATTGCTTTTTGAAAATGCATAGCGCCATGCAAGATGCAGGGTGAACATCATCGCTCCTTGCGGTACTCGAGGCTCAGCACGCGTTTTCCGTCGGGTGCATAGGTGACATCGACATAAGGACGCCCGTTCTCGAAGAGGGTGACTACACTCGTCCCATCGGTCCTGTGACGCGTAGCCCGCACGGGGATATCGTCAGACCACTCCGTCTGGGTCTGCAAATTTCCGCCTGCGTACCATCGTTCGATCCTGCGCACCTGTTGTCCTTCGATGACCTCGACCGATTGGTCGAGCACTCCACTTGGGTCGTACTGATACCTGATGGTCGTCCGGGTCCCATCAGATTCCGTGCGCTCAAGTTTCACCAACATGCCGTCGGGGCCATAAGTCTTTTTCACCTTCAGTCCGTCGGAGACCTCCTCGACCGCCAGCTGTCCAGCCTCATCATGGGACACGGTGGTGACGACCTTCGGTTCCTCTCCGGCCCACACGTCTTGGACGACCAGGTTCCCGGGATGGAAACTGAGTTTGGCGAATGAGTTGCCCGAAGCCTCGCCGAATACCGAGATGCCATCCGATGAGGAATAGAGGCGTTGCACGGTCCCTTCCTGCGTGCCGATGATCCTGAGACCCGCGAGGTTCCCTTCCGATCCGCGATAGTAGGTGACCAGCGCGACCAGCTCGCCATCGACGAGCTCCTTGGTCTCCACCAATCTTCCGTCGGCGTATCCGTGGAGTGTCATCGATACCGTCCCGTATGCATTGCGGGTAATCTGGATCGGCAATGAATTGTCGAATGTGGTGCGCACGATCGCCTCGGGTTCCCCAAGCTCATCAAAGTACTGTTCCGTCACGACCTTCGATTGCCTGTCGGAAGCATCGAACACCGTCTCCACCTGCATGGCAAGATGGCCGCGGTCGTACAACAGTTTCCGTTCGGTAGCATCGTCGGTCTTGTCCACCTGGAGCACATAACGATATGCATCACGGTCAGCCGCCTCGATCTCCCCGAGGCTTTGGCCTAGGCTGTTCGAGCGGTAGAGTGCTCCGCTGATCGGTAGGGTCGAGAGCAACAACCCCACCAGGGCACCGAAGAACAACCTCCCGCGCGTCATCACGCCATGCCCACCAACGCATCGAGGAATTCTTCCTTGTCGAACGGATGGATATCCCCATACCGTTCCCCCACCCCGACGAATGCCACGGGAATGCCGAGACTCTCGCCGATCTGGATGAGGGACCCCCCCTTTGACGCGGAGTCGTACTTGGTCAGGATCAGGGCATCGATGCCGATCGCCTGGTCAAAGAGCTGCGCTTGGCTGAGTCCGTTCTGTCCTGTGGTGGCATCGATGACCAAGAACTTCTTGTAACAGTCGGGGGATGTGATCTTCGATCGGATCACCTTGTCGATCTTCTGCAGCTCGCGCAACAGGTTCTCCTTGTTGTGCATCCTTCCTGCGGTGTCTGCGAGGACCAGACGCTCCCCTTTCGCCTTGGCGCTTTGCATGGCGTCGAAAATCACCGCTCCGGGATCGCTGCCGTGGGATTGCTTGATGATGCGGCAGCCGGTCCTCTGTGCGTGCAGGTCGAGCTGGTCGATCGCCGCAGCCCTGAACGTATCCGCGGCAGCGAACAGGACCGACTCCCCGCGTTCCTTGTAGTACGTGGCAAGCTTGGCGATGCTGGTCGTCTTGCCCACGCCGTTCACGCCCAGGATCAGGAAGATGTTCGTCTCATCGGGGACCAATGCCGGTGCATAACCGTTGATCTTCTCGGAAAGCAACCGCTTCATCAACCGTTGCAAGTCCTGCGGGGAGGTGCTTTTCTCCGATTTTGCGAGCTTCCTCACCGCATCCGAGATATCCATCGCACACTTCGCCCCGAGATCCCCCTCGATGAGCATGTCCTCAAGGTCTTCGAAAAATTGTTCATCGAACGTCCGTATGCCGAACAGCGCTTTCAACCGAGCGCCAAAACTCTTCTTCATGGCAAATCCTCATGTGGTGTCATGGAAAACTATACTTTGTTTTTTGGTAATATGCAAACAAACGCAACGCCGTATCCACCAGAGAGACTCCCATCGCTCCGGCAGCTCCCAGCAGAAGCGGTTGCCAAGCGATCATCCCTTCGTCATTGGTGGAAATCGATGCCGCCAAGGTATCGATCGTGATCGTAAGCGCACCGAAAAGCAGTGTCCTTCCCAGGGAACGATACATCGCCTCTTGCGAGCGGAGTACCTGCGATCCTTGGTGCATCCACGGGACTTCGAAGGAGAGCTCGAGGTGTTGCGCCTCCTCGGAGGATTGTACGGTCATCTCCTTCATCCCATTGCTTCTGGCATGGATTGCGAACGGAACCTGCACCGATTCCCACAGGAACGGCAACGGCCGTTCCTGTTCACCGGGAATCGAGATCACCGCATTGCGTGAGGTGCTGGTCACCAGCAGCGGCCTTTGTCCCGAACGCACCAAGTCAGGGGAGATCCGTTGGACGGCATGGCTTTCCACCACTACGGAGACGGTGGACGGGTCATGGCCGTAGGCATCGAGTTGCAGCACATGCGTTCCCGGTTCCAGCAGGAGGGTCCCCTGGATGGGAGCGACTGCTTTCCCATCCACGGAAACGGTGAGATTCGGTGCGTCGGTATCGATGACGACCATCCCGTAAGCGGTTTTCGCCAGATGGGTCACCAGCGCGAGGCGCGCTTCATCGAGCAAGCCGGAAACAACGGATGGCAACGCGATCCTGTCGAACAGGAGTTCCGCCTCGTCGGTCGGTCCGCTTCTCAGGAACAACCTCACCCGCACGAATGCGTCGAACGGCTCGATGGAACAGCTTGCCAGCATGTCGAGTGCATGCACGGAGAAAAGATACTCGAGCACAATCCGGTCATCCGAACGGACAGCCTTCGCGAGCGGATCGGAGAGCCCGAGGTCTATCCATGCCGGCTCGACCGTCCCGGGCGGATCGACAACCGGATCGCCAAGCGGAAATGCATCGACGAAGCCCTCTTTCGCGGCAAGTGATGCATGGCGCTCGGCGAGCAGCTTCCCGCGCAGTGCTTCCTTTGTCCGCCTTACGGTCGCCAAGGCGAACGAGCTGTCGAGCCCGGTCGCCTTCACCGCATCGGCAACATAGGAAAAGAGCGATTCAGCGAATACCCGGTGGGTACCCGCCTCATCATGACAGGCGAAACCGATCCGCAATATTCCAGCGTACAGAGGCATGCCGAACAGAAGGATTGCGATGCATGCGAGGATTCGGGAAACGGTGATTCCCCTATGCATGCATCAATCCTCCGATTGCCACTTCAGGAATGCTTCGATGAACGGGGATATCTCCCCATCCATCACCGCCTGGATGTTGCCCATCTGCTCGTTCGTACGGTGATCCTTCACCATGGTGTAGGGTTGGAATACGTAAGACCTGATCTGGTTTCCCCAGCTGATCTCCTTCTTCTCCATCGCATATTGGGCATGTTCCTTCTGCGCCTCCTGCCTGTAGTACTCATAGAGACGGCTGGTGAGGATTTTCATGGCGAGTGCCCGGTTCATGTGCTGGGAACGCTCGTTCTGGCACGCGACCACGATTCCAGTTTTCAGGTGCGTGATCCGCACCGCGGAATCGGTCTTGTTCACGTGTTGTCCCCCAGCTCCTCCCGAACGGTAGGTGTCGACACGGAGTTCGGAAGGATCGATGTTCACTTCCACGTCGTCCTCGATCACCGGAGATGCGTAGACGCTGGTGAATGAAGTGTGGCGCCGTTTGTTCGCGTCGAACGGCGAGATGCGGACAAGGCGGTGTACGCCTGCCTCACCTTGCAGGTACCCGTAGGCGTAGGCTCCTTTCACCTGCATGGTCACCGATTTCACTCCTCCCTCGGCCTCGAGAAGATCCACGATCTCCACCTTGAACCCATTTCTCTCGCACCAGCGGAGATACATCCGCATGAGCATCTGTGCCCAGTCGCAAGCCTCGGTGCCGCCGGCACCGGCATGGACGGAGAGGAAGCAGTCGTTCTTGTCATATTTTCCCGAGAGGAGTTTCTTCAGCCTGAGCGGGTGATAGACCTGCTCCAGATCGAGTATCTGCTGATCGACCTCTGCGGAGATCTCCGGATCATCCTCATCCTCGTAGAGCTCAATCAGTTCGGCGATATCGTCGATGGAGCCGATCAGGTCCTGCCACGGCAACAGGTCTTCCTTGAGTCCGTTCATCTCGGAGAAGAGCTCTTCCGCCCTCCCCTTGTCATTCCAAAAATCGGGCGCGAGCGATTCCTGTTCCAGCGCCGTTATCTTCCTGCGCAGCCCATCGGCGTCAAAGACGCCTCCAGACATCGTAAGCTTCTTCCTTGATCGTGTCGAACAATTGTCGGTTCTGGATGGTCATTCCTGCTCCTTCTTCGTTTCCGAGACCCTGACGCGGCGTTCTATGCGGAATCCGATCGTCCACTCGAGCACCTCGTCGGGCTGCAACTGCACGTCCCATAGCGGGACTACCTGCGTATACTGATACAATACTTCCATTCCCATCACCGTGGCAAGCTTTACCGAGTGGTCTTCCCGGTGCAGGGTGAAACGGCTGTCCGATGCGAATGAGAGCAAAGTCCTGTTCACATCATCGGGAATCCTGAAATTCTTGAGGTTCGGGGTGATCGTCCGTCCTGCCGGAAGGTTCCGGTTCCTGCTTTTCTCCACGGTATAGATAGTCGGTTCGTCCTGTTCCTTCAATCCCAGCGAGAGATTCAGTTCCGAACCGAACAGACCTTTCACCTTGTGCTTGCCTTTGTTTCGCAGGGAAAAGTCGACCACGATCGTATGGGTCCTGAACCGATACCGTTTCGTGAGTTCCAACGAACCGAGTCCGAACGGGAGATTTTCGAACACACAGCTCGCGACTATCTCGTTCTGGCTCTTGTCCATGGTGCGCAAGACATAGAGGTCGCTTCCGGTGTCATACACCTGCCGGCCCTGTTTTCCATACTGTTCGATCTTCGCCTCGGCGGGAAGGAACACATCGTTGAACGAGCATGGCAAGGATCCGTCGGCGAGCGCGTGCAGCGATACCCTGTCCACCTCCGCCGCATAGCCTGCGAAGGTGTCGCCGTAGTTCCATCCGGTGGGCAAGTAGTTGATCTCGGAGAGCGAACCTCCCTTCGGGTCCATGACCACACCGAGGTTCTTCCCGAGGAAGATCAGTTCTTTGTGGCCATCGAAATCCAAGTCGGCCTCCTGAGGATACGGGATGTCCTCGCTCAGGCTGAGCAGCCGCTGGGCCTCGTTCAGATAGCGGTGGGCTTGTTTCCGGTAATTGTTCCGATAGCAACCGCCCGAGCTGTCGAGGACGAATGCCCCTCCGCAGGTTGCCTTGGAGAGCAGCGATTCGACGCGTTTCTTCGTATCCTTGTTCTTGCGGTAGATCCGTATCAGGTCCGTGACATACAGGAGCTTCCCATACAGATGGTTCAGTTCGGCATATTTGAGGAACATGTCATTGTAGGTTCCGATGTCACGTACGGAGGAATCCCTCCCATACCAGCCGGCACCGAGATAGCCCCGGGTCGACAGCTGTCCGACAGGGATGGAGGAGAGCAGCGTGCTCTCCATCCCGCCCACGCGGCTGACGACCTGTGCCAACAATTCGGCAACCGGGGGAAGCGACGGATTCAGGGCGCAACCTTGGAGCAACAGATCGAGGTTCAGCATTACCACACGGTAGCGGTCGGCGGGGTCGAATTGCACGCGGGCCAGCGATTCGGAGAATTCCTTGTATCCGATCATCGCCCGCCCGAGGGAGGCGACGAGCCGTTCGATCCTCTCGTCCGTGGGAAAGACCTCGATGGTCTTGCCCATGTCCTGCATCACGAACGGATCCGAGGCGACGATCGTGTCGTGCAACCGGTCGTATGGCGAGATGAGGACCCGGTCGAGCATGCCCATGCACATGGAGGATACGAACGAGGGACTCCACACCTGGTTGTAGAACCAGACGGTCCTCGCCCGTTTGCCGAACCGCTTGCGAAGGAACGTGGTGGTGGTCTCCAGCTGTCCCGAGCGATCCTTTCCGGGGAGGACCTGGAGGATCGGCTGGTGGTAAGGACCGCTGATCAGTTCCAGCTGGTCCTTCTTCACCAGATCGGCAATCAGCATGTTCATCTCCGGATGGTTCTGTTCGAACCACTCAAGGATCGCGCAAGGAAGATAGAGGTGCATCCGCATCTCCGGATGCTTGTACAGGTAGGTGAGCACCGGCTTGTATGCATCCGACAAGGCCCGCTCAAGCAGTATGAGCGGGGTCCCCGGCGGCAATTGGCTGTATGCTCCCATGATCAAGGGCATGTAATACCTTGCGTACCTTTATTGTTTCGCTTCCACGATGCACTTCGTAGGACAAGCAGCAGCAGCGTCGGCAATCTGTGTCATGGGTTTCGCGTAGTCGATCTCCGAAAGGAAATTGATGACGGTACACCCCGAATCGGGGAATTTCTTCTCACAAATCTTGCAGGCGATGCATCCGACCTGACAGATCTTCCGCACCACCGGCCCCGGATCGCGGCTGTTGCAGGCGATTGCGTGCGAACCACGGGCAGGAAGCATCCTGATGACCTTCGTCGGACACACAAGCGTGCATTTCTTGCATCCGATGCATGCCTCGGGATCCACCGTCACGTTCCCCTTCTCATCACGATGGATCGCGTTGGTCGGACAGACACGCATGCACGACCCAAGATGAAGGCATCCGTACTTGCAGGAGCTCTCCCCCTGGAACAGCATGTGGGCGGCCGAACACTCCTCAATCCCTTCATACTGGAAATCGCGCTTGGTGAGCTCATGGTTCCCACGGCAGTGGACGAACGCGACCATCCGTTCTCCGGCACCCTCGTCCGCAATACCGAGGATCTTGGCGACAAGCGCGCTTGTCTTCGCGCCTCCGGGAGAACAGAGCCCGTTCTGAGCCTTTCCGCCGGAGAGGGCCCCCGCGTAACCGGAACATCCGGGATAGCCGCACGCACCGCAGTTCGCTCCTGGCAAGATCGCGAGGATCTGCTCCGCCCGTTCATCTTTCTCCACGGCGAACTTCTTCGCAGCGAAGGCAAGGCCCAGACCGAGCGCGAGACCGAGCACGGCGATGATGAGAAATGCAAACAGAATATTCATATGTCAATTACCCCAGAAGATTAGTCAGAAGCGACTTGTCGAATGCCATGAAGGCCAAGGCCATCAATCCGCCGCTGATGAAGGCGATGGGAACGCCACGGAACGCCTTGCGGACCGGATGCAGGTCAAGCCGCTCGCGTATGTTGCTCATCAGGACCAATGCCAACGTGAATCCGATGCCTGCAGCGATTCCTGCACTGAAACTCTCCATGATGTTGTAGCCTTCGGTGATATTCATGATCGCGATGCCGAGCACTGCACAGTTCGTGGTGATCAGCGGAAGGAAGATGCCGAGCGCCTGATACAAGGCAGGAGAGTTCTTCTGGATGATCATCTCGACGAACTGAACCAAACCGGCGATGACCAGGATGAAGGAAAGTGTCTGCAGGTATGCCAGTCCGAGCGGGAGCAACACCAGGTTGTAGACCACCCAGGTGATGATCGAGGCGATGCCCATGACGAACGTCACGGCCATGCCCATGCCGATCGCAGACTCGCTGTTCTTCGATACCCCGATGAAGGGACACAGTCCGAGGAACTGGGAGAGGATGAAGTTGTTGATGAAGATATAGGTGATGAATATCGCTATGTATGCCATGGTGCCTTACCCCCTTTTCCGTGCGGCATTCCACTCGAAGAACGCCTTCAGATATCCCATCAACAGCAGAGCACCGGCGGCAAGCGTGAGCACGCGCACCGGATAGGTGTAGAGCAACGGTATCTCGATGACTCCGTCGAATCCTCCGATCGGGACCAATGTGATGGTTCCCGCGCCGAAGACTTCCCGTATGAATGCGATGAGGGTCAGCGACAAGGTGAATCCGATGCCCATGCCCACGCCGTCAAGGAACGAATCGAGTACCGTGTTCTTGTTTGCAAAGGCCTCGGCACGTCCCAGGATGATGCAGTTGACGACGATCAGCGGGAGGAAGATTCCCAGGGCCTGGTAGATCGATGGGGCGTACGCATGCATGACCATCTCCACGATCGTGACGAACGCCGCGATGATGACGATGTACGCGGGGATGCGGACGCTGTTTGGGATGATGTTCTTCAGCATCGCGATGAAGATGTTGGAGAACACCAAGACGAAGATGACGCTCAGCCCCATGCCGATGCCGTTGACGACCTGTGTGGTGACGCCGAGGGTCGGACAGAGGCCGAGCATGATGATGAATACCGGGTTTTCCTTGAAGAAACCCTTGGTCAGGACTTGCATTCGTTCCGTTGCCATTACTTGCCTCCCAGTGTCTTCACGTAGTCGGACCCATGTGCGATGGCACGTGCGACCCCACTGAAGGTTACCGTCGCTCCGCCGATGCTGTCTGCATCATCCTTTTGCAGCATGTTCTTCTTCACCGGGACAGGAGAATCCGCACCGGTATCCTTGAATTTGTCCATGTATGCGGGAACCTCGGCCTTCTTTCCCAGTCCCGGGGTCTCTGCATTGGCAAGAAGGCGCGCATCGATGACCGACCCGTCGGTCTTGTAGCTCGCCATCACGGTCATGCTTCCGCCATAGCCGGTGCCCGTCATCTGCAGGATGTAGCCGGTGGTCTTCTGGTCGTCACCGGTGAGCCGATGGATGATGCCGATCGCCTCGTCACCGGTGTCGGTCGTGCTCTCGCCGAGCTCGAAACCACCCGAGACTTGTTTCAGGGCATTCTCTATGACCTGCTGCTCGTACGCTGCGATCTTGGGAGCAGTCACCGCATTCACCACAGCCAACGAAGTGGCAGCGATGGATGCGATCAGTGCGAGGGTGATTCCCACGCGTGCCATCTGTCTCATGCCTTCGCCTCCTTCTTCTTCGGTTCGACGATCACTTCGCCGAAGCGTTTCGGCAGGATGTACCGGTCGATGGTCGGTACGAAAATGTTCATCACGATGATCGCGAGCGATACCGATTCAGGCAATGAGCCGAAGTATCGCAGCAGGAATGCAAAGAATCCGATCCCCGCGCCGAAGATGAGCATCCCCTTCGAGGTGGTCGGACTGGTGACCATGTCGGTGGCCATGAAGAAGGCACCGAGGATCATGCCGCCGCTGAACAGCTGCAAGACGAAATCGCCCTGGAACAGGCCGAGTCCGTTGCGTACCCCCCCGAAGATCCACGCAAGCAGGCTGAACGTGGCGAGGAAGGTGACGGGAATCTGCCAGGTGATCACTTTCCTGATGAACAGGTAGGCCGCGCCGGCGAGTAGCAGGAATGCGGAGACCTCGCCGATGCATCCGGAGATGTTCCCGAAGAATGCATCGACCGTATAGGGGGACAAGGTGATGCCGAGCACCTCTTGGAACCAGGAGCTCACCGAACCGGCAAAGCTGGTGAACGGGTAATCGAGACTTGCCAGTATCCCGGCGGATGAGAGCTGTTCGACGGTCCCCTCCCCGATCGCAAGCTTCATTTCGGTGAGCATGGACGCGGAGCCGAGGGCATCGACCGATCCGAGGGTGCGTGGAAGCCGATAGGTGTTCATCAAACCGGTGAAGGAGAAGAACACGAACACCCTCCCGGCGAGCGCAGGGTTGATCCAGTTGGCACCCAAGCCGCCGAAGGTCCACTTGACGACGAACATGGCGAATGCGGAGGCGATCACCGGAACGGCGAACGCTGCATCAGGAGGCATGTTCATGCCGATGAGCAGTCCGGTGAGGAATGCGGAACCGTCGGCAAGGGTAGATTCCTTGCTGAATCTGTTCAGCAGATACTCGACCAGAACCGATGAGGCGATCGAGACAAGCAGTACGGCGAGCGCGCGCAAGCCGAACACGTAGACTCCCCACAATGCGGCGGGAGCCAACGCGATCGAGACGTCCCACATGATCGATGCGGTGCTCGAACGGGCATGCAGGTGCGGTGATGACGAGACGATTGTCTTCGGTACGTCCATTTACTTCCTCCCCAGTCGTTTTCCAAGCTTCATGCCATGCACCAGCGGCAAATGGGCTGGGCAGGAATAGGAGCAGCAACCGCACTCCTTGCAGTCCATGAGGTTCATCGCCATGGCCCGCTCATAGTCGCGGTGTTCGATAAGTCTGTAGAGCTTTGTCGGCTGAAGACCCATCGGACACGCGGCCACGCACCTCCCGCAGGAGATGCACGGGGTCGTCGGAGCCTTCGCAGACGGTTCCTTGTCCAGTGCGAGGATACCGCTGGTGCCTTTGATCACTGGAATCTGGTCGTCATGGAATGCGAAGCCCATCATCGGGCCTCCGCTGATGAATTTGTCGGGTTCATGATCGAGCCCGCCGGCGAATGCGATCAGGTCTGCGACCTTGCTGCCGAGAAGCACCCGCAGGTTCTTCTTCTCTTTCATCGCTTCGCCGCTGATGGTGACCACCCGGTCGATCAGGGGCTTGCGCATCGCGACCGCTTCGTAGATGGCGAACGAGGTCCCGACATTGAGCACCACCGCACCGACATCGAGCGGAAGTTTCCCCGAGGGAATCTCGCGCTTGATCGTCGCCTTGAGCAACTGCTTCTCATCCCCTTGCGGGTACTTCACCCGCAGGGCCATCACGGTGATCGGGAAACCCAGCCTGGCGATCTCCTGCCGCAGCATGGCGATTGCATCCTTCTTGTTGTTCTCCACTCCGATGATGATCCGCTTCGGACCGGTGATCTTCGCTACGATCATGATGCCGCGCAGGACCCTCTCGGTTTCCTCGAGCATCAGCCGGTGATCGGCAGTCAGGTACGGTTCGCACTCGACTCCGTTCACCACGAGCGCGTCGACCGTCCTTCCCTTGGGAACCGAGAGCTTCACATGGGTCGGGAAGGTCGCCCCTCCGGTTCCCACCACTCCCATGTCCTTGACGATGGCGAGCAGTTCTTCCGGCGAGAGCGCGTCATACGGTTGTTCCGGCCACTCGCCAAGAGGATTCGAAGCATCGGGAGTGATCACGAACGCGTCGGTGACCACACTGTTGGCCAGGACGACCTTGCGCAGGTCCGTGATCGTTCCGTTCACCGGACAATGGACATCGGCAGAGATGAACGAGGAAGCCTTCCCGATCTTTTCTCCTGCAACCACCATGTCACCTTTCTGTTTCAACGGAGAAGCGGGAGCCCCGAGATGCTGCGAGAGCGGCAACACCAGTTCGGAGGGAACCGGCAACCGCTGGATCGCTTGGTTGTTGCTCAATGCCTTCTTGTCATCGGGATGGACTCCTCCCTTGCTGAATGTCGGTAATCTCTCCATTCCGTGGTACTCCTTTGTGGTCAAGACACGATGAAAGCTCTCCCTCGAAAAGGGATTTGTCATCATCATCGTTCAAACGTCTTCATATATTATAGGAAAAACGGTATAACAGTAAATATGAACCGCATATTCCGTTATGCTTTTTGGAAGTTAAAAGGGGTGAAAGTCTACGCGCTTGTCGGCAAGAGCGGCACGGGCAAGAGTTTTCGCTCGAAACTGGTCGCCCAGAAGCATAACATCGATCTCATCATCGACGACGGACTGCTCATCAAGGGCGACAGGATCATCGCCGGCCGTTCGGCGAAGCGAGAGCAGAATTTCCTCACTGCGGTTCGTACCGCCCTCTTCGACGAGGACGATCACCAGCGAGAAACGATGAGTGCGCTCCAGAATGAAAAGTATCACCGGCTGCTGATCATCGGGACCTCGGAGAAGATGGTACACAGGATTGCCGCCCGTCTCAAGCTTCCCGAACCCGAGAGGATCTTCCGCATCGAGGACATCGCGTCCAAGGAGGAGATCGAGACCGCGATGCGGATCCGGTTCTCCGAAGGCAAGCATGTCATTCCCGTTCCTTCGATCGAGATCACGCGCAACTACCCGCAGATCGTCTATGATTCCATGCGGGTATTCTTCAAGAACAAGGCGGGATTCCCCTGGAAAAAGCAACGTGCGTTCGAGAAGACGATCGTCCGTCCCGAGTTCAGCAAGTATGGGAAAATCACGATGAGCGAAGCCGCGCTCACCCAGATGGTGATCCATTGTCTGGATGAGTTCGATAACATGATCAAGGTGCGGAAAGTCACGATGAAGGTCGAGCCGGAAGGTTACAATCTCACGGTGAAGCTGCGCGTGCCATTCAAGCACCAGATATCCACCACCTTGGCCGAGTTGCAGGAATACATTGCCGATTCATTGGAAAAATACGGGAGCATATTCGTCAGCGGAGTGAACATCGAGATCGAAGAGTGGGCCTGATTCTGTTCAGGCGCCCTCTTTCGGCTGTGCCACAGGATTTCTCCGCCGTCTCCGTTTCGTCGCGATGGAGGCCGTCTGTCCCTTGCGGACCTTTCGCCCCTGATCCGCCCCTTTCTGCGGTTTCGTCTTGAACCCCATGGTCCCCGGCTGTCGCATCGGACGGCGTGCCCGGAGACAGTGCTTCGGCACGCTCACGTCACGCGAGTCCAGGAGGATCACCGCAGCGTGCTCCACATCGTAGTTCGGAGGCGTCATCGGGCTGATCAGGGTCTTCACCTGCCCGTAGACCTCCTTGAACGCATCTTCCGGTGACAAATCGTGCTCTGGCCACACGATGATCGCACGGACAAGTGCCGCGATCATCTCGCCCTTCAGCGTCTCGTCAACCGTGTCGGCCGACTGCTTGGCCTCCCTGACCTTCGCATCGAGTTCCTCGAGCGAATCGTACACATCCTGCATCCTGGTGCACACGCTGACGCACGGGAGCAGGAAGACCATGAGCTTGTACCGCTGCAGCTCACGGAAAATCTTCGCCGAGTCCCCTGAGGAAAGAATCTTGGAAACCTCCTCGGTCAACCGTGAGCTCGAGACCCGTGCAAGTTCCCCGGCGCTCTTGCGTATGGCACGCCTGATGTCGAACTGCAAGGCGAAGGAGGTGGTCACCGAGTACTTGATCGCCCGGATCATGCGCACGGGATCCTCGCTGAACGAACCGGGCAACGGCAAGATCGAGCGGATCCTTTTTCTCTTGATGTCCTGCATCGCATGGTTGAAATCGATCAACTGCCCGTCGGTCGGATCATAATAGAGCGAATTGACCGAGAAGTCGCGCCGTTTCGCATCCTGCTCGATCGTTCCGTAAATGGAACTCCCTTCGGCCTCTCCGTCGTCTCCCGAACGGAAGGTCGAGACCTCGAGAATCTTGTCCTTGAACACGAGATGCACCAGCTTGAACCGCTTTCCGATGATACGGGCGTTCCAGAAGAGCTTCTGCACCTGTCGTGGCGTGGCGGAAGTGCTGATGTCGAAATCCTTCGGTTTCCTGCCGAGCAGGAGATCACGTACCGCGCCTCCGACGACGTATGCCTCGGCTCCGGACTGTTTCAATTTCCGGATAGCCCAGATGGCGTCGAGATCGATGGAGCGGGAGTCGATGGCATGTTCCTTCGCCGAATAGATCTGCGCGACCGGGACATTCGACCCATCTTGTTCTTTCTTGTAGCGTGTCAGCATCAGTGCGTACCGTCCGGCTTATTGCAGTTTCCCGGGGATTTGTTTACACTACATTGTGTATACCATCTCATCCAAAAATGCAACAGGAGCGGTTTCGCATGATCCAACCCAAGATATTGAAAGGCTTCAGGGACTCGGTCCCCTCCCAGGAAATCATCCGCAAGCAGGTGATGGCCCGCCTGGAGCACGTGTTCACATTGCATGGGTTCGTACCGATCGATACACCGGTGTTGGAATACACCGAGGTGCTGCTCGGCAAGGGCGGAGGTGAGACCGACAAGCAGATATTCCACTTCGCCGACAATGGGGGACGTGATGTCGCGCTCCGGTTCGACCTGACCGTTCCGTTCGCCCGTTTCATGGCAGCACACCTCCAGGAGGTCTCCATCCCCTTCAAGCGGTTCCACATCGCCAAGGTGTGGAGAGGAGAGAACCCGCAGAGAGGCCGCTACCGGGAATTCTTCCAGTGCGACTTCGACATCGTCGGGGTCGACTCCGCCTCCGCGGACCTCGAGATTCTCTCGATGATGGAGGCCTCGCTCAAGTCGCTCGGGCTGGATCGGTTCTCCATCCGTGTCGCACATCGCGGCCTCTTCAATGCTTTCCTCGGACATATCGGGCAACAACAGCACTCCGTCGAGATACTCAGGACCGTCGACAAGCTTCGCAAGATCGGATCGGACGAAGTCTTTTCGCTCTTGCGGGAGACCACGGGATCGGAGCATGCCGCGGCATCCATACTCGAGTACATCCAGGCGGACACCTCGAAGGGCGCTGCGCATACGCTCGACCTGCTCAGCGCGCTCGCAGGAGATGAGTCGGAACACACCTCTCGGATGCGCGAGATATTCGGATACCTGGAGAAACTGGGAATCGCGAGCCGCTTCACGATCGATCCCTCGATCACCCGCGGTCTCGACTACTATACGGGAATCGTCTACGAGACATTCCTGGACGACTTGCCGCAGATCGGTTCGATCTGTTCGGGCGGACGGTACAACGACCTCGCCAGTCTCTATACGAAGGAACACCTACCGGGCGTCGGTTCCTCCATAGGCCTCGACCGATTGCTTGCGGCGCTCGAGGAACTGGGCAATCCGCTGTTCACCGACGCATCAGGCAGCGATGTCATCATTTTCAACCAGGATGTCGCATCACAGGACCGCTACCACCTTCTGGCCAACCGGCTCAGGGGAGAAGGAATCAGGTGCGATGTCTACCTCACCCAGAAGAAACTTCCAGCGCAATTCAAGTACGCCGAGCTGAACGGCATCCCGTTCGGCATCATCATGAGCGAGGAAGACCTGCAAGCCGGCACGTGCACGTTGCGCCGCCTCGCCACCCGGGAAGATATCGGGAACCTCACGTTCGAGTCCCTTCTCTCCCACTTGAAAAGGAACAAAACAGATTGTTGACCATGACACACCTTCCGGTCTACCAACACCGGAAGGAGATTCTCGAAGCACTGAAGACCAACCAGGTCATCGTCGTGGAAAGTCCGACCGGATCGGGAAAGACGACGCAGATCCCCCTCATACTCCATGAGGCGGACTACACACGGCAAGGAATCGTAGGAATCACCCAACCGCGAAGGATCGCCACCCTCTCGGTGAGCGACTTCATCACCCGGCAACTCGAGGCTGAGGCCGGCTTCGTAGGCTACAAGATGCGATTCAGCGACACCACTGCACACAACACACGGATCAAGGTGATGACCGACGGCATCCTCTTGATGGAATTGAAGGCGGATCCTCTGCTCAGCCACTATTCGGTGATGCTCGTCGACGAGGCCCATGAACGAAGCCTGAACATCGACTTCGTGTTGGGGTTGTTGAAGCATGTGCTCGCACAGAGGCCCGACTTCAAGGTCATCGTCTCATCGGCCACCATCAATACCGCCGTGTTCAGCTCATTCTTCGACAATGCTCCGATCATCAGCATCGACGCGAGGGTCCACCCCGTGGATATCATCCACCGTCCGTTGAAACATCCCGACGAACCCGACGAGATCTTCGATACGATCGTGCAGATCATCTCCGATCGGATGAAGAGGGACAGCGGGGACGCCTTGGTGTTCCTCCCCGGGGAGTTTGACATCAAGCTCTGCATGCAACGGCTCCAGCAAGCCCCGATCGCAAAGCGATTGGTGATCCTTCCCCTCTTCGGCCGTCTCTCCAAGGAAGAACAGGAACGGGTGTTCGTTCCCACACCCAAGGGGAAAGTGAAGGTGGTGGTCGCTACGAACATCGCAGAGACGAGCGTCACGATCGACGGCATCACCACGGTGATCGACTCCGGTGTCGCGAAGATCAATTATTACAACCAGAAAAATTTCACCAGCAGCCTGATCAGCCTCCCCATCAGCCGCAGTTCCTGCGAACAGCGCGCAGGTCGCGCAGGAAGAACCGCTCCGGGTACCTGCTACCGGTTGTATGCGAAGGAGGACTACGCATCACGCCAGCAATTCGGCCTCGAGGAGATACTCAGGACAGACCTGTCGGAGGTCGTGCTCCGCATGAGCGAACTCGGCATCTATGACTATGAGCGGTTCCCCTTCATCACCCGACCGAAATCGGGGGCGATCTCGAGCGCCGAACAGACACTCAAGTTCATCGATGCGATCGATGCGGATCGCGGCCTGACCACCATCGGGGAGCACATGGTCCGGTTCCCCCTCCTTCCCCGGCATGCCAGGGTACTCGTCGAAGCGATGCTGCGGTATCCTTCGGTCATCGAGGAGGTGATCATCGCAGTCGCGTTCCTCTCCTCGAAGACTCCGTTCATCCTTCCCCCCGGCCAGGAAGACGAGGCCAGGAAAGCCCATCAGAGCTTCAGCTCGGAACAGGGCGATTTCATCAGCTACCTCGATATCTACCGTCATGTACGATCGCTTCCCTCGAACGAGGCGCGCGAGGCCTACTGCAAGAAGAAGTACCTGGATTATCCATCGATGGCAGAGATCCATCACGTCGCGGAGCAATTGTCCCAGATCATCAGCGAGATGGGGTTCCCCATTTCAAACGGCGGCACCACCAAGGATTATCTCTGCTGTCTTGCCGCGGGACTGCTCCAATACGTCTGCATCAAGGAGAAACGGCACGTATACAAGAGCCTTACCGCCGACCAGATATACATCCATCCCGGTTCCGCTTGGTTCAGGGAAATGCCGCAGTACATCCTTGCCGGTGAGATCGTCCAGACCAGCCGCATGTACGCGCGTACCGTCTCGCCGCTGAAGCGTGAGTGGCTCGACAGCATCTCCGTGGATCTGCGCAAGAGACTCGGGGGGTTGCACCAAGCCGATCCGAAGCGTGAGCGTGAGGAACGGGTCACCCGCAGGGAGAAACGCCAGGAAGAGGGAGAGACAGAGAAGCTCACGATCTTCGACAGGCAGTACCCGCTTGTCGATGCACCCAAGGGGAAACGGAAGATCGTGGTGGTGCCGCTGCAGGACCTCGCCTATCTTGCCGCAGCGAACCAACGTGCGCGAAGGCAACCGAAGAGTACCGCGGCGGCCTTGGAATTCCAAGGACACTACATCCATTTCGGAGACAAACTTCATACCCTGTTCGAGTTGCACGGAAAGCTTGCGCCACAGAAGGGAATACTCGATTCCCCGCCCTCAGGAACCTTCAGCTCAGCCGAACCGGCCACGCTTGTCGAGAATCTGGAATGGATCGGTGCGTTCTGCCGCCTGAAGAAACGACGGGAAATGCTCGGATTCTGTCAGCTCGAATCCCACGGGAACGGTCAGTACCGCTTCAGCGCGAATGGGAGCGCATTCGAAGCACTGGACAATTCCCTCTATGCGCTCGGACAGCTTGTCGATGAGATCGACGCGCAACGCCAACCGCTCCTGTCTCGTGCCACGAAAAAGAAATTCGAACAGCTGCTCAAGTCATTCGACACCTGAGAAACCGAGCACAGCCATCACCTGTTGCTGCGTCAACGGCTGCAACAGGTGTCTGCCCTGCCCCTCCATCAGGACGAAACGGACCTGTGATGCGCGTTTCTTCTTGTCATGTCGCAGCGCCTCGAAGAACCTTCCGCGATCGCTGACGGTCACGTCCACATCGAAACCATACGATCTGATCAGCTCTTCATGACGCGTGGCGAATGGCACCGGGGTGACGTGGGAAGACACTCCTGCGTGCAAAGCCTTCACCACTCCCCACGCGACCGCTTCGCCATGGCTGAACCGGGTGAGGTTGCCCACCGATTCCAGCGCGTGGGCGAATGTGTGTCCAAGATTCAATGCATCACGTATTCCCTTGGTCTCGGTCGGATCGGATTCCACATAGGATTGCTTGACTTTCAAAGAATCGACAATCATCCGCTCCATCGAAACGATGTCACGTGAAAGCAACTTTCCACGGTTCTCCTCGAGATACGTTGCCAAACGATCATCCTCGCTGAGGATGGCATGCTTGAGCACCTCCCCCAACCCGTTGCGGTACTCGGCATCATCGAGGGTCCGAAGACTCTGGGCCAGGATGTATACCTCATGGGCAGGATGGAAGGTCCCGACAAGATTCTTCATCCCGAACAGGTCGAATCCGGTCTTTCCTCCCAAGGAGGCATCTACCATCGCCAACAGGGTGGTAGGAACCAGGCTCACAGCACAACCGCGCATGAAAATCGAGGCTGCGAACGCTCCCAGGTCGCATACGACGCCTCCCCCGACCGCGATGATCTTCCCGTCCCGGCCAAGGCCCGATGCAGCGGCCTTGCCAAGGATAGTCTCGATCGAGTCCCACCTCTTCGCACCCTCACCGGAAGGAAGCACCACACAGTCGGTTCCCTCAGGCACATACATCCGGGTGTGCTCATCGCAGACCCACAGGATCTTGCCCATCCAGGAACCCTGGTCTTCCAGGATCTCGTTGACGGATGCTACGGAGATGACGCGGGACAGGCGGGAACCGAGGGCACACGAGAACAGGTGTTTCATACCCTGTTATACCGCGTAACATCCCGGTCGACAAGGCGGGTTCTTGCAAAAGCTTGCCTTTTATCCCATGATGCACCCATGACAGTGCAGTATTTCGATTGGGCAGCGACATCCCCGATCAGCGAACGGGCGCTTTCGGCCTACACGGAGAGTGCAAGGACCTACCGGGGCAATCCCTCGTCATTGCACGAGGAGGGCCGAGCCGCAGCCAGGTTCCTCACCATGCAACGGCAGGCATCGGCACGACTGCTCGGGGTACAGCCACAACAGATCTGTTACACCTCGGGAGCCACCGAAGCCAATGCGATCATCATGCAATCGCTATTGTGGAGGCGGCAACCGGGAAAAGTCATCCTCAGTTCCCTCGAGCATGACTCCATACTCCAGTACCGCAGGTTGCTCGAGACGTATGGGTTCGAGGTTGTCATCGTCGGTGCCCCGAAAGGATATGTCGATCCAAAGGAGATCGCCGCGAATCTTGATGAGCGGACACAGATGATCTGCCTTCTGCTGGTAAGCAATGTCCTCGGCACGGTACAGGATATCGCCTCGGTTTCCTCACTGCTGGCAAGACACCGGCAAGAGACGGGCAGACGGGTTCACCTCCATTGTGACGCGGTGCAAGCGATCGGAAAGATCACGTTCGATCTCGACAAGCTCGGAGTGGACAGTGCCTCGTTCAGTGCCCATAAGTTCCAAGGTCCCCGGGGAACCGGAATGCTGTATCTGGGTACATCCACCGTGGAGGCGCTCAGCAGAGGAGGTGCCCAGGAACAGGGCATCCGCCCGGGAACGGAACATGTCGCCGCGATCGCCGCGATGAACGTCGCCCTCGAGGATGCTCTCGCACAGGAACAGGAACATCTTCTGCGGGCACGCAGGATCCGCCGGGCGTTCGAACGGAGATTGGAGGATCATGCAGGCCTCATGCTGCTCAGCCCTTCGGTCGATTCGGGTCTTGCGGCGACTCCCTACATCTGTTCCGTCGCCGCGCAAGGAGTGCCATCCGAGGTACTTACGCGGATACTGTATGACATGGGCTATTGCGTCTCAAGCGGTTCTGCTTGCTCGAACAACGCACCGGGGAAGAAGCACGGGCTGTTGGTCTCAGCCGGATTCTCACCCTCGCTCGCATCCAGTGCCATCCGGGTCTCATTCGGTCCGGACACCGCCGAGGACGAGATCATCGGCCTCGCCGACGCGATCGGGACGGAAGCGGGAAAACTCAAGAAGATCACAAGGAAACGTTGACATGGACATGACGCTTTATCTGGTACGCCTCGGGGAGATTTCCCTGAAGGGTTTGAATCGCGATTTCTTCGAACGGAAGTTGAAGGACAACATCAAATACAAGTTGCGGCCCTACCGCAATCGCTTCACCAAGCAGAAAGGCCGCCTCTTCATCGAGGTCGACCGCGATGCTCCGGAGGATCTGGTGCGACGGGCCATCTCCACCTCCTTCGGAGTCGTCGGATTTTCCCAGGCGATACAATGTGCGAAGGACATGGATGCCATCAGCGAGGCCGCCGCGCGTCTGACGAGCCGTCCGTCGTTCTTGTCCGGAACCCGCACATTCAAGGTCGAGACGGTTCGTGCGGACAAGTCCTTCCCGTTGAAGTCCTATGATATCTCGGGACAGCTCGGTCATGAGATCCTCACTGCGCATGAGCAGTTACGTGTCGATGTCCATCAGCCCGATCGCATCCTCCATGTCGAGATCAGGGACCACGCATACCTGTACGCCTCTCCGGAGAGCGGACCCGGCGGACTTCCCGTGGGGACGGCGGGACGGGGAATGCTGATGCTTTCGGGAGGCATAGACAGTCCTGTCGCCGCGTACCGGATGGCAAAGCGTGGCCTCAGGCAGGAAGCAGTCTACTTCCACGCCTACCCCTATACGTCGGATGAGGCAAAGGAGAAGGTCCTTGCCCTCGCGAAGATCCTCAGCCCCTATTGCAGCGGCATCACCGTGCATGTCGTTCCCTTCACCGATGTACAGTTGCACATCAAGACACACAGCATGGAGGAGGAGAACACCCTGCTCATGCGGGCATGCATGATGAAAATCGCGAACGAACTGGCAAGAAGACGCGACTGTCTTGCGATCGTGACCGGAGAGTCACTCAGCCAGGTCGCATCACAGACCTTGGAAAGTCTCGCGTTCACCAACAGCATGTCCGACTTGCCTGTCTTCAGGCCGCTGATCGGCATGGACAAGCAGGAGATCGTGCAGACCAGCCGCATGATCGGTACCTATGAGACTTCCATCCTGCCCTATGAGGATTGTTGCACGATCTTCAGCCCCAAGCATCCGCTCGTCAGGCCCGACATGCAAAAACTCACCGAATCCTATGCAAGGATGCACATCGAGCCACTGTTGTCGCAAGCGATCGAGGACTCGGAGATGCATGCGTTATGAGGTAGCTCCCGCGTTCGCCGGGCATGTGGCGCACGCACCTTCCTTCGGACTGTCCGATCTCTTGGAATCGTTGCAGTAGAATCCGCTTCCTTTGAAGATCACGGAGCTGAGGCCGAACACGCGTCTCACCGTTCCGTTGCAGCGGGGGCAGGTGTGCAACGGCTCGTCGCGCATGCCCTGCTGTACCTCGAAGTTATGGTCGCAGGAATCACAAGCATATTCATAGATAGGCATTACCGGTTCTCTCCTGTGGAAATTGATGCTAGCGATCCGAACATCGCCGAGAACGATGCGAGCTGCTCATCCGTCAAGGTCATGCCATTGATGTACACAGCATCGCCTTCGAGCACGAACAGATTCGTCAGATCCCCAAGCGGTTCTTTCTTTCGCCGTTTGTCGGAAATATACGAACTTTTCAACAAAATGGAAAGGGAGTTCGCCAGCCGATCGCTTTTCATCGTGATGATTCCGCCCAAAACGGGCCGCTCGGACGTCTCCTCGATGACCAGGACGATCGATTCGCTCTGGAGCAATACCGACTTGGGGATGGCAAGGCCCACATCGATCATGGCCTGCGGGCTGCCGACATAGAATCCGAACAGCGAATTCGCCATGCGATCGGCAAGCGCACGGGGAATCCGGGTCACCCGTTCCTTGTAGCTTTTCCGATAATGGTCCAGATAATCTTCATTGGCAAAGAGCAGTATCCCGTTCTTCGGTGCATAGACTTCAAGTCCGAGCCACTCGTTGCGGTAGTATCGCATACCGGAACCGACGGAAACCTGGTCCCACCCATCGTCCCAGAGCAACATGCTGTTTGTCAGGAACGCAGGGATATTGCCCTCGAGCGCACCACGGAAGCGGTACGAAGAGAGAACTTGGGCATCCAGCACTTGGTCATCCCGTTCGGTGTGATCGGGATCATACAGTTCCACAGAGAGCCGGTCGACCCGTGCAAGCAGCGAGGCGAATGTCGGATCGATCGCCTCGAAGGTAATCGGAAGTTTCGAGACAGTCCGGGAATCTGCGGTGATTACGATCTGCCCGGGATCTCCCAGTGCCTGGAAGTAATGCTCATCCTTGAACGGTGAGCGATGCACGCAAGAACTGAACGCAAGCACACACAAGCCGACTGCGAGAAAACCGCGGAGGCTTGCGATGTGCCTGCCTGCCCTCATGACCCGCTCACTCCTTTGTCGCCTTGATGCGTGCCGTCGCATCACCACACGGGATTTCGATCGCATCCTCGCTGTCTGAGAATTCTGAGCTGTATGCCAACGTCTCGCGTGCGATATAGGAGCCGAAGGCATCGAAAGCCTCGCGAACCAGTGCATCGCCGAACAGGGACAGCGCAATCCTGTCGGCCACGTCAAAGCCCTGTTCCTTTCTCAGGTTCTGCACCGCACGTACGATATCACGGGCGATTCCCTCGAGCAGCAGCTCTCGGGTGATCTTCGTGTCGAAGCCGACGGTCAGTTGCCCCTCGTTGAGGACCTTCAAGTCCTCGACCTCGTTCCGCTGTACGATCACCTCGTCGATGCCTACGGAGATTTCCCCCTCCGCGTAGGCGATGGTCTCTCGCCTTCCGTCGAGGAGCGAGGCGATGGTCTTGCTGCTGAGCAGCTGTATCTTCGCGGCGACTTCCTTCATGTGTTTGCCCAAGACACTTCCGAGCACTTTGAAATTGGCTTTGGCCTGGTAGGAGACCAGGCCGCTCTCATCCTCCTGGATGGAGATTTCCTTCACATTCAGCTCTTCCTCGATGATCGATCGCATCGAAGCAAGGATTTCCCGCTCATGCTCATCACGGGTCACGAGGAAGAGTCGGTTCAGGGGTTGCCGGATCTTCAGGTTATGCACGCTCCTCAGCGAACGGCCCATCGTGATCGCCTGGCGCGTCAGGGCCATCTGGTGCTCCAGCTCGAAATCACGCTGGTGCGGATCGTATGCGGGAAACATCTCGAGGTGGATCGATTCGTTCATGCCACTCGTCTTCAGGTTGAGAAAAATCTCATCTGTGGTAAAGGGAATGACCGGTGCGGCTACCTTGATGACGGTCATGAGCACGCGATAGAGCGTATCATAGGCCTTCTTCTTGTCGGTATCGTTCTCTGAGCGCCAGAACCGGCGTCTGCTGCGCCGGATATACCAGTTGTTCAACGAATCGAGGAACGAGACGATAGCTGAGCAACCCCGTTGCGTCTCATAATGATCCCAAGCCTCCCCGACCTCCTGTACGAGAGCCTCGGCTGAGCTGACGATCCAACGGTCCATCGGATTGTCAAGTTCCCCGAATGGCGTCACCGACGGTTCATACCCGTCGATATTCGCATAGGTGACGAAGAAGGAATAGGCATTCCACAACGGGATGATCAGGGTTTTCAAGACATCCTTCACCGAATCTTCGGAGAACTTGAGATCCTCGGCACGGGTGACGGCACTGTTCATCAGCGCGAATCGGAGCGCATCGGCGCCATATTGGTTGACGATGTCCATCGGATCGGAATAGTTCTTCAGCGACTTGCTCATCTTCTTCCCGTCCGCGGTCAGCACGATACCGTTCGTGACACAGTTGTAGAAAGCAGGTTTGTCGAAGAGCGCGGCTCCCATGATGACGAGGGTATAGAACCATCCGCGGGTCTGGTCCAAACCCTCGCAGATGAAGTCTGCGGGGAAGTGTTCCTCGACGAACTCCTTGTTCTCGAACGGATAATGGTTCTGCGCATAGGGCATCGACCCCGATTCGAACCAGCAGTCGAGCACATCGGGGATACGTCGCATGGTCCCCTTCGCATCGGGACTGGGCCAGGTTATGTCGTCGACGAAGTGCTTGTGCAGGTCGGAGACCCGCACGCCGCTCTTCCGCTCGAGCTCATCGATCGATCCGATCACCTCGAGATGATCGGAACCATCGCACTTCCACACGGGAATGGGATTGCCCCAGAATCGGTTCCGGCTGATTGCCCAATCCCGAGCACCCTCGAGCCATTTGCCGAACCGGCCGGTCTTCAGGTGTGCGGGCATCCAGGTGATCCTGTCATTCGCCGCGAGCATCGAACTCTTGAGCTTGGTGACATCCACATACCAACAGGCCATCGCCCGGTAGATGAGCGGCTTGTGGGTACGGTAGCAGAAGGGATAGCTGTGCAGGTAATTCTCCCGCTTCACCAGCTTTCCATTCTCCTTGAGCCACTTGATGATGCCGTTGTCAGCATCCTTGACGAAGATCCCCTCCCAAAGCGGGACCTCCGAGGTGAACCGACAATCCTCGTCGATCGGACAGACTACCGGAATCCCGGTTCCCTTGAGCACCTGATAGTCATCCTCACCGAAGCCGGGGGCTGTGTGGACGATTCCGCAACCGTCCTCAACGGTCACGTAGTCGCCGAGCACCGTAAGGAAAGCTCCCGAGTCCTTCAGATGTGCGAAAAACGGGAACAGCGGTTCATACCGCATCCCGGCGAGTTCGGAACCCTTGTAGGTGCCCACGATCTCATAGGATGCCGGATCCTTGTAGTACGAGGAGAGCCGGTCCTTGCCGAGGATGTAACAGAGGTTTTCCTGCAAGTCCCGCACCTTCACGTAATCGATCTGCGGGCCGAGGGCGAGCGCGAGGTTCGAAGGAAGCGTCCACGGTGTGGTGGTCCATGCGAGGAAGTAGGTGTCTTCCGTCCCGTCGACCTTGAACCGTACGGTGACCGCTTGGTCCACGACATCCTGGTAACCTCCGAGATTGACCTCGAAATTCGAGAGCGGAGTGGCCAGCGCCGGACTGTAAGGCAGGATATTGTAGCCTTCATAGATCAGGCCCTTCTCGTACAGTGTCTTGAACACCCACCAGATAGTCTCCATGTAGGAGGTATCCATGGTCCGGTACCCGTTCTCAAAATCGACCCATCGTCCCATCCGGTTGATCGTCGACTTCCATTCAGCCGTATAGCGCAAGACGATGGAGCGGCACTGTTCATTGAATTCAGCCACCCCATAATCCACGATCGCCTTGTGTCCGCTGATCTTGAGACTTTTTTCGATTTCGTACTCGACCGGAAGCCCATGGCAGTCCCAACCGAACCGGCGGTTCACACGCTTTCCCTTCATGGTCTGATACCGTGGATACAGGTCCTTGATGGTACCCGGGACCAGGTGACCGAAGTGGGGCAATCCGGTGGCGAACGGAGGCCCGTCGTAGAACACATATTCGTTGTCGGCGCTTCTCTGCTCCACCGACTTGCGATAGATGTCGTGGTCCTCCCAATACTTCTGTATGTGCTCTTCCATCCTGGGGAAATCTGCTTTCGGGTCTACCGGATTGAACATTGCTGGAACTCCTGTGCTATGGATACGGGTGGTCGGAGCTGACACTCAAGACAACCATAGGGTCAACTATAGTCATTTTGCCCGTCATATTCAATCTGTATTGACAATAGAGTCGGCCGACCGGTAGCATTGCCGCATGAACCGATTCCCCGTACCATCCCGGATCAGACAGTTCGCCACCCGTTTCCACGATGCTGGATTTTCCCTCTACATCGTCGGAGGGGCAGTACGCGACCAGGTGATCGGCAGGTCGACGAACGATTATGATTTCGCCACCGACGCCTTGCCACAACAGGTGGTCGCACTCTTCAGGAACGTCGTCCTGACAGGCATCAAGCACGGGACGGTCACCGTGCTGCTCAGGGGGGAGTCCTACGAGGTGACCACGTTCCGCACCGACGGGACCTATGATGACCACCGCCATCCCGAGCAGGTGCATTTCGTCAGCTCGCTTGCAGACGATCTGTCCCGGAGGGATTTCACGATCAACGCCTTGGCAGCACATGCCCGGACCGGAGAGATCATCGACCTTCATGGCGGCATGCGGGACATCGAAGACAAGTGCATCCGTGCCATAGGAGACCCCTTGCTCCGCTTCACCGAAGATGCGCTGAGGATACTCCGCGGCTGCCGCTTCAGTGCACAGCTGGAATTTTCCATCGAGCAGACGACACTTCATGCGATGTCTTCCCTGGCGCATACCCTCGTGTCGGTTTCCGGAGAGCGCGTGCGTGCAGAACTGTTCAAGATCCTCGATGCCGGGCGTCCTTCAGTCGGACTGCGCGCGATGCAGAAGTGCGGCGCATTGGAGGTCCTGCTCCCCGAGCTTGCCGAAGGAGCCTCGGTCACCCAGAAGGGAAACCATAGGTTCGATGTGCTGGACCACGCGATCGCCTGTTGCGACGCCGCTCCCCGGGGCAAACCCTTGGTACGTCTGGCAGCATTGCTGCACGACATAGGCAAACCGCGTTCCAAGGCGGTGAGTTCCGACGGTGAAGTGACATTCCACCAGCATGAGATCATCTCCGCACAACTTGCGAAAGGGATCCTCGACCGGCTCAAATGCTCGAACGAAGAGAAATCCACGGTACTCAACCTGATCAGGAACCATATGTTCCACTATACCGAAGAGTGGACCGACGGTGCGGTACGGAGATTCATCAACAGAGTGGGATGCGATGCGATCGCAGACTTGTTCGATCTCAGGAGAGCCGACCGCATGGCAATCAACGGGGAGAGTCGTTTCGATGACTTGGTTGATTTCATGAAGAGGATCGAGCGGGTACTCGCGGAATCCTCGGCCATGACGGTCAGGGAGTTGCGGATAAACGGCAATGACCTCGCGGCGCTGGGCATCCCGAGGGGACCGTTGATGGGGAGGGTGCTGGATATGCTGTTGCAGACGGTGCTTGATGATCCATCACAGAACGAACCTGAGCGGTTGCGAACGATCGCACGTCTGTTTCATGAGCAAAGGATCGATGTGCACGGAAGATGATCACTCGCCGACAAGTTCCTCGTAGGCGATCTTGGCGACCGCCTGCTCCCCTTCCTTCTTGTTGTTCCCTGAGGCCGGACCGAACGTCTTCTTCTGGACGATGACTTTCACCCAGAAGGTATTGTCGTGCTCGGGACCGGTTCGCTTCACCACCTCATAACGGGGATAGGTCTTGTACCTCTTCTGCACATGTTCTTGCAGCAGGGTCTTGTAATCCTTGCGATGCTTGTTGTCGAGCACCGTCCGGATCACCGGAACCAGCAGGCGTTGCACCAGGTCGGTGGCTGCCTTGAATCCGGAGTCCAGGAAATAGGCACCGAATATGGCTTCCATGCAATCGGCGAGGAGTGCCTTCTTGTTCCGTCCGCCGCTGAACTCCTCACCTTTGCCGATGAGGATGAAGTTGTCGACCCGCAAGTGTTTCGCGATCTCCGCGAGGCTTTCCTCACTGACGACGAACGATTTGATGCGCGAGAAATCGCCTTCATCGGAACCTGGAAGGTGAACGAACAGCCAATCGGCCACGACAAGACCGAGCACGCTGTCGCCCAAGAACTCAAGCCGCTCGTTGTTGTCCACATCGCTCTGGCTCTCATTCGCATACGAACGGTGGCAGAACGCGAGGTTCAGCAAGTCGAGGCTCTTGAACTTGATTTCGGCAAGTTTCTGAAACAGCAAAAGCTCCCGCTTTCTCTCCGTGGAGATGTCAGGAGCTTTTCCGTATGGAAATGACTTTGAAAAGACAGGCATGGGGAATCGGAAACTACTTCAACAACTTTGCTAGGAAGTCGACCGCATCGCGGACGGTTTCGAATTCGTTGGCCTTCTCATCGGGAATCGATACGCCCAGTTCCTCTTCGATGGCATAGACCAGCTCATAGGTGTCGAGGCTGTCCGCACCAAGGTCCTTGCGGAACGAGGAATCGAGGGTGATCTTGCTGTCGTCGATCTCGAGTTTCTCGGCGATCAGACTCTTCACTTTATCAAACACTGTACTTGCATCCATGGTATGTCCTCCTGAATCGTGTGACGTCGCTTGTCTGCTTACGCCATTTTCTCCTGGTCGATCACCTGCTTGCCACGGTAAAAACCGCACTTGGGACAGACGCGGTGGGGAACCACAAGGTTTCCGCATGTTCCGCAGACGGAGAGTGTCGGGGTCGTGAGACGCATATTTGCTGCCTTTCTTGAAGCTGCGCTCGCCTTCGAAGTCTTATGTTTAGGTACTGCCATATCTTAACCTCTTCAATCCTGAATGTGCTTTTGTGAGAATAACGAAATCAGGGTGTCGTGTCAACAACATTCACCCTGCTTCTTAGCTTTTCGGCGACAGACTTCGGCACCATGGTGCTGATATCTGCTCCGAAAGCTGCCATTTCCTTGATCGCGGATGATCTCAGAACGAAATAGATCGGGTCCGTGGGCATGAACAGCACCTCCAGTTCCGGGTAGAGCTGCTTGTTCGTCATCGCGAGTTCGAACTCGTAACCGAAGTCGACCAACGCCCGAACCCCACGGATCATCACCGAGATCCGCTCTTTCCGTGCATAATCGACGATCAGGCCGTTGAAGGACACCACGCGTACGTTGTCGAACGGCTTGAGCATCTCCCTGAGCATCTCCATCCGCTCCTCGGCGGAAAAGAGGCACTTCTTGCTGATGTTGTCGGCTACGACGACATCGAGCCGCTCGAACAGCCTCGCCGATCGCTCGATCAGGTTGAGATGACCGTTTGTCGGCGGATCGAACGTTCCGGGGAGCATCGCGCGTATCGTCTTCTGCGTAATCCCTGTCATTTCTTGTGATCCTCCACATACCGTTTCATCGACTGGAAGATCTCGGGACTCTCGAACGGGATCCTCTTGACGAATACGAAACGGCCTTGCTCATCGGTCTCAACGATCGCGAAGACTCCCCTTCCGATGTACGAGACTTTCTGGTGGGGCTTCACGTGTTCGTCATCGGCAATCTTGCGCAACACGCAATCGAAATGATTGAACGTCTCGGATTCGGGACCACAGATCGCCTGGGCGATCGCATCGATCGGCTTTCCGCACAAGGCACAAGTCGGTACCGGCTCGTGGACCATCGGCACGATGACCGGCTCGCGGTTCCGTTCGCTCTTCCGCTTGTGTTCGGCCTGCTGGACAGGATTCTGCTCGTTCTTGGCAGCTTTCTGGCCCGGCTTGCCCTGGCGCCTTCGCTTGCGCCGGTTGCCGTCCTTCTTGGACGGGCGACCGTGCGGCATCTCCTTTCCCTTCGTATCGTGATCGTTTTCCATTCTGGCCTTTCCTCCGCTACGAACCGGGTGACCGCTTCGCTACCGTTCAGATGATACTGCAATCGGCCGAGCCTTGCAACGGAGGCAACGCGAACCTCCGGACACAACAAAAGGACGATAGCAGTGGCCACCGTCCCTCCGTCGTCCAACCGAATGGTTGTCAGCGCTTCTTGATGATGAGCTCGGGAACCTTCGCCGCCTTTCCGATCTTGGTGCGGATGTAGTAGAGCTTTGCCCTGCGGACACGACCGCGACGAATCAGCTCGACCTTCTCGATCTTCGGCGAGTGGAGCGGGAAAATCCTCTCGACGCCGACACCGTAGGAGTTCTTGCGCACGGTGAAGGTCTTGCGGATGCCGCCGTTCTTGAATGCGATCACCAGCCCTTCGTATACCTGTACGCGTTCCTTGTCACCCTCTTTGATGGTGAAGTAGACCTTCACCGTATCACCAACGTGGAAGTTCTCCGCGTTCTCTTTCATTTGCTTAGACTCAATTGCCTTGATCACATCCATCTTCTTCAGTCCCCTTCGCAACATATGGTTTCAATTCAGCTACAATCCGTTTCGCTTGATCGTCCAGCTCGGCACGTTCCAACAGTTCAGGACGGTTCAGCAGGGTCTTCTCCAACCGTTTCCGCAAGCGCCATTGGTCTATGCGTGCATGATGACCCGACAATAATATCGTAGGAACAGCAATTCCGCAATAGGTTTCGGGCCGAGTGTAGTGAGGATATTCCAACAATCCGTCGGTAAAGCTCTCCTCGACCAGCGATTCGCCACTGATCACCCCGTCAAGCAGCCGATAGACCGCATCGACGATCACCAGCGCAGCGACCTCGCCCGACGAGATGACATAGTCTCCTATGCAAATCTCGTCATCAACATACAGGTCAATGATCCTTTGGTCAATACCTTCGTATCGTCCGCAGATGATCACCAAGTCCTTCTCACGGCTCAATTGCCGCGCATAATCCTGGGTGAACGGCTTTCCGCTGGGAGTCGGGTAGATCACCCGCTTCTCCTTCGCTCCGATGGCATCCAGGGCACGTCCGAGCGGTTCCGGCTTGATCACCATCCCCGCACCTCCCCCATAGGGGGCATCGTCACAGGTCTTGTGCCGATCGGAAGCCCAGTCACGGAAGTTCACGAGATTGTAGGTGACGGACTTCTCCTCGACGCTCCTGGCCATGATGGAGCTGGTGAAGAAGCTCTCCACGATCTGCGGGAACAGCGTGACGATATCGAAGTTCATCCCAACAACTCAGGAGCCAGAAGCTCCATCTCCTTCCTCTCGAGATCCACCGTGCCTACATACCGGGCCATGAATGGCACCAGATGGGTTTTTCCGTCGGCTTCGGAGAGGATTTCGAGCAACAAGGCCTGCGGACCGTCGATCACGCCGACGATCTGTCCGACCCGCTTTCCCCCCACCGTGAGCGAGAGCCCTGCCAAGTCGGCGACATAGAACTCTCCATCATCCAGGGGGGCTGCCTGCTCCCGGGGAATCCAGACTTCCCATCCGTTGAATTTCCTGGCATCCTCGGGATTGTCGATTCCCTTGAACTTCACCAGGATCTCACGTCCGGTAATCCGGATGGTCTCCAGCTCCACTCGCCGTTCGGCACCCTCCTTGCGCAATGAGACGGACCCTATGCGATGCAAGTGGTCCGACTCCTGAGAGTAGGTGTGCAACTTGATGAATCCCTGTATTCCGTGGGGTCCCTTGAGGACTCCCGTGGCAAGATACTCCATCAGTCGAGGATTTCCAACTGGACGTGCTTGCCGCTCTTCGCCGCAGAGGCACTGAGGATGACCCTGACTGCGTTCGCGATCCGTCCCTGCTTGCCGATGACCTTTCCGACATCGTCCGCAGCGACCTTGAGCTCGAGGATGGTGGATTGCTCCCCCTCGATCACGTTCACGGCAACTTCGTCAGGCTGGTCCACCAGCGATTTCGCGATATATTCAACCAGATCCTTTTCCACGACAAAACCCTCCGATCAAGCTTGGGGCGTTCTGTTCAGTGTGATGGCATGCTTGTTGAGGATCTTCTTCACGGTAGCGGAAGGCTGCGCACCCTTTGCAATCCACTCCTTGAGACGGTCTTCCTTAAGGATGACCTGCTTGTCCTCGGCCTCGATGGGATGGTACTGTCCGACCTCTTCGATCGAACGGCTGTCCCGTGCCGCCTGGGAATCGATCACCACCAACCGGTAGTAGGGTCTCTTCTTCGAACCGAACCTCTTCAACCTGATACTCGTACTCACAACTTCCTCCTGCTCAACGCAATTACATACCCATGTGTTTCAACATTGAAGCTTGGTATTTCTTATTTTTTGCGAACTTCTTCATCGTAAGCCGCATTTTCTCAAACTTTTTCAGCAGCCGGTTCACGTCATAGACGGTCGTTCCGCTACCTTGGGCGATCCGCTTGCGCCTGGTCGGTCCCAGTATACGGTAATTCGTCCGTTCCGCATAGGTCATCGATTGGATGATCGCTTTCTCCCGGCGCAATTCCGCCGTGTCGATGTCATCCTCGCTGACATTGCCCTTCGCTCCCGGGATCATCTCGATCAGCTTGTCGATCGAACCCATCTTGTTCATCCTGTCGATCTGGTCCAGGTAGTCTTGCAGGTCGAAGGCGTTCTTGCTCATCTTCTCCTGCATCCGAAGCGCCTCGTCCTGGTCGATCGTCTCCTGTGCTTTCTCCACCAAGGAGACGACGTCACCCATTCCGAGGATCCTGGAAGCTATCCGGTCGGGATAGAAGGGATCGAGGTCCTCAGGCTTCTCGCCTGTGCCGATGAACTTGATCGGCTTTCCCACTATCGAGCGGAGCGAGAGTGCGGCACCACCGCGTGTATCGGAATCGAACTTGCTCAGGATCACTCCCGAGATGCCGACCTTCTGTTCGAACTCCTGTGCGATCGTGACGGCATTCTGGCCGGTCATCGCATCGGCCACGAAAAGCGTCTCGTCCGGATTGACGGCGTGGTGGATCCGCTTGATCTCATCCATCATCGTCTCATCAAGGTGCATGCGCCCCGAGGTATCGACAATCAGGATGTCATGCTGCTCGCGCTTCGCCCTTGCCAAGGCATTGCGGGCTACGGAGACGGGATCCTTCGATTCCTCGGCGTGGACGGGAACTCCGACCTTCTCGCCGAGGACCTGCAGTTGCAGGACCGCAGCGGGACGGACCAAGTCCGCCGCTACCAGCATCGGTCGCCTTCCCTGTTTCTTGAGCCGGTAGGCAAGCTTGCTTGCGGTGGTGGTCTTTCCGGAACCCTGCAACCCCATCATGAGGATGACGGTCGTGGTGTCGGGCCCCTTCAGGTTGAGATGCTGGCTCTCCTCGTCACCGAGCAGCTGGACCATCTTGTCATAGACGATCTTGATGAATTGCTGCCCCGGATCGACGGACTTGAGCACCTTCTCACCGGTGGCCTCTTCCATCGTCCTGTTGATGAAACGCCTGACGACACGTAGATTTACGTCTGCCTCAAGCAGCGCAATCTTGATCTCTTCGACCGCGTCCTGGATATTCTTTTCAGTGATTTTCGCCTTGCCACCGAGTGACCTGACGATTGAGGAAAATTTCTCGCTTATTGAATCAAACATTATCCATCCACATCTATCTGCGTTACGGTAAAGATTTATACTTCATTATCAAAACCTGTGTCAACCTGTACATCGTGAATTACTTCCTTGTCCGCTTCCCATCCCATCCGGTAACTGATCGCTTTCGACACCCCACGCTCCTGCATCGTGACCCCGAGGAGCGTCTTGGATCCCATCACCGTATGTTTGTTGTGGGTGATGATGATGAATTGGCTGCTCGCGGCAAAATCCTCCAGCACGCTGAGGAAGTATCCGATGTTCCGGTCATCGAGCGCCGCATCGATCTCATCGAGGATGCAGAACGGTGACGGCTTGACCTTGTAGGTCGCAAACAGCAGTGCGACCGCGGTGAGCGATTTCTCGCCACCTGAGAGCGGTGCCAAACGGTCCAGCTTCTTCCCGGGAGGCTGCGCGAGGATGTCGATGCCGCTCTCGAGTATGTTCTCGGGATCGAGCAGTCTCAGTTCCGCCCTCCCCCCGCCGAACATCCTATGGAACATCTCCTGGAAATTCACCCGGATCTTGTGGTACGAGTCCATGAACAGTTGTTCAGATCGTGTGCGGATCTCCTCGATCACGCGGGTGAGGTCATTCTTGGCCTTCACGAGATCTCCCATTTGTTGCATGAGGAAATCATATCGTTCCTTGATCTCCTCGAATTCCTCCTGCGCCATATGGTTGATGTAGCCCATCTGTTGGATTTGCTTCTTGATCTGCACAAGACGTTCGCGAAGAAGCGCGACATCCTCAAGCTCGCTTCCAAGTCGTCCCTCATACTCCTTCAGACTCTTTCCATAGGTATCGAAATAATTCCGGTAGACTGCCTGGACCTGCTCGTTGATCGATTCGATATGGAAGGTGAACTTGTCGATGTCGGTCCGTATCGTGCTCAGTTGTTCGTACCGATGGTTGATCTTCTGCCGCTCGCCACCGAGTCGGTCGTTCTCGGTCTCGATGAGCTGTATCAGTTCTGCGAGCTGCCCCTCGAGCGAGTCTTTCTCCCGTGCGATCCTCTGCTGATCGTCGCGGACCTCGGCCATCTGGCCGATCGATTCCTCGACGCGCTGTTGTGCGACCTCGGCATCCCTCAGCGCATCCCCATGCAGATATCCCTGTTCCGTTTCCTGACGTTCTAGAGTCTCGACAAGACTGCGTGCCGAAGCCAACCGGGCCGTGTTCTCACCGAGGGAAACCTTCATCTGGGTCATCCGTTCACGATACTGCTCCAGCAGGTCCGCCAGGCCTTTGTTCTCCTCGCGGAGCGTGGAGATCGACTGGCGGTGGTTCTGCGTGCGCGAACGGGAATCACGCATCTCCTTGTCAATCGCATGCTTGCGGGTGATGATTCCTTCTGGGGCGAGCAATTCATCCATGAAGCTCGGGAGCGTCTTCCCATAGGCATCGAACAGATCGGAGAGCGCGTCGACCGAACGGGAGAACTCTTCGAGGAAACGGTCCCACTGACCCAAGGCACCCTGCAGATCCGCAGCGTGTGTTTCAATCATGTTCCGCAGGTTGCCCGAGAATTGCTTCCGTTCGCCGAGCAGGGCCTTCAGGTGTGCCAGGCGCTGAAGGAAAGCCTGCTCCGCACTCTTGCGTACTTGTGTGGAGTACCCGCTCTCGCTGAGCCTCTGGTCGAGTTCCTGCACCATGCGGTCGGTAAGTTCCTGCAATCGGAGAGCCAGGTCCCGCTGCTTCTCCTCCTCCGTGAGCATCGAATCCTCGTGAGAACCGATCGCCGCATCGTGTTCGGCTATCTGCTTCTGTGTCGAGAGCATCTGCCGCTCATGTCCCGAGACCTTGTCCTGCAACTCCTTGATGGATTGTTCCATCGCAGTCACGTGGTCCCTTTGCACCTCGAGTTCCTCGCGATCGCGCTCCATTCTCTCGAGAATCCTCTGCGCACGACTGTCGGCCTCGTCCTTGTTCCTGAGGAAGTCCTTGTAACGTTGTTGCAGCAATTCCAGCTGGTCACGCTTTCCGTTCAACTGTTCCTCGAGCCTCTGGATGCGGCTCTGGACGGCCTGGCGATTCTCCGCATGCCGTCGTATCTCGCCCTGCTGTTCCTCGAGGAGCTGCGCGAGCTCGGCAATCTCATCCTTGAGACGATCGTAGGCTTCCTGTGCTTCGGCGAGCTGCCCGTTCCTCGAATCGATGAGGAGCATCAGGCTCTTGACCGTCGAGAGCTGGACATCCACCTCGATCGCCGATTGTTCTTTCTCCAGTTCACGATACCTCTGGACTTTTGCCGCCTGGGCTTTCCTCGAATCGTATTGGCGCTTGATCTCTCCCAGAAGCGTCTCGACCTGCTCGATATTCTCCTCGGTCCGCTCGAGCTTCCTGGAAGCTTCGATGCTCCGCAGCTTGTAGCGGGTGATACCCGCTGCCTCCTCGAAGATATAGCGGCGGTCCTCGGGCTTGTGACTGAGAATCTGGTCGATCTTCCCCTGCTCGAGTATCGAATAGGCCGACTTCCCCACCCCGGTGTCGAAGAACAGTTCGCGAATGTCCTTCAGCCTGACAGGTGTACGGTTGATGAAGAATTCGCTCTCCCCGGTCCTGAAAAGCCGACGCTTGATCTCAACTTCCGCATGGTCCACGGGGAGGAGTCCTTCCTCGTTGTTGACGACCAACGTGACCTCGGCTACATTGAGCGGCTTGCGGGCCTCCGTGCCGTTGAAGATGACATCCTCCATCTTGCCGGCACGCAAGGTCTTGGTGGACTGCTCCCCGAGAACCCACTTGATCGCATCGACGATATTGCTCTTGCCGCATCCGTTGGGACCGAGCAGACTCGTCGTTCCGTCGGCGAATTCCAGACGGGTCTTGTCGGCGAACGATTTGAAACCATATAGTTCGAGACTCTTGAGAAACAACCGGATCTCCCACCTGCATGAGCTGTTGGCGCGGCTGCTCTCTCTCAGTCCCCCGGACCGATAGGACGGCCGTCCTGTGGGCGAGTATAGCATACCGCAAGCGAATTGACAAATCGCAACGGCAAGTCCTAAGATGCGATGCATGATGATCATATGTGGTATCGACGAAGCGGGACGGGGTCCGATCGCAGGACCGGTGTCGGCAGCCGCGGTCGTCCTCCCGAAGGACTTTCCGTTCGAGATCCTCGCCGATTCGAAGAAGCTGAGTACAGCCAGGCGCGAGCAAGCCGAACGGATCATCAAGGAACGTGCCGTCGCATGGGCTGTCGGGTGGGCAAGCCGCGCTGAGATCGATCGCGTGAACATCCTGCACGCTTCCATGCACGCGATGCAGCGGGCCTACGCGAAGGTGGCAAACCGTATCGGACACGTCGATCTTGTTCTTGTCGATGGGAACCGGACGCCTGACCTGGGAACCCCGTGCCAGGCGATCGTGCAGGGAGATGCCAAGGTATTCGAGATCATGGCGGCCTCGATCCTGGCGAAGACCGCGCGTGACCGGCTGATGGTACTGCTGGATGGACGCTATCCGCTATACGGATACGCAAAGCACAAAGGATACCCCACGGCCGCACACAGGCAGGCATGCCACACGTACGGACCGAGTCCCATACAGCGCATGTCGTTCAGTTGGTGAAGGATCTATTGCTTCGTGGTTTTCTTGATGAAATCGAGCGTCTTCTGGAACTCCTGGACAAACTCTCCCAGGTCCTCCTGATACACGAGGATCGACTGGCGGATGAATTTGCCGGCACCGCCTTCGGTTCCCTTGCTCTCCACGATATTGAGGAACAGGTCTCCGTAGACATTCTCCTTCACATTGAAGAAATAGGTCCTGTCATTGGTGACCAGTTTGGTCGAAAACACTTCTCCTCGAACTCCCATTCTGTACCTCTTGTATCCTTGTGGCGGTCCTGTGGACCGCTTGCATCCGTCGCAAGCCGGACATGAAAAAACCTGGCTGGGCCAGGCTCTCCGGTTAAGCGCCCGACGGGAATCGAACCCGCCTCTTCAGCTTGGAAGGCTGAGGTAATACCACTATACCACAGGCGCACGCTTTCGGTTTCGTATGGAAACAATGTATACCGGAAACGCTGCGGATGGTCAAGCCATCCTCCCGAAATTCCTGAGCAAAGGACGCCCCTTGGTCATCCTCCGACAAATATTGTACTATAGGTGGGTCGGCGGTACAACCCGCCCGGAGGAATATGGATTACCGGACCCGTTACATGGACTTGCTGCTGCATGCAGTCATCCGTCTCGCCGAGGGCGAGTCGCTCGCGATCAATGCGAATCCGTCGCACCTGGACTTTGCCCGTGACTTGGCCCAACGTGCCAGCGAGATCACACGCCAACCGGTTCATGTGGTCTCGATCTCCGAAGGAATTCCTGGGGATGTGACCAGCATGACCTGTGTGCTCAGCGATCCGTTGGCGAGTGCTCCCGTGCGTGGGCTGTTGTTGCGCATCGACGATACCGAAGACCGTCAGTGGGAAGTACCGGGGACACCCGAGGAGAAACTCGGCGATCTTGCACTGTTGCAGAAGACAGGGAATCTCGCCCCTCCGCAGCTGAACAAGCCTGTCGCACCGTGGGCGGTGATCGCGGTCCCCGGCCCCCGTTGGGCCAAGCGGGTTCTCGGCCCGCACGCAACGGAGGAGGACCTGTGGGAATTGTTCGCACGGATGCTGTCACTCGGATCGGCAAATCCGATACAAGCGATGCAAGAGCACTTGTCGGTTCTCAGGCAGCGGCTTGCCTTCCTCAATCGGCTCAATCTGCATCAGATACGCATCACCGGCGGAGGAAATGATCTCACCTTGGGCATGGCACCGCAATCGAGGTGGAGAGGCGGCGTGCATACACTCGCCGACGGAAGGTCATTCATTCCCTACCTTCCCCCCGAGCGCGTGAGCATGCTCACGCAACGTGACAGTGCCCGAGGCACGGTTTGCGCTTCACAACCTTTCAACCTCCTCGGTACTGTCGTACAGGAAGCCAAGCTGCAATTATTCGACGGACGCGTTACTTCGTTCGAAGCGGCCGAAGGCGCACATGCGCTCGCCTGCACATTGCAAGCTGACGAGGGAGCATCGGTCCTGAGCGAATTGTCGCTTGTCGACCTGCTCACTCCGCTTGCTGCGGCATCCGGCCATTTCGGCCATGCGGGTTTTGACGAGAACCGTTCGAGCAGCATCGTCCTGGGCATGGGTGATTCGGGACACCTCGAGGCATTGGAGACCTACGATGACGAATCGGAGTTGCAGCGTCTGACCGGTTGCAATGTCAGCGTTGTCCGCTCAAGGATTCCCATCGGAAGTTCCCATCTCTGTGTGACCGGCATCACAGATGAAGGCGAAGAAATTGCAATCATGGAAAATGGAGTATTCAAACTATAGATTCCTGCATTCAGGACAAGAAGGAGCACTTATGAAAAGTATTGAACGGATGACAAAGGAATATGCTGATCTCATCGTCAGCAGCGGAGTGGCACTCTATCCTGGACAGTGCCTTCAGATCAAGACCGGGCCTGAGAACTACTGGTTCGCCCAGGAAATCGCCGTGGCCGCGTACAAGCGGAAAGCACTTCTGGTCCGTATCGACATCGATGATCTTTTGTTGGTGCGCACCCGGTTGGACAACCAGGAACAGGAGCAGCTCGAGACCGTCCCCGATTTCGCCAAGGCCGTCGATTATGAGATGATGGCAAAGGATTGGGCATATATCCGCATCGACAACACCGAGGATCGTGAGTATCTCGCTGATGCAGACGCCGGGAAGCTGTCCACCTACAAAAGCGCGCTCGGACGTTCCGGAGCAGTATACCAGAGAAGCAGGATGCGTCATGAACACCCATGGTGCGTCGTCTGTGCTCCCGGTCCGAAGTGGGCCCGATCGGTTCTCGGTCCCGATGCCTCGGTAGAGGATTTCTGGAAACTGCTCGCACCGATCCTCAAGCTCGACCGGGAAGATCCTGCGCTCGCATGGAAAGAACATGCGGATACCCTGCTCGCCCGTGGACAGCGCCTTGATGCGCTGCAGATCCGTTCATTGCATTTCATGAGCAAGGAGACCGACCTGACGATCGGATTCACCGAACAGCATCGCTGGATGGGTGGCGGGGATCCCTTGCCGAATGGTGGATGGTTCATCGCCAACATCCCGACCGAAGAGATATTCTCCACGCCCGATCGGTTGACTGCCGAAGGCTACGTGGTCACCACAAGGCCCGTCTCCGTGATGGATTCGCGGGTGGAGCGTGTGAAGCTGACATTCAAGGAGGGCAAAGTCGTCGCGTGCACCGCCGAGCGGGGCCAGGAGGTGATGGACCGGTTCCTGTCCGTCGACGAGGGTGCACGATACCTTGGGGAAGTCGCACTCGTGGACGAGGATTCCCCGATCGCACTCTCAAAGCGCGTGTTCAACTCTATCCTCTACGATGAGAATGCCTCGTGCCACCTTGCTCTCGGTGCCGGGTACCCGAGCTGTCTCGCGAATGCGGCAGAGCTGTCCACCGAAGAGAAGTTGTTGGCTGCGGGATGCAACCGTTCGCTCGTTCACACCGATTTCATGGTCGGATCTCCCGACATGACGATCGAGGCCACGACGAAGGACGGATCTGTCGTCACCATCATGCGCGAGGGACGGTTCACGCTTTGACCGATCATGCTCAGGATCGTGCGTCGGATATGATCCTGAGCCCTTCGAGGGTATGCAAGGGTTCGAGGCGATCGATGCGGCCGATCAACGGCGCGATGGTCTGCGAGAGTCCGCCGGTGGCGATCACCTTGACCTTGGTGCCCAGCTCCGATTCGGTGACTGCGATGAGCTCCTTCACCAGACCCGCGAATCCATACATGATGCCGCTGCGGATGGATTCCTCTGTGTTCCTTCCGATCGCCCGCTCGGGAACCCGAAGCTGGACCTGGGGAATCTGGGCGGTATTGTGGAAAAGGGAATTCACCGCGGTGACCAATCCCGGAGCTATGGAGGCTCCGAGGATCTTTCCCGCGGCATCCACGGTCGTGAGCGTGAGCGCGGTACCGAAATCGAGTACGACGCACGTCTCATCGGGGAAGATGCGGTGGGCAGCGACTGCGTTGGCCAACAGGTCGTTTCCCAACTCGGAAGGGATGCTGGAACGGACCAGACCGACTGCGCAGTCATGACTCACCATCAAGGGTTCGGTACCGCTGAGCGTCCGGATGACTTTCTGGAACGTCCGGGTGAGATTAGGTACTACCGAGGAGATGATGGTCCGGTCGATATCCGCGGGGTCGAATCCCCCGTGGCTCACCATCCGTTCCACGATCACAAAGTATTCGTCGCTGGTCTTCCTTTGGTCGCTGTGGATGCGCCAGTTGGCGATCCACCCAGATCCGTCATGGATCGCCATCACCACATTGGTATTGCCGATGTCGACTACCAGCAGCATATGCTACCTCCTGTTCAGATCATGACCCCGTTATGGCCATGATAGAAGGAATCGCGCAACGCTCGCACGTCCTCGTTCTCGAGGTACTCCTCAAGACCCATCATCCTGTCGATCACATTGCCATCGGGAGCGAATTCCACGATCCTGTTCGCGATCGTATCGACGAACTGGTGGTCATGGCTGTTGAACAGCAGAACTCCGTTGAATTCGATCAGGCCGTCGTTGAGGCTGGAGATCGCTTCGAGGTCGAGGTGGCTTGTCGGTTCATCGAAGATCAGTACGTTGCCCTGTTCGAGCATCATCCGTGCAAGGACGCACCGCACTTTCTCCCCTCCGCTCAGGACCGTGCAATCTTTCAATGATTCATCGCCCGAGAACAGCATCCTCCCGAGGAAGGAACGGACGAAGGTGTCATCCTTTTCGGTTGAGTATTGGCGCAGCCAATCGGTGATGCTCAGGTGTTCGGTGAAGTACAGGCTGTTGTCCTTGGGGAAATAGCTGCTCTTCGTGGTGACTCCCCACTCATAGGTTCCCTTGTCCGCTTTCATCCGACCGCTGATGATTTCGAAGAAGATCGTCTTCGCATAGTGGTTCGGACCGACGAATGCGATCTTGTCTCCGTTGTTCACCGTGAGGGTGAAATTGTCAAGGACCTTCTCCCCGTCTATGACCTTCGTGAGTTGGCGGACCTCGAGGATGTTGCGACCCGGCTCGCGCTCGGGCTTGAAAGCGACATAGGGGAATCTCCTCGACGAGGGACGGATATCATCGATGGTCAGCTTGTCGATCAGTTTCTTGCGGCTGGTTGCCTGGCGTGCCTTGGACAGATTGGAGCTGAACCGCTGGATGAATTCCTTCAGTTCGGCGATCTTGTCTTCCCTCCTGCGTTTCTCATCCTTCATCTGCTTCGCCGCCAATTGGCTGGAAAGGTACCAGAAGTCGTAGTTGCCGACATAGAGCTGGATCTTGCCATAATCGATGTCAGCGACGTGCGTACATACCGAGTTGAGAAAGTGCCGGTCGTGGGAGACGACGATCACGGTATTGTTGAACTCTCCGAGGAAGTTCTCCAACCAGTGTATGGACTCAAGGTCGAGGTGGTTGGTCGGTTCGTCCAGGAGCAGGATGTCGGGATTGCCGAAGAGTGCTTGGGCGAGCAGGACGCGGACCTTGAGGTTGTCCTCGATATCTCCCATCCTTCTCTGCAACAAGTCGTCCTGGATTCCCAGGCCGTTGAGCATGACGCCGGCTTCGGCCTCCGCTTCCCAACCGCCAAGCTCGGCAAACTCACCTTCCAGTTCCGCTGCCTTGATGCCGTCTTCCTCGGTGAAGTGTTCCTTCGCATAGATGGCATCCCGCTCGGTCATCACCTGGTATAGTCGCTCATACCCCATGATGACGGTCTCGAGCACCGTGTGGTCGTTGAAAGCGAAGTGGTCCTGCTTGAGCACTGCGATCCGTTCCCCGGGAGTCACGATGACATCGCCTGTATCGGGTTCGATCTCACCGGAGAGGATCTTGAGGAAGGTCGATTTTCCGGCACCGTTCGCGCCGATGACACCGTAGCAGTTTCCCGGGGTGAACTTGATGTTCACTTCCTTGAAGAGAACTTGGGTACCGTATGAGAGAGAAATATTGGAAGCTGTGATCATGACAAATCCTTATCCGTAGACGATAGTACTTGCTATCGCATAAAAATACCAGCCCGTTGGGGGCTGGTAAGCGTTAGTCCCTAGGGGAATCGAACCCCTCTTTGAAGACTGAGAATCTCCCGTCCTAGCCGATAGACGAAGGGACCATATGAAGGACTGGGATGAAGGGATTCGAACCCCTAAAGGCAGAACCAGAATCTGCAGTGTTACCATTACACTACATCCCAACATATCAAATCCTGCTGTAACATACCGAAAACAGGCTGGTTTGTCAACCCTTCACGGGAAAATCATTCGCTGTCATAGGTGATCAGCGTCTTGATCTCATACCCGGGCAAGGCTTTATGGTAATCGAGGAACGGCAATCCGATGACACCGAAGACTCCGGCCACGATACCCCCCATTTCCTCGATGAGCTCAGCTGCGGCCTTGATCGTTCCGCCGGTGGCGATCAGGTCGTCGGCGAGCAGGATCCTCGAACCCTCGGTGATGTCGCTCTCATGGATCGCCACGAAATCCTGTCCGTATTCGAGGTTGTATTTCTTCTCCCTGGTCTTCCCGGGGAGCTTGCCCTTCTTCCTCACGAGGATCAGGGGAATGCCCATGCGGTAGGCGAACGGCGCGGCGAATACGAATCCCCGTGCCTCGACACACGCGATCGCATCGATCTGCTTTCCTTCGTACATCGCACACATGCTGTCGATGCAATAGCGGAACGCTTGCGGGTCGGTAAGGATGCTGGTGATGTCGTAGAACAGGATTCCTGCTCGCGGGAAATCATGGATCTTGCGGATGGCGGAATCAAGGTTGAATTCACTCATGGCTGGCTCCTCAGGGATAGGATTTCTTGAATGCGGTGACACGTGCGGATGCGGTGATGTCGAGATCGCTGGTGATGCCATCGGCCAGATATCGATACGCCAACCCCGCGATCATCGCGCCGTTGTCTGTACAGAGCTTCATCGAGGGGAAAGCGACCTCAATCCCCTCAAGTTTCTTCAACTCGCTTCTCAGCAGGCTGTTCGCGGCTACCCCGCCCCCCGCTGCAAGCCTCTTGAGGCCTGTATCCAGCAATGCCCTGCGCACACGCTTCATGAGGATTCCCACCGCGGTACGTTGGAAGGAGGCGGCGATGTTCTGCGGGGATTTTTCGCTGGTTCCGTTCCAGAACTGATCCAACTGATTGATGACCGCCGTCTTCAGGCCCGAGTAGGAGACGTCATAGGGATGATCCCCTTTCTGCAACGCCGGTCCGGGGAAGAGGAACGCCATGGGGTCTCCCTCCTTTGCCAGCCGATCGATGACCACCCCGCCGGGATAGCCGAAACCGTGGTGTTTGGCGACCTTGTCGAACGCCTCCCCTATCGCATCGTCGATCGTGGTTCCGAGCACCTCGATCGCATCATACCCATTCACCTTGCAGATCACGGTATGCCCGCCGGAGACCAATACGCCGAGATAGGGATATTCCAACGGCTGTTCGATCTGGGAAGCGTAGAGGTGCGCACGGATATGGTCGATGCCTATGAACGGCACATCCAGCGTGGCAGCGAATGCCTTGGCAAAGTTCACCCCCACCAACAGCGATCCGAGAAGACCTGGCCTGTTGGTCACCGCCACTGCATCGACATCCGTGGTGCGCATGGAAGCCTTGTCAAGTGCGGAACGTACGACTTGGCTGATCCACTCCGTATGCAACCGGGAGGCGATTTCAGGCACAACCCCCTGATACGGGGTGTGCAGTTCGATCTGCGTGGCGACGACATTGCTGAGTATGTTGCGTCCATCCTCGACGACCGCTACCGAGCATTCGTCGCAGGAGGTCTCGATCCCGAGAACTTTCATGTCCAATCCTCAAGATATGACAGGTCGGCCAGATCCTCGAGCGAGTGACCGTACTCCATCATGTCGGGGTACATCTCCATGTAGAAGTCGGCAACTGCTGGTGACCAGGGTACACCGACGCGCAGATTCCTGTTGTATGAGACACGTATGGCGACGACGCGTTCCTCGGGTACCGAGGATTCCGGCCGATGCCGGGGAAATTTCTTATCCAGAAGGCACTCCAATCGGAGCAGGGCTCCGTCGGTATAAATTAGATGGTATCCCTCCTTTGGTCAAGTACCGCCCTCAAGCTGAAAACCCTACGGGTATTGCATTTTACCGCGAAATCCGCTAGTGTGGTACCGGTCTGAAGGATTGCCAAAATGGCTCAGGGGTAGAGCAGCGCACTCGTAATGCGCAGGTCGTGGGTTCGAATCCCACTTTTGGCTGTCTTGTGAATCGTGGATGCCGGGCATTGTTCGCCCGGCATCCGTTTTTCCCGGCAACCCATAGCGTACCATCAGGATTTTCCCTTTAGGCTTGACGGATGGACGGCATATGATTATATCATAGTATATCTATAGACTTAGTTAAGTATAGATCGGGAGGTTGTCATGCAAGTGGTGTTGTGGATGGTTCCGTTCGTATTGCTGATCGTGGCTCTTGCATTGTTGAAGAGCAAATGGCATGTTTCGTTTTCCATCAGGGTAGCGATATCCCTCGTCTTGGGAGCACTGTTCGGGCTGGCCATGTTCTTCTTTGCCGACAAAGCGGTTTCGCAGGAGGCAAGGCGATGGATAGCGCTCGTGGGAAACGGGTATGTCGACCTTCTGAGGATGCTCGTGATCCCACTGGTCCCGACCAGCATCATCGCTGGATTGCTCAGACTCAGTTCGACCGATGAGTTGAAGCGGATGGGTACCAGGACGATCGGCATATTCCTTTTCACCGCCACGGTCGCGGGCATACTCGGACTGCTGGTGGGCAACCTGTTCCAGGTCGGAAGCGGGATCGTTGTCACCGAGCTTGCGACGCGTGAACCGAATACCGTGACCAACCTCTTCTCCCAATTCAGGGCATTCATCCCCTCCAACCCCGTCAAGGCTGCCGCCGAGATGCAGATGATCCCATTGGTCGTGTTCTCGGTTTTCCTCGGTATCGCGGCAATCGGGGTGAAGACGAAGAAACCTGATGCGGTCAAGCCGTTCGAGCAACTGCTCGAGAGCTTCCTGCAGATCGTGATGCAGCTGACCAAGATCGTCCTTCGCCTCACTCCCTACGGAGTGCTCGGGCTGACCACCTATTGGCTGAGCAACGCAGGACTCTCCGCGGTCGTCCACCTCGGCATCTTCGTACTCGCGGTGATCATCGCCTGCCTGATCCAGATGGGCTTGGTCTACGGTTCGTTGGTGTCCGTGTTCGCCAAAGTGAATCCGATCCGCTTCTACCGGGCGGCAAGCCCTGCCCTGCTCCTCGCATTCTCGAGCCGCTCGAGCCTCGGCACCCTCACCATGACGATCAGCACCATGACCGACCGGCTCAAGGTGAACTCACGGGTGGCCAATTTCGTCGGCCCATTGGGAGCGGTCATGAACATGGATGCATGCGGCGGAATCTTTCCCGCCCTGGTATCCATCTTTGCAGCGAATGCATTCGGTATCGAACTCATGTTCAGCCACTACGTGCTCATCGTCGTGGTTTCGGTGCTCGCGAGCCTGGGAAGCGCCGCGGTACCCATGGGTGCGACGGCCTTCACCGTCATCACGCTCACGACCGTCGGACTTCCTGTCGAGGCTATCGGTTTGGTTGCGGGAGTCGATTTCCTGGTCGACATGTTCAGGACGATGACCAACGTCGCCGGGGACCTGACCACCTCGGTGGTGGTCGCAAACTCGCTCGGAGAATTCGATCGCGAAGCATTCCTTGAACAGGACCTCGGCAATGACATGGCAACGGAACGTTGAGTGTCCTCCTTGGACTTGATGAAACGGGAGCACATCGCTCCCGTTTTTTCATTCAGGATCGATGGTTTCCACGGAAAGCTCCATTTCCTCGATTGCGACATCCCCACCACCTTTCGCATGCAGCATCGGACCGGTAGTCGCAAAGGGAACGACCTGTTCCGCAAGATGCAGCGGGACACTTTCCAGGCGTGGGATACCGAAGGACTGGATCCTTTGTGCATAGGTCGGCGGGGTCGCACAGGAAGAGAAGATGAGCAAGATGGGCATGCACCAGAACAACCGGTACCGTGATGACATGACAGACCTCTTGGGTTCATGGTATCACGACACCCTGGAAATAGGAAAGGGTCCGATCCCATAGGACCGAACCCCTTGCCTGTACATAATCGTTGAAATGACTTATTTCTTGAGAACTGCCTGGGCTGCAGCAAGGCGAGCCACAGGAACACGGAAGGGAGAGCAGGACACATAGTCGAGGCCTACCTTCTGGCAGAACGCGATGGTCTTGGGATCTCCGCCGTGCTCTCCACAGATTCCCAGCTTGATCTTGGGATTTACCGAACGTCCCAGCTCACTCGCCAGGCTGACGAGCTTGCCCACGCCATCGATATCGATGCTGGCGAACGGATCATATTCGTAGAATTGCTTGTCGGTGTCGTTCACGTAAGGACCGAGGAAGCTGGCTGCGTCGTCACGGCTGAATCCGCAGGTCATCTGTGTGAGGTCGTTCGTTCCGAAGCTGAAGAACTCGGCGGACTTTGCGATCTCGTCAGCGGTGATGGCAGCACGAGGAACCTCGATCATCGTACCGATCTTGTAGGCGACCTTCTTGCCACGTTCCGCAAAGACTTTCTCGATCGTCTCGAGCGCATGCTTCTTGGTGTATTCGAACTCCTTGTAGTGACCTACGAGGGGAATCATGATCTCGGGATGGACCTCGATACCCTTCTCGGCGACGTTGAGCGCAGCTTCGATGATGGCCCGCACCTGCATGTGCAGGATCTCGGGGTAGACAACCGCGAGGCGGCATCCACGGAAGCCGAGCATCGGGTTGAACTCATGCAGCTGCGCGGTCTTCTGCGCGATCTCCTCGACCGAGATTCCCAACTGCAGAGCCATCTCATGCCTGCTGGTGTGGTCGTTGGGAAGGAACTCGTGCAAGGGAGGATCCAAGAGCCGGACTGTCGCCGGAAGTCCGTTGAGTTCGGTGAAGATTTCCTCGAAATCGCCACGCTGCATCGGAAGCAGCTCGGAGAGGGCCCGCTCGCGGTCGATCTTGTTGTTCGCAAGGATCATCTTGCGGACGCTGATGATCCGCTGGCCCCCGAAGAACATGTGCTCTGTCCTGCAAAGCCCGATACCCTCTGCCCCGAGCTTCACCGCCATGCGTGTATCGGCGGGAGTGTCGGCATTGGTGCGCACGCGCATCGTCCGGATCTCGTCAACATATCCCATGAACTTGTTGTAGTCCTGGAAGAGCAAGGAGTTCTCGGGCTTCATCGAGCCGTTGAGCACCTGTACGATCTCCGAAGGCTTCACGTCGATCTTCGCGTTGAACACTTGACCGGTGAATCCGTCAAGACTGATGAAATCACCCTCCTTGACCGTCTGGCCTTTCACGGAGAGGGTCCCCTTCGCGTAGTCGATCTGGATGTCGCCTGCACCGGAGACACAGGGACAACCCATGCCACGAGCAACGACTGCCGCGTGGCTGGTCATGCCGCCGCGAGTGGTGAGCACACCTTTCGCAACCGCCATGCCACCGATATCCTCAGGACTGGTCTCGATACGTGCGAGGATGACATCCTCGCCAAGGGCAGCCATCTGCTCTGCCTTCTCCGCGGAGAAATAGACCTTGCCGCAAGCTCCTCCCGGACTGGCGTTCAGACCGCGGGACACTTCGGTGATTCCACGTGAGGAGATTTGCTCGCTATCGAGGACCGGAGCGAAGAGTTTGTTGAACTCACCGGCGGGAACCCTGGAGACTGCGGTCTCCTTGGTGATCAGGCCCTCCTCCACCATCTCGACCTGGGAGCGGAGCCAGCTGAAAACGGTCCGCTTTCCGTTACGGGTCTGGAGCATGTAGAGTGTGCCTTCCTGGATGGTGAACTCGATGTCCTGCATATCCTTGTAGTGCTTCTCGAGCAGTTCGCGGATCCCCACGAGCTGGTCATAGACTTTCTCGTTGACCTGACGGAGCGTGTCGATCGTCTGCGGGGTTCTGATTCCTGCGACGACATCCTCACCTTGGGCGTTCATCAGGTACTCGCCATAGAACTTGTTCTCTCCGGTGGAAGGGTCGCGGGTGAATGCCACACCGGTACCGCTGGTTGCACCCATGTTGCCGAAGACCATCGACTGTACGTTGACGGCAGTGCCGAGCAGTCCACGGATATCATTCATCTGGCGGTACTTGATGGCCCTCTCGTTGTTCCAGGAACCGAAGACGGCGTTGATGGATTTGAACAGCTGATCGATCGGATCGGTCGGGAAATCCTCGCCGATGGCCTTCTTGTAGATGGCCCGGTATCGTGCGATGACCTCCTTGAGATCCTCGACATCCAGGTCGGTATCGAACTCACGTCCGCGTTCGGTCTTCACAGACTGAAGGGCATGCTCGAAATCATCATGGGGAACTCCCATGACCACATCACCGAACATCTGCATGAACCGGCGATAGCTGTCCCAGGCGAACCGTTCGTTGCCGGTCTTCTCGGCGAGCGCTTTCGCGGATGCAGGGTTCATGCCAAGGTTGAGCACCGTGTCCATCATGCCGGGCATCGACTGGGCTGCTCCGGAACGGACCGAAACGAGCAACGGATTGACACTGTCTCCGAGCTTGGCTCCCATGACCTTCTCAAGGTGGTGCAAGTGTTCGAGCACCTCTTCGCGCAATCCTTCGGGATACGCGCCATTGTTCGCACTGTAATAGGCACAAGCCTCAGTGCTGATGGTAAATCCCGGAGGAACGGGAAGACCGATCGAAGTCATGTCCGCAAGGTTGGCACCTTTGCCACCGAGAAGACTCTTCATTGCTGCGGTTCCTTCGGCCTTGCCTTCGCCAAAGAAGTACACGTACTTGGTTCCACTTTTTGCCATATATGGGAAACCCCCTTTGTTTGTTCTTTTTACAATTGTTTCACGATCAATAAATCTAATATGTGAAAGCCCTCCCTGTCAATGCAAGGAGGGCTTTCAGCCGTCAAGCCGTATATGATTCAAGCGCTTTCAGGCGCGTGGGTTGCTTCATCCGTTCGATCGCCTTCTTCTCGATCTGGCGTATCCGTTCCTTCGTCAGGTTGTACAGCTCGCCGATCTCCTTGAGTGACATCGGGATCGCCCCGTTCAGCCCGAAACGCATCTCGATAATCTCGCGTTCCTTGTCGGTGAGAGTCTGCAACGCCTCGTTGATGTCGTCACGCAATGACTTCTCCATGATGATATCCTCAGCCGACCTGTAGTTGTCCTCGATGAAGTCTCCTACCGACGAGTTCGAGGGATCGCCGTACACGGGAGCATCAAGGCTGACCATGTCACGGCTGATGGAAAGCAGGTCGCCGACCAGACCAGGATCCAGGTTCAATGCAGCACCGAGCTCCTCCATCGTAGGTTCCTCACCACTATCGTTCATCAGCTTGCGCTGCATCTTCTGGATCTGCACCAGCTCGTTGGCGCGGTTCAGCGGAAGCCGCACGGTGCGCGATTTCTCGCAGATCGCCTTCAGGATCGCCTGGCGGATCCACCATACAGCGTAACTGATGAAGTGGTAGCCACGATCCACATCGTATTTCTCAAGGGCATTCATCAGCCCGATATTCCCTTCGTTGATCAGATCTATCAGGGGAAGCCCCTGGTTCTGGTATTTCTTGGCCACATTCACGACGAAGCGGAGGTTGGACTCGATCATCCTCTTGCGGGCAAACTCGTCACCCTTTGCGGAACGCCTGGCCAGATTGTCTTCCTCTTCCCTCGTGAGCAACGGGATACGGTTGATTTCCTTCAGATACATGGAGAGGATATTCTCGTCCTCGAACTGATCAAATTCATTCAGCACTCTTGCGTTACGGTTCATATCAACTCCTCCTGCCCATACACATGCAAGAATCATGCCAAAAAGATCACTGAGGTGGTACTATGTGTCTTATTCTTTTACAGTGCGGGAATTGGACAGTTTATCGATGCAGGAAGGTTTCGGTGCGAAATGACCTGTTGGAACCAAACCGGCAAAACAACCGTGTCAAAATGACACACAGGGCAGGAAATGGACGAATCCTGAGTTATTTTGACACACTCGTGAGGAACGATTCGTACGGCTCATCCTCCACATCTTCTTCAGGAATATGAAAATCCTCCATTTCCCATGGGAAGTCGATCCGCACTGTCTCGAACCATGCGCGCATGTCGGTGCCGGCAAAGGGAATCTCCGATCCCAGGATCTCCGATTGCAGCTGCTTCCAACGATGCTTGATCAGATCGTGCACCATATCGCCCTCTGCCAGACAGGAGATCAGCTTGTTCCGCTTGCCGAGGATATAGATGGCCATCTGCACATCATGGAACATGCGCCACAGGTGTTCATCCTGCGTGCTTGTGATCGGGTCACGCATGATGAAGGCATCATTGAAACATCGTATCGCACCGCCGATCTCACCGAGCCGACTCAGGACCACCCCCATCCGGAAAAAACAGGTGGCGCTGGCCTGCAGGTCATTGCCATCGGCTCCCGACAGATCCGCCGAACACATCATGAGTGCTTTCCTGTATCGTTGGTCTGTTGTCGGCTTCACCTCATCTACCCCTCTCACACACACAATATACAGATTCGAATCCGAATCGGAAAGAGATTGCTGAAGAGTTTGTCGCACCACCTCGACAACTTGTTCCATTTTTCGCCGATTGCTTGACCGCACGCACCATTGTGCGTATATTGCAAGAGGATTTCATTCAAACATCCAATATTGAGAAAGAACACTGCATACAGGAGGAACTTATGACTATCAAACCGATGGGAGACAGAGTGCTTGTCAAGATGGAACAGGTCCAGGAGAAGACCGCCGGGGGCATCTTCATTCCCCAGACCGCCCAGGAGAAGACGCAGATCGCCCAGGTCATCGCGGTCGGCGATGACGAGAGCATCAAGGTGAAGGAAGGCGATCGGGTCATGTATGACAAGTATGCGGGCACTTCCGTCAAGAAGGACGGAGAGGAGTACCTGATCCTCCACATGTCCGACATCCTTGCGGTTATCGACTGATCGGTCATCGATCCTTTTGAAGGGCTTGTTCCGCGAGGGACAAGCCCTTTTTCCTGCCCGTTCGTTCAGGAGAAGAGGAACGACTCGATCTTGGACGCGATCCCCTCTGTCGCAGTCTCGGGGTGGTACGACTCGGGAAGCGCCTGGAGCATCCATTTCCCATACTGCTTGTTCACCACCCTGCTGTCGAGGATCAGTACGATCCCGCTATCCAACGTATTGCGCAGCAGTCGACCGAAGCCCTGTTTCAGCTTCATGGTGGCTTCCGGAAGTGCCAACTGGAAGAAACCACCTTTCCCCTCGCCATCCAACGCCTCCTGACGTGCACGGAACACCGGGTCGGTAGGCAATCTGAACGGAAGCTTCACGATGATCACCATCCGCAGTGCGTTTCCCGGAGCATCGACCCCTTCCCAGAAGGAGTCGGTGGCAAAGAGCACGCTGTCGACATCCTCCTTGAATCGCTTGAGCAGGTGGGAACGATCCGCATCTCCCTGACGAAGCAGCGTGATCCCCGATGCCGCCAGCAACGGCTCGACCTCCTTCGCGACGCTGGTGAGCATGGCATACGAGGTGAAGAGCACCAAGGCTCCCCCGCCGCTGCTGAGGATCGCATTGCCGATCGTAGCGGTACAGTAGGAGAAGAATTCCTGCGGATTCTTCTCGGAAAAGAGCGGGGCATCATGCGGTGTCAGCAACAGGAGACGGCTCTTGAAGTCGAACGGAGAATGGTGAACCGCAGTCAGGTAGGTTCTGAAATCATCCAGCGGAAGCCCTATGCGTGAGCCCCAGTAGGCGAACCGGTCGTTCAGATCGAGAGTCGCGCTGGTGCAGATCACGGTCTCGAGCTTGCCGAACAATGCCTCCCTGAGCGACTGTGCGACGGAAAGCGGCGAGATATGGACATCGACTCCCTTCACGGACCTGCCATGCTCCACAGTCTCGAACCAATGCACATCCTCGTTCCATCCCTCCATGTCGATGAAGGTGCGCAACGCCTCGGAACCTGCCAGGACCCGTTTCGCGTGTACAGCCAGCTCCTTGCCACGGAACTCAAGCTCCTCAGGAAGGCTGCTCTCCATCACCAAGGTTCGCGTTTGCGACTCAAAGCGACCGGCATGCTCCACCACAGCCTGAGAAAGACGGATGAAATCGGCCAGCTGGCTTTTCATGGCCCGGTTCACCAGGAAACTTGAGGAACGTACCTGTTGCATCATCTGGCTGAGGTAGGTGTCGACATAGCCGATGGACTCACCCAACAGCGAAGCGGTACCGAGAATCGTATCCACGAGCCTTTGGTCCTTGGCATACGGAGCAACCTCCTCGACCAGGGATTTCGATTGTCTTTTCTGTTGAACCGCGCGAGAGAGGGACCGCATCATCTCATAGGCACTGTAGGTCGCGGTGAAATAATCGGTCGCGTTCTTCTCGATGTTGTGCGCCTCGTCGATCACCAGGCGATTGAACGAGGGCAGTACCGCCTCCTCATCGTATCCGATCCCATCGATCATCCTTGAACGGGAGTCGGTGAAGAGCAGATGATGGTTCGTGATCAGCAACCGGGACTCCGAGGCTTTCTTCCGGGACTTCATGAAGAAACAATCCTTCGCGAACGAACAGCGGTATCCGAGACAGAGATCGGTGTCGCTGCATACATCCTGCCACAGCTCGCCCCGCAGCTTCCCGGGGAAATCGGACCGCAACCCCGTATCGGTCTCGCCACTCCATGCGACGAGCGATCCGAGCTCGCCCAGCGGATCGTGCGCCAGCAGGGGAGCCTCGGATGCCCGCTCCTCCAACCGGTGCTGGCAAAGATAATTGCTCCTCCCCACCACCAGTGCGACCGGGCACGAGGTCCCGAGAATGGCAAAGAGCTGGACGAGATCCTTGTCGAAAAGCTGCTTCTGCAAGTTGATCGTGGAGGTGGCGACCACCGTCCTCTCCTGTGGATGCTCCTGGGCCCACAGGATCGCGGGAACCAGGTAGGCGAACGACTTGCCAATCCCCGTTCCCGCCTCGATCGCAGCGATCGCATCCTCTTCATAGGCCCGGGTGATGAGGAGCGCCATGTCGAGCTGCCCCTCCCGGAACTCGTACCCGGGAAATCGGGTCGACAGGAGCCCGTCCGCATCGAAGATCCGGTAGATGTCATTCGTTTCCAAGCTGGTATTCCTGTACCTTCCGATGCAGAGTCTTGCGTGCGATGCCGAGCGTATCGGCAGCTTTCGACTTGTTTCCACCGCAACTGGCGATCGTCGCCAGTATCAGGGCCTTCTCGGCCTGTTCCATGGTCGTTCCCACGGGGATGACCACCCGTTCCTCGCTGCTTGCATTCCGCACGTTCGCGGGAAGTTCATCGAGATCGATCACCGGACCGGTCGCCATGACCACCGTGCTTTCGACACAGTTACCCAACTCCCTGATGTTTCCCGGCCAATCATAGGCGAGCATCGCAGCTTTTGCCCGGGGAGAGAATCCCTCGACGCGACGTTTGTTCCGCTCGTTGTAGAGCTCGAGGAAGTGCGACATGAGCAAGGGGATGTCCTCCTTTCGCTCACGCAATGGCGGCACCTCGAGATGGATGACGTTCAGGCGATAGAATAGGTCTTCCCTGAAGCGCCCCTCCGCGACCTCCGTGCGCAGGTCACGGTTCGTCGCAGCGACCAGTCGCACATCGACCGTGATGGTCTTCTCTCCCCCAAGTCGCTCGAACTGACGCTCCTGGAGTACGCGAAGCAGCTTCACCTGCGTCGATTGGCTGATCTCCCCGATCTCATCGAGGAAGAGCGTCCCACCATGGGCGAGCTCGAACCGGCCTTTCCGGGAGGAGACCGCACCGCTGAACGCCCCTTTCTCATGCCCGAACAGCTCATCCTCGAGAAGCGTCTCCGCGAAGGAGGCGCAACTCACCTTGATGAATGGCCCTGCCGACCGACTGGAAAGCTGGTGCAACGCATCTGCGACCAACTCCTTGCCCACCCCGCTCTCACCGGTGATCAGCACGCTCGCCGTCGCTTCCGCAACCTGGCGTACCGTATCCATGAGCCGGATCATCCGTTCGCTCTTGCCGATGATCTTGTTGTATCCGCTCTGCTTCTTCAGTTCCGCCAGTTCCTTCTTCAAGGCTGCATTCTGGTCGTAGAGGTCGAGATTGCTGAATGCCCTCCGGATGAGCAGGAACAGACGGTCAAGGTTCAACGGCTTGGTCATGAAATCCACCGCACCGTTGCGCATCGCCTCGACCGCCGATTCGATGGTCCCGTGTCCTGTGAGGATGACGACAGGCATCATCGGATAATGTGAGGAGACCCGCTTGAGCAGCTCCTGGCCGCTCATGCCCGGCATCCTGAGATCGGTGACCAGCATGTCGATATTGTTCGAGGTGATGGTCTTCCAAGCCTCCTCGCCGTCGGAGGCAAGCAACACATCATACCCTTCGTCCTCAAGGGCGATTTGCAATCCGTTGCGGATATTCTTCTCATCGTCCGCGATCAGTATGGTTCTGCGCATCATGCTTTCGTCGCCTCCAGGGCCAGCCGCTCGCTCGTCGGTACCGGCAGCGTGATGGTGAAGTTGGTGCCTACCTTCTTCTTCGACGTGACAGCTATCTCCCCGTGGTGTTCCTTCACCACCTTGAACACCATGGTGAGGCCAAGCCCGGAGCCCGAAGCCTTGGTCGTGAAATAGGGTTCGAATATTTTTGCCATCGTCGCCTCATCCATCCCCGTCCCCGTGTCGGTGATGGTCAACGATACGGAATCCCCGGCGAGCTTGGTCGAAACGGTAAGCGTTCCACCGGTGTCCTCCATGGCATTCATTGCGTTCTTGATGATATTCAACAGGGCCTGTTTCATCAGGTTCTCGTCAAGTTTCAGTTTCGGGAGGAATTCTCCCAGATGCTTTTTGATGACGATCCTCTGCTCCGACAGCTCGTAGCTCACGAAATTGAGCACATCCTCGACGATGCGGTTGAGCGACTCGAGCCGCAGCCGCACATCCATGGGTCGGACGGCGAAGAGGAAATCCACCACGATGCCATTGAGCCGGTCGATTTCCTCATCGATGACATCGAGATACCGCGTGGCATCGGAAAGCGCAAGGGTCTTCTTCCTCTGGAATGCCTTGCGAAGGAGCTGCAGGTGGATGCCGATCGAAGCCAGCGGGTTCTTGATCTCATGCGCGACCCCGGCGGCAACGGTCGTGAGCGAGGCGAGGCTCTCAGAACGATGCAACCGGGCTTCCTGGCGTTTCTGGTCGGATACGTCGCGGACGATGAAGAGCATCCGCTTGCCGTTGTCCTGGTGGAACACGGGATCGAGGTCGCTGGTGAAGGCTGACACGCCGATCACCAGCGTCCTGACCAACTCACCTCTCTGGAAATGAAACTCTTTCTCCAGCTCCTTGTCGTCGGAGACTTGCTTGAGTGCCGACTCCATGAACTTTCCCACATCCTCATCAGCGATCACGAACCTGAGGCTCGTCCCCTCGGTGAGCTGTCGGGAGAGGGGCAACAGCCGTTTCACCTCGTCATTGCAGGTCAGCACCCGTCCGGTAGTATTGGTGACCATGATCCCGATATCGATCTTCTGCAACACCTTTCCAAGCAGCTCGTTTTCCGAGGCTTGGTAGCGGACCAGTGTCTTGATCTCGTCGGTACTGAGCTTTTCGATCTTGTTGAACGCACGTCTGACGAAATTGTTCATGACTCTTCCAACAGCCGGTAGTGGAGCGTCTCGACCATGAGCCTTCCGCTTTGATTATATACCGAAGCCTTCATCTCGGCCTCACCGGCTACGGAGACCAAGCGGGCGGCACGGGATTCCGCTAGGGTTCCGCACAAGAACATTTCCCGTACGGAACGTTGGAATTCACTGAGAAAGTACCCAAGCCGTACCGGCTCGTCAAGCTCGGTGCACATCACATCGAGCTCCTCGCGGCCGATGGCCTCACGAGCACCGGATGCTTGTGCATACCGCTTCGCGAGAGACCTGATTTTCTCGCAGGGGATGCCTGCCCTGCTCAAGAAGTATTCCTCCACCGAAGGATGCTCCGCTCCGTCGATGAAGAACAGGTCGGCAAGAAGCCGGTTCTTCTCTCCTTCCGAATAGGGAGAGACGTGATGTCTTTGCACACGTGACAGGATCGTGGCAAGCAAGCGCGAGGGCTGTTCGCTGAGTAGGAACAGATAGGTATGCGCGGGAGGCTCCTCGAGCATCTTGAGCAGGCTGTTGCGCGCTCCTTCGGTACTTTGCTCAACGCCTTCCAACAGGATGAAACGGTTTTGCCGACCGAAGCTGGTCTGCATCGTCCACTCCTGCAACGCACGTACTTGGGCGATGGATAGGGCTCCCGAACGGCTTCGCGACGATTGAAGCGGCTTCAGAAGATCAGTCAGCTGTCTCACGTACTCCTTCCGCCCTTCGGGCCGATCGATGTCATCCGAAGAGAGGAGGAACTCGTCGAGGGATGCTGCAGCATTGAATGTGCTGGAATTCTTGCTTTCGGTGCTTCCCAAGAGGGCTCCATGGTATTGGAGGAGCATGAGCCGAAGCGCCCTGACCAACCGCTTGTGCGATTCTTGCGTGCCGAGGCGAAGGAATTCCGCCAGATGCGCATCGATCCTGGTCACATGATCCCGGTTTCCCACGGCAATCACATTATCCATGGCATACCAGGAGAAATCGATGCAGGAACGACAGGCACAATTCGCCTCTCCCGTGTTGCTGCAGGAGAGAACCCGGGCGCTCTCCATCGCAAGCGTGAGACGGCCGCTGTACCGCGATCCCGCGAAAAGCACCGCCTGGGGAAAGCTGTCGGAGGATATCTGTTGGGAAAGCAAGGTGGCAGCTTCCCTGCGGTAGGGCATCACCGATTCGAACATCACAGCAAGCCCTTCACCAACTCGATTCCTTTCGGGGTCAACGGCCTGAGCAAACGGGTGGTGATCACGCTCGGGTTCATGTATGCCGACAGGTCGATCACCTTTTGCAGGTCGAGGAGATAGATGATGAAGGCCACCACCACGAACACTTCGATGACACCGAGCACCAGCCCCAGCAAGCGGTCGAGCCACTCGAGTCCCATCGCATCGAGCGTCCTGTCGAGAAGTGAACCCACTGCCATCACCAACAAGTACCCGATGATGAAGAAGACGATGAAGGCGATGAGGGTCGACCAGAAGAGCGGTAGCGAGAAGGTATCGAGCACCAGGTTCGCACCGAGACGGCTGAACACGAGCGCGATGACGAAACCGACGAGAAACCCTGCCCTGGATGAGAATTCCAACGCGAATCCGCGCACGGCTCCGGCCACCGCAGCAAAGAAGGCGATGGCCACGATCGCCACATCGACGATATTGAAAACATACGGCCCCAATGACAATCCCCAAGCTGCCATCTCAATCCCTCCTCACTCGTGCACTCGAGCATATCAGATGCGCGATCCTTTCCGCAGCGTCGGCTGCATGCAAGGCTTTCGCCCTCGATACCAATTCATTCCGTACTATAGCATGAGATGACAACTTTCTTACAGCATCAGTGAACGTTCCCTGTTCGACTGTATTGCCGTCAAGGACCCACGCGGCACCGTATCGCTCCAGTCTCCGTGCGTTCTCGATCTGGTCTCCCCTGCTTGCCCCCAGTCCGAGAGGGATGAGGAGCATCGCAACTTCCATCTCCATGAAATCGGCCAGCGCGGTCGCTCCCGCGCGCGAGACGACCAGCGTCGCTGCGCTCAGAAGGTCCCCAAGTTCCTCTCCGATGAAGGGAACACATCGGTAACCGCGTTTCTCAATCGTGCGGTAGGTTGCCGGCCCAGTCTGATGGACCACTTGGGCGAATCGGAGCAACTGGTCAAGCTGATCCCAAACCAGCTCATTGATCTGGAGAGCTCCCTGGCTGCCCCCGAGCACCACCACCACCGGCTTGTCTTCCGTGAGGGCGAACTTCGCTCTCGCCCGATTCGCATCGCATCCCTTCCTTGAGAGCCGTGAGGGAACTCCGGTCACCACCAGATGTCCCTGCAACCGCCGAGGATAGGAAGCTGCGGCCTCGGGGAACGGAATGCAGGTATGCAACGCACACCGTGCGTTGATCCTCGTTGCCAGGCCTGCGGTGGCATCCGATTCATGGGTGATGCTGGGGATGCGGAGCATCCAAGCCGCAAGCACCGGAGGCACGGAGACGAACCCTCCCTTGCTGAACAGGATGTCGGGCCTCTCCCGACGCAGGATCGCGAGCGATTGGAAGAATCCCGCGACTATCCCGAAGAGATCGGTGATGTTTCTCAAGGAGACATACCGCCGCAGCTTTCCCGTGGAGATTGCCACATGCCTGAAACCGGCTTCTGCTATCCAGCGTCGCTCCCGTTCGTCACGACTGCCGATCCAAAATCGCTCGTAGCGGAATTCCCCGCGGCGAGACTGTGCCGACAGGAATTCGTCGACAGCGAACGCGGGGAAGACATGACCACCGGTACCTCCTCCGGTGAAGCAGACGCGCAACAATTTCGTCGGTTCTGGCATGTCCCATAGTCTAGCGGATTGCGATATACACTCGCAATCATTATTGCTATACTTTATCAGGTCAAATCCACCATTACAGAGGGTTTTCATGGCTATGAGTCTGATCAGGCGGTTATTCGGCACGAAACAGGAGAAGGATATCAAGCGGCTCGCACCGTTGGTCGAGTCGGTGAATGCGCAGGCCGATTGGGCCAAGGCGTTGCATGATGAGGATTTTCCCAGGATCACGAATGACCTGAAAGAACGCATCCGATCCGGAGAGAAGCTCGATGCACTGTTGCCGCAAGCGTTCGCACTGGCGCGCGAGGCTGCCGACCGCGTACTCCATGAACGACATTATGATGAGCAGATCATGGGAGCGATCGTCCTCCACCAGGGCTCGATCCTTGAGATGAAGACCGGAGAGGGAAAGACCCTGACCTGCGTACCTGCGGCATACCTCAACGCCCTGGAGGGCAAGGGGGTGCACATCGTCACCGTGAACGATTACCTCGCACGGCGCGACGCTTCATGGATGGGACCGATCTATCGGTTCCTCGGACTTACGGTGGGAACCATCGTCAGTGACATGGCCACCGAGGAACGCCGTGTTGCCTATGACTGCGACATCACCTACGGAACGAACAATGAATTCGGATTCGACTATCTCAGGGACAACATGAAGTGGGACTGGCGGGACAAGATCCAGCCGTTGCACCACTACTGCATCGTCGACGAGATAGACTCGATCCTCATCGACGAAGCGCGCACGCCATTGATCATCAGCGGCCAGGCGGCCGATGATACCATGAAGATCCGGGCGGCGAATTCCATCGTCGCGGCCTTGCAGGAATGCACGAAGGACCCGGAAACCGGCGAATACCCCGACGATGCCGAAGGTGATTACCAGGTGGATGAAAAACAGAAACGCATCACCTTCTCGAACCAAGGCCTCATGCAGATCGAATCCCTGCTCCAGAAAAACCGCATCATCACCGGCTCGCTCTATGACGGGGACAACTTCGAGTTCGTCCACTACATGACCCAAGCGGTGAAGGCACACAAGCTCTTCCATCTCGATGTCGACTACGTGGTATCCGACAAGAAGGTCGAGATCGTCGATGAGTTCACCGGTCGCGTGCTCCACGGCAGACGCTACAGTGACGGATTGCACCAGGCGATCGAAGCGAAGGAAGGAATCAGGGTAGAGGTACAGAACAAGACACTCGCCACCATCACGTTCCAGAATTTCTTCCGCATGTATGACAAGATCTCCGGCATGACGGGCACGGCCGATACCGAGGCCCCCGAGTTCCAGAAGATATACAACCTCGATGTCGTAGTGATCCCCACGCACCTTCCGGTCGTGCGCAAGGACCTGCAGGACCTCGTCTATCTCACCGAAGCGTACAAGCTGGATGCCATCTGCCAGGAGATCGAGCGGGTACACGCCATCGGACAACCGATCCTCATCGGTACCGTCTCGATCGAGAAATCGGAGCAGCTTTCCATCCTGCTGAAGAAACGTGGCATCCGTCACGAAGTGCTGAATGCCAAGAACCATGCACGTGAAGCCGCGATCATCGAAAATGCGGGGGCGAAGGGCTCGGTCACGATCGCCACGAACATGGCAGGCCGTGGAACCGACATCAAGCTCGGAGGTTCCATCGAAGCCCTGATCCGCACGGTCTGCAGCTCCGAGGCCACGGCACAGGAACGGGAAGCGGCGAAGCAGCGCGTGCTTCCGCAATGGAAGAATGCATACGAGGAGGTGAAGTCCCTCGGCGGCCTGTACATCCTCGGAACCGAACGTCACGAATCGCGTCGTATCGACAACCAGCTCAGGGGGCGGTCGGGACGCCAAGGCGATCCCGGGGTCTCGCGGTTCTTCCTCTCCCTTGACGACACGCTGATGCGTCTGTTCGCGAAGGATTCGGTGCGGGCGATGCTCGGAAGGATCGGCATGGGAGCAGAACCGATCGAACACTCCATGGTCAGCAAGGCGATCGAGAAAGCACAGATGCGGGTCGAGGAGCAGAACTTCGAGATCAGGAAACACCTGCTGGAGTACGATGACGTCCTCAATGAGCAGCGGAATTATCTCTATACGCAGCGTGACGACATACTGCGTGCACAGAACCTGGTGGAACGGGGGCTGGAGACCTGCAAATCGATCGTCGGAGAGATCGTCGGAGAGATCGATACCGCACAAAAGGACCATGACAAGCTCGTCCATGCACTGCGTGATGCGTTGGAGCAGCGGTTCCACTTCGTTCCGCCTTTCGATCTTTCGAAGGCCGAACAGAAGGATTCCGGATCCATTGCCGAAACCCTGTTCGGTGCGATCAAGGTCCATATCGAGGAGAAGCTTGCGTTGACCGGGGATGCACCGTTCAACGATTTCCTCCGTTTCCAATACCTCAGGCAGATCGACATGCGGTGGCAGGACCACCTTGATCAGCTTGAGGCATTGCGCGAGGCGGTCTACCTGCGCACCTATGCACAGAAGAATCCGCTGTTGGAATACAAGCTCGAGGGCTTTGAGATCTTCGACTCGATGATTTCCCAGATACGTTCCTATATCGCGACGTTGATGGTGCGGGTGCAGGTCAGGAGCACCGACGGTGCAGCCCAAGCGCAGCGGAGTCCGGTGACCCGAACGGTCGAATCCCATGGTGGCATCAACCAGTTCTCAGGTCCGGCAAGGGTCCAAGGCGCGCTGCCGGGCCAAGCTGCAGTACAGATCAGGCGCACCGCCGCGAAGGTCGGACGGAACGAACCGTGTCCGTGTGGCAGCGGAAAGAAGTACAAGCATTGTCACGGAAGGGATGCGTAAGGGTTTCAGAAGAAGTTGGCAGGATTGAGTGCGACTCCTTCCTGCTCGATGGTGAAATAGAGGGTATTCTTGCCGATGTTTCCCGTATTGCCAAGCGTCCCGAGCTGATCGCCCTGCTTCACTTGGTCTCCGACTTTTACCATCGTCTCCCCAAGATGAGCGTAGGTGGTCCTGTATCCGTTCTCATGGGAGAGGACGACGAACCGGCCGAGCGTGTCGGGCACGTGCCCCGCATCAACCACCACTCCGCTTCCCGAAGCAGTCACCGGAGCACCCGCCGGACCTTCGATCCAGATGCCTTGCAATACCACGATGGACTCCGATGTCCCATACACGACGGTCTGTCCGTAGAGTCCGGTGATCCGGCCCTCCGCAGGTCGGACGAAGCGGTCGAAGGAGGCCAAGGAACCGTCGTCACCCACCTCAGCGCTGGGGATGAACAATTTCTGGCCCGGGAAGATCACCTCGGAACGCAGTCCGTTGATCTCCTGCAATGTCTTCCAGCCCAAGGCCGGGTTGAAACGGTTCGTGATGATGGAAAGCGAGTCCCCCGATTGCACGGTATAGAGTTGGCCGTTGCGATCGGGAATGCGCAAGGTGAGCCCGCTCTTGATCGCAGAGATGTTCTTGATCGCATTCACACTCAGGATGGTCTCCTTGGTGATGCCATAACGCTCAGAGAGGATGTCGAGCGTTTCTCCCTCCTGCACTGCATGCTCCGTATACCATACGGAACGGGATTCGGGAGCACTGACGGCTGAACGGGCGGGTACGGGAGTCTCGATCTGGATGGTACCGCTTCGCGTCAGGGCACTTGCATCGGTCGCCTGGGGAGCCGGCGCCGGGGTTTGCTGCGCCTGCACCGGAGCAGCGGGAACCGCGATCGGTTCCACCACCATGGGACTGGCAGTCTCTGCCGGGGTGACAGGACCGGAAAAGTAGCGGAGCCAAAGTGCGACCACGCCGACGCAAAGAAGCACACCGATGAGGACTACGGAGATGATGATGCGCTTGCTCTTTCGATCCATGCGCTCATTACCGCCGTGTCCCACCCTGGAGACGCTGCCCATGTCATCGTAACCGCCCTTATCCTTGTAGCCCATGCCACCCACCTGCTCTCGACAATGATGCCGTTACATATTACTATATTTGGACAATGGTATCCAGAGAAAAACGCAGGTATCCAATTTTGCTTTCCATCATCACAGGAGTCGTAGCGATGGCAATTTTGTTGCGTGTGTTCTGGGTCGCCATCATCACCGGTCCGGAGGAAGCCGCCTATCGCGACCCGGTAGTCGCGACTCGGGTCGTACGGGGTACGGTAACCGACCGCAACGGCCGTATCATCGCGATCGAGACTCCGTATCACTCCTGTGCGCTCTTGCTCAGGGAGATCGCTGACCTGCGCGAGACGGCCAAGGTCATCGGTTCAGTCCTTTCGATAGATCCGGACCGCATCATAGCCGGATCTGCCGCCTACTCCACCTATTATCTCGTGAAACGCTATCTGACGGACGAAGAATTCGAACGGCTCGGCAGCTTGATCGGATCGAAGGAGATGAAGGGCGTGGTCCTCGAGAAACGCTTCGGACGGACCTTTCCCCAACATTATCATGCGGCACAATCGATCGGATTCACCAATACCGAGAACCAAGGCCTCGAAGGGTTGGAGCTGACACTTGATGAGTACCTCTCCCCTTACCCTGAGATCGGCAAGGACATCACCTACGGTCATGACGTGCAACTCACGATGGACATGGAGCTGCAGTACCTGCTCGATACCGCGGTGCTCGCCATAGACAGGGAACATCTTCCCGACAGCATCGTGGGAATCATCATGGGAGCCAAGACGGGAGAGATCCTCGCGGCTACCTCGTTCCCCTGGTATGACCCGAACAACTACCAGGAATCTGATCCCGAGCTCAGGCAGAACCGCATCATCACCTCGATGTTCGAACCCGGTTCCGTGTTCAAGATATTCAGTCTCGCATCTGAGCTCGCTGCCGGCCAAGCCGATTTCTCGGAACCGTTCTTCTGTGACGGGACCTATGAATTCATCATGCCGAACGGAAACCGGACAGTCATCAATTGCGTGTCGCCGCATGGTACCGTTGATCGTGAGACCATGCTCGCCTACTCCTGCAACGGAGCGGTGACCCATTGGGCCTTGCAGACCGATGACAAGGCGTTCAGGGACATCTTGGTGGCCCTGGGGTTCGGCACCAAATGGGAGAGTGGAATGCCCGGGGGCATCAGCGGGGTCCTCAAGCCAGTCGAAAGCTGGTCGGGACGGACCAAGGCGACGATATCGTTCGGACAGGAACTCGGGGTCACGGCTTTGCAGCTGGCGACCGCGGCGACCGCGATTGCCAACGGCGGTGATCTGATGCAGCCCTACATCATCAGGAATGTACGATCACACGATGGGACGGTCGTGCTCTACACCGAACCGACGATCGCACGGAAGTCGGTCATCACGCGGGAAGTCGCTTCGACCGTGCTCGCGGGGATGGAGAAAGCTACCATGACAGGCGGGACCGCAACAAAAGTGGCGGTGAATGGAGTGCGGGTGGCCGCGAAGACCGGTACCGCCCAGATGGCGGACCCGGTAACCGGAAACTACAGGTCCGACGCATTCCTCGCGAGCACCTTGGCGATCGTGCCAGCCGACGATCCTGCATACGTCATCTATATCGGGGTGGCAAATCCTACGGGTGCGACCATCTGGGGAAGCAACATCGCCGCACCGGCAATCGGGTCGATCATCGCGGACATGGTGCGGCAAGGCAAGATCAGGTCCTCCGCAGTCGGGACGATCACGGTTCGTTGACCGGGTCGACCACCGGACCGACCTGGTTCGACCAGAGTGTTCCGAAGTCGAGCGAGAATCCTTTCAATTGTCCGAGAAGTGTCGAGGCACTCGCTTTGTGGATATCCTTGGGAACCCGCTGTCCATCCGTAAGGAACAGGAGGGGAAGATCCCGCTGCCTGCAGACGCTGAGGACGTTACCGATCGTCTCGGTCTCATCGAGCTTCGTGACGATCAGTGCCGAGAGACCGAACACCGCATACTGGTCGATGGACCTGATCAGATCCTGTTCTTTCATCGAACCGCTGAGGGCGAGATAGAATCCGCACTCGTCCTGACGCGGAACGGACAGCAGCGTCTTCATCTTCACGGCAAGGTCCTTGTCTCTCGGACTCTTGCCGATGGTATCGACAAGGATCAGGTCGGCATCGGAAGCACTGTCCAATGCCTTGTAGAATTCCTGTTCGTCGGAGACCTGGTCGACAGGCATTCCGAGGGAGTTTCCGAATGCATTGAGTTGCTCGAACGCTCCGACGCGGAAGGAATCGATGGTGATCATGTGGACGGTACGCCTGAACTCGGAGAGTTGTTGCAATCCGTACAAGGCTGCGATCTTCGCGATCGTCGTCGTCTTGCCGATTCCGGTGGGTCCGAGAAGAACGAAAATCCTCGGGGGGCGCAACTGGGTCTCGTGATCGATCTTCACCAAGGATACGATCTTGTCCACGAGCATGAGTTCGAACTCCTCAAGTGAAAGATCGCCGTTGGGAGATTCACCGATCGATCCGACCAGGAGCGCGAGCACTTCGTCGATGAATGGAGAAGAGAACTGGTTGGCCTGGAGGAGCGTCCGTGCATGTGCGATCAGCGCATCGCGTTTGTCCGCTACCGCAGGTTTTTCCTCGGCTGCGGGTGCCTCCTTCTCCGGTTCACGAGCTTCGACAGGTTGTGTTTCCGGCTCACTGACGGACTCCGGTACCATGACTTTCTGCTCATCGGCTTGTGCGACGTTCGGCCTGTCGTCGTCGGCGAGGTAACAGGTCAGCTCCACGTGCATCTGCTTGCCGAGCCAGAGGAACCCTCCCCTGGCCATCACATCACGACGGCTGTGGATGCGCAACGCACTTCCGTACTGCTCCCGGGCCTTGCGCACAGCCTCGTCGAAATTGTTGGCGACGATCGTGATGTATTTCATGGACGCTCACCTCCACCAGTGGATCTCAGAGGATGTACCTGCTCAGGTCCTCATTTCCCAGTATACCCGAAAGTCGGTCATCGACATAGGCCTTGTCTAGCTCGATTCTCTGCCCCGCCATATCGGATGCATTGAACGAGATGTCCTCGAGCAGACGTTCCATGATCGTATACAGCCGACGGGCTCCGATGTTCTCGGTAGTCGCATTGACCGTGTAGGCGATCTCGCTCACCCGTTTCAGTGCATCAGCGGTGAACACAAGCTCGACATCCTCGGTCCGCATCAGCTCCACATATTGCTTGACGATGGCATTCTCCGGTTCCTGGAGGATGCGCAAAAAATCCTCACCCGTAAGTTCCTGCAACTCCACCCGGAGAGGGAACCGTCCCTGGAGTTCCGGAATGAGGTCGCTTGGCTTCGAGACATGGAAAGCTCCCGCGGCGATGAACAGGATGTGCGTGGTATCGATCATGCCCCATTTGGTGCTGACCTTGCTTCCCTCCACGATCGGCAGGATATCGCGTTGGACACCTTCGCGGGAGACATCCGGGCCGCTGTGTGCGCCTTTGTTTCCCGCGACTTTGTCGATCTCGTCGATGAAGATGATCCCCATCTGTTCGACCCGTTCCTTCGCGATCTCTATCACCTGCTCCTGATCGAGACTCCGTTCGGTCTCCTCTTCCATGAGGATCTCACGGGCCCTGCGGATCGGGATCCGCCGTTTCTTCCCTTTTCCACCGAAAATGCTCCCCAGGCTTTGGATGGTGTTCTCGATGTCTTCCAGGTTTCCTCCCGCGAGCAACTCGATCCCTTGCGAGGGGCTCCTACCATGCACCACCAAATCCACCTCACGGTCCTCGAACCGGCCTTCTGCAAGGAACTGCCGGAACTTCTCCCGGGTGTTCTGGGTCGCATCGGCAAGCGCATGCGCATCAGCGGAGACGGTCTTGCCCTCCTTGTCGTGGGGGAGCAGGAGGTCGAGCAATCGCTCCTCCACCTGCTTCTCGACCTGGGTTCTCCTGAGTTCCGCCAGTTCCCGCCGGGTCATCTGCACGGCACTGCCCATGAGATCGCGGACCATGGACTCGACATCCCTGCCCACATACCCCACCTCGGTATACTTGGTCGCCTCCACCTTGATGAAAGGGGTGTTCGCGAGCTTCGCGATCCTCCTGGCTATCTCGGTCTTCCCCACTCCCGTGGGCCCGATCATGATGATGTTCTTCGGTGACACCTCATCACGCATCGCATCGGGAAGACGTTTCCTGCGGGAACGGTTGCGCAGTGCGATCGCGACGGTCCTTTTTGCGGCATCCTGCCCGATGATGTATTTGTCCAGCTCCCGCACGATCTCTGCGGGTGTCATCTCATCCAGTTTCATGTATTCTCCTGAAGGCTTTCGACCAGTATGGATTTGTTGGTATAGACACAGATGTCGCTCGCGATCTCAAGAGCCTTCCGTGCAATCGTCTCAGCCGGATAGTCGGAGCAATCCATGTATGCGCGAGCTGCCGCCAAAGCGTAGTTGCCCCCCGAACCGATGGCGATCACGTCATGTTCCGGTTCGATGACGTCACCCATGCCGCTGATGAGAAAGGTCTTCGAGGCATCGGCAACCAGGATCATCGCCTCGAGTTTCCTCAGGTTCCTGTCCATCCGCCACTCCTTGGCCATCTCCACCGCGGCTCGTGTCAGATCTCCCCGATACTCCTTCAGCTTCTTTTCGATCACCTCATAGAGAGTGAATGCATCGGCGGTGGCTCCGGCGAATCCCGATAGGATCTTTCCATCCATCATGCGACGGACTTTCCTTGCGTTCCCCTTGAGAATCGCATCTCCTGCGGTCACTTGTCCATCACCGGCGATGGCAACCTGGTTGCCCCGTCTCACCGCGATTATGGTTGTTCCTCTGATTTCCATTTCTCTTTCCTTCCATGCGGATGACTGTGCTCATACACGCTCCGCAATCTCCGTTGGGTCACATGCGTGTATATCTGGGTCGTGGATATCGAAGCATGGCCCAGAAGCTCCTGTACGATCCGGATTCCCGAATCATTGTCAAGCATGTGCGTGGCGAAACTGTGGCGCAACATATGCGGAGTGAACCGTGTGCTGAAGCCGAGCAGTTTTCGGTACTTCCCAAAGATACTATGTACGCTTGAGGCCGACAACCGTTTGCCACGATTCCCGATGAGAAGTGCACGGCAATCATTCCCTTCATGCACACCGAACTCAGCTTGGAACGCCTGCCTAAGTGGGAGATACCGAGAGAGCAGCGCGATCGTCGAGGGATTGAGGAATACGTACCGCTGCCTGTTCCCCTTTCCCCGTACCAACAATCGTTCATCCGAGACTTCCAGGTCGGCAAGATCGGCCCCGAGCAGCTCACTGAGCCGGCAACCCGTGGAATAAAAGAGATGGAACATCATCGAGTCGCGCAACGATGCGAAATCGGTGAGGGGGACACGGAGTATCCGCTCGACATCCTCCCGTTCGAGCACATCAGGCAACCTACGGTAACGGGGGCTGCCTTCGATCCTGCCGAAAGGATTCGTCTCGCACAGTCCGTTCTTCTGCAGATGGAGATAGAATCCCCGCAGCGTGGAGAGCATCCGGTTCACGCTGGTATTCCCGTATCCCTTCTCCCGCAACAGGAAAGCGACATACCGTCGTCCATCGAGAGGTGTCGCCTCCCTGATGCCCAGCTTCCGGGATGCAAAGAATCGGGCGCATGAGGACAAGTCGTGCCGATACGAGACCAAGGTATGGGGAGAAAGGTGCCGGATCTCCGTCAGGTATGCCAGATAATCGTCGATGAGCTGTGCGTCGTCATGGCTCGGTACATCCATTGCCGAAAGTATACCATGGAGAGGCTGTCGGGTACAATGAACCTTGCATCAGGTCATCGGGGGAGAAAATGACAGGAGCACCGCAATCCACCAGGTGACAAGAACCTTCCCCTCCCTCTCCTTCGAGGGCACTGCTGTGGACCACCACGTCCCTGCCCTGATCCAGCGCGCACCGCGCCACGGTGATCGCACCCGACCCATGCGGGGTTTTCATCACGACCGTCAGCGGCGAAAGGGCGGAAATGATCCTGTCGCGCAAGGGGAATCTCCAGTACAAGGGTTTTGCACGCGGATGGCACTCACTGAGGAATGTTCCTCCTCCGAGGAGAAACTTGCATACCGAACGTCGATTCATCATACGCAGGCAGTCGAGACCCGATCCGAGTACTGCGATCGATCGGCCGCGTGCCACCTGGGATCCGCACAGGACTTCCCGGTCGATGCCGCGTGCGAAGCTGGAGACCACCGCAAGACCGGAGCGTGCGCATCCTGATGCGAATGTGAAAGCCTGTCTGGCTGAAGCCATCGACGGCTGGCGAGCTCCTACGATGGTGATGCAGTCGGAAAACCCGGGTTCCTGTCCGACGTAGGTGAGCAAGAGCGGCGGGTCCGGGATTTCACGCAGAAGCGCGGGATATTCCTCATCGAACCAGCTCAATACATGATTGACGGGATACCGGAGCCACTCAGAGAACGAAGCACAGCTGGCGAGGACTTGCGAACAAGACCATGCGCGGACTCCCTGCTGCCGCGACAACCGCGCGAGCAACTGGCTTCGGCTTTCTTTCGACTCTGCGAGCGAGATACGGTCCGCATGCGATATGCAGGGCATGCAATGCAACAGGATGAGGCGTTCGATGTGTTTCATATGAGATCAACCCGAAAGGCGACCGTATCGCATCACTTCTTCTCAGGTTCCCCGTCGGGATGGAACTTACGGTAGGATTGAAGAAGATCCTCGGTATCGGCATGGGTATAGATCTGCGTCGTCCTGATGTCACTATGTCCAAGCAGTTCCTGCACCGATCGCAGGTCGGCACCACCGCGCAACAGATGGGTTGCAAACGAGTGCCGGAGCGTATGGACCTTCGCATCGATCCCTGCAAGCGCACAGTACGACTTGAACCGTTTCCAGACGAGCGCTCGGGTCAATGGTTGTCCCCTCCGTCCGATGAACAGTGACTTCTCGTGCACATGGTTTCCCAAGAGGATCGGCCGGGAGTGATCCAGATAGTCCCGCATTGCGAGTATCGCATAATCGCCGACCGGCACCAGGCGTTCCTTGTTTCCTTTGCCAATCACCCGTACGCTCCGCTGCCCCTCACGATAATCGGACAGCTGGAGCGAACACACCTCCGAAACACGCAACCCGCAAGAGTAGATGAGCTCGTACATAGCCACGTCACGGATGCCGAGCGCATCACTGCGGTCGATCACCCGCAACAGCTGTTCCACCGCATCATAGGAAACGCTGGCCGGGATTGTCAGGGGAAGGCGCGGCCTGTCGACCAGATCGACGGGATTATCCTGCCTGATCTCGGAATCGATGAGGAACCGGTGAAAGGATCGCAATGCACTGATATTCCGTGCTTGGGTGCGGACGGAGATATTCGAGGCCGATGAGCGGCTGATCAGATAGACTGCGATTTGTGGGGAACCGGTCGATTCCACCGACAACGCGTGCTGCTCAAGATATTCGAGGAATCGCCCCGCTTCCGCAAGGTATACTTCGATCGTGGCAACGCCGAGACGCCGCTCGACCGCCAGATAATCACGGTAATCGGCGATCAAGTCTGCGCTTGTGCCACGCATCGGACTCAGGACCCCTCTTCCTCGCCCCGTTGATACCGCAGGACCGCGGGAAAGCTGTAATCGTTGCTCTGCTGTCGGTTGCCCAGCTGTTGCTGCAGGTCCTGCCATCGGTTCACGGTGATCACGTCCTGTTGCGCCTCGGGCACGCTCTTCGCCACCTGTTCGCTCCGCTCAGGACTCTTCGGCTGGACGACAGGGCCTTCCGGCTTCCTGCGCCGGTAGTCGATCAGCTCTGCCTGCTCCTCGAGCACCTCTTCGTTCCGCTCGAAGCCGGTGGCCACGACGGTCACCTTGATCTTCTCGCCAAGTTCCGGATTGTACGCCTGTCCGGCGATGATCAGAGCATCCTCGGCACAGTTCTCGGTGATCAGCTCCACGACATCCTGGTACTCCTGCAATGTAAGGCCGTCGCCTCCCGCAAGGTTGACCAATACTGATTTCGCGCCGTCGATGCTTGCATTCTCAAGCAAAGGATTGTTGATCGCAGCCCTCGCGGCATCGACCGCCCTGGTGGACCCCTCTCCGATACCGATGCCCATGAGCGCATCACCCCGCCCTTTCATGACCGTCTTCACGTCGGCGAAATCGATGTTGATCTCACCTGGTTCGGTGATCAGCTCACTGATGCCCTGCACTCCCTGGCGAAGCACATCGTCGGCAAGAAGGAATGCTTTCTTGATCGGTGTGTTGTTCTCCACGACCTTCAGCAAGTATTGGTTGGGGATGAGAATCAAGGTATCGACCTGCTTGCGCAGTTTTTCGATTCCACTCAGTGCCAGCTGCAGTTTCTTCTTCCCCTCGAAAGCGAACGGCGTCGTCACCACTGCGACGGTAAGTGCATTCACCTCACGAGCGACCTCCGCGACCACCGCGGCGCCTCCCGTTCCGGTACCACCGCCCATTCCCGCGGTGATGAAGACCATGTCGGTTCCCGCGAGAAGTTTCTTGATCTCCTCCCTGGATTCCTGTGCGGCCTTTTCCCCGACATCGGGGACGCCACCGGCACCGAGACCGCCGGTCAATTGGCGTCCGAGCGGCATGCGAATCTGTGCATTTGACCGCTGCAAGGCCTGAATGTCGGTATTCATGGCTACGAAGGTGACTTTCTTGAGTCCGCTGGCAATCATCCGGTTGATGGCATTGCCTCCGGCTCCTCCGATACCTACGACTTTGATGTCGGTCGGCGGGGTCTGTTCGTTCTGCAACAAGTCTTCAAGCATATCAAAGTCCATCGGCGGTATCCTCCAGATTAACGTTCATGCGGAATCAGAAAATGGTCCTGAAAAAACCACGGATCTTCTTGCCGACCTTCCCGGTAGACTTGGTCCGTTCCACCTTGGCGCCTCCCGATGCATACTGATCCCTGATTCTCCTTGCCTCGGTCATCACCAATCCGAGCGTCGTGGTGTACCGGGGATTGATGAAGGAACGGTCAAGTCCGTGCAGGGCTTCGGGGAATCCGATCCGTGCGGGCAACCTGAAGATTTCGGAGGCCAGTTCGGTCGCGCCGGAGAGCAACGCTCCGCCTCCGACGAGCACCACTCCGCCTCCGAAAGAACCGCGAATCTGTTTCTTCTCCAGCTCCACCTGGAGCATCGAGAAGATTTCCGCCATGCGAGGCTCGATGATCTTGCTCAGTTCCTTCTTCGGCATCCTGATCGAAGGCAACCCTCCGACCTGGGGGATGAGTACCGCCTCATCATTTCCCACGGAAGGGATATGGCAATTGCCGTACTCGCACTTGATCTGCTCTGCGATGATCTTGGGTTTGTTCAGGATGAATGCGATGTCATTCGTCACGTGGCTTCCGCCGATGTTCACTCCTCCGGTGAAGACAGGAGCTCCGTTGGCGTAGACGATCATGTTGGTGATGCCGCCACCGATGTTGATCAGCAACGTTCCCATCTCTTTCTCTTCGATGCTCAAGACCGATTCCGCGTCCGCAAGCTGTTGGGCAACCAGACGTTGCACCTGGAATCCGGCACGCTGGATGCACTTGCGCTGGTTCTGGCATACGCTGGAGGAAGCGGTGACCACGAGTACCCTGCTCTCCAGGCGATGACCGAGCATGTCGATCGGATCCTTGATCCCATCCCTTCCGTCCACGCGGAAGTCCTGGACGAGGGTGTGGAGGATTTCCCTGTCGAGAGGCATCTCGAACGCACGGGCGACCTCGAGCGAGCGAAAGATGTCCTCCCGCTTGATCTCCTGGTCCTTCGCGTTGATACCGACCACGCCCTGCGAGGGAATGCCATCGATGTGGTCCCCGCCAATGCCGATGATGATCTGCTGGATATCGGCACCGGCTTGCAGCTCGGCTTCCGAGATCACGGAGGTGATCGATTTGATGGTTTGCTCGATGTTCACGATCGCGCCGCCGCGCACGCCCTCGGAAGGCCGCTCGCACATGCTGTCCACCATGACGGTGCCATCGGCGCTTACCGTACCTATGACGGCACGAACCCAAGTGCTGCCGATATCCAGACCCATCATGATTTTATCCGTGCTCACCGCAATACCTCCGAATCATCGTCGCCTCACCAGTGACTGGGCATACAAATCATACCGCAACTGCCCGATAAGGGCAATATTGCGAGCAGCGTCAGTCTCACGCTCCAGTTTAATCAATCGCACCGCATCGTGCAACCTCGATTCGGAAACAGGTTCACGTATGAACAGGCGGCTTTGATACGCAGGAAGATCCATCACCAGGTTGCCGAACCCCTTGCCGAGGCTCTCCTCGTACCTGATCCTTCCGATGATGCGATACCGGTCTCCTTCGTCCATTCCCATCTCTGTGGCCAGCCCGATCGCCTGGCGCACCCCATCATCCAATCCATACCGTTTTAGGTGTTCAGCATATGCAGGAGAGACTTCTATAACGAACACCTTGTTGCCGTACATCGAATAATCCCGCATCGAGATCTCCCGCAAAGCCTGTGAATCGACAAGATGGATCGCTTCTACGGCATCATCGGCAGAGACGGTAGCCAAGAACAGCTGCGGTTGGATGATGACAAGTCTCACCTCAAGGGAGGAGAAGAACCGTCGATGGACCTTGACCTCCTGGACAACAGGAATGGCACGCAAGGATTTTTCCAGGCGAGAGGGCATGCCCGACATGATCGATTGCCCCATCACCTGCTGTGCAAGAACCGCCGCTTGTTCCGGCACCGCGGAGAATCCTCCCGAAACGGAGAATTCGACTCGCTTCAGATCGAACAGGGGAACATGGCGCATCGCATACCACGTGACGGAAAGCAGGAGGGCGAGTATGGCGATGAGGATCATCGTCCGCTTGTGCAGGACCTTGACGGACCGGCGCGGTTCCGTTTCGACGTAGAGGGCATAGGGGCTCTCGTCGTGCAAGTTGGTGCGATACGCATCATAATCGAATCCGTTCGAGTAGGCATTATCCATCGGCACGGACCTCCTGCGAACTGCTGATCATGAAACGGTACAACAATCCGCACTCGGCGAGGATCATGAACAGGTTCGTGCCTCCTTGGGAAAAGAACGGGAGGGGAATCCCGGTCGGAGGAAGCAGTGATGTGACCACGGCAAGATTCACGAGTGCTTGGCAGAGGATCATGAACGTGATGCCGAAGGATGCGGATGAGGCAAAGCGACTCTCTGTCCCCACGTGTTTCCATGCAGTCCTGAATCCCAGAAGGGCAAATGCTGCGAACAGGAGGAAGAAGAACAGTACGCCCACGAACCCGGTCTCCTCTGCCAGGGATGCGAAGATGAAGTCGCTTTGGACTTCCGGTATGATCCCGAGTTTATAGATACCGTTGCCGATTCCCTTGCCGAGCAATCTGCCAGAGGCAATCGCCGCAAGGGAATTCCTTACCTGCCAGTTCAATCCTGTGGGATCGATCGAGGGGAAGAGGAAACTCACCACACGCTTGATCCGGTAGGGTTCGGTCAAGAGGAAGATCAGGGCGGGCACCAGGATGCCGAACGAGAACAGCGCGATGTAGCGAAGATGCAATCCGCCGACAAGGAACATCGCCAACGAGACGAGCAGGAAGACCAATGTGGTGGAATAGTCCCGTTGCAGGAGGATGAGGATCGCCGAGAGCAGCACGATGACGATCGCGACGAGGATTCTCCGGAACCGGACAGCAGGTTCCTGCTCACCAGCGAACAGGTGGGCAAGATACAGGACCACGGAAACCTTGAGCAATTCCGAGGGTTGGAACGAGGGCAAAGGCCCGATCTGCAACCATCGTCTTGCACCGAGCCGCACGACCCCCAGCGGCGTGGCGAGGGTGAGCACCATCAAGGCCAAGGAAAGCAGCAGGAAAAGCGGGATCGCCTTCCTGATCCAGGAAAGCGGTACGAATCGGAGTACTGCGAATGCCGCGAATCCCATCATCGCGAACACCAGCTGCCGCACCACATAATAGGAGGGGGCCAACCCGTTGCGAAGCGCTTCGTCGTAAGATGCCGAGTAGAGGGTCACCAACCCGAATCCGACCAGGCACAATACGATGCACAGGAACAGGAATGGGGAAATCGCACTGGAGTTCGACTCCACCACGGTGAGATCTTCGGGGAATCGGTAGCGTTGCAGTTCGGAATCGTCATAGAAATCGCTTCTTACCATGATGACCGGTCGGCAGGTTCGTATCAGCGATACTTCACCATGAACAGGATTCCTGCAACCACAGTAGTCAGTACGCTTGTGATCTGGAACCTGTTGACAATCCTGCTCTCCGAAACCCCCTTCTTTTCATAATGATGATGCAACGGTGCCATCCTGAACAGTTTCTTCCCGAACAACCGTATGGAGACGATCTGCAGGAAGGAGGAGAGGCACTCGACCAGGAATACCGCGGACGCGACAGCCATCGTGAGTTCGACCTTCATCAGCAATGCGCTGCTGGCGATGAGGGCACCTATCGCATGACTGCCCACATCACCCATGAACACCTGGGCCTTCGGTCCGTTGTACCAGAGGAAAGCCAGCAATCCGCCAAAGGCGGCACAGATCACGATGAGCAATTCAAGTGCTCCGTCATGGATCGGACTCTGGATGTATTCGACATGCAATCCGGTACCGAATAGTGCGGCAAGGATCCCGAGAAGCAACAACGGTCCGAATGAGATGCCGGTCGCGAGTCCGTCGAGACCGTCGGAGATATTGACTGCGTTGACGAAGGTGATCATGTAGAGAAGGAATACGATCGGGTACCAGATGCCGATGTTCCAGGAGACCGAGGGAATCCACGGATGCGTCACCACGGTGGATTGCAGTCCCGACACCGAGGAGTGAAGCCAGAGGACCAAGGCTGCGGCGAGGATCTGCATCGCAAGCTTGCGGGAACTCTTCAATCCTACCGATTGCCGTTTCGTCATCTTCACCGCATCATCGATCATGCCGATCAGTGCGAAAGTCCAGCTCGCCACGAGCGGGATATACGCGTAGGGATGGGCAATATCGGCGAACAGCAGTGCCGAGATCGTAATCCCGAGAATGAAGAACACTCCACCGGCGGTCGGGGTCCCCGACTTCTTGAAATGTTCCTCCGGTCCGTCGGGATTTATCGGCTGGCTCAAATTGGAACCTTTCATCATCCGGACATGAAGTAACCCCAATACCATGGAGATGATCCAGGAGACCAAGAGTGCGGACAAGGCTTTCAGGATCATCATCGAAGACATCACATCCCCCTACGCGATCGAGGTGAGGGCCGGCACAAGCCGTTCCATCGCCATCGCCCGCGACCCTTTCAGCAAGACCAGATCCCCTTTGCGAGTCTGCGCGGCCATACGGTCCTGCAATGCATCATAGTCATCGGTGAAGAATACATTCCTGTCGAACCCGAGTTTCTTGAGCTCGCTGAATGCACTCTCCATCTCCTTCCCATAGAGATAGATCTCATCAAGGTCGCATGAAAGAAGTTTTCTCGCTACCTGGCGATGCGCAGAGTCGGTTGCCGCACCCAGTTCCTTCATGGATCCGAGAACAGCAAGCTTCCTTCCGGACCAGGGGAGCGTCCCCATGTAATCAAGGATCGTCGTGGTGGAATCGACGCTCGCATTGTACCAGTCTTCGATGACCGTCACCGATCCGTCGGTGATCCTGCTTCTTCCGGGTACCGAGGCGAATCCCTCAAGCCCCTCGCGGACAAGCTCCGGTTCGAGTCCGAAGGATTGGGAGACGGAAATGGCTGCCAGGGCGTCCATGAGGTTGTGTGTGCCAACGGCCCTCAGATGGATATCCGCACCGTGGTAGACCAGTTTCCATCCGTGGATCCCAAGGGATTCTATCGAGGAGACACCCTCTGTTCCGAGACGACCGAACGTATGCACGTCGACACTGCGCAGTTTCCTGATGTAGCTCGTCCATGCACTGTTCTCCGCGATGAAGGCAGATTCGATATCCTGGTGGAACAACTTGCTCTTTTCCTTGGCGATGACCTGCATCGAGCCCATCTTCCCGACGTGGGAGAGCCCGATGTTCGTGATCACCGCGACCTGGGGACGCCAGATATCGAGCATCCTGTCCATCTCGCCGACATGGTCGACTCCCATCTCGAACACACCGTACTCGGTCTCTCCGTCGATTTCAAAGACACTGATCGGTAAACCGATCTCAGAGTTGAAATTGCCCGGGGTCCTTGCGGTCTTTCCCGCCGCACCGAGTATGGAGGCGACCATCTCCTTCGTCGTGGTCTTTCCGCAACTGCCGGTGATCCCCACGCGCTTCACGTCGGGGAAGGAAGCGACGTGGCTTGCAGCCATCTGTTGCAAGGCTGCCAGCGGATCCTCCACGACGATGAGTGCATGATGCTCGCTCGACAGGCGGGATTTGATGCGGTGTGCGTGACGCGAGCTCACCATGGCCGCGGAGGCTCCGGATGCAAAAGTCTCGGTCACATACTCATGACCATCGGAAACCTCTCCCGAAAGCGCGACGAACAGACTTCCCTTGCCTGCCTTCCTGGAATCGATGGTGATCGAAGAGATCGGTGGGAACGGTTGCTTCCCAAGGACCGTTCCTCCGGCCATGGCGGCCATATGCATGCAATCCATCAGTTTCATGGCTTACTCCCCCACCGAGACGATCTTCGCTTCCTCGAAGACGATCTTCTCGAGCGAAAGTCCCTTCAACACCGATTGCCGCATGGTCTGTTCCGGAATACGCGCCTCGGCGATCCTTGCACTCGAAAGCCGCTGCTGTTCCTCCATGCTCGCATGATCACGTTCCATCCGTGCCATCCGCAACGAAAGCTCCCGGTTGTGCGCGGCTTGGCTCACCGGAACCATGCATGCGGCGCATACCAGTACCAGCATGCCCAGGACAAGGATCTTCTCACGCAAGCTGATGTGCCTGCTCCGAACGATCGTCTGGTCCATGCCGCTCATGTGGCCACCTCCAACTTTTGTGCGATTCTCAGTTTCGCGCTGCGGGAGGGAGGATTCTGCAGGCACTCCTGCTCCGTCGGCACGATAGGCTTCTTCGTGATGATCTTGATCGCCGGCTTGCCGCCGCAGGTGCAACGGGGAGTGTCCGGAGGACACACGCAACCGTCGGCTCGCTTTCTCAGCAACTGTTTGACCGGCCGATCTTCGAGCGAATGGAAACTGATGACCCCTACCCGTCCCTCCGGGCGCAACAAGTCGATTGCTCGATCGACCGCGGGTACGATCCGCTCGAGTTCGCGGTTCACCGCGATCCGGAGCGCTTGGAAGCTCCTGGTGGCGGGATGGATCCTTCCATACCGATAGGAAGCGGGAACCGCTTGCCTGATGATGGAGGCCAGTTCATCGGCTTTCGTGATCGCCGATTCCTTGCGATGCCTGACGATGGAGGCGGCGATCCTTCTCGAATACCGTTCCTCGCCGAAACGATAGATGATGTCGGCAATGTTCTGTTCGGTGAACGTGTTCACGATGTCCGCGACCGAGAACGGTGCTGACGGATCGAGGCGCATGTCCAACTCCTCGTCCTTGGAAAAACTGAAACCCCGTTTCGATTCCTCATAATGGTATACCGAGATACCGAGGTCGAAGAGGATCAACGCAGGAGCCTCTCCATGGTAGGTCGCCAGATAATCGTCGAACCAGGTGTTCACTGCGGTGAAGCGCTTGCCGAATTTCGACAGGCGGTACGTCGCTTTCTCGATGATGTTCGGATCGCGATCAAGACCGATCACGCGAAGATCGGGATAGGTCTCGAGGAAAAGGTTGGTGTGCCCGCCTTCTCCCAAGGTGCAATCGATCATGAGCGGATCGGTTCCGGAAGGCACAAGATGTTCGAGTACCTCATGGGCGAGGACAGACTGGTGGACATACTCCATATCAGTATCCTCCATCCTGCAGCAATACGCTGAGGCTCTGCGATGCGGCTGCAAACGATGGTTCGCTCTCACTGAGGAACCGCTCATAGGCTCCGACGCTCCACAACTCGAGATAGGTACTGATGCCGAGAAGGACCGATTCCTCCTTCAGTGCGAGTCCGACTCCGTCCCGCAACTGGGGAGGAACGAGCAACCTGCCGGCCTTGTCGATCTCACACTCCATCGCGGGGGCGATGATGCGTCTTTGGAGAAGCCTGAGGTTGGAGTCGAACATAGCTCCGGGACCGTCCATGATCTTTGCCCTGAGATTCTCGAAAAATGGCGGGAGCATGAGCCATAGACAGCTCTCGACGGCGCGTGTGATGACGAGCGTGTTCTGGTCTCCCAGCGCAGTTCGCAACTTGGAAGGAATGAGGATTCGACCTTTTTCATCGATCGTGTTCCGATACTCTCCCGTCAACATGTCCACCCACCTTGGTCCAGAGCGGCTTCAATTGGGGAAAATTACCACTCTTTACCACAAACTATACCCCCTTACCCACCCCGGAACAACCTGGGCATGGAATGAATATGCCATGAGTAACACCTCCAACTCATAATATACTAAACATTTGTACGCCTTATACCGCTTTTTATTGACATGATATATTATTATTGTCCAATTAAAAATTATATGATGGGACAGTTGCCTAACGCGCAAAAAGTGTTTACTGTACCTGCAGGAGAAGAGCATGTCCAAGAAATACTTTGGCAGGCGCTCGAAGAAGAGCGGCTATGATTGGATCGTTTGCATCGACGACGACGTGTGTTACATCACCGATCCCATCGAGGATTGGGAGAAGGACAACGACTATCTCGACGAGGCGCAATCGAATCCCGCGCTCTATGACGAGCTCGATACCGCGAAGGCAGAGGCTTTGTTAGCCGGTTGGGGCCGCAGCCTTCGCTAAGAAGGCTTGCGCTCTCTCAGGTCAACCGTTGTACCGGTTGCGATTGCTCTTCTGGTTGAACATGTTGTAGTCGATGTCAGGGAACACGATGTCGCGCTTTTCCGCCTTGACCAACCATTCCGTATTCACCGCATTCTTGCACATGTTCTCATACACCACATTGAAATTGCCCAGGTGTTCCTTCAAGCGCTTTTCCGCGTATGAGGATGAGGTTCCGTTGTGGATGATGAACGGCCAATCGGAAGCCATCGAAAGCAATACTTCCCGCGCAGCCTGGTTGAGGAACCGTTGCTTGAGCGAACCTTGGTCACCGAACCTGATCGCCAGCTCCTCCATCCTCTCGATCGCCTTGTGCACGTGGCGGTAGATCCAGACGTTCGAACCTCCGGCCCACACGGTGGAATAGCCACCTTCACCCCAACTCGAGATGGCGGGCTGGAGCACTTGCGACTCGGGGTATCGCTTCAGGTAGTCGAGCTGGGTCTCGAAAAGCATGTCATCGGTCTGGGAAACTTTGCGCAAGACCGATTCGAGCCAATCGAGACCTTCGAACCACCAGTGACCGAACAGCTCCGCATCGAACGCAAGGGTGTAGAACGGCTCGCGATCGAGCAGTCCTGCAAGTTTGCGCCCTTTTTGGCGTATCTCGTAGATGAAGTTGTCCGCATGCTCCTGAACCTTCCGCCTTGCGAGTTCGGGAACGTAGAATTTCTTGTCATTCCCCTTTCCCGTGATCGCAAAGTACTTGTAGCCGGTGAAGACCCGTACCTCGGGCGAGTGGATGTACGGTTTGATGTACTCCATGGGAAGATCGTACCCGATATCACGGTAGAACTCTCGGTAGTGCGGATCGGTGGGATACCCCTCGACGTTCGACCATACCAGGTTCGTCAGATGATAATCGCGTGCGAAGGCAGCAACCCCGTTCGGACAGGTCACGGGGGCATAGTTGCCCCGCTTCACCGGTTCCTCGGAAAGGACCAATGCCTGGGCAGCCAACTGGAAATAGGAGAGTTCCTCCTTCTGCAGGTACTCTTCCAAGCCGGGGAAATACCCGCACTCGGGCAACCAGAACCCTTTCGGCCGCTTCTTGAAGTGGTTGATGTGGGACTGGACCGCAAGCTCGATCTGTGCGTTTATCGCCGACGGATACTCATGGTAGAGGGGAAGATAGGCATGTGTGGCTGCAGTCGTGATCAGGTCCAGGTGTCCTGTTGCCTCCAGGTCCCTGAATCCGCTGAGGATGTTGCACTGATACGTCTCGAAATACTCCTGGAGGTTCCGGTTGATCATCTCCAGGTAGCTCTTAGCCAAAGGGAGGCATGGTTGTTGCTCCTGTGTGCACCGTTCGACCTCCTTCTCCCCCAATTCCTGGTGGAGGCGAAGGTAGTCGGTGAACCGTCCCTGGAGTATCGGGTCGGAGAGCATCGCACACAATGTCGGTGAGAAACTCATCGTCACCCTGAACGGGACACCCTCCTCCCGCAGCTTCCGGAACATTCGCAAGAGGGGAAGGTAGGTCTCTCCGATCGCCTCGAACAACCAATCTTCCTCCAGGAATCTCGGATACTCGGGGTGGCGGACATAGGGCATATGTGCATTGAGAATCAATCCTAGCGAATTACGTGGCATGCTCAACCTCCCATCCGCGCGTCGAGATGTTCGATGACTTCCCTGAGCAACGGGTCTTCGACCATTACCCCACCCTTCGAAACAAGCGATGAGAAGAGCAATGTGAATGTCTTCTCATCTTCTCGGAGTGTCCGGGAGTGTTCGATCCAATAGCTTTTCGGGGTGCGTACGGTATCTGATTGGCAGAGCATGCCGCCGTTGCCGTTTCCATCACGATAGTGCAATGATACCGAGTAGGTCCTGCCCCGCTCAGGGAGGTTGATGTTCCAACTGATATCGGTGGTCATCACTTGGATGTCCACACTGTCCGCGGGCCGGAGGCGGTCTGCCGACTCGTGTACGGCGACCCTGAGGAAGAGCGAGAAATCCTCGGATGATTGCTCGAGCCTCTGCAGGTCCGCTGGACAGACGCTCCAGTAGGCATGGGCCCAATAGGGATCCTTGAACAACAGATGTATCCTGGTCTCGCAATAGGTTTCAGGCAGACGCTGCACTCCCGGAAGCAATCCGAGATTTGCGTCGGATTCGTGCTCAACCAAGGTATTCATGAACCGCTGTTGGGCTGAGGGCGCATAGGAGATCCCTTCGCCGTGGAGGCTGTTCTCCTGCTCCTCGTACAGCTCCTGCAACGCTTCCAGAAGTTCTTCCCGGTCCAACACCTCCGCATCATCCAGCCCCTGTTTCCTTGCGATGTACTGCAACTCGCCAAGCGACAAGGCGTCAATGTTCGGTGTAATCATGAAAACCACTCCCCGGCGTTTCGAATATGTTGCACCAGTGTACTGCAACGGTATCAATCGTAGAGAAATCGACAATATTAGTCAACATGACGGGTGGCTGTCCAATCTTCGCCCACTACATGCTCCTGCCGAATTGTGATACGATCGACGCCATGGAACAAAATTTGCATGCACCGACCGAGTTGATCCTCCATGGCCACTTTTACCAGCCCCCAAGGGAGAATCCGTTGGTCGAGATCATACCCAAGCAACCGTCTGCCAAACCCTATCAGGATTGGAACGAACGCATCTACGATGATTGTTACCGGGCGAATGCCTTCAGCCGCTACCTTGACGGATTCGGTCATGTCAGGGACATCGTGAACAACTACGAGTATATTTCGTTCAACTTCGGCCCGACGTTGCTCTCGTGGATCGAGCGATACCACTTGTCGACCTACCGGAAGATACTCGAAGCCGATCGGAAGAGCCTCGAACGTCTCGGTCATGGCAACGCGATCGCACAATCGTACAACCATACGATCCTTCCGCTTGCGAGCGCGTCGGATGCAAAGATCCAGATCAGGTGGGGCATCGATGACTTCGTCAGGCGATTCGGCAGGGAGCCTGAAGGGATGTGGTTGCCTGAGACCGCCATCAACACGTCGGTGATCTCCCTGCTCAGGGAGAGTGGCATCAAGTTCGTCATCCTCTCCCCGTGGCAATGCAAGGCTGTACAGACGACGGAAGGATCGTGGCAGTTGACCAGTGGTGATCAGGTTCCCTACGACTGTCCGTTCTTGCTCGAGGGATCGGATCACAAAAGCTTGCCCGCGTTCTTCTATCATCCTCAGCTTGCCTCCTCGATCAGCTTCGGCCACATGCTCAGGGATGCGGATGCGATGTACCGTTCCCTTGAGGAGATCGTACGGAAAGATCGCCCCCAGCTGCTTCATACCGCTACCGATGGAGAGATATACGGACACCACGAGCCGTTCGGAGACATGGCGCTCGCAGCGTTGATCAGGAAAGTCCGTGACGGCTCCTCATTCCGGCTCACCAACTACGGGACGTTCCTCGAGCACAATCCGCCGACTCTGCGGGCAGTCTTGCACGAGGGCGAGGAAGCGAAGGGAACGAGTTGGAGCTGTTCGCACGGAGTTTCACGCTGGTACAAGGATTGCGGGTGTCACACGGGTGGTGAACAGGGTTGGAACCAACAGTGGCGGACACCCCTCAGGGAGTCGTTCGACTTGCTTGCCTCCCGCATCGATGCCATCTATGAAAACCAGGTTTCTGCATTGTTCAGCGGAGCGGCAGATCCACAGGAACTGCTCGCAGGATACGCTGCGGTCATTGACCACTTCGAGAGCATCGAGCAGTACCTATCCCAGTGGGAGAATCGTACGGAAAAACCGGTGCAGGAGAAGCAACGGCTTGCCCAGCTGCTCGAAGGACAACGGTTCAAGCAGTACAGCTTCACCTCCTGCGGATGGTTCTTCAGCGACCTGGCCGGGATAGAGCCGCGGCAGAACATACAATACGCGGTTCGGGCTATCCAACTGTATCAACCGTTTACCGATGAAGACTTGTTTTCATTGGTTTCTCCTTTTCTTTCGAAGGCGAGAAGCAACCGGAAACACGAAGGTTCTGCGCAAACAATCGCGAAATCCTTCATGGCATTATCGGGTGGGGAAGCCGAGGCGGCCGCCTATTTCTTGATGAACCAGACCTTCGCACGTACCGAGGATCATGTCGAATCCTATGGCAAATACCGCCTGCTGGCCTTCACGAACGAGGGGAAGAATCACTATCGGTGTGACATACACGACACGAGGACGTTGGGCCGATACCGTGTGACGATGCAGGTACGCGTGCATGCACAGACCGGATATGCCGTGACGATGGAGATACGCGAACCCATGACCGGCCTTTCGTCGGTCCATGAATTCTCCTCCGCTCATATTCCGCCACGGATGCTCGATGAGGTCTACACTTGGATCGATCGTTCGATGAGCCGGATCACCGATGAGGAGCTGCGACGGATCGCGACCGACATCAGGCATTATTCGCTCTTGGTGAAGAACGGACGCACATCCCCCTCCGAGACACTCTATGTGGAAAACATGGGAACCTGTCTCAGGGCATTGCGCTCCCTGTTCACGACACCCGACACCCTCCCGTGGGAGGACAAGCGCGAGAGCATTTCCCATCTTTTGGAATTCATCAAGCGCAAGGGGCGCCAGCATGAGCAGGACATCGTGCGTCGCATCTTCACAGCGGAGATAAACCGGATTGCGGCGATCATCGCCTCGAAAGGATTCTCCTACGAACGGGGATCCTACTTGCTGGAGGTGATCGATGTTGCCAGGACCCAAGGAGTGCAACCGGCAATCACCCTGGCACAAGAGGCCATGCACGCCCACATCAAAGGGCCTTTGCGGGAAACTTACCGCACTCCGTTGACGATGGACATCCTCGAACGTCTGCAGACGGCGCTGAACTTCTCCGCTGAACGCTGAACACGTCAACCCATCAGGGTCCGGGCATGGGCGAGCGCAGCCTCGTCCTGTCCGTGACCGCTCAGCATCCTTGCCAGTTCCTCGGCCCTCGAGTTTCCCGTGACGCTCCTGATCCGTGTGTAGGTCCTGCTTCCCTCGGTCTCCTTGAACACGACCAAGTGGTTGTCCGCCTTTGACGCGATCGACGCAAGGTGGGTGATCGCAATGACCTGCCTGCTCGAGGACAGTTCCGCCATCTGCTCGCCGACTGCGATTGCCACTGCTCCGCCGATACCGGCATCAACTTCATCGAACACCAGGGTCTCCACATCATCCGATTCGGCCAGAACAGTCTTCAGCGCGAGCATCACACGCGAAAGCTCCCCTCCGGAGGCAATCTCCCGCAGGCTCCTGAGCGGTTCGCCCAGGTTGGCGCTGAAGAGGAAATCGACCTGGTCGGAACCGTGGATGTTCCGCTCCCTGGTTGTGATTTCGATGGAGAAGACCACATGCGGCATGCCGAGGTGGGAAAGTCGCCTTGCGATCAGATCCTGCAAGCGAAGCGCCGATTCCTTCCTCTTCTCGGTAATGTGGGAAGCCAGTTGGGCAACCTTCTTGTCGGCTAACGCGATCTGTGCCTCCAGCGTCTTGATCTCATCGTCGCTCGCCTCGCTTCGTGCGAGGCTTCCGATGGTTCGGTCACGATAGGCGATCACATCTGCCAATGCGGGACCGTACTTCTTTTTCAACCGCTGCAGCAGGGCGAGCCTGCCTTGCAGCTCATCCAACCGTTCCTGTGAGAAGCTCATGGATGCAAGACGGTCCCGTATCGAATCGGAGATATCCTGGACCTCGATCAACGAGCTTTCGATCCTCGTGGCGAGATCCCCCAGCGAGATGTCAGCCTTGGCAGCGCGTCGACACCCGTGCAAGGCGGCGGCAAGGGACGAAACAGCCCCCTCACCGACGGATCCTTTCAGTGCACCGTGGACTGTCTCCAGATTGTCCCGTATGGTTTCGAACTGGCTGAGAAGCGCGACCTCTTCCTCTAGCTGGACATCCTCGTCAGCTTTCAACTGGGCACGGTCCAATTCCTCTGCGACGAACCGCAGGTAGTCGGCCTCTTTGGCGGATTGGGCGATCATGCGCACCAGTTCCCCGTGCCGGTCCTTGAGCGATTCGAGCTCACGATAGGAATGTCCATAGGTCTCCAGGACATCCGCAAGCGAACCGAAGGCGTCGAGGACCTTCCGTTGCCGATCGCTTTGGAGCAAGGACTGGTGCTCATGCTGTCCATGGATATCGAAGAGGGCATCTCCTATGGTCGTCAGGTCGGTCCGGGTCATTGGCACGGATTGCACATGGATGCTCCCCCTGCCCGCCTGCCGCAACACACGGCGGACCAGGATCATCCCGTCGTCGGGTTCCGCGCCCCGTTCACGGAGCCAGGGGACCAGTTCATGGGAGGGATCCAGGGAGATCAGTGCGGATATCGAGGCTTCCGAAGCACCGGTACGGACAGCCGATTGATCCGCTTTTTCCCCGAGAAGGAGATTCAACGCTCCGAGGATGATCGATTTGCCCGCACCGGTCTCACCGGTGAGCACGTTGAATCCTTCATGGAAATCGATGTGGATATCTTCGATCAGGGCGAGGTTGCTGATATCGAGTCTCTCAAGCATGCATGCCTCCCGACCAGTTGAGCTTGTCACGTATCACCTCGTAATAGTTTCTTTTCGGCGACATGACGAGCAATGCCTTGGAACGTGCTTTCTCGATGGCCACCTCATCACCGTCCTGCAGCGGACAGAAGACCTGGCCATCGACTGTCATCGAGATGTTCGTCTTTTGCCCCTCCCGCACCACGATGCGGACCGCGCCTTCTCCTCCGATGACAAGCGGGCGGTTGGAGAGCGTGAACGGACAGACCGGATTGATGATGAGGGCATCGAGATCGACGTCGAGGATGGGTCCTCCGGCTGCGAGGCTGTAGGCGGTCGAACCGGTGGGTGTCGCCACGATGATGCCGTCGCTGCGAATTTTTCCCGCGTTCGTGCCATCGATGAACAGATCGAGCGAAACCATCTTCGCTATGCCTGAGGCAGCGATGGTCATCTCATTCAATCCGTGTGCCAAGAAGATGCGCTTGCCGTCGCGGAGGACGGAAACCCTCACCATGAGTCGGCGCGATATAGATGCTTTCCCCGCAACATACTGTTCGAACGCCTCTCTCCACTCATCCTTGCAGACTTCGGTGATGAAACCGAATGTCCCCAGGTTGACCGCGAGCATCGGAATGCCGTAGGGGTGCAGCAACCGGGCACAGGAGAGGACCGTGCCATCACCTCCGAGACAGATCGCAAGATCGGTCTCCCGATGGATGGAAATGGATTGGTCGGCATCCACGGTGAGGATGATGTCGTTCGGGATACCCTTGGTCTCCAAATACCTGGCAATATCCCGGACGAAGGTCTCGGCCTCGCTCTTGTTCTTGTTGGCCAATATCACCACGCGCCTGATGTGTCTGGCCTCTGTGTGCGTCATGATCTCCTCCTACGGCAAGTGGGAAATGACTTTCTCGATCTGAGCCACCTGCTCCTTGCTCAGAAATGGATAGAGCGGAAAGCGGACGGCACGGTGGATGCAGGGTATGGCATGGGGATAGAGATCATAGCGATCCGTCTGATCACTGATGACCGTCAAGGGAAAGGCAAGGGAGGTAGCCACCTCATAGCGAAGCGCGAACTGCCTGCCCTCCTCGGGTTTCGCATCGAGCACGGCGACGAACCCATGTCCGTTCGTCGCGAACTCAATGTCCGTGATACCGAACAAGCGGTGTCTGGTACGCATCAATGCTTGGCGGAACCGATCGTGGATTGCCCTGCGCCGTTCGATGTTCCGCAGCATATGCTCGAACTGTACAACGCCAAGGGCGGCATTCATCCCCGGCATGACGATGTAGGGAAGCAAAGGATCGACAGATTCGGCAATTCCTTTCGCGAAATCGCTATCTTTCGCGTAGACTATCGAGCCGCCACCCGTGGAAACCACGGACGACTCCTCGAACGCACATACGATGACATCGCCGATCAATCCGGCGCTTCTCTCTCCATGCGTGCTTCCGAGCGATTCCGAGATGTCCTCGATGATCGGTATCCCCAATCCTTTCCAATCGTCATCGCCGGGAATGTTCCCATAGGGTTCGAACAGCAGCAATGCGTCGAGTCCTTGTTGTCCGGACACTCTTTCGAATGCGAGATTGCCCGTCTGTCCATCGATATCCAGGACGACGGTCACATGTCCGGCACTTTCGATCACATGGCGATACATGCGCGGAGAAAGAGCGGAGACGGCGATGCGTGAGCCCGGAGTCAAACGAAGGGAACGCAAGGCATGCAGAAGCGCATCGACATGCGTCCTCAGTGCATAGGCTGACCCTTCGGTCCCCAAGGCACGTCTGAACATGTCGATGAAAGCCTGTGTATGCTGACCGGGCCCGATCTGTTCATCGGCCATCGTCTGCAACACGGCATCCATGTCCTTGCGTCGCAACGTCGGCTTCTCCATCCTGATTGCCATGACGATAGGATAAGAAAGAAGGGAAGGTTGCGCAAGAGCATTCCAAGATATATGTGGGGGAAAAAGAAAAAGGCCCGGCAGCTACCTACTCTCCCGCGACGAACGCAGTACCATCGGCGCGAGAGGGCTTGACTTCCGTGTTCGGGATGGGAACGGGTATGGCACCTCCGCTATGGCCACCGGGCCAGGTCTTCCGAAGCTGG
>JAHDQJ010000010.1 GCA_018433865.1 Spirochaetales bacterium | reverse complement strand
AATTATGACGAATTAACAATAAAGACCCTCTATGGGCTTTGTTAAGAGAATTATTATTCCGATATTCGGTGTGTTATATGTTTATATTGTATATAATTTCACAAGGATATCGGAAATACTTTATCATCGGAATAATCCGTTTTTTTCCGATATCGGGAAAATACGGACATCACCTATGTGAGGCTGCCCAGCGGCATGGTTTACGTGGTGGCGATCATCGACCTGTTCAGCCGGAAGATACTGTCGTTCCGGGTGAGCAACACGATGGACGTGGCGTTCTGCAAGGAATGCCTGTACGAGGCGATCGATCGGTACGGGGTGCCGGCGATCTTCAATTCGGACCAAGGCTCCCAGTTCACCAGCCTGGAGTTCCTGGCCATCCTGGAGGGCTTGCATGTCGAGATCAGCATGGACGGTGTCGGCAGATGCCTGGACAACGTGTTCATGGAGAGGACGTGTAATGTTCAGTATCCCATAATGAGTGGAATTAACCGATCTATGGCTCAAACACCACAGACCGGTTGTTACAACTTTGCATTATGAAAGAGTTTTCAACCAATCTAGTAGTTTCGAATCTTTCAACCATTCAGCCTCAACTTTCGGTAAGATATCTGGGTATGAGGCTTCCATGGCAGCTCTTTTCAAACTCGAATCCGCTTTGGCATACATTTCTGTCGTCTCCACATGGACATGACCCAGAATATCACGGATGTAAACCAAATTGACTCCTTCTTGAAGAAGGTGCATAGCCCTAGAGTGGCGTATGCAATGACAAGTGAAAGTCTTGGGAACAAGTCCAGGATCCAGTTCTCTTACTTTGCGAAGATGTTTATCCAGCATGTAGGATACCCCAGATCTAGTCATCCTATGGCCATGGCGATTGGGGAACAATGGTTGTTCCCACCTTGCAAGATCATCGAGTTTTGCTCTTGCAACATAGCTGAGAAGAATTCCCCCTGCTTCTTTTGAGATTGGTACAATGCGTTCCTTCCTTCCCTTTCCATAAATCCTGACTGTCATGGGATACTCGAGGTGGAGTCGAGAGCGTGTCAGATCACATACTTCCTGAACTCTTGCGCCGGTTTCGTACATGCAGGTCAGCATTGCAAGATCACGGAGTCCTTGAAGTGTTCGTTGGTTTGGTTGTCCGAGTAATGCTTTAATTCCTGCAACACTCATGTAAGAAATATTTGGACTTTCACAGCGTTTCACTGGTATGGACAGGGCTTGGTTCCATTGGTCAAGATGGGAGACATCCTTGTACTGCATGAACCGAAAGAAAGAATGTAAGGCGCCCAGACGGACATTTCTGGTGGAAACCATGCAGTGTCTTTCGTTCTCCAGCCAATTAAGGAATTGAACAACATTATCCTTCGTTAGATGGTCAGTCGCCAGCATTTCAGGTTTGATGGAGAGTTTTTGACCAAAGAACGCCAACAACAGAGAAAAACAATCACTGTATGATGAAATGGTATTGGTTGAAACTCCACGTTCTCCGGGGAGGTACTCTAAAAAGAATTTTTGGAGGTAGTAGGACAGCGTTTCATGCTTCATCATACACCTCCGGGAAGATCAACCGACTAACGATGGACATGTTTTCGAGTACCTCCGGGTACATTTCTGCAGTTAATCTCACGTAGGCATCGGTAGAACCGAGGCTTGCATGTCCTAGGTATTTACTAAGAATCGGAAGACAACAGTACAAATCCATTCCTTGCTCGTGCATCTGATGCAATGAATGTACTGCGAATGTGTGGCGGAGATCATGGACTCTAGGCCCCCTGCCTTTTCCTTGATGGGCAATATTCGCTCCGAAGAGAATCTGTCTAAACCAAGTATATATAGTTCCTTGAGTGATTGGATGCTTTTTAAAATTGAGAAAGACCGCCTCCAATGCTGAAGATGGTCGAATAGAAAGATAACAGCGTAAAGCTTCTGCCGCAGATGGTGACAGGGCAACCAATCTATCTTGTTTGGTCTTCGTATTGACTATTTTAAAATGAGGAATCGTATTGAGTAAGGCTATGTCTCCCAGTCTTAAGGCAGTCAATTCTCCTACTCTTATTCCTGTTGCATATAGAATTCTGAAAATTGCGGAACTCAGTTCCTTTGACCCTGCTGCGTTTCTACTTCTGATACTATCTGCCGCAGCAAAGATTCTTTCCATTTCATCATGTGAAAAAATGTAGGGAACAAACTTCTTTTGAGGAACTGTAATATGACTTGGATGAAAAGAATCATAACCCAACAATTTGAGATAGGCTGAGAAGTTTCGCAACCTACAAGCACGATCATATTGATTCCTTGGGGTTTCATTTGGTCTTTTTTTGTACCAAGTGTGAAACTGGTTTTCTGTGATTCCCAATTCGGATCCTTGTTCGCCAGATGCTAACAAAAATCTGTCAATATCCCTCCAGTGGTATTGATTGCTCATTGCATATCCAAGACTCTGCTTGAACGTGATGTAGTCTTTGATTAAATCCGAATAATTGCTATTGAAGGTCATCATTTCAAACCTCCTTCAGCAATGGCTGGTACATCGAGAGAACACTTCACCAGATTGTTCAGATCAATTCGTGCATAGTTGTTCAGAGTGGTATTCCCTCCTTTGTGCCCAAGTATTTGGGTTACAATAGGAAAGGGTACCGATTTCGAAAGAAGTTCATGAACCAAGCTGTGACGGAAAGCATGGGACCCATGTTTTCTCCCAGGTTTGGCGAGGACGCCACCTTTGCGAGCCAGATTCTGAAAAATATTGCTTACAGCAGCATGGTTCAAAGGTTCGAACTTTGGTCGAGCCTGCAAAAATACCCTTGATGATGGAGATTCAGGCCTACCATATTTAAGATAGTTGACAATTGCATTCCCCACATCGGGAAGGAGGGGGAGTTGCAACCTTTTCCCCGTCTTCATCTGTGTGATGCTGATGATGTTTTGTTGCCAATCCAAATTGGAGAACTCAAGAATGCTCACATCGCTGGCTCGTAGCCCTAGCCTGGCGATGAGCAGGAGTATTGCGAAGTCTCTCTTCCCAACAGGGCTCGCTATATTGATGGAATTTAGAATCTGATGGATTTCTTCCGTAGTATAGATGCTTGGTATTCTCTCATTGGTATTGATTCTCAGTTTGGGGATAAAGATTGAAAGATCTGTTTCCAATACCGAAACATCATGCAAGTATCGAAGGAATACTCGAAGGCAACATATGACGCGATACCGAATTTGTTCAGAATATCCAGATAAGGAGTTGATGAAACCAAGCACATCTGCTCTGCTGACCGATTCCACGTCAATCTGCCCTGAAGCAAGATACTCTTGGAATTTAACAAGGTGAGTTCGGTGTTCATAGATTGTATGATCTTGATATCCTTTCCCCTTGATAACCTTTAAGTATTCGGCGATTTTTGGTGATAGAAGATCATCTGGATACCTGCTGTTCCTTCTAGTTTTATGATGAATTTCTAAGGATCCGGTGTTGTGTAGTTCAAATACGGCATTAGCTGCATACAACAAAACATGCTTATAGTATTCGCTGACGATCCAAATCTTGTTTTCTTCAACTTTGGAAACGATAGTTTCCCAAGCTTCCTGATCGTAGATAGTTTCATCACCCTCAGGCAGCATCTTACTCAAGTGCCGCAGGCGATACCGATATCCTTCAATAGTACGTTGCTTATAGTTCAACCTTTCAAGATACGAGATAAGGTTGGCTACCAAGACACCGAATGATTGTTGATTGTTTTGCATATACATATCCTCCATTTGATCTTTGAAGGATAAAATGCAAAGTAGCTAAATGAAATACTGGGTTCTCAGACCTGTAGTTTTGCTATATTACTTGTTTCTCAACATTATGGGGTACTGAACATTACAGGTCTAATGTGTTTCTCAGCATTAGACCTGGCGGACGATGAAGTACGAACACATCCTCCTGCACGACTACCGGAGTCCGGGGGAGCTGAAGCGGGGGCTGAAGAAGTTCATCGATTTCTTCAATGGCGAACGGTTGCATCAAGGACTGGATTACCGGACACCTGATGCAGTGTATTACGGAGCATTTCCCGTCAGGGAGATGGGGCAACGGGTGGCTTGAATTTCGGATGAATTCAAACCAGCTGTCTAGACAAAGGGCTTAGGTCATCCAAAATATCGAATGACCTCACTCAATAGTAATCGAAGTATTTTTTAGCCATTGTTTTTATTTTTATTGATTTACTATTTAATGAAAATTTTAAACGGCGCAATAGTTTTCTCTTTTAGTCTAAAAAAATAGTGGCAAAATAAATCAATCTTGGAGAAACGCTCCATTTTTATATCATCAACTTTGATACCATTCTTCCGGAAGAGCTTCTCGTTATTCCATAACCATTTACCATTCCATATACCAAATCCAAGGTTTCTAGCAGTTAGATACGGGAAAACACAATTTTTTATATTTGTGTGAGATCCTGCCCTTGAACACAAAAATTTCTTACTTGGACTTGATATTCGAAAATGGCCGTTTTCTTCAAAAGACCAAGGTGAGTCATCATCAGAAATCAGTGTTTCCAAATCTGCTTTGCGCCATAACCCAGCCTGCAAATTTAGTTTGTATTTTCTATTCTCATTTATAATGTTATACTTCCCATTCGATTCATAATTAGTTTTTCCTATATGAATGTTTTTAAAGTAAATAACAATTATTTCATAATCATTTTCCATCATTGTGATACATGATTCCAGTTCGTCTTCCAGCACTTCTTTTTGCATAAAGAAATCATCAAGAAGTAGTATCACATAGGGTGAATCGATTTTTTTTAGACATTTCTTTAATCGCTCACCCCATTTTTCAGTAATTATGGAACAATGACAGCCATTTATTACAGTCAAGTCGATTCCCTTATGTTCATAATTTTTACTTTCTGTATTTAAATAGAACTTAAACGGACAATCATACCAATACTTTTTAAGCAGCTCAAAAAATGGATACCATGCATCCTCATACTTATCACAGGAATTCACTAATACTGAACATAAGTCGTCTTTCATAATTTCCATTCCACCAAACATTCAATACTTGGGTATTAGTATCTTTGAAGGACATAATACAATAATTTATCTGATACCAATCCAATAGCCGATAAAAGCTTAACAGTTATAAGAGGGACTTCTAAGGTTTTTAAATAATCCATTGAGAATTTATCTTCCACCTCGCGAAACTGTTCAAAGGTGACCAGTTTCGCGGTAGAGTGCAGAATTCCAATTTTCCACCTATTAATTAAGGCTTCACTTGAAAATGGAAGATGTTGTAATGAGTTGACAATGTTAGAATAATGATTAAGCCCAGAACATATTTGCTCGATCCTAGAAGATGTCATAATAGACCCTTCTCTTTCAAAGTAATTATATATTTTTGAATAATTCAAGGTTATGACATTAGATATATCGACAAGGTTCCACATAAAAGCTTGATCGACAGAAAATTTGACTTCTTTATTGAACATGATCCCTTTTTCGAAAAGAATACTTCTCTTGACTAGAAAACAGCCACAATACGCTTCAAATTTTCTCCTTGACAACATTAATTTCATTAATTTACGCTTCGATACGGTTGTGCCATGCTCTGTTTTACAAAATTTGAATAGATTATCAGAATTTACTCTTTTGAAAGAAGCAATTGATAGGTCTGCATTAAACTTTTTAGAATCCGAAATAAGGATTTCAAGATATTGTGGGTGGATAACGTCATCAGAGTCAATAAATACTACCCATTCCCCTTTTGCCATGAGTAATGCAGCATTTCTTGCATCTGAGAGCCCTCCGTTGCTCTTATTTATAAGTGTGATTTTTATATCTTTATTATATTCATGTAAGACCCGATTAAAAACATCTTCCGTTGCATCGGTTGAACCGTCATTTACTGCAACAATCTCATAGTCTTTATATGTTTGGTTAAGAATAGACCTCAAACTATTCTCAACATAGTCTGCTACATTATACATTGGGAATATTATTGATACACTCGGCATAACAGTTTTCCTTTCAATTAATACTTAATATTATTATTAAAATACCATTGTTTCACCAATATCACGTACTTCTAGCTGCTCCATAATCAAGAATTACGGAACAACGAACAGAATTTTACTTATTCTCATAGCAGTAAGGGTATTGTTTAGGAAGAAGAAGCGTGTTTTATTTTTTTTCCTCATAAATCATTCCACCATTCCGATTTTTCTATAAATATGCTCTCACTGTGCTGATATGATGTGACCTCATGTCAAGCATAATCTTTGTTTTCTTTTTCCTCCATTTTATTCGAATTACATGAAAAGGATCGATAGACAGCAAATCAGTTGTTCGGCGGTTGACCATTCTGATATGCGTGGATTGGATACCACAGGCCAATGGTCCGCCTACAGCCCTTTCTGTCTAGAAACGTGAATCACCACAGGGGCGTCAACATAGCACACTCGAAGATGGCAGGATCGTTGCCCGATTTGCTTGTCTATCAATCCCTCTCATCACAAGGGCCCCTCTTTTTCCTAGTATTCAGTCAATCCTGTTGTTCATCATGTCCCACACGAAACAAGAAAGCTCACGTGCCACCGCGACAGTCGCCTTGTTGTGGTGCACGCCACGCGTTGTGAGTCGACCATACACTCGGTGCAATCTTCGGTTTGCACGGTCTGCATAAGCGATGACCTCGGCATCATTCGCGCGCGGTAACATGAAATGCACGGGAAAAAAGCAGGAAGATGAAAAAGTCCCACGGGCCTCTGCTACACTGGGTTTACCACAACTCAACGGTAGCGAGGACACCATGGGACGAACGAAGCTTATCATAGAGAACCGGGGCAGGCATACCCATTTCACCTGGGAGCAGAGATTGCAGTTGCAATATCATCACAACGGGACGAACGGCTACCAGAAGATACGCTCGCCGCTGGTACTGGGAACACTACTGGGAAAGCATGAGTCGACCATCCGCCGCGAACTGAATCGGGGCATGGTGGAACACCTGAGAAGCGACCTGGGCACGGTGCGGGAGTACAATGCGGAATATGCCCAGCTTGATGCCAAGCTGAAGGGAGGGGCGAAGGGGCCGGATCTGAAGCTGGGGCATGACTGGGCCTTGGTGGAAGAGGTGACGCGCCTGGTCAGGGACAAAGGATATTCGCCATATGCCGTCATAGCCGAGTTCAACAACACGCACTGGCCCAGCGGGACGCGCATCTGCGAGAAGACCCTGTACAACTACATCCAAGCGGGGTACCTGGGGGATCTCACTGAGAAAGATCTGCTTCTGGGCGGCAAGCGGCGCAAGGCCAAGGGCGAGCCGAAAAGGCACTCCCGGGCGGCCGCAGCGGCCAAGAGCATCTCCAAGCGGCCGCAGGAAGCTGAGGATCGCAGCGAGTTCGGGCACTGGGAGGCGGATACGGTGGTGGGCGGAACGGGGAGCTCTCCGACGTGCCTGCTGACCCTCACCGAACGCAAGACCCGTTTCGAAATCACCCGCCGGATCGACAGCCGCACTGCCCGGGCGGTCAAGGAGGAGCTCGATGTGATCGAGCGGCAGATTGGTCCGACGTTCTTCAGGCTGCTGTTCAGGACGGTCACCGGGGACAACGGGGGAGAATTCGCCGACATCGCGGGATTGGAACAATCGGTGCGGTCCTTGCAGCAACGGCTGGTGCTCTACTTCGCCCACCCCTACAGCAGTTTCGAGCGGGGAACGAACGAGAACCACAACGGCATCATCAGGAGGTTCATTCCCAAGGGGTCCGACATCGCCGACTATTCGAAGCGGAAGGTGCGCACAATCCAGGATTGGATGAATGCCTATCCCCGAAAAATCCTGCAGGGGATGACCCCGAGCATGGCGCTCCAAGCGGAGCTCGGGCCCGAGCTCCGCTTGCCTAAGATACTGGAGGTGAAACGATGAGAAAGAAAAACGTGCAATCTACTTTACAGGGAGCCGACCTCGGCATCATTTCCTTTCTGCCTTGCCAACAGCCGCTGTGTTGAGTAAACTAAAAATCCTTCCCGATGATCAGACGGGGATTTTTTCTTGACAAAACACAAGCCGCTTCGACTTCTTCCCGAAGATACTGCTTCGCAGTGTCGATTTGGCCCCTTCGATGAGGAGCATCCTCAACCGTGTATTCCCTGCTTTCGTGATGGCCCCGCGCCGTTCCTTCTGCCCGCTGCTCTCCTCGCTGGGCACCAACCCGAGGAATGCCGAGAATTGTTGGGCAGTGGCGAACCGGGAAAAGTCACCGATCTCGGAGACCAGTGACAGCGCAGTGTGGGTTTCGATCCCCCGGAAACAGCACAGCTTCGCCACCTTCTCCCGATACTCGTCCCGCTCTGCCAGCTCCTCTATCCGCTGGTTGTAGCGTTCCACCTTCTCCTGAGGGTCATGCACCTCCTGCAGGTATTCGTCGAAGGTCTCCTGGTCCACCATATCGTCGAACTTCTGGCCCTTCAGCCACTTGAAGTGGAGCAGCGTCCAATAGCTCTTGCCCTCGCTGAAGGTCCGTCCCATCCGAAGCAGGAACGACAACAGGTTCTGCTTAGCCTTCTTGAGCGATTCCTTGCGGGTGTTGCGCAACCGGGTGAAGTTCTTCACCGCCTCGTCCTGCACTGTAGGGACTTGTACCGCGCTGTAGGTGCCGAATGCAAGATGCCGGGCCAACTCCTGGGCATCCAGGCGATCGTTCTTCACCCGATTGCCAGACGCTTTCGGCAGTGTCGTCGGGGCCATGATCACACAGGGAATCCCTGCGCGTTCCAGATCGCGGTATAGACCAAAGCCGGTGGGTCCTGCCTCGTAGCCGCATACGAATTCACATCCTTGGTGTTCCTTGCGAAGTCGCTCGACATACTTGATTACCAGGTTGCTCTTGCTGTCGATCCTGCTTTGCCCAAAATTCCTGTTGCTGGAAAAATTGAAAGCACTCAGGGAATAGCTATCCTTGTGGACATTGATGCCGATGTGGATTACTGTGTTCATGGTGACCTCCATTTGCATGCGGTAGCCGCATACGGGTGATTGGTTTTTCCCAGTATGCACGGCGAATCCACGATTGGCAAACTGGGGGTCACTTCATTTTGTCTAGACAAAATAAAAATTTAAAAATGAGTTCCCTATTTATACCACACCGTCTCATTCACTATCTTCGCATAGCTCTGAATCAACTTAACTACTTTCACAGAAACATTGGTGTCATGGTAGTCATCAGGCATCTCAGTCTTTTCTTTGTTATCTCTCATGGATACAGCCATTTCTAAGGCCTGGGAGATATCCTTGGTGGTAATTCCACCAACCACAACAGTTCCTTTGTCCAACACCTCAGGACGTTCTGTGCTGGTTCGGATGAGTACTCCAGCGAAGTCCAGCATTGCAGATTCCTCACTGAGTGTACCGCTGTCTGAGAGCACACAGTAGGCATTCAATTGCAACTTGTTGTAATCCAGGAATCCGAAAGGCTTGAGGCTCTGTACTAAGGGATGGAACTGGAAGTTCCGCTGTTCAATGAACTTTCTGCTCCTCGGATGTGTGCTGTAGATCACCGGTATCTGATACTGCTCTGCCATGTCGTTGATAGCATTCATCAGATACATGAAGTGTTCTTCATTATCTATGTTCTCTTCTCGATGAGCAGAAACCAAAATGTATCTGTTCTTCTCGAGGTTCAGCCTTTGCAGCACGTCGCTTTTTTGGATCCCTTCCATGTGATTGTCTAGGACCTCACGCATGGGAGATCCTGTAACGAAGATTGTCTTACCGTCCAGCCCCTCAGAGAGAAGGTAGCGTCTGGAGTGTTCGGTGTACGGAAGGTTGATGTCACTTATGTGATCCACAATCTTTCGGTTGATCATCTCACTGACGTTCCAGTCCCAGCAGCGGTTGCCTGCTTCCATATGGAAGATGGGAACCTTCAGTCGTTTTGCACTGATGGACGACAAGGCACTGTTGGTATCACCCAGCACCAGGAGAGCATCGGGTTTCTCCTTCTGGATCACCTCAAAGCTCTTGGCGATGATGTTGCCCATAGTCTCACCCAGGTTCTTGCCAACACTGTCCAAATAGTAGTCAGGAGCCCTCAGCCCCAGGTCCTCGAAAAACACCTGGTTGAGCGTATAGTCCCAGTTCTGCCCGGTATGAACCAGGATATGGTTGAAGTACTGGTCGCACTTCTGTATCACTGCACTGAGTCGGATTATCTCGGGTCTTGTCCCAAGGATGGTCATCACTTTCATCTTATCAGCCATTATTGAACCCACTAATTCGCTCTCTCTCAATCTTTATCTCTTTCTCTAAATCTCCATAGATATAATATTCATTTATACCCAATAGGCTTAATTGCTTTTTTATAGTTTCGATATCTTCTGGATGAATTAGGAATATCAGCCTCTTCCCATCGAGCTTGAAAAAATCACCTAGTGCTTCAGGAGCTTTATACGGATAATTCTGATTTCTTCCACACACGATAAATAAACCCTGCTGCTGAACAATTCTATGATTATTCATTGGAGGATGAACAATTATGCACATATCCAGTTTATCAAGTTCCATCTCATCAAATTCAACAGATGTTTCTCTACTAAATTGATACGCGATTTCATCTACATATTGGCAACCAGCTTCGAGACAATTCTTTTGCATATAGTTTCCCATATAAAGAGAAGGGTACTGTGGGCATTCTCCTTTGTCATGTCTCGGATACTTACATCTAAATATTGATCGCGTAAGAGATGTCAGCATTTCAACACTGTCACTAAGAGATGCGAATTTCTCATTTTTTTTATTACTAAAACAACAATGAACTGCTGCAAATTGATTCGGATGGTTTACAGCATACTCACACGAAAAATACAATCCCACCAATGGACTTTTGGATAAATCAAGAAGTCTCGATGGTTGGTTATAATGCTTCAAGCGTACTAATCTCTCAAATTGTGTCCTACAATCACTAAAGTCAGATGGACGATCTGAACAGATTTTTGCATTTAACTTTGCTTCTTCTTCAACCCATTTATATTTCCTGAATAATGATGGAACTATTCTCCAATTGGCAATCTGGCCACGATAATATTGGTTATATCCCAAACCTTCTAGTTGAGGTTTCTGAGCATATACCTTTGCTAGAAACTCTGTAATTGATGTAATATTGATAAGTTCCACTTCTAGGTCGAAGTATAAAATACAAAAAAACATGTTTTCATTTTCATTGGGGCGCTGAACTAATGGAAATAATTTACATTCAGTATTCTTTTTTAATAACTTAACAAGCTTAAAAACAAGAGCACAAAACCCATCTTGTGTATATGCTTTCTCGTTTTCAGTCTTTTTTTCAAACAAAATGAATTCTTTATTACAATTTGGGGTACCATCATCTTTACTGGAAGGAACTTGCGCTACCAATTGTTTTGATTTATCAATCTGACGAATACTGCCTAAAATAGACACGTAACCTTCACAATCCAATTTTTCATAAACCACATCCACAAGTTCTCTATGTGAATCAATAACAGTAAACATTTCACACCTTCTCGAATATTGTATCAGGTTTCTCAGGATTGAACGGCTCATTGGCCCACATGAATGTGACCATGTCCTCATCTCCCAGATTAATGATGTTATGGGTATACCCGGGAGGTATGTCCACAACCTCGAGCTTCTCACCTGATACATGATAATCGATTACTTTCTCTGTCCCTATCTTTCTGAACTGGATCAGGCCCTTGCCGCTTACCACCAAGAACTTCTCGTTCTTCGTATGGTGCCAGTGGTTGCCCTTGGTGATACCTGGTTTGGAGATATTCACTGAGAACTGGCCACGTTCGGCGGTACGGAGGATCTCGGTGAAGCTTCCACGGTTGTCGGTGTTCATCTTCAGCGGATAGCTGAATTGGTCTTCCGGAAGGTAGCTCAGGGATGTGCTGTACAGCACCTTCTCAAAGCTGTCTGCCATATTGGGTACAGAAAGATTTTTCCGACTCTCTTTGAATTCCTTCAAGAGCTCTACAACCCTGCCAAGTTTAACAGTATGTATGGTCGATACCTTACAGAAACCCTCTTCCTTGAGAACGTCTCCATTCAGAGCTGCGATGAAGGCTTGGATCACATCATCAATGTATACCAGGTTCATCACAACATCAGGATCGTTGACCGTGAGGGGAAGATCTCGTACGATGTTGTAACAGAAGGTGGCTACTGCGCTGTTGTAGTTGGGTCTGCACCACTTGCCGAATACGTTGGGAAGGCGGAACACATAGACGGAAGCCATCGTCTCTTTGGCATAAGAGAAGAGCAGGTCCTCCCCTGCCTTCTTGCTCCTTCCATACGGATTGTCCAACTTTGCCTGGATGGATGAGGTGATAAGAATGGGACAGGTGTTCTGGTTCTTTTTCAGGGAAGCAAGCAGTGTATCGGTAAAGCCGAAGTTGCCCTGCATGAATTCTTCTTCATCCTTGGGTCGGTTCACCCCGGCAAGGTGAAAAACGAATTCACAATCTTTGGTGTATGAGTTAAGCAATACGGGATCAGTATCAAGGTCGTACAGATATAGGTCCTCATAGCCTTTGCTTCTCAGCTCGGCAATGAGGTTCTTTCCTACGAAACCATGTGCACCGGTTACCAGTATCTTCATGCTAGCGGTTCTCCCATGCCTTCAGCTCGTCCTGGATATATTTCAGGGTGAGCAACTTATGCTTTATCTGTTCAACCGTAAGCAGCTCTGTATTGCTTGAGTTGAATTCCGTAAGCTTGGTTCTTGTTCCATTGCCATCGGTGAAGTACTTGTCATAGTTCAGGTCGCGGTTGTCGGCAGGCACTCGATAAAAGTTGCCTAAATCGATTGCATGAGCGCACTCCTCATTTGTAAGGAGCGTCTCATACATCTTTTCCCCGTGTCTGATGCCGATGGTCTTGATTTCATTATCTGCACCGAAGATCTCTTTTACCGCCTGGGCAAGGTCCCCAATAGTACTAGCCGGTGCCTTCTGTACCAGGATGTCCCCGGTACGGGCATGCTCATAGGCATAGAGCACTAGGTCAACCGCTTCCTCCAGCGTCATGATAAAACGTGTCATGGAAGGCTCGGTCACGGTCAGGGGTTTTTCTGATTTGATCTGCTCCACAAAGAGGGGGACAACAGATCCACGTGAGCAAAGAACATTGCCGTATCGGGTCCCGCAGATGAGGGTCTTGTCTTCTGCAACAGTTCGTGACTTGGCAACGAAAACCTTCTCCATCATTGCCTTTGAAGTACCCATGGCATTGATGGGATAGGCGGCCTTGTCGGTGGATAGGCATATGACCTTTTTCACTCCTGTATTGATGCAAGCAGTCAACACATTATCAGTACCGACGACGTTGGTCTTCACTGCTTCCATGGGAAAAAACTCACAAGAAGGGACCTGCTTCAGCGCGGCTGCACTGAAGACGAAGTCAACACCGCTGAGAGCATCACGGATGCTGCGGTAGTCTCGGACATCCCCGATGTAGTATTTTATCTTGTCATTCTTGTAGAGGTGACGCATGTCATCCTGCTTCTTCTCGTCGCGGCTGAATATGCGGATTTCTGCTATGTCGGTATTCAGGAAGCGTTCGAGTACAGCATTACCGAAAGAACCGGTACCACCGGTGATTAGGATGGTTTTGTTTGTGAACATACAGACCTCAACTGCTTGAAATAACAGAATCAATCACCTGCAAATAGCGCTCCATTGCCTTTTTCTTTGAAGCATGAGATTCGACAAAAGTTTTTGCAGTAGAAGACATCTCTTGTAATAATTGCGTGTTATTTCGTAGTTTTAATATCGTATCAGACATATCCTTGGCATTTTCAGGATTGATTGAAATACCGAAGCCATTTGAATTAGCCATTGAAGCTAACTCGCTATCTAAATCATAGCTCGCAATAATTGGAGTTCCTGCTGCTAAATATGACCAAGTTTTGCTAGGGAAGGCATTCTTACCCATTCCTTTCTTACAACAGACTATGCCAACATCCCCTAGGCTATAGACTAAAGAAAGTTTCTCTGATGATTGTAATGGAAAGAACTTTACATTTTGAAGCTTATAACTAGAGACAAGCTCCTTAAGAGTATCCTCCTGAGATCCCCCTCCAATCAAAAGGAATTGGATATCGGTTTCACTCTGTAGTAGTTGAGCAGATTCAATAATAGTATGAACACTTTGTGCATTACCAAAATTTCCTGCATAAACAATATAAAAAAGTGTGGGGCTCAGGTCCCATTCAGAAAACAAAGTATTATTACTTTTCTCAACGGGGAATATCGAGGTTGTATCTATCCAGTTATGGATAACTTCAATTTTCTCCTCAGGAACATTCTTTTTAAGTAAGTTACCTTTAAAATCCTGCGATATTACAATAATACGGGTTGCATTCCTATATGTAAAATTCTCAATTAATCTCCCAATCTTCCAAGCTAAAGAACCCTTACGCGACAATCCAGTATTTACTAGAGAATCTGGGAATATGTCCTGAACGACATATATGAATGGGATTCGTTTTATTTTATGTAATAAAGCTCCAACAATTCCGATGATTGGAGGAGTACTTACTAGAAACACTACATCAATATCACGTGTAAATAGACCTTTTATGAATTGTATCGTAGCAGATAATCCATATCGGAAAGCGCGAATAATAGTGCTCTTTGTTTCATTAAACAGGCGGAATCTGTGTAGCTCAAAATTACCACAAAAAAATAACTCATATTTTTTATTGCGATACAATTCTATAGTAGTAGAGTCTACACCTCGCGATGGAATAGGAACATACGCCACAACTTGAATCCCCATGGAGGAGAAATGAGCATACAAGTCATTATCTAGATGAGCACTTGAATATGATTCTGGATAGAAGTATGAAGGGAGTACTAGAATTCTCACTCAGGGCATCCTATACATCACTTCTTTAGAATAATGATTCATCCTTCTTCCCTCAGGCGACGTCGAAACTTGTTCAATCTCAAATCCATTCTTCTGATAGAAAGTGTTTGCAGCTTCATTATTCTCTGCATCAGTTTCAAGTCGAATTACTTGAAACTCTGAGTCTTTGAACATTTCGTATAAATGTTTGATTAGCTCCGAACCAATCCCTTTTGCTTGCACATTAAGATCAACTGCTATTGAGCTAATCTCAATGTACTTCTCATCCGTTTTCTTTGCACTTGGATAGGTTAATGCTCTAATAATTCGCAGAACACTCTTAGGACTTCTAATAACGCCAAGAAAACCATACCAAGTGAAAGGGAAAAAGTATCGCCTAAGAATGAATGCATAAAATTTAGAAAGTTCTGTGGAATAAGCAAGAAACCCAACAACACGAGATTCTTCCTTTGCAACAAGAATCCCTGAATCCGGGTGTAGCATAAAACCTTTATAGAGGTATTTCAGAAAGCCCTTTCCTAAGGAAGTCAGAAAGAAGCTTGGGAATGAGGATAGATGGACTGCTACAATTTGCTCAACTTCATGAAAATCTTTTGCTTTCTGGATTTCCATCTACAGTACCGCCAAACAGGTTCGAAGCAATAAGACCATATCCGAGAAAAAAGAAAAGGATCTAATTGATTCAGTATTAATCCTCATCTTCTCCCCCAATATCCTCTCCACATACACTTCATCAGTAATCTCTGCTTCTTTCAGGATCTTCTCTTCATCCTTGTATTCAATGCTTGCCTTTGAGGTCACCCCTGCTGGAAGCAGCAAAGTAGCTTTCATTTCATCAGTGTAATAGGCTACATACTTTGGTACTTCTGGTCTTGTTCCTACAAAGGTCATATCACCGGTAAGGATGTTGAGTAACTGTGGAATCTCATCCAGCCGAGACTTTCTTAACTTTTTCCCAATCTTGGTTACCCTGGAATCATTATTGATGGTGACGAGAGAACCAGTTTTATCAGCATTTACCACCATGGTACGGAACTTGAAGATCTTGAACATTTTTCCGTACTGGGTGACTCGTTCTTGTCTATAAAACACTGGCCCTTTGGAATCAGCTTTAATGAATAGAGAGACTATAAGAAAGACTGGAGAAAGCACTACCAGTAAGGCAATCGACATAGAAACGTCGAAAAGCCTCTTAACCAGTAAAGAAACAGCTTTCTTTCTAAGGATTTCATAATACGGTCTGACCGCATCTTTCTGCATACATATGGGAAGCTTATCCCACCGCTTAACCAACATGCTGCATTACCTGGTAAGCAAGCTTCTAATAGCCTGCAAAAGATAACCAATCTCCTCATCCTTCAAACACGTATGCAACGGCAATGTCACTTCATTCTCAAATTGCTTGTAGGTGTTCGGGAAGTCTTCTATTTTAAAACCAAGCTTCTTATAGGCAGTATGCATTGGAAGCGGCTTATAATGGACGTTGGTAGCAATCCCTGCTTCTGCCATGTTCTTAATGAATTCATTTCTTTTTTGCTCTGTATAGCCCTTGATTCTCATCAAGTAGAGATGGCCGCTTGATTCATAGGTATCTGTATAGTGAACAAGAGAAGTAACAGGTAAATCCTTCAGACCTTCGTCATACATCTCAATGATCTGTCTTCTTCTCTTAAGAATCTCTGGGTACCTTTGAAGCTGTATCAATCCTAGAGCAGCCAAGATATCAGTCATATTGCATTTGTAGTATGGTCCGACTATGTCATACTCCCAAGCACCTAAATGAGTTTTAGATAAAGCATCTTTACTCTGTCCGTGAAGAGATAGCAATTGGACCTGATGATATAGTTTATCATTGTCCAAACCTTCACGATCTCTCCACGTGAGTGCGCCTCCTTCAGCCGTAGTTAAATTTTTTACAGCGTGAAAAGAGAATGCAGAAAAATCTCCAAGCTGCCCAGACATGCTCCCTTTGAAGGTCGCACCAATAGAATGTGCAGCATCTGAGATGACTATGACTCGATCAAATAGAGATTGAATTTCATTGTTTGGAGAATAGAGTGCTTTATGTGCTTCAAGTACTTGGTAAAGAGCGTCATAATCACACATCACTCCGCCAATATCAACGGGGATTATTGCTTTCGTCTTAGAGGTAATTGCGCTACCAACTTTCTCATAATCTATATGGAAGGAATCAGGCGCGACATCGACTAGTACAGGAGTTGCTCCCACATGGATTATGGGACTACAGGACGCTGTATATGTATAGGCGCTTGTAATAACCTCATCACCAGGACCTATCCCAAGCAGAATAAGGCTAAGTTCAAGAGCTGCTGTTGCAGAACTAAGACAACAGACCGTACTGGTGTGACAATATTCAGCTAACTGCTTCTCGAATAGTTTTGTCTTCGGACCGGTAGTAATCCAGCCTGATCGTAAGGTATCAACAACCTCATCTATCTCTTCTTGTGTAATATCGGGAGGAGAAAATGGAATCTTCTGAATATCGCTCAAAGCAATTCTCCTTTTTACCTATAACCCCGTGCTGTTGGATGAGTCGGGATAGCGTTTAAGCAGGACATGGGCTCCTTATCAAGAACTCATCACTCCCACCCTATGTTCATAAGTTTCCCACCACCTATTTCAGCTCTTCGTCTAAAATGTGGTGTGGCTAACGTCTTCAGTGATATTTCTCAATTAGCATCAGCTCACCCTGCCGAATACCCCAAAACCCCTCGATTCCTGCATATTCATGCAGCTTTCGAGCCTTTTTCGCTTATCCCCGTATATTCCTTCCTAGTCCTATTCTTCAAAACGACTAAGGATACTGGCGTGGAATTCTTGCACTCTGTATCATCAAGAATACATGGCTCTCGAAAGATTCAGCTTCTATACCTTACATTCTTGATACACAAGCTTCTTCCTACAACGTCATCATCCCCATCATGTTGACCCAGGGGATGTCTTCCTTGGTGAGAAGGTCTTCCATCTCTTGGTTCCAGATGACGATGGGGGTGGTGGGAGTGTATGTTTTTTGTTTCTTCAGGTCAGTGATCTCGTGGAAGAGGTGTGCGCTTCGTGAGAAGCTGTCCGTGATGATCAGGTCTTGGATGATGGTCTTGAGCTCATCGTCCTTTCCGATGAAGAAGAGTTGATCGGTATCGGTTGCGTTGACGATGCTGTTGGCGATGGTGACGATCCTGCTGCGGATGCGGTTGATCTCATCATAGGTCCTGATGACGTAACGGTAGGTTCTCTCCACCTTGTTGGCCAACCCCGAGGGAGTGAGGAAGTACTTGACCGAGTTGGCTTGCAACCTGGTGATCTGAAGCCACCCCCTGCGGACGAACTTCTTGAGCAACAGATTGATCGTTCCCAACGATACCCCGACATGCTCGGAGAGCTGCCGCTGCGTCGCCTCAGCGTGCTGATCAATATAGTGGAGTATGCTGAGTTCGAGCGCGGGTCTCTCTTTTGTCATGGGGATCGTGTTGTTCATTTCTTGAACATGTGCTTTGCGCGAACAAGCCCAAGGGAAGCTCCTGTGGGCTTGTGAACGTGCATCGTAGGACATGGAAGACCATTTTCCGTGGAAACGGAATGTATGTACGGTCCTCCTATCGGTTGCCGGAACCCTTCCTCGCCGAAACGAAAGAAGACCGACGAACGTATGTCCTCACCTCGAAATGCACAGAAGGTGACCGATTCTCATCCGGTCACCTTCAGTACACATATACTCAACTGTCGTGGGCCACATCCATAGAGTTGGTGATGCACATGCCAATAACGGGTATCTGTATCACCTTCGCAATCATGTGTCGTCCTCCCCTCAACAGTACGATGGTCATGCTTACGAGCAACCATATCACAGATACCGTGGGAAGACAATAAAAACTATATCGGTCCGATTGCAAAGCTTTATGAGTCAACACTCTATGAAGAAATCCCAAAACTGCATCCAATTTCTTGCCTCACATATAGTTCTATGAATAGAACATGAAGCTTGACAATTTGTTACAATAATTTCAGGAAATTCCCTATTCCTTGCAATCCCAACACTTGTGACGCTTTTTTCGTAAAGGGTAAGAAAAGTAGACCGGCTGCCAAGAATTTTTTAACCTTTTTTTGCAGAACTGTGCGGCTCGATATGTTTGTGTCGGCAGCCGGTCCACTGAATTGTATCAAGACTTCATGAACCGCTACCTCCCATGGAGAAGTATCGCTTCACACCCGTATCGGTATCGGCGAGCGAAAGTACCGGAGGCGAATCCTCCGATGCGGTGATCCGCACCTCCTGGCATCCGATATCGGGACTGTCGAAGATCACCGGACCTGCGTCCTCCACCGTGAAGGCAACCGTTCCGAACCCCTGCATGTTCTCATCGACATAGACCACAGAGAACGTATCCGTGTTCACCGTGATGAACAGCAGATAACACAAGTCATACAGATGATTGCCATCATCATCGGTGAACTCATACGTCTCTTGCGCCTCCCAACCCAATTCGTTGGTGAGGATCTCAGCATTCCTCGTCAGATCGACAGCCGTACTGCCTTGCGGATCACACCCGGTACATCCGATCAGGACAAAGAATCCAAGAAGTACCAGGGCCAACACTACGCGAGCTTTCATTCAAAACCCCCTGCATGATGTGAGTTTCCCGATCAGGATGATTCCATTGTAATCCAATATCTGGTCATGTCAACAAAAAATGTTATTTATTTTGTTATATTATATATAATTACATATACCATTGGATACAAGTATGCTCCGCTTGGAACCTCGACAATTTTTACACGATGCAAGCGGAGCTTCAGCCTGGGCGCCGAAGGACGGGATGATGAACGAGCAGTGCAGTTGCACGCAAGGCAGCAGCCTTGCCAAAAGGTAGGTAGAGTATACCACAAAAATTCTGCATCACAAAGAGGATATCAGTACAATATCAGGACAATTAATTAAGGCTTTACGTATGTATTGAACTCCAGGACCGTGGTGTGCTTGTATGTCTCCCCCGGTTTCAAGAGGCACGAAGGAAAGTCCGGCTGGTTCACCGCATCAGGAAAGTGCTGCGTCTCCAGACAGAATCCCGCATGTTTCACATAAGGAGTCCCGTCACGACCGACATCCCTCCCATCGAGGAAATTGCCACTGTAGAACTGCACACCCTCCATCGTCGTGTAGACACGCATCGACCTGCCCGACTTCGGATCGCGTACATAGGCACACCGCTTCAACCGTTCCCCCGCATCAGAGAGGACCATGCAGTGATCATATCCGCCAGGGACCGAGGCAAGATCGCGTCCGATCGGCTTGCCGTCGGTGAAATCGAACGGCGTATCCCGGACCGCGACGATCTCACCGGTGGGAATCAGCTGGTCATCCACCGGAAGGTAACGGTCACAGAAGAGCTGCAACTCATGCTCCAGCACATTACCTTCGCACCCGGCGAGGTTGAAGTAGGCATGGTTCGTAAGATTGACCGGAGTGACGCGATCGGCGATCGCGGCATAGGTGATCTCCAACTTCCCCTCCGGATACAGGATGTAGTCGACGTGGACCTTGAGGGTTCCCGGAAAGCCCATCTCCCCCGCCTCGCTGATATGGCTGAGGTGGACCGCAGGAGCACCGTCGACCTCACTGGTCAACACATGCCAGACCTTGGTGTGCAGCCCCCCAGGACCACCGTGGAGCGCGTTGACGCCGTTGTCGTTGCACGGCACATGGTACTGCCGTCCGTCCACGGAGAACGAGCCTCCCTTGATCCTGTTCGCCACCCTGCCGATCAGGGCACCGAAATAGGCAGTCCCCTTCTCATACCCTTCCAAGGTATCGTACCCGAGGACGATGTCCGCCTTATGACCATGGACATCGGGAACCAGCAGGTTGACGATGATCCCACCGTACGTCGAGATGCTCACCTCATACTCACCCGCCTTGAGGGTATAGAGCATGACCTGATCCCCTAACTCCTGCGTTGACCCGAACACCCGTTTCTCAATCATGATGATCCTCCGACGGTTACCATGGTACGACGAAGTGCAAGATTTTTCCACAGAAACCATGCGGGAGGCCCGCCTCGCGGCGAGCCTCCCGTGTGAAATAGCATGGTTTTGATTTTTTTTCGTCTATTCAGCGTACGGAGCCACAGAGTAGTACGCCATGGCTTCCCTGCGATCCAGTCGTCCGAAGACGGCTACCACCGGAACGTCGCTGCGTACGATGAGTGCGTATTGTCCCGGGGGGATGACGTAGTCGCTGCCCCAGATCGCCTTGTCCATCCTGAAGCACTTCACCCGCTTCGGCGCGACGGCGAGCTCAAGGCCCTCCAGAGGCTCGCCATCCTCGAAAAGCAGCTCTACCGTAAGGTGGGCCTCCTGCGTACCGTCATTGACCACCATGAGCGCCTCGTGCGCCCGTGGTTCATCCAAGTACTCCGGATGCGGAGGAAGATCACCGTCTGCAAACACCCAAGTCTTCTTTCCGATCATCTCTTGCCTCCCTCAGACGGTCTTGCAGAGGATATCATCCATCTGCGGACAGAGCGGCTCACAGCCGGTCTCGGTGATGACATATCCGGTCTCGATCCGTGCTCCGTGGAACTCGGGATGACCGAAGAAACTGACATCGACACATACGGTCATGCCGGGTTCGAACACATCGTCGCTGTTGGGACCGTAGAACGGTCCTTCGGCCTCCATCAAGCCGATGGTGTGGGCGAACGGGCAGACGAGGTATTGGATCAGCCCGTTCTTGATGAAAGACTTGCGACCCGGCACATCGAGCTCACGGCCACTGACGCCCGGCCTGAGCATCTGTCTGGTAAGCAGGAACGTCTCGCGCAACCAATTGACGCAATCCTTCTGCCGCTGGGTATAGACACCGTTCACGGGAAGCGATTCTCCCATGACCCCTGCATACCCGTTCACACGCGGAGCGATGCCGACCATGACCATCTCGCCCGACTCCATCCGCTTGTTCAACGCGGTGGGAACGACCGCTTTCGCCCGCTCTCCGGAACCGACGATGCACGAGAAGGCGAAGCTGTTCGCTCCCGCCTTCCGGCAGACGTATTCGCCCTCCGCAGCCACCTGATGTTCGTAGACTCCCGGTGCGATGATGCGCTTCATCGCCTCATAGGCTTGGAACGTAAGTCCGAACGCAGAACGGATCTGCTCGATCTCCCACGGCGACTTGCGAGCGCGAAGCGCCTCGTACTCACCCGTGATATCCACCAACGTGCTGGAGCTGAAGCCCATCTCGAACTGGGTGTAGACGTTATGGGGGATCGCGGCGCTGCCGACGATGCCGATCGAGTGCATCGGGACCTTCGCCGCCGCAAGTTCCTGGTACAGCGACGCGAAGGTGCTTATCGTCGCGTTCGGATACTCCTCATCGGGAACCATGAACGGCGTGAAGTTCCTCGTCTCGGTGATCGCGCTGCTCATCTTCGCGAACGGCTCGCTCTCCGGCCCTCCGAGCAACAGCGGCTCCCCGTCGACGGGCAAGAGGACGCACCCTTTCTCGAACTGCGGACACCAACCGGTCAGATACCAGCCATTGGCTACGTTCAACTCGTCATAATAGATCAATGCGGCGTCAAGCGAACGCTGACGCAGTATTTCGCGTACCCGCTCGATCCTCGTTGCAGTCTCTTGGTGATTGTAATACGACATTCCGACTTCCTCCTTCATATCCCGCTTGAGCGAGTAGGTAAAACCTGTATGTTATCTGATGAACACTTCCAACGGAAAATCGGTGAGGTTCTCCGCCCTCTCCTTTCCGACCCTGACACTGTCCTCCACACGGAACCCATGACCGGCCTTGTCATGCAGGAAAATGTCGATGCAATAGGTCATGTTCTCCTTGAGCATATAATTGCTGTTCGATTCGATCCAGGGCGGTTCCCCCTCCATCAAACCGGTCGCATGACACGGCCCGTAGAGGAGCCAATCCAGATACCCGCGCCTGGCCATCACCTCGTGATACGCTCGCGCGATATTGCCCGCGTTGTTCCCCTCGTACAGTTCTCTGCAAATGATCCTGTGCGCCTCATAGGCGGCATCCAAGGCATCGAGCATCCACTTTTCCGGCTTTCCCATGATCACCTGACGGCCGATCGAGGAGGCGTACCCCTCGTAGCGAGCCCCCACCCCGATATGGACCATCTCACCGGGAGAGATCACCTTCTGGCGCGCGCGGCTGATCGCCTGGTCCCCTCCGATGCCCGCGAGGGTCCACATCGGATACGCTTCGTTCTCCGCTCCCAACTCGTAGATCTTGGAGACTCCCAATCCCCGGACCTGCAACTCCGTCATTCCCGGGGCGATGTGGTCGATCACATGACGCATCGCTTGGTGCGAGATCTTCGATGCATGGCGCATGCACGCCAGCTCGCTCTCACTCTTGACCATCCTCGGTCTCATGATCAGGTCATCACCGTTGAGGATCACCGAGCAGCCGAACTGCTCAAGCGACGTGGCAAAATCGGTATGGACCAAGTGCGAGACCAGGTTGTAGCCGGCGATCGCCGCCTTGGCCACCTGCTTGCCACCGGAGACCTCGGCGATCACATCGGCCAGCGTATCCAGGCTCACCCCGGGGTACTCGGGATTGCTCGACTCACGGAAGGACTGCACCCTCCGGATTTTCGGGATCCGGGTGCGGTCCTTCGCGTAAGTGAGGCTCTCCGGCCCGATGACGAGCAACGGATCGCCACTGGTGCCCAGGACCACCGCGGCGGTCTCGAAGGAGGGCCAGTAGTCACTCAGATAGCGGACGAACTGCGGTTCCGCCTCGTTGGCGAACGCGAGCAGCACGTCGACACCCGCTTCTTGCATCAAACCCTGTACGACACGGCTGCGATGTTTGAACTCCTCATCGGATATTCTCGGTCTTTGGTCCATCACTGCATCTCCTTGAGCCACTTGGCACAGTACTCATGTACGAAGGGACTGAGCGAACGGGCACCATCGCGTGTGATGACGAAGCCCTCCTCGATCCTGTTCGATCCCCCCTCCAGTCCGAAGAGGGAGATATCGGTATTGACGGTCGTTCCCTCGGTGAACACGGCCTCGGTCTTCTCATTCGGATAGGGAGACTCCGCCTCGGCACACCCGATGCCATGCAGCGGGGGGTAGACGTCGTATTCGCTCAATCCTGCCTTCCGGAAGTGGTCCTTCACCGCTTTTACGAACTCGCGCATCGGGACACCGCTCTTCAGATAGGGTTGTCCCGCCGCGCTCGCTCCGATGAGGACGTCGATCACCCGCCTGGTCTTCTCGCTGATGGTGCCGACGGCAAAGGGGACCTCACAGGTCGCCACATATCCTTCGTACTGTATGGCGAGGGCACACATGATCATGTCGCCATCCTCGATCACCTTGTCGGTGGGACGACCGATGATCGTGTGACTCCGCTCGCCACTGCCGAAGACGGTGAAGATCACCTGCTCCGCTCCTTCGGCACGTGCGGCCCCTTCGGCAATCCCTGCGGCCTGTTTCTCCGTCATCCCGATCAAGGGAGCTTCCATGAGCTTCCTGAACGCATGATCGGCAATCCTCGCCGCCTCACCGAGGCAAGCGATCTCATGCGCGCTCTTGGTAAGGCGCAATTGATGGATCAACGGGTTGCAGTCTACGGGAACGGAACCGAACGCACGTACCAGCGTCTCATACAGGGGATGGGTCATCGCATCGAGCCCGATCACCCCGAACGCACCGACCGTGCCCTGGCGGAAGCGGAACTCAGCAGCGAGCGAAGGAAAATCGGTATAGGTTGCCAACGGATAGTCGATTGCATCGGGTACGGTCGCGCAGAGAAAATCGGGTACGAGACGGATGTCGGGCCAGACCGACATCTCGCGGGCTACCTGCTCCCCCTCCGGCGCACAGAGGAGGACCGGATCGCCCTCGGTTCCGATGAGCAGGGCACCACGTTCGAACATCGGCCAGTAGTTCGACACGTAGCGCAGGTTCTCCTTCCGATACTCATCCCCGTAGACGAACAACAGTCCGATCCCGTGGGTGTGCATCCACGCCCGCATCTTTTCGATGCGCTGACGAAACTCACTGTGCGGTATGTACGGCTTCTCCATGCCATGCCTCCTCGTACTCATGATAGGTGATGGGCAGGCGGCAGCACGCCGCCCGCCCGTTCGTGCTCAGAACCAGCGATAGTTGTCGATGTCGGCCTTGAAGATCGGTCCGGTCGGGGTGGCGAACCAGTTCTCCACCTTCTCGCCGCGGATGATCTTGTCGAGCATCTCGACTGCCAGGGATCCTTCGGTGAAGGGATCCTGCGCGACGGATGCGAAGAGCTCTCCTGCGACCAGCTTGTCACGGACGATCAGGTCCTGACCCTGGCAAAGCAGTCCGAGCTTGCCAACGTAACCGGCAGCCTCGATCGCCGAATAGGCACCCTGGAACATACCGCCGTCCTGTGCGACGGCCAATTCGATCTTGTCACCGTACTTGGTCAGCATGTCTTCCATGATCGCCATCGCCCTCGACGGATCGTACTCGGCGAACTGCCTGTCGTTCATGATGTTGATGTCGGTACCCTTGATGACTTCGTTCACGCCGATGGTCAGGTTCTCGGTGTAGCTGGAACCGGGGCTTCCTTCGATGTAGACGACGTTCTTGGTAGCAGAGGGATTCTTCTCGAAGTACTGGATCATCAGGCGTCCGAGCCAACGGCCGATCTCAACCTCATCGGATGCGATCATACAGGGGACCTGGTCCAGCACCGATGCATCTACGACAGTGTTGAGCGCTACCCACGGCTTGCCCGTGGAGTTCAGGTACTCGACGATCGGGGGCGTGGAAGCCTGGTCGCCCGGCCAGTAGATCAGGGCGTCGTAGCCATCGGCAACGGCGGCCTTGAACTGCGACAGCTGTTTGTCGGCGTTCTGCTCACCATCGACGATCTGTACCGTATACCCCAGCTCCTTGGCCTTCTCGCGCACGGCTTCCTGCAACGGAGCACCGTAGGGAGCGGTGTAGTAGGCGCTCGACATGAAGATCTTCTTCGCACCGCCAGCTTCCTTCTGGCCTCCGGCCGATACCACTGACACCAACAGGACCAGCATCAGAACGATTGCACATGCTTTTTTCATAGCATTCCTCCTTATGTATACTGCCGACGGCAGCATTCTCACTTATTCCTTCTGCCTCTTGGCAACCACCGCGTCGAGCATGATCACCGTGATCAGTACCAAGCCGCGGATGAATTTCTGCATCGAGCCGCTCACTCCCAACAGTGTGAGGGCGTTGAACAGGACCGCGAGCACCAGTACCCCGATGACGGTCTTGCCCACGCTTCCGGTACCACCGAGCAGGCTCGTGCCACCGATGATCGTCGCGGTGATGCAGTAGAGGGCCAGGTCCTGACCATAGGGCGCCCATCCTGCCTTGATCCGCACCCCATACATCATCCCCGCCAACGCTGCGGCGGCACCGAGCATCGTGAAGACGATGAACTTGCTGAAGACCACGTTGATGCCCGAAAGCCGCGCGACCTCGTAATTCCCTCCTGTCGCGTAGATGTCGCGTCCGAACTTCGTGTAGCGCATGAACCAGATGAAGAGGACCAACACACCCAGGTAGACGATCGGGATGATGCTGATGCCTCCCATATTGAAGCTTCCGATCGCCTTCAATGTCGCATTGTTGGTGTTGATCGGCTGGGCTTTCGTCATGACGTACGCGAGGCCCTTGATCGCGATCATCGTACCGAGCGTCGCGACGAAGGCAGGCATCTTCACTTTTGCGATCAGCAGGCCGTTGAGTGCGCCGAACGCAGCTCCGCAGACCAGGGTGATGAAGAACGCGGGCACGATCCCCATCGCGTTGATGCAGATGACGAAGATGACCGTCGACCATCCGAAGATCGAGGACGAGGAGAGATCGAACTCTCCGCTGATGACCACCACCGTCATCGCGCATGCGGCGATGCCATAGATCGAGCTCTCATTGATGATGTTCACGATATTGTCCCAGGTGGAGAACGAACGCTTGGTGAACACCATGAAGATCACGAATCCGACGAGGAATACCGTCACCGCATTCTCGATGAGGAGCGTGATGATGTATTTCTTATCCAACGTAGACTTTCGCATGGGTCATCTCCCTCAGACTGATCTGCTTGTTCAGGATATCCATCGCCACCGCTGCGATGATCAGCAGTCCCTTGACGATCTGCTGGTGGTAGGCGGTGATGCCGAGGATGTTCAGCGCATTGCTCATGATGCCGATGATCACCGCTCCGACCACCGTCCGGTACACACTCCCCTTCCCTCCGCTCATCGGCGTACCGCCGACGACGACCGCCGCGATCACATCCATCTCATAATTCAACCCTGCGGTCGGGTTCGAACTGGTCACGCGGCTGCACAGGACGATTCCCCCGATGCCCGCGAGAAGCCCGGAGAGGGCGAAGTAGCTGATCCGGTTCAGTTTCACGTTGATGCCGCTCATCTTCGCCACATCCATGTTGCTTCCGATGAAGCACATATGGCGTCCATACTTCGTCTTCATCAGGACGAATTGCATGATCGTGGCGATCCCCAGGAAGATGACGATGGGCATGAAGCCCTGTCCGAGACTCTTGAAGAATCCATCGGAGACACGACCCGCGATGAACAGTCCGTTCGAGGGGAACAACGCGATCGAGGCGACCACGACCTGCATCCCGTACGTGACGATGAATGCCTCGCTGCTCCGCCCGTTGATCAGGCTGATCAGCGTACCGTTGATCACACCGGTCGCGACCCCCGCGAGCAGCCCGTAGGCGACTGCAACGTACTCGTTGGTCCCCGCGTTGATATTCAGGATCGTGATCACCCCGGCAAGCGAAACGACCGATCCGACGGAGAGGTCGAACGCCCCTCCGATGATGCAGTAGGTCATCCCGCAGGCGACGATCCCGACCACCGCGACCTGACGCAGGACATTCAGCAGGTTGCCCACGGTCAGGAAGTTGCGCTCGGTGATTCCCGTCACGATGATCAGCAGGAGGATCACCAGCAAGATTCCGTTGCTCCGTATGATATCTATCACTCTTGTGCGATTCATCTGTATTCCCACCTTAATCGATTGCCAATTGCATGACGTTGTCAGCAGTCATCTTCGCTCCCGTCAGCTCACCCTTGATCATCCCCTTGTGCATGACCAGTATCCTGTCGCTCATGCTCAGGACTTCGGGCAATTCGCTGCTGATCATGATGATCGACTTGCCCTGCTCGGTGAGCTCGTTCATCAGGCAGTAGATCTCATACTTCGCACCCACGTCGATGCCGCGCGTCGGCTCATCGAGGATCAGTATCTCCACGTTGGAGAAGAGCCATTTCGAAAGGACCACCTTCTGTTGGTTCCCTCCCGACAGGTTGTAGAGCGTCTGGTTGATCGAAGGTGTCTTGATATTCAGCTTCTGCACATACTCGGAGGCGACCTCGCCCTCCTTCTGCTTGCTCAGCACGATTCCCGTGGTCACCTCATCGAGCTTCGTCACCGTGATGTTGCGCGTCACGCTCATGTCGAGCACCAGGCCCGTCTCCTTGCGATCTTCGGTGACCATCCCGATCGAGTTGGCCTTCCCATCCATCGTGGAGCGGATCGAGACCGCCTTCCCGTTGATCTCGATCGATCCGGAGTCGGCCACGGCCGCTCCGAAGATCGTCTCGGCAAGCTCGGTGCGTCCCGCACCGACCAGACCCGCGATCCCGAGGATCTCCCCCTTGTGCAAGGTGAAGGAGATATCATGCAACAGCGGCTCGCGCGTGAGGTTCTTCACCTCAAGCACCGGTTCACCGGGTGATGCGGTGCGTGCAGGGTACTCCATCTCCATCGAACGGCCGACCATCAGCTCGATGATCCGCTCCCGGGTGATCTCGCTAACCAGACTCTCACCCACCAGCTTGCCGTCGCGCATGATCGAGACGCGATCGCAGATATGGAAGATCTCATCGAGCTTGTGCGAGATGTAGATCACCGTGATCCCACCTTTGCGCAGCTTCTCGATGATCGGGAAGAAAAGCTCGATCTCCTTCTTCGTCAGCGAGGAGGTCGGTTCGTCCATCACGATGATCTTCGCATCGTAGGAGAGCGCCTTCGCGATCTCCACGAGCTGTTTTTCGGCGGTACTCAGCTTGCCGACCGGCTTGCTCACGTCGAAGTTGAATCCCAGTTTCTCCAGAAGCTCCCGGGCCTTGCGATTGATCCGGTTCCACTTGATCTGCCCCTTGCCCTCGAACCGGCCGAGGAAGATGTTCTCGGCGACCGAGAGGGCATTGATCAGGTTGAACTCCTGGAAGATCGTGCTGATTCCCTTCTCCTGCGCGTCACGCACTCCCTGGAGGTGCAGCGGCTGCCCCTCAAGGAAGAGCTCGCCCTTGGTAGCGGTATAGACACCGTTGAGGATTTTCATCAGCGTCGATTTGCCCGCGCCGTTCTCTCCGATCAGCGCGTGGACAGTCCCCTTCTCTACCGAGAGCGTCACGTCGTCGAGAGCCACGACACCGGGGAACGTCTTGGTAATCCCCTTCATTTCAAGCACATATGCACTCATACACTCCTCTCTCAGCGGCAGATGCGAGGACCGCAATCCCCTTGGCCACTGTATTACAACGTTGTCAATTATTCCCACAGAATCGCCTGACAACGTTGTAACTACTCTCATGATACATGGGAAAAACCGGTTGTCAAGCAAAATTTCGTGATGATTTTCGCAATTTTTCCGTTTTCAGCCTTTCCGTTTGACAACGTTGGAGGCCTTGTTTATGATATACCAACGTATCCCCGAGGCACATCGATGAAACAGCAGAACGTCACGATCAAGTTCATTGCACAGAAAGCCGGAGTCTCCTTCTCTACCGTCGCGAAGGCGCTGCACGATGATCCTGCGATCAACAGTGCGACCCGCGAACGGATCAAGGCGATCGCCGCGCTGTACAACTACCGTCCGAACATCCTCGCCAAAGGACTGCGCAGCCGTAGGACCCATACCATCGGAGTGATCCTCAACGACCTGCAGAGTCCGTTCTACTCGGAAATCTACAAGGCGATCGGCGATGTGTTGCACAAGAAGGGCTATACGATGTTCCTCGCCGACTCGAAGTACGATGAGCAGTTGGAGAAGAAGAACATCTCGACGATGATCAGTCAGGGAGTCGAGGGACTCATCGTCTCCTCGGTGAGCGAGGAATCGGAGAACATCGAGCTGTTGGTCAACGAAGGGGTCAAGACGGTATTCATCGACAACCGTCCCGCACGCAACGATATATGCTGCGTCTATGTCGACCACGAAGCCGCGGCGGCGCAGGCGGTCGGCCACGTGATCGCCGCCGGGCATCGTGACATCCTGTTGCTCAACGGGCCCGAACACCTGCCCTCCTCCCAACGGTTCAAGCGCGGATACATCGAGACGCTCGCGAGCTTCGGGATCCCCTACCGCCCCAATCTGGTGAAGCACAACCTGATCGACATCAAGATCACCGCGCAGCAGATCGAACGGATCCTCGAAGGCAAGGATACCGTCCGCGGTGACGAGTTCACCGCGATCGTCACCCTCAGCGATGTGATCGCCATCGGTGTCTATGAGGCGGCCCTTACCCACCACTTCTCCATCCCCGGTACCTACAGCGTGGTCGGCTACGACAATATCCTGGCGACCAAGTACCTGTCCCCCCCGCTTACCACCGTGAACCAGCCGAAGGAACAGACCGGCCTCTATGCGATCAACATGCTGCTCGACAGCATCGAGAAGCCGGAATCGGAAATGGTCCAGATCATCCTCACCCCCGAGCTGAAAGTCCGCTCTTCCGTCCGCCCCCTCGAGAAAACCTGAGTGCATTCACGGTTGACAAGAGGGGAAACTGATGTTCTACTACATGGGTAAAGGTTGACGTCAACGTTTACCTTAGGGATGAGGATCTTTCGGGTAGTACCATGGGAAATTCCCCGGACAATCCGATTGACCACAGCTGCCCACACGAGACATCCCGCCAAGAGAGCACAATCCAGGGAGGACAAGAGATGAAACGGGTCATGATTCCACAGTCGGAGTATTTCGAGCGCATCGCAAAGGCTGCGAAGCTTGTCGGCGAGGCAGGACTGGACGTCCTGATCTCCAACTGCAACGAAGCCGATTACTCCTTCGTACGTTACTTCACCAACTTCTGGCCGCTGTTCGAGACCGCCGGGGTGGCGATCGCCCCCAACGGCAAAGCCGCGCTGATGGTGGGCCCGGAGAGTACGAAGTTCGCTGCGGACCGGAGCGTCCTCTCGAACATCTTCACCTTGATAGAGTACCGCGAATCGGCGGACCCGGCCTATCCGCAGCTGACCCCCGATACCTTCGCACACGTGTTCAAGTCGATCGGGGTGAGCGGGAAGAAGTTGCGCATCGGCATCGCAGGGTACTTGGTGACCAACCCGGTCCAGCTCGAAGGCCTGAGAAAGAATTTCCCCGACGCCGAGATCGTCCGTGCCGACGATATCGTGCGGAGCCTCAGGACGATCAAGAGCGAGAACGAACTGGCCTGCATGCGCGAAGGTTTCAGGATCGTCGAGCTTGCCACGAAGGAGGTCATCAAGGCCCTCCGTCCCGGCATGACCGAATTGCAGATGGTCGGTGTCGCCCAGAAGTGCATCTACGAGAATGGTGCGGAGTATGAGGGGCTGCCGATGTATGTGTTCAGCGAGAAATCGACGAGCCACGCGATCAGCCGTTCCACCTACCGTACCATCGGGAAGGGAGACCTGGTCCAGCTGAACCTCTCGGCAAAGATCGAAGGGTACTCGCCGAGCGTGGGAGTCCCGGTGAGCATGGGACCGCTGACCGGCGAGAAACGTGCATTGGTCGAGTTCTGCCGCGACATGCACATGTGGACCTACGACCAGTTGAAGCCGGGAGTACCGGCAAGCAAGGTTGCCTCCGATTTCTACCAGAAGTATATTGATGCCGGCAGGGTGGACAACTTCGTGTACGGTCCGTGCCACGGAACGGGGATGATCGAGGTCGAAGCCCCTTGGATGGAGACCTCCTCCACCTATCTGTTGCAACCGAACATGACGTTCCAGGTCGACACCTTCGCCTCCGGACCCTCTTACGGAATGCGGTGGGAGACGGGGATCGTGATTACCGAAACCGGATGTCAGTTGCTGAGCAACCCGATCGGCCAGATCCACGAGATATCCTGCTGAGAGGAATACTGAAGGAGGAGCGGACGTGACACTGAAGGAGATCGCAACGATCGCCGGAGTATCGATCAAGACCGCCTCGCGTGCGATCAACGGATACCCCGATATCAGCAAGGCGACACGCGAGCGGATCCTCGAGATAGCGCGGACGCACCATTATCTGCCGAACAACGCGGCGCGGAGTCTGCGACAGAACCGCTCCTGTACGATCGGTTTGGTCGTGCCCGATCTTACCAACCTCTTCTTCGGAGAGGTCGGCCGGGCCGTCCATAACCATCTCAAGCCATCCGGCTACAGCACCCTGATCAGTTTCAGCGAGGGAAGCCACCGGATGGAGATCGACGCACTGGACAGTCTGGTGGCCAAACAGGTCGACGGGATCATCCTCGCGACCGTCGGCTCGACTGCGGATCATGTACAGCTGATCCGTGAGCACTACCGGATTCCCGTGGTCGTGATCGACAATATCCTCGAGGGGGCCGATACCGACCTCGTGCTTCATGACGACATGGCCAACAGCAAGCGTCTGACCGAACACCTCTGCGCCCAGGGGTGTCGCTCGATAGGATTCATCAGCGGTCCCCTGGCGGAGACCTCGGGTGCACACCGCCACGAGGGTTTCCTCCAGGCGATGGCCACCTTGGAATTGCCGGTCCACCCGACCCAGGTGGTCACGGGTGACTGGACGGTACAGGGAGGCCGGAGGGCGGCGATGGAATTGCTGGACCGCTGTACCTCCGGACTCGATGGAATCATCACCGCGAACTCACTGATGGCACTCGGTCTCTATGCGGTGCTTCGTGAGCGGGATTTGCGCATCCCCCACGATATCGCGGTGGCGAGTTTCGACTACCTGGAGCTGGTCGATGCACTGGACCCTCCGCTGACGACCCTTTCGCGTGTGGACTCGAAGATCGGACTTTTGGCCGCACAACGATTGCAGTACCTGATTGACAACCCGGAGGAGAAGGGGGTAGAAAGGACGCTGGTGACCGCAGAGTTGCAGGTACGACAATCAAGCGTGAGGGTAACCCTGACATGAGCAAGACACGAAAGATCGCACTGGTAATCAGCTTGGCAGGATTCGCGGTGACGGCGAATACCCTGCCCTCCTTGGTGACCTGGTTCTCAGACTCCCTCTCGATTCCCTCGAAGTGGTTCGGTGCGGTCTTTTTCGTACAGTATGGGGGGTTCACCCTCTGCTCGATAGGCATCGGGAAACTGCAGAAACGCAAGGACCTGCCTCTGGTGGGCATCCTGATCTTCGCGCTTTTGCTCGCATCGATCGGCATCATGCTCATCGGTACGATCGGATCCTTCTTCGCGCTCGCGCTGCTGATGATGATGGTCGGAGGAGCAGGAGGATCGGTAGAGTCGATCGGTACCGCCTTGCTCTCCGAATCCGACGAACAGGGACGGATGATCTACACCAGCCAGTTCCTCTTCGCCGTCGGTGCGTTCGTCGCTCCTTTGATCGTCGGCGTGTTCATGAAGCTCGGCTCCACCGTACCGCGCATCGGTGCGATCATTGGCGGCTTCGCCGCGATGGTGGGAGTGACGGTGATGATCCTGGTACTGATGGGAAAGGAGGAAAAACGGAGTACCGCAAATCCTGACGCGATGACAACGAACCTGAAGGGAGCGTACCACGGAGCGACCTTCCGCTGGATGTTCATCGCGATCATGGCGTATGTGGTGATGGAGAGCGTGATCGGCAGCTGGATACCCACGTTCCTGGAGAAAGCCTACCGCTTCTCCCCCTCCGACTCTTCTCTGATGCTTACCAGCTTCTGGATCGGTCTGAGTGTCTCGCGGTTCTTCTACATCTACTTCAAGAAGAAGAGTACCTCCGTTCCCCTGGATGTGCACACCCTGCTGATCCTGGTCAGCCTCGTGCTCTTTGCAGTGGTCGGTCGTCATGCAACCATCGTCTCGATGGCCATATTGATGTGGCTGATCGGACTGGGGTGCGGCCCCGTGTGGCCCCTGCTGATCGAGCACTGCGCCACCCGGTTCGAGGACATGCACCTGGTGATGTACCTGGTGGGAGCTGGGAGCATCGGAGCGATCGTGGGACCTGCGATCACCTCGGCCCTCTTCGGCATGCTCTCCCTCCAGAGCCTTCCGTACATCCTCATCGCCTACACATTGGTCATGGCACTGGCGATGGTCCAGGTGACGCGAAGAAGGACTACGGTGGAAGCAGTCGGTGCATGAGGACTGCTTCGTTGATCATGCTTGCATGGGATACCGGTACACGGACATTCGTACACAAGTTGAATGATAGTCAGAGAACGATTGAGTTGAAAAATCATCAACTGTGATCAGACCACCCAAGGGTAATTGAGCACAACTGCAATTTTCTGATGATTCAACGATAGGGTTTCACGTACTGATCGTCCTTATTCTCCCACGAAGGATTGGTTTTCTCCCATTGAAGTCATTCTGTGGGAGCACAGTCCATGAGCGTATGGGTCTGTAGTGGTATAAGGTGCCAGAATTTTCAAAATATTGGGAACTATTATATAAAGGTTTACAAATAATTGAAAACTATTTGACTTATACGCTGTTTGCAGGTATCATGCACGTATGAATGACCTGTTACGCCTGATCATCGCCCAGCAACAGAAAAACCTGAGAAGCCACTTCGCCATCATTTCAAGGGACATACAGATACTTGCGGTTCCGCGGAAGGCGACCGTGATCATAGGAATCCGACGCTGCGGAAAATCCACCTGGCAGCATGAGAAGATCGAGTCCCTTCTTGATGATGGGGTGGATGCAGAAAACATCTGTTACATTGACTTTTCTGATGACCGGCTGGATTTTCTCAGGCTTGAAGGGTCTGATCCTTCGGTGATTGCGGATACCTACTATGGGATGTATCCCCTCAAACACGAAGAGCGGGTCTATTTCTTCTTCGACGAATTGCAGTATGTGAATCGCTGGGCACAGTTCGTCAACAGGATACAGACGACACAGCTGTGCGAGGTGTATATCACCGGATCCTCAGCCAAGCTGCTTTCAAAGGAGATCGCGACGGAGCTGGGGGGGAGGACCTTCACGTGGGAGATGTTTCCGTTCTCATTCAAGGAATTCCTGCGGGCAACCGGGAAACCCCAGGCGATCACGGATATCGCGAGCAGGGATGCCGTCATCGGTGCATTTGATGCGTACGTTGAAAAGGGAGGCATGCCCGAGCGGTTGGTTCTTCCGAAAGGCTCCATGGCGCCGATCTATTTCCAGAACCTGGTGAATGATGTGATAAGCCATGATATCTTGCTCAGATACAATATCCAACATCCTGTCCAATTGAAACGGCTCGTGCATATGTTGATGAGCAGTTATTCCCGGCTCATCACGGTCAACAAGCTGAAACAGCGGCTTGCGGGGGAACGGAACAAGCTTTCGCCTGAACTCATCAGCAATTATATCGAAAAGCTTACCGACTGTTACTTGCTCTTCACGGTTCCCATCCGTTCGTACAACACGGCGGTCCAGTCGGTCAACCCAAGGAAAGTGTACTGTGTCGACCATGCGTTGGTCCAAGCCTATTGTCGTGCCACTTCGGAGAACAGCGGGCTGGTGTTGGAGAACATGGTGTTCATGGCACTCAGGCGGGTCTCTGAGCAGATCTACTACTACAAGACGTCACAAGGTGATGAGATCGATTTTACCGTTGGCCCCGATTCGGACATCCGCCTCATACAGGTCAGTTGGAGTCTGGGCAAGGATGGGCGGACGAGGGAACGGGAACTTTCACCGCTTCTTGATGGGATGGAGGAACTTGGGCTTCAGGAGTCGTGGATCATCACCGCATACGAGGAAGAAGAGTTCAAGGATGAGAAGACGGGAAGGACCATCCACATCGTACCCGCCTATTCTTGGTTACTGAAGGGATAAGGGTGTTTCAATCGGAGGGGAGGAGGTAACATAGGTTGTGCAGATGGAAATTTGCCATGCTGCTGAAAGGAGCGGCACATGACCAAGAGAAGCAAACGGGAGAAGGAAGCACTTGATGACATCATCGAGCAGCTGGACCTCAATGGCATCACCCGGGATGAACTGTTCGGGGATGGCGGCCTGGTCTTGACTTTACGTACCACAGCCACTCTCGCCTAACCGTTCCTATGGTAGGAACAATAGCTTAATTTTGTTCTTGTCACAGGAACATATCCGGGGGATTCTTGGTATGCCATGACCAATGAGAGAATTGCAGTGTTGGACGTCACCATGAAGCGCCTGTTGCATGCATAGCCCACACGGTTCCGACCGTTCGTGGGACACCGGGACACACTTCCCCGCGCATGCATGATCACCGAAGCGCGATGAGTTGGGAAAACCACGTATCTGCTCTATCACGCACAGAAGGTCCTGGCAGAGCAAGGAAAACGGATCCACTATCTCTCTTCAGATAGTCCCAAGCTCGGCGGAAAACCGTTACAAGAGATCGTCTCAACCATATTCCTTGCAGGATACGATGGAGTGATCATCGATGAAGTTCACTTCGCACAGGACTGAAGGCCCTGCATGACGAATTCCCTGAAAACTTGCTGTGGGCATGTGATGCTTTATCATTGGTCTTGCGCGTGGGAACAGGTGATCTCTCCCGAAGATTCATGCATATCGAAATGCCCCTGCTCTCCTTCCGGGAATTCCTGTTTCTTGAAACTGGCAACGAGTATCCTGCCTGCAACCCCTTTGCATCGAACGTACAGCTTCCCGTGCAGCCCTCCCCCTCTTTGCTTACGGCATTCCGACGATACATGCAAAGCGGAACTCGTCCATTCTATCGTGAGGGAGACTTCGAAGATCGCATGCTTTCCATCCTCGACAACACGCTTTATGGAGACATCCCCTTTTTCCTCCCCTCGGTCACCGACGGGAACCTCAGGTTGATGAAGGCGGTGACCGGCACGCTGGCCGACGCATCGATACCACGATCGCAGGTACGATCGCTCTGCAGTGATTGGGGTATCGGAGCTGACAAGCTGTATCACATGCTCACGGTCATGGAATCGGTGGATCTGTTACGCATTGTCCGGAAGGAGCATGACAGGAAAGCAAAGACAGCAGGAGAGAAGCTGTTCTTCTCAGATCCTGCATTCTATGCGGTACTCAACGGCGACAAAGGCAACGCGAGGGAAACACTGGCAGTCATGCTCTGTTCCTATGGAGGATACACGGTCGAGGCAACGAAGGATGAGACCACCGGGGGACTTCGTTCTCACCAAGTCTATCGGATTTTCCTCGAGTTCGTTCAAGGTAGAGATCGGAGGAGCTTCAAAATGTCCCAAGAAGGCAGACTTCGTGATCCGTGATGATACAGACTACCCGGGAGGGAAGAACATTCCCATGTGGTTATTGGGGTTCTCCTACTGATGACAGTACTCATCACAGAGACGTCAAGTCATATGAGTCTCAAAGGAACAAGTCTTCTCATTCATATCGCCGCCAGACACTATCTGGCTAGTTTCTCGGCGAAAAAATAAAATCGGTGGAATCAGGAAGAACATTCGCTTGTTCATTCCATTCAACAAATATTAGTAAACAGTTCATGTACTTTTACATATAATTTCTCAAATCGGATCATCTTTTCGTTGACTCTATCGATAGGCAGCCCTATCATGTAACCGGGAGGCAACACATGGAACCCGATTTTTTCAGGGAGATCGGCTCAAGAATCTCACACATACTCATATCACAAGATCGTTCCCAACAGAGCCTTGCCGATGACCTGAATATTTCCAAACAGGTCATGCACAAGATCATCAAGGGCTCGAAGGCCATCAATGCCATAGAGCTGGGATCGATCGCTCGATCACTCGGCGTACCTGTCGATACCTTGATTCCCTCGCTCTCTCAGATGGAACCACCGGTGGTTGCGTTTGGATTCATGGGTGAGATTGCCTGCGAAAAGACAAAGGAAGAGTTTGAAAGGATACGCACTGCCATCGATGAAATGCTCTTTCTGAAGGACTTGTTGGATGAGTAGGCATGCAAGCGGTCTGGGATCACTGGACAAAAAAACTGAACGAGAGCTGAGCTATAAGGCAATCGACAAACTGGACGAACTGAACAAATCGAATGACATCATCGGGGCGTATATCTTCACGATCCTAGAGCAGCAAAGCATGCTCATCCTGTTCCCATTCAGCAACATCGATATCTGGGGATTCATGACCAAACAGGGAGACACCTGTTTCAGTTGCATCAACACAAGCCTGTCCCTGGAACAGCAAGTCTTTGTAGCTGCACATGAGCTGTACCATATCTGGTACAATGGCAATGAAGAATTGATAACGGTACAAGAAGGCTTCGGTAATGAGGAAGTCCCGTTGCCGCTGAATGAACAGAGGGCCAATAGGTTCGCTGCGGAACTCTTGGTCTCCCGGACCTTGTTGGAAAGGGAGATCCGAGTGTTGAAGATCGATCGTTCATCCATCGGAGCCAAAGAAGTCATTCGTCTTGCCAACTCTTTCACCGTCCCGTATCGCATGATGGTGAGGAGATTGTACGAGATCGATACAATCCCTTTCCAGGACGCAATGAAACTTCTATCCACTCCACCCGTGGAAGTCGATCAATGGAGACGACGACTCGGGTATCCCTCCTACGAAGCAACAGGAAGGATCAGGATGGGGAACCTTCCGGAATTGGCCATAGAAGCATTCGAGAGAGACCTGATCAACAAGGATCGGCTGGATTACTTGCTTGGGCTCGCTGATTTGGATAGTGAACAAGTTGGAATACCCTCGGAGACGAAGCAACTGCATCTCCACTTGGGTGATGTACCCAGGAAGGAGGATGGAGGTTCGTGAAGCTTGATGGAATCATCCTGGACGCCGATGTGTGCATCAAACTAGGAAAGATAACTTCAGGACGATTCATCGAACTGGTGATACCGCTGATTTCCGATACCATCTTCATACACCCTTCTGTGAAAGATGAGGTCAAGTGGCCGGAACACGCGATAAGTCAAATAGACACCATGCTACGGGATGGAAAAATTGAATTGCTTGACGATAAGCTGTGGAACCCATTTGATTCCATGGTTTATTCTCAGACGGTTGAAATATTGAAACGAACCATGGTAGACCCACGGAAAACCGACCATCATATGGGAGAGGTGTACTCCTTGGCAGCAGCCAAGACAAAAGGAATCGACTATTTCCTCAGTGACGAAAAGAAGCTGCAACGGAAAGTGGATGCTCTGCTGAATACTGGTATCGATAAAGGAAACATACGTTGCATCACTCTTGTAGACGTTTTGAACATGTTTGCTGACGGTACACTCTCCGGTATCGACAGGGAAACAGCGAAGACTATCTGGCTCGGATGTCTAGAAGACACCTTGGAATTCGATCGAATCATCTGGCCGTGAGAAACCCGATTCTGGAAACCAGTCAGGAAAACCATCCATCTTTGGATACTTATTCTATACTTTTCTAGACATTTGATAATTTAATGATCTTTTTCATTTGTCAAATTATCATATAAGTAGTAATATGAACATGAAAAGGAACACTTTATGAAACAAAGCAAAGCTATCGTGAAACAACGGCAGCAACGGATATTCCATATGTTCGAGCAGGAACCGACATTGTATGTGACGGAGGTTGCCAAACAACTCGAACTTTCGGAACTCACCATCCGCAGGGACTTCGAGCTGATGGCTTCCAAAGGGTTGGTCACCCGCTTTCATGGTGGGGCACGGTTGAACGCTACGGTTGAGCAAACCCCCGAATTCTCCAGCAAGGACAGCCTCAATCATCAGCAGAAGCAGATGATTGCCAAAGTGGCAGCCACCCATATCGAAGACAACGATACGGTTTTCATCAATGCGGGCACTACCACGTTGGAGGTCATCAAGGTAATCAAGGACAAACCGATCACCATCGTCACCAACAGCGCCCCCGCTTCCGAGATCCTCGTCAACACACCGGCCAAGCTGATCTGTACCGGGGGAGAGTTCAATTCAAAGAACCGGGCATTCGCCGGACCTTTGGCCACGAACCTGATCAACAAGATATTCTCCAACATCACCATATTGGGAGTGAACGGATTGTCTGCAGAAGAGGGAGTCACCACCGCCTATTATCCTGAGACCATGATCAACGAAGAGTTCCTCAAGCAAAGCAAAGGATTGAAGATAGTGGTCGCCGACGGTTCGAAGCTCGGCAAGACCTACAGCTTCAACTCCACAGCGATGAAAAATATCGATATCGTCATCACCGACTCCTCGGCGAATGAGGAGGAGGTAGGCAAGCTCAAGGCTTTGGGAATCACGGTCATCCTTGCAGACAAGACCACCGAAGGCAAATCAAAATCGTGATACCCTCTCATCAGCTGCATGCATGACAAACAGAGAGCCGGTCAAATTGTCCTTTCGGGCATGACCGGCTTCGTTCATGGATTTCAAGAATCTGCTTGTAATCAGACTTCCAAGCGATAGAATGCAATCTCATTGATTTCCCTGTTTGTGGAGACCAATGTATAGGCGCCATCCTGCTCATGAAGCAAGATATTTGTACTTCCGCAATCCTTATCCAGGATTTCCATCCGATACCCGGTTCCGTCGTAGGAAAAGCCCATGAGGTCCCTGCTCGACCCCTTCCGGTGCCCGATGATTGCGATCGGTTTACCACCAACTGTTCCTGCATGGATGGAGTGGGAGAATTCCCGTTTTTCCGGTAATTCCCATACTTGCTCAAGAAGATCCTTCCCGATATCCTTGTAGATGCGGATCGTATCACCATGGAATGGACAGATGGTGATCATCTCCTCCTTGCCATCGCCATCGAAATCGACGAAAGCCATATCGCTCACCCCTTCTGCTAGCAGTTGCTTGACCACCCACGATCCGGATTCCTCTTTCGGCGGGTATATGGCAAACACCCCTTGGTCTCCCGATATGACAGCATAGTCACCATCAGCGCTTTGGCGGCGAAGATAGCCATGGTTGTGAAACACATCGTCCATAACCACAGAGAAGCGCAACGGAGTGTCTGTATCCAAGCCTTCGAACGGTGCAACGAGGAATTGTCCCGGAGTCGACCAATCATCTGTATGTGAGTGTCCGCTCTTGATCGTCGCGACGACCAGATACTTACCCGCAGGAGTGGAGAGGAGGTCAAAGCGGTGGGCGAAGGGGACCTTCGCGATCTCGTTGACCATCCATCCGCCGCCCTCTTTCGGAGATACTGCGACGATCACGGCATCCTGGGCATCATTGGGTGAATACATCCGCTGCGTAGCGAGAAATGATCCCGGGTCGGATGGCAAGGGGACGATCGACATCGTCCCTCCCGGTCCCTCCCAGATCGTATCAACCAAGTCGCCTTCCCTAGTGAACAACAGACACTTGTCCACCTTCTCCGCGGCAACCACGAAATGTGGTTCGCCCCGGTAGGAGATTTCTGCAATCGCATAACACTTGTCCAGGGGATAGGTGCGCAACTTCTTCAGGTTCATCCGGCTACCCTATCCTCAGAGAATGGAACGGAACGGCGTGTTCGGTTCATGCTCGAAGCAATCGTGGAATCCACGATCATGATGGTAATACAACCTGTCCTTGTCTGTCGGATAGACATATTTCCCGCCGACTTCCCAGAAGAACGGATGGAACTGGTATCCGAGCCGGTCCTTCTTCATATCCCAGAGGACCTTGATCTCATTGAGATCGGCCATGAAGTTGGTCCACACATCGTAGTGTACGGGAATGACCACCTTCGTGCGCAGTGCCTCAGCCATCCTCAAGATATCGACGCTGGTCATCTTGTCAGCGATGCCGACCGGATTCTCCCCATAGGATCCGAGCGCGACATCGATTTCATAGTCCTTGCCATGCTTGGCGAAATAGATCGAGTAATGGCTGTCCCCGCTGTGGTAGATGTTTCCTCCTGGGGTCTTGATGATATAGTTGACTGCTTTGTCATCCATATCGTTCGGGCAGGTATCGCGGATATCCTGGTATCCATCCGTCGTGACCAGACAGGTACGGTCGAAGGAATCGACCGCTATGATCTCCATATCCTTGATCTTGATCGAATCCCCTGGCTTCACGGTGATGCAACGGTCAGCAGGTACTCCCCACTTGATCCAGGTCTCCACCGACTTCTTCGGGCCGATGAACGGAACTTTCTCCCGGATGTTGTGCAACACCGCAGAGGCGAAGTTGGGATCCATGTGGTCCTGGTGATAATGGGTCGCAAGCACCGCATCCACCTTCTTCACCGCGAAGGGATCCATCACGAAGACAGAGGCACGGAGGTTTGGCTGCAACTCGCGGCAACCGCACATGTTTGCCATCTGATGACCTGCCACCATGTTCTTCACATGCTTTGTCCGCTTGCCTTTTCCACACCAGAAATCGATGCTGATGTTACAGTCCTGGGGAGTCTTGACCCATAAGCCGACACACCCGAGCCACCACATCGCGACGGTGTTATCCTTGACCACTTCCTGCTCAATCTCTTCGTTCAACCAAGTTCCCCACTCAGGGAATGTATCCAACACCCACGATTCTCGGGTAATCTCATCAACCTTGGACATCTCTCTCTCCTTTATCTCCGTGTTCATTCGTCTTCTGCAAGATAGTACGGTATGTATGCATGGTATCCTCGCTTGCACGGTAGCGTAGCTCGGTTATGGAACCGGAGGCCGCAGCATACGCGGCACCTACCGAGTCGTGGATCCCGAGCATCGCAGCCGAACTGATCCAAGCTCCGAGGATCGTCGCTTCGATTCCTTCGGCACAGACGACCTCCTTGTGCAGCACCGCAGACAGTATGTCGTCCTGCAGTGCATCCTTGCTCAATCCGCCGGAGACGTGGAGTACCGCTGCGCACGAAGCGTTGGTCTCCTCAATCACCTCGACGCATTCGGCCACTGCGTAGGCGATGCCCTCCATGACTGCGCGTGCAATGTCGTCCTTCGTATGGGAAAAGCTCAGGTTGTCGATGCGTCCACGTCGCTTTGGATCCCAGTCAGGGGTACCCTTCCCTGCGAAGTGGATGTCGAATCGCAATCCGTTCGCTCCCTCCGGTGAGTTCCGTGAAGCGGCGGTGAACCGTTGGTAGGGATGATCCTCTGTCGGATCGGCAAAGAAGGTATCATTCACCCAATCGAGCGTCCTTCCCGCACTCAACACCGCACCCTCGTAGATCCACATGCCGTGGATCGCGGAAACGTTGATGCTCAGTCGCATCCGCCGATCACTCTTGACATGGTCTGTCAAAGCCAAGACATAGGCCCCGGTTCCCAGGTTCGCCATGATATCGCCAGGATGGATGCATCCGTTCCCAAGTGCTGCGCACTGTTGGTCGCCACCTGCCGAGAGGACGGGAATCGGATAACCGAATAAATCCCGGACCCACCCGACGGTGGATGCGATCACAGAACCGACCGGGACGACAGGACAGAGCTTGCCCCTATCCAATCCGAACAGGTCCAGCAACCGATCGGACCAGGAAAGATCATTGATGTCGAACAGCGCGGTCCTGCTTGCAAACGATGTGTCCGTCGCGAATACTCCACACAGCGCATGGATCGTATACTCAGCGAATCCGATCAATTTGTGACTCTTCTCATGGATGTCCGGCATGAACCGCTTGAGATACACCATCTTCGGAGCGGAGAACACCGGAGAGAGCCTGACTCCGGTTAGCCGGTAGATCTCTTCCCGGTACGGTGCGAATTCCTCACAGATACCTGCGGATCGCGTATCCTGCCACATCAGGGCATTGTACAGTGCATGGCCATCTGCATCCACCGGGATGACCGAGGATCGTTGGCTGGTCAAGGAGATGCCGCACACCGTGATCGCATGCGTGCGAGCGTAAGCAGCAACGGAAGCGAGGACAGCATGCAAGGCATCATCGAACAGCCTCATGTCCATCTCCGCGTGTCCCGAACTAGCGATCTCCAATGAATACTTGACGCGTCCCAGGTGCAGGACCTGTGCAGTCCCGTCAAGCAGTGCGGCGCGGATGTTGGAGGTTCCGATATCCAAGACAACTATCATTCGATTACCTTTTGTACAGCATACTAAGTATATGCACTATTTGTCAATGTTTTTATGATTTTTTTAATTACTATTACACTATTATGTTCATATAACAATCATTTCATGCGTATGGGTGATCTTCGTGATTCCATGACTCACGAGAACGGATAACCCGGGCTCGCCAGATCCTCCTGATAGATCCGCCACTCCTCGTCCGAAATGAGTCCCTTTTTCCGATAGTAGGTCCTGGCTTCCTCGAGGATATATTCAAGCTCCTGCTCTTGGGACTCAGTGAGTACAGTCTCCTTATGGTCCGCAAGAAGCTGTTCCATCCTCTCTTTCGCACGTTCGACGACAGAACCGCGTTTGTTCCCTTCCACCCACTGAGGATACGGATCCCTGATGCCGACGGTCGGGATATGACACTCATCCCGCCAGTGCTCGAGTGTCAAGTCGGTATCGAGATAGGAGCCGGGCAATGGTCCGATCTCATTGATGAGATCGACTGCCAAACCCTCCTCAGAGTCGTTCAAACCACGCATCAGCCGCTTGAGCGAAGCAACCACGTCATCGTCGATGATCGCCTTCACCGTACTTACGCCGATCTCGTCATGCAACCCGCCTTGAAAGGAAATCGCGGTTGCTCCGCTGAGAATCTGGAGCACCAAAGCGCTGGTCAGTTCATATCCTGCCTGGTAGTCGATCATCTTGGAACTGGTCCAGGACGCTGCATTCGACCAACACGGAATGTCCAAGTGTCTCCACACTTGGTTGAATGCCATATCGGTGATGCTGTTTCCGATATCACCGAATGCCGGCATTCCGTTGCTCATGTTGGGGGTGAGCATCATGCTGTTCACCCACACGCGGGAACCTTCCTGCAAGGCCTGTGACATCACGATGCCAGCCAGAGCCTCCGCATTGTTGAGGATCACCGAACCGAGTGAAGTCATCGGACCGGTCATTCCCCGTGTCACTCCGGTCGCGAAATGGAACGGGAGGTTGTGCTCGGTATAAGTCCGCATCTGATCCGCAGTCTCCGCATAATAGGTCAAGGGAGCCGCAGAGTTCACGATCTGGAACAGATCGACCTTGAAGAGATCGGCCATCGCACAAGTGAACCGGTAGTTGTCGAAGAGGGTCCCCTCGATCTGAACCTTTCCCGATACCCGGAACTTCGCCGCCGCCGATTCGATCAGGCGCATGCATTCGGGAACCTTTGCGAATCCGAAGAAGGGAAAGCAGTTCTGGATATCGATGTGGGGAAGCGCATCGATCACCCTGATGTGACGGTAAAATTCTTCACGAGTCGGATCATGCATCTCCCAGGTATCGACATCGACGAGCGCCTTGCCGCAGCCATTGATGAAATAGGTAGTCTCTCCGGGACTGAAACGGATCGATTCGGAAGGATCCATGGCCTTCCCCTCGAAACTGCCCGGAGCGCTCGAAAGCGCACGAGTCACGACCGCTTCGTCCATGCGGACCCTATCGGTCGACGTGTCCACACGGCATCCGTATGCAACGAGCGTCTGTTGCATCTGCTTGTCCTGCACCACTACTCCTGTATCGGCAAGGACAGAGAGACTTCCCTTGATCACCCGCTCGACCGAGCGGTCACTGATAATATCGACATACGGGAAATCGTGTCCCAATCCCTCTCTCATGCATGAACCTCCTGTGTATGATACCTTCCGACAACTTGCATGTTCACCAAGTCTTCGCCTTCTCCTTGCCGTACACATAGACCATCACGATGATGATGAGGCCTTGTGCGATCATCACCCCCGATATCGGAATGTTCATCACGGTGAGGATGTTGTTGAGGATGGTCAGGATGATGACACCCAGAATCGTACCTCCGTACCCGCCACGTCCTCCGGTGATTGCAGTACCGCCCACCACGACTGCCACGATGGAGTTCATGGAGTATTGTGCGCCAGCCTCCGCTGATGCGGTTCCCGTGTACCCGGTAAGGATCACTCCGGTGATGGCCGCGAATACACCCGAGAGGATATAGCAGGTGAAGATGATCTGGTTGATCCTGATACCTGAGAACCGTGCAGTCGTCCGGTTGTTTCCGATGGCAAACACTCTTCGGCCGAAGGCAGTCATCCTGAGCACCACGATCACCAAGGCCGCAAGCACGACCCAAAAAACGACCACCCATGTGGTGAATCCGAATACCTTCGGTTCGTTCACGAGGTGGCGCAGCAGCGGTGCGGCATTCCCTTTCGGTGCCCCTTTGCTGTAGAGCAACGCAATTCCCTGGAGAACCGTACCCATGCCGATCGTCATGACGATGGGCGGTATCTTGAAGTAGGTGATGCCGAATGCGTTGATACAGCCCACCACCACACCGATACAGAGGATGACGATCATCGTGAGCGGAATGTTTGCATTGTCCCCGACCATCATCTGCGCGGTCACGATATTGACCAACGTGATGACATTGGAGATCGACATGTCGATGCCACCGATCAGGATCGCCAAGGTCTGTCCTATCGCGGCGATTCCGATGAATGAGGCAACCTTCAGGATATTGCCGACATTCCTGATCCCGAGGAAACCGGGAATGATGATCTGTGCCCCTACGAGCATGAGCAACAACACGATGCCCACCAGGTAGTTGCTCCCTGAGATTTTTTGCACCAGCATGTTCCTATGTTTCAGTTCCATATGTGATACCTTCCCAAATCGTCGTACGTTCCCTGTGATGAGAGACGCGATGCGAATCCTGCTTGCCATTCCCTGTTCATTTCTTCCTCTTCGAACTGATGGCAAGCGCGAAAATCAGAACCAGACCCTGGATCACATACTGATAGAACGAGGAGACGTTGATCAGGTTCAGGATATTGTTGATGATCATGATGATGAACGAGCCTCCGATCACACCGGAGACTCCCCCGACAGATCCCGAGAGCGCGGTTCCGCCGACCACAGCTACCGTGAGTGAATTCACCGTGAACGAGTTTCCCACCGTCGCGTCGGAACAGCGCATTTGAGAAGTCAGGAAGATGGCAGAGAGACTCGCGAGGAATCCTGCCAGGCAGTAGGCAGTAAGCTTGATCCGCGCGATTGAGATGCCCGTGGTATAGGCAGCGAATTGATTGCCTCCTACCGCCCGCACTTTCATCCCGAACGTGGAACGGCTCGTAAGCAGGTAGATGGTGACGAGCGTGATCACCATCAGGACGATCGGGAAGGGAAATCCTTGCCGGCCCATGACAAATCGCGAGAACAGATTGTGCACCTTTCCTCCCGGTACCGGGCATGCGAAGAGCGCCAATCCGCCGAATACGTTCGAAGTCGCGATCGTCACGATAACCGACGGAAGACGCAATTTGGTGATGAGGAATCCATTGACAAACCCACAGAGCGTCCCTACGGCCAGCGCCACGAGGAGGGCCGTCACATACCCGAACGGCTGGTCAGGACGCATGAGCATCACGAAGACCACATTGACCAGACCGATGATGCTGCCCAGGGAGAGATCGATGTCCCCCATCAGCAATATGATCATCTGGGCACAGGAAACGATGAATATGGGCAACGAGCTCAAGATGAGATTGTTGATGTTCCGTACCGAGAGGAAGTCGGGATCGAGGACCCCCGACACGATGACCATGACCAGCAAGAACAGGTACATGTACATGACATGCGTGTTTCGCTGCATCATCTGCTGTATGTTCACACGTTTGATTCTCTGGTTCATCTTCGATACACCTCAACCCAATCCGACTGCACAACGCATGATCGATTCCTCAGACATTTCTTCCTTGGCCAATATGCCACTTACCTTTCCCTCGTAGAGGACGATTACCCGGTCGCAGATCCCGATCACTTCCATGAGATCGCTGGAAACCACGATGATGCCCACACCTTCGGAAGTGAGCTTGCGCATGATCGCATAGAACTCGCTTTTCGCCTCGATATCGATGCCCCGAGTCGGCTCATTGAAAAGCAATACCTTGGGTTCGATACCCAATTCCTTGCCAAGGACCACCTTTTGCTGGTTTCCCCCGGAGAGATTCTTCACGGCCACCTGTTCACCCGCACACTTGATCGACAATCGACCGACCATCTCCTTGGCGAAGGACCGCTCTGCCTTCCGATCAAGGAAGAGGCTGTTCTTCCGCTTGTCAAGGCTGGCAAGTGCCAGGTTGTCTTTCACGGAGAGCTCGAGCAACAGGCCCTCAGTCTTCCTGTCTACCGGGACCAAGGCAATACCTGCCCGTATCGCATCCCAAGGAGTGTTGGCCACGACCTGTTCCCCATTGATGAATATCTTGCCAACCGTATGGGACATCAAGGCTGCTATGCCGTTGAGCAGCTCAGTCTGCCCATGCCCTTGCAATCCTGCGATACCGACCACCTCCCCATGATAAACGGAAAAACTGACATCCTTGACCTTATTGCCGACGCTGAACGATTCGACCGCGAATACCGTCCGCTCGATGTCGATCTCGTTCGGCTTCGGAAATATGCTGGTGAGGGACCTGCCGACCATGGCACGGATCAGTTTGCCATGATCCAGATCTTTGGTCTCGTAGGTTCCGACCAAGCGACTGTCCTTGAGCACGGTCACCCGATCGGTGATGCTGAAGATCTCATCCAGACGGTGGGAGATGAACAGCAGTGTCTTGCCCCGCTCCTTCATCGTCCGCATGATATGGAACAGTTTCTCGACCTCGCCCTGTGCCAATGCCGACGTGGGCTCATCCAGGATGATGATGTTGGGATTGCGCACCAGGATCTTCAGTATCTCGGTCATCTGCTGTTGGGCGATGCTCAGTGTCTTCACCACAGCCTTGGGAGCCAATTCGATATCATATTCCTGCATCAGATGCGCTAGTTGAGCCGAAACTTTCTTCCTGTCGATGATGGAGAACCTGTTCTTCGGTTCGATGTTCAGGAAGATATTCTCCTCCACGGTGAGTTCGGGAATCAGGGTCAACTCCTGATACACCATGGCGATCCCGTGTTTCTGCGCTTCGTGCGGACTTTTGAATTGCACCTCTTTGCCATGGAGGAACATCTGTCCATGATCGGCACTGAGCAACCCGGAGATGATCTTCAGCAGTGTGCTCTTGCCCGCCCCGTTCTCTCCTGCGATACAGTGGATCTCATTGACCCTACAGGAAAAATCAACCTCATGCAGCGCGATGACTCCACCGAAGTGCTTGCTGATCTTCTGCATGTCCAGGATAGTATCCGCGTTCATTCATTCCCCCTCGTCCCAGTGTATCGCAACATGATCCATGTAGCTATGCTCCATATGGGCAGACGAAGGGTGGAACACGGAGGTCCCACCCTTTCGCATGACAGTCGGATCAGCGGCTGAAGAGTTCTGCAACCTGATCGTCAGTGAGGTTGGTGAACACCCAGAAACTGTCGGGAAGATTGGGCTTCACATACTGGTCAAGATTTTCCTCGGTCACGACCTGCAACGGGAACGCATGATATCCGGCGACATCCATACCCTCGGCAGCCTTCATGCCAAGCTTGAGAGCTTCGACGCTCACGTAGGAGGGAGAGTCGGGAGCGACGCTGGTGAAACCCTTGTCACGATTCGCGACCCAAGCCTTCAGCATACCGTTGTTCGCCTCGCCAGTCATCGGAACCATCTTGAGTCCGCGCTCGTTGAAAGCCTCAATCGCACCCTGCGTCATCGCTCCGCCTTGCGACCACACACCGTCGATATTGCTGCCGTGTGCCGCGATGAGTTGCTCTGCGATGATCTTTCCCTTCGCATAGTCCCAATCCCCATAGCCTTCACCAAGGATCTTGATGCCGGGATAGTTCTTGAAGACTTCCTCGGCACCAGCCCAGCGCTGCAACCCACCGGAAGCACCGACCATGCCCTGCAGGAGGATGATGTCGCCCTTGCCATTGAGCTGTTCGACAAGCCACTCGGCCCAGATCCTTCCAAACTCTTCCTGTTTGACGCCGGTACGGGCAGTCTCATGTACCTGACCATCATCGTAGACAAGGTAGTTGTCAAATGAGACAACCTTGATACCCTCTTCCATCGCTTGGTCAACGACATCGGTCAGAGCCGATCCGGAGGCACACGTGATCGCTATGATGTCGACACCCTTGGTGATCAGGTCTCGGACATCGCTGATCTGCTTGGCGATGTCACCATTCGAGTTGGTGACATAGTACTTGTCGACAACTCCGAGAGCCTTGAGCTCTTCACAAGCATTCTCAAACTCCGCTACCATCTGCATCCGCCAGGAGTTTCCCACGGAATAGTTCGAGAGCGCTACCGTATACGGTCCACCGGAGACAGAAAACTCTCCGCCGAACACTTCAACGGTTCCACGATCCGATACACTGCCTGCATCCTTCTGTCCTGCGGCACTCACCAAAGCAACAGAAGCAAAGAGCAGCACCATGACCATCAGAAGCTTCTTGTTCATAATTTCCCCCTCATTCTCTTACGTTTCATCCAATCTTTTATGATATATTTGAACGTTATAATTACAATATCATACAGTTTTCAGTATTACAAGATTTTTTTCTCCATTTTAATCATTTATGTATGTTTTATTAATTAAACATAGAGAACTCCTGATCTATAGTGAAATATTGCGACTCATAGCACATACAATGAAGAAAATGTATAATCTTTCTCACCATACTCAATAGATCAGTCTGCATCACAAATTGGTCGCATACCCTAAAGTATTTCTCACATACTGTATAATAGAAACGAAGAAAATATTCTAAATGATTAATATATAATCACATAATACATATTTAACAAACTTGTGAACCGACCTTGGAACTAGCGATAACCCCAACTATTTCCATACGCTCATAACCATGTTTTTATGAACGTTCATACTTTGGAATCCTCCTTCCAAGATATGATATTGATCCATAACCCACTTCTTGAGTGAAGTGCAGCTCAGGTTACCTATATGATGAATCCCATGACACGCATCCTATCAACCGGATAACACGGCACAGAGCTGTATCCGGTTACTCTGTTTTTGCGGCTCAGGGTGCCCCACATTTTTCCTCCCTTCTCCCCCACCATCTGGTATACTTGGATGCATCCGTATCCTTTCAGGAGTCGTGACCATGGAGTTGTTGAGATCGATCATCAACGGGTTCTTTCAGTTCAAGGCGTATGTCATGCTGCCGATCATCATCTTCATCCTCTCGCTGATCATCGGGATGAAACTGGGCAAGGCCTTGATGGCTGCTCTACGTCTGGCCGCAGGATTCGCAGGGATCTTCATCGCCTTCGATTTCTTCGTGCAGGTCATCAACCCCGCGGTCCAGTCACTGATCGTGGTGCGCGGTCTCGACTTTCCCGTCCTCGACGTCGGCTGGCCACCGTTGGCTGCGATCACCTGGGCCTCCCCGATCGCCCACATCACGATCCCGATGATCATCGTGATCAACATCGTGATGCTCAGCACGAACCTCACCAAGACCATCTACATCGACATCTGGAACTATTGGCACTTCGCGATGCTCGGTGCCTTGGTCATGGGAAGCAGCCGATCGCTGGCTCTCGGGCTGCTCGCCACTGCGCTGATCGGCATCTACACGATCAAGATGAGCGATTGGGCAGGACCGGTGGTCCACCGTGAGACCGGCATCACCGGACTGACCATCTCTCCCCTCTCGTCTGTCGGACTGCTGCCCTACGCGCACGGTATCGACTGGCTGTTCGACAGGATCCCCGGAGTACGCAAGATCGCATTCAATCCCCACCACGAGCGGAACACACAACTCATATTCGCCGAACCGATGGTGATCGGCATCATCGTCGGACTGTTGTTGGGCATCCTTGCCGCCTACCCGCTGAAAGAGACGCTCGAGCTGAGCGTCCACATCGCTGCGGTGATGTTCATCCTCCCCAAATGCGGCGGTCTGATCGGAGACGGGATGGGCGAGGTCTCACGGACCCTGCGCAGGACCATCGAAAAACGGTTCCCCAAGAAAGTCGGACTCCAAGTCGCACTCAACGCAGAAGTCCTGATGGAGCACAAGTCGGTCCTCACCACCGGCATCATCCTCATGCCCATCGCGCTGCTGATCGCTCTGGTCCTCCCGGGCAACAGGACGCTCCCCCTCGGCGACCTGCCTGCACTGATCAGCCAAGTCGGCATCATCGTCCTCGTGTGCCGCGGGAATGTCTTCCGTTCGGTGATCGCAGGCATCCCCCTGGTGATCGGCTACCTGCTCATCGCGACGAACCTCGCGCCACTGATCACCACGCTCGCCGCCCAGGTGGGTGCACCGGGACCGGATGGCGTGTTGATCACCGCCCTCACCGACGGCGGCAACCCCGTACGCTACTGGGGCTACATGCTGTTCCAAGGCAACATCATCGCGATCCTGGTGATCCTGATCGTCATCCCGCTCATGCTCCTGAGCCGCAAGCGGTACCTGCAGGCGCTCGCTCAGGAAAATGTGAAGGAACCGAAATAGGCGCTTTGGTGGAAGTCGGGCTGCTTTGTTCCTATCGGTGACCAGCTGAGATAATGGGGCCGCTGCAGGTCGTCACCGCATTTATACAGATTCCCGGTGAACGGAAGCCTCGACAGATCGTCCGAGGACTTCACCAGACCCGCACCATCCAAGGGGATGCGCAAGAGCGCTTCCCACCCGCTTTCGTTGCCCTCGTACAGCGAAGTATCGACCTGCAGCTTGCCGAAGAACTCAGGCTCCATCAAGGTGCGGCCGCCCCTGCCGGTTCCGATACCCGAGAGGACCGCCCCGAAGGGATTGCACTCGACATTCAGGTACCTTCCTTGTGCATCCGCGATGAAGAATTCCACGCAGCTGTCACGGTAGACCGGATCCAGATGATTCCGGTACGTCGCACGGATCTCCGGCTCATGCACCTCGAAGAGCAGGTAGACCGTGGTGTAGGCATACCCGATCGAAAACTTGACTTCCACATCATCGACCCGGAACTCTTCCCAGCTCTGCGACTGCAGGGAACCGTGTTCACCCTCTGCAAGCAAACGGCTGCGAAGCGCCTGCAGGTCCAACTGCCGCACCCCGGGCAAGCGGGGGATTCTCAACGAACATGCCATAGCAACACCTCTTTTGGGCCCACCGGTGAGCCGACAGTATATTCATAGCAATCATAGGACAATAAATCCTGTACAGCAAGCAAAAACCACTGGTATAATTCTCTGCACGGAGGTGAGCGCAGGATGCCGATCCACAGTGATTTCTCCCAACTGCTGAAGGTTCTCGGACGTGAAAAGCCGGACCGCCCGGTTCTCTACGAGTTCTACATGAACGACACGGTCTACGATTCGGTGGTCCGTGACTTCGAGGTCCCTCGCGGCGACGAAGAGTTCCATAAGCGGATGAAGATGGCACTTGCGTTCCACCGCCTCGGATACGATCACGCCACCCTGTTGCCGGGCAAGCACCACTACTTCCCCGAGCTCCGGGAACACCACGAAGACAAGAGGACCTACTCGCTCAACGAAGGTTCATGCATCGACTCATGGGACTCCTTCGAACGCTACCCATGGCCCGACTACGATGCGGGTGACTACCGCTATCTCGAGCAGGTGGCCGCCCACCTCCCCGACGGGATGCAACTCATCCCCAGCGGCCCGGGAGGGGTCGAGGAAGTCGTCATCTCCCTCACCGGCTACGAGAACCTCTGCTACCTGATGGTCGACGAGGAGGACCTCGTCGACAGACTCTTCGAAGAGGTCGGCTCGCGCCTGGTGCGCTATTATGATGAGGTCGCCTCCTTCGATCGCGTGGGAGCATGCCTGTCCAACGACGATTGGGGATTCAATACCCAGACCCTCCTCTCCCCTGCCCAGATGGAACGGTGGCTCATCCCCTGGCACCGCAAGATAGCGGCGGCGATCCACCGCCATGGCAAGCCGGCGCTCATCCATTCCTGCGGGAACGTCTACCCCGTCTTTGATTGGATCACCGAGAACTACGAAGGAAAGCACTCCTACGAAGATTCCATCCTCCCCGTCGAAGAGGCCTACAGGCGCTACCACACCGAGATCGCGATCCTCGGAGGCATCGACGTGAACTATCTCATCATGGAATCGGAACAGGCGATTTACAACCGCTCGCGCGCCATGTTGGAACTGAGTGCCGAAGAGGGTTCTTTCGCACTCGGTACAGGGAACTCCGTCCCCGACTACATGCCGCGGGAAAAATACTTTGCGATGCTCAAGGCCGCGTGGGACATGCGCGGCATCACGGTGGTGACACGATGAATACTCCCCTGATGCTCGGTGATCTCAGCGCCTACCTGTCGGACCTCCCCAAGGTCCCCCTCACTGCCTCGGCAGCACGCGATCGCTTCCTTGAGGCGCTGGCTGCACCCGATTTTTCTCCTCCTGAGGTTTCCGTGTTGTGGAAAAGGACGGAAGGAGCCCTCTCGATCGAGAAACTTTCCTGGAACCTTCCGTTCGGGAACGCCACCGAAGCGTACCTCCTCATGCCGCTTCACCACGCAGGCAGATTGCCCGCAGTCCTCGCGCTGCACGATCATGGGGGACAGAAATTCTTCGGCAAACAGAAACTCGTGCACATCGAAGGGGAGACACCCCCACAGATCCTCCCCTACCAACAGCAGTACTACGGCGGACGTGCTTGGGCGAACGACCTTGCCCTGCGCGGTTACGCGGTGCTGGTACACGATGTCTTCCCCTTCGAAAGCAGGAGACTGCGCTTCAGCGACCTGCCGCCTCAGGTCGTGAAGAACCTGTTCGAAGATGCATTGCCGCCCGGCTTGGATGATACGGCCTCTTCGATCGATGCCTACAACCGGTGCGCCCGGCAGATGGAGCACCTGATCGCCAAGGCGCTGTATGCGGCAGGACTGACATGGAGCGGACTCACCGTTGCCGAGGACCGCATCGCGCTGGATATCCTGAGAAGCAACAGTGCGGTCGATCCCGGACGGATCGGCGTCTGCGGTCTCAGCCTCGGGGGCTTGCGCAGCATCTACCTCAGCGCTTCCACCGGGGGAATCGCCGCTGCGGTCGCCGCGGGCTTCATGACCACGTGGGGCGACATGATCCGCACCCATGCGATCGATCATACCTGGATGGCCTTTGTCCCGGGGATCGGCCGTTCACTCGACTTTTCCGGGATCGCCGCCCTGGCTGCCCCGCACCCGCTGATGATCTGCAACTGCACCAGCGACGAACTGTTCGACCAGGACGAGGTAGCTGCTGCCGAGGCGCAGCTGCGTCGTCGCTACGACGAAGAGGGCGAACCCGATCATCTCAGGTTCGCCCATTATGAGGGAACGCATCAGTTCCATCAGGACATGCAGGAGGATGCCTTCGCCTGGCTCGACACTCACCTATAGACGATCGAGTCTGCGAGGACCGTCTCCAGCGGTTTGTAAGACGGAGCGCTGTACCCGAGCGGGTTGTGCCGTATCCACCCCTCCGCATAGGTGAAGCGCTGCGAATCGTCTCCCATCTGCCGCCCCATGTCCCGCATCGTCTGCACATAGGAATCGAGCTTCTGGCTGTCATCCAGCCAGTTGCGCTGGGAGACGTGGCAAGCAAGCATCTGCTCCTTCCGGTCGATCGAGGCGGTCGTGTCGACATAGAAATGCCCGGTGATCTTCCGTGAGAGCCCATCGTGCAATCCGTAGGGCATCGCATGATACAGAGCCGTCTCCTTCAGCACCGCCTGTTCGGCGGGGATGGAGACGAAGTTCGGCATGGACATCGTGAAAGCCGCGGTCACCGCGATCCTCGCGGTGTTCATGTGGTCCTCCATGTAGTCATGCAGGGCGGGAATCAGGATGATGTCGGGCTGTACGCGACGGAGCACCGCGAGGACTTGCTTCACCAACGAGATATCGTAGGTCACCTCAAGATCGTTCGCGATGCTCGCCTCCCAGGAGGCGCCAAGCACCCGTGCGGCACTCTGCGCCTCCTTGCGGCGGATCACCTCGATCTCATCCCTCCCGTACTCCCGGGTCCCGCAATTGCCATTCGCCACGTTCATGTAATGCAGCTCGAGACCGCGGTCTTTCAGCAGGAACAGGGTTCCCGCCATCATGAACTCGATATCGTCGGGGTGGCATCCGATCGCCATCGCCACCTTCGGTTTCCGTACCTGTGCATCCATGGTCAGAGGAGTACCTCCTTTCCGCCGTTGGTCGCCGATTCGTGACAGGCGAGCACCAATGCGATGTTGTGCAACCCTTGCATCCCGTCGATCGGCTTGTGGTGCCTGATCGATTCGGCATGTTCTGCGATCTGCGCCTGATAGATGTTGTGCACCTGCGTCATCGCGTAGGACTTCATGTAGTCGGAGGTCTTCACCTCCAACCCGATCGCGACCGGTTCGTCCTTGTGACCTGAGAGCTGGAAGGCCGTCCCGTGTCCCCGCAGTACGCCGTTGTCCCCATAGATCTCATATCCGAGGTTGTCGATCGTCCCGAACAATCCGCCCCGCGGTTGGTTGAACGCCACACGGATCGCCCCCTCCAAGCCTCCTGAGAGCCGAAAGATGATGAACGCCCCGTCCTCGACTGCGATGTCGAGGGTCTTCGGGTAGTAGACGCACCGCACGCTGACGATACGCTCTTCGAAGAGGAACTCAGCGAGGTCCAGGCAGTGCCCTCCCACATCGCCGATCGGTCCGCCGACCTCCGCCGGGGAAGCACAGCGCCAGGTCGCACGCTCGGCAGGATCCTTGCCGTAGAGGAACTCCATGTGCAACGAAGCGTACTCGACCGTGCCGACCGCCTCCTGTTGCAGCAATTCCCGTGCCTTCACATTGTAGATGTTCTTCGGCATCATGAGGTTCACCGAGAGACTCAGCCGCTTTCGCTGGGCAACCTCGCAGAGCTTCCGTGCATCCTCGACCGTCGTGGTCATCGGTTTCTCCACGAGCACGTGCTTGCCCGATTCCAACGCCTGCATCGCCACCGTGAAATGGGTCGAGTTGCTCGTAGCCACATAGATCGCATCGATGCTGTCGCTGGCGAGCATCTCATCATAGCTGTCGAACCACTTGAGCCCGAGTGCGAGGGCTGCCTCCTTGCGCTTCGGGTTCAGGTCCGTGGCTCCGATGAGGACCATCGGAAGATCCGGATTGCTGAACCTGCAGCGATCCAATGCGAAACCCTCCTTCGCGATCCGGTTCTCTGCGATCCCGCCGAATCCGACGATACCGTATCTGATCTTCTCCATCACAGGCCTCCCCGTCACCGGTAGTGCTTCGCGAGCACACGCTTGACTGCATCGATGCAGCGTCTTATATGTTCTTCCTCCCACGTCGGGTGCAAGAAGAGGCTGAGCGTCTGCGCGCGCAGTCCCTTCGCAGTCTTGCACAGCACCTGGTCGTAGGCTACCGCCTTCGGATCGGCATACTCCGTGCTCCTGAACGGGAACTTGACGCGTCCGAATCCGTTGTGCAGCTTGTAGGCACGCTCCTCATACGCTTCCGGCCACTGGATACCGTAACACGGAATTCCCAATGCCACCAGCTCCTTGCTGAACGCGGGAGCATCGATGTCGAGCTCCTTGAGGTCCAGGAGGATCGGGTACCACCAATAGGCATTCTGCCGTTGCGGGGTATTGACCGGAATCGCCTTGATCCCGCGCAGGGAGGTGAACGCCTCGTCATAGATCCTGGCGAAGGCCCTCCTCCGGGCAAGATTCCATGCGTCGAACCGTTTCAGCTCGTTGATGCCGATGATCGATTGGATCTCCGTCATCCGGTAGTTGAACCCGACCCGGTTGTGCACATAGGTGAGCTTCTCCTCCATGGCCAACAGGTTCAGCCGCTCTTTCACATCGTAGCCATGGTCCCTGAACGAACGGCACTCCCACGCGAGTTCCTCATTGTTCGTAACGACCATGCCGCCTTCGCCCCCTGTGGTGAAGTGCTTGCTCTGGCAGAAGCTGAAGCATCCGACATCACCAAGGACGCCGACCTTCCTGCCCTCGTAGGTGCCGCCGAAACACTGCGCGCAATCCTCCACCACGTAGAGCTTGTGTTGCTTTGCGAACTCGAGGATCGGCCCCATGTCAGCGACCACTCCATAGAGATGGACCACCACGATGGCCTTCGTCCTCTTGGTCAGCAGCTTCGGCAATTGTGTCGGATCGAGGGTGTGTTCCTCCGTCACATCGGCGAAGACGGGAATCGCACCGGCCTGGACCGCGCAGAAGGAGGAGGCGATGAATGAGTAGGATGGGACGATCACCTCATCTCCCGGGCCGACGCCGAGGCTCGCGAGGGCGATGTGCAACGCTGCGGTCCCGTTCGTGCAGCTGATCGCATACGCAGAGCCCTCCCATTCGGCGAACTTCTTCTCGAACTCCATTCCCCGCTTGCCCGTCCAGTAGTTGACCAGACCGCTTGCGATCGGCCCCTGTATATCCTGCAACGTCTCAGGTGCGAACTGCGGCCACATCGGAAAACCCAACTTGGCAGCCCCATCCGCATTCATTACCAGATCCTGTTTCTCAGCCATGGAAAACCTCCTTCTCTTGTGTATCCTCACATCCTTCCGACAAGATGTACGTATCCTTCCCATGCGTGTGCAAGCATCGCCTCCGCAGCGCCGGAGGCGACTTTCGTCGCTCCCGCTTGCACCTCATACCCACCCTCCGCATACGCATCGCGGTGGGCAATATACCCGATCGCATCATCGGCCAGCTCGATGGCCATCCACGGCATGCTCCCCGCCAATCCGGCGAGCTCGCGCTCGATCTCATGTGTCACCTCACCGGGGAAGCCGAACACCGCCAGAGGCCCGATGCAAGTCACGCTGGCCGTGGTCGCGAGCTTCTCGTGCTCCAGTTCGGCAAGACGGACGATCGAGGGGGCTTGCAGCGTGAACGGCAGTCCGTCGGTCTCATCCTGCCTCTGAGGCTCCTGCAACGCACGCCGGGCCCGCATGAGCAGATCTTCGGGGACGCCGAAGCTCTCCAACTCGATCGGGATGACCGCACGTCCCACCCGATCTGCATCGCACGCGCTTGCCGTGCGCAACGCCTCCATCACCGCCGAGGCGAGGATGAATCCGACACGCTCGCTCGCGGCATACCCGCGCCGCGGGGAATCCGGATCGGCATAGTTGATGTGGTTGATGTTCCCGCAGCATCCGTTGGCGAAGAGGACTTGGGTATTCTCGCCGAGCATCTGTTTCAGCGACATCTCAAGATAATAGGGATAGTCGCGACTGTAGCGATCGTTGGTGTAATCGAGTATCGCCGGGTGCAGCGGGTAGTTCACCACGACCACATGCGATCCCTCGGTACTCAGCTCAAGGACGCGCACACGTGCGTCGAAGTGTCCCAACGGAGAGGCGATCTCATCGGGTGCGAACGGTTCCCAGTTCATCGCCGTCGATCCGTCACGCTTTCCCAGCCTTCGGTAGAAACCGATCGGGGTGGCACATGCGGCACTCCCGTACCGCAGTTGCACCGAGGTAGTACGTGTGCGTGCAAGCTCCACCGTGTGCGCGATCGTATCGATGATCGCCTGACGGACCGTCGTATCCATCACCGGCGCCTCATACAGGCTGAACACCGCAGGACCCGCATGCGTGTGGGTCGCCGCGATGAGCAGTGCCTCCCCATTGGCTATCGCCCGCTTTGCCTCAGCGACGAACTCGGCATCCACCATGCAGAGATCGAGCATCACGATACCGACCTCACGACAGCCATCTCGGAAGATGAGGGCTTTGCAGAGCAGCGGGTCGTGTGTCAGACGCGCCTCGTAGCGGACGCGGGTGTGCCCCATCATCGGCTGTCCGGAGGGAACGGGGAGCACCTGCTCTGCGTAGCCTGCCATCATCATGTCCGACTCCTCCTTCAGTGCATCTCCACCGTACAGGTTCCGAAGTTGGGTACCAGATAGTGGAACTCGACCTGCGGATGATCGGACAGGAGCGACATCGGGACCGTCGCGTCAGCGATCCGGTGGCTGAGCATATAGGCACTCAGGCGCATGCCGAACGGATTGTCGTGCCAGCCGGGGTGCCAGATGCTCACCTTCTCCGACTTCCAGGTCTCGACGGGACCGACGGTGACCGCGTGGCTCGGAATGTTGGAGACCACGCCGCCGCCGCTGGTGCGGGCGTTCTGGATCATCGTCATGGGGTGTATTTCCAACACACGTGCAGCGAGCTTGCGGTATTCGGCGGGAGTGGGAGGATCCTGTGCATACGAACCCGTGCGCTGCACCGGATCGTTGAATGCCCAGTGCTTCGTCTCGCCCTGGCCTCCTTGCATGACGAGGCACTTCACCTGGTCGAAGGAGGCGCTGTAGTCTGCCAGGCCTTCCACCGAGGGGAAGTGCAAATGGGAATCGGGCATCCTGAAGCGTTTGTCGATGCGATTGAACAGCAGCTCCATGTCGGCACGCTTGAAGCTCAGCGGATGGGTCCCGTCGACCTCCTTGCCATCCACCACCCATTCGTCCATTCCCCAGAAGTGGGCGTCACGGACATCGATCTCGAGCTCGTTGATCATCTGGGCGACGAGAGGCAGCTGTTCGGTCGGCCCGATGGGACCGCAGAGTCCTTTCGGATCGTCTGCGCTGGAGGCACTGAAGGCTTGGATGTATTCGAGGGCCTCGGCGAGAAAGAACGACTCACGCGTATCGTAGAGCTTGATCGAGAAGCCGCTTCTCTGCAGCTTCGGCAGATCCTTCACGGTGATCCTCGCCGCCGCGTCGAGCAGTTCGGTATCGAGTGTCGTGTAATCCCACCAGTCCTTGGCTACCTTGCTCACGTTCCTCATGGTCTCTGTCCTCCTCTTGTGGTCATGTGTCTCGTCCTCCCCCCGTGATGCTGTAGGGGAAGTGGCGGAGAATCGTACGTTCCAACCCCATCTGGCAGGCACCGATCACCGCGGCCTCCCTGCCGAGCCGCGTCAGGCGGAAGGTCGGCAGGGGGAAGGGAATCAGCTCTGCAAGATGGGTTTTCATCGGTTCGATGATGAATCGGTTGCACCCCGGGATATCCAGCAGCTGACCGCCGAAGATCACCAGCTCGGGATTGATCGTGACCAACACGTTCCCGACACCGACGGAGAGCAGCTTGGAGAACTCGTCGAGGATGCTGCGGGCGACTTCGTTGCCCTGCACAGCGAGATCCCCGATCAACCGGTGCGTGATCTGCTCGTAGGAGTAGTTGGCTGCCTGGAAGATCTCCTCCCCTTGCCCGCCATGGATCAGGTTCAGGGCGATGCGTTGGATCTGGTGCACCGCGGCGATCGACTCGAAGGTGCTGCGCTCCTTGACCCCGGAGAACCAGTTCGACCCGAGGTGCTGGTATCCGATCTCACCTGCGGCGCCGTTGAATCCGCGATAGAGCCTCCCGTTGAGAAAGCATCCCGCGCCGATGCCGTGGTGGATCGTCATGTAGATGAAATCATTCTCCGGAATGCCATCACCATAGTGCTTTTCCGCGATCGCGGCGAGATTCTCGTTGTTCTCCAGGAACACGGGAACGGTGAATGTCTTCTCGAACATCTGCTTGATGTTCAATTCCTTCATGTTCCGATAGAGCACCGCATGGACCTCCCCGTGATCGAGGTCGATCGCAGCGGGGACTGCGATGGTGATCGCGACGACCGGGATCTCTTGGTCATCGATCACCTGCTTCTGCTTCAAGAAGTACTCGAGCTGTTCCATCACCAGCTGCTCGATATGTTTCCCTTCGGTGTCGAGGACGATCTCCTCGACGTGGAGGATGTTTCCCGCCATGTCCATCCGCGCGATCTTCATCATCGGCAGCTCGATCGAGATGCCTACCGAGATGCCGAGCTGCGCGTTGATCTCCACCTCATGTGCCTGCCGGCCGCGGTCGGTGATGATCTTGCGCTCGATGAGGTAGCCCGACTCGATCAGCTGGTCGACCGCGCGCGAGACGGCGGGAAGGCTCAGGTTCAATGCTTTCGAGATCTCCGAGCGGTAGGTCGAGCCCAACTGCCGCACGTGATTGAGGATCAATGAGGTATTGATGGTGTTTTGCAAGTTGGCGTTCACCGCGCTGTTGAGGATCAGTTGGTCCACATCTTGCCTCCTGTGGCCACATCTTCCAGGAAATCCATCATCGTTTCAATATTGGCCTGCGGCGTTCCGGGGTAGAGTCCATAGGTGAGGATCAACCCTCCTGCACGATCGTACATCGTGCGCATCACGTGCGTAAGGTATGCGCGCACGGCACGGGGATCCTCTTTCTGGGTGATGTGCATCCGATCGATGTCGAGATCGATCGCCACCTTTCCCTTCATGTGCCGTGCCAACCACCCGATCGTGTTGGCAGTGTCCTGGATGTTGAAGACATCTACCGGGAGTGTCAGCAAATCATCGGCGAGTGCACGGATGTCACCATCCGAATGCATGTGGATCACGCACCCATGCTGCTCGGCCGGTTCCATGATCCGGCGGTAGACCGGAAGGATCCACTTGCGGAACATCGCCGGAGAGAGCATCGGACCGACTTGCATGCCCAGGTCCTCCGCATAGCCGAGCCACTCGACATCGGCGTAGCTGATGAACCGCTGTACCAAACCGAGGTTGAACTTCCCGATCATGTCCAAAAGTACAGCGAGTGGCGGCTCCTCGTCCTCCATCGCGTAGAGAGCCTTCTCATACCCGAGGATGTCGATGAGCTTGAGGAAGGTGTGCCCGTGTCCGATCTCTCCCGAACGGAGGAAGTCGAAGAATCCGATCGAACCGCCGGTCGGCGAGACACCCTTCTTCCAGGTGACGGGGTACCAGTGGGTGGTATGCTCGGGATCGGGCGGCCGGTAGGCAGCGATTTCCGAAAGGTCCTTGATCGGATGCTGTACCACGGTACCGATGAAGCCACCGGTGCGCGTTTCCCAGACACAGCCCCAGGGGTCGGTCCACCGCCCGTTCGCCCTGCACCACTCGGGATACGGGGTCGGATCTCCTGATCGCACGAACAGGGGAACGCCATGGGGAAAGAGTGCCGGGTGCGCGTCGACCAGGGAGGCAAGCCAGGTGCGGTCATAGGAATCCCAGCATGCCATGTTGATATGGAAAATCACCGGAATGGTCGTGGGATGATCGAATCGGACTGCCCTGAGTACCGTATCCTTGTCCAGCAAAGCGCGCTCCCCTTGTCCATGACTAACTGTACGTTAATCATTTTTCTGCCGCTTTGATACTAATATGGGGGATGAACCGCTGTCAAGCGCTGTTTTAGGGGTTGACACAATCGGGAAAACTTATTTGTTGACAATGAAACAGTGCTGAAATAGAATCGATAGTGGAGTTATGATTAACACTGAGTAATGCAAAGCTCAGTGAAATACACAAAGGAGGAGTACCTTATGAAAAAGGCATTCTTGGTGATGGTCCTTGTTGCACTGTTGGCAACGACGACACTCTTCGCCGCAGGACAGCAAGAAGCTGCGAAGCCGAAAGTGACCGTCTTCTGGGCGCTGTATGATGGCCTGACGGAAGAGTACCGCCAGAATCTGCAGGATGCGTTCATGAAGGAGTATCCGAACATCGAGCTCGACATCGTGCCGATCCCCTGGGACCAGGTCTACGACAAGCTCACCACCAGCCTCGCGGGAGGAAATCCGCCGGAGCTGAGTGTCATCGGAACCCGCTGGATCCTCGAGCTGCTGGCCCTCGACGCGGTGGAACCGGTAGACAAGTGGGTGAGCAAGACGACACTGGACAACATCTTCGACGGAACGAAGGAAGCGTTCATCAACGGGCAGCTGTGGGGACTCCCCGTTGCAGCCGGAGCCCGCATCCTCGCGATCAACAACACGTTGACCAAGAAGGTCCCCGCGACCATGGAGGAGATGCGCACCGAGGCATTGAGGATCAAGAACGCAACCGGCAAGTACGGATTGATCATGCCCGGAAAGAAGCACACCGAACTGACCGACTTCGCCTATTATCTCTATTCGGCCGGCGGTGATTTCTTCGAGATCAATGCAGATGGCAGCTACGGAAAGTGCATCATCAACAACGCAGCGGGAGTCAAGGCCCTCACCTACATGGTCGATGTGGCGAACAAGGACAAGTCGGTCCCGGCCGGCTATCTCTCACAGACCCGCATGGAGAGCCACCCGGTGTTCTACGCCGGTGATGCAGGCTACGTCATGATCGGCGCGTGGGTGGATTCGGCGCTCAAGCAGGCCGGTGCCTCGTTCGACGTGACCTATGCACAGATTCCGCCGTTCGCCGGTGCGAAGCCCGCTCCGTTGGTGATCACCGACTCGATCGCCATCTTCAGCGGCGCGAAGAACAAGAAAGAGGCCGGACTGTTCCTCGACTTCTTCTATCGCGACGAGTGGAAGGCCAAGTTCGACGAACTGATCGGATTCCCGCCTGTGACCAAGAGCGCAGCGACGCTCCCGCAGTTCCAGTCTCCGCTCTACCAGGCATTGAACGAGGCTGCTGCCGTCGCGAAGCCCTGGCCGCTGATCGAGGGATTCGCCGAGATGTCGGACGTGATCTGGGACGCGGTCTCCATGGCATATCTCGGACAGAAGACTCCGAAGCAGGCCTTGGACGATGCAGCGAAGCAAGTCGACGCGATCAAGGCAACCTACGAATAACCTTTCATCTTTCACACGCCCGGATCCAGGTTCCGGGCGGCCCTTTCGGCCGGCCGGGACCTGATCCGCGGACCATGAGGAACGCCATACATGAAGCACCTTCCTACCCATCGACTCACCGCTGACGCCAAGATGGCATATGCGCTGATAGCTCCCGCGGCACTGTTCATCGCGGTGTTCATGCTCTACCCCGTCTTCTACGTCATCATGATGTCGCTGTTCAAGACCAACAAGCTCGGCATCCTCCAACAGTGGGTCTGGTTCGACAACTTCACCAGACTGATGAAGGATCCGGTCTTCTGGCAAGTGACGGGACGCTCGTTGCTCTGGACCGCGATCGCGGTCATCGTGAAGACCGTCGTCGGCATGATCATCGCGCTCTGCCTGAACGTCGAGTTCGCCGGACGGAAGTTCGCGCGGATGCTCTTCATCATCCCATGGGCCTCATCGGTCCCCATCAGCGCGATGCTCTGGAAGTGGGTATACGACCACGAGTTCGGTCTGTTGAACCATACGCTCACCCTCCTCGGCATCAGCAATCCGCCGGTATGGCTCGGCATGCCGACCTGGTCGTTCGTCGCCTGCATCTGGGTCGACATCTGGATCGGCATTCCGTTCATGGCGCTGGTGTTCCTTGCCGGCATGCAATCGGTATCACGCGACCTGTACGAATCGGCTGAGGTCGACGGTGTGAACGCGCCGCAGAAATTCTTCTTCATCACGATCCCTTGCATCAAGCAGATCGTCTTCATCGCGACGCTTCTGTCGAGCCTGTGGACTTTCAATGATTTCAATACGATCTATATCCTCACCCGCGGCGGCCCCGCAGGTGCCACTGACATCCTGATCACCTCCATCTACAAGAATGGGTTCGAGTGGCTCCGATTCAGCGACGCCGCGGTCATGGCGGTGGTGACTTTCATCATCCTGATGGTGTTCGCCCTCGTGTATGCCCGTACCTACTTCAGGGGAGGAGATGACGCGCTATGAAAAAGCTTACCTACCGCAATCGCTACAAGATACCCGTCGTGCTGCTCACCCTCGCACTGTTGTTCGTCATGCTCTTTCCCTTCTTCGTGATGCTTTCCACGATGTTCAAGGGAAGTACCGAAATCTATGTCAGGCCTCCCTATTGGATCCCGAAGACCTTTGCGTTCGGCAACTTCGTCAAGGTCTGGAGCGAGTACCACCTGTTCGGCTATTTCATGAACAGCCTCCTCGTGGGACTCGGGACCACGGCGTTGAACTCGATCATCATCATCCCCGCGGCCTATGCGATCGCCCGGTTCCGCTTCCGCGGCCGTTCGTTCGCCCTCTACTCGCTGCTGGCGATGCAGATGTTCAGCCCGGTGATCATCATCATCAGCCTCTTCAGGATTTATGTGAAGCTGAACCTGCTCGACAAGTTGGGCGGACTGATCCTCGCGAATACGGTGATCACCCTATCCTTCACCACGTGGCTGATGTTCGGGTACTTCGCCTCGATCCCGAAGGAGATCGAGGATGCGGCGAGGATCGACGGATGCACACGGATGGGAACGCTCACGCGGATCATGATCCCCATCGCGGCACCAGGGTTGGTCACGGCGATGATCTATACGTTCATCCAGGCGTGGAACGACTTCCTCTTCCCCCTTTCGTTCATCAACGCACAGAAGAAAATGCCGCTCACGCTCGGGATCTACCAGTTCGTGGGCAGATGGTCGACCCAGTGGGAGATGCTCAATGTCGCGGCATTCATCGCTCTGATCCCCGTGCTCGTATTGTTCTTCATCATCGAGAAACAATTGGTCGCCGGTCTCGCCGGCGGTGCAGTCAAAGGATAACCGAAGGAGGCAACCACATGATAAAAGGAATCAACTACTGGGCTTTCCCACCACATGCCGACGGAACGCCGTTGAGCGGCATCGAAGTGCTCGACCGGGCGAAGGAACTCGGCTACGATGCCGTGGAGTTCACGGTCGACGGAGTCGGGGCGGTCACTCCCGATACCACCGAGAAGGAGGCGCGCACGCTGCGCAAGGCGGCAGATGAGCGCAAGATCATCCTGCGCACCCTCGCAGCAGGTCTCGCGTGGGGAGTCTCCCCGAGCAGTCCCGATCCCGCGGTCCGTGCGAAAGCGGTCGAGAATGCGAAGCGGCAACTGCAGATAGCCTCGTGGCTCGGTTGTGATACGATCCTCTATCTTCCGGGCATGGTGAGCGCCTGCTTCGTCCCCGACTTCGCACCGCAGAGCTATGACCTGGTACAGAAATGGGCTGCCGAGTCGTTGCGAGCCGTGTTGCCGACCGCCGAGATACTGAAGGTCCGCATCGGTGTGGAGAATGTGTGGAACCGTTTCCTCTTGAGCCCTGTCGAAATGGCTGCCTTCATCGATTCGTTCAAGAGCGAGTATGTGGGATCCTATTTCGATGTCGGCAACGTGATGCTCTACGGTCACCCGCAACACTGGATCAAGATCCTCGGGAAGCGGATATTCGCGGTCCACCTGAAGGACTTCCGCGTGGAGGTGGGCAACCTCAACGGATTCGTCGACTTGCTTGCCGGAGACGTACCGTACCCGCTCGTCATGGCTGCGTTCAAGGAGATCGGGTATGACAGCGCATTCACCGCCGAGTATGTACCGGCGACGCTCGGCGCTGCGGAGAAGGCGATCGCCTCGCTGAGGATCATCGAGAGGATGTAAGGGGGAGCACATGACAAAGGTAGCACTGGTTGGTTTGGGATTCATGGGGAGGATGCACCTGAGCATCTACGGTACGATCGAGAACGTGCAGGTCACCGCCTTGTGTGACGTGCATGAGGAGAATATGGATATGTCCCGCAAGGGCGGCGGGAACATCGCGGTAGGAGAGATGAAGACGGATCTCTCCAAAGCCCGGAAGTTCACCAGCTTCAAGGCGATGCTCGCGGCCGGCGGTTTCGATTATGTGGACTTGTGCATCCCGACACACCTGCACAAGGAGTACGCAGTCCTGGCAATGGAAGCAGGATATGATGTGTTCTGCGAGAAACCGATGGCCCGTACCGGAGAGGAAGCCGACGCGATGATCGCGACGATGAAGAAGACGGGCAAGCTGCTCACCATCGGACAATGTCTCCGCTTCTGGCCGATGTACGTGAAAGTGAAGGAGCTGCTCGACTCAGGCAAGTACGGCAAGGTGATCAGCGCAGAGCTCGCACGCTATTCGCCTTCCCCAACCTGGAGCGTCGACGGGTGGATCGAGAAGGGAGAACTCTCGGGGAGTGCGGGACTTGACCTGCACATACACGATGTCGACATGATCCACTGGTGGTTCGGAGCCCCGAAGGGAGTCACCTCGAGCGGCGTGGAAGCAGCGGGTGGTGGGTTCGGTCACCTCGCGACGATCTATGATTATCCTGGGATGACGGTGACTTCGGTCGGAGATTGGCTCTGTGTCGACACCTTCGGCCTGATCATGCGCGCATTGATCGTGATGGAGAAGGCGGTGATCAACCTCGACACCACGCAATCGAAGCCGTTGACACTCTACATCCCGGGCGAAGGGAAGGTGTATCCTGAACTCGATGTGCGGGATGGCTACTTCTTCGAACTGCGCTCGTTCGTCGGCAACGTGGCCACGCGCAAGGCCCCGACGGTCGTGACCGCCGAGGCGGCGATGCAATCGCTGAAGACCGCCCTCGCCGAGATCAAATCCGCAGAGACACACAAGAAAGTCGCCCTCTGATCACCTGGGTGATCAAGAACGAGGCCCCCTGATACCAGGGGGTCTCTTCCTTTTAAGCTGATCCAGCTAGAGCTTCAAGGGATAAGCCCCGTATTCGTAGGCACTTTCGAACATGGCCATCATGTTCTCGGGAGGTACATCGGGTTGGATGTTGTGCACCGAGCACAGTACATAGCCGCCGCCCGGCCCAAGATCGCCGATGCGCCGTCGCACCTCCTCACGCACATCCTCGGGAGTTCCGTACGGGAGGACGCGGTGGGTATCGATGGCTCCCCAGAATGCGAGACGGTCACCGAAATCCCGTTTCATCTTCGCGGTATCGCCCATTCCCGCGGTCGAGACCTGGATGGGATTCAACACCTCCGCCCCGATCTCGATGAAATCTTCTATCAGGGGATACACAGCTCCGTCGGTGTGATAGAACCGCTTGGCATGGGTATGTTCCCTGAAGAAATCGAACATCCGCTTCTGGATGGGTTTTACCAGATCCCGGTACATGTCGGGAGAGATGATGGTCCGGTCGGTCATGCCCAGGTCGTCGGTGCTGACCAGGACGATGTCGATATGCTCACCGACTTCCCCCAGGGCAATCTCTGCGATCTTCAGCTTATAGTCAAGATACCGATTCATCAGTGCGACTGCGAACTCTTCATTGATGGCGAGGTCCATGTAGAAGTTTTCCCACCCACGCAGCTCGCAACAACGGAGGAAGAAGGAGCTGTTTATCTGGAGCACCACGGCATAGTCGGTCTCTTCATGCAGCTTCCTCGCCCGTTCGCGAAGACCACGGAAGCGTCCGGGGTTCGCCGGGTCGGGCCAAGGGAATGCATCGATGCCCTCGAGCGTGTCGATATCGGCCATGGGGGAGCTGACCAGGTCGTAGTAGAGACCTCCTTCAGGCTTTCGTTTCACCAATCCGAACTCGTCCCGATAAGAATCATCACCCAAATCGGTCTCTTTCCAACCATCGGGCCGTCCCAAATCCAGACGACGGAAATCCACCTTCAGCAGTTGCAGGACGTCCTCATCGACCAAGGCAGTCTGGCTGGACCTGTCCTCCACCCTGATCTCACGATCTTCCAGGCCGAGGTAGTTGAGCAGGTTCCTGTATGCCCCGATGGTGATGCCGTCTCCCCCCGCCTGTCCGAGATCTATCGGCACCCTGTCCGGTTCCTGCAAGCTCAGCGTTGTCAGGACCCGTTCCCGTGAAGTCATTGTCTTCTTCATAGCATGATCATCCTCTGAAGCATGCGTCTGCGGTACATGCACCGAAGCCCATGCACCACCGATCGCATTCGATGTGTATCCCCGCAGGAAAATTACGCGCGAGGGACTCCCGCCTTGTCCAGGATCGCATGCAATCCTACGACATCGGCGGTGATGGCTTCCATGAGATAGGGTCGCAGTTCAGCGGTCCAGGGAGCGAACGGGCATTCGATCGTAGCTTCCCCGTCGTATCCATCCTTGTGCAATCTTGCGAAGATATCGACCCAAGGAATACCTCCGGTCCCGATGGTGATGCGATCGCTGGCGACCGTCCTGGTCACCGGATCTATCTTTGCATCCTTCACGTGCACGTGCACGATATAATCCTTGACGAATTCGTACCCCTCCGGATAGGGCTTGTCGCCTGCGTTCCATGCATTAGAGACGTCCCAGCAAATCCGTACGTTCTTGCTGTCCAATGCCTTGACCATCCTCGAAAGTTCCTCTGAGGTCCCGAGATAGGTTTCATGCTCGGGCTCGAGCATCAAGGTGACCCCAGCTTTCTCCGCGAGCTTCACCGGCTCAAGATATTTCTCCACGATCTGTTCGAAGTAATCATTCAGGTGATGTTTCTTGAATTCTCCCTTCGGTTTGTCGAATCCGAATACCCGCACCTTGTCGAGTTCGAGTTCCTGGCACAGGATGAACAACGTATCGAGCACCCTTCTCTGCTCCTTGTACATCTCTTCATCCGCGATCTCACATCCTTTTGAGAATGCGGGGGAACCGATGCAGGAGAGCTTGACCGAAGTATTCTTCAGAACCGCCTTGATGTCCTTGACGTCTTGTGCGGTGATATGGCTGATCCGTTTCCCATTCACGTTCCGCAGCTTCAAATACCCGACTCCCAACCTTTCGGCGATCTCTACAGATTTATCAAAATTGTGCGACAAATCGTCATTGAACAAACAGGGCCTGATCATTTCTTTTCCTCCAATAACTTGTGGTATCATTACGTAGTAAACAACTTACATACAAGGATTCTGCACTCGCATCAAACCTCGGTGATTCCACCACAGATGTTGCGACGCGACGGGAAACTTCCTTCTCGATCCTAGTATCCTTTGAAAAACAGATTTGGAACGAAGAGGGTGATTGCAGGGAACAGGATCAAGAGAATCAAAGTCCCGACAATCGGAATGTAGAACGGAACCATCGACTTCACGATTTGCTCGAAAGGTATTTTCGTCACCTTCTGCAGGATATACAGCACCATGCCTACCGGGGGAGTGAGCAAACCCAACATCAGGCTCAATACCATGATGATACCGAAATGGACCGGGCTGACCCCGAGGGACATCACGTGCGGAGCCAGGATCGGCGTCATGATCAGGATTCCCGGAATTGGATCCATGATGGTTCCCATGAGCAAGAGGAATCCGACTATGATGAACAGAGTGAGGGTCGGATTGACGGTGATGGAGGAGATAAACTCCGAGGCATACTGAGGAACACCAGCTCGCATGACCAGCCACCCATACAGGTTCGCCGTCGTGACAATGATGATCGCACACACCGAGAGCTTCATGGTCTCATAGATGATACCCGGAAGATCCTTCATCTTGATGTCACCATACATGAATGCAACCACCATCCCATATACTGCGCACACTGCGGCAGCTTCAGTCGCTGTGAACCAGCCGCTCAGGATACCACCAATCAAGAGTACAGGAGTAAGCAGCGGGAAGAAGGCATGCAGGAAACTTGCTCCGATCTCTTTCAGGGAATATTTCCTCTCACGCGGGAATTTCTTGATCTTTGCATAGATGGCCACGTAGATCATCTCCATCGCTCCTAAAAGAATTCCAGGCAAGATACCCGCAATCAGGATGGCACCCGTCGATGAATTGGAAGCAACCGCGTAGAGGACCAGGGGAATCGAGGGAGGAATGATCGGTCCGATCAGTGAAGAAGCACCGGTTACGGCGACAGTGAATCCATCCTCATAACCCGCATCACGCATGGCCTTGATCTCAATTGCCCCTATTCCTGCCGCATCTGCACTTGCCGACCCACTCATGCCGGCGAATATGATGCTGCCGAGTACGTTTACTTGACCGAGACCTCCGGGCAAGTGCCCGACCACGGTATTGGCAAACTTGTAGATGCGATCGGTGATACCTCCTCCGTTCATGACATTCGCAGCGAATATGAAGAACGGGACCGCGAGCAAGGTAAAGTTGTTGATACCGTTGAGCATGCCCTGGGCGATGACAGCGACATTGAATGTCATGCTGCTATCCAAGAGCATATAGAGGATCGACGAAATTCCCAATGAGTAGACTACCGGCACACCTGCCAACATGAAGAACAATAACCCACCAACCAAAATCAAGAGCGTCTGCATTCAACTATCCCCTTTCTTTCTCAAGGCCATGAGGTTCTTTACGATGTTTTCACAGAGAAACAACATGGAAAGCAAGGAACCGACCACCATCGACAGATACATATATGCCAATTTGATATTCGGATTGCTCGGCAGCCGGGCATTCCCGGAGTTTCTCATCATCTTTATTCCTCCAAGAACCATGAGCAGTACGAAGACAAACGCAAGCACATCAATGACCACTTTGTAGATCTTCTGTCCCTGGCTGGATAATTTTCTTGGAAGAAAATCGATGGTAATGTGCTCATACCCCTTTATGAGGGTGGCAGACCCAAAGAATATCAACCACACATACAAGAATCGCGCTAGCTCTTCAGTCCAGATGAATGGATTCCTCATCACATAACGACCGATCACTTGCAGCACAACAACCAAGAACATCGCTGCGAAAAGCACATTCGAAATCAGCGTGATGACTTTCTCAGCAATACTACTCACCTTCATTTGCATCTCTCCCAACTTTTCATGCCAAAACCGCCTCCACTTCCCTTGCCAGGGGATATCCGAATCCTGTTACAGCCGGATATCCCCCCATTCAGATCATACAGAACATATCAGGGATTCTTCAGATCCTGAGCCATCTGGTAGAGGGTCTTGTCATACTTGCCCTCTGCTACCATCTTCTCAACCTCAGCCAGAGCCGGCTTCCGAATGCTTTCGATGTCGATCTCCGACTTCGGAATGACTGTCATCCAACCCTTGTCGATGATCTCCTGCTTCAGTTTGACAATATTCCCCAAAGCAATTTCATTACCATACGCGATCGCTTCTTTCATACACTCCAGCAGCAACTCGCGATCGGCCTCAGCAAGCGCACTCAGCCACTTTTCAGAAGCCTGGAAATAGGAGATCGTAAGGACGTGATCAGTTTCCATCATGTAGTCCTGGACCTCGTAGAACTTCATGCCATAGATAGTTTCAACGGGATTCTCCTGCGCCCTGACCATCTTGGTCTGCAACGCCGTATACAGCTCATTGAAGGCGATCGGGGTTGGAGAAGCTCCTACTGCACCCCAGATGCGGAGCAGAGGTTCTGTCTCAGATAGGCGCATGCGCAAGCCTTTCAGGTCTTCGCGAGAATAGATCGGCCGGTCAGCGGTCAACTGGCGTGCACCACGAACCTGATAGCCAAGATTGCGGACCCCGAGGGTATCGAGTATCTTCTGATTCACGATCTTTCCAGGTTCGCCATCCAAGTACCTGTACAGGTGATCCCAACTCTCGAAAACGAAAGGAATGTTCTCCACATCATAGGTGGGATTGAAGATCGCCGTACCTTCAGGACCCGACACACTAAGATGGATCGATCCCTCTTTCAGAGCCTCGAGGTGCTCCCTGGCGCCTCCCATGGCCATTCCCGTTATGACCCTGACCTCATACTTCCCATTCGAGCGAGCCTCGAACAATTCCTTGAATTTCATCTGGGAATGTACTTGGGGTTGCCCGATGTTGAAAACTCCAGAAAAGATGATTGCCTCTTTCTTTGCTTCCGGAGTGCCGGCAGAGAACAGCAACGGTGTCGTGAACACCAACAAGACAAGTAGCAATGTCAACGTTTTCCCGATTGTCCTTTTCATACTAGTCTCCTTTCATTGAATGTAGGTTCAGTCTAACACGACTATCTGTTATGTCAAGTATAACTTTTATTTTTGTTATTTGTGTTATAACGGTTATTTTTTCTCTTTTCTTATGCATAAGAACATGATATATTTGAATCGCGTGCATGATGGGACGTGACCTTGGCTCGGACAATGGCTCCGAAGGAATACAGGCGCATCTGTCATGGAAGAAGAATAGTCATGGAAATGTGTAACAAATCATAACCATGTCATTATATTCTTTGCGTATGGGTGGAAATAAGATAAGGTAGAATACAGCATGGACAATCTGACTACGAGTTCCGAGAAAGCATATCAAGCGATACTGAAGGTCATCCTGGAGGGGACGTTGCCGAGAGGAGAATTCCTTTCCCAACGGATGTTGGCAGAATTGGCCGATACTTCCATCATTTCCGTACGCGAGGCACTGAAGCGACTGGAGTATGAACACCTGATCGAGTCCATACCGAAGTGGGGTGTCAGGATCCCGGTTGAAACACGCACCAGGATCAAGGACCTCTACGGTATCCGCGAAGCGCTCGAAGTCATGGTCGCTTATATGCTCTGTACGAAAAATGACCGCAAAGCCGCTGAGGACCTCTATCAGATTGCCGATGAGATCGACAACATCGATACCAGCGTAACGGAGAACATCGAGAAACTTTCGAAGCGACACCGGAAGTTCCATCTCTACATGGCCGAAAGTACGGGCAACAACCAGCTGCTTGTGGAATTGAAACGGCTCTCGCTCTGGAGCCTGCTCTACCAGGATCCCAAGAAAGTGTGGGAAGTTAGGGAAATCAACTGGAAGACTTGGCACAAGGATCTGGTCAACGAGATATTCTCCCTCGATCCCGCTCGCGCCCAGGAAGCGATGCACAAGCATATCCAGCACGGCATGCAGGGTGACTTGATGAAATTCGATGAGGGATTCTTCAACTGAAGATCGGTATCTCATGTTCTTGCAGAAAAGGATGTCGCATGCATGAGGCCTATGGGCCAATATGCTAAAACAGATCATTTTTTCATGAGAGACAGGCGTCCAGCGTCGTCTGGCTTGCTCCTGCAGCTGCAGCTGCACCTGTCTTGAACAATACATAGCTTGGAGATGTCATGAGGTTATTCACAGGATTTGCCGATGAGGCTGCTGATGGGATCGAAGGACAGGTGTCGGTGCTGAAGAGGATGGGGTGGAATTCCATCGAACTGCGCGCAGTGGACAAGGTGCTCGCACATGATCTGAGCGAGGACCGGTTTGCCAAGGTCGCCGATTACCTTGAAGAGAACCACATCACGGTAGCGTGCCTCGGCTCAGGAATCGCGAATTGGTCCAAACCGATCACGGAACCTTTCGAGGTGACCCAAGAAGTGGTCCGCAGGACAATAGTCCGGATGAAACGGCTCAAAACGAACTATGTGAGGATCATGAGCTACAAAGTCATCGAGGATGCGAATGGAAAGATCCTCGATGAACAGCAGGAACGGGAACGGTTCAGGCGCCTCAACTGGATCTGCGAGGCATTCGGAGACCACGGCCTGATCCCTGTGCATGAGAACTGCCATACCTACGGTGGCATGAGCCCCGACCATACGCTCAGGATGCTCGAGCATGTTCCCGCATTGAAGTTGGTCTTTGATACCGGCAATCCTCCGATCACTTCCGATGCCCGCACACCCTACCCCTACCGTCCGCAGGACTCCTACGAGTTCTTCTCAGCGGTGAAGGAACATATCGTCCACGTCCATATCAAGGATGCCTTGTTCGCAGATGATGGAAAGACAGAGCTCTACCGCTTCCCAGGAGAAGGCAACGGTCATGTGCGAAAGATCGTCGGAGAATTGAAACGCAGCGGATACGCTGGGTACTACAGCATCGAACCGCATATGGAGGTCGTATTCCACGACAGCAGCGCCATCAGCAACGAAGAGAAGCGCATGCAGAATTTCATCACCTACGGACAACGTTTCGAGAAATTGCTCGAGGAAGCCTGATTCAGACATGGGGAGGGGTGATTCCCTCCCCAACATATTTTCCCTGTGTATCCCCATGTACGATCAATGTCTGTAAGCTTCAATCGAAGAAGAAGCCTTTGGGAACTTTGAAGGTTTTCGGTTCTTAACGAATCGAACCGGCTTGACGACGACCCTTTCATCCGAATCGAGCAGGAAATCGCGTGGAACCCATTGCCCTGAGGCTTGGTCAATCCAAGAGTTCCGGAGAGGATCTTCACAAGATGTCCGCCCCTGATCGAACCTTTGAGGCAGATTCACTGTCTACGACTCAAGATGATTCGTGAGCATTCAAATGCATCCCAGATTTCTAAAACAGATCACCTTCAGCATTGAATTCCAATTCTTCCGGTTCCCCAACAATTTCAATATCGGGATGTTTCCGAGCCCTTTCCACCATATTTTCTGATATCCAGAATGTGTCCAACGCCAATGTATGTGCGATCCGAATAATTTCAATATCTTCCGGTTCCACTCCTGCGCTCATCTTGATCGCTGCTTGGATTGTCAATTTATGATTATCGAAGTACATCGGAATCTTACAGAGGCTCGTTACCGTACTGGTGAGTGAATTCGGATAGGTGGTATCCCGATCCATTTTCTCAACTACCCGTTTGGCACAGACATCTGCCATTCCCAGCCCCACGACATTCCCCATCGTCTCATCGGTGATATCCAGGATACCAATACGTTGGGCGTCAATGCCACCAGTGATGTTGGGTACGATCCAACGACCGGAAATATTCGGATCCATGCCCTCTCCACTGATGTCCTTGCCAATATAATCAACAATCATGACATCGACTGAATCAAACAGGATTCGTGCCATCCGTTGCTTGGCTTCTTCGAGCAAACCCGGTTCCTCCAAAGGTATCTGTTCCTTCGTCATCACCCGCACCTTGCAGGTACGATCAAAGGCATTCTCGACCAAACCTATGCCAAGCAGGATCTTTGCATGCTTGAGGATTCCGAATGCGAATTTTTCAACATTCGGCCCCAAGTGCATGATACCTTGACGATGACACACTTGAGCTCCAAGCTGCGCTCCTAACCCAATGGTCATCATCTTCATCACACCACTTTCGAATTTCCCTCGGAATGCCGTATGTGGCTTTATCCTGTTGAGGGCAATGATACCATCTGCTTCAGCTGCCAGTCGGTTGATATGAATGGGTCTCCCATCATCGAGGTACCCAATGCACACCGTCTCCATGGTTGCGATTACCGGACAACCGACATACTCCTCAGTAACACCATATTCATGGATAATGGCCAACTGACCCTCAGCAACGGCTCCTCCATGACTACCCATCGCTGGAAATACGAACGGTTTCGCTCCATGTTTCTTCAAGAATGAAACGGTTTCGCGTATCACCAGAGCAAGATTTGCTACTCCGCGGCTTCCGGCCGTTATGGCAATTCGCATTCCTGGCAGTATCCTCTCGACAATTTCCGTACGCTCAAGTTCTTGCCGTACGGCAGCTGCCACATCCTCAAGACAGGAAGCATCGAATTTCTGTTTGATTTTCACGAACCGAGGGATCGGAACCCCTTCGAGCATTCTATTTACACTACCCATATTCCTAATATCCTAATGCATGTGGGATCAAGGTGACAATTCCAGGAATGTACGTAATGAGCAATAGTACGATCATTCCTACAACTACAAAGGGCCAGATGCTTCTGTACAATTCGGAAAGTTTGACACGTCCGACATTGGCACCTACAAACAACTGCATGCCAACAGGAGGAGTGATCAATCCGATAGTCAAGTTGAAACATACCAGAATACCGAAGTGGATGGGATCGATACCGAACTTGATTGCCAATGGCAAGATTACCGGAGTGATGACCAGCAAGGCAGGGGCTTGATCCATGAACAACCCTAAAAGTAACAGAAGAATGTTTACGAAAATCAGGAATGTAATCCTGGAATTCAGATATTGCGAAAAGAACTGTACCAGATCCTGGGGAATTCTCAAGACCGTAATAGCATATCCCATGGCGCTCGCTATTCCGATTATTGCCAACACGTTCGCGGTAGCTTTGCCTGTGCTGACACAGCATTGGTAGAAAGACTTCCACGTGATGGACTTCTTGGATATGGCAACGATCAATGCATACAACACCGCCACCGCACTGGCTTCTGTAGCCGTGAAGATTCCAAAGACTATTCCCCCAAGGATGATCACAGGCAACCCGAGAGCAGGCAGGGTCTCCCAAGTAACCTGCAGTCGCTCCTTCCATGAAAACTTCCGATCTCGTGGATGCTTGTACTTGATAGCGTAAAGATAACATAAAGCCATCTCAACGGCACCCAGCAGAATCCCAGGAAGAATTCCGCCCAAGAACATCGCCGTAACCGAAACGTTGCTTGCACAAACGGCATAGATGATCATGATATTGCTCGGAGGGATGATCGGTGCAATGATGGCAGATGCCGCGGTTACGGTCGTCGCATATACGCGATTGTAACCAGCTTCAGTCATCATCTCAATTTCAATTTTTCCAAGACTCGTCATGTCAGCGGTTGCAGACCCAGAAATTCCTGCAAACAACATGCTGCCAAGGACATTGACCTGCGCGAGGCCACCACGGATATGACCGACAAGACTGGAACAGAAGTCTTCCAAGCTCTTCAACATACCACACCGACTCATGATCTCACCAGAAAGCACGAACAACGGGATGCAGAGATATGTAAAGTTGTCAATGCCTGAGAACATCTTTTGGGCAATGACCATCAGGTTGGTCATCCCAAGGCTGTTGAGTCCGACAATGGTGATGATTCCCATCGAGAAGAATACTGGCAATCCGATTATGATCGTTCCGATGAATATGGACAGGAGTAATAAACCAGCCATCAAGTTGCCTCCATATGTATTTCAGACGAATCTACTGGAGGTCTGCCTTGGAATGGCTGCAATTCGCCACTCACAACTCCGATCACATCCACGACAAATTCGAATGCCAGCATGACGCAAGCTGCAAACGGGGCTGAGTACAGCATGATTCCAGGAAGCATCATCACCGGAGACCGGTAGTTTTGCATGTTTATCATGGCAGAATATCCCCAGCGTATTCCAATGACGAGAAAGATCAGGATTAACATTCTTACCACTGCATACAGCACATACTTATAGATTCCTTTAAGAGCCTCATGCAATAAATTCAGTGAGGGCATGTTTGCCTCCCTGAAACACAGTGCAATTCCCAAATACGCAGACCATATCATGGCATATCTGGCATATTCCTCGGTAAAGGGCGAGGAAATCGTGAAGAATTTCACGATGATGAACCGGTAGGCAACTTGATACACAACATCCAAGGCACATGTCGCGATCAATAATGCGATGATCGCCTCCACAATTCGTGTCATGATTCGCGAAACCCTGGCCAAAGCGAGATACGTTGGTCTTAACATGCTCTCCTCACAAAATCGGGCCGGGATCGATGAGGATCCCGGTCCTGTCATAGTAGTTATTTGCTTGCACGATAATCAGCGATGACCTTCTGGAACTCATCCACCGGTCCATTTCCGAGCTGCTGACGAGCGAAACTTTCGGTCGCCTTCATGATCGGAGCCTGCCAGGCCAAGAGTTCTTCAGAAGTCGGGAAATAGATCTGGAGCCCGTAGTCCTGCAATTTCTTGATACCTTCGACTTCAATAACCTTATACATCTCAATTGCTGCTTTCTCCGCCTCAGCGACGGCCTCATCCAGTACCTTGCGGATGTCTGCCGGCAAGCTGTTGTAGAGTTTTGCGTTGATGATGATTGCGCAGATACTGGCCATGTGGTTATCCATCACCATGTATTTCTGTACTTCATAGGTCTTGTCAACGAGGATATTGTTTACGGGGTTTTCCTGTCCATCGACAATCCCGTTCTGCATCGCAGAGTACATTTCACCACTCGCCATCGGTACTGCATTGGCGCCCAATGCTTCAACCATCTTCACGGAAATCTGATTCTGCATGGTGCGGAAAGTCTGTCCCTTTGCACTTGCGATGGTGTTCAGCGGCTTGTTGCTTGTGAAACAGCGGAATCCGTTGGACAAGGCTGACAAGACTTTGATACCTGTTGCGGCTTCCATCCTTGCGTGAAGCGCATCGCCCCAAGGACCATTCATGATTGCATTCACTTCCGTGGCGTCGGACAGGAATCCTGGCACAGTCGGAAGCATGGTTTCTTGGAAATAGCTGTTGAGTATTGCGTAGTTGAAGGAAGCAATCTCAATTGTACCAGCCTGGACTCCTTGCACCATCTCGGTTTGGTTTCCAAGCTGTTCACTTGGATAAATATCAAACTTGACACGACCATTGGTCTTGGATTCCATTGCCTCCTTAAGAATACCAAGATAGACGAGTTCCGCGCTGTCGACTGACTCAGAGTGTGAAGTAGTGGCCTTGATGATGAACTCTGGAGCCTCAGTTTTTCCTGCTGCTGTCAGAGGTACCAAGATGAGAGCCAGCAACACTGCGATACCGACGATTCTTTTCATGTTTCTCCTCCTTGACGAAATCATGATATATGCTTGTATTACCTCAACCACTTGGGATAATACTTCTCAAAAACTTTCTCATTCACGACGATTCCCAACCCAGGTTCTTGTGGAACCGGAACGAACCCATCCTTGACCATGCAACAATTACCACACAATTCTTTTCTGAGACCGTAGGAACCACCTGAGGTGATATATTCTGAAGCCAACGAATTGCTACACGAGGCCAAGAGGTGGATCGCTGCGGAAACCGCAACCGAGGCGTGGATGTGTGGGCAGAGAGGAATGTCATAGGCATCCGCCATCGCAGCGATCTTTTTCGTCTCGGAAATTCCACCTGCATGGATGATATCGGGTTGGATGATGTTCACAGCTCGTTTTTCGATAACTTCCCGGAATTCATACTTGGTGTAGTAATTCTCTCCTGCGGCAATCGGAACTCCTGCATTGACTGCAAGGTTAGCCATGTTGTACAGATCGTTGATCCTGATAGGTTCTTCAATGAAAGTCAGGTTGAAGGCCTTATAGTACTCCATGTTGCGCATCAGGTCCGGATAATCAAAACATTGGTTGGCATCAACCATGATCCCAAGATCAGGGCCAAGCGCATTCCGGACTGCTTCCAGATTCTTCATGTCTTGTTCCAATCCGAACCCGATTTTCATCTTGACACCCTTGAAGCCCTGGTCAGCATAGCTCTTGGCTTCCTCTCCAGATTCCTCAGCGGTCAAGGCTCGCCCCTTTATTCCGAAGAATCCTGAAGCGTAGGCCGGAATCTTATCATGTACACAACCTCCGAGAAGATTCCACACAGGGGTCTGCAACAGTTTCCCGGTAAGGTCCCACAGTGCGATATCTATGCCAGCGGCAGCACTTACCGCCGCACCTTTGGCACCGAATGCATACGCGCTCGTTCCCCTGCCGACCATACGTTCGTATAAGCGTTCCCGATCAAAACAATCCTGTCCGATCACCAGATCCTTGAGTCTATGCTCGATGAGTCCGGTGAAAGCAGGAATCCCGCCTCCGTGGATAGGCCCGATCTCACCGTATCCGGCCACCCCATTCTCGGCGGTCACCTTCACAATGACCGTACTCCAGTTATACCAAATTCCTGTGGCATCCTGTGCGGGGAAATCTAACGGAAACTCGATGGGAAATGCTTTAACCGATTTAATTTTCATGTCAACTCACCCTTGGATATTCAATTTTTATCGAGATATTGTTCAATGGCATGTACAATCTGTACCGATGGGAGCGGAGGGCATCCAGGAATAAATTGGAACTTGCCATACCAAGGATGATCCATTGCATCGTCTCCGACGATGACTACATTTTCATAGTTCTTGACAGGTACGGGAGCCTTGCTACCCACAATGAGGCAGACATCCTGCTTCAGCAGATGGAGTTTCCCATCCAATTCAAGTCGTCGAACGGCAGCACCGATCTGAGCCAGTTCGAACCTGCAAGCACACCCGGCAAACACTTTGATATGTTTGTGCAATCCGATCGGATTCCAAAGATTGGCTCTCTTGAAACGTTTGGCGACTTTCTCGATGGAGTCTCCGATAATCTCAATCTTGGAAAGTTCCCCCTCACCGATCCCCTGGACCATTGCCAACCGCGTAATCGGCACTTCAATGGGATCAATATCCATGAGTTTTCCGCACACCGCGTCAGTCGCAACCACATCCTTTGATCCTACTATCACATTCAGTTTGACTGGCTCAGTATAAATCGGACCATACCCTTCTCCACAGATGATCCCGTCTACGATATTCAGATCAGGCAATGCAGCCTTCAACATATCCATCATCTTCCATGGGAAGGCTTCGTTATGCAGCAGTATCTTATCATCAACTCCGAATACTCCCTGCATGCTCTTGATCGCCAGTGTCACTTCCGTTTGACAATGCGTCTTCAGCTTCGGGACATTGATGAAATATTCACTATCCAAGATGGACTTCGGAACTTTTACAGAAGCGAGAACTTCTCCATCTGGAAGAGGAACGTCAACAAATGGTTCTTCATCCCAACCGACGAGCCGCCCACCCGCCTTTCGTACCGCATGTCCAATTCCCGATTTATTGAAAGCATCGATCGCACTCGAGTGGATATGCTTCAAATTCACGGACTTCCCTTCCGCAACAATGATGTCTGCCACTCCGTGATCCTTCAACAGGTGTATCAACGCAACCAATACTCTGGGGTCGGTAAGGACAGATCCTCCTGTCGTGTGGAAAGGGACTTCAACCAAGTTCGGCTTGATGATCACAGACTTCGGACGGCCGACCACTTCATGAAATCCTCCCAGATTCATGAAGGTTTCCATCAACATATCCTGGATAACCAAGATACTCTTTGAAGAATACAATTCTGGAGATTCGGGAACCTCTTTTTGGATGATTGAAACAGGTACCATCTGTAATACACCTCCCAATCCGGTTTTGGCTGTTGGGAGCAGAAGATCGTCTCACCAATAACAACCTGTTGATTGTATACAAATCATGAGACAATAAATTTCTCTTGTCAACAAAAATTTTATTCAATTTATCATGATACCCTATATATATCATGCCGATCAGATCTAGTAAAATTGCTTGCATACACCAATAAGAGATAATCTCCAATTTAATATTTGACAAAATGAAAACATTCAGACATAATTGGCTGAGAACAATTGTATTTAATTATGTGGAGAAATTTTCATGGCGCGACCGAAGAGTGATGCTGTTGAGCTTGCATTCAATTTCATCAGGGACCAGATCAACCGGTATGAACTGAAACCCGGAGATGTAGTGTCTGACTCAGCAATCACCCTAAAATTATCGATGAGCCGAACACCTGTACGGGAAGCGATCCAACTGTTGGTCGGTGCAGGCCTGGTCGAACGAGTCAATTCAAAATTCCTGGTAACCCACATTCCATACGCTGTCATTTCCGATGTTTTTGAGATTCGGGAGGCAATGGAACTATTGGCAGTCAGAAACATAATCAGGAATGGTGGATTATCGGAGGAACAAAGGTCCGTATTGAGAAGCATACATCATAATTTTCAGGAAAATCTTGAAAACACGAACCTCGAATCCAATTTCCATCCCGATTCAGTATTCCATTCTACCGTAGTGGAGTTTTCTGGGAACGTGGTCGCCATCAATTTGATGAAAGACTTGGAATTACGAAGCGAACGGATTCGGTGGTTATCAATTCTCACACCCGATAGGTATAGAAAATCGTACAAGGAACATGACCTCATATTGAATGCATTGGAAGAGGGTAATTTGAGACTTACCGAGAAATTCATCTGTCAACACATCAGCAATTCTCTTGACAATTACAAACGAGTAACGGAGATACCGAATTGGGAAAACATCATCATATCCATCAGGAATTCTCTGGTATCTGCGACAAATACGGCATGAACATGATTCCCATGCTTATGAACACATAATGTGTGCTCATTTCTTCTCCACCTCCCGCGATGCCATCAGTCATCCCCCTCACCGACCAAGTCGTTCCAGGATCTCCATGCTTCGGTATAGGGAGTCGCTCCATATTTGCCCTTCCGGTAGTTGGATTCATAGTTCTCGGCACTACGCACCTTTGTAGACTTGAAATCTGCTAGTGAGAAGAGATGTGAGGCCTCGAAACGGTCCTTTTCCACAAACCAGACCTGATCCTTTCTCACTACATGGTTCTGCAGGAGGCTGGTGTTGTGTGGGGTCACCAAAAGCTGCGCACCATGTCGGTTCACTTCGGGAGTGTTGAACAGGGAAAACAAGGACAAGACCAAGTGGGGATGCAAGCGGGAGTCGAACTCGTCGATCACCAAGACCTTTCCACCCTCCAAGGCCTCAAGGATCGGCGCCGCCAAGTGGAAATACTTCCGGGTTCCATGCGATTCATGTTCGTCCATCAGGAATCTGCGCGTACCGATGACCTTGTGTTCCTTATCATACAGGTTGTGGATCGTTTCCGTGTTGGCATACGATTTCATGCCATCCCGGGTTCTCTCTTCGATGTAACGTCTTCTCAACTGTAGAGGAATATCTTGGGGGAGCGATTGCTCGGTCAATTCCTTCACGATGATATCCTGGATTCCCAGGTCGGCTTTCCTGACCGATGCGACTATTGCATCGTGAGAAGCCTTGTCCTGCGACATGTGCAAGGAACTTCCTTTGCATGCAAACTCCTTGATGCTGGAGATGATGCGGAGTTTAGTCTATCAAACGAATCCTCTTGGGCATATGAAGTATCAAGACACATGTTCCAAGACTACGGATATAGCAATGGGGAGGGTTTCCCCCCTCCCCATTGTGTTCGTCACGCAGATCCTTATGGACGATCAATACCGGCAAGCCTTCGCTTCATCGACGAATGCCTTGACCAATGCAGGATCGGCGTCGAAGAAGTGATCCGAAGGAGCAATGATGTAACCGCCGCCCTCACCAGCTTCCTCGAAGCATCTGCGAACCTGCTTTCGTGTCTCCTCGGGAGTACATCCTGAGAAGTACTGGCCCTGATCGAACCCTCCGATCATGCAGACCCGATCTCCGATCCTCCGTTTCGCCTCGGCAAGATCCGTGTCCCCGCCAAGCCCCGGAGGTGTGAAAGTCTCCATCGCCACCGGACGCATGTCGGCGATCATCTCGAGGATCGGCATCATCCCGCCGCAGGTATGATAGGTGACCCTGACTCCCCCGACATCCTGTGCGGCACGGATGATCGGCTCATCATACGGGGCAACGAACTCTTCGAAGATCTTCGGGCTGATGATCGTGGTGGAGGCATCTCCTCCCCCCAACTCCGTGATATCCAGCTTGGAGCCTTTCAGACTCTTGGCATAGTGGATCTTTCTCGCCTGGAAGACCTTCAGGGCCTCGTGGACCCACTCAGGATCATCATACGTATCCATGATCGCCTGCTCGGTTCCCCGCATGCAACAGAAATCCTGCCAGCAGCCGGGCTGGCCGTAGATATCGTTCGGGATGATGAATCCGCGCATGATACCCCAATCCCCAAGGGCCTCGACCTGCCTGTTCACGGAATCGACATCACAGATGGGATAGGGCTGGAACTCAGCGAGCAACTCGATATCCTTCTTCTCCTTCAGCGGATACTCGGCAACCCATTCGGTATAATCGTTTCCCTGGATGACCGCACTCAGGTTCCCCTTCGGAGTGATGATGGTATCCCTGCGGGTGATGAAGTCGGGGTGGTCGACCGGATGGGATTCGATTCTCCAACTGTCGGAGAATATCTTGTAGATCTGCAGGAAATCGAGCTCTCCCTGACCGGGAGCGAAGTACTCCTTCCTGGCCGGATCAGGCTTCACGGGGATGTCCCAGTGAATCGGGTCCATGCCCATCCGGTCGAAGAATTCCTTCCGGGAGATATTGTTCATGTACTTTTTCAGAAAGTACGGCATGATGTGGTGGGACGTGACAGGAAGCCTGTCAGTCTTCTGGTGATCGAACGCAGCAAGTAGCCTTTCCCTCGAAGTCATGATTGTCTCCTCAATTATGTATGTCGATGCAACTGGACAGTATCGTTTCCTCACTGAACTCGTCCTTTTGCAATTCGTTGGTGATGGTTCCGCCTGCCATGATATAAATCCGGTCACACACCCCCATGACCTCGGGCATCTCCGAGGAGACGACCACGATCGCCAGGCCCTGTTGCGCCAACTCATTCAGGATCGAGTATATCTCGGCTTTCGCCCCCACATCGATTCCCCTGGTAGGTTCATCGATGATCAGGACCTTGAGGTTCTTCTTCAGCAACCACCGCGCCAAGATCACCTTCTGTTGGTTCCCTCCGCTCAGCTTGCTGATCTTTTGCCGCGCCGACGGTGTCCTGATCGTCAATTTCCTGATCAGCGAGTCGATCTTGCCCGATTCGTCTTTCCCATGGATGACGCCGAACTTGCTCACCTCGTCGAGCGAGACAATGGACATGTTGTCACTGACCGAAAGGTCGGCAAAGATGCCATCCTTCTTGCGGTCCTCGGGGACCAAACCCACACCCATCTTGCGTGCCTTCACCGGCGAGTTGGGTGGAAGGGGAACTCCGTAGATCGATACATCACCGTGCATGCGATGATCGACACCGAGGACCGCGTGGGTCATCTCGGTCCTTCCCGCTCCCATCAGGCCTGCGAACCCGACTATCTCCCCCTCATGCACGGCGAAAGAGACATTGAACACCTTGTGGGTGGACAGGTTCTTCACCTCGAGCGCGAGCTTGCCCCGATGGGCACTGCGCTTGGGGAACATGTTCGTCAGTTCCCTGCCAACCATCTTCGAGATCATGGCTTTTTCATCGAGCACCGCGATCGGATCGGTACCGATGTAGGCACCGTCGCGGAATACCGTGACTCGATCGGCAAGTTCGGTGATCTCCTCCAGCTTGTGGGAGACGTAGATGATTCCCACTCCCCGGGATTTCATTTTCCTCACCAGTGCGAAGAGATTCTCGATCTCGCTGCCACAGAGCGCACTGGTAGGTTCGTCCATGATCACGACCTTCGCATTGCGACTCAGTGCCTTCGCGATCTCGACCATCTGCTGCTTCGCCACCGTAAGGAATCGCATCTTCTTGCGCGGGTCCTCGTGCAAGCCGACCTGTTCAAGATACTCGCTGGTCTTCCGGTACAGTTCCTTCCAACGCACCCGTCCGAACTTGTCATGGGGAAGCGCTCCGAAGAAAATATTCTCCGCGATGGAAAGATCCTGCGCAATATTGAATTCCTGGTAGATGACCGCGACGCCCTTCGCGATGGCATCCGAAGGACTCGAGATCTGTGCCGGTTGTCCTTCGACCAGATAGGTTCCCTCGAAATCGTAGACGCCTGCGATGATCTTGATCAACGTCGACTTCCCTGCGCCGTTCTCGCCGATGAGCGCGTGGACCTCCCCCGGTTTCAGGTTGAAGCTCACACCTTTCAGTGCATGGACTCCGGGAAACTTCTTGTGTACGTCCCGCAGTTCAAGCAGAGGCGTCACCGACATTCCGTTATGCTGTTCCATGTCTGCAAATCCCCCATCACTCATCATTTCGTCGCCTGGACGAGCTTCTGCTGCTGCTTGCCCCTTCTGTAGGTATCGAGGTATACCGCAAGGATGATCACCGCACCGCGTGCGATGTCCTGCCAGAACGATGAGACGTTCAGCAGTATCAACCCGTTGCTCAGCACACCGAGGATCAAGATTCCGATCAGTGCGCCGATGAGCGAGCCCACTCCTCCGGTCAAGCTGATGCCGCCGAGGATGACCGCTCCGATGACCTCCATCTCGAACCCGACACCCGCGTTCGGTTGTCCGGAGTTCATCCGGGAAGCGAGGATGTAGGCGCTCAAGGCGGTCAATGCGCCGCAGAGCACATAGGAGGTGAGCTTGATGCGGCCGACCGGCAACCCGGAGAGCTTGGCAGCCTCGCCATTGCCGCCGACAGCATAGATATACCGTCCGAACGTAGTGTGGTGGAGGATGAAGTAGAACAACAGGGCCAACACCACGGTGATGATCACGGGAATCGGGAACGGCCCCCAGTAGCCGGTTCCGATCACCTTGAACGACTTCAAGGGGGTCTGGACCGCCTTTGCACTGGTGATGACCATCGCGGCTCCGCGGATGATCGTCATCATGCCCAAGGTGCCGATCAGCGAGTTGATCTTCCCCTTGGTGACCAGCAGGCCATTGATCAGCCCGATGAACACGCCCAAGGCAATCGCCGCCAGGAAAGCCATGAACAGGCTGTCGGTCGCGTTCAGGACCATCAGCGCGATGACACCGACCAAGCCCTGGGAGGAGCCGATGCTGAGATCGATCTCACCGGAGAGGATGATCATGGTGATGCCGATCGCGACGATCGCCTGCAGGGAAACCTGCCGCAGCACGTTCATGATATTGTGTTGCGTAAAGAAATAGGGGGAAAGGAACGACATCACCACTACCAACACCAACAACGCAAGCAACAATGCCGCATGCTCGCTCTCGGCCATCTTGGCGAGGCGGCCATGCAGCCTACCCGAATTCTTCTTTTCTTCCTGTACATTAGGATTCACGACTATCTCCCCCATCTGACACTGTTTATCATATACCTGCACACGTTTGCACAGCACGGAACGTGCTGTGCAAACTGATTCGAATCACTGGTTATTTCGAGAATCCGGGATACTCGCGGACATAACCCGGCTGGTCCTTCAGCAACTTGCGGACTGCATCGACGTTCACGTCGTAGGCATTTCCGTTCTTCACATAATAGGTTGCGAAGTTGTCGTTGTTGATCGCAACGGTCGGGGTCTCGTAATAGTCAGGCACTGCCTCACCGTTGACGAGCTTCACACCGACGTCGACCAAGGAGGTTCCGATGAACGGCGGGAACATGGCACCGGCTGCGCTGTAGGGATCGTTGGCATCGAGCAGGGCATTCTGACCGACAAGACCTTCGAAACCGAACCCGATCGCGGTCAGGCGATCGACAGGAAGACCGGAAGCGACATAGGCGGCGACTCCACCGGTGGTCGAGTCATCGTTGATGCCGAAGATCACGTTCACGTCGGGATTGGCGGTGAGCGCGTTCTCGCTCTTGGCCATAGCCTTCTCTTTCACGCCTTCGCCGTCGATCCTGGCTGCAACCTTATAGGTGATGCCGGACTTCTCGAGGCCGAGGAGGAAACCCTCTTCACGCTGGCGGCAGTCGAGCAGTGCGGGAAGACCGACAGTCAGGACGACCGGAGTGATGTTGTTGGGACGGGCGACATTCTCGACATACCAGGTAGCGCACTTCTCGGCGGTGTCGCCGTTGCTGATGCCTACGTACACGTCATCACCCTCGATGGAGTTGGACTCGGTGACCACGTAGATGCCTGCGGCGTGTGCCTTCTCCACGATCGGACCCATCGCTGCATAGTCGACGGGAGAAATCATCAGGACATCGACGCCCTGGGTGATGAAGTTCTCACATGCAGAGATCTGCCGGTTGATGTCATTGTTCGAGTCGGCAACCAGGAATTCGATACCGAGCTCCTCTGCCCTGGCCTTCGCTCCGTTGACGATGTTCTGGTAGAACTCGTGGGACATGAAGTTGATGGCATATCCGAACTTCAGTTTTTTCTCGGCCTTCTCAGCCTGACCGGCTGCGAACAGTCCGACAGTGGTCACAAGAAGCAATACGAGAGCAATTACGAGAGTCTTCTTTTTCATACGATCCTCCACTTATTGTTCATCACCCCATACGGGATGACACGTGCACATGTGTTTCAGTCCTCTATCCTCGAGAAATACTCCTGGAGCACCAAGGCGATGCCCCCGTACAGATGGTTGTACGGTCCGAGCAGGGAATGGGTAATCTCCACCTTGTCCGCGATGACAGAGAAGGCCCGCTGCTTGATGGCGTGCTGTATCTGATCGACGAACAGTCCGAGATCGATGTCTCCGGCATCGTTTCCGGCCAGGATGATGAGCTCGGGACTGTAGATGTTCGCAAGCGAGACCGCTCCGATTCCGAGGAACTTCCCCGTCTCGCCGATGACCTCGAGCGCGACGGGATCGCGTTCCTTCGCAAGGCGGAACACCTGCTCCACCGTCGGTATCACCGGTTCGCCCGAAGGATCGGGAGAACCGAGGCGGGCGCGGTAGTTGCGCACGAGCGTCTCGAACGAAGCGTAATGCTCCAGGCACCCGACGTTCCCGCAGATACACTCCTTGCCATTGAAATCGATGGTGATGTGGCCGATCTCCGAGACGACATCGTCCTCACCGCGATAAAGCATCCCGTCGATGATCACGCCGCTTCCGATACCGACTCCGATCGAATAGAGGACGAAGTTGTCGATCCCGATACCCCTGCCGAACCATCTCTCGGCGAGAGCAGACACGTTCGCTTCGTTATCGGCATAGACCTTCAGCTTGAACTCGCGCTGGATGATCTCCTTGACGGGGATATTGCTCCAATCGAACGGTGCGGGACTCGAGTGCCCCTTCTTGCGATCCATCATCTGCAGGAATACCCCATTGCGGGCATTGATCGGACCGGGAGCACTGAGACCGATGCCGAGGATCTGCCGTTCGTCCACCGCGGCTTCGGTGATGATCGATCTGATGAATGCGATCAGGTCACGTGCGAACTGTGCATTCGATTGCCCGATGATGCTCTTCTGGAGCTCTTTCTTGAACAGCAGCGTCCCCGACAGATCGCTCACCCCACCCTGCAGCATCTGCCGCCCGATATAGATCGTGAGGATCTTGAACTTTTCGTTGTTGATGCACAGCAGGATGGGCTTGCGGCCCGACTTCACGCTCGTGTCGTCCTTGCCGACTTCGATGATCAGTCCGTGCTGTATCAGGTTGTTCGTGATGTTGGTGATGGTGGCTTGGGTCAACCCGGTGAGGAGAGCGATGTCCTTGCGGGAAATCGCATGCTTTTGCTGGATGACACTGAGGACCAACGATTGGTTTTGAATCTTGATGAGTTTCGAGTTGGTTCCTTGCAAGTTGCTCACCCTATGGCTCCCCCGGTGTTTCCACCAATTAATTAATTCACTTAATTAAATATCTTAAAGCAATATTTTCATAAGTCAAGTAAAAAATTTTGGAAAGAGCATAATATTTTCATAAGATTTCCGAACAACATGCCACAAAATGGGAAAACCGGAACCCATGGAAATTCTTCCTCACAATGCGGCATACTGAGTGCAAGTAAGCAAATTGGTAGTCCCGTATCGTTCGGATCAGGAGAACGGGAACAAACCGGAGACCAATGCGGCGGCTCCGACCATCCCGGCATCGTTTCCGTGCATCGCCTTCTTTACACGCGTCGGAGGGAGGAACACTCCAGAGGAAAGACCCTGTGTGATGATGTCCTTGGCATGAGGATACAGGCAGTCGGCGACGCCGCCGCCGAACAGGACCACCTCGGGAGAGAGGGTCGCGACCAATGCCCACAACGCGCGGGTCACATGAAGCGCCCACGCTCCGACCAACCGCGACCTGGCTTCGCCCGAAGGACGGGCGAACACCTCGTCGAGGGACGCAAACCCGAGCTCCCGTGCCGCTTCGTGCAACGCAGGTCCCGACGCAAGCGACTCGAGACATCCCGATCCACCGCAATAACAGGACGAGACCGCTTCGGAGACCAAAAGATGTCCCAACTCCGGGTGTGAGAAATCTTCTCCCCGGAGAATCGCACCGGAACGGAGAACTGCGCTGCCGACACCGGTACCGAAGGTGAGCATCAGGGCATTCTTGACTTTCCTACACTCCTCTCGGGAGACCAATTCGCCGATCAGGGCGGTATCGGCATCATTTTCCAGACGGACAGGGCACCCGTAGCGGGATGCGAACGCTTCAACCAAAGGGGCATCGGGCCAACCCGGGAGGGTATAGGGATTGCGCACCAAGCCACGACGGACATCAACCGGTCCGGTGCACCCGATACCGATCCCGTCCGGCATTCCGCCGAGTCCGTGACCTGTACACAACCGGTCGATTGCCGGGACCATGCGCGCGAATGCGTGACCGAACGGTTCGGTTGCACAGGTCGGAAGGACCACCTTGCCGAGCATTCCGGGATCCTTGCCGAAGAGACCGATCGCAATCTTCGATCCCCCGATGTCGATGCCGATGTAGTGCTTTCCTGACATGAACGGAATGGTCACCTAGAGCACTTGCTTGAACGGCACCCTTCGGTTCGGGCACTGGGGGCGCTCGCAATAGGCGCAGCTTTCGTAGTCGGTGGAGGCGCTTGCGAAGAGCAGCCCCGCGATGGTCTTGTTCGGGACCATCAGCGAGCTCTCGGTGAGCTTCACGCCGATCAGATCCGATCCGCCGAGCAAGCTGAAGAGCCCCTGCATCTGCTCGATCGGCCAGATATCGACATTCCCGGAACCGGGGTTGAGGCTCAGCGGCTTGGCAATGCCGAAACGATCCTTGCAATACTCGAGCATCCTGCGCCGGGCAGCGCCGAGCGCCTGGTTCTTGATGCTGTCCAACCAGTACGGAGCAAGCATGTCCCACGAAGAAAGATCGAACGACTCCATCCCGCTACCGCAGGTAGCCACATAGGCGATCACCCGGTGCACATCCTCAAGGGCATAGAGTGCCTTCCCGATGAACCGTTGCTCGCCGATCGTGACCGCAGGAAGCGCATCGACCATCTCGTGCCGATCGATGAACAGCTCACGGAAGAGCACTTTCGGACGGAGGGCTTTCGAAGCCTCATCAAACAGCCTGTCGGCCTCCACCTGCGCTTCATCGAGGTCATCGAACCTGATGCTCCTGTGGTAGTTTCCACGTGACGGGGAGAACGGCACTTCCACGATGATCGGATCCTGCAACATATGCGGTACGCTCCTAGCTCAACAATTTCAATCGGGAAGCGCCGTCGGAGTGTCGTTCCCACTCGCGCTTCACCAGTGATTCGGCATCCAAGGAGGCCCTGTGGATGCATACGACGCCCTCGCCGACCGCAGTGGGCATCCCGCACGAACCCAAGCGGACATGCGGTCCGACCACATCCACCAGGTAGGCCTTGCCACCTCCGACCGGCACGAATCCTTTGATCCGCAACATCGACGAGGAGATGGAAGTGAGGAAACCGCGCAACATGGTTTCCGAGAACTGCCCCTCGATCGTGAACAGCAGCGTCTTCGGTCTCCCTTCCAAGCCCCACCCTGCATAGGAAGCAGCGTCGATCGATCGCTTGGACTCAAGGGAGACCGGTTGCTGCCACAGTGACAGCATCTCGGAACGCACTTCGCCGCCGATGGTCGTGAAGACCGGTGCGAGCGGTCTCAGGCGCGTGATGCTGCCGACGACTTGATCAAGCGTCTTCGAATCCACGAGGTCGGCTTTGTTCACGATGCATCCGTCACTGAAGACCACCTGTTCCTCCAACGACTTGAACGACTGCACGATCATGTGGTACCGCTGTGCATCGATCACGCAGACCATGCCGCCGTAGACCACCTGCCCCGCACTTCGCTGCACGATCGTCGAGACGATCTCGAGCAGGGGCGCCGGCTTGGCAAGCCCCGAGGCCTCCACGATGATCATGTCGGGTCCGAGGGGAAGCATCGCCTCCACCGAGTCCACGAACTTGCCCGACAGGCAACTGCAGAAGATCTGCCCGCCACTGAGGCTCTTGGTCACCACCACCGAATCGGGTGAGGCGACCAGCGCGCTGTCGACGACGATCGGCCCGAAATCATTGACGATGAGCCCGACACGCTGCTCGGTGAGGTGACCGAGCAGGCTGTTGATCACCGAAGTCTTTCCGGAACCGAGGAAGCCGGTCAGCACGTACAGACGGACCATCAGCGGACCTCGCCGATCCTGGCGAGCAACTCATCACGGCTCGGAATGATCGAGGAGAAGGCAAGCTTGCCGTTGATGTAGATGCTCGGCAGCTGCTTCACCCCCACCTCCCTGCACCGTGCGATGTTCTGCGGAACCGTATACTTGTACTCGATCAGGTCGACCGGATAATCGAGATGGGAGACCGCATCCTGTGCCGCGGCCCACATGTAGGTGCAGGCTGCACAGGTGGCCGAGTCGAGGGTGAAGACCTCGACCAACGGTTTTTCCAGATGCTCGTAGTCGGGCAATGTTCCGGTGAACTCGATGCCGGTGCTCTCGTAGTTGCTCACCATCGCACGGGCACTGTCGGTTTCGTGGACCGCGTGCTCCGCGGCGATGGCATTCTCAACCGGTACATCATACGGCATGTCGCACCCCGGGGAGATGATCAGGTGTCCCGGCTCGACGGAATCGATCAGGTCGACCACCGTCTTCATGTTGTCCTGCTGGTTTCCGAAGAGCATCACCGACGTGAGGGGAATGTTCCCTCCCAAGGTGATCCCGTACCGGTCGGTGATCGCCTTCGCCGTGGCGAGGTTCACATTCTCATCCACCGAGATGCTGTCGCACCGGGTGCGGCACATCGGCTCGATGTTCATCGTCGCGTTTCCGCAGACGAAGAATGATGAACGCCCGCCTGAAGCGCGGATGCTGTCGAACAGGTCTCCGAACGGACCTTCCATGAACTGGGCGAAGTGGGCGGGCGAGATCTGGCTGATCAGCGGATCGGTGACTGCCACGACATCCGCTCCGGCCTCGACCAGGTACGAGGCGATCGCCTTGGCGACCTTCGTCGTGTAGGCGAGCAACTCGTGCACATACTCGGGCTCAAGCATCATGTCCATGAAAATCTCGGTCCCGCGCAGGTGGGAGGCAAGGGTGAACGGACCGCATGAGACCCCATAGAGCGCGGTGGACTTTCCGATCGCCGCCTTCAGGCGGCGCGTGGCCTCCAGCTCCATCGCGAGCCTCCCCTCCTGTGGGGAGGGAATTCTCGTCGGGATCTCGGTCGTCTCGGCCAACGGGTGGCTGCTGACGCTCGGAGGACCGTCATCGGACCAGACCATGTCGCACCCGAGGATCTCCGCCTCGATCTGCAGGTCGAACATGACAGGCTGTCCGTCGGGATGGTAGAGACGATTCACCTCCAACGCCGCTTGCACCAGCGCATCGGTATCGGTGGATACCTTTCTCGCCCCAAGGCCGAGCAACTTTCCCGCGTGGACACCAGTGAACGGTACCCACGGCAACTTGTCGGTCTTGATCCCATCGAACGTGTCGAATACCCGCTGCTTGCCTGTCATGTCCTCTCCTGTTCAGGCGCCCTGGCAGAGTGCCAACGCCACTTCAGCAGCGGTAGCTGCATCGGACGTGTACCTGTCGGCGCCAATCGTATTCTTGAATGATTCGGTCACCGGAGCCCCTCCGACCATGACCTTCACCGAGTCCTGAAGACCAGCCTCACGGACCGCCTTCACGACATGTTCCATCTCTTTCATGGTGGTGGTGAGCAATGCCGAACATGCGATGATGTTCGCCTTGTTGGCGATCGCCTCCTCGACGAACCGCTTCGGAGCGACGTCGGTCCCCAGGTCGATGACGTTCAGGCCCTTGCCCTTCATCATCATGCCGACCAGGTTCTTGCCGATGTCATGCAGGTCGCCCTTCACCGTACCGATGACCACCGTGCCGCGAGTCTGCGCATGTGCCGCGGCGAGCAGCGGCTTGAGGATCTCCATCCCCGCGTTCATCGCACGTGCTGCGATCAGCACCTCAGGAACGAAGATCTCGTTGTTCTTGAACTTCACCCCGATCACGTTCATTCCCGCGAGCAGTCCCTGGTCGAGGATCTCCTCGGGACCCATTCCCTCATCCACCGCCTGCTGTGTCAGCTCGCGGACGTCCTTTGCCTTTCCTCTCTGCAAGAACTCAGACAACGCCTTCATGTCAGCCATACGTTCTCCTCCCCCATAAGGGCACGATGATATGTGCTTGCTCCACGAAGCGAGTCGAGGCGGCCAAGGTTTCCTGGCTTGCGCATCATCCTCCCCCACGCCTTCCCGGTCTCCCAGTGGCTTCCTGCAGGATCGTCCGCGCTCACAGTGACGGGCTCGCGGGGGTATCGCACCCCACTTCCCTTGTAACCGTCCGGTAACTTTCTACAAGCTATACAGTAAATCGGAAGCAGCGAGCAATCTGTTACTATGTTGCGAATTTTTGTAAAATCTTATGATTTTTCCCGTTGCGACGGACGCTCATGGATCTCCTGGTTGTCGGAGGGGAAACGCCCGGCACGCCTGCGGTATTGCCCGGGGGTGATCGTGGTCACTCCCTTGAAGACCTTGGAGAAATAGCTTTGGTCCTCGAACCCGACCATCCCTGCGATATCGACGAGCGAAAGGTTCGTGTTCAGCAGGAGGCGCTCCGCTTGCTCGACACGCAACCGGTTCACATAGGAACTGAAGGAGATGCGCATCTTCTCATTGAACAGCCGGCTGAAATACGGGACGCTGAGCGAGACCGCCGCCGCAGTCTCCTCGAGGGTGATCCGCCCCTGGTAGTGCTTGCGGATGAACCGCAACGCCTGCGAGATGATCGTACCGTATTCTGCGTCCATCGAGGCGAAGACCAGGTCGGTGTATTGGTGAAGGACCTTGGAGAGCCACAGCGACATCCCCTCGATGCTCGAATAATAGCCGATCTCACGCTGGCATCGATAGCTGATCTCCATGATCTCCTCGGAGGGAGCTCCGCCCTGGATCGCGGCCCGCGAGAGCAGCGAGATGAGCTCCATCACGCGGAAGGTGATCCGGTCCATCGAATTGCCGTCGACGAAGTAGATCTTCCCGAGCAACTCGTTCATGATCCGCTGGGCCTCCTTCCTGTCACCCCAGCGGATCGCATCCTGCAGCTGCTCCTCCTGCTCGAGGGGGTATTGCCGGGCCGACTCCTCGTCGGTAGCCTCCTGCTTGAGCTGATGGATGAACTCGGAGAGTCTCGATTGGAGCTGGACCGTCTGCCGGGTCTCCACCATCCGGTACTCGGTGTAGCCCGATGCCCATCCCGCGCACATGCGCAGCACCTCCGAGAGGTGATGGACACGACTGATGTCGATGGAGGCGACTCCCTCGAGGAGCCTGCGCGCATCCTGGTCGACCGTCCCTTGCGCACCGACGAGCTCCTGGACCGCCTCGAACGGATCCATCACCAGGACCGGACCCGCGATGAGGGCCCAGTCCATCCTCCCGTGCATGATCACGGGACTTACCCAATAGAGCATCGGGCTGTTGCAGAAATAGACATAGGAGCCGCCGAAACGCTCGCTGAGGCGGGCGTGGTGCAGGTGGGTCTCGATACACTTGTGGGCGATCGTCATCTGCGGTTCGATGACGGTAGTGCAGAACTTGCATTGATTGCCCTGCAGGACCCCGTACAGGACATCGAGGATCATGCATGGCACACCGGTAGCCTCTCCGTAGTGTTCCGCGATCTCCTGGACCTCGTTCGGTATGGCCCGTGGCTCACCTGCTTGCATCCGCATCCCCTTGTCGTCTACTCGAACATCATGTGCTCGACAAACCGCTGCTGGAAACTGGCGGAGGTCGAGAGTTCGATGTACTCACTCATCTTCCTGATGTGCTCGACCGTTCGCTTGCCCTCGGCGAGCATCAGCACCTCAAGCGCTCCCTTGCCCGCCGCATTGCCCACCGTGACGATCCTTTCGATCGGGATCGGCGGCAGCAGTCCGATCCTCTGCGCGCTGGCGATGTCGATATAGGAACCGAATCCGCCCGCGATCATCACCGCATCGAGATCATCCGCGGTCAAGCCAGCCTCATCGAGGAGGATATCCGCTCCCGCTGCGATCGCCGCCTTCGCCAGCTGCACTTCCCTGACGTCCCTTCCGGTGAACTGTACCGCATCGGTAATGCGAAACGCAAGACCATCGGGAGACTCGCACCCGTACCTGGCATAGGAGGAGGACTCGTCATCCATCGCACCCGTCTCATCTATGAGACCGAGTTCCATCATCCGTGCGACCGTATCGATGATCCCCGATCCGCAGATGCCGATCGCAGGCTCTCCGGCGATCGTGGAACACCTCACCTGCCCCTCGGTGTCGATCCACAGGCGATCGACCGCCCCGGGGATCGCTCCCAGCCCTTGTCGGATCGAGGCTCCCTCGAACGCAGGACCTGCGGCGCTTGAGCAGGCAAGCAACCGCTTGCCGTCCCATAGCATCATCTCCCCGTTCGTCCCGATGTCGATGTAGAGGATGTTCTTGTGGTGATCGAGCACATGGGAGGCGAACACCCCCGCCGTGATATCGGATCCGACATAGGCGGAGACCAGCCCCGGGAGCACCACCTCTGCATGGGAAGCATGGATGAAGCCGAGCTCCCCCGCGCTTCGCTGTTGTGATTCGGTGAACGCGGGCACATAGGGGGCGGCGGCGATGCCGCCCGGATCGCTTCCCACCAAGAGGTGGATCATCGTCGGGTTTCCGACCGCGACGATCTCCTGCAGGTGCGTGGCATCGATACCGTGCTCATCCGCCAGCGCGCCGATCATGCCGTCGAGCTGGGCGACGATGGCCCGTTGCAGGCGGACCAGCCCATCGGGGTGTTCGTTGCAGTATTGGATGCGGCTGATCACATCGCCTCCATGGGAGCGCTGGCTGTTCATCGCAGAGCGGTGACCGAGGATCCGGTGATCTGCCAACGATACCAGGTAGACGACGATCGTCGTGGTCCCGATATCCACGGCGCACCCGTAGGAAAGCGTGTTGCCATTGCGGTATGCATCTGCGGCGTGCTTGCCTTCAGAGAAGGTGGTACGGACCTGGGCGCGGGCCTCGCTGCCCACGATCCTGATCGTCAGGTCGCTGGCTGGAACCGGTTGCATGCGGCAGGCAAGCCGGAAGCCTTGCGAAATCTGCTCGCTGGTGAGCAATCGCTCCTCATCGGGGTGGATGGCGCTCGCCTCGCCGGAAAGCACGCGCACCTTGCAGTTGCCGCACAAGCCGTTTCCCCCGCATGGGGCAGGAATGTCGTGCACGCCCGCTTCGACGAGCAGCTCAAGGACCGATCGATCGGCTCCCGCGATGCTCAGCTGTCGGCCTTCCATCAGTACCGTGATCTTTCCATAGGCAATCATGAACGCTCTTCCCTCCGTGCACGGCTCATCGGACGTGCATCTGTGCTGCGATCGTGGCGATGATCTCTTGCGGCAGAAGCCCTGCCGACATGCCTGCAGCGTAGCAAATCCGATCGACCGGGGAAAGGGGGGCAATAGCCTGCAAGAACTTCCGGTCGGGTTCGAACAGTTTCCCCGTCTCATCGACGGAGGCGAACGAAAGCGCCTTCGCGTATGCGTGGGCCACGGCGTCGTAGGAGACTCCCAGGCGGTGAGCGGCGAGCATCGCTCCCATCAGACGGTCATCGTGACGGAGCTTGCGTGCGAGGTCCCGTCCCACCCGGTGGACCGTATCGCCCAAGGCCCGGTTGGAGAACCGGTGCAGCAAGTCCTCACGGTAATCGGTCAAGAGCTCAGGCGTGAACACCTCAGGATAAGCTGCCAAGAGGATCCTGGCACCCTCGCCCATCGCACTGCGCGTGGCCGAGAGGACCCGCTCATCGCCGATCACCTCGGCAAGATAGCGAGTCTGCGGGTGCGCGTCATACCCGACATATGCCGCCACCGCATGACCGAGGTTATGCATGTAGAGCTTGCGGTCGACATACGCCTCGATCGGAGAAACCGCCTCGATCTGCGGGAAATCGGGGATCGCACCGAGAAATCCGTCCCGATCGAGCACCAACGTGTTGAACGGCTCGGCGATCATCATCAACCGGTCGCGGCTCTCCTGGATCGGCACCATCTTCCCGATGCTGGTCTGGATCAGGCCCACCAGGCGGGAGAGCGGATACTCCTTCGGCAGGTGCACTTCGAGAAGGGAACGGACGAGAAGCGCTCCGTCGTGCATGTTCTCCGCGAGGATCACATCCAGGGGCGTCTCGCCCCTGACTTTCCACCGGGAGAGCAACGCCTCTGCGAACAGCGGCGCGATGCGGGGCAGGACGTGCTTGCCCACTGAGAATGAGAGGATGTCGGCGTAGACGATCGACTCGATCACCCGCTGCCGGTCGTTTCCGTCCACCGCGTCGATTCCCACGACGTGAAGATCCTCACTTTTCTCCTCGCCCACGGTCCGCACCACATAGGAGTGGGTCCTGTTGAGCAAGTCGACCAGTTCCCGGTCGATGTCGATGAAGGTGACGCTCCATCCGTTGCGTGCAAAGACCTGGCCGATGAACGATCTCCCGATATTCCCCGCGCCCCATTGTACGAGACGCCCCATCACTTCACCCTCCTGATGGAGGCCGGAAGCCGCTTGTGGTAGTCTGCCACGATCGGGGCGATCGCCTCGAGCTTCTCCATCGGCTTGGTCTCGAAGTAGGTTCCGCCATGGTACATGCAGGCGAACCCTCCGGAGGAGGCTCCCCACGCACACAAGTCGAGAAGATCGACCTGTCGGGCAGGGGCGAGTTGCATCTGCAGCGCGATGCTCACGAGCACGCCGCCGACGAAGTTGTCCCCGCACCCTGTGGAGTCCTTGCGCATCGCAGGTTTCTCCTCCAGCAGCTCGTCCACGAATGCACTGACCGGAAGATAGGAGAGTTCGAACGGCGCGATGCGCCCATAGGCGGATGACCATCCGAGCATCGGCTTCGCACCGTTGGTGATGATGAAGGCACCGACACCACTGGCCTGCAACGCCTTCGCCGAGGCCAAGATCTCCTGCGTACCGGTGAGACGCATCGCCTCCACCGCATCTGCGATCAACAGGTCGATCGACTGGTACGCATCATCCGAGCCCAAAGGCCAGCGTTTCATGCCACGACGCTCATTGCGGAAGTCGAAGACGGTCCCCACGACGGTGAAGACCCCCAGGTCGTGGGCGGTCCTCAGGACCGTATCGAGTTTGTCGTGCAGACGCGGAACGAGTGCAGTCCCTCCCAACAGCACGATGTCGGAACGGTAAAAGCCCTCCGGAACATCTTCGGCAGTGAACTCGCCTGCGGCACCGATGGTGTTGAGGAAGGTCCGTTCACCCTTCCCTCCGTGCTGATGCGGATCGGAAAGGACATGGGATGAGGGGGTGGGCAAGCCTTCCACAGGTCTCAGGCCGGCATTGACCGGCGTCTTCGCCAGGATGTCCCGGATCATCATGCCGGCCTCGTCGGTTCCGGTCACCCCGCTGAAGGAGACCTCGATGCCTTGGTCGGCGAGCAGCTGCGCAGCATGGACCATCGCGACGATCGCGGGCCCTCCGAGGTTGACCGCGTCGGCCTCGATGCCCGCCACCAGTTCGGCGAGCAAGTCCTCGGTGTGCTTGCCTGAGAAGCGCGCGAGGTCCTCGGTGAACACCAAGCCTCCCGGGATGATGCCGCCGTCACCCTTGGCGGTGCTCAGCAACTTCCGGAAACTCTCGTTCTCATACGAGTAGTGGTGGTAGATATAGTCGAGCAGGCAACAGCCGACACCGGAGATTCTCATGTATCCATCCCCCCTGGAATTTCGTGTTGATCCATCATACCGCAAAAACGGCAGGAACGGGGACTCTTATTTGGTCTTCTGCAGGCTTTGCAGCTGGATCGTGTTGAGCATGACCGCTCCGAGGATCAGCAATCCGCGCACCACATACTTCTCGAAGTCTCCGACCCCGAAGAGGGTCATGCCGTTGTTGATCACGCCCATGAAGATGATACCGACCAGTGTGCCCCACGCTTTTCCGATACCTCCGCTGAGACTGCATCCGCCGATGATGACCGCGGCGATGACATCCATCTCATACCCGCGGCCGAAAGTCGAGGATCCCGACATGACCTGCGCGGAGAGGATGATGCCGCTCAGCGCGGCGAAGACCTGCACGAGCGCGAGGATCGTGATCTTCACGAGCTTCACGTTGATTCCCGAAAGGCGTGCGGCCTCGGGATTCCCTCCCACGGCGTAGATCTCGCGACCGAGCTTGGTCTTGTTCATGATGATGAAGACGAAGACGAACGCGATGGCGAGCCAGAGGGCGGGCACGGGGATCAGGTTGAAGAAACGACCCGCACCGATCCAGTTGTACCACGCGGGCAAGGTGGTGACGGGGAACCCCTTCGAGATGATCGCCGCGATTCCATAGAGGATGTTCAGCATCGCCAGCGTCGCGATGAACGAGGGGATGTTGTACTTCGTCCGGATGAATCCGTTGAACAGTCCGATGCACAGCCCGATCAGCACGGAGCAGAGCATGCCGATCCACACCGCCGATTCCATCGGCATGATCCCCGCACCGGCGAGCTTGCCGGTGATCGTGCTGGTGACGACCGCGGAGAGGGCGATCGAGGATCCGACCGACAGGTCGATCTCACCGCCGATGATGACCATCGTCATCGCGAAGGAGATGACGCCGGTGATCGCGACGTTCCTGAAGATATTCAGGATATTGCCGAGCGTGAAGAATCCGGGTGCGGTGACGATGAGCACCAAAATCAGCACGGCGAGGATGATCTCCATCATGTAGCGTTTCGAAATCTGGGAGATACGCTGAGCCCGTTCCCCAAGTTGCGCGTGATTCATACTCAATTTCCTCCCATGCATAGTGCATACAGTTCGTTTACGGACAATTCATCGGGGTTCACCTCATTGATGAACCGCCCATCCTTCATGATCAATATCCTGTTGCAGATCTCCAGCAGCTCCTCCAGCTCGGAGGAGACGACGATGGAACCGAGTCCCTGGCGGGAGAGGTCCCAGATGATCTGGAAAATCTGCTGCTTCGCATTCACGTCGATGCCGCGAGACGGCTCGTCGAAGATCACGACCTTCGGATCGATATTGAGCCACTTGCCCACGACCACCTTCTGCTGGTTGCCTCCCGAGAGGCTGGTCATCGGGAACGAGTCTCCCGGTATCTTGATGTCGAGATCCCGTATCTGCCGCTTCGAGAACTCGTCCTCCCGCTTCGCATCGACGAACAGCCCCTTGGAAATGATGTCCAGGCTGGCGTGGTTCAGGTTGCTCTTGATCGAGAGGATCTGGACCAAGCCCTGTTGCTTGCGATCCTCGGGGACGAACGCGACCCCCTTCTCCTTCATCAGGTGGGGCGAGGGTCTCTTGATCTCCTCACCGGCGATGTGGATCGATCCCGAGTCGGGGTGATCGGCACCGAAGATCGCCCGCAGCAGCTCGGTCCTTCCCGAACCGAGCATTCCCGCGATCCCGAGGACCTCTCCCTTGCGCAGGGAGAACGAGACGTCGGTGAACTTCGGATCCCGTGTCAGGTGCCTGACCTCGAAGATCACCTCTTCTCTCGCCACGACGTCGGCTGGGCGCTTCTTGAGCGTCAGGTTGCCGAACATCAGTGAGAGCAGGTCGGCGTGCTTGGCCGTCTCCATCTCGAGGGTTCCCACATATTTTCCGTCACGGAGTACCGAGCAGGTATCGGCGATCTCCCACAGCTCCTGCAAGCGGTGGCTGATGTAGATGACGATCACGTCCTTCTGTACCAGGCGCCTGATCAGGTTGTAGAGCATCTGGGTCTCGTGCTGTGCCAGCGCGCTGGTCGGCTCATCAAGGATGAGGACCTTCGGATTCACGCTCATCGCCTTCGCGATCTCGATCACCTGGCACTGCCAGACAGAGAGGTGGGCCACCATCTCCTTCACCGGGAGATCGACACCCATGTCGTCCAGGATCTCCTGGGCATCCTGGTAGGTCCGCTTCCAGTCGATGAACGGACCGTCCATCCGGTAGCGTCCCAAGAGGATGTTCTCTGCCACGGAGAGCCCGGGGATCAGGCTCATCTCCTGATACACGGTCGCGATTCCGGCATCGAAGGCTTGCTTCGGATGCTGGTACCTGAACGGCTCCTCATCGATATAGAGGGAGCCGTCGAAGTCATTGTACGCGCCATTGATCACCTTCACCAACGTCGATTTTCCCGAACCGTTCTTCCCGACCAGCGCGTTCACCTTCCCGCTTCGGAAGGAGATCGTCACATCGTCCAGGGCCACGGTACCGGGGAACCGTTTCGTCACATTGCACGCTCGCAGTACGCTCATCATCACCTCAATGCGTTGTCCGTCTCATCACATAGGTTCGGTGAAGCCCGGGAAAATCCCGGACCTCACCACTTCTTTCCGATGTTGCCTTCGGGCTGCTCGCCCGATCATGTTACATCTTCGACTTCAGATCCGCAAGGAACGCATCAAGTCCGGCCGGATTGGCACGCTCGAGGAGGATGCCGGGAACGATGAAGGACTGACCCTTCGTCGCGCTGTAATCCTCACCCTTGACTGCCTTCACGACGGTCTCCATGGTCTTGACGCCGATGTTGTAGGGATCCTGTGCGATGACGGCCTGCAGGACGTTCGCGGGATCCTTCAACAGCTGGACCATCTGTTCGCTGCCGTCGAAACCGAAGACCGCGATCTTGCCGGCCTTTCCAGCATTCTTGACTGCCATGGTCGAACCGATCGTACCACCCTCGTTCGCTGCGAAGATGATGTTGATGTCGCTGTGTGCGGTGATGATGTCACCGGCGACGGTGATCGCCTTGTCCTGCATCCATGCATCCTGGTCGGTCACGACGGTGACGCCCGGAAGTCCCTTGACCTGATCAAGGAAGCCGGTGGACCTGGCGGTGGACTGCTCGGGGAGCAGGGTCTTGAACTGGACGATGGCGATCTTGGCCTTTCCGCCGAGATTCTCCTTGATGTACTTGGCAGCAGCTGCGCCGACGGTCGCGCCGAGGTTGTAGTTGTCGCTGGTGAACGCACCGGTCAGGAACGGCAGCTTGAACTCATGGTTCGAGATACCGATGAGCAGACCCTTGTTCGCCGCGTCGGTCAGGACCTTCAGGGAGGCCTCCTCGCTGATCGGGCTGATCGCGAGACCCTTGTAACCCTGGGTCACATAGGTATTGAGGAACTCAGCTTCCTTCGCCGCATCACCATTGGTGTTTCCGGGATAGAAATCGAACCCTGCGGCCAATGCCGCATCCCGGTATCCGAGCTGCAAAAGCTTCATGAACTGATCTTCCTGGAATACTACGCCCGCCACCTTCGGCTTGCCGGTCTCGGCTTGGGCCGCCGCGAACACCTGGCCTCCCAATACCATCAGAAGGGAGAGCACCAAGAGCACACGAAATACGTTTTTCATACGATCCTCCTATTGTGATTCCCCGCACCACGGCGGGTCATGACCGAATTGTGATTCCTCCTACCCTCTCTTGAGCCGGAGGATGACGACCATCGCATGGCGTCCCGATTCATTCACATACCGATACTTGCCGAACCCGGCGGGAACGACACAGGACTGCAGACGCTCGATCGTGGTCCGCTTGTCGGGATCATCGAGGCTGACGATCGTCACCCGCTCACCTTCTACCAGCGTCACGATCTGCATGAAGCGACCCTCGGTATCGTGCTCGGCCTCGGTCTCCATGAAGATCCGCTCGATGTGGAACGGCATCTCGTCGATCGTCGCGTAGCGGTCCTTCCGGTACTTGCCGTTGCCTTCGATCGTAAGCGGACGTGACCGGTGGTGGCTCAGCACACGGCTCTCGCGTATCCACTTCTGGTTGTCGAACGAGTGCTCGAGGTGCATCCGCATCGGACGGGCAGTCATCGTCTTCGTCTTGTCGTCCCAGGTATTGCGGGCGAAATCATAGGTGAAGAACGAGTACTCGGTTCCCGCGACGCTCGGACCGGTGTCCATCTCCAGGATCATCTGGTTCCCGCCGTGGCCGTGGGTCGTCCCCGGCGGGATGAGGAAGAGATCGCCGACGTTCGTATCCCAACGCTTGATATAGTCCTGCCAGTCGGGGATGACCGTGCGGTTCTCAGACTCACGGCAGAGTCTCTCCCACTCTTCCAGGTCGGCGCTCTCCTTGTAGCCCATCCAGGTAGAGGACCCGGGATAGGATTCGACGATATAGTAGGTCTCATAACGTCCGAGAGGCTCATTGAAATGGCGCTTCACATACTGTGTGGAGGGGTGATTGTGGATCGGCATGCTCGAGCGTTCCCAGGAGACGGGTTCGGGGAAGTATCCGTCATCCAACCAGACTTGCAGGGGAAAGAGATCGGGATACTGGGTGTGCACATACTCGCCCACCACCGCGAGCGGACGCTGCATGATGTTCTGCGAAGGGATGTTGATCGCACCGGAAAGCCCGAGGTCGATCAGGATGCTCAGCTCGATTCCGGCCAATTCGTTCCACGCGTTGCACTCCAATCCCTCGACCTGCCACAGGTCGCGGTAGCGATAGGCTCCCCACGGACCCGGCTGCATGATCTTCACCTGCTTGATCGGATGCTGCACCAGCAGGTCGATCATCTCCTGATAGACCGGGGCTGGCATCGACTTGAGCTCGTCTGCGCTCACCGCGTCGATATAGACATCCATATGCTCCAGCGCATGTTTTTTCTGCCGGTACAGGAGATAGAAATCATGATAGTAGTACCGCTTCCATCCGTACGACCGATCAGGCTCGGTCCTCCCGAAGGGAACGAGAAGTCCGTCCCACATCTGCCAGAGCATCGGTTGCATGGTAAAATCGGCATAGGCGATCACATCGTAGAGATCTTCCAGCGGCTCCACGGCGGCACCCGGGCCGATCACGAGGATGATGTCGCAGCTGCTGTCGCGAGAGCTGAGTTTCCCGTGCAAGTTTGCCAAGGCCTCTTTGTCGAGCAGATCCTCGATGCGGGTGGTATCGTCCACCCATCCGAAACTCGGATCGTCGGTCTCATAGGGCTTGGCGATCGTATCAAGCTGTTCCTGCGAGAGAAAGAGGCGTGCGGTCTCGATGATCCGCACCGAGAGGCCTCTCTTGTGTGCCCGTGTCGCCACCTGTCGTGCGAGCGCGGCGTAGTCCACTCCGTACCAGCCGTCGATCGCGATCCGCTTGACGGCACTCTCGGTATGCTGTACAAGCCGGTCCAGCAGGGAATCCACCACCTGTACGGTCCCGACCTGCACCTGGCTCAAGCTGCGCTCTGCCAACTTGACCCTGTTCAGTGCATTCGAACGATTTTCATACAATGGCATGGCTACCTCCAGAATCGGTACTTGAGTCCATAGTAAAGGCACATATTTACGCCGTCAATTGTTGAATATCCCCAAACACTGGTATATAATCACACTATGTTCGTACCCGTTCCGCTCAGCGGTCCGCCCCGCATCGTGCAGGCAGGTCTCAGCCTTCACGGCCACCTCAGGAAGGAGCGGTTCCTCATGCACAACGTCTGGGGGTTGCATGTCTATTTCTATACGGGAAAACTGCGTTGCCAGGGGGAGGAGTTCTCGATCGCAGCGGGTACGGCGAGCATCACCCCGCCCAACACCGATCTCGAATGGGAATTCCCCGATCATGCGCCACACTACTACGTCCACTTCATCCCCTCGGCGAGCATCCACATCGAGGAGGGAAAGCAGAGCGAACCGTTGATCTGGAATTTCCCGGTGATGAACGGGCCGTTCGAGTATTTCGACAGCCTGGTGCGCGACATGGAGATGATCGGGGCGACCTACCAGGCCGAGCCGCTCAAGGCGAGCGTCTGTCTGTGGAGCCTGCTGTGGAAGATCTCCGAGGGGGATGTCCACCAGACGAAAGAACCGGAAAAACTCCCCTCAAGCGTGCAGATCGCCCTGAGCTACATCAACCAGCACTACAGCACGCCGATCGTGATCAAGGAGCTGGCGAAGCACTCGGGAGTCTCGCACAACTACCTCATCCTCCTGTTCAAGGAACACTTCGAGTGCACGATCGAAGCCTATATCAGGCGCAGGAGGTGCCAGCAGGCGCAATTCTTGCTCCGCCACTCCTCGCTCTCGATCAAGTCGATCGCACAGGCCGTGGGGATTCCCGACATCAACCACTTCAACAAGACGATCCGCAGGGAGTTGGGGGCAGCCCCCTCAAAAATACGGGGACCCGCGGCCAGACGGCTCGGATCCCCCACGCGACGGATACACTAGGTCCTACCGATAATCGGCCGCCAACAGGTGCAATGCCGGCTCATCCTCATCGATCGCCGGGAATCGCCCGATATCCTCGAGGAAGCGATTGTCGGTGGAATCGTCGTTCACCAGGCTCACCTCTCCCACGAGCGCGGTCGATCCCTCTGCCCAAAAGCGGTGGTATACATACGGCTCGAGGCAGATGCTCTCGCCCGGCTTGAGCCGGACGGTAGTTCCCGCCGGGATCGTACGTGAGATGCCGTCGATCGAGACGGTGAGGCTCCGGTCCGAGAGCTTCTCGTCCTCGGTGGAGGCATAGAGCTGGAGACACAGCTCTCCGCCGCCGCGGTTGATGATGTCCTCCATCTTGAGCCGATGGAAGTGCATCGGCGTCTCCTGGTCGACCCTGACGATCATGATCTTCTCCGCGTACGACTTCTTCGACGTACCACAGAGGTTCCCGTTGCGGATGGTGAAGAGGAAGAGTCCCCGCTTCATGAAGTCCCCCGAACCGAAGTCGGTCACGTCCCATCCGAGCATGCAATCGAGGATCTCGCTGACGTCCTCGGTGGTATGTTTCCAATCGTCCGGAGCCCAGAAGGCCCAAGGCGGCAACTTGAATTGGTGGGATGCCAAGAACTCCTTGGCCTCGCGCTGGATGGCATTGATCTCGCTTCTCTTCATCACGGTACTCCTTGTCTCATGTGTGTCGGTGGTGTGTTCTCCAGTCCAAGACGGCCCCGATCATCGCCTCGAATCCCTCTGGCGGTACGTAGTCTGCGATCTGGTTGCCCGAACCGATCGCGATTCCCCGCTTGCCCTCGCAGTATCGCAACACGTCGGTCACGTACGCCCGGATGGTCGGCTCATCCTCTATGCACAGGACATTCATGTCAATACCCCCGAAGTTGCCGATGCGATCGCCATAGCGGGCGACCCACTCGCTGAACGGAGCGATCGCATCCTCATTCGAGTGCTTCGCATCGATGCCCGCGTCGATGATGGGCTCCATGACGTCGAAGATCTTCCCGCAGCAATGGAGCAAGAACGGCTTGCCCGCCCGGTGGACCTGATCGATGATGCGCCGGTATTGGACGATGATATGCTCGGTGATGACGCTCGGCTGCAAGAGCGTCGCGCTCTTGAACCCCAGATCGTCGCCGAACCGACAGACCGCATACATGTCGGCGTACCGGGCAAGGAATCGTCGCCAGATCTCCGTGAACAGATCCCCGACCTTCGCGAAAAGCAGCGCGAAGGCCTCTTCGTCATCGACCATCAAATAGGAAAGGTCGGTGAAGGGAACGAAGTCCTGCGCCGTCTCGAAGATCCCGTTTCCCACGCCGCCCACGGCCTTCATCCCCTCGGGAAGCGTCGCCTCCAGGGCATCGAAATAGGGACTGAATCGCGCGAAATAGCGATCGGGAACCTCCTCCCAGGGGTACGACTTCACCTCTGCGGCAGATGAGAAAAGGGGCTTGCCCCTTCCCATCAGGCCCTCGCCGTTCTGGATCAACTCGACCACGCAGCCCTCGAATGGGACCACATCGTAGCCGTGATCGACCAAGAACTTGGTATAGCGCCGGAAGAACTCACGCTTGTCCGCCCCATCGCCGGCGAGGAGCTTGCTGCTCTCGCTCGCGGTGATCGTATCGAAGAAGCCGTAGCAGACGTTGTGTTCGTACAGCGGCAGCCACGGAGTCATCCTGTTCATCGCGGCGTCGGCGACCAAGCGGTAATCGGGAGCATGTGCGGTCATCTCAACCTCTCTTTCACAGACTGTTCACGGCGTCATACATCGCGATGATGTTCTCGGGAGGGACTCCGTCGACGATATTGTGCACCTGGTTGAACACGAATCCGCCATCCTTGCAGAAGATATCGCAATTGCGCTTCACCGCATCGCTCACCTGGGCGGGCGTACCGGTGGCCAGCACGTGCTGGGTGTCGACACCACCTCCCCAGAAGACCACATCCTTGCCGAACTCACGCTTCAGATAGGCAGGATCCATCCCCGTCGCACCGATCTGCACGGGATTGAGGATGTCGACGCCGGCGTCGATCAAGTCCCCGATGATGCTCCCGATCGCACCGCAGCTATGGAGGAAGACCTTCGCGTCGCTGTGCGCATGCACATATCCGAAGAGTTTCTTCTGTCGCGGCAGGATGAGCTCGCGATACAGATCCTTGCTGATCATCGTGGTGTTCTGCGTACCCAAGTCGTCGCCGAACATCAGGACATCGACATGGTCGCCGATGGAGCCCAGGACTTTGTCCACCGTCTCCAGATGGATATCGAGGAGCATGTCGAGCAGTTTCTCGACCGTCTCGGTCTCGGCAAGCATGTTCATCAGGAACTCATCGGTCCGATAGAGGTATTGGCCATATTCGAAGAAGTTTCCGCCGATGGCGAACATCGTCGCATAATCGGTTTCCCGTTGCAATTTCAGCAGGTTCTCCCTGAGCATCCGTGAGAAATCGGGGTGGGCTCCGTAGCGCCAGGCAGGATCGGCGACATGGCCCCAGATCGTCTCGTTCATCCGCTTGCGAAGATCGGAAAAATCGTCATCCTCTTTTCCCTTGTACGGATAGTTCGTCTGCGTGAAATAGACAAGCCCGGGAGACATCTTGCCGACGACGACCCCATGATCGTTGTAGCAGACCCAATCGTCGCCCTCCTTGCGGATGTCGACCCAAGAGGGGCGGTAGGCAAGCGAACCGTCGGGAAGGTTCCACGGGATCCACTCCTCCTCGATACCTGCGAAGGTCCTGGAGAGATCGACCGAATCGATCCGGAAACGGTCGAGATACCACTGTTCGGGAATGGCCAGCTGCTGGACCATGTCGAACATCTTGGTCTTCCCTTCGGTGATCCCCATGTACCGCTTGAGCGTATTGTAGGCCAATCCCATGATTCCCGTGGAGCGCATGGATCCGCAATCCACCGGAATCTTGTCCGCTTCCTTGTGATCCAGGGCTGCCAGGACCCTCTCCCTTCGAGTCATCCGTTCCTCCTCGCTTTGTAACCGATGCAAGTTCCATCATTTTGGCACAAGTTTTTCAAGCTTGCAACATGTGTGTGAATAGATACCAGTAAATATTCATGGACCAGTTTTTTTTGCCATCTCATGATTGGAATCATTTCAATTAAAAGAAGACTGACATACTACTTTCACCATCAGGCCGAAGGTGAAGTGACACTATGGATGGAAGCCTGTTGGCAACCGTCCGCTCCCCAAGACCTCCTGTATGGTCGGACGGGAGGAAGCCTGACGATACATTCCATCTCGCGATAGTGTACTGCTCACACAAAGCCGGACCATGGGGGAATGCACCCATGATGAGTGGGTGCTTCCCGGCGCATATGCAAAATTGTGCCTACCTGCCCAAGCAGGGAGCCATGCCCCCGTATCGGCCGGTGAGTTTTCAGTATACGTACGGCCGGCTATGGCGTAAAATGGTGCAATCAGGAGGAGAAGACTCGATGCAACCGCAGCACTCCTATACCAAGATCGTGGCGACCATCGGACCGGCGTCCGAATCCTACGAGAGCATTCGGGACATCATCGCCGCGGGAGCGCGCGTGATCCGCCTCAACTTCAGCCACGGAACCATGGAGGAGCAGCGGCTGAGGCTCGAACGGGCGCGTCAGGCCTCGGAGGAGCTGCAGATACCGGTCACCGTGTTCCAGGATCTCCAAGGACCGAAGATCCGTATCTCAGCCTTGGCGGAACCGTCGTTCCTGGTCGCCAACGGCGATCGGCTCATCCTCACCACGGAGCCGTGCCTGGGGACCAAGGAGCGCATCGGGATCGATTACCCCTATCTGCATGAGGAGATGAAACCGGGATGCCGCATCCTGATCGATGACGGATTGATCGGGTTGGTCTCGGAGCGGATCGAGGGTCATGACATCATCTGCACCGTGGTGGATGGCGGGTTGATCAAGCCGCGCAAGGGGGTGAACCTGCCGGGAGTGCCACTGAAGCACCTCTCTTCCTTCACCAAGAAAGATGAGGCGGACCTTCAGTTCGCATTCGCGCATGAGGTCGATTACGTTGCCCTCTCGTTCGTCAGGAGCGGAGCCGACGTGGCGGCCTTGCGTGCATTCATGCGAGAGCGGTTCGGCCGCGAGATCCCGATCATCAGCAAGATAGAGAAACCCGAGGCGGTGGAGGACCTGAAGGCCATCCTCGCGCAATCGAGTGCGATCATGGTCGCCAGGGGAGACCTCGGGGTGGAGATGTACCCCGAGGAGGTTCCGATCATCCAGAAATCGATCATCCGTGCGTGCCATGAGGCGGGTCTCCCGGTGATCACCGCGACACAGATGCTCGAATCCATGATGCACAATCCCCGCCCCACCCGCGCGGAGACGAACGATGTGGCGAACGCGGTGCTCGACGGGACGAGTGCGGTGATGCTCTCCGGAGAGACTGCCGCGGGGGCATTCCCCTTGCGCGCGGTACAGATCATGCAGAGGATCGTGAAACATACCGAGATGAGTGTGGAGTTCACGCGGCTGGTCCTCGACCAGCGGTTGAACCGCGAGCATGTGGAGCTGCGTACGAAGAGGACCACCACGGAGGCGGTGGGACTGGCGACGAGGGAACTGGCCTTGGCACTCCATGCGTCGAAGATCGCATGCTTCACCCATTCGGGGAGCACTGCCCGTAGGATCGCGAAGTATCGTCCGAGCACCCCGATCATCGCGTTCTCCCCCATCGAATCGACGGTGCGCAGGCTTGCCCTCTCCTGGGGTGTGTGGCCGGTGTTGATCGAATCGCTTCCCACGGTCGACGAACTGCTCGAGTTCGCCCCACGATACCTGGAGGAGCACCAGATGGCCTTGCCCGGTGAGACGGTGGTCATCACCGCCGGTGTTCCCGCCGGTTCGCCGGGGATGACCAACATGATCAAGGTCGTCGAGATCGGTTGAAAGAGGAAGCGCCTCCGCGGCACAAGCCGGGAGGCGCGGTTTCATCGGAAGAATCCCATCAAGCGCGCATCGAAAGGTACGAGCGCATGATCTCGTGGCAGGAGTTGTCGTGGATCTTCACCACGCCCATCTCACGCAGGGCACTCTCCGCTGAGTCGGACGCGTGGGCGGTGTTGACCATGATGTTGCTGCCGAACTCACGGCGGATCGTGCCACCGGGAGCCTTGAGCGGGTCCGTGGGTCCGAGCACATCACGGATCTTTCCGATCGCGTTCTCACCTTCGTAGATGAGGATCATGCACTTGACCGATCCGGGCTGGCTGAGTTCCTCGAGAGGACATTGCGAAGGGCGGACACCCGACATGAACTCGACGATCTGCTCGAACTGGTCGACCGCATATTCCATGCCCACACTTGCTGCAAGCGCCTTTTCGGTCTCTTCGCTGAGAGTGATCTTGAAGACGGTCTCGAGCTGTTCCTTGGCCTTTCGTCCGAAGACGGGACCGAGCTTCTCCTTCAGGGCATCCTTGACCGGGCCGTAGAACTCAAGGGCTTCGGCGACACTCATCCGGTGGACCTTCACGCCCACGATGCGCAATCCGGTGCGGCTGAACATGTCGATGATCGTACCGGGCTTGCTCGAGGCATACTTCCAGTTGTCCGGCTTGATGATGACGAGCGAACGCTGTACCTTCGCGGGATTCGGATACATCATGTTCTCGACGATGTTCTGCTCATCGGGAAGCCATCCGGAGAACAACTTCATGTGTGCATCCGCGGTCGCCTGGAGACGCGGGGTGAGGACCGCAGGCTCGAAGTAGGAAACCTTCTCGGGATCCTCGGAATCCATGATGAGATCGGCATACGTATCGCGGATATTCTCACCGGTGAGGCTGTCGATCGAGCGGCGCTCAGGGTGGATGGGTCCGCAGATATCGCTGAGCTTGCGACACGGATCCTCTCCGCGGAAGATCAGGATCAGGGAGCGGTGACGACGACCCTGCGAGGGGGCGAGGTTCTGCTCGACGTATTGGGCGAGCAGTTCCCGGGTCTTGCCCTGGTCCCCATCATCGAACTCGCGGATCAGCCGCGCATACTCGGTGACGAAATGATCATCAGGTGCGAACATCTGCGCACCGACCAACTCGATGTCAAGGCGCGAAAGCAGGCGGGCCAATACGCCGCCGGTACGGCTTTTGGCTATCGTGTATGGGGTTACCAACACGTAGGAAAGACTATGTTCCATGGTTTGTACAACTCCTTTGCAAAGTTCCTGGCAGGCAATTCAAGCAACTCCAACACTATACCGCCAAAGGTGCCTAATGTCCACACTCCGACTCATCAGGTGATGAGCTTATCAAGGAAAGCCTGATACGGATTGTACTTCGATACGTGAAAAATATCAGACAATTTGAAGGAACGCTTGCATGCAATCAAAACCTGCAGTATAGCTAGAGATATGAACAAACGGGAAAAACAATCGTACCTCACCGTATGCAAGCGGTTCTCTGACAAGATGAAAGATCTGGATTCGATCCTTGAGACCTATCTGGCCACTCACAAGGAAGTACGGAATCGCTTCGAAGAGATATTCATGCGCGAGCATGAAGCGGACAACAAGTATCCGCAACACTGGTGGGAACGCCAAGCGGAAGCGTACCTGCATGCAAGTGCTTTCAGCAATCGCAGGACGCTTTCGACGATGCTGACGTCAAAGACTTATGAGATCGACACCAGTGTTCGAGAAGTGATCGAGACTTGGTATGAAGATCCGATACGCTGGAACCTTTTTGAGATCGAGAAGGTGCTCGGTGACGGGTTCTTCTCCATCTTCGAACTGGAGTCTGAAGAGGAGCGCATCATCTACTCCCCCGGTATCGAACAGATGCAGAAACGTTCGGAATCACGCGATGGTGCATATATCACGCTGCTGTTCTACAATGGAAAGTGCTGGCAGACCCAAGGACCGATCCATTCCTACAGGTCGCTGCACATATTCGAGATCGAGGAGTTTTGCCGTATCATCGACCGCCCGCTGCTGGAGAAAGAGCATTTTCACGGATTCGTGCAGGAACACTTCCTCCGTTTCTTCATGCTCGATGAGATCTCGGTGACCCCAAGCATGAGTCATCGGGGCGAGACGCTGAGGCAGCACTGGCAGGAAATGCACCTGGAGGGATTCGACCCCTCCCGCTTGGTCGGCAAGTGGGAGACTGAACTGCTTGGCTCGCGATACGAGAAGCTTACCTTCGATGGCATCACCGACGAGGAGATCGAACGGCTTGAGCTCGATGAGCGCTACTACAGCTTCTTCCACAAGGACAGGGAGAGCTTCTGGGAAGCACCTACGATGCGGTACCCCACGCTCTACCACGACAAGGAGGAACAGAAACTCTACCTCAGCGCGATGACCTTCAGTGGGTATGAGCTGCTCTGCCATGTGCTGAGTGCGACCTACCCGGAGTTCATGGACGAAGAGTGGGAGCCTGCATGGGACATGAACATGACCTTGGTGTCGCTGATCAAGAACACCGAAGGCCTGACCCTCCCCTGGTCCGCGATCACCGATCTGTTCGATACCCCACACTCCCATCCGGAGCATGAACAATCCGACGACGGAATCGACATGGAAAAGATGAACAAACTCCTCGGCGACATCATGGAAGCCCATAACACAGGCAAGACCTTCAACAAAAAGCAGGCGAGCACGAAATACGGTATTTCGGAAGAAGAGATCTCCGATATCGAGAAACAGATCGGACAGATGTTCGCCAGACAGATCAAGGAGATTACCGTCCCCGAAGCAGATAAGCAGTACGCCATCTCCTATCGGGTTCCCTCCCCGATGGAGAGGAGGAAGTTCCAGGACGCACTGGGATCTCCTGGCGGACCATTCACGGTATTCGAGGAGGGCGAGACGACCCATTCGTTCCACATCCTCACCGGCAACAGCTTCGCCCGGGAAGTCGATGGAAACGGAATCGCCGATCATCTCAGCACGGTCTTCGAGGAAGCGTTCGGATGGAATTCGGGAATGACGATCATGAACACGTTCTTCTACATCCTGCAGTTCACGCGTGAGACACCGACTCCGGTACGTTCGTTCGCATGGGAGATCCTCAAGCTCTTCGGCCATGTGCTGCTTCCCGACTTGCACCTCACCGAAGAGGAGTTCATCGCCCGTTTCAGCCGTTTCGTACTGAAGAAGATGTGTCCGAACGCGATCTGCGAGGTATCCGGAAGGCCGGACAGCGAGGACCTGAGACGAGGGACCTACCCGATCAAAACCACTGTGTTCTTCGAGGATTTCCTGGAGCTCAACCAGTGATCATCCTCTGAAGGAACCGGGGGTGACTCCGTACTGTCGCTTGAACAGGACATGAAACCGCTGGACATTGGCGAACGCGCACTCGGACGCGATCGCTTCCATCGTCAGGTCGGTATCCCGCAGCAACCGGCACGCATGCTCAAGACGGTAGCGGTTGATCTCTGCGAGCACGGTGATTCCCCTGCTCGCCTTGAAACGGACCTCGAGGGTCCTTCGTGACACCGACAATGCTCCGACCACGGAACCGACATCGATCGGTTTCCCATGGTGGTCACGGATGAACCTGAGGGCCTGGGCCACCACAGGATCACGTTCGAGCAGCACCGTGGTGCTCTCGCGTTCCACCACCTCCTGGGGAGCGACGTGTATTGTCATCTGATGGTCGAACGAGCGTTCCTTCGGGGAACGCAACAGTTCGTCGGCCAACTGCGCGCTTCGGTAGCCGATGGTATGGCAATCGAGACGGACGCTCGAAAGACTGGGATTGCAGACGGTACAGAGCAAATCCTCGTCATCCACTCCCAAGAGCGTGATGTCAGAGGGGATATGAAGCGCGATGTCTCCCAGATGTGCGACCGCTTTCACTCCAGCGATGTCATTGCAGCAGAACAGCGCACTCGAAGGGGCCAGCTGGCGCAACCATGCATGGAATGCGGGAGCCGGATTGCTCTGTTGCCACCAGGGGAGACTGCGTTCGAATCGGGGGATGAGCTCGAACCGGACTCCCACCGCCTCGGCAAACCCAAGAAACCGCTGACGTGACCACTGCACCTGCTGCACGCCGCAGAAAGCGAAGTTCCGCGCTCCCAAGGTCCGCAGGTATTCACCTGCCCTCCTTCCGGTAGCGAAGTCGTCGTTCTGTACCCGGTGGATCGTCGACCGGGTGTGTGCTCCCGCGATATCGATCACCGGGATGCCCAACGCAGCATAGCGGTCGGCATCCTCATCGCTTTCGATGCGGGCGATGATCGCATCGCAGCGATCCTTTCCCGAGAAGCGCAGAGGCCTCAGTCCACCCCCCGATCCGCGGAGTGTCCAATCCGATCGACCTTTTGCGTAACTGATGATGCCGCGTGCAACGGCGGAGTCGAATGAATCGTGGAAATGCAAGGAGATACCGATCGTCCTCATAGTTCGATATTACCAGAAGAGATTGCGCAAAACAACAGTTGGATGGCGTATTTCACGTATTGTGTTACGACGGGTCCCTGCTAGCATGAGATCAAGAGAGGAGATGAGACGATGCAAGAAAAAAGTCTGCACACCCCCTACCTGACGGTTCCCCTCACCGGTGCGAAGATCCCTGCCATCGGGCTGGGAACGTTCGGAAGCGATCACGTCGAGCCACGGGAGATCGCGGATGCGGTAAAAGTTGCCATCAGGATGGGATACCGCCACATAGACTGCGCCTCGGTCTATGGAAACGAGAAGCAAGTCGGCCAGGCGATCGCCTCCCTGATCGCCGAGCAGGTCGTACGGCGGGAGGATCTGTGGATCACCGGCAAGTTGTGGAATGACAAGCACGATCCGAAGGATGCACGCGAATCCTTCCTCCGTTCGCTCGAGGACCTGCAGCTGGAGTACCTGGATCTTTACCTGATCCACTGGCCTTTTCCCAACTACCACCCGCCGAAATGCTCGGTCGACAGCCGCAGTCCGAACGCCATCCCCTATGACCATGATCGCTACATGGCTACCTGGAGAGTTCTCGAATCGCTCGTCGACGAGGGTCTGGTCCGCCACATCGGATCTTCGAACATGACAGTTCCGAAGCTCGGGTTGCTCTTGCGTGACTGTCGCATCAAGCCCGCCTGCAATGAGCTTGAGTTGCATCCGCACTTCCAGCAGCCCGAGTTGGTCCGTTACTGCAAGGAACACGGTATCGTACCGATCGGGTACTCCCCACTCGGGTCGCCCGGAAGGCCTGAGCGGGACCGCACGACTGACGATACGGTCGACATGGAAGACCCGGTGATCGTCGGGATCGCGCAGAAGCATCAGGTCCATCCGGCTGCGATCTGCCTCAAGTGGGCCGCCAAGAACGGCCACGTTCCCATCCCCTTCTCTACCAAGGAGAAGAATCTCCGGGCGAATCTGGAGGCAGTCTGCAGCGATCCCCTGACCGAGGATGAGAAGCTGGCGATCGACGGAATCGACCGGGGATGCCGGTTGATCAAGGGTCATGTCTTCCTCTGGGAAGGAGCGAACGACTGGCACGACCTGTGGGATGAGGATGGGACCATCACCCGATAATACATGCGCGCATGCGCCAGGAGGATATCCATGAGTGAGAAGATGATGAAGGGAGCCATGCTTCCGGGAAACAGTACCGTTACGTTCAAGGAATTTCCCATCCCCAAGCCGGGTCATGGGCAGGTCGTCGTGAAGACCAAGAGCTCCACCATCTGCGGTTCGGACATCAGGGCGATCTACCGCGAGCACCTGGGCAAGGGACCTGAGGGGTACCAGAACGTCATCGCCGGTCACGAACCGTGCGGACAGATCGTGGAGACGGGACCGGGATGCAAGCGGTTCAAGGACGGCGACCGTGTGATCGTGTACCATATCAGCGGATGCGGTGTGTGCCACGACTGCCGGATGGGGTACATGATCAGCTGTTCGAGTGAGTACCGTGCCGCCTACGGATGGCAGCGTGACGGAGGAATGGCCCCCTACATCCTCGCGGATGAGAAAGACCTGGTATTCCTTCCCGACCAGCTCACCTACACCGACGGGGCGCAGGTCGCCTGCGGATTCGGCACCGTCTACGAGGCAATCGAAAAGATCGGCGTGAGCGGAAACGATGCGGTGTTGGTGGTGGGACTCGGTCCTGTAGGATTGGCGGCACTCATGCTCGCGAAGGCAATGGGAGCGAACATGCTCATCGGCGTGGAGTTCCAGCAGGAGAGGATCGAACTGGCAAGGAAGCTCGACCTGGTCGATCATGTGTTCACTCCGGGCAGCGATACGTTGGAGAAGATCAAGGTACTTACCGATGGAAAGGGTGTGGAAAAGGCGATCGATTGCAGTGCGAATGCCGACGGTCGTGCTTTGGCCATCCGCGCGACACGACAGTGGGGAAAGATCGCGTTCGTCGGTGAGGGAGGAACGGTCAGTTTCAATCCCAGTCCCGATATCATCCACGACCAGAAGACGATCTACGGCTCATGGGTGACGAGCATCTGGCGGATGGAGGATCTTGTGGAACGCCTGGTCAGGTGGAACATCCATCCCGAGGACCTGGTGACCCACCGCTTCAGCCTCGAACAAGCGGATGAGGCCTACCGCCTCATGGCAAGCGGTGCCTGCGGAAAGGTCGCGGTGTGCTTTGATGAAGAACTGAAATAGCCCAAGCATGAAATCAAGAAGGCGGCCTCCTGAAGGTCGCCTTCCCGTGTTGCCCCTGATCAGTAGTGCAATCCCATTCCGAAGGTAAGCTCCCGCTCGATCTCATCAAATCCGAGACCATGGGCAAAGTGGTCGATGACATCATCGAGATTGAGACCGAGTGAAATACGTATCGGGTAGGAGGGGAACTTGCCGAGGATCACGTAGCCTTCGACACCCACCGTCTTGAATAACGTGACGTCCTCCCTCCCGATGTCGTTCTTCTGCTGCTCAGGCCGGGTGTCGGTGAAGATTCCCAGATCGACGAAGGCGTTGACAAACCCATCGGCGAGTTTTCCGAACCGCAGTGCGAGCAGCGTGGCATCCACGTTGAGCACCGCAGCGAGCTTCTGCGAATCCCCTTCACCCACTGAGGCGGCATAGCTCGTGTTCAAAATCCCGCGCAACAGTTCGGGAACAAGTATCTTCGGATCGGGCACGAATTGCGGAAAGGCTTGGTCCTCATACCAATCGAACGACGGGACGTGTGCATAGGAACCGAGACCTCGGACACTGAAGCCTGCCCGCTGCCCCAGGTTGAGGAACATCCCGGAATCCAATTTCAACACATAGCTGAGATGTTCCCATGCGAAATCACGTGAGAACAGGGCATAATCGGCCTCGGCTGAGAGAGATGCATGCATGCCGTGACGGAAATTTCCCTTCCAGTTGATAGTGCCGAATGAGAGTGCCTGTGTCGTGGAAACCATGGGAACGCGGTTGATCAGACCGGAGAACCCGGTACGGTAGGAGACCTCGTAGTCTCCCCGGTATGCTCCGTCGAACGGCAATCCGAACCCGAAACCTGCACCGATTGCGAAGGTATTGTCGCGGAAGATCCGAGTCTCCAGATCATAGGTGTTGTCGCTCGAGAGCCTGAATGAGATGGGCATCCCGATGAAGGTCGCATCGGCCAGATCGAGCGATGTGATGGAACGGACATGCTCGTGAGGGAACTTGAGTTTCATCGTATTGGAGAATACATAGGTTTCCCCATTGATCAGGATCGGATCGACCTCCGTAGTGAAGGAGGCATTGTCGACGTCCCAGATGAGTTCATCCTCCGATCGCTTCATCTCCACCGAGGGACTTACCGAGAGCAATGAGTCGAACCACGGCAAACCGTTCCACCGCAAGGTAGAAAGGAGAACCTTGTCCATCCCGGTGGTTTCGTCCTCCTCGTCATCGAGATCGACGAGAAGATCTATGGTAGTCTGGGCCAAGGGAATGGAACTCCACAGGAGATCTCCCTTCCACGAGAAGTCGGAAAAATCCCTCCCGTGCTGGATCGCTTCTCCCGTCACACCGAGTTGCATCCTGCTCTTTCCGATGGGGATGTCGGTAATCTTCAGCTCCCCGTCCCACGTATAGTTATCCCAGCTACCGTCCATCTGCGTGGCGTTGATGACGAGCATCATGTTTGCGAAGGAACCGAACAGGTTCTTGTCGAATGATTTCAAGCCGAACATGAATCCATAGTTCGAGTCGTACTTGGGATAGGGAACTGCGATGAAGGAGATGGCATCATCGATATGGAAACGGACACGGTAACGGATAGCCACATCATCGGCGTGAAGGGCCTCATAGGTATAGGAAACCGATTCGAATACCCGCAGGTTGTTCAGCTTGTCCCGCTTTGCCTCCAGCGCCTTCTCCATCTCCTCGCGTGAAGCAAAGGGAGGATCGCCACCAGGTGGCGCGATCATGTTCCTGATCAGATCCACATCCGATTTTCCCTTCACCTCGAACGAATAGTAGGCGACGATGTGATAGAGCTCGCCGAGTGTCTCGGCAGCCGACAGCGCGAGCATGGAGAAGAGGAAAAGGATCACTGTGAACAATCTCCGGATACGCCTCACGTCTGCCGTTCACTCCTTAATGATGATCGCATGAAGCAACAAGGCGCTACAGATCGCCTGTTTCTTGAAAGAGGACCATCAGGACTCCATTATAGTAAGTCATTGTAAGACGGTCAATAAAATCACGATCATGAGAGACTCGGCTCACATGCTCGCCAATCGGCCGGAGAACCACTGCACCAAGGCGTCGATCCTTCGCGAGAACGCATCGGGGATATCGACCGCGAAACCGAAAAATGAGATGCGTTCACGGCAGTCTGCCATCCCGGCCATCGCAGTGAGCAGGACCCCCTCATCCAGGAGACGGACCGTCATCGAAAGTTGCAGCGCACCGCGGTCGGCCACCTTGCAGATACCGAATACCCATAGCGGATCGAGGTTCTCCACCCGTACGGAGATCTCATCCTCATCCGATTGATACCGGTGCAGGTAGAGATTCCCGGAGAAACTCGTATCCTTTTGGTACACCACATACGCAGCCTCTGCCGACACACTTTCCGATACCGGGTCGGGAACCTCGGATCGGTCGTCGGTGGACACCACGTAATGGGATTTCTCGATCAGCGTCTTACGTTTGTCTCCTGAACGGTGGGAGATATAGGTAAGTCCCTCTTGCGTGGAAATGCCTCGCATGGCATTGAACAGCACTGCCAACCGTTGCCGATCGTCCATCGCGAGCATTGACGGAGGATAGGGAATGAAATTGACAGACATGACCGTGAAGCCACGTTCGTTCACGTTCTGCTCCTCCATCCTCTCGTGCGCAAGAGAGCCCTCCGAGACCAGATCCCTCATATCCCTCGTGCGATCAAGTCCCTTCACCGCTGAAGCTGCGCGTAGCGTAGCATAGTCCTGTGTCCCCAAACGGGGGAGAGCTTGTGCAAGTGTCACGGCATGTACCCTCTCGAGGCCCAGCATGCAACAGAGGAAAAGCATTGCACCTGTGGCTCGGATTCTCTCACTTCTTCGCATCAGAACCTCCGCATGGAGAACAGGACCAACCTATCTGAACAACATCTGTGGAAAGCCTGTCCCTTGCCAGGAAAATTCGAAGGTGAACGCACCCGGGGGGATCGTGTGACCGAACATGCCAATCAACGGGTACATCTCCGTTCTTACCTGGTCATGCAATCGGGCGAAGGAGAGTTCCATCGAAATGTCGGTCGCTCCCTTGCGAGGAATCGAGGCATGTCCGGAGGCTTCGAGGAGCGGGGCATCGATGGTGAACGAATCCACCCGGTACGATGCAGGCAATGGCACAGCCTCAAGCGAGAGCGAATCGAAACGCCAGTTGCCGGCGTCTGCAATCCACGGAGAGACCAGTGCGAACATGCCCAGTTGGGCCATGATCCGTTCGTCTGGTGACAAGGTCCCCTGCTTCGCTGTCATATCCAGGCGTTCGAGGTCATCCATGATACCCCCGAGATCCTGTTGGAGCGTCGCAGCACGTATGGTCCCCTCTGTCTCGAGGGTTGCCGAAGCGACCGAGACACTCAGCCCTTTTTCACGATCGCCATACGTTCCCCCTGCAATGACGAGCAGCACTTCTTCAATCAGGAATCTCTCCGGACGGGAGACGGGTATGTTCCCCTCCAGTTCCAACCTCACGGATTCCGACTGCACCGAAAGGTCAGCAGTCGATAGCTTGAACGATTCCATGGCGACATCCACCCCCGACAATCCCTTGGAGCGCGGCAAGAGTTCCATCAGACTGATCGAGAGAGCACAGGTGCGTACGGAAAGGTCCAGGGAACCCGCACAGAGAGACAATCCTTCCATCTCCACTGTTTGGCGAATCACATCGACCCGTATCTCGTCATAGGAGAACCGATCAAGACCCTGCTGGGTTGCCAACTGCCCGAAAGTCGTCCCGATCATCCTTGCGGCGATCCGTTCGACCGTGGGGAGCAGGAGGCACAGTACACAGGTGATCAGAACCACCAACGCGATCAACGTGATACAGAGGCCATGTTTCCACATGTTCCGACCGGTTTCCATGTTCTGTATCGTACCACGGCACACAGGAATACGGAAGAAGCGCATGGGCAAAGATGATCCTCGTCGCGTGGCATCTTACCCCGGAGAGGCTGCACCTGTGGTATACTGTCGGACCAGGAGGTGCATGATGTCACTTGTATCGGAGCAACAGGTCAGAAGGGAAAGTGTTCAGGAGACCGCACGGAGAATGGTCACGGCAGCACGCACGGCACCGAAGTCCCGAGGGAGGGACTACGTGGTCGCTGCGATAGCCGAGGGAGAGACGATCCGGGAGATTGCCGATCACATGCGGCGGATGGTCGAACGGGGTGTCGGCTCTTCGTTCTACCTTCGTGACGCGGACAACCTCGAAGCTGCCGACGCCTTGGTCCTCATCGGCACGAAAATCGTTCCCACGATGCTTGACCATTGCGGACTGTGCGGATTCGCCGATTGCACGGAGAAGGCGAAACATCCTGAGCACCCCTGTGCCTTCAACACGGGAGATCTCGGCATCGCCATCGGCTCTGCAGTCAGCATCGCAGCTGACATGCGGGTCGACAACCGCATCATGTTCTCGGTCGGGATGGCAGTACGGGAGATGGAGCTGCTTGGCCAGGAGGTGCGGGTCATCTACGGAATCCCGCTTTCGGTGAGCGGCAAGAACACCTTCTTCGACCGAAAGCCGAAGACCTGATCGTCTTGTCTAGTCGGCGACCATCACCTTCTGCTCGAACGGACGCCCGCCGTTGGCGAGCATGACCTTGATGTCGGGACGGAGCATCACATGCTCGGGGAATCCCAACCGGTCTCCGCCAAGTCGCTTGAGCATCAGGGAAGCGACCTCATGGCCGATCCGTTCGAGCGGTTGTGCCACCGCATAGTGGCAGAGTTTCAGTAATGGCGCGTAGCTCAGATAATCGAACGACGCAAACACCAAACGGTCCAGAGTCTCTTGTGCAAGCGATTCCATCGCATACGCGGTCGCACCGAGGTGCATCGAATCGTTGGCAATGAAGAACGCATCGGGGTGATCATGTTCGCCCAGCGCGCGCGACAACAGATCCTTGCCGGTGCCCTGGTTCATCGCCCCTTTCTTCAGTACGAACCGTTCCTCCACGGGCAATCCATACTCAGCCATCGCCTCGAGATACCCGAGAAGCCGTTCACGAGCCGTATGGATGGTGGGATCACCCCCGATGAAACCGATCCGTTCGAAACCCTCGGACTTGAGGGCGTGGATCATCTGGTGCACCCCATACCGGTTGTCGGTCTCCACGGAATCGACTTCCAGCCCCTTGATCCTCCGGTCCACCATGATCAGCGGGATGTTCGCCAGAGCCTTGGTCAAGAAATGCTCACCCTCTGCACCCGCAGGCATCACCACCATCCCGTCGACGTTCCGTTCGATCAGGACCTGGAGCTTGCGCTTCTCCTCCCGAACCGAGTCGTTGGAGGATGCGATGATCATGGAATATCCCTTAGGAGCGAGGATGCGCTCCATCGCTTCGACGACCTCCATGAAGAAGACGTTGGAAAGCTCAGGTGCGATGATGCCGATGGTCCGCGTCTGGCGGACTTTCAAGGAGCGTGCCACCTCATTGCGGTTGTATCCCAACTCCTCCATCACCTGGAGGACCCGCTGGCGGGTATCCGCGGTGACCGACTCGCTATGGTTCAGGACACGGGAAACCGTGGCAATCGAAACCCCTGCCGATTGCGCCACATCCTTTATCGTCGCCGAACCGTGTGAGTCAACCATGATGCTCCCCTTGCAGAACGGGGATCCGACCAGCTATGGTGCCGGGGACCCCCGCCTGGTGAAATCCAACCTGACATCTTTGGCGATGCCGTGTCAATCATCAATCGTAGATCAGCCCCTTGATATCGGCATCATCCATGTTCTGGTAGTTGTAGAACTTGGCACCGGTATCGACATCGGCAACGGGCTCACCCTTGTAGGCCTTGTACGCCAACTCGACAGCCTTGTAACCGATCTGGTACGGATCCTGGGTGATAGAACCGAGGAAGTACTGGTTGCGGACCGCATTCTTCTGGGCGGCACCGGCGTCATAACCGATCACGACCACATTACGTAATGCAGCATCGCTCTTCAGTGTCGCACCATCATTGGTGGCGGCCAAGAGACCCTTGACGGTCGCTTCGTTGGAGACGAAGATTCCGATCACATTGTCCCCGCTTACCTTGTTCAGCACTGCCTGTGCCGCATTGGTCGCATCAGTGGCGGCTGCAGATGCGGGAACGACCATCTCGATGAACACCTTGCGACCCTTGGTGGGGCTGTCTGCTGCGATGTAGGCGGTGTTGCCGATGACTGCAATGTCATTCTTGCTCAACGCGGTCTTCTCATCGATCAGCTTGATCATCGTGTCGCGGAATCCCTTTCCACGGCTGAGCAGGGACTCACCCGAGGCATCCTGGTTCATGACGACGATCTTGACGGGCTTGGCATCCGTCGCGGCCTCGATCCTGGCCTTGATCACCTCGAACATCTTGTCAGCTGCCATGCCGGCTGCTGCATAGTTGTTCGTGGAAGCGTTCGCCCAGATGGATCCTGCCGGTGCCTCGGGCACGCCGGAGTCGAATCCGATCACGGGGATACCGCTGTTCTTGGCCTGCTGGAGCTGGTCAAGCACACTGCTGGTGTTCAATGCCGCAAGTGCAAGCGCGTCAGGCCGCTTGGCCATGGCGTTGTTCAGCATCTCGACCTGGATCTGCACATCGCTCTCCGAAGGAGGCCCTTCGAATGTGATGTCGACATTGTAGGTCAATGCCGCCGCATTCGCGCCGAGCTTCACCTGCTGCCAGAAATCGTGTTGCTCTCCCTTCGAGACCACCGCGATGTACGGTTTTCTGGCCTCTTGTGTTCCTTGGGCGAACACCACGGTCGAGGCGAGTACAACCAGAGCCAACAGAACGACTAAGGTTTTCTTCATAGATACCCTCCTGTTTTTTCCGGAAACATACGTTCCCGGATTTTCCATGATCCAAACGGACGGCTTGCGCCGTTACCGTTTCTCAAATGCCTTTTCCTTCTTGCGCAACTCTTCCCGTTGCGCTTTTTCTTCGGCCTTCATCCTGCGATACTCCCGTTGCATCTCGGCCTTCACCGAAGCAACCTGGGCGCGGATCGTCTCCTTGCGGCTCGCATCGGCCGAGACCTCCTCGGTCTTCAGCTGTGCGATCCGCATGAGCATCTCCTCCTTGTAGGAGTCGGAAGGAGCAAGGATCTTGACCTCGGTCGATTTCTTCGTCCGGTAAATGTCAAGCAAGACTGCCCCGAGCACCACGACTCCGGTGAAGAAGGTCTGGTACTGCGATTGCAGGTTCATGGAAGGCAGTCCTGCACGGAGCACGCTCATGATATAGACACCGATCATCGTTCCGAACACCGACCCGGCGCCTCCGCTGAGGCTCGTGCCTCCGATGACCGCACCGGCGATGGCGTAGAGCTCGAATCCTTGCCCCTGGGCCGGCATGATCGTGGTATAGACGGCAGCGAATGCAATACCGCCCACTCCGGCCAAAAAGCCGCTGATGATATAGGCCATCATCTCCCATTTCGCCACATCGACTCCACTGAGCCTCGCGGCCTCCTTGTTCGATCCGACGGCGAAGATATACCGGCCCATCTTCGTTCTGGTGAGAATGACATAGGCGATGAATGCGGTACCGAAGAGGACCAGGGCTCCCGTAGGATAGCTCGAGTTGTCCGCGGCGATGAACTTGAAGATTCCCTTGAACCAGCTGTCGGCTGCTCCGCGGGCCGGGAAGGTGGCGCTGCGGACGTTGGAGACGATCGATCCGGTGCCCAGGCTGATCATCATCGTACCCAAGGTAGCGATGAAGGGAGGCAGCTTCAGCCTGCTGACCATGATCCCGTTGAACAGTCCGAAAGCGGTCGACACCACCAGGATGAGGATCAAGGAGAGCCACATCGGCCAGCCCCAGGTCTTGTATGCCGTTCCCCCGATGATCGTGGAGGCCATCATGATCGTGCCGCAGGAGAGGTCGATACCCCCAGTGATGATGACGAACGTCACCCCGATGGCGATGAATCCGATATAGTAGGAGGAGTCGAGGATGTTCACGAGCGTCGTGTAAGAAAAGAAGTTCCTGCCGAAGATCGCGAAGAACGCATAAACGATCACCAGGGCCAACGGAGCAAGCAGTTTCTGCATGCTCACCCCTCTCTTCTCTTTCAACACCACTGTCTCAGTCGTTTCCATATGGGGTCACTCCTATCCACGCTGGGTCGCCAGGGCCATGATCCGCTCCTGGGTCGCCTCTTCGATATCGAGAAATCCGGTGAGCCGGCCTTCACACATGACCGCGATGCGGTCGCTCATCCGCAATATTTCATTCAACTCGCTGCTGATCATGATGATCGACTTGCCCTCCTGGACCAGTTCGTTCATCAGATGGTAGATCTCGCTCTTCGCCCCGACGTCGATGCCACGCGTCGGTTCGTCGAATATCAAAACGGAACTGTTCTTTATCAACCACTTGGCGATGACCACCTTCTGCTGGTTTCCACCCGAAAGGTTCTTCACGAACTGATCGAGCGATGGGGTCTTCACCTTCAACTTTCCCACATACTCGGTGGCGATCCTCAGGATATCCTTCTTGGGAAGGAACAGTCCTGGGCAGAGATCCTCATACGAGGCCATCACCGCGTTCTCGGCTACGGAGAGCTTGATTGCCAGTCCGAACCGCTTGCGGTCCTCGGAGAGGTATCCGATGCCGTTCCTCACCGCATCGATGGGACTTTCGATGATGGTCCTTCGACCGTTGACCCAAATGGTCCCGGAGGCCTTGTCGGCACCGAAGAGGGCTCGCATCGTCTCCGTACGTCCGGCACCCATGAGACCGGCGAATCCGAGGATCTCCCCTCTGTGCAGGGTGAAGGAGATGTTCTGCACCAGCTTGCCCGCGTAGAGGTTCTCCACTCGCAACACCTCCGGAGCATCGGGAGTGACATTGCTCTTGGCCTTCGGCTTCTCGTAGATCACCCGACCGACCATCATGTTGATCATCTCTTCCTTGCTCAGTTCCTTGGTCGCCTTCGTCCCGACATACTCACCGTCACGGAGCACGGTCACGCGGTCGGTGATCACACCGATCTCATCGAGACGGTGGCTGATGTAGATCATGCCGACACCCTTCGAAGCAAGGTCTCGCATGATGACGAACAGATCGTGTATCTCACGATCGGTCAGCGCTGCGGTCGGTTCATCGAGGATCAGTACCTTGAGGTTGTGGGAGACCGCCTTCGCGATCTCGACCATCTGCTGTTTGCCGACGGTCAGGTTGCTGACCTTCTCCTCAGGATCGATCTGCATGTTCAGGCGTTCGAACAGCTGTGCGGCCCTTCTGTTCTGTTCCTTCTCATCAAGGAGCCAGCCGTTGCGTTTCGTAGCCTCGCGTCCGATGAACAGGTTCTGTGCGACCGTAAGGTGCTCCATCATGTTCAGTTCCTGGTGGACGATCGCGATACCCGCGTCGAGGGCCTCACGGGGACCTTGCGGGTTGAAGAGCTTCCCCTGGTAATGGATTTCACCGGAGTCCTTCGGGAATATTCCCGTAAGCGCCTTCATGAGCGTCGACTTGCCCGCCCCGTTCTCACCGACAAGGGCGTGGATCTCACCTTCGCACAACTCGAAGTCTACACCCTTGAGCGCGTGGACGCCGGCGAACCGTTTGTCTATGTCTTTCATCGACAGCACTACGTTTCTCACAGCCGTCTCTCCTTGCATACCCCCATGGTCACACGGGTTTCCCCATCTGTCAAGAAATATTTGTAAACGTTTACATAAATATTTACCAATACCGAAGGATGGGAAAAAGTACTGTGAATAGTCGGAAAACTCACATGGTTGCACTTACAAAACATTGTCATGACAGCGGATGCGAACACATGGTGCGATCTTGGGCCCCCATAGGTACGATTACCCCACCCATTGGGTACATTCATTCCTTCGGCTCGACTGCACGATGGCGTAGCATATGCATACAGGGAGGCGTCCCTCCGCCGTGGATCGCATGCCTACGGAGCGGACGAACCGAAGGAGCAGACATGCCAACCAAGACACGAGCCATCATACCCTTGATCGCCATCATTGCACTCATCCTTCTTGCGATCGGCTGCCCCGAGGAGCCGCCTCGCACATACACCATAACCTATGTCCTTGACGGAGGAACCAACGCAGAGGAAAATCCGGCATCCTACCAAGAAGGCGATCCCGAGATCACATTGCACGATCCCACCAAGAGAGGACACACATTCGGCGGATGGTTCGCCGCAGCCGATTTCTCCGGTACCGCGGTACAAAGGATCGCCGCAGGATCCACGGGGGACATCACCTTGCATGCCAAGTGGACGGCGAACACCTATACCGTGAGCTTCGACTCCCAAGGTGGTTCCGATCCTTCTCCAGCAACCAAGGAGGTAATCTTCGGCACTCCGTACGGGACGCTTCCCACCATCACTTTCGACGATCCCGGCCATGAGTTTGCCGGGTGGTATACCGCAACCGGCGCAAGCGGAACCAAGATCGAAGAAGGCATGACCGTAGGGACCGCGGATGATCATACGCTCTATGCACACAAGAGCCTGATCCTCTACCCGCTCACCTACCACCTCAACGGCGGAACCAACGATGAGGACAATCCTTCTTCCTACACCATAGAGAGTGCGACCATCACCATGCAAGATCCGACCAGGAGCGGCTACACCTTCGCAGGATGGTTCGCCGCAGCCGATTTCTCCGGTACCCAAGTAACCGAGATTCCCCAAGGCTCCACAGGAGACAAGACGCTCCACGCGAAGTGGAATCCCACAGACTATGCGATCACCTACCACCTGGACGACGGGACCAACAATGATGACAATCCTCCCTCCTACACCATCGAAAGCGATACGATCGCTCTCGATCCGCCTACCCTTGCCGGCTATACCTTCGCAGGGTGGTTCGCCACCGGTGATTTCTCCGGAACCCACGTAACTGAGATTCCAGGAGGCTCAACGGGCGACAAGGCTCTATACGTCAAATGGGTGTCGGTCGTCACCTTCGATGGCCAAGGGGCCACCACAGAGGCAAGTCCCGAAACCAAGACGGTCATGAGGACCACCGGAACCGACACGGTCGATTCCTTGCCCACACCTCCGCAGAAGACAGGGTACACCTTCGACGGTTGGTGGACCGCAGAGTCGGGAGGAGGAACTGAGTTCATCGCTTCGACCGCGGTGACCGGGAATATCACGGTACATGCGAATTGGGTACCGACGGTGTATGCCATAACCTACATCTTGCATGAAGGAATCAACGATACGGACAATCCCCTGACCTACACGATCGAAACCAGTACCATCACACTCAAGAACCCAGCCCGTGCACTGCATGATTTCGCTGGATGGTTCGACAACAGCAGTTTCTCAGGAAGTCCCGTTACGGAAATCGCCATCGGATCCTGGGGTGAGAAATCACTTCATGCGAAGTGGACATCCCTCGTCACGTTTGACAGCCAAGGGGCTCTCACCGAAGCCGATCCGTCGTCCATGGTCGTCATCGACATGGCGGGAACCGACACGGTAGGCTCGCTTCCCACGCCGCCGCAAAAGAATGGCTACACCTTCGCCGGATGGTGGACCGCGGTTGCGGGAGGAGGAACGGAGTTCATGGCAACCACTGCGGTGACCACAGACATCACCGTGTACGCGAAGTGGACTGTCGCGGACTATACGATCACCTACCACCTCAACGGAGGTGAGAACGATGTGGACAATCCCTCATCCTACACCATCGAGAGTGCGACGGTTACCTTGCAGGATCCCTCCAAGGCTGGCTACACCTTCGCAGGATGGTTCCCCACCAGCGATTTCAGCACAAGCGAGGTAACCACCATCCCGACCGGTTCCACCGGGAACAAGACGCTCCATGCGAAGTGGAATCCCACAGATCATGCGATCACCTACCACCTTTACGACGGGACCAACGATGTGGACAATCCTCCCTCCTACACCATCGAAAGCGACACGATCGCTCTCGATCGACCTACCCTTGCCGGTTACACCTTCGCAGGGTGGTATGCAACCAGCGACTTCAGTACGAGCGAAGTGACCACCATCCCCTCCGGCTCCATCGGAGAGAAAGTCCTGCATGCCAAGTGGGTATCGGTCGTCACGTTCGACGGCCAAGGTGCCACCACCGCGCCAAGTCCCGCGACCAAGACGGTCGTGAGGACCCCGGGAACCGACACGGTCGATTCCTTGCCCACACCTCCCTTGAAAACCGGATACACCTTCGCAGGGTGGTGGACTGCAGAGTCGGGAGGCGGGACTGAGTTCACTGCAACCACGGCAGTGACCGGCAATGTCACCGTGTATGCGAAGTGGACGGCAACGGTCACGTTCGACGGCCATGGAGCCACCACGGCGGCTGACCCGACTACAAGGACGGTGGTCCACACCTCAGGAACCGACACCGTCGTCTTGCCCACGCCTCCGCAAAAGACAGGGTACACCTTCACAGGATGGTGGACCGCAGTCTCGGGAGGAGGAACGGAGTTCACCGCTTCGACCGCGGTGACCGGTACCATCACCGTGTATGCGAAGTGGACTGCAACCGTCACCTTCGATGGCCAAGGGGCCACCACAGAGGCAATTCCCACGACCAAGACGATCGTGAAGACCATGGGGACCGACATGGTAGGCATACTGCCCACACCTCCCTTGAAAGCCGGATACACTTTCGCAGGGTGGTGGACTGCAGAGTCGGGAGGCGGGACGGAGTTCACTGCAACCACGGCAGTGACCGGCAACATCACCGTGTATGCGAAGTGGGCGGCAACGGTCACGTTCGACGGCCAAGGAGCCACCACGGCAGCTGATCCGACTACAAGGACGGTGGTCCACACCTCAGGAACCGACACCGTCGACCTACCCACGCCGCCGCAAAAGACGGGGTACACGTTCGCAGGATGGTGGACCGCAGTAGCGGGAGGCGGAACGGAGTTCACCGCTTCGAGTGCAGTGACCGGCATCATCACCGTGTATGCGAAGTGGCTGCCGATCATCTACGAGATTGACTATGTGCTGAGCGGTGGTTCGAAGGTCGGAGGCAACCCGCAAACCTATACGATCGAAAGTCCGACCATCACGTTGCAGGAGTCCACCCGAGACTACTATGATTTCCAGGGTTGGTTCTCCGACAGTGGTTTCTCCGGTAGTGCAGTGACAACCATACCCCAAGGTTCCCTAGGAGACCGGACACTGCATGCGAAATGGAGTCCGACGGTCTACACCATCACCTATAACAACCTGAACGGAGGGTCGAACGACGACAATCCTGGCACCTATACTATCGAGAGTCCGAAAATCACGTTCGCCGACCCGACCAGAAGCGGATATTACTTCGCCGGATGGTTCACCTCCGATACCCTGCAATTTTCTGACATGAAACTCACTATCGAGGCAGGATCGCATGGGAATGTCAGTCTGTACGCCAGATGGAACCAGGTGTATGACATCGGGGATGTCGGTCCGAAGAACGGCTGGGTATTCTTCGATCGAAACGATGAAAGATGGGACTTCCTTGCACATCTGGGAGACTATGACTACCGCGAGGAAAATGCGTGGCGATATATGGAAACGACCCAATCTGATGTTCCCGATGCGTACACATGGATGCCCGCGGATATCCCGCCGTTCGAGAACGACCACTATTTCAATACCGTAGATTCGGATAATGATAAGATCGGATACGGAAAGTCGAACACAGACGCTGTCCGTACCTACTATGACGGCAAGGACAATCATGCCTGTTACGCAGCATGGAACCATCTACATGGTCTTGAGGGTTGGTTCCTCCCATCCCTCGGGGAGCTCGGAGCCTTGCTCGAAGCTTTCACGGATGATCCGGAGGCATGCAATTTCACTATAGGCAGGTCCTATTGGTCATCCACAGATCTCTCTTGGGATCAGGCATGGTCCATGAAGTATGATGAAGGCGGCGGATCGGTGAGTGTCGTGATGGACGAAGGGACGTATCAGAACAAATGGAATCAACGGTATGTCAGACCCGTACGTGTTTTCTAGTATCTGTTGTCGACTGCAAGGCAGCGGTGACTCGTGCATCATTCCGATCAGGAGGTTCTGAGTACTGAAGAGGACATGACAATTTGGGTATCGCAGCTTCTCTCCTTCGGATATACTGTTCGAAGATACATACCGAAGGAGGTAGCCTATGTGTGACTCCTCATGCGGTAGCCCACGTGTTGTGTTCTCAGGCAAGAGACGATGGCCGGTGATCATGCTCTTGCTGATAGTCGCCTCTCCAGTCTACGCGAGCGACCTCATCATCTCCCGTCATGAATCGATCGGAAGCACTGCATACAGCATCAGCTTGCTTGCCCTCGGGGTCCTGATCGGTCTTTTTGCCTACACGCTGTTCCTGGCCATCTCCACCAGGGAACGGTTCTTCACCTACTTCCTGATCATCATGCTGCTGCTCACCGTATTGCAGACCTTTGCTGCGTTCGACCGGTTCTTCGTCAGCTTGACGTACAACCGTGTCACGGTGATCACGCACCTGTTGTTCATCACGTTCTTCCTGTTCTTCGAGGACTTCTTCACCCTTTCCGTCCATGCACCGAATCTTTCGAGGACAAACCGCCTCTCCATCTACGTGATCGTCCTCTATACCATGGGATTCTTGCTGGCGAAAGCGCTGTTTCCCCAAGCGGGCACACTGCATGCCATGCTGGATTTCATCAGGGAGCTGTTCGTCTTCTACACCAACATCCTCTTCCTCTGGACGATCGTGCGGGCGATCGCATGGCAGAGAATGGAGGGTACACTGATGCTCATCGCATTCATCCCCCCTGCCCTGCTCACCTCGATCAATGCGATGCATATATTCCCCTTCATGGCAGCGTACCGGAACTTCGTGGGATTCTTGATGACCTATAACCAGCCGATCGGTCTTTCGGTACAGGCAATCCTCTTTTCGCTCGCTGTGGGGAATCGCTACAACCGGGTGAAAGGAGAACGAGTGCAGTCCGAACGGGAGAGCGAGCGACTTCGACAGCTCGATGAGGAGAAGACCCAGTTCTTCATGAACATGAGCCACGAGCTGCGAACACCGCTGACCATCATGCTCGGCATGACCGGACAGCTGCGACAGGGAAGCTTCGGTGACTCCATCCGCCACAATGACAGGATATTCGAGACCATCGAGCGCAACGGAGCTCGTCTCTTGCGCCAAGTGAACCATCTGCTCCGGATCGGCAGGGGCAAGGAGAATCCCCCTGTCGATCCCCTGCCTGTCGCAGAGACGTTGCATCGCATCTGTGAGGAATTCGAACCGATCGCAACCGGTCGCGGCATCAGATGCACTCACGCGTGCTCCGAGGAGCTGAATCCGGTGCAACTTCAGGTGGATGGAGAGGATTTCGAGATCGCGGTGATGAACCTCATCTCCAACGCACTGAAATTCACCACCGCGGGAGGAAGCATCGGATTGGATGCACGGTTGGATGAACGTGGGAACCTCTTGGTAGAGGTTCGGGACACCGGCAAAGGAATAGACCCTGCCCTGCATGAGACGATTTTCACCCGGTATTTCCAGGAACCGGGCAAGAGCGATCTTGCACAGACGGGACTGGGGCTTCCCTTGGTGAAACGTGTGATGGAGAGCTGCAATGGTACGGTATCGTTGAAGAGCGTGGTCGGAGAGGGTTCCACCTTCACCCTGATCTTCCCTTCGGAGCTTCTGATCGAAGGAGACAGTGCGCAGGAGAACGGCCCGTCGCTGAGAAGCAGTTTCCTCTACAAGGCGGAGTTCCCGAGTTCCCAAGAGATCGCGGAGGAACCGGCAGACGAACTTGCAGGAGAACGTCCGACCATTCTGGTCGTGGATGACAATCGGGACATGTGCACGTTCATCCGCTCGATCCTTCGAGAGCAGTATCGGGTACTGGTCGCCACCAGTGCCGATGATGGATTGGATATCCTCGAGGCGCACCCTGTCGAGCTGATCATCAGCGACATCATGATGCCCGGCAATGACGGTCATGCATTCCTCAAGACCATCATGGAACGTCAGCAGTGCATCCCCCTGATCTTCCTCACCGCACGTGATTCGACAAAGGAGAAGATCGAAAGCCTCAAAGAGGGAGCGATGCACTACCTGACCAAACCGTTCAGTGCACAGATGCTCCTCGCTACCGTCGATGCGACGCTCTCACACGATCGCCAACTCATCGGATCGAACATCGCGCATCTCAGGCGTGGCTTCGACCTTCTCTTCGATGAGCTGGAGCACCCGCAACGCATCCAGGGCAAGACGCAGCGGACGACGACACTCAAGTTCGCCCAAGAGCATGGGCTCTCTGCCAGGGAATCGCAGATACTTGCACTGCTGTTGGGGGGAAAGAGCGACAAGGAGATCGCCAGCGAGCTCGATCTCTCGGTAAAAACGGTCGCGAACCATAACAGGAGGCTCTATCGGAAAGTACAGGTGGGCAGCAGGTTCGAGCTGATCAGCAAGGTACTCGGGAAATTCGCATAGGTGCCGGGCATTGCAATTTTATCAAAACAGTATTACTACTTGTGTCAGCTAACACGTGGGAACGAGCGCCTTTGGTTGCGCCTTGCCCTGCATCATACACCAAACGGAGGCTACCATGCCCACCAGATCAATCGTATTCGCCGGAGCCGGCGTCTTCGGCACCGCACTGGCCCAACGCCTTTCCTGGAACGAAGAGAACCGGATTACCCTCTATACCATTGAGGAAGATGTCATCGCGGATGTGAACGGGAAGCATCAGAATTCGAAGTACTTCCCCGGTCGTCACATCAATACCTCGATAGTCGCCACGGGCGACATCGCAAGCACCTACGAGGCTGATGTCCTGTTCCTTGCCGTCCCGTCGAAGGTGATCGAATCGTTCTGCCACCAAATCCACGGGAAGGCACGGAAGGACATGCTGGTCATCAATCTCTCCAAGGGACTTGCCGAGGACGGTGGTTTCCTGATCGAGAAGATCCCTTTCAACCGCATCGGTACGCTGAAAGGACCCACCTTCGCGGTGGAGGTGATGAACGGAGACCCATCAGGGATGACTTTCGGCGGCACGAAAGAGGATCACGAGTACATGAGAGAGGTGCTCACCCGTACCGGCATCACGATCGATCACTCCACGGACATGCGTGCGGTCGAGTTCCTCAGCGTCCTGAAGAACATGTATGCGATTGCCATCGGAATCGTGAGCGGCCGCTACAGCTCGCCGAACGTCGATTTCCTGGTCATGACCAAGGCGGTGAGCGAGATGCGGCGTATGCTCAGGCTCTATGGGTGCAACGAGGAGACGATCTTCAATTATTGCGGCTTGGGGGATTTGGGCCTCACTGCATTGAATGACCTGAGCAGGAACAGGACCTTGGGACTGCTCATCGGCAAGGGATTCTCCAACGATCCGAAGAGCACGACGGTGATCGAGGGGCTGCGGACGATCAAGTTGCTTGGGGAACTGGTGCGTGAGCGGCACCTTGAACAGGATTTCGTCGTCCTCGAGGCCCTCTACTCCCTGCTCTACATGCACACGAGCCTGAACGACTATTATCTGACGGTCCTCGCCTGAAGGTGGTGGCAGGAGGAATCCCCCCTGCTTCCCCGCACAGTCAAGCCGCAGTCGTTTCCAGAGCACTTCCCCGGTTCATGAAACAACCCGGCCGACCGGCCGGGCATCACAGCGGGAGCATCGGATGATCGGTACTCAGTTCTTCGTGTCGGTCGTCTTGAGGACGGCAAGGAAGGCCTGTTGCGGGATCTCGACGTTCCCGACCATCTTCATCCGCTTCTTGCCCTCTTTCTGACGTTCGAGGAGCTTGCGCTTGCGGCTGATGTCACCGCCATAACACTTGGCGGTCACGTCCTTGCGGAACGCGCTGATCGTCTCGCGCGCAATGATCGAGCCGCCGACGGCTCCCTGGATGGGAATCTTGAACATCTGGCGGGGAATCTCCTCCCGCAATCGCTCGCAGACCTGCCGGGCCCTTGTCTGCGCGTTGTCCCGGAATACCAGTTGGCTGAGGGCATCGACCGCTTCGCCGTTGACGAGGATATCGAGTCTGACCAGGTCGGTCTTCCGGTAGCCGATCACATGGTAGTCGAAGCTGGCGTATCCACGGGAGACCGACTTGAGCCGGTCGTAGAACTCGAAGAGCACCTCGGCGAGCGGCATCTCATAGATCAGCTCGACCCGTTTCTCATCAAGGTAGTTCATCGCCGTCTGGATACCGCGCTTCTCCATGCAGAGGCTGATGATGTTCCCCACATAGGTCGTGGGGGTGATGATCTGCGCCTGGATGTAGGGTTCCTCCGCGTAATCGACTCTCATCGGATCGGGATACGTGAGCGGATTGTCGATCTTCAGTTCCTCACCGTTCTTCATGTGGACGATATAGCGGACCGAAGGACTGGTGAAGACTATCGAGAGATCGAACTCGCGCTCGATCCTCTCCTGGACGACCTCAAGGTGAAGCATCCCAAGGAATCCGCAGCGGAAACCGAAGCCCAACGCAGCGGAAGAGTCCTTCTCATAGATCAGCGAAGCATCGTTGAGCTTCAGGCGGTCGATCGCCTCCTGCAGCTCCTCGTAGTCGTTGGAATCGACCGGATAGATCGAGGAGAAGACGACAGGCTTGACCTCCTTGAACCCGGGAAGCGCTTTCTTGCACGGATTCGCCGCTCCTGTCACCGTATCACCGACACGGATGTCGCGGATCGTCTTGATACCCGCGATGAAGTAGCCGACATCTCCTGCGCTGAGCGCACCGGTACGGACCAATCCCATCTTGAAGACGCCGACCTCCTCGACCGTGTAGGCGGCATCGGTGAAGAACAGCTTGATATCCTGTCCCTCCTTGATCGCACCATCGAAGATACGGAAGTGGACGATCACCCCGCGGTAGGCATCATAATGGCTGTCGAAGATCAACGCTCGCAAGGGAGCGGCGGGATCACCGGTCGGTGCGGGAATGTACTTGACGATCGTCTCGAACAGCTCGTCGATTCCCTGGCCGGTCTTCGCCGAGACCAAAGCCGCCATGTCGGGATCGAGACCGAGATCGTGGTCGATCTGGTGCTTGCACGCCTCGATATCGGCACTCGGCAGGTCTATCTTGTTGATCACCGGGATGATCTCGAGATTCAGCTCCATCGCCATGTACATGTTCGCCAGGGTCTGCGCCTCGACACCCTGGGCAGCGTCGATGAGGAGCAGGGCGCCTTCGCATGAGCCGATCGCACGAGACACCTCATAGGAGAAGTCGACGTGTCCCGGGGTATCGACAAGGTTCAGCTCGTAGGTATTCCCGTCTGCAGCTTCATAGGGGATGGTGACCGCCTGGCTCTTGATCGTGATGCCCCGCTCACGCTCGATGTCCATGTTGTCCAGCATCTGTTGCTGCAACGGACCGCGCGTATTGACCAGCTTCGCCTTGTCGATGAAGCGGTCGGCAAGGGTCGACTTGCCGTGATCTATGTGGGCGATGATACAAAAATTGCGTGTGAATCGTGAGTCTTTGGCCATCTGTCTCTCTCTGGATCAGGTAAACTTGGTCGTTTGCGCGACCGCTTCGAATCCCAACAGCACGCGAATCTGCGCGTCGTCGAGCGTCTCTTTCTCCACCAGTGATTCGGTGAGCATATCGAGCTGGTCGCGGTGCTCGCTGAGGATGGAGCGGGTATCGGCCATCGCGTTCTCCAGGATCTTGGAGACCTCCGCGTCGATCCGCCGCGCTGTTTCGTCGGAGTAGTCCTTGTGCTGTACGATCTCCCGGCCGAGGAAAAGCGGTTCGTCCTCTTTCCCGAAACCGATGAAACCGAGATCGCTCATGCCCCACTCGGTGACCATCCTGCGTGCGATGTCGGTCGCTTGCTTGATGTCGTTGCTCGTTCCCGTGGTGGTCTCGCCATAGACCAGGTCCTCGGCGACATAACCGCCCATGCAGACCTTGATCCAATCGGTCAATGCACTGCGGTTCTTCGTATAGGCATCCTTCTCAGGCAGTGAGATCGTCAGGCCCAAGGCTCTGCCGTGGGGGATGATCGTCACCTTGTGCAAGGGATCGAGGTGCTTCAGGTAGTAGTGCAAGAGGGCATGGCCGGCCTCGTGGTAGGCAGTGGCCCGCTTCTCCTCGACCGACATCACCTTGGACACCTTGGCCACTCCGAGCAGGATCTTGTCACGGCCCTTCTCGAAATCCTCCATCATCACTGTCGTCCGACCCGAACGGGCGGCGAACAGTGCTGCTTCATTCACCAGGTTCGCCAGATCGGCACCGCTTGTTCCCGGGGTCGCACGTGCAATCCGGTTCAGATCGACATCGCTCGCCTTCTTGATCTTCTTGCAATGGATCCCGAGGATCGCCTCACGCTCGGCGACATCGGGCATGTCGACGACAACCTGTCGGTCGAACCGTCCGGGACGCAACAGCGCAGGATCGAGGACATCGGGACGGTTCGTCGCGGCGATGACGATGACACCAGCCGCGGTATCGAATCCGTCCATCTCCACGAGCATCTGGTTCAGCGTCTGCTCCCGTTCATCATGACCGCCACCAAGGCCCGAACCGCGGGTACGTCCCACCGCATCGAGCTCGTCGATGAAGAGGATGCAGGGAGCATGCTTTCTTCCCTGCTCGAACAGGTCGCGGACGCGCGAGGCACCGACACCGACGAACATCTCGACGAAATCGGAACCAGACATGTGGAAGAATGCGACACCGGCTTCACCCGCGACCGCCTTGGCTAGGAGGGTCTTTCCCGTTCCCGGAGGACCCACGAGCAAGACGCCCTTCGGAATCTTCGCCCCGATCTCTTGGAACTTGAGCGGGTGCTTGAGGAAGTCCACCACCTCTTGCAACTCGTACTTGGCCTCTTTCTGTCCGGCCACATCGTCGAACGTGGTCTTCACGTCCGAATCCATGTACTCCTTCGCCCGACTCTTGCTGAAGGCCATGACGTTTCCGTTCGCTCCCCGTGTCTGACGCCAGAGCATGACGGTGAACCCGATGAAAATGATCCATGGAAGCATCTGCAAGACCACCTGGAGCATCGAGATGCCCCGCTCGGTCCCGGTGATCTGCACACCGTGTGTCTTGAGCGTCTCCATGAGCGTCGCATCATCATAGGGAATGCGGGTAAGGGCCGTCATGTTGTTGCGAAGCGCGAAGGTGATCGTGTTCTTGTCCTGGATCTCGACCGCACTCACCTGATTCGCCTCTACATAGTTGATGAACGCGCTGTAGGGGACCTCCTGGGAACCCACGTTGCGTCCTTCGCTGAAGAGCATGAACGTGAAGGTCGCGATGAGGAACACGAAGAATCCGAGTGCCAGACGGTTCTTCCTGCTGAAATCGAACTTCGGACCTTGGGGTCCCTGGCTCTTTTTCTGCCGATCCTGCTGGGAAAACCGTTTGTCGCCGGAGCCGGTCCAATATCGTCCGTCTTCGGAGGAGGTTCGTTTGTCTTGGTCACGATCGGTCTTGCCCGCATCATCACCTTTCGGTTCGCCCACGTGTTCGTCGTGTCCAGTCTTCTTTTCGTCTTCGTGCTCTCTATCCACAATCCATTCCTTCTGTATCCGTAACACTATATAATGTCGCGTCGTTTCGGGCAAGGGTGGGCACCAGGCATCGCCTGGCCACCCGGTCCTTTCCCCCATACGCTCCGCCGAGCACCGCAAGGATGCCCGCTTCATCCTCGATCACGGGAATCTGCCACCGTACCTGGGAGTCCACATGCCAGGAAGCGAACAATGAGGAGACCTTCTTGGTACCCTCTGCGAGCTCGATCCGATCCCCGCCCGTGGCTGATCGGACCACCATGCGACCGACTCGTGCTGCGTCGGGGATCCTCGCCCGCATGGCTACGGGGAGGGGACTTTCCGGCTCCCCGCCGATGATCAGCACACGTGATCCTTCCAACGGGGTACGGGAGGAATATACCAAGGAGACATAGCCGGCGGCCAGTGACTCGCCCCTTCTTTTCCACCGCAATCGATCATCCTTGACGGTTGCGAGGGTCGGACCGATCACGATGGTCTCCGTCCCGCCGCTTATGCGAAGCAGGGTGAGCAGGCGTCGGACACCCGACTGTGGCAGACGACTGCCTGCGGAACCTCCGACCAATGACCAGCTGCGGTACAGGACCTGCTCCGAAACCACCTCAGGTAGCATACGCAACACACGGGTGTCGATCGACAATCCGTCTTTCTCCTCGATCACCGCCTCGGCATACACGCGATCCACCAAGCCTTCGATCGCATGTGCGCTGGCAGCTGCCCGGTCGGCGATCGAAATGAGAGCCTCACGGTATCCTGGATGCACCCGTGCAATCTCCGGCACCACGGTGTGGCGGATCTTGTTGCGAAGGAATCGCAGGTCGGCATTCGTCGAATCATCCGACCAAGAGAGATTGCATGCGTGCACCACCTGTTCCACCACGGCCCTGGTCAACGAGAGCATCGGACGGATGAGCTTGCCGTTCATCGGGGCGATCCCTTGCAGGGAGAGGGGACCGGAGCCTTGGAAGAGGCGCATGAGCACCGTCTCCGCCTGATCATCTGCCGTGTGGGCAGTGGCGATATACGGAAAACCGAGCTCGGCCCGGACATGTTCGAGCGCTTCATAGCGCAAGACACGCGCGGCCTCCTCGATGCCGTTGCCCCGCTTGGCGGCACAGGTTGCCACGGAAGAGCGTCCGAGCTTCACGATGCGCAATGCGATGCCGAGCGAAGCACAGTTTTCCTCGTTCAATTTCCGTTCGGCATCGAGTTCTTCCTCCGGACGCAAACCGTGATCGACATGGACCGCGACGATATGCTCGGCTCCCACGATGGCTCGCAACAGGATCAACAGGGCCAGCGAATCGGCTCCGCCGCTGAAAGCGGCTACGATATGGCAATCGGAGGGCACATGATGGTGCGAGAAAAAGCCTGACAGTTCACTCGCCGGAGTTCCGTCGGTTGTACGCACGGGAAACCTCCTCGAGAGCCTCACCCCGACAAAGACGGAGCACCGCTTCAGCAGCGAGTGCGATCCCGTTTTCCAGGTTTTCACGCTCATCACTTCCTTCCGGCAGCCCAAGCACATGTTCGACGACCGTCGTCCCCTCCGCCGGCCTTCCGATGCCGACATAGATGCGGATGAAATCACTGGAACCAAGATGTGCGATCAACGACTTCAGGCCGTTGTGTCCTGCAGAGGAACCACCCTTCCTGATCCGGATCATCCCGGGGGGAAGATCAAGGTTGTCACAGACGACGATCAGGTCGGAAACCGCATGGGATGTAGGGATGAAGTGACCGATGATCAGGCCCGATCGGTTCATGTAGGTGAGCGGCTGTACCAGATGCGACTGTTGTCCTTCGCTGGTGAACCGGGCTTGACGATAGAGACGCAAACAGCGTTTCCTCATCTTGAGATGAAGAAACGCTGCAACTTTTTCGATGGCATCGAATCCTACGTTATGTCGTGTGTGTCGGTAGCGGGAACCGGGATTCCCGAGCCCTAGGACAAGTGGCAGGAGCTCCTCCTCGCTAGGCAACCTTACTCAGCGGCGCTATCGGCACCGACTGTCGCGACTTCAGCCTCTTCGGTCTCGGGTGCGGAAACGACTTCCTTGACGCCCTTGACGTTCGCGATGGTGACATCCGCGTGGGTAAGGACCTTGACACCCTCGGGGAGCACGAGCTGACCGACGAGGACACTCTCGTTGAGACCAAGCTTGGTCACATCGACGGTGAAGTGCTCGGGAAGCGCAGAAGGAACACACTCGACTTCGACGTCATGGGTAACCTGCTCAAGCACGCCACCGAACTTAGCTCCATCGGGATTGCCGTGCAATACCACGGGAACACGGGTCCTGAGCGTTTCACCCTTGGTGACCTCGAAGAAGTCGATGTGTTGGATCTGCCCGCGCATGACGTTCTCCTGGTAGTCCTTCATCAACACCGAGTGGCTCTTCCGGCCGACCTTGATGGTCAACAGCGTGGACTCGGAGAAATAACGCATCTTATTCTGGAAATCCTTGGCGTCGAGGGTAATGTGCACGCTTTCCTTCTTGCCGTAGATGACGGCAGGAATACGACCTGCGGCAAGCACTCTTCTGGAGCCAGCGGATCCGAAATCTTCAGTTCTGAGTGTGCCGGTCAAATTCGTGTCTTTCATGAGAAACTCCTTGTACTGTTCCAAACCAGGGGCGGCAGGATTCGAACCTACGCATGCCGGCACCAAAAACCGGAGCCTTACCGCTTGGCTACACCCCTACGCCCACATATGCATGTATGGCAGCGTCTTGCCAATGCGACAAGACACCGCACACAAAAATACAGGTTTTCCTGTGCTTTGTCCAGTGGGTTGTCCAGCCCTCGCGGCTTTTATTCGGCCGTGTCTTCCTCGTACTCTTCGTCAGCTCCGGGAGGCGGAGCATTCTCGTATGCTTGCAGGATCGCCTCCTGCATGGTTGCCCGGAAATCGCTGCTGATCGGATGTGCCACATCCTTGAACTCGCCGCTCTTCGTTTTCCTGCTGGGCATGGCCACGAACAGACCCGACTTTCCGTCTATGACCTTGAGATTATGGATGACGAACTGATTGTCGAACGTTATGGTTGCATACGCTCGCAATTTTCCCTCGGAAGCAATCCTACGAACCCTCACGTCGGTAATTTCCATGCGAACACCCCTTACGCTGTATCATATGGAAACCGTAGCACCAGAATGCTCACGATGCAAGCATTTTATCACATAAAGGCATAGTTCATGCGGAAATACTTCCAATTTTTTCTGTAATCGTTCAATCTTTTCCTGTTGCTCCGATACCACGACATAGGCACTGCCGCTTCCGCTCACCGAAGAGAAACAGCCTCCGGTGGAAGCGACCAGGTCATCGAGCTCATCGTAGATACCGATGATCCCGTCGAGCACCGACCTGAAGTCGTTTGTGAAAGGCCATGAGGAAACCGGCTTGGAGAACTCCTCGACCAGCGCTTCCCGCTCAAACCGGATGCGTCCGTTGCCATATTCCTGGCGCATCTGGTCCAGACGTCGGAACGCCCATGCGGTCGATACCGCGTGCCCGACGGGCATCACCACCAATCCGTGCAAGTCTTCCCGGGACTTCATGGGAAAGACATGCTCGCCCCTTCCCTCCACATACGCGGCGGAACACCCCGCGAGAAAGAAGGGGACATCGGAACCTACCTGTGCACCGAGGTGCATCAGCTCCGGTTGCGACAAGGGTGTACTGCACGCGTGATTCAGGGCCCTGAGGACCGCTGCACCGTCGCTGGACCCGCCACCGAGCCCCGCCATCATCGGAATGTGCTTCGCGCAAGCGATCGTAATGATTCCCGTGGCTCCGATAGCCTCTGCATGCAGGTGCACCGCGTGGATCATCGTATTCCAATCCGCATCGATCCCCTCCAGTGCACCGCAGGAGACCTTCAGCTCTTCGGAGCGCTCGATGCGGATGGTCAACAGATCGGAGAGGTCGATCAACTGGAAGATGGATTGCAGGTCATGGAACCCATCCGGACGATTCGGTCCGATTGCAAGGTGCAGGTTCACCTTCGCGGGTGCGTGCTCTACATAGGTTCCCGGACGGTAGCCTACCATATCCGTCTCTCCTCAAGATGTGCGATCACCGCCTCGTCCCAGCCGGCGTTCGCCTGTGGGTTGCCGGGGCTCGGGTGGATGATCGAGGTGACCGTCGTCGGCATGCCGAGACGATCGACCGTACCGTGAAGCTTGCGTTCGGCATAGCGACCGATACCGACCAGATGGGAGGGTCTCACAAGAGCGACCACATCGTCAAGATAACGGTCGCAACACGCTTCCAACGCGGCTCTTTCCTGCTTCGGCAATTTCTCGGGGATCACGTTCTTTCCTGTCTTTCCTTCGTCGATGAACACCAGGGGACAGTAGTTCATCACTGCATGGGTGGCGAAAAATCGCTCCGGAGAACCGAACCTTCGTGCCATCAGCGACCACAGCCTCTTGCCGCTCACCTCGCTGCGGCCGATGGCGAGGCCACGCACCGGGCGGGCGGGATGCTCCTGCAGGGGCTTGCCGATCGGATGGGAGAGCTGCATCCAGTCTCGGACCGCGCCGACCTCACCGAACGGGATGCCGGTCTGTGCCATGCCGAAAGGACCGGGATTCATCCCGAGGAAGAAGACGTGCACCCTTTCGTGCACGAACCGGCATAGATACGCCGCATGCATCTCCCACGCATACGAGAGCGGGTTGTAGACATAGCCGGGAAAGGTGAACGTGAGGGTATCGACCTCATCGGAGAATCGTTTCGTGCGGGCGACCAGCTCCTCGGTGAATCGTTCCATCGGTCAACTCTCCACGTGGAAGAGCTTGTTGCGTCCCTTGAAGGCTTTCTTGCCCGCCAGTATCACGTAGGCGATGAATGCTGCCAGGACATAGAGGAACGAGATGCCGACCGCGAGCCAGAACAGCTGCGGTTCGCCTCGCGTCACGCTGAAGGCCGGAAGGTTCACGCTGAGGATGATGGGGATCGCAAGCACGAAGATGATTCCCACGGAGTACATATAATCGGTGGCGACAGGAGTCTCGAACTCGGGATCGACAACCCGCAACAATGCCAATCCGGTCGGCAGCGTTCCTGTCGCGGTACCATAGATGACCAGCATCCGGTAGAACTGATGGTCATCGTAGAGCCGTGAACAGTAGGCGGGAAGGATGACGAGGGTGATCACGATACCGACAAGCACCAATACGACTATCGGCAGCCAATACCCCTGCACTGCCACCAGCGAGATCGCACCGAGGGATGCGGCGACCGTCAGGTCGACGGAAAGTCCGCTGATGCGGTTGCATGTAGCATTGTCGATCGTGGTCTCGACCTTGAACAGCTTCATGATCATCTTCACCGCCAACGCACAGAATGCGCTGAAGATGAAGTTGATGCCCCAGAGGCTCTCGGCGAGATCCTCACCCATCGGGCCGATCAAGTGCAACAGCTTCGTCAACAGGGTCAAGAATCCCCAGCTGATGAGGTAGGTGAGCATCACCAGTGCGATATGGTAGCTGAGGGTATCGAGCGACTCGCCATCGGTGCTGAGGTAGGATCCGATCGGACGTTCCGATTCCTTGCGGCTGAAAAACCCGGTCCGCACGCTCTTCTTCTTGAACTTATCAAGATACTCCTTGCCGATCCATCCGCGCTTCACTCCTTGGTTGATCAGCACCACACCGCCGAAGGAACCGAGAAGGAATCCGATGGCGGCCATCGTGAGTCCGACCGATGATCCTCCGACGAAGCCCATGCGCTCCCATGCAGAGCCGATCGAGTAGGCCTGCCCCGGCCCCAACTCGAATCCGAGTGTCAAGGTGAATCCGATCGAAGGATTGAGATCGGGTTGTACGGTAGCGATGAGCAACGCTGCGACGAGCAGGCCGAAGAAGCACTGCAGTCCGTATTGGCCGATCACCGCCGTTACGTTCTGGGCGAGCATCCGCTTGCCTTTGTGCGGGTTCTCACGCTTACCGGTGACCCGCAGCATCATCGCGATGAAACTCAGGTTGAGCAGATGATAGACCAGCTCACCCAGGTAATCGCTTTTCAAGCCCCACAGCGGAGCGACGAAGTTGTAGAACACCAACAAAAAGATACCCGCGATGATCGGGGCGGGGATCAAATACTTTTGGAAGAAACGGATACGCGCCCGTATCAATGCCGCACTGAGCAGTGAGAGCGAGATGATCCCGACATGTATGATGTAATTCCAGTTCATGAGATGCCCTCCCCCGGATGCATCCGGGAATTCTTGTACTCGTCATACCACTCGACATACTTGAGAATGGATCGGTCGGCAGCGATGCGGACCCTCCAGAGCTGATCGGCGTGGAAGAACTCCACCGTTCCCTTCGCGTTGATGATCATCGACTGCATGTCGGAGAATCCGAAGACCAGGCTGCTCATGCCCCTGAGCATTCCGGTCGGAACGACAGCGGGGAACCGTATCGTCATCTCTTCCTGACCGAGGGAGGCGGAAAATCGCTTGGAGAGGGTGATCAGCTTCCCATCGACGCCACACTGCAACAGCACTCCGGGATCTGCAGGGAACAGGAACTTGTCCTGTCGGGCAATCGTGTGCAGGTGGTGTTTCTCCCACTCGTGCCACTGCGGGATGCTGGCGATACCGTTCGGATTTCCCGAAAGCAGGTGCAGCTCATCGTATGCATCGAGGCGGAACCGAAGGTCGCATGCGGTGCAACCCACCTCATCGCCACGGGTGGTGATCACGGAAGCTTGCGAACAGGAGGGACAGAGATACAGCAGCTTCTCCAACCCTTCGCTCTGCTTACGTGAGCGGTACGGCTTGCGGCGTGTTGCTTGCCAGCGTGAGAAACTGAAGTCGAGATGCTCACGAAGGAGCCCGAGTATCTTCGGGACGGACAGCGGAGCCAATTCTTCGGGTTGCAGCACTTTTACCACCCGTATGGTCATGCTTCCCTTGCGCCTCTTGAGAGCCCACCGGGGCTTCAGGGCGTAAGTCCCCTCGAGATTCAGCAGGACCACGGGGACCTTGAACATCCTCGCCAATTTCGCGGTGGCTTCGTCGAATCCGAGGGGTTCGCCGTCCCAGGTCCTCGTCCCCTCGGGGAAGAGTCCCACCGACTCTCCCCGCTTCAGCGCGGCGCTGATATCGCGGATCGTCTGCAGGTCGCTGCGTCCCTGCTGCTTCGCAATCCCGCCGATCCATGATCCGAGCAGCGTCTTGAGAAACTGGTTCTTGAACAGATAGGCTCCCGCAACCCAACGGATATGGACCGGAAGCGAGGAAGAGATATAGAAGGGATCCAACACGTGCGTATGGTTCGCGAGCAGGAGGAACGGACCTCCCGTGGGAATCATCTCATACCCTGCGGTTTCCACGTGATCATGGCGCAACAACCATTTCCCGTAAGTGGGACGGGCAACCCTGATGAAGAACGGTGTTTTTGACATCAACTGCTCCCACTGTCATGAATATATCACGGGGTTTTGGCTGATGTCTACCGACAGTTGCGCTTGCCGAGTGGCCGAATTGTCTGTATGCTCAGACATACCGATTGCCTTGCAAGGAGTTGTGGTGTGAACCTGTTGCGAAAACTCAGGGAAACAACCCTGTCCGTCGTACCGATCGTCCTGATTGTCGTACTGTTGAACCTCACGATCGCACCTGTCGGATGGGCTGCCATCGGCACGTTCGCCCTCGGCTCTCTTGCCATCATCGCAGGACTCAGCCTCTTCCTCGTCGGAACCGACATCAGTATCATCCCCACGGGAAACCTGATCGGCTCGGCGCTGATGCAGAAGCGCAAACCGATCCTGCTGATCCTCACCGGACTGGTCGCAGGGCTGTTCATCACCCTCGCCGAGCCGCAGATCCAGGTATTGGCACGACAGGTCACCTCCCTCGCCCCGCAGATCGACAAGAGTCACCTGATCTTGGGTATTGCCATCGGAATGGGATTGTTCTTCTCCGTCGGCTTGGCCCGCATCATCTTCAAGATCAGCTACCGTTGGCTCATCATCGCCATATTCGTGCTCATAGGATGTCTCGCATACCTTTCGGAGGAACATTTCATCGGCATCGCGTTCGACTCGGGAGGTGCCGGAACCGGACCCCTTACCGTCCCCTTCATACTCGCCCTCGGAGTCGGTGTCGCGACCGTCCGGGTCAGCCGCTCGAGCGAGCAGGACAGCTTCGGCCTGGTGGGACTGTCCACGACCGGTCCGATCGCTGCGGTGCTCTTTCTCGGACTGCTGTCCCGATCCTCGGGACCTTTCGGTCCGACGGGAGCGGAAAACTCCGCCGAAGTGCTCTCCTTCGCCCGATTGGTGGCAACGACGGTGACCGATGTCCTGCAAGCACTCTCCCCCATCGCCCTGCTCTTCCTCCTCTTCCAGCTCACGGTCCTGCACCAAGGCCGTCGTGCGACCATCAGGATGATCGAAGGCCTCATCTATGCGGCGATCGGGCTGATGCTCTTCTTGGTCGGGGTGAACGGTGCGTTCATGCCGGTCGGGGCAAAAATCGGTTCGATGATCGGAGCCTCTCCTGTGCGATGGACCCTGATTCCCATCGGCTTCGTGCTGGGAGCGGTGGTCGTACTTGCCGAACCTTCGGTCTGGGTCCTCACCGACCAGGTGCGGGAAGTATCGGGTGGTTCCATCAGGAAATCGGTCATCATGCTCTTCTTCTCGATCGGGGTATCGATCTCGTTGGCACTGGCCATGACCCGTGTCATCACCGGGTTGCCTCTCATATACATCCTCATCCCCGGGTACCTGACGGCTCTGGTCCTCACCTTCTTCTGCCCGCCACTGTTCACGTCGATCGCATTCGACTCAGGAGCGGTGGCATCCGGCCCGATCTCGAACTCATTCCTCCTCGCATTCACCTTGGGAGCATCGACCGCCTCGGGAGGGAATCCCTTCTCCGATGCGTTCGGGGTCGTTGCCCTGATCACGATGACCCCCTTGACCACGATACAGATACTCGGCCTTATCTATCGCAGGAGGAACACCAAGAATCCTGCGAAACCGACGAAGGAACACGCGTATGAATGAGCCATTGAGCACTGTCTACTTGCATGGGAAATTGTTGCTGAGCATCGTCCAGGAAGGGCTCGGCGAGGAACTGGTCTCCACGGCCAAGAAAGCCGGAGCCCGCGGGGGGACCATCCTGCTCGGCAGGGGAACCGCAGACAATTCGATCCTCCGCTTGTTGGGGATCGGGGACACGGAGAAGGAAATCGTACTCATCATCCTCGATGAGCGGGAAGTCGAGCCGGTATTGGCCGAGCTGGGAAACTTCAGGCGGAACAAGCGGCTTGCATGCGGTGCGGGCATGCTGATCGACATTCCGCAAATCCTGCGGCATACCCTCTCACCCTTGTCGCAAGACACTACACAAGCACACGAAAAAAGGAGCAAGACCATGGATAGCCCACACACCCTCATCACCTGCATCGTCAACAGGGGCGCCGCCGATGAAGTCATGGACGCTGCCCGCAAGGCCGGAGCGACCGGAGGCACGATCCTCAATGCACGGGGAACCGGCAAGGAGGAGGATGTGAAGTTCTTCGGTGTCCAACTGGTACCGGAAAAGGAGATGCTGCTCATCCTCGTCGGTTCGGGACAGACCGGAGCTGTGCTCGATGCGATCCGCAAGGTGCCCTACCTCGCACAACCGGGATCGGGAATCGCATTCTGTGTCGATGTCGAACGGTTCATGACCCTCGGCGGGACTGTCAAGACCTGATCGAACAGCCTTTCGTTGCCAAGGAGCTGACCGATGAACCTGCTGAAGAAAATCAGGGAGACGGCGTTCTCTGTCCTGCCGATCGTCCTGATCGTCATACTGCTCAATCTCACCATTGCACCGGTAGGATGGGCGGCGGTAGGTTCCTTCGCGCTCGGGTCGGTAGCCATCATCGTGGGGCTGGGTCTCTTTCTCCTCGGTAATGACATCGGTATTTATCCGAACGGTGCACGCATCGGCTCGGTACTGATGCAGAAGCGGAACCTCAAGCTGATGATCGTCAACGGCTTGATCATCGGCCTGATCATCACGATCGCGGAACCGCAGGTCCAAGTCCTTGCACAGCAGGTCCACAACCTCTCACCGGCGATCGACAAGACGCAGCTGGTCATCGCCATCTCGATCGGCGTAGGCTTGTTCGTCGCGATCGCATTCGCACGTATCGTGCTTGCAATCTCCTACCGATGGATACTCCTGGGATTCTACGCCGTGGTTGCTATGCTCGCCCTCCTCAGCGACCGGTTTTTTCTCGGCATCGCGTTCGATGCGGGGGGAGCTACGACAGGACCGATGACTGTTCCCTTCATCCTCGCTCTCGGTGTCGGAGTCGCGGGAGTCCGCAAGAGCGCCACCAGCGAGGAAGACAGCTTCGGCCTTGTGGGAATCGCCTCGATCGGTCCGATCTCAGCAGTCCTTCTCATGGGCCTGCTCAAGGGAAATCCCGCCTCCGGCGCCACAAACGGCCAGAGCGTTCAAGCGTTGGTGCCGACTTTGGGACAGTTGCTGTCAGATACGTCGCTGGAGGTATTGCAAGCACTCGGACCGTTGGCGATCCTGTTCGTCGTGTATCAGATCACGCTGCTGCACCTGCCGAGATTCCATCTCATCCGGATGGTACAGGGATTGCTCTATGCCACCGTAGGACTGATCCTCTTCCTTGCGGGTGTCAACGGTGCATTCATGCCGGTAGGCACGTTGATCGGGAACCTGATAGGAGCGAACGAAAGCCGTTGGATTCTGATACCCATCGGGCTGTTCCTCGGTGCGGTGGTCGTCCTTGCCGAACCGGCGGTCTGGGTACTTACCGATCAAGTGCGTGATGTCTCGGGAGGATCGATCAGGAAATCGATGGTGCTGCTGTTCTTCTCCATCGGCGTCTCCATCGCCGTGGCCTTGGCAATGGTACGGGTGGTCTTCCGTCTGCCGCTCGCATACTTTTTGCTTCCGGGATACGTGATCGCCTTGGCGATGACGTTCGTCTGTCCGCCCTTGTTCACCTCGATCGCATTCGACTCCGGAGGCGTCGCCTCGGGACCGATGTCCAGCTCATTCTTGCTGGCTTTCACACTCGGGGCATCGAAAGCCGCGGGAGGAGATCCTTTCGCCGACGCATTCGGCATCGTGGCGCTGATCGCGATGACTCCCCTGATCACGATCCAGGTGCTCGGCTTGATCTACAAGAAGAGGAGCGTCGTGCAGAATTCGGTTACTGAGGAAGATGCTACGACGGAAATGTCCTAGCGTACACCACTTCCCCTGTACGAGGGAGTGCTGCAGTGTTCAAGCGATCGAGTCGAACGGATCCCACGGATACGCTGCGCGCAACGTGGGCAACGCCTCTTCGATCTGGCTCTCGGAGGGGACGGTCACGGGCAAGTCGAGACCATAGATGGCGCAGGCACGCTCTCCGCAGAGCCTTCGAAGCTGTTCCTCCGATACTCCCGCAGCCCTGAGCGTGCGTATCAGCAGGAGCGTTCCCGCGAACCCCGGGATACCCGAGGCACCCTCTTCCTTGTCCTGCAGCGTATGGGGTGCGTGGTCGCTCTCGATCCAATCGACCGATCCGTCACAGAGGCCTGCAAAGACCGCCAGCCGATCCGATTCCCCCCGGAGCGGGGGATTCATCTTCAGCAAGTTTCCCGGCCGGCCTGCAACCGATTCGCTGAGGAGCGCATGATGGGCAGTCGCACCGCAGGTGACACGCATGCCATCCTTTCGCGCTTCACGGACCAACGCTATCGCCTTGGCGGTGGAGATGTGGCAGATATGCAAAGTTCCGCGAAAGCCGCTTTGGCGTACGAACGCGATCTGGTCGGCGACGGAGGCGATCTCAGCTTCCGCAGGTCGCGCTCTCCCGTGGGAGGCGGGATCGGCACGGCTGTACAGTTCAGGATGCAGCAACGATTCCTTCTCACAGTGTACCGCAAGCACCCCATCATACCCATGTTCGGCCAGCGCGTCGTAGACGCGTTGCTGCATATCCTGTCCGGTGAGTCCCATGTTCCCCGTCGAGTGACCGGCGAACATCTTCAGGGCGACCAAATGCTGCTCCCGGCGATACAGGTCGACCATCTCGGCCAACTGCCGGGGGTCTGCACTCACGCCGCCATACACGCCGTAAAATATGTCCTTCCCGACCTGCCGGCTCACCTCGCTGGCTACCCGGTTGCCATGCGCCAACCTCTCGGTGATCGCAGCAGCGCTGGTGAGTGGCACGGCGGTGTTGGGCATGTCGAAGAAGCTGGTGATCATGGCGGCCGAACCGCTTCGGATACCATGGAGGATGGTCTCCTTCGCAGATTGGGATCCGTCCCGCAAATGTACGTGTACATCTAGCATAACAACTCCGGTGCGTGCTCACTGAGGTATCGATAGTCCATGAAGGTTCCCCACGAACAGGTGAGACGATCGCCGCAGAGGCATTCTCCGCACATGCCGACTCCGCAGAGGGTATTCAGTTCGAGCGAGAGGTGGATGCGATCGGGAGAAATCCCGCGATCGAGCAGTTTGGATGCGGCGATGCGCATGAACGCGCTCGGCCCCACGATATAACAGGCAAGATCGCCGTAGTCATGACCGATCGCTTCGTCGATATGCGAAAGGACCCGTGCAGGCACGCCATCATCGACGATGGTACGGATCGTTCCATAGGGACGCAGGTGTTCCTCCAACAATCCTCCGCCCGTCTCGGTGGTTCCGACAAGGGTGACGATCCCGGTTCCTTTCCCATGCAATCGCCTTGCGAGGGCGGGGAGGACGGCAACACCGGTCCCGCCCGCGAGCAACAGCGCCCGCGAGGTGGTATCACCGGAGACGGGTTTTCCGTAGAGACCGCGAAGATAGAGATCATCGCCGGCACGCAGGTCATACAAGGCCTTGGTGAATTCTCCCCTGCGCTTGATGACGAAGGTCAACGGGTCATGGTGGGCGATGGAGAACGGTTTTTCTCCCGCATCGGGTATCCAGAGGAAGACGAACTGTCCCGCCTCATACTCCCAGGAACCTTCCAACGTCAGCACGACGGTATCGGACCCGTGTTCCCTCCTGTCGATGATCCTTCTTTTCTGATACGCCATGGAAATTTCATCGTGATACCAGGTTGCCGCCTGTTTGGGATCCTCCGATCCGCCGAGGACCGCGCTTGCATCCGTATGGAGTGCTTCGGCATAGTCCGCCCAAGACTCCTGGGAGACCTTGCCGAATGCAGATCCGATTCCCACGACATCAGCTCCCGCAGAGATCATCGCGGCGACATCGCTTCCTGTGCAGACTCCGCCCATGCCGATGAGGGGAACCGAGGGACCTATCGCGCTCCTGATCGCAGCGACACAACGGATCGCCTCGCCGAAGATCCACTTGCCGCTCTTGCCACCTTTCCCTCCCAGCTTGTTCCTGAGGATCGGCTTCCCGCTGAGCGGTTCGACATGGATCTCAGGTCCTACCGTATTGATGGCGACTATTCCGTCGGCACCTGCGGCCATGACCTGACGGGCTATCGCTCCGATATCCTCGACATTCGGAGTCAGTTTCGCGAAGATCAGCGCCTCGCACTTCGGATGGGCATTCCGGATCTCCCGGATGTAGAGCGAAGAGAGCTCGGCTGAGCAACCGATCGAAGCACCGTAGCCGGGTGATGCGTGAGGGCAGCTGAAATTCAGTTCGATGATGTCGGCCACCTCTTCGAACGCACCGACGAGCGTGATGAAGTCTTCCACTGTCGACGCGGATACGGAGACGTTCAATAACGAACGCATCGGGTATTCGGCACGCAGCCGCCGCAGTTCTGCCAGGGCAACATCCATCCCCGGGTTGCGCAACCCGACCGAATTGCCAAAGGAACCGCTGTGCATCTCACAGATGATCGGCTCCCGGTTTCCCGGATTCGCGGTGACCTGGAAGCTCTTGGTGGTGATGAGGCTGATCGGCTTGAGACGCTCGTCCACATACCTGATCAGCGGAGTCTTCGTGGTGGCCACCCCGCTGACCGTAGCCAATTGTATCGGCTCGGCCTTCGCGAGGATGCGTCGGTGCAGTCCGCTGAGACGGGCGTAGGTGTCGATGGGGTCGCGTGTCGGTGTCACAGGGCAGTCTCCTCGAGCAGCTTGTCGATATTCGCGATGCAACGGTCGAGCCAGCCGCTCGGAGCCGGAGCCATCTTCCATGGGTGTGTCAGCGCGCTCGAGCTGTTTATCCGGGCATAGGAGACCGGATACCCGGCATCTCGCAAGCTGTGCATGGTCATCTTCGCGCTTGCTCCCTGGCTGCCTACCCCGGGGATGAGAAGCGGTACTTCGTGACGGGCATGCAAGGTGGCCACCAGTGACAGTTCCTCGAGGTTCGTGGCCCCGACCACCGCACCGATCCCTCCCATCCTTTCGGACCAACGATCGATCTGCCGGGCAACCGCCATGAACAGCGGTTCTCGCATATCCCCGTTGCCGACTTGCAGGGCCTGCAGGTCTTTCGCTCCGGGATTGCTGGTCCGGTTGAGCACGTAGATGCCTTTCTTGCCTGAAGCGTCCTCATCGAACGGGGTGATCGAATCGGTTCCCATGTAGGGGGAGACGGTGACGGCATCACATCTCCACACCTCGAAAGCTTCCTGGGCGTAGTTTGCGCTGGAACGCGCGATGTCGCCACGTTTGGAATCGAGGATGACGGGGATGCCGGGGAAGAGCGACTCGAGCATGCTGAGGATGCTCGCCAGGGCGAGGGAACCTTCGAAGGAACCCTTTCTCGGATCGTCCAGCGCAGCATAATAGCCGATGTTCGGCTTGAACGCCGCGGGAGAGAGGTTGTACTTGACCATCGTCTCGAACAGTTGCTGGAAGAATCGTTGCAGATCATCCGCAATATGCCCGCTGCGGTAGGGAAGGACGTCCCACTGCGGATCCAGTCCCATGCACGCGCAGTTATGCACCTTCACGGCACTCGAGGCCAACAACTCCTTGTAGGTCATGCTTCCTCCTTGGCGACCGGCGGGAAGCCGTTCGCACTCCCCCATCCGAAGGGGTCGGTTCTCCAGCGGGCAAGCAGGGCCGCTCCCGCCGCATCCACGTAGCCCGCCTCAAGCGCGGTAGCCACCATCATATCATAATCGAGCAGAGAGAGGGGTGTACACACCGGATCGAGTGCGGCGAACGCATCGAACGAGGCTTGCAATCCGTAGGTGAAGATTGCCAGGCAATGACCGACATTGCCTTCTGCACTGCGGATCGCCTGCACGGCCTTGACCGAGCTGCCCCCCGTGGAGATGAGATCCTCGATCAGGACGACCCGCTCGCCGTGGTAGGAGAGGTCCGAACCAAGCCCCTCGATCAGGTTCTTCAGTCCGTGGTCCTTTCCCGCCGAGCGGACATAGGTCAGCGGCTTGCCAAGCCGGTCGGCCAGGGTGGTCGCATGGGGAATCCCGGCAGTTGCGGTTCCCGCTATGGAGTCGAACGGGATTGCGAGGGCCTCGAGCATCGCCTCGAATCCCTCGGCAACCAAGGCCCGGGCTTCCGCATCGGCCAACAACCGCCGGTTGTCGTTATAGATCGGCATCCGGTAGCCGCTCGCCCAGGTGAACGGTTCATGAGGAGCGAGCTTGATGGCGTGCATGCGCAATGCCGTCTTCGCGATCCTCTGCCCGTATTCCTTCCGTACATCTTCCGTGTTCCTGTTCATCCTGCTCCTCACTTCCAAATTTCCTTGAAGGTATGGACGGTACCGCAATAGGCACACGCATACCGGTTGTCGGCAGTCCTCTCGAACCTGGCCGGCACACCCTCCCCGTGCGAGGGATGGGAGATGCATGCCTCATTATTGCACGAGAGGTCGTCAAAGTTATAGATGCGGGGCGGAAGATGGGTCCGGTACTTCTGGACTACCCGACCGCCTTCGATGAGGTTCAAGGTACACCCCGCGGCGACCGCGGCAAGGCGCTTGAGATCCTTCCTCGTGAGCGTCCTCGCTCCCGGGCGGAAGATGATGCCCTTGAAGACCCCCTCATCCTTCTTGCTCGTGGAGATCCACTCCCCGCCCTTCCCATCATCCAAGCCCATGACGCGGATGATCATGGCCATGTGCCTGCGGATGTCGGCTGGTCGGTCGCCGCGGCAGATGTGATCGATCACCAATCCGTCCCTGATGGGACGCACGCCCTCGGAGACCGACTCCTCCTTGGTCGCTGCGGTATGGCTGGAGGGTTCTGCAGCGATGATGTACTCTTCGTCATTGCGGCTCGTGCGCTTTTCGTCTCCTGCGAAGTCGTTGCCGATCTTCCCTGCGATCAGCGAGAGGAGGACGATGCGTACGTACATCCCGTTGATCGATTGGCGTTCCCATCCGTTCAACGGGGTATCGTCGAGGAAGGTGGGGATGGTCGGGTGGATCCGGTGCCGCGGGAGCGGGTGATAAAACTTGGTGTGCGCGGGCAATCGTTCGATGAACTCCTTGCGGAAGGTGACTTTCGCACGCAGTTCATCCTGTCGTTTCAGGATCTGTTCGCCCATCCGCTCAAGCTGCGGCCTGGTGAAGTACCATTTCGAGGCGATGTCATCCTGGGCGAGATACTCGTCTATCGAATCGAACGTGCGGACGGTGAAGCCGTTTTCGATCATCCGGTTGCGATACGATTCGGGCATCGCAAGCTCGACAGGGGCGATGAGGTCGATCTTCACCGAATCGAATATCCTCAGGCCGTCGGTCTTCGAGTGGACGGTCCGGCCGTGGTAAAGATCTCCGACCAACGCGAGGTGGAGCGATCCGTCCTCCCACCCGTTGTCTTCGAGGAAGGTGAACTCATCGAGCAGCTCTTGCGTGGGATGTTCGTGCTTGCCATCTCCTGCGTTGATGAAGGCCGGCTTGCGTACGATGCCGTTACGCTGTGCATAGAGCGAGGATTCCTCCTCAAGCCAGCGACAGACTCCCTCGAGCTTGCTACGGATGATGAAGACGCTGTTGTGGTAGCCGGCAAGGGTATTGAACGTGTCGGCATAACTCTCTCCTTTGTTGAAGGAGGAGGAATCGGCAGCGAGGTCGCTCACCTTGGACCGGTGGAACTTCGCGGCGTTCCTGAAGGATTCGCGCGTCCTGGTACTGTCCTCCAGGAACACTTCGTAGAGGCCGAAATCGGGATCGTCGATCCTGAAGCGGTCCATCGTCTCCTTGTCATTGGCGATGATGGCTTCCTTGAGTACTCTCGTCTGTGCGAACAGATACCGGCGCTCGGCGATCGTCAGATCATCGATTACCGCCAGCGATCTTCCCGTGAAGATGTTGTCCATGCTTGTTATCTCCCTTGTGTCTTGCCGAAAACCCAAAAAAAATACCGGTGAAACATCACCGGTTTTGGTCGAAAGAATGATCGGGGAAAACACGAGGCCCAAGGTCAGCTGTACATCGCCCGAACCTATTGTGCCTCATGCGTCCCCCCTCATCCGAATCTGATTGAGCATACCAGATACACAAGCGCCTGTCTACTCTCCTTCGCGTCCCCTTGCACGGGGATCGGTCTCGATCGCCCGCAACGGATCGGACCCGTCTTCTTCGATCGGCATCGGGACCAACGTCTTGCGTGGCATCGCCTGGTTCTCATCGAGGGTGAACGGGTTGCGCTTGTCGATGAACGGCCTGATCGGAGTCAACGTACCGAGGTTCCTCTCCTTCTCACGTCGCTTGAGGTCTCGCAGGAAGTTCTTCTGGTAGCTGTTGCGGACCTTCGTGCTCTGGGTAGCCTTCTTCGATTTGCCCTTGGCAGTGTTATAGCGCTCGCTGTAATAGCGCTTCGCGTAGCCCGAACCTTGGTAGGTGTAGTAGCGGCCCGCAGAGTAATGGCCGCCCATCTTCGATTCGATCACGCCGTTGAAGATGACACCGAGGATATTCACTCCCGCCAACGTGAGGTTGTCCAGCAACTCGCGCAGGCCTCCCTTCGTGGAGATTCCGGCACGCACGTTGATGGCGATTCCGTCGATATGCTTCGCGATGGCCATCAGTTCGCTGGCGAATACCAGCGGCGGGGTATCGATCAGGACATAGTCATAGAGGCTCAACAGGTGTTCAAGCATCTCTACATAACCGACCGAGTTGAAGATCGCGGAGGGCAACGGCGGCAACATGCCGGGACCCAACAGGTGCAAGGAAGGAATGTCGGAGAGCGGTTGCACGATGACTTCCTCGACCGGGACATTGTTGCCGACGACATCGACGAGTCCCCTGGCTCCTTTCTTCAGGTTGAAGAAGGTCTCCATCTGAGGCAGACGGAGGTCTCCGTCGATGAGCAGCACTTTCAGGCCGTTCATCGCCATGCTGGTGGCGATGTTCGCGCAGACGATGGTCTTTCCCTCTCCCATGCCGGGACTGGTGATGCTGAAGATCCGTTCATTGCTCCGCATCGTACCGAAGGAGATATTGTTCGCAATCAACTTGTACCGTTCCGATTCGAATGAGAGCGGATCGTTGTAGACTACCAAGGTAGGGATATCGAGGTCCTTGCCGAATGTCATCAGGGGAATCCAACCGAGCAGCGGACGATTCGGACCGGAGAGCTTGCGCAAGACTCCCTCATCCTTGATCGAGACGTCGAGCATCTCGACCAGAAGCGCGAGCAACACACCGAGGGCTGCACCAAGCAGTACGGCGATCGCGAGGATCAGCATCTTGTTCGGGCTGACGGGGATCGGCGTTCCCGACCGACTCATCGAGATGATCGCCGGATCGACGACGGTGACACTCCCGGCAACCGCGGCCTCAGCGATCTTCACCTCCTCCAGCAGTTCCATCAGCCGCATCCTGAGCGCCTCATAGACTTGGACATCACGCTGCAGGTCGAGCAATTGGCGTTCAAGCACCGGCAACTGCCCCAGCTCATCCGTGTAGGTCATCTCGATCGATTCGAGGACCTCGATGTGTGCCGCGGTGATTGCCTTCTGGTGCATCGCCTTCGCCAGTTCCTGTGCGGTGAAGACCATCAGGGGATCCGTGCTCAAGCCACGAGGGGCGACAAGGAGCGTGATCCGGTCCAACAGGGCCTTGTGCATCTGGTTCAAGGAGCTTTGGAGCGTGAAGAGTCTCTCGGTCCCCTCAGGGATGCCCTCCTGGATCGCTTCATACAGGATCAGCTCGCGACTGCGCTCCTTGAACGATTCGAGGGAGGAACGGACATCGATGTCTTCGGCGATTTCGGCATAGGAGGAAGAGGGAATCCCGCTTGCCGCCAGCGACTCTTGGTGAAGGGCGATGGTCATCTCCGCTTCTCTCAGTTGCAGGCCGAGCGGTTCACGCCGGAGTTGGAAATAGGCGATCTTCTCCGAAAGGAGCTTGCTCTTGTCAGAGAGCTGGATGTAGTTGCTTTCCTCCCTGAATCGTCCGAGCGCATCGGCAGCGGACTGCAGTTGCGCATTGTTGATCGGAATCTGGGATTGTATGAATTCCTTCTGGATGGTCTTGTTGTTGCGTGCGATGCTGCCGAGCAGCTCGTTGTAGCTTTCGGCAAGCGCGTTGGCGAAATCACGGGCGAATTGGGGGATCTGGTCGGTCACCGTGATGCGGACGATGTTGGTATCCTTCACCGTCGTGACACTGGTGCGTGCCTTCACGTTCCCCACCGCACCTTCGGTAGCGTAGGAGATGCCGTTCTCGGTCACATAGCGGGATAGATCGAGCTTGTCCAACGCACTTTGTATGTTGGATCGGCTGAGCGTCAGCTCAACCTCGGTGGAAATCTTCGTGGTTCCCTGGCCGAGCAACATGCTCTCGAAGTCAGTCCCTTTCTGCAAGGATTCGACGAGGATGGTCACCTGCGATTCATACATGGGCGTGACGTACTGGAGATAGCCGATCGCCGCTGCGACGACCAGGATGAAAACGATGATGATCCACAACATGCGGACTTTCAGGATGTGCAGCAGCTCCTTGATGCTCATGCCCTCCTGGGAATCCTCGTCGTGAATCTGTTGGGTCAAGTTCATGCTGTCCAACTGGAGCACTCCTTCTTCATGATATGCTAGAGCCGAGAGATTTGTGCCGCCGTCAGCACGATGCCGAGGATCGTGGAGACCAGCCCTACGATCGTGACGGTGGTGGCAAGATTCAAGCCGTTGACAGCTTGGAACGTATTCAGCTTCGCGGTGACTACCGCCTCGGGAGGAACCGGCGCCTCTTCATCAAGCTTGTTTCCCGATTTGTCCACGATCGCATAGGCACCGTTGCGGTTCTTCGCAGGGTCGAATCCTCCGGCAAGATTGATATAATAGGAAGCACCCTTGTCGGGGATATAGGGGAAGGTTCCGGGACGGAGCACCCCTCCGGTCACGTTGACGAACAGTTGGTTGAACGGAATGACGAACCGATCACCCTCCTGCAACTTGAGGCTCGCAACCTCCGAATCCTTTCCGAGGAGGATCGACTGTATGTCGACCGGCACCAAGGTGCCGCTGCGCAGCAGGTATGCGGATGCAAGGTCGCTTACCGACCAGAATCGATGGGCAATGGCCTGCATCATCTGCAGGACCGTCTCGCCGGGAAAGAACTGATAATACAATCTCCCTGAGGAACTGAGCGAGCTCGCGGCGGGAACATCCTGTCCCATGTGGACCGCACCTTCGACCGTGACGGCTCGCGAGAGGGGAACCAAGGGACTGACGTAGATGGTATCCATGTCGCGGATCTCGAACGAGGCAAGCTCATCGGAGGAGATGCGGATCACGTCGATCGCTTGTGAGGCGCTGCTTCCGTAGCGACGCACGAGTACGGCCGCAGCATCGCCGCTCGGAAGTATGCCGTTCCCATACCGCTCGACAATCGTGGACAACCGTTCTCCCGTGAGCGGCTGATACACCCCGGGACGCCCGATCTCACCAGCCAGCGTCACGATCTTCGTCGCAGGGAGGATCGTCACGACATCCCCGGCACGGACGAAAGGATTCTGTGCCAAGTCTCCCTCGCGCAACGCGGTGAACAGATCATAGGTGACGGCACTGCCATCGGCGCTCACCACACGCACCTGCCTCGTCGAGGCACGGTCGGTCGCACCCGAGACCACCGAAGAGAGTCTCGTAAGGCCCCATGCCGGCACATCCCGTGTGGAACGGACCTCGCCGCGAAGGGTCACCGTGAAGGATCCGGTTCCGATGAGGTTCACCCGAGGCAATGAGAATGGCATGTAGTTCACAACCAACTGCTCTATCTCACGGGCAAACGCCACGAGAGTCTTCCCCCGCCCGTCCACGGTTCCGAACGCAGGGATCACGACACGGTAGGACCCGTCTACCTGCAGTTGCAACGTGACGGTATTCTTGCCTTCGGTATAGACCAATGAGAGCATGTCTCCCGGTGTCACCGGATACAGGGTATTGGAGATCGCGCTGAGCACCCGGCCTTGCTGGTCGGCCATCCGCGCCTCATCCGTGATCAACTCGAGGCCGAGCTGGGCTGCGAACGATCGCTCAAGGGATTCCGCGGCTACCGTCGTCCCGGGTTCCCCATAGTATGGAGAACGGACGATCACCGACTGGTCGGCTCCCGACAGAGGCAAGATGCACACGCACCACAGCGCGATGATAATCCAACGAACGGAACGTCCTGCCATATCCTCTCCCTCTCAGACAAGTATTGAACCGGGGCGATCATGCACGCGATTCCATTGCGGTTGTACACCGACGATGACCTGATCAAGTGTACCCATGATACGCCAGCTTTGCAATATATGACACAACAAAAACCCCCTCGCATACGAAAAGTCACAATGAATACACATCCGATTGCCCATTTTCTCATCCCACGAGACCTTGCGGTAGTTGCTGACATCCCCGCATTCGTGTAATGCACAGAGGGTAAGGGGACCGTTCACGCACGATTTGCCAAGGGGAATCCCCCTCAGATATCGGTCCATTAATGTGACAACTTTCACATAACAAGTTGCAATATGTTGCGATTTTTATTTGACATCACCAGAGGGCTGGCATACACTTCGGTTGTGGAGCGGTAGGCTCCATCCATATCACACGAAGGAGATTTCTATGAAGAAACTGTCAGTGTTGCTGGTACTTTTGCTCTTGTCCACGACACTCATCTTCGCCCAGGGCGGCAAGGAAGCCGCACCGAAAGCCGATGAGCCGTTCAAGGTCGGTGTCATCTACATCAGTTCACCCGGAGACATGGGGTATTCCTACATGCACGACCAGGGAACCAAGGCTGCCGAAGCCTACTTCGGCGACAAGATCGAAGTGATCCGCATGGAAAACGTTCCTGAGAACGACGGTGCAGCCCGTGCCATGGAACAGCTCGTCGACGCCGGATGCAAGATCGTCTTCGCGAACTCCTACAACTATCAGGACTACATGCTCCAGGTTGCGAAAGAGAATCCCGATGTCTACTTCGAGCACTGCTCCGGATACCTTTCGAACCCGAACATGTCGAACTACTTCGGCAGGATGTACCAGATGCGGTATCTCAGCGGCATGATCGCTGCGAAGATGAGCACCTCCGGGAAACTCGGCTATGTCGGCGCGTTCAACACCCCTGAAGTCGTCCGCGGCATCAACGCGTTCGCACTCGGTGCCCGCGCAATCAACCCGAAGGCAACCGTCACCGTCGTCTGGACCAACACCTGGTACGATCCTTCCCTTGAGCGCCAGGGAGCGATCGCCCTGCTCGACCAGGGAGCCGATGTCATCGCACAGCACCAGGATACCACCGAGCCCGCGAAGGCAGCGATCGAACGCGGCAAGCTTGCCGTCGGTTACAATGCCGATTTCCGTTCCATCGTCGGAAGCGACAGCGTACTGGTCTCCCCGATGTGGAACTGGGGCAACTATATGATCCCCGCCATCGAGAGCGCGATCAACGGTACCTGGAAGCAGCAGTCCTACTGGGGCGGCCTCGAGGACGACATGGTCAAGCTTTCTCCGATCAGCCCGCTGGTACCCAAGGACTTCCAAGCGCAGGTCATGGCCAAGCAGGATGAGATCGCCAAGGGAAGCTGGGACGTATTCTGGGGCGAGCTGAAGGACAACACCGGTGCCGTACGGCAGAAGGCCGGAGAGAAGATGGCTGACGACAAGATGCTGACGATGGATTGGTTCGTCGAAGGCGTCATCGGTTCGGTCAAGTAAGCGTGTGCATACCGCTCAGAGAGGGCAGACTCCGGTCTGCCCTTTTTTGAGATTCGTTTCGACATGAGGGTTTCCTGGGAAACCCGACCTGGATGGGCAAACAATGAACCGACAGACACCTCAGATCCCGATCGTTCGCATGGAACACATCACCAAGCATTTCCCCGGTGTGCTGGCGAACGACGATGTCTCTCTGGAGCTCTACCCCGGACAGGTGCTCGCGCTACTCGGTGAGAACGGAGCCGGCAAGAGCACGTTGATGAACATGTTGGTGGGACTCTACCGACCCGATAGCGGAACCATCCACATCCGTGGAGAATTGGCCGAGATCCACAGTCCGCAGGACTCCATGGCTCTCGGGATCGACATGATCCACCAAGAGTTCATGCTGGTGGGGAACATGAGCGTGGCCGAGAATATCGTGCTCGGATTGCGCGACCTCCCGCTCGTACCGAAATTGGATGAGATCAAGGCGCGGATCACCGAGCTCTCCAAGCGGTATGGGCTGCAGGTCGACCCCGACGCGATCATCCACGACCTGAGCGTCGGCGAACAGCAACGGGTCGAGATCCTCAAGCTCGTGTACCGCGGTGCCGACATCCTGATCCTCGACGAACCGACCGCGGTGCTCACTCCCGGTGAGTCGCGCGACCTGAACAATATCCTGAAGAAGATGCTCAGCGAAGGCAAGTCGGCCATCTTCATCACCCACAAGATGGATGAAGTGATCGAGTTCAGCCACAAGGTGCAGGTCCTCCGTCGGGGCAAGACGGTGAACACCTGCGATACCAAGGACGTGACACCCCGCGACCTCGCCAACATGATGGTCGGCAGGGACGTGCTCTTCTCACTCGACCGCTGCCCCTTCAATCCCGGTGGCATCAAGCTGAAGGTCGACCATGTGACTGTCGACAATCCGCTCGGATCACGACCGCTTCTGGATGATGTCTCGCTGGAGATCCACCGGGGAGAGATCGTCGGCATCGCAGGAGTGGCAGGAAACGGCCAGACCCAACTTACAGAAGCGATCACCGGATTGCTCCGGTGCAACAAGGGAACGATAGCGATCGACGGACGGGACATGACCAACGCGACGCCGCTTCAGGTGATCAAGGCAGGAGTAAGCCACATACCCGCCGATCGTGGAGCGATGGGTGTGGTAGGTGACATGAGCGTCGGGGAGAACCTCGCGATGAAGAAGTACCGTACCGAGGAGATCTCCAGGGGCGCGGTGATCAAAAAGACCTTCATGCGTGCGTTCGCCGACAAGCTGATCAAGGCCTTCACGATCAAGACACCCGACCAGGATACCTGCGTGAAGTTCCTCTCGGGAGGGAATATCCAGAAGACGATCCTTGCCAGGGAGATCGACTCCTGCGGTGGCGTGCTCATCGCTGTCTACCCCTCCCGCGGACTTGATGTCGGTGCGACCGAGGCGGTCCGGCAGAACCTGATCAGCCAACGGGACAAGGGCAACGCGGTCCTGCTCGTCTCCGAGGAGCTCGAGGAACTGCAGATGGTCGCGGACAAGATCGCCGTGATGTTCGAAGGAAAGATCATGGGCCTCAGGAACGTGAAGGAAACCAACACCGAGGAGCTCGGGATGATGATGGCGGGAGCCGGCTCCGTCAGGAGGGAAGCATGAGGGTGGTAGTCGAGAAACGTGACACAAGATCGAAGCGCATGGCAATCCTCATCCCATTGGTATCATTCATCGTTTCCCTCATGCTCGGAGCGATCGTCCTGATCGCCTCCAAGTCAAATCCCCTGCAAGCATATGGTGCGATGCTCAACGGTGCGTTCGGCAATGCCCGACGGTTCCAATACACGATCGTAGAGTCCTTGCCCCTGCTCATGTGCGGCCTCGGGGTTGGCATCGCGTTCCGCCTGAAGTTCTGGAATATCGGTGCGGAGGGCCAGTATGTCTGGGGAGCGATCGGCATCACCTGGGTCATGCAGTTCTGGCGATTCCTTCCGGTACCGATGCTGCTGCCTGTCGGATTGGCGGTCGGCATGACGCTCGGAGCCCTTTGGGCCGGCGTTCCCGGATTCTTGAAGGCACAATGGTCGGTCGACGAGACGCTGACCACGCTGATGCTCAATTATGTTGCCATCGGATTGGCCGAGTACCTCTACATCAACAAATGGAAGGCTCCGCTGGGGAACATGGGAACCCCGGAATTCCCGCGTGAGGCGTGGCTGCCCCAGATATGGGGGAAGGTTCATGCAGGAATTTTCATCGCGCTTGCGCTGGTGGTCCTGCTTTGGTTCCTCCTCTACAAGACCAGATGGGGATTCGAGCTGAACATGATCGGAAAGAATCCCAAGGCCGCACGGTACCAAGGGGTATCGATCAAGCGCAACATCGTCCTTGCCATGATCCTCTCCGGAGCCATCTGCGGACTCTCCGGATCGGTGAACACCGCCGCGATCGCACACAGGCTGACCAAGGGTGTCAACGCGGGATATGGGTTCACCGGTATCATCATCGCGTGGATGAGCGGCCTGAATCCCTTTGCCTCGATACTCGTGGCAGTCGTGATGGCAGCCCTCACCACAGGGGCCGACGCGCTGCAGATCGCGATGAAGCTGCCCGAATCGATGGGTGAGGTCCTGCAAGGGCTGGTGCTCATCCCGTTGCTTGCCGGAAGCATCTTCGTCGAACACAAGCTCAAGTTCATCAAGAAGGAGGCCGCATGATGGATTTCATCACCAAGTTGCTTGCAGCGACCATCGCGATGGGAACATCGCTTACCTTCGCCACCATCGGTGAGATCTACACGGAGAAGACCGGTGTGCTGAACCTTGGAATGGAGGGGACGATGCTCATGGGTGCGCTCACCGCGTTCGCAAGCACACTCGCATCGGGAAGCCTCTATGTCGGTCTCGTGGTCGCGATGCTCACCGGGGGAATGCTCTCGCTGATCCACGCATTTTTGTGCGTCACCATGCGGGCAAACCAGGTGGTCAGCGGACTGGCCATCACGATGTTCGGAACCGGATTGGCAAACTTCCTCGGTCAGCGGCTCGGTCCCGTCTCGAACAACTACAACCTGGTCGGCATGAATCTCCCGAAGAAGTTCGACAACATCGCCATTCCCCTGCTGAAGGATATCCCGGTGCTCGGTGCATTCTTCGACGTGAGCATCCTCACCTACCTGCTGTACCTGATCATCCCGTTCGCGTGGTTCTTCATGTACAAGACGAAGCACGGACTGGCGATCAGGGCTGTCGGGGAATCCCCGAAGACCGCCGCGGCGATGGGACTTTCGGTTTCCCGGCTGCGTTACCTCTACACGATCATCGGCGGCATGTTCGCGGGACTCGGCGGCGCATGCCTCTCGCTCTCGTTCACCCCGAGCTGGAATGACGGGATGACCGGTGGGAAGGGATGGATCGTCATCGCGCTCGTGATATTCGCCACCTGGAATCCCGGGAAGGCGGTCATCGGAACCCTTGTCTTCGGCGGAATCACAAGCCTGCAATTCAGCTTGCAAGCCGCGGGAATCAAGATGGTCATCCCGACGCAGTTCCTTGCCTTCGCTCCCTACCTCATCACCTTCTTCACCCTTTCGGTGATGACGATCCTCAACCAGAACCGCAAGGGAGCGTTCGCCTCCCCCTCGGCTCTCGGATCATCCTTCGCGATAGACGACAAATAGTACAGTATACGGAGGGGACGCTCAGCGCCCCTCCAGCTGTGAACCCAACGCTCCCACTGCGTCGTGCAATGCGGAGCGCAAGGCTCTTTGCATCGCATCCTGATCATTCAATGCAGTTTCCCGCTTCTCAAGACGATAGGAGGCGACCGTCTGCGTCCCCTCGATGACCTGTACCGACAGTTGGTAGCGGACATGCGCATAGGGACTTCCGCTGGCAGGTGCCGGGGCGGCGAAGTAGCCGATGACCGCCTTGGCTCCGGATCGGGACGTGTCGTTGACCACCGTAAACCCGTAATCATGGAAAAGGCTGGCGAATGCACTTTCGATCTGCCTCTGCATCTGCTCTCCCTGCTCAGGCACGGACACCAGGACCTCAAGCGAGAGTGTCACGGTCGAGGCGATGCCATCAAGCTCCCGCTCGATGGTCTTGAGGAGACTCGGACGGTCCTTTCCGGTGAGCATGCGGACCTGTTCGGCAAGCTGCTGGTGGGCCAAGGCCTTCGGCAAGGCACCTTGCAACCGGAAGTAGCGGGCGAGCACACTCGTTTCCTGCATCGAGCGCATCCTCAGCTGGGCAACATCCTGTTCAAGCTGTTCCATCTCCTTCTCATACAGCTGTGCAGTGTTCTTGCGATGGACTGCGACACGGACCCATACCATGCCGTCGGGAGCACGGTAGGTGTTCACCACCTGCGCTCCGATGATCAAGTCGGTCTTTGTGCTCACGCTCCCTTGGTCGATCATCGCCTCGGTATCGTAGAAAACGACTTCGGAACCTTCATGCGTCGCAGTACTGCTCACATACGTGCTGATGGTCGAATCCACTTGTGCATGGAACACCTGGGAGAGGCTGGAGAACGCCGCGTTGACGGCATTCTCACGGGTGGAACCTGCGCCGACTGCACAGAGATAGGTTTCCTCCGGGTACTCCCGATCGTAGAGTGTCTCCATCCAGGATCCTGGAGATTCCTGCTGGCGCCAGGTGGCACACCCCGACAACAGCAACACCGCAACCACGCTTATCAACACCATCTTGTTTCCCATAGGGCTCTCCCCCTTTCTCATCACCATGGCCATACGCTCTCCCACAGATTGACACGACGCGGCGAGACGACCACATCCCCAAGCCGCTTTTCTCCGATGACCGAACCGCTGCGATCCCGGTAGATCACCCGCGCCTCATAGACACCCGGCATCAGGTCGATTCCACCGACCCACGCCCTGTCGGGATAGAAGTGGCTGATCCGTACATCAGCCTGTTCACTCGCTTCACTGAAGATGCGGGAGGCGAATGAGAACAAGGCACCGTAGAACTCGATCCTGTTCGCCTCCTCCCTGCTGTTCGCATTGGCTGCCATCGAACCTGTGGCGGCGTCGATGAACATCGTCCCGGTCGTCTTCAGCACCGAGCGGATCACCGTCTTCGACTCTATGTAGGAGCGTCGCAGCCGGAACGCCTCCATCGCGATCGCACCGATATCCTCGATCGGTTCGAGAAGGAACGAACGGCCGTTTCCGAGCAGGACCTCGGCGGAAGCGACACGCGTCGGCCTCGCGACCATCCGCGGGAGTGCGATCTTCACATAGGTGTTGTCGGCGATCCAGAACCGATCGACCACCTCTTCCTTGACCGGAGCCAACCCGGTGAATGCGATCACGTTGACCCGACAGGTACCATCACCCAAGCGGGCCTCATCACGATCTACCGTCCTGGGTAACCCGAACGGATAAAGCGACCGCTGCTTCTCGAATGCCATACGGACTTGCTCGCCAAAGAATCGGGCCTGTTCTTTCTCCCCGATGTCTCGGGAGACGACCATCCCCAGCCAATTCCCCAATGCACTCGAAGAGAAGCGGATCGAGATGCGGGCGTCGAGGGGAATGTGAGCGGAATTCCTTCCGGCCGCCTCGACGGAGGCGAACAGCCTGTCATACGAGTCCTGCAGAAGCTGCTGCTTCTCCGCAAACCGGCGCACTTCCACCAATGCGGACTCGGGTTCCCCCTGGTGCACATAGTTGAGCGACTTGAAGAGGTTCGCATAGATATCCTCGTAGTCTTCCCCCTGATAGGGACGCTCAAGATCATTGATCAGATAACTCGACACATTGGCACTGAGGCTCTCGGTGTAGTGCTCCCGGATGAGACGCTCGGCGAGATCGAGGTGACGGTTCGAGTCGTCCCACTTGCCACTGTAGTGGGAGAGCATCCCCGCATCCAATGCATAGAGCAGAGGACCTTGCTTGGCAAGGTACTCATCCTCCATCAAGGCGAGCCGCTCATAGGCCTTGTCAAAGTCGGCGTTCCGATAGCTTGTGACCACCGGATCGAGTGCGAGCACCGAAGAACATGAGACGGCGGTGACAACCAAGACGGCCGCACCGCATAGGACAAGCAGGTTCCCCACGCCTTTTCTCATGCCGGAAATTCCATCACCAGGTGTACTTCGGTTGCCGGATCAGTTTCCTGACCGTCTCTTCGCCGACCCACACTTTCCTGCTGGTCTCGATATCGATCAGCTCTGCACTGACATAATAGGTCCGCACGGCTTTCCCAGAGACTTGGTCCACGACGGTACGCACCGCTCCCTGGAGCAGGAAGTCGGCCCCGACCTCACGGCCGAGGGCAGCAGCCGTCTCTTCGCTGGCGTGGTACTGTTGTTCCTCACGCTCATCGCGAAGTTCCTCGCGCATGCCGAGATCGGCGACCATGTCAACCTTTCCCGTGTTGACCAACGCCATCTCGAAACGCTTGGCGATGATGGAGGTATCGAGATGTTCGCTGCTGCGGTTTAGGATCGTACCGACGATCACCACAGGGTTGCGGCCGTTGCGCACGCGGAACTGGTTGATCCAGTTCGATTTCAAGCTTGAATCCACCAGCGCTTCGGTCACGATCCGGATATCCGTGTCGTTCCAGTTTCCGCTGAGATCGAGCTCATCGGTTTCCGAGAGCCGCGTCACCTGCACCGCGGAGGTGCATCCGAGGGCCAGCAACACCAGGGCGATCATCAGCGACATCATCAGGGTTTGCACACGATGCTTCATAGGCTCACTTCCCTTCCTTTGCCAGTTCTCGCTCCAGATACTCGATCAACAGGTCGGCTTTCCCGATCTGTGCTTCGCGCTCAAGCTTGAGACTCTGTGCCTTGTAGGCGTCCTTGAGATTCTTCACCGGGAAGGAGACAAGGACCCACACACCGCCGTCTGCATCGGTGTACTGCTCTTCGACCTGGATACCCCTGAGTGATATGTCCACCACCTGGCGGCTGATGCTCTCCAGCATCTCAAGGTTCTGGTTTCCGCTGCTTCCCGAGTCTTGGAAGTAGTTCGTCAATGCCCCTTGCACCGTGACGCTCGCCCAACGGGCCACCGCATCGGTTGCCATGGCCTCCGCTCGCATCCGTGAGTTCTGCACGTTCGACAGCTTCCCATAGCCCACCGCATGGTAGGTCCGCCAGTGGGAAGGAACATCCGTGGTCCACTTCGGCGATCCGTCAGCGTTGGTAGTGGCACATCCGGCCAAGAGCACGAGTGCCACAAGCACCATCGCACCTATCGATACATACGATCTTGTGTTCATCGATCACAACTCCTTCAGGATTTCGGAGAGCATCGCAAGCGCCTCGTCCTTCTTGTATTGGGCGAATGCGGCGGCATCGGATGGGATGAACGCATCCTGGGCAGAGGCGAAGGCCTGCACCGCCTGCTCCTTCGGCATCGAAAGCAAGACCCAGACGCCTCCTTCGACATCGACCCACATTCCCTCTTGGGTCACTTGGCTGAGTGAGACCTGGGAAACCTGGCGGGAGATCGACTCGAAGGCTTCGAGCGCCTGCCTCTGCGTCGCATCACCCGAATCGCTGGTATAGTTGGTCACCACCGACTCGACCTTGGTATCGACCCACTGTGCCATCTTCTCCTTCGCCTCGGCTACCGCCCGCTTGGAGCTGGTCGTCTTGGTCGAGAGTTTCGCATAGCCGGTCTCATAGAGTATCTGGGGGGACTTCGGCACGGAAAGTACCCACTCGGGTCGTGCCACTCCCTCCGCTCCGATGACCGGCGGTTCCTTGCCCTCACGCCATGTGGTGCAGGAGATGACGAGCATGAGCAGCATCGTCGCCAGCATCACCATCCGTATCGTCTTCATAGGCCTTGTCCTCCCGATAGGAAATCCTCTCCATGGTACGCGATTTTTCCCTCGATTTCCACCGTAAGATATACAGCGGGTGAAAGCCATGCCGGGTTGCCCAAAACCGTACGCACGGGCATACTCGTGTCATGAAGACGAACGCGATGCGCATCCTCGATGCATCGGACATTTCCTACGAGGTGCTCTCCTATGCGTGGGATGAGGACCATATCGACGCGGCGAGTGTTGCTGCGAAGCTCGGTCTCGATCCCATGCAGGTATGCAAGACGATCGTGACCCGAGGATCGGACGATCTCATCCGTGTCTTTTGCCTGCCCGGTCCTTTGGAGATCAGCATGAAGAAGGCTCGCGCCTGCTTGCAGGTCTCATCGTTGGAGTTGGTGGACCAGCGTGACTTGCGCAAGCTCAGCGGGTACATCAGGGGGGGAGTATCGCCGCTGGGCATGATACGTCCCTATCCGCTGTATCTGGAGGAGACGATGCAACTGTACGATCAGGTTGCCATCAGCGCGGGACAACGAGGGGTGCAATTGTTCCTCTGTCCGACCGATCTTCAGCGGGTGACCGGAGGGAACTGGGCCGATTTCGCGTAAAACGGGAAACGCTTGCCAGAACCGAGGCACAAGGCTATGATTGCTACCATGAAAGTTGTCATACTCGGAGCCGGCAAACGCGGTACACTGTTGGCCCGTCACCTGATCCAGGAAAGACGTGATGTCACCATCATCGATAATGATCCCAAGCGGGCTGCCGAAGTCCAGGGGAGACTCGATTGCATGGTCGTAGTGGGTTCGGGAACCGATCCCGCGAAACTTCGCGAGGCGGAGGTCGGCAAGGCCGACATATTCGTCGCCGTCACCGACAGTGATGAGATCAACCTCGTCGCCTGCGGTATCGTGGAGAATATCCGAGCCGAGGTGACGACCGTAGCGGCAATCCGGAACCTCACCTACACAGGAAAGGACGGTCTGCCCGCGACGATCCTCGGGATCAACTACATCGTGAACCCCGAGGCAGAGGCAGCCAGGAGCATCCACGCGATCATCGAACGGGGAATTTTCAGCGATGTCATCACCTTCGAGCGTTCCAACCTCGTGCTCTATAACATCTACGTCACCGAGAAATCGCGGTTTGCCAACCAGAGCATCATGAACTGCAGGGCCTCGATCGGTACCGAGTTCGTCATCGCCGCGATCAACCGCGAGGACGAGGGAATCGTCCCCTCCGGAAACACGATCGTATTCCCCGGGGATACCCTGTCGATCGTCGCTTCCGATACGGATCGGCCCGCGCTCTTCAAGCTGATCGGCCAGCATCGCGTGAAGCCGAAGAAGATCGTCATCGTGGGAGGAAGCAAGATCGCCCGGTTCTTGCTCCGTGCATTCGATGTCTCGCAACATCGTTCCATCGTACTGGTCGAACAGGATCCGACGGTCTGTGAACATTTCGCCTCGATCTTTCCCAACCTGTTGGTGGTCCGCAGCGACATCACCGATGAGAGCATCTTCGAGGATGAGCGGCTCGACACCTATGACCTGCTGATCAGCCTTACCGACAATGATGAGCTGAACATCATCACTGCCAGCTATGCAAAGCGGGTCGGCGTGAAATCGGCGATCGCCCTGATCAAAAACAACAACAATTATATCCGGCTTGCCCGACACCTGGACATCGACTCGGTCATCAGCGTGAGCGAGGCGACCGTCGACTCCCTGCTCAAGTACATGCGCGGAGCCCACGTGGAAAGTGTCCACTCCCTCTTCAACGGCAGGTTCGAGATCTTCGAATTCAGCATCACGCCCGGCATGGCGGTGGTGGGCAAGAAGCTCAAGGAGATCAACATGCGGAACAAGGGAATCATCGCAGGCATCACCAAGAGCGACGGAAAGAACCTCATCCCCACCGGTGCGACATTGATCGAAGAGGGGGACACGATGCTGGTATGCGCGGGACGAGAGGAACTCGATTTCGTACAGAAGATTTTCTCCTAGGGGATGTGAATGAACTGGAAACAAATCCTGCGCCTTTCGGGTACCATGCAGAGCATCACCGGCTTGTTCATGCTCATCCCTACGGTGATGGCCGCCGCCTACGGCGAATGGGTCGCCTTCAGGGCATTCATCGTCTCGTTGGCGATTATCATCGTCTATGTCGCGGTGATCCTCACCATCGGCAGGTCCTGGCGATCAAGGACCCTGAACGTACGGGATGTCTATCTGTTCGTCACCTTGACCTGGGTCGTGGCGAGCGCACTGGGTGCGATTCCCCTTCACCTGAGCGGTACGACGACCGATTACACCAGCGCGTACATGGAGGTGATGAGCGGTTTCACCACGACGGGATTGACCACGTTGCGGAATATCGAGGCAGCACCGCGATCGATCCTCTTCTGGCGCTCCTTGACCCACTGGATCGGAGGTATGGGAATCGTCGTGCTGTTCGTTGCCCTCTTGCCGCTTGTGGGAGTCGAAGGGTTCCAACTGTTCGGAGCTGAGGCGGTCGGACCGACGAAGAGCAAGCTCACGCCGAAAATCAAGAACACTGCGCTGATCCTCTGGCTGATCTATGTAGGAATCACTCTCATGGAGACGATTTTGCTGCTCTTTGGAGGACTGAGTCTCTATGATGCGCTGACAGTGACTTTCGGATCGGTCGCAACCGGAGGCTTCGTCACGAAAAATGCCTCGGTAGGGCACTATGCCAGTGCATATGTCGATGCCATCGTCACGATCTTCATGGTCATGGCAGGAGTGAACTTTTCCCTCTATTTCGCGATCATCCGGAAGAAACTGACGATGGTATGGCGCGATACCGAGCTGCGTGTCTACCTGGCGATCTATTTCATCGCCACAGCGGTCACTACGATCAGCCTTGTGACTAGCGGGACCTATCGGTCGGTCGGCCAGTCGCTTCGCTACGGCGCATTCCACACCGCGTCGATCATGACCACCACGGGTTTCGCCACCGCCGATTACGGCACGTGGCCTGTATTGCCGCAGGCAATCCTCCTGTTGTTGATGTTCATCGGAGGATGCGCGGGCTCCACCGGAGGAGGAATGAAAGTCACCCGCCTGGTCACGATGTTCAAGCTCGGTCGCCAGAACATCCGCTCGCTTCTGCACCCGAAAGGCTTCTTCACCATCCAAAGCGAACATGAGCGTATTCCCTGGAAGACGGTGAATGCGATCGCAGGCTTCGTTGCCATCTATCTGGCACTCGTACTCGCATCCACGTTGGTCGTGGCATCTGCGGGGTACGACCTGCTCAGCTCATTCGTCTCGGGGCTGATCTCCGTAGGGAACATCGGTCTCGGCATGGAGGCCGTAGGGCCCGTAGGCATCGGCTTCGGACCGATGCCCTCCTACGTGAAGTGGTTCCTTTCGCTGATGATGCTCGCAGGACGCCTGGAAATCTACACGGTATTCGCCATATTCACCCGTACGTTCTGGCGCCGCTGAGGTCAGACCACCCGATTGTTGAAGTAGTTGCGTACCCGCCGCAGCGTCATGTTCAGGACGAGGAAGATGACGATGCACAGTGCCACGATCGCGACGCTCGATGACCAGGAGAGCAACAATGGGCTCGAGATGGACCGGAGGTGGAAGAAATCTCCCGCGACCACGCCCCAGCTGCTGATCGCGATGAGCGAGAGAACCTTGTCCGTGATCGTCGGCTTTCCGAATTTCATCCGAACGAGCAATGTGGCGACAGCCAGCAACACCACCGCATACGTCGGCAGCGCGATGGAGAGGGACCATCCGAGTCCACCGCCCTCCACCAGATCGATCAGCGGAAGATAGGTCGCTACTGCAGCAGCCCCAAGCACGATCGCTCCCCATCGGTCTTCAGGCTTGAAAAGCAGAGGAGATACGCAGAGAGTCCATGAAAGTGCGATGGAGAGGTTTGCGTAGAGGGACCAGGAGAAACGCATGTCGTAGAGATCGATGATTGCGAGCAGCGCGATGGTGATCACGGAGAACCACGATGCGATCTTCACGTAGGAAGGACGCACGAAAAGCACTACCAAGAGATAGGATCCGCCCAACAGCACCAACGCCATCGGTATCCAGGGAGAGAAGTGGGCGATCGCGAAGGCAGTGACGAACAGCGTGATCACTGCGATCGCCATGAATGCGATCACCAACTCGATGACCCCCTTGCGATTCTTGGTGAGCATCGGATGATCGATGTGGATGTGCTCATTGATGAGGGGAAACAGCGGTTCGGACGGTTGTCCGATCACCTCGGGAGGAGCTTGCACGATCGTCTTGCACAGTGGACAGGCGGTGGTGCCCGATTCCAGCTTGACTCCGCAATTCACGCAATATGCCATGGTATACCTCAATCCTTTCCGTTTTTCCGGTTGGTTGCGACCTCGACCGGTATCCCTTTCGCGACCAGTGCAGTCAACACCTCACGCTCATAGGCGGTCTTCGTCTCATAGATGCTGGTGAAATTCATCAAAAGGTATCCGTTCGCCCCGATTGCCCCGCACGAGACCTTGTTCGGCTTGCTCGGTGAGAGGAAGAAGTCGAGGCGGTCGACCACATCGGCCATTCCTTTCGGCAGTTCGACGTTCCCGATATTGCTGATCGTCGTGCTGTAGACCGAATCCCCATAGGAGTCGCTGAGCAATTTCATCAAGGGACGCTTGAAGATGTTCGGTGCGTAGCGGATCAACGGATTACGGCGTCCCGCGACATTGCGCGATACCTGCTTGCTGAGCGACTTGGCGTTCACTCCTCCGCGCACTTGGTGGATGACTTGGTCGATGATCTCCTCGAATGCATAGTGACCGAGTCTCACATCGATGCCGATCACGATGAAGAGGGTGAAGTTCCTCAGCGATTTCGATCCGAAGACCTTGCGGATGTTCACCGGGACAGAGACTCGCACGGGGCGGTACCGTTTCGGGTTGCGCACCGTCTGTTCCTGGATCCGCTGCATCGCATCGATCAGTTCCGCCACGAGATATTCGGTGATCGTCGCCTTGTAGGAGGTGCTGATGCGCTTGAGGTCCTCAATCTTGATCCGTGCACTGATCACCTGCACCGAATCGGTAAGCGTATCGTCGGCACCCATGTGGAAGGCTTTCGACTCGAACCCGAAGACCGATTTCAGCGGGGTGTAACAGCGTTCGAACGAATCCTCGCTCTCCTGCGGATCCATCATGGATCCGGGAATGAGCACCTGTGGGTCATCCCCCGCCTGGACTCCCGAGAGCTTGAGATACTCGGCTACCAGACTCTTGAGGAATACCAATCCTCCGGTCCCGTCGGTAAGGGCGTGGAAGTATTCCACCGCGATGCGCCGGGAGGTGTAGCGGACCTTGAAGAGATACCCGTTCGCTCCCCGCTTCGGATGGATATAGGTACAAGGCGAACTGTTGTCCTCATAGACTGCCAACGGCGCGTGGTTCGGCATCAGGTAGTACCAATAGAAACCTTGGCGCAACGAGACGGCGAAGTAGGGAAACCGCTCCAATACATGCTCCAGCGCGGTGAGCAGTCTTTCCGGAATCACGGGAATCCGCAGGTCCATCGAAAGCCTGAACACATGCGTGTTGAACCGGGCTACGGTCGGCGGGTAGATGATGGCCGAATTGTCCAGCGGCAGAAGTTCACTGCCGTGTTGATAATTCCTCATGAGTCAATACTAGTGGAATCGCTATCCCTCGGCAATGTCTTGCACCGAGAATCGTCACCAATCGTACTAGACCTTTGACGATGGGGTCCGCTTGTAGAACGGTGTCTTCACCAGGCGGGCCTCCTTCAGCTTCCCGTGGATCTCGATCGATATCGTGTCTCCGAACGAAAGTCCGCTGTCGCGCTCGATCAGGGCATACCCACAGAAAATGCCCAAGGTAGGACTCTTCGTACCACTGGTGACGAACCCGATATCCCTGCCATCCAGGAACACCCGGTAACCGTTTCGCGGGACTGCGCTGTCGATCATCTCGAATCCGCGCAGCGAGCGGGGGATTCCTGCGAGGTGTTGTGCATGGAGAGCCTCCTTCCCGCAGAAATCCTCCTTATCCAGCTTCACGAAGACCCCGAGATTCGCCTCGAGCGGCGTGATCGAGTCTGAGATCTCATGACCGTAGAGGGGAAGCTTCGCCTCGAGGCGCAGGCTGTCTCGGGAACCGAGTCCGCAGGGAACCAAGCCCTCCCCCTTGCCCGCCTCCAGCAGCGCATCCCACAAGATCTTGGCGTGTTCGTTGTCGCAGTAGAGTTCGAACCCATCCTCTCCGGTATACCCGTTGCGGCTGACCATGCATCGTACGGAACCGACGGTCAGGTCCTTGAGGAAGCGGAAAAACCCAAGACTTGCCGCTTCGGGGGCGAGCCTGGCAATGATGGCCGCCGCGGAGGGACCTTGCAAGGCCAACTGGGAGATATGGTCGGAAAAATCGACGATCTCGAAAGGTGGATGGTCGGCATGGGCCTTGGGATTCTCCTCGGTCATCCACTTGAGATCCTTCTCAGTATTCGCGGCGTTCATGACGACCCAATACTGCTCGGCATCGATGCGATAGATGATCAGGTCGTCGACGACCGTTCCGTTCGGGTAGCACATCAGGGTATAGATGAGCTGGCCGTCCTCCATCGAGGAGACCGAATTGGTCACCAGGTAATCGAGATAGGCACAGGCTCCGGGGCCGCTGACCATGCACTCGCCCATGTGCGAGATATCGAAGAGCCCGGCTCTCTGGCGTACCGCGTGGTGTTCGGCGATGATGCCCCCCGCATAATGCAGCGGGAGTTCCCACCCACCGAAATCCACCATCTTCACTCCCGCCGATGCCACATGGGTATCGTACAATGCCGTCCTGCGCATGATCGACTCCTCCTTTTGCACCTCTATGCGAGTGCGATGACCTCTATGCCAACCAAGACATCCTTCGGCAACCGTACCACCTGGACAGCACTACGAGCCGGCAAGACAGTCCCTGCCCGAAAGTACGAGACATAGATGGCGTTCACCACCGCGAAATCATCCATGTTCTTGAGGAAGACCGTGGCCTTCACGATCTTTTCGAGCGACGAACCCGCCGCCTCGAGTACCGCCGAGAGGTTCTTGAACACCTGGTGGGTCTGGCCTTCGATCCCCCCTGAAGCTACCAAGCCCGAACCGGGCAAGGTCGGAATCTGAGCCGAGGTATAGACGAATTCCCCTACCTTCACCGCCTGTGAGTAGGGGCCGATCGCCCCTGGTGCCGCACTCGTCGAAACCTGTTGCTTCTCCATGCTGTCTCCCCTTTCGGTCTCATTCGATTATAGGGTCATTTCGCAGTGTTTGCAAACACGAAAGCATGATAGGATGGTTCCATCATGGACACCATCAAAAACGGATTGTGCATCATCACTACCGGAGGTACGTTCGACAAGATCTATGATGAGATTCGCGGTGAGCTGACCTTCCGCCGCTCGCACCTCCCCAAGATACTCAAGTCTACACGCTGTGCGATTCCCATCTCGGTACAGCGTCTGCTCGCGATCGACAGCCTCTTCATGGATGACTCGCATCGGAAAAAGATCGCCGACGCATGCGCTCGACGGGATGAGATGCGGATCATTGTCACCCACGGTACCGATACGATGGTCGAAACCGCACAGGTGATCGCCCGGAGGAGCTTGCCCAAGGTAATCGTATTCACGGGTGCGATGGTCCCCTTCGCACTGGAGAACTCCGATGCGGTCTTCAACCTCGGATGTGCGATCACGGCGGTGCAACTGTTGGAACCGGGAGTCTACATCTGCATGAACGGGAAGATATTTTCCCACGACCAGGTCAGGAAGAACCGCTCGCTCGGAGTGTTCGAAGGCTTTTCGATCCAGAGCGAGCTTACACTCGTTCCCGAGCAGTCATAGCGGTCCGGATCGTCTTGAGCAGGCGCGCGAGCTTGTGCTCATGCGCTTCTCCCTTCACTTGATATTCGGTGACGGCGCATCCGACGATCGGAAAAGCATTTCCCAGTTCCGCAACGGAACTGAGCAAATCCTCGAACCTGAATCCGTTCGGAGAGGGGCACGAGACCGCATCGAAATCGGCGGGATCGATCACATCGAGATCAAGATGCAGGTAGACGTTGCTCCTTCGTGTCAACTTGACCACGGTGTTCAGCATATCGACGCATTCGTGGCACATCGGAACGTTCGGGATGCTGTGTTCCACGATATACAGTCGTTCCGCGTGGTCAAGCTCCCTGAGCCCGGTATAGATGACCTGTTCACTTTTCAGGACAGAGGGGAGAAGTCTCAAGAGCGACGGAGCTCCCTCACCGAGGAGGAGTCTCAGGGGCATGCCGTGGAACTTTCCGCTCGGAGAGCTCTGCGGTGTATTGAGGTCGGCATGGGCGTCAAGCCACAACACCGTGAGGTTCCCATCATACAGCTTGTTCAGGTAACTGATCGACGCGACATCGCTCGCACAATCGCCGCCGATGGTCAGGACCTGCTTGGCTTGTGCACATTCGAGTGCATCGAGCGAACGCCTGATGTGGCGGCCGATCTCCTGGGCATACCAGACTCCCTCCCGTCTCTTCGGAACCGATTGCTCGTTGACCGTGACAGTCGCATCGATATGATCGGCGCCCAGGATCCGTACCATGGAACGGGCTCCGTGCAACGGGCCTGTTCCCGCCGCTGCCCCCTGCCATTGGGGGACGACCAGGGTGAACAACTTCGTCATCACAACACCTCCATGTGGCTACCAGTCAAGTCTACCCTCTTTTCGCCATCATGGAAACCGCAGGGAATGTCAAGGGGGATGGTCGTTCCCATCCCCCCCGGACATGCTTCGCGTCATGCTCACTTCACCAGAAGCTTCTGTTCCTCATATGCCTCCAACGGATAGTGATCCATCACATAGTCCATGTCCTTGTCTCCCCTTCCGGAAAGGTTCACAAGGATGGTTTCCTCACTTTTCATCTTCGCGGCAGCCTTGATCGCGTAACCGAGCGCATGGGAACTTTCGAGCGCAGGGATGATCCCCTCAAGGCGACTCAGGTCGTAGAACGCGACCAATGCGTCCCTGTCGGTCGCCACGACATAGCGGACCCGCTCGATATCCTTCAGATGGCAATGTTGCGGACCGACTCCGGGGTAATCCAACCCACTGGCTATCGAATAGACGGGAAGCGGCTGTCCCTCGGCGTCTTGCAGCAGGTAGCAGGAAAAACCGTGGATCACACCGGGTTTCCCGTACGCCATGGTGGCTGCATTGTCACCCTTCGCGGGTCCGCGACCGCCCGGTTCCACGCCGTAGATATTCACCTCGGTATCATCGAGGAATCCGCTGAAGATGCCCATCGCATTGGAACCTCCGCCGACACATGCCATCACATGGTGGGGCAGATGCCCGGTCATGGCAAGGAACTGCTCGCGAGCCTCCCGTCCGACGACGCTCTGGAAATCACGGACCATCATCGGGAACGGGTGGGGACCGACGACCGAACCGATGGCATACATCGTGGTGACCGGATCTTCCATGTAAGCTTCGAACGCGGCATCCACCGCATCCTTGAGGGTCTTGGTCCCCCTGCTCACGGGAACGACCTTCGCTCCGAGGACCTGCATCCGCCGGACGTTCGGAGCCTGTTTTTCAATGTCGATATCCCCCATGTAGATATCGCACTCCAGTCCGAGCAATGCCGCAGCGGTTGCAAGAGCCACGCCATGCTGGCCTGCACCGGTCTCCGCGATCACCTTCTTCTTCCCCATTCTCTTGGCGAGCAGCGCTTCGCCGAGACAGTGGTTGATCTTATGCGATCCGGTGTGGTTCAGGTCCTCGCGCTTCAGATAGATCTTCGCTCCGCCGACCGCATCGGAGAGGCGTTTCGCGAAGTAGATCGGCGAAGGACGGCCTGTGTAGGTCTGCTGGAGGAACGTCAGTTCCTCGATGAATGCAGGATCCTCCTTGATGCTTTGGTAGGAGTCGGCGATCTCCTTCATCACTCCTTCGAGCGACGGAGGCAGATACGCACCACCGTAATTGCCGAAATATCCGTTCTTGTCGGGTTGCATCGTATTGAGCGATTGTTGCTCAGTCTTGTTCTTTGCCATGTTCGTACTCCTTCAATATCGTGTTCATCTGTGATTCGGGATCCTTGAGGATCTTCGATCCCCTCGTGATCTTGCAAAGCGAGATGCCTAGTTCGTTGGCAATCTCCCGTTGGGTCTTCCCTTGGTGCAAGTCCTTCATCAGTCGCCACCGGAGTGCGAAATCATACTTCTCCCGTTGGGTGAACAGCTCCTCGAACAGCTTCTGCATCTGCTCATAGTTGTTCGTCCTGGTGAATACATCGATCAGTTCATGCAAGTCGTCCATGTGTTCCTCCGACGGGTGTTGACGAGACGTTACTATAAATAGAAACACTTGTCAACCACATTCCCCACCCTTTTCAAAAACATCGGCAACGGGCATACTGTATGCATCCAACGGAGGATCACCATGGGACAGCAGAAGAATCTCAGCAACGACGTGCGCAGGATCGTACTCAAGATGCAATTGGGAGAGATCACCGAGAGCATCGTGTATGCACGGGTAGCCCGTTTCGTGAAGGACGAGCACAACCGCGAGGTCCTGCTGAGGATAGCCGCGGAGGAGAAGCGGCATGGGGAGATCTGGCAAAGCTACACGAAAGTCGCACTGAAACCGAAGCGGCTTCGGATCTTCTTCTTCACCCTCCTCGCCCGCGTGTTCGGCTTCACGTTCGCCCTGAAGCTGATGGAGAGGGGAGAGGGAAACGCCAGTGAGATCTACAAGGGCTTCGCAAAGGAAATCCCGGAGGCCCAGAAGATCGCACAGGACGAGGACCGCCACGAGCAGGAACTGCTTGCAATGCTCGATGAAGAACGGTTGCAGTATGTCGGTTCGATGGTCCTCGGACTCAGCGATGCCTTGGTGGAACTCTCGGGAACACTCGCAGGGCTCACCTTCGCGATGCAGAACACTCGGCTGATCGCCCTCTCGGGTTTGATCACCGGGATATCGGCGACGCTGTCGATGGCGAGCAGCGAGTACCTTTCCTCACGATCAGAGGGGAACAGCAATGCCATGAAATCGGGACTCTACACCGGTGTGGTCTACCTGGCAACCGTAGCCTTCCTTGTCCTCCCGTACCTTCTCTTGCCGAATACCCACTTCATGTGGGCCTTGGCGATCATGCTCGGTACGGTGGTGCTCATCATCCTCGGCTTCACCTACTATATCTCGGTCGCGAAGGATGTGCCGTTTTTCAAGCGTTTCACAGAGATGGCATCGATCAGCCTCGGAGTCGCGGCGATATCGTTCGTCATCGGCATCATCGTGAAACATACCCTTGGCATCGATATCTAGCGTACATGCAGCCCTTGCAGGGAGGCATCGGTACGACCGATCATGTGGGCATCGATGCCCTGCTCCCGCAAGGCTCCGATTGCCGCATCCGCTTCCTGTTGTGGCACGCAAGCCAACAATCCTCCCGAGGTTTGCGGATCGAAGAGGACGAACCGCAGGTCCTCGTCCAGCAGTTCCTCACCTGAGACGAACCGGCGGCGGTACGACACGTTGGTGTAGGCTCCCGCGGGGATGAGTCCCATCCTTGCATGCTCCAAGGCGTTGCCGATGATCGGAACGAGCGAAGAGTCTATGACTGCTCCCACAGGATTGTCCGCAGCCATCTCGCACGCGTGGCCGAGCAATCCGAATCCCGTCACGTCGGTACACGCGGAAACGGAAAAATGCCGCAGTACCTCGGCGGCATCCTTGTTGAGGCGCATCATCGACGCGAGAGCCTGTGCCTCCTCCTCCGCTGAGGCCATGTTCGCACGGGCTGCCGTGTTGACCAGCCCGACACCGATCGGCTTGGTAAGGATCAACGCTTCGCCGCTCCTGTAGGTGTTGTTGCTCCAGATCCGATCGGGATGGACCGTGCCATTCACGCACAGGCCGAACTTCACCTCACGGTCCCGAACGGTATGGCCGCCGACCAAGACGGCGTGTGCCTCCTGCAGTGCATCGAGCGCACCCTCCATGATCTTGCGCAGATAGCTGATATCCAAGACAGTCTCGGGGAAGCAGACCACACTCACCGCGGTGATCGGATCCGCTCCCATCGCATAGACATCGCTGAGTGCGTTCGCGGCGGCAATCCGACCGAAAGTCCAAGGGTCATCGCACACCGGTGGGAAGAAATCCACCGTCTGTACGATCGCAAGGTCATCGCGCACACGGTAGACCCCGCAATCCTCGGCATGCGAGAAATCGCTGATCAGGTTGGGATCGTGCGCTTGCTGCAAACCGCAGAGGGCCCTGTCCAGCAATTCGGGACCGAGCTTCGCGCCGCATCCGGCGAACTGTGAGAATTGGGTCAGCTTGACCATGTCATCGCCCATCACATACCTCCCGGATGGTATCCGAAACCATCTGCAACTCCGCTTCCGTGTTCGTATGTCCCACGGAGAAGCGGATGGCACCCCCGTGCACTTCGGTTCCGAGGTGGCGGTGGGCAAGCGGAGCACAGTGGAAGCCCGAGCGTACCGCGACCTGCTTGGCGAACAATGCTTGCGCGAGCCTGTCGATCGAACCCTCGCGTACGGTGACCGAGACGATCGGACTCCGTCCCTCTCTCGGGCCGAGCATCCGCAACTGCCCGATTCGCGACAGATCATCCCACAAGATGTCTGCCAATCGCTTCCGTTCATGATTGATCGCCTGTCCATGGATGGCCATATGGTCGAGCGCGGCCTTCGCTCCTGCGATCACTGCGATCGCACTCGTACCGCTCTCATAGCGATCGGGAAGGAAATCGGGTTGCTCGACAGAATCGGAACGGCTTCCCGTGCCTCCATAGATGAGCGGACGCGGGGAGAAATCGCCGTACAGTCCCATGACCCCGACTCCGCTGGGGCCGAGCAGTCCCTTGTGCAGCGAAAAGCAGAGGGCTCCCTGGGCACCTTCGCCGAATCGCGGGATATCCATCTCCCCCATCGCTTGCGCCGCGTCGATGACAAACGGAACGTGGTGGCGGATGCAAGATTCCACAAGGGAACGTATGGGGTTGACTGCTCCGGTAAGATTGTTAGCCGCGGTGAATACCACCAAGTCATAGGACCCCGTGCCGAGCCTCCTGTCGAAATCGGCGGCATCGGCGATTCCATACACATCACACGCACAGGTATCGACATGCACGCCATTCGACATCAGGTGGTGCAAGGGCCTTGCCACTGCATTGTGTTCGACCGCGGTGGTGAGTACCCTCCCTTCCGGAGCAAGCGAACCCAAAATCGCGATATTCAGGGCTTCGGTGGCATTGCGGGTGAAGACCGTCTTCTCCGGTGCACTCGTGTGTACGATTTCCTGCAGCGCGAGACGACAGTCGTAGAGTATCCGGGCAGCAGCGAGCGCCATCGGGTGTGCGGAACGGCCGACATTTCCTACCGGAGAGATGAGAGCCTGGGCGACAGCCTCCGCGACACCGGGGGCTTTCGGCCAACTGGTGGCAGCATGGTCAAGATAGATCATCGGTAGCCCCTCACAGTCTGTTGGCGTGGAATGCATCCACCGCCTCGAGCACCGCCCCACCGATGGCCCTGGCTTTTTCGCTGATGGTGTGGCAGTACCGCTGGTCAGCTCGCGGGTCGATATCCGCTACCTTGAATCCCTCGGTGACGGTCAGCCCGTCGTGAAGCAAGCCCCGCAGGACTCCGTCGATCGTCGCCTTCACCTGTTCGGTCCCGACGGTGGCGATCACCTCGCCACGGCTGACCTGATGCCCGATGGCACTGTGCGCGACGAATATCCCCGCACCCGGGGAGCGGACCACCCGTTCAATCCCGTATCCGGAGATGAGACCGGGGACACCGGTATCCGCACTGGCGCTCCCTTGCCGGATCAGTCGTCCGAGATCGTGTCCGCGTTGGGTTTCCACCACGACGTGGCAATCCTCGGGTGCGCTGAATCCTGGACCGAGAGCAATCACCAGGGGAGCCATCGACCGATGGGTCCCGATGTTCCGCTTCGCGATGATCGCATCGACCACGACTGACGCGTTCATCGAGCGGATGGAATGGCCCTCGGGATCACACAGCAGGGCTACCTCTCCCGCGTCCATGATCGACTTGGCGTGCAACTCGGAATCGGCCCGCCTGCAGATCACCCGCTCCACGACAGCCGTGCCGTCGTACATCGCCTCGCTGAAGGCGACAGTCCTCCGGATGGTCGTCGGCTTCTCCGTCTCAAGCGCAAGGACCCGATATCCTGCCCGGTGCAAGCGGCAGATGACGCCGCTCGCCAAATCCCCTGCACCACGGACGATCACCAGGTTCTGTGCTTTCCTGCTCAGCGGTTTCCCGTCTTTCTTGTTAAGCACCATCATCAACTCAGCGACCACGGCGACGGCTATCTGCTCGGGGGTTTCCGAACCGATGTCGAGTCCGATCGGACTGAAGAACCGTTCCATATCCTGCAAACCGATTCCTTTCCGGTCGACGAGGTATCGTTTGAAAGTGTTGACCTTGGTCCTGCTCCCGAGCATGCCGATGTACCGGGCGGGAGAGAGGATGACCCGCTCCAGCACCTGTCTGTCCAGATCATGGGTCGCGATGACCAACGCGCACTCGTCATCAATCGTCACGCTCGCAAGGGCCTCCTCGACCGATGGACCGACGTGGAATGTGCTCACCCATGGGAAGCGCTCCTGAGTCGCGAACTCACTTCTGGTCTCCACGAGCTCAAGGTAGAACGAGCACTGATGTGCAAGCCTCGCGATCTCAAGGTTCACATGTCCCCCGCCGATGAGGATGAGACGGAAGGCAGGGGGAATTACCTCGATGAACAACTCGACGGTACCACCGCAGTTGTGCCCTTCCGTGATGGTGAGGGACAAGTCCATCGTCTCGTTCCTCTTCTCTGTGATGCACACCCGTGAACGGGCGATCGCCTCGAATTCCACCACTCCCCCGCCGACGGTTCCGTAGGTCGTCCCATCGGCAAGCACGATCATCTTCGCTTGGCTGCGTGGTGTGGAACCGACGCTCTTGGTAATGGTGACGATCGCGAATGCGATGTTCTGCTTTTCCAATCGGGCAGCTTTCTCAAACAGATTCACGGCAAGCTCCTTACGATATCAAGGCGGTCGGCGTGCAACGAGGCCATCACTAGGGTGAACGGACGGCAATGGCCGCCTTTGGCCAGAAGATCGGCGACTGCACTCATGTGGGGGGTATCAACCGCATCGCTTTGGTTGCACCATACAATGACGGGCAGGATTCCGCAACGTTTGAACACGCCCTCCGGATGATCGAGGAGGATCCGGTACACCTGTTCGTCCACCGCCTTCGGGTGTGTGCCGGTCAATTCGACGAACCGGGGGAAGAGGTACATGCTCCGCTCATCCAACGGCTTCCCGAATGCCGAGAGCCCCATGAGCGAGATGACGACATCCGTCCCTGGGGCGATCACGGGATCACGATCAGAGTGGATTTTCAGGGGAAGCCCCCTCGCCCCGTCCGCTTCGATGAGGATGCGGTCGGACCGTCCGCTGAGGTCCCGGAACACCGGATCGGACAGGGGACCAAGCTTCCCCTCCGCTTCTGTGCCGGCAAGCAGCACGGAACCTTCGGCCGTGTCGACGGGTCGACCATCGTCTTTGCCCTCGATCCACACCCTCTCGGCATCATAGGGATGATTCGCCGGGTGTGCCATCCGGGTGGTCGTCGTGACCAGGACGCGATGACCTTCCTTGGCCCAGTGACGGGCAAGACGACCGATCAATGTGGTCTTTCCACCGCTGCCGGTCACACAGACGCACAGGTGCTCTCGCTTCGCATGACACACCAGGAGGGAATCGAGAGTTCCGAGCAAGGAAGATTGTGGGTAACTTCGGTACGAGGCCATGGAGGGAGTCTACCACCACGCCATTATGCAGTCAATCATATAACGGGATTCCTGCTTGTCGCAGGGCGATTATGCGCTATACTTGGAGAAAAGGGAGGGTCTATGCGATACATGCACCTTGACGGCCTCGCCGTCCCGGTTTCCAAGATTGCGTTGGGCAGCACCTACCTCGGAAGTGCCTACGACAAGAGTCTGACGTATGAGTTCCTCGATACCTTCGCCGCAGCAGGGGGGACGGTGATCGACACCGCGCGGGTCTACGGAGAAGGAGCGAGCGAGCGGGTGATCGGCTCGTGGCTCGCCGAGCGCGGAATGCGGGACAAGATAGTCCTGGTGACCAAAGGGCTGCACAACATGAGCGATGGGAAGAGCCGGTACTCAGCGCACAACCTTGCCAACGATATCGCGCAGAGCCAGGAGGCGTTGCAGAGCGATGCCTTCGACATCTGGTTCCTGCACCGCGATGACGTGCGCATCCCGGTCGAGGAGATCATCGACATGGTGGCCCCCTATGTGCAATCGGGTACGATCAGGTTGCTCGGAGCCTCGAACTGGACACCCGGTCGCATCGAGGCGGCAAACCGCTATGCCCACAGCCGACACCTGCCACCCATCGTGGCGAGCGAGATCCAGTGGAGCCTCGCACGGACCGATTGCGACACGTGGGATGACCATGGCCTGGTGAGCATGGATGATGCGTCCCTCATGTGGTACCGGAAGACCCGCATGCCGGTGTTCGCCTACAGTGCCCAATCGAAAGGCTACTTCAGCAAGGCGATCGCACACGGCATCGATGCACTGCCCCAGAAATGCAGGACCCGCTTCCACACTCCCGAGAACGCCATGAAAATCGAGCGGGTCAGACGGCTATCTGATGAGCTCAAGCTCTCTGTCGCGGCCATCACCATCGCCTTCGTCACCAGCGCACAACCGCCTGCAGTCGCGATCGTGACCGGATCGACCGTAGCACAGCTGCAAGAGAGCCTCACAGGTGCCGACGTGTTGCTCACCGCTGAGCAGGTGACGTATCTGGAGACGGGGGTGTACGGTGCAACATGAAGTGACACAACGACAGGACCTGTTGGATGTGAAAGGACATATCATCGAGGAGGGATGGGCTCGCCGTCCGATCTGGCGCTACAAACGGGACGCGATACACTCCGGTGCGATCCGAATCAAGGAATGGGACTATTATGCGGTGATGTCGCACGCACACCAGTGTGCCATCTGCGCCACGTTCAGTGACTTGGGGTTCGCTGCCCTGTTCGCCATCGCATTCATCGACATGAAGCGCGGCAAAGTCGCACAGGTGGATGCGATCAAACCACTCAGCATGCACAAGACGGGACTTCCTGCCGATTCGGGCGATCATGCGATCGCATGGGCCAACAAGGACCTTCGCATCGCATTCAGCAGGAAGGAGGAACGAAGACGCATGCTCATCGGCGCTCCCGATTTGAGACTTCCTGACGGAAGCGTGGGATTCGATGCGGACCTAACGCTTGTCCAACCGCCTGACCTGGAGAGCCTGAACATCGCCACCAGCTGGAAAGAGAAGCGCAGTGCATTCTATCTCAATGAGAAAGTGAACTGCCTGGCAACCAGCGGAACCGTCACGATGGGAACCACAACGATCAGACTGGAACCGGATGAGAGTTTCGGAGTGCTTGACTGGGGGCGGGGGCGGTGGACCTGGCGCAACCGCTGGTACTGGGCATCCGCATCGGGAATGCTCGATGGCGTGAGTTTCGGACTCAACCTCGGGTACGGATTCAGCGATCGTACTCCGGCAAGCGAGAATGCGATCATCCATGACCGGAAGATCCATAAGCTCGGGGAGGTTGCGTTCACCATTCCCGAACAGCGAACCGATGCATGGAAGATCTCCAGCGAAGATGGACGTGTGGAACTGGACTTCCGGCCGGTGGCAGACCGCTCTTCCTACATGAACTTCCTGCTGGTGAAATCGGACCAGCACCAGCTCTTCGGACATTTCAGCGGAACTGTGGTACTGGATGACGGCACGAAACTCACGCTCACCGACTTTCCCGGCTTCGCGGAGGAGGTCTACAACCGGTACTGAATCTCGGCGGCTTCGCTTCCGACACGTCGTTCCACCTCGATCACCACATCCTTGCTCTGCGCGAGGAACCGCATCCTCTCGATCCGGTTCTCGATCGCCTTCGATGAACAATTGTACCGCAGTGCAAGTTCACGGACGCTGGTACCCTTGCACCACTCGAACAGCAGATCGACCTCGTCGATGTCGTGGCGTTGCAAGTGCCAGTTCCTGGTGAAGTAGGTTTCACTGAAGGTCCTTCCGCACGTGGAGCAGCGATACCGCCGGATCTGGCGCTCCGGATCGTTCGGGCAACGATAGTGACCATGAGGTCGGTACCAGCGCTTCTTCGCTGCCTTCTCGGGATCATGATACAGACAATCGGGGTTCGGACAGACTTTCGTCATGGTGTTCGACATGGTGTACACCCTCCTGTTCCTTCATTACCCACAAGAGATTGCGGTTGCTTCTTTCCTTGAGCTCACCCGCTGCCGCAAGCCTTGCACAAAGGCTTAGTATCGTATAGAGTTAGGCGCGTATCCAGCACGACCAGATCGCCTGTGATGCATCCATAGATAGGAGACCCATGCAACAATTAGAGAAATTTTCGGCCCTCGGTCTTTCCGACCGTACTATTGACGCCCTCATTGCCAAAGGCTTTGAGGAGCCCACAGCCATCCAGGCAGCTTGCATTCCCTTGCTTCTGAAAGAACAGGTGGACGTCGTGGGAAGAGCCCAGACAGGAACCGGGAAGACCGCGGCGTTCGGTCTGCCGATCCTTGAGATCGTCGAACCTGACAGCCCGGCAGTCCAGGCACTGATCCTCTCCCCCACGCGCGAGCTTGCAGTCCAGGTAGGTGCGGAGATCGAATCGCTCAAGGGCAATCGCCGCCTGGAGATCCTTCCCGTCTACGGCGGATCGTCGATGGACCTGCAGATCAGGAGACTCAGGAAGGGTGTCCAGGTCGTCGCGGGAACGCCCGGTCGGGTACTCGACCACATCCGGCGCGGCACGCTCGATCTCAGTGCCCTCAAGTTCGTAGTCCTCGACGAGGCGGATGAGATCCTCAACATGGGGTTCATCGAGGATGTCGAGGCGATCTTGGAGCAGACCCCCGAACAGAAGCGCATGTTGCTGTTCAGTGCGACGATGCCCAAGCCGATCCTCACCCTCGCCGAACGGTTCATGCACGATTACCGTCTGGTCGAGGTACACCAGGAGGGTGGAACCCCCACCCTGACCGACCAGCATTACTATGAGGTGCGCGAGAGTGACAAGATCGAGCTGCTGTGCCGCTTGATCGACATCGCCGCCGATTTCTACGGTCTGGTGTTCTGCCGCACGAAGATGCAAAGCGATGAGGTCGGCCGCATGCTGATCGACCGGGGATACAATGCCGAGGTGATCCACGGGGACCTGGCGCAGAAGCAGCGCGAGCTGATCCTCCACAAGCTGCGGGAGAAACGCATCAGCATCCTGGTGGCCACCGATGTGGCTGCCCGCGGAATCGACGTGCAGGATCTCACCCATGTGGTGAACTATACGATCCCGCAGAACCCGGATACCTATATCCACCGGGTCGGGCGGACCGGCCGGGCAGGAAAGGTCGGAAGCGCGATCACTTTCGTGACACCGAGCGAGTCGCGCCGTTTCACCTATATCCGGCGGATGGTGAAGAGCGATGTCGTCAAGGAGCGGATTCCCGATGTCGAGACGGTCGTGGCGATCAAGCGGGAACGGATCATCAGCCACATCGCCGAGAGCATCAACGCCGAACATCATGACTCATACATGACGATGGCCCAGGACCTCACTGCGGTCCATGATGCTACGTCGGTGGTTGCGGCGCTCCTTGAACGTCACTATGGCAGCCAGCTCAACAGGAAGGCTTACAAGCCGATCGTCCAAGCGGAGGAACGCATCCGTCCCAGACGCGAGAGCGCCCCGTATGCAGAGCGTTCTGAAAGGGATGATCGTTATGCGAGGCGGGACGACTGGGACCGCAGGCGCGACGAGTACCAGGATGTACGACTGTTCATCGCGAAAGGACGCTCCTCGGGTATGACCAAGCGCATGTTGGTCGATTATATCAAGGAACACGCACAGGTCACCGACCGTGAGATCGACGACGTGCAGGTGATGGAGGATTTCTCCTTCGTGACCGCACCCGCCGCCGCCGCGGAGTTGATCCTCCAATCATTCTCGTTCATGGAGAACGATGGGAAACCGATCGTCACGAAGGCTCGGCCCGACAATCCCAATGGGAAGCATCTTGCCGGCAGGTACCGCGAACGTTCCTACGAGCGTCAACGGGACAGCTACCGAGAGGAGCGGCCGCGACGGTACGAGGAAGATGATCGCCGGCAGGACCGATATGAGCGGCAGGACCGTTCCGAACGGCCGGCCCAGTTCGAGCGGAGGGACCGCTACAGCTTCCCGAACGACAGGCCGGTGCCCTCCTACGCGAAGAAGGGTTCGAAGAACCGTTTCAAAAGCTCTCCCTACAAGAAGCCGGGCCGCAAGGGTCGCTGAACCAGCTTCCGACGTATCCACCCTTGGAAAATCAGAGATTCTTGGGTATCATAGGGGTGGAAGCGTCAGGAAGAAGGCGCTTCTGCAAGGGGTGTGCCATGGGACGGTTGACCATAGGTCAGTTCAGCGAATCGTTTCCTCCGCTGATGGATGGAGTCGGGTTCGTGGTGAAGAACTACACCGAACTGCTGAAAGACAGAGGGCATGAAGTCCATGCGGTCGTCTCCGGTGCGTATGCGGACGAAGGATATGCCTATGATCGGCAGCACGGCATCGATTATACGATCCGCGCTTCGATGGTTCCTGTGCCTGGCATCAACCCCTATGGAGTGGTGATGCAGGGGAGGAAATTCCGTACCCTGGTGGACGAGATCCCCTTCGATATCATCCATACCCATGCCCCGTTCTTCCTCGCCCGCTATGCGGAAAAGCTGGCGAAAGTCCGTCATATCCCCCTCGTGACCACCTTCCATACCCTGTACAAGGATGATTTCATGGGGTTCACCCACTCCAAACATATCACCGAACATCTTACTCGCATGATCTTGCGTCACTACCGTGCCGCCGATGCGGTGTGGACCACCACCGAGTGGAGCAAGAAGAAACTGCATGAGTACGGGTTCGACGGCGAAGTGACGGTCATGCGCAACGGGTGTGACATGCTGGTTCCTTCCGCAGAAGCCTATGCTGCCTACAGGGCAGCGGGAAGAGCCTCGCTGGGCCTTTCCGGCCAGCGACCGCTTCTGATCTATGTAGGCCAGCTGAAGGTCGAGAAGAACCTGAAACTTACCGTGGAAGCCCTCGGGATCGCACACGCCAGGAACGCCGATTTCCACATGGTCTTCGTGGGCACCGGTCCCGATCGGACGCTCTTGGAGAACCTGGTCGAAGAACGGAAATTGCAGGACATGGTCACCTTCACCGGCAAGATCATGGACCGGGAGAGGCTCAAGACGATGCTTGCTGCAAGCGACCTCTTCCTGTTCCCCTCACAGTACGATACCTCCTCGCTTGTCATGCAGGAGGCTGCCGCATTCGGCGTTCCTCTGCTCAATACCGAAGGATCGGGTACCGCTGCCGTGACAGATCGCGATGTGAACGGATTCATCACGAAGAATGACCCGCTATCCTATGCCGATCGGCTCATGCAGCTGCTTGGCGACATGGCTCTGGTAAAGGATGCAGGAGACAGGGCGAGGAAGACCATCTACCGGCATTGGTCCACCGTGGTGGACGAAGTGGAGTCCCGCTATCTTGAGTTGCATGCCATGCATGCCGGACGCTCATGATCCTTGGGCGAGCGCACGCTTCATGAGGGTCCTCCTGAAGAGGACGATCATCCCAAGTGAGGTGATCGCGAACAGTGTGTAGGAGGCGAACAATCCTCCGTAGCCATACCCTTCGATCACATAACCGCCGATCGCAGCGCCCACTACCGTGGGAAGACCGATGCCGATCGAGGTATAAAGAGCCATTCCCATGGAGCGATGACGCACCTCGACATTGTTGTTCACGAACATGATTGCCGCCGGGTGGAACAGTCCGTAGACCAAGGAGTGGAACAGCTGCCCCACCACCGCACCGCCGAGCGTCGGCACCAGCACATAGGTCATCAAACGCAGACAGAGACCGAAGCTGGAAGCTCCGATGAGGAGGATGGGACGGACACCCGCGCGGAGCATCCTTCCCGCGAGCAGCATGAACAGGATCTCGCTCGTAGCCGAGATCGCCATGAGTACGCTCACCAAGTCTCCCCTTCCCAAGTCTTCGGTGACATAGAGGCTGAAGAAGTTGGTGATGGATGCCATGGAAAGACGGTTCATCGCGATCACCGATATGCCCAAGAGCAACTTCTTGCCGAATAATGGCGGCTCACCCTTGTGACGCCAGAACCGTCGCGTTCCCGCCAGTTTCTCTTCGGCTGAGAGGGGAACATCGGGTTTCAGGATTGCCACGGAACCGATATAGAGGAGGCAGGAGATGGCAATCCAGAGGAGGAAGGATCGGTTGTCCTGTACATCCAACGTTCCGCTGAATTGGAAAAAAAGGCTGAAACTGATGAATCCGAGTGTCCCGAACGACCGAAGCTTCGTGTACTTCCACAAATCATTGCCGACACGGTGCATGAGCATCGCATCCTGGATCGGCCACAGCGGCCGGAAAAACCATGCGAGTGCCGATATGGAGATCGTCACCGCCGCAATCTGTCCGATGAGGCTGAAGGGAACCGCAGCGGCCAGGGTACCGAGCGTGACAAGGATCAGCACGCGACGATATTTGCCCGTGCGGTCTGCAGCTTGGGCAATGACGAAGGGACTGATGATGCCCACTGCCTCGAACAGTCCCAGCAACATGCCGGTGCTCCCATGGGAGAATCCGTGGTTGCGCAATATGATCTGCAGATACGGAAGGAGGATCGCCGAGAGGGTGTGCACGAAGAACGCGGGGAGGTAGAGCTGGGACATGAGCTGAGTGTATGATTCGGCACAAGAAAAAACAAGTATCGCGGCCATGGTCCGAGGCTGCAGAAGATATGTCACAAGATGGAGAGCCTGCGGATCCCTGTGCCGATTTTCCCCGTATTCCTCTGCATCGGGTCTTATTGCATATCGGATTGCCTCATGACTCATCTTGCCCCGAATAGACAACCTGAAACGATACTTTTCCAGGGAATGATAAAAACGCTCTTCCCCATCCACTTATGTCATAGTATACTCTTGTCATGATGAGGCATTCCTTCGTTTGTGTCATGCTCCTTGTCACTCTCTCAGCCCTCGGTGCGGCGATGGTCGATCCTGCGTGGTATGCCATAGACTTCTCACAGGAAGAGTGGCTGGCAAGCAACACCCACAACCTCACCTGGGGCGGAAGCGACATGTATGTCGGGCGTCTTGACATGGAACGGGCCAAGAATTACGACAAGACCCTGACGTGGAAGGCTTGGACGAACGCGGGAGGGACGTGGAACCAGAACCTGACGATGGTCGTCACCTCATCCCACGAGCAAGTCAGGCTGGTCAATGTCAACGATCCTACCAAGTATTTCCCCTGCTACATCACATTCCCCTACAGCTCGGTCGTGCCCGGAGCAACACAAACCTTCACCATCGACACCTCACCGATGAACATCCCCGTTCCCTTCGTTTGGTATGGTGGGGGAAACTTCACCCTCAGCGTGCCACCGATGAGCGGGGACCCTGCGGGGTATGAGGGGACCTACACCACCTTCTTCCGGTTCCGTGTCTATGCCGACTATGGGACTGCCGACCAGGTGCTGCTCGACGAGGATCTGATGAACATCCTGGTCTACTTCATCTCCCCAACGAGCCCTCCACCCGGTCAGACGGTATTCACCAATGTGCTGCTGCAACGATACGCGGCAGCCGACGGTATCGATGTCGCGACGATGCAACAGACCCAGAGTTCCCTCACCGTCGGTGCCGTGACATTCAGCTCCAACGACAGCCGCAACAGCATGAGTTATGCGATCCGCTTCAGCCCCGCGGAAAACCCCGTCACCGGCGCCTTCGCGTTCCATCGTGTCGGCGGCACGGGAAATCCGATCCCCTACAAGGTGCACATCCCTGCAAGGACACTCCCTGCGACCGGAGCATTCACCGTCCCCGCACCGGCCAAGGGTCCTGCCGACTATTGGCAGGACTTCTTGGAGATTGCCATCTCGAACATGAACTACACGAACACCCTCTACTATTCGGGAGACTACCAGAGCGGGATCAAGATTGAACTGATCATCCAGTAGGACGCTGATCGAACCGCCCATAAACGGTCGTGCCGCAGTAGGAACAATGCCCATCCTTGATGAGCTTTCGAACGTCTTCACGAGCCTCTCCCGCGTAGGAGTGCGCCTTGATCAGGATGCGGTGGCACGAGGGGCACGTCGTCTGGGAGTAGGAGAGCAAGCCGCTGTTTCCGCTGTACACATGGGGGATGCCCGAGTCCTGGGCTGCTTGCAACATCTCGGCGAGGAATCGTTCCGAGGTTGCCGGACGGTCGGCCATGTGGTATTGGGGAAAGAAGCGGCTGAGGTGCCAGACCTGGACGCCCCTGCGGTGCAGTTGCGCTGCAAGTTCCTCTACCTGATGCCGTGTGTGTATGCCTTCGATGAGCAGCGTGGTGACCTCAAGGACCTTGGCTTGCTCGGATGCGATCGCCTCGACGGCATCGAGCACCGGTCCGAGCGCTCCTGCGCAGTGATGCCGATAGAACTGGTCATCCCCCTTCACATCGATATTGAACGCATCGATATGGTTGAGTGCCCGCTCGAGCGAAACGGGTGAGAAGCTTCCGTTGGTCACCATGCAGTTGAACTTCCCCGCCTCATGGACCAGCTGTGCGGTCTCGAACATGTAGTCCTGCCAGACGATCGGCTCGCTGTAGGTGTAGCTCATGATCGAGGTTCCCGAGTGTTCCATCATCGCGAACATCTGCTGAGGCGTGGCGACCGGCAATGTCCGATACCCGGGTGAGGCTGGCCAATAGGGGCTGTCTGTCTGGCTGATGCGGTTGTTCTGGCAGAATCCGCAGGTGTAGTTGCACCCGAAAAGCGCGAACGAGAAGGTCCTGGAACCCGGGAAGAAGTGATACATCGGCTTTTTCTCAATCGGATCGACACCGGAGGCGACGATCTGTCCGTAGCCCAGGGTACTTATCTTCCCCCCGATGTTTTTCCGAACGCCGCACGGACCGCTCTCTTGTTCATGCAAAAGGCACCTGTGGAAACAGAAATCGCAACGCAGCGTATCTTGCACCTACTCCTCCTCGAAAATTTCTGCTTGGAAGACCTCGAAGCGGCAATCGCTGCCCCTCCATGCATCGGGATCGAGACCCGCCTTCATCGCGAGGTGATTGAGCATGGTCTCGCGGTCCCAACCCTGTTCCGTGGCAACCTGCGGCAAAAATACCGATCGGTGCCACCCACAGGTCAGCAGGACTCCGTCGCGACCGACCACGATCATGTGCGGTCCCTCGACCAAGCGGGGAACAGTAAGCACCGAAATCTCAATCTTCAGACCTTGCAACTCTCCCAGCGTGACCTTCGGGAACCGGGGATCGGAGAATGCGCTCTCCTTCGCGAGACGGTGGACCAAGCGGTACAGCGGCTTCTTCCCCTGGATGTTGCCGATGCACCCGCGAAGGGAACCGGGGGCTCCGTTTGGTACCTTGCGCCGCTTGAGGGTCACGAACGCCCCCTCTTCTCCCGCAAGCTCGACAGGATCCTGCGACTCCACCTCGGCCAAGGTCTTCGGATACCTGCCGGTCAAGGATTCCATGATCGACTCCCGTGCGATGGCCAGGAGCAACCTTTTGTGACGAGTTTCCATCCTTACCTCCAGAGCACCGTCCCGTAGGCGACGAAATCATGTGCATGCGAACCGAGCACATCCATTGAGTTGTAGTAATCCGCTATCCATCCGGTCAAGGAAAACTGACGGGCCAAAGCACTGGCTATCGCAGCTCCCGCTATCCCGCATATCGTGCATCGGTGCACACGCTGGGAGAGGAACAGCGGCCCCAATTCTCCTGCGGCCATGTGCCGTGCGATTTCCAGGTCGGCCTCGCGCACCCGCGCTGCCACCCGGGGATCGACATGCGTACCGAACGGCGCGTATCCGAACCGCTGCCCATAGTGTGAAAAATCGCTGGAAGCGATCAGGAGAGTCCCCCCGTCTTGTCCGAACCCGAGCGCATCGGCAATCTCCCGTGCAAGAGCCTGGGCGCGGGAAGGTTCGGTGACGTGTGAGATGAGTGCCATTGCCACTGCAATGGACTGTCCTTGCAACTCCTGCTGGTAGGCGAGGAATGGCAAGACCATCTCCACCGCATGTTCCCGCTGGATCGGAATCGTCGCATCGGGTCCCGATCTCTCGAGACCGGTACGAAAGGCCTCCAATCGGCCAAGCGGTGTGTCGTAACCGGAAAACAATCCGAACGAGAGGGTGTCGTCGGGAACGATGCTGTTGTGTGATGGGGAGAGTATCAGGACCCGACGGATCGGTCGGGTTGCCAGCCGCAACAGATGGGCTATGCCGCGCGCACTGTAGGTCAGGCCGGCGTGCGGCAACACCGCGACCCTGACCGGGCCTTCCCGGTCCCTCTCCAACGCCTGTTGACGGGCCTGTTCAATCGCCTCCGTTATCGTCGCACGAAGATTGTCAGGTTCGGCGGCGTACCAAGTCCCCGCATACCATGCCTTGCGCACGGCAGGTGAGCCTGCACTTTCCATATCCGACTCCTCAGGATCAGTATACCCCACCGGCCGGCACAAGTACAGACTCGACCCTAGCTCCTCAGAGGCTTACCCACGCACCTGAATTTTCCGAACTCTCCACGCATGCGTTGATGAAACGTACCCCCTCGGCACCCTCTTGCACGGTCGGGAACCCGAGTTTCCCCATATCGACCTTCTTTCCTGATCGCAGTGCAAGCAACGTCTCGATGTAGGAGCGGTAGATGTTCGCGAAGGCCTCGAACACTCCCTCGGGGTGTCCCGATGGAAGCCTGCTGAACCGTTGGGCCTCATCTGAGAAGGCATCCCTCCCACGGGACCACGTACGTGCAGGCTCGCCAAGCTTCATCACGGTGAAGTGATCGGGACGCTCCTGGAACCACTCGATCGTCCCCTTCGAACCGAAGATCCTCACCCGCAGTCCGTTGTCATATCCGATCGCGACCTGGCTCGTCCAATAGAGCCCCTTCGCTCCCCCCTCATATTCGACCATGATCGAGGCGTTGTCGTCGAGTTGCCGCCCTTCTACGAACTTGTCCAGGCGGGCACTGAGGCTCGAGATGCGCAAACCGGTCATGGTCGCCACCATGTTCTCCACATGCGATCCGATGTCACCGACACAGTTCGACTTCCCGCTGAACGCAGGATCGGTACGCCATGAAGCTTGCCGGTTCTCCTTCTCGCTGCGGGTGGCAAGCCATTCCTGCGCATATTCGGCATTGATGAAGCGGATATGCCCGATCTCGCCTGACGCGATCAGGTGTGCGATCTGCTTCACCGCGGGGTACCCGGTATAGGTGTAGGTGACACCGAAGAGCAACCTCTTGCGCTCGGTGAGCTCGGCCAGTTCCTTCGCTTCATGATACTCGAGTGTCAGCGGCTTGTCGCACACCACATGGATGCCATGGCTGAGAAAGACCTTTGCCGCTGCATGGTGCGAGGCGTTCGGAGTGACGATCACGACAAAGTCGATCCCGTCGGGGCGCTCCGATTCACGCTGTGCCATCTCTTCGAACGATCCATACAGACGATCCTTTTCGATGCCGAGCGATGTACCGAACGAAACGCTCACTTTCTGATCACGTGAAAACACGCCGCTGACGAGCGTTGCCTTGTCATCGATGCGGATTGCCGTCCTATGGACATCCCCGATGAAGGCTCCCGGTCCTCCTCCGATCATGCCATAGTGCAAACGGTCGGTTGCCTTTGTCATCTTGCTTCCTTCGATCATCGTATCCTCCCCCCATCACATGCTGGTGTCCGTGTGCTGTCCTGTCGTACGGAAATCATGGTATCACGACACGCCGGACCACACAAGAGAAGCCCCGAACAGGAGGAAAAGCATATGAACAGCGCGGAGCGGACTTTCCGATCGCTGCACTTTGGTCTATATTCCACCTATATGGAACGGACGAAAGGTCTCAGCAATTTTCATACCCACTGCAATCTCGACGATGGAACCGGAGTCATGGAAGAGTACGTGCTCAGCGCACTCTCCAAGGGATTTTCGGCCTTGGGTTTCAGCTGTCACACTCCTGGCAAGTTGCAGGACGGTTGGCACATGCGCACCGAGGATTTCCCCGGATATCTCGAGGAGATCGCACGATTGCGCTCGCTGTACAAGGACCGCATCGAAATCTACGCGGGACTCGAGCTCGACTATCTTGAGGACACCAGGGAGATGGTGGGGTACGAATATCGTGACCAGGTGGACTACACCATCGGGTCGGTTCACATGATGCGGCACGCCAAGAGCGACCGATATCTTGCCGTGGATGGTCCGATCGAGGAATATGAGCTGCTGCTGGAGGATAATTTCCAGGGGGACATCCAACGGTTCGTCGGCTATTATTTCGAAATCCAGGAACGGATGATCGCACAGTACCGTTTCGACTTGTTGGGTCACTGCGATCTCATGAAGAAGCGTAACAAGGGAAACAGGTTCTTCGATCCGAAAGAGCCTTGGTACAGGAAACTCGCATCCCATCTCCTCAAGACCGCCCGGAAGCACAAGGTGCGCATCGAGGTGAATACCGGCGGCATGGCCAGGGGAGCCACCGATGAAGTCTATCCATCGTTCGAGATGATCGAGGAATGTGCACTTCTGGGCATACCGCTGACCCTTTCTTCCGATGCACACCAGAGTGCGCACCTCGATTTCTATTTCTCCCAAGCCGATGACCAGCTGGTCCAGGCGGGTCACCGGACCCTGGACGTATTGCAGCACGGGATGTGGCAATCCGTTCCGATCGTCTGAATGCACAGGAGGTCGAAGATGCCGAACACGATAGATGCAACGGGAAAAGCCTGCCCGATCCCTTTCATGCTCGCCAAGAAGGCGATCGACGCCAACGAGCGGCTGTTCACGGTCTTGGTCGATAACCAGGCGGCGGTGGAGAACCTGAAAAAACTTGCGCACAGCCAGGGATACACCGTGGATATCGACACCGGCAGCACCCCCTTCCCTGTCACCTTCAGGTGCCCAACCGACGAACATTCCCCAGAAGCTGATGCCGAGCCCTCTCCTGGGCACGCAGGGAGCGACTACATCCTTTTCCTTGGCAAGGATACGATGGGTTCGGGATCGCAGGAATTGGGACGCAACCTGATGAGGATGTTCCTCTATACGGTCGGTCAGACAGACGAATTGCCTTCGACGATCGTCTGCATGAACAATGGTGCGTTGCTGGCTACAGTGGATGCGCAATGCGTACAGAACCTCAAGGCACTCGAGCAACGGGGAGTCGAGATCCTGGTCTGTGGCACCTGCCTCGACTACCATGGCCTGTTGGACAAGCTGCAAGTTGGTACGGTGGCGAACATGTATGAGATCACCAACAGACTTGTGAATTCCCCGCGGGTGATCGCTCTGTGAGTACGCTGCAACGGATCATTCTCAGCTTCGGATCGACGCACAATGCGATCGCCTGCCAGCGGCACCTCGACAGTGCTTCCGTCGCGTATCAGGTGATTCCCACCCCGACAGAGATCACCGCCGATTGCGGCATAGCCCTCTCGCTCAGTGCCTCCGACAGGCAGGAGGCCATCGATGCCCTCGGTACGAGCCGATACGGGATCACGCACGCGACACTCAAAGAGGGGCGGCTGTACATCTGCAACGCACACGTTGACTGAGGGGGGAAAAACCACTACAGTTTTTTCATGGGCAAGGGAAAGGTCACCATAGAGGACATCGCGAGGGAGGCCGGAGTAGGCCTCGGAACCGTCTCACGGGTATTGAACAACAGTACCCATGTCGCGGAGGAGACCCGCAAGCGGGTCCTGGATGTCGTGAAGGCAAGGCAATACCAACCGAGTGCCGCTGCGAGCAAGCTCGCCAGGAACGATGTGGTCGAGAGCACGGTGGGATTGCTCCTGCCGGATATCGGGAACCACTATTTTTTCGAGATCTTCGAGGCGATCTATCGCAAGTTCCGCGGATTGGGCATAGACTTGGTGATCTTCAACTACGAAAAGCACAATCCCAAGGTGATCCGCAGGATACTTGACGCCCAACTTTCCGCACTCCTCATATTCGCCTTCCAACTGGATGATATCGAACGGGACATGCTCAAGCGGAGGAATGTCCGCTACCTCTACATCGACTACCCTCGCGAGCACGAACATTGCATCCATACCGACAATATCCACGGAGGCCGGCTTGCCGCACGCTATCTGCTCGAAAAGGGTGTGACCAACCCCTGCTACATAGCGGTGGAACCCCCCGCACAATCGAACGAGGAACGCTACCAAGGATTCTCCCAGGAACTCGCGCTGCACGGGTACACCGACTGTGCGACGTTCCACGCAGGGCTATCGGAGGAATCGGGCTACGAGGCTGCCCGCCTGATCATCGAGGACGGACGGTACGACGGCATCTTCTGCTACTGTGACGACATCGCGCTCGGAGCCGTACGCGCGATCCGGGAATCGGGGGCGAAGATACGGATCATCGGGTTCGATGGAGTGAGGACCACGCGCTTTGCCGCACTCTCCACGGTCAGCCAGGATCCGGTACGGATCGGTACCCAAGCTGCCGTGCAGATCGTCAGGATCATGCAAGGGGAACGGGAACCGGAGCCGCTGCGTCTGGAGATCACTCCGACGCTCATCGACTACGACAGCTGAACGATCAATCGCGCAGGTAATCCAGGTAGGGGCGTTGCCGCTCGATCATCAGATCGACCATCTCGTGCAACGGACGATGCCGGTCCACCACAGGATTGGCTAGCAGTGCTTGGATCACATACTCCCGCTTCTTGGTGAGCACCGCCTCCGCAAGCAGATCGTAGACGCCGCAATAGTTGCGCAACAGTGCGGCAAAGCCCTTCGGATACGAGGGAAAGGCGATCGGTTCCAAACCCGAACGCCTTACCTTCGCCGGCACCTCGACTGCGATCGAATCGGGCAATGAGGGGATCAGCCCGTTGTTCATCACATTCACCGCAGGCTCCTCATACGCACTATCCGCGAGGATGCCCTCAAGGATCAGCACCAACCGTTCTTCACGTCTCAGCTCGATCCGAGGTTTCACATGGGAGAGTTGCAGTTGGTAGAGGGTATAGAAATCCTTGATTCCCTTGTGGTCGGCCACATCGTGTGCCCATTGGATATACTCGCCGAGGTGACTGTCCACGGTTATGGGAAGCAATCGGTACTCTTCGAGTATCGTCCGGAAAAGCGTACGGTCGGACCAACTCTTCGCCGAGCGGCCCACATCGAGCACGACCCGTTGCGAGTCCCCCTCGGTCCTCGGGGCCTGTCCCGTCCTCATCACGTAGGAGAGGATATCGGAGTAGCCGATCTCCTTCTCGAAGAATGCGGGAGCCTTAGCGAGGATGTCGGGATAGGCATCCGCCTTGGTATCACGGTAGGAAGCCTCTACCAATACGCTGAAATGATTGAGTCCTGCCGAGCGCAGGGAAAGGTTCCCGAACGGAGTGCCCAGCATTTCCGGAAGATACCGCTCCAAGGAGAGCACCTCATGGCAGAGCCCGACGAACTTCAATGACGGATACTTGCGCAATACCGTCGTCGTGATCGCGCTCATCGGGTTCGAATAATTGAAGACCCACGCATCGGGGCACAGCTCGCTCACATCATCACAAATGGAGACGATCACCGGAGTGATACGCAGTGCGTGGAAGACACCCCCGGGACCACCGTTCTCTCCGTAGACCTGGGAGAACCCATACTGCTGCGGGATCGTCCAATCCTCGTCCCAAAGCCTGAACCGGTTGCCGACCTCTATCGAGATCACCACCACGTCCGCACCCGACAAGGCTTCTCGCCGATCGGTGGTCGCACCGAGGGTGAAGGGCAACCGGTGTTCCTCGAGGAACGCCCTTCCCTTCTGCTGCACGTCATCCAATGCCTCGCGGTTGATATCGACAAGCATGATTTCCGACCCATGCATCGGCATGCTCTGGAACAGATCTCCCAAGGTGCCCAGACCGAACTGCGCGCTACCGGCTCCGATCAATACAAGCTTCATGCGGCATCCTCCCTTCATATGGTATCGAGCTTACACGGAGTTGGCATCGAGGGCAATCAGAAGAGCAGAAGATCGATCGCAAGTTGACCGGTCGAATCCACGTGGGCATCACAATCGGCGGCATTGACCGCAGGACCCACTCCGACGGTCCGCATCATAGCCTCCCTGAGCGCATCCACTCCCGCTTGTGCATCCTCGATGCCGGTGCACTCCTCCGGGTAGAGGCCGAGCAGGTCGGCAGCCCTGGCGAAGATCTCCGGATCGGGTTTGCCGCGCACCACCTCATGTGCAGGGACGACGGCATCGAAGGTCTTTTCGAGACCCAGTCGTCCCAAGATATAGGGAGCGTTCCGGCTCGCGGAGGCGATGGCGGTGGCGATGCCCCGTCTGCGCAATTCGTCCAACAACGGTACGATCCCGTCAAGGATGTCCTGTGGTGTCAGCGAAGCGAGCGAGGCACGGTACCAGCGGTTCTTCAGCTCACACAGCGTATCCATCTCCGACGTAGGGAGTGTCACGCCATTGTGATCAAGGATCACCTGGAGCGATTGCATGCGGCTGATCCCGCGCAACCGTCGGTTCACCTCCTGGTCGAAGGCCCACCCGTGTGCATCGGCAAGGCGCTTCCACGCACGATAGTGGTACTCGTCGGTCGAGGTGACCACACCATCGAGATCGAAGATCACTGCCTTGCAGGTTGCACGGGTCGGACGAGAAATCGCCTCCGAGCCCACCACGACCGTCTCGGAGCGGTGACGGATCGTACGGGGGGTGCCTTTCACCTGATACACAGTCCGTTGCCGATCGATCGTGATGTGCAACAGGGAGGATGGGAAGCTCAGGCTGAAGGAGACACTGCGGTACGAGCCGGGCAGTTGGGGACGGAATGCAGGCACGCCGTCCACCATGCGGTACCCCGCCATCCCGTAGACCAAGGCCATCCAGGAGCCGGCCATCGCTGCGGTATGCAAGCCGTCCTTCGTATTATGATGCAAATCATCGATATCCATCAGTGCCGTCTGCCTGCTGTAGGCATCGCCGAGACTGACATACCCGCAATCGAACGCCATGATCCCTTGGATGCACGCGGAGAGGGAACTGTCTCCGGTGGTCAGCGGTTCGTAGAAATCGAAGTTCCGCTTGCGCAGGTACCAAGGGAAGGCATCATGCAACAGGAACATCGCGAGGACCGTATCGGCTTGCTTGAGCAGCTGGTGGCGATAGATCACCAGCGGGTGGTAATGCAGCAACATCGGATGCTTGATCGGCCCCCGTTTCGCGGCATCCCACTTCTCGCGATGGATGAAAGAGTCGTCCTGCAACGTGATCCCCCGCTGTGCATCGAACGGAATGTACATCATGTTCGCTGCCTGCGCGAACTGCTCGAGCTCCTCCTCCTGAAGGTTCAGGACCTTCGTGATCCTGTTCCATTCGTCGGGCATGTCCCGGCGCATGCGCCGGGCAAGCGAACAGACGTGCCCGAGGTGGTAACGGGCCATCAAGTTGGTATAGGCGTTGTTGTCGACCAACGCAGAGTACTCATCGGGACCGGTGACTTCGTTGATGCAGAATAGGCCTTTCTTCTCGGGATTGAAATACCCGAGATCATACCACAGCCGCGCCGTCTCGAAGAGCAGTTCCGCCCCCCCTTCGGTCAGGATGCTGAGGTCGTCGGTGATTGCAAGGTATTGGAAGATGCTGTAGGCGATATCGGCGTTGATGTGGTACTGCGCCGTTCCCGCTGGAAAATAGGCGGAGGCCTCCCAACCGTTGATCGTTCTCCAGGGATAGAGTGCTCCCCGCTGTGCCAGATCCCTCGCCCGTGCGCGTCCATGGTCGAGCAACGAAATGCGGTATGAGATCAACGCGCGTGCAGTCTTGCTGTCCGTGTGGTTGAAGAACGGCATGCCGTAGATCTCCGTGTCCCAAAAATAATGTCCCTCATACCCGGAACCGGTCAATCCCTTCGCAGCAAGGCTCGACATCCCGTCGGTTCCCGTCGATTGGTGCAGTTGCAAGAGATTGAACCGGAGCGCTTGTTCGATCTTCTCATCTCCCTCGACCGTGACGAGAGCGTGCTCCCAGAATTGGATATAATGGTTGCGCTGCGAGGCGACCAGATCATGCCATCGGGTACATGCCCGACCGAACTTCCCCTTTCGTATCGTCTCGAGCGGGAATGATTCGCCGGGTCTCCCTGCACTGAGGTAGTAGAAGTGCTTGCAGAGCTCCAACGAACGGCCCTCATGCATGAACACGAGCGAGGGTGGTCCATCCTCCTCCGTCCTTGTCTCAACGGAGGCAGATAGCGTACACTCATGCAACGCACCGCAAGTCAGGTGAAGCGCGCTTTCCACTGTCTTGAATGCCCCCTCGAACCCGATCGGATGCTTGTCATCATCGTGCAACAGCCGATATCCGAGAGAGGTCAGGCTCGGTCGGTTCAGCATTGTCCCCACACGCGGATCGAGAGCTGCCACCGCCCTGCTCGCAGGCATTGCGATCGATGAGGATACGCTGATGCGTGCATCCGATGCACATGATACCTGCAGGCGCACCGCACCGACATGCTTATGTTCCATGGAGATGATCGTCTCCCAGGTGGTGACGACCTTCTTGCCCTCCGTGGTGGTCCACCGTACGGTACGACTGAGCATCCCCGTATGGAAATCGAGTTTCTTGCGATACTCGTCGACTTGGACAGACTTCATGTCGAACCGTTGTCCGTCGACCGTCACGGTGAGATAGCGGCAATCGGGAAGATCCACCATCGTCTGGTTGAATCGTGCGAAGCCATAGGCATCCTCACCGTAATGGATCGGTGATATCTCATAGAATCCGTTGATGAACACACCGGGGTGATGGGCAGGCTCCCGTTCACAGAAAAAGCCCCGGAATCCGAGATACCCGTTGCCGATGGAGAACAGGCTCTCCGAGCGGGCGAGGAATTCCTCCTCGAACCGCTCTTCCGTGAGCGACCAGGAATCGTATGTCATGACCTACCCCTTCACCGATCCTGCCATGAGACCTTCGACGAAATAGCGCTGCAGTCCGAAGAACACGGCAAGCGGAACCACCATCGCGACGAAGGCTCCGGCGGTGAGCAGATGCCAATCCTGTCCCCTCGAGCCGACCATGGTCGCCAGTCGCTGGGTGAGTACCGCGACGTCGGCGGTCCCGCCGAGGAAGACCAGGGCGACCAGCAGGTCGTTCCAGACCCACAGGAATTGGAAGATCGCAAGGGAGGCGATCGCGGGAACGGAGAGCGGCAACACCAGACGGGAGAATACGATCATCGGCCGGGCACCATCGAGGAACGCCGACTCGAAGACGTCGCGTGGGATCGTCGAGATGTAATTGTAGAGAAGATAGATGCCAAGCGGAAGACCGAATCCCGTGTGTGCGAGCCAGATGCCCAGGTAGGAACCGGTCAACCCCAATCCTTGGTAATCGCGGAGGATCGGAATCAAGGCGATCTGCAGGGGCACGACCAGTAGCGCCACGACCGTCGTGAAGAAGAACTTGCGGCCGGGGAAGATCATCCAGGCGAATGCGAACGCCGCCGCGGAGGCAATGAGGATCGGGATGATCACCGAGGGAATGGTGACGGTGAAACTGTTGAGGAAGGCTTGCGAGAGGTTGTCCCCGCTCGCACGCACCGTGTTTCCTGCTGAATCGACAAATGTGTACCCCCTTCCCCCCAGGACTTGCCGGTAGTTGTCGAACGTGAGCTCCCCGTGCTCGCCGAAGACGGTCCACCAACCGGTAGTCAGCACATTGTCCTGAGGCCGCACCGATGAGATGAACAACCCGAGGATGGGAATGCTCCAGATGATGACCAGCACCAAGAGTACCAGGTTGACGATGATGGTCCAGTTGCTCTTTTTCACGTTCGCCCGTGCCATATCAGAATCCCTCCCGCTTGCCGAACTGCCGCAGGTTGTACCACATCACCGGAATGACGGCGATCACCAACACGATGGCGATCGCAGAGCCGCGCCCATAGTGGTAGAATCGGAACATCTGCTTGTATTGCATGCTTGCGATCACCTCCGTCCCGTAGTTGCCGTTGGTCATGGTGAATACGATATCGAAGATCTTCAGGCTGATGATGATGATCGTCGTCGATACGGTCACCAAGGTGGAGAAGATATAGGGGACGATGATCGAACGGATGATCCGCATCTCCCCCGCCCCATCGATCCTTCCCGCTTCGATGATCGAATCGGGAACACCCTTGAGCGCTGCCGAGATGATGACCATCGCATAGCCGGTCTGCAACCAGATGAGGATCACGATGAGGAATATATTGTTCCACGGACGGAGCGTGAACCACGCTTGCGGATCCTTGCCGAACAGGCTCACCAATGCGTTGAGCAATCCGATCTGGTCCTCACCTGCCGGCTTGTACGCATAGACGAACCGCCAGATGACCCCGGCTCCGACGAACGAGATGGCCATCGGCATGAAAATGAGACTCTTGAAGACCTTCTCGAACCGGGAGCGGTCGGCAAGCAAGGCGATGACCAGGCCGAATCCTACGGCTCCGCCGGTACCGAGGATGATCCACAACAGGTTGTTCACGAACGATTCAAGCATCTTGGAGTCGGTGAACGCGAACACATAGTTTGCAAGTCCCACGAATGTCTTCGATTGTGCGTCGAAGAAACTCAGGTAGAGCGACCGCATGGTGGGCAGGAACAGATACCACGCAAGGATCACCAGCGCAGGACCGACGAATACGAACGGTTGCAGCTTCTTGGCTGCCATCACGGGCAATCGGTTGACCACCCAATCGGCAACCCAGAAGAGCATGGCGACACCACCGACACCCCAGATGATCGCAACCAAGGCGATGATCCCCTGGCTTGCATTGCTGTCCCTGAGGAAGACGAACCCGGCCCACAGGATCACGAACGCTACGATCGGAACGAACAGCGATACCGCTACCCTGCCGATCGCCACCAAGGCCTGTGCGCCCAGGTTCTTCCCCTCGATCCTCCGTTCCATCATGGTCACCTCCGAATTGCCTGTGATACGAAAAGACAGCACCGGCGATTCCCTTCCGGGAATGCCGGTGCATGCAATCTGCGGTTACTTGGGCCAGGAACGCTGCACTTCGTTGAGCATCGTATCCAACGGCTTGCCCGTCACCCAGTCGACGATTCCGGTCCAGAAAGATCCTGCACCGACTTGGGCAGGCATCAGGTCGGAAGCGTCGAAGCGGAAGACCTTGGCATTCACGAGCGCCTCCGCGAGAGATCGTTCGATCTCATTCGGATAAGCATCAAGGTCTTGGTTCAGGTAGGGGAAGAGCGCTCCGCCGGCTTTCGCCCACGACTCTCCCGATTCCCAGGTCGCGAGGAATTCCATGAACTGCCTCACTTCCGGGCGGTCGTTGAAGACTACGAATTGGTCGCCTCCGCCGAGCACCGGGATTCCGAACTCATCATTGATCGCAGGAAGCGGGAACACACCCACCTCGTCGGTCAGGTTCGCCTGGATGTTCTCGGGGAAGAAACCGGTGATGAAGTTGCCCTGCCGGTGCATCCACGCCTTCGGCGGGTTGTCGAACATCGGCCGCTGTGCATCACCGAAGCTGGTGGTCAGGATCGTATTGGTGCCACCGTACACATACTTCGGATTCAACCAGATCTTGCCGAGCACATCGAAGGCCTGCTTGACTTCGGGAGCATTGAACGGAATCTCATTGGAGACCCACTTGTCATAGACATCGGGTCCGGCGGTCCTGAGCATGATATCCTCGATCCAGTCGGTGCCGACCCACCCGGTCGCTCCGCCCGATTCGATCCCCACAGCCCAAGGAGTGTGGCCGTTCGCCACCATCTTGTCCATCAGTGCCGTCAACTCATTCCACGTCGTGGGTACCTGATACCCCGCTGTCGCCCACGCCTTCTTCGGATACCAGACGAAACTCTTCGCATTCACCCGGTGGAACACACCATAGGGTGTTCCGTCGTAGGAACCGAGGCTCTTCCAGACCGGAGCATAATTCTTGTCGATCGTCGCGATCAGCGAAGACCACATCGGTACCAACTTCCCCTGGGATGCGAAGTTGACCATCAAGCCGGGTTGGGGAAGTCCCGCGATATCGGGAGGATTGCCCCCCTCGACACGGACACTGATCAAAGTTTCAAAATCCTTCGATCCCTCGTAGATGACATCAATGCCGGTTCTTTCCTCGAACGGCTTGATGGCTTCTTCGAACCTGCGTGCCTCTTCATCGACGAACGCCCCGAAGACAGTGACAGTCTTCGCCGACGCTTCTGCCGTACCTTTCTGTCCCGCCGCGAACGCCGCAGGCAGTATCAGCAGGATGATCAGCGCTACAAGAATCAGTTTTCTCATACTCCTCTCCTTCATGCCCGGTTGTTCCGGGCGATATGATTGTCCGATGCGTGTTTCACGCAAGGCAAAGCCGCTTTCCGATCATCTCGTGGGTAGGAACCATACGCTGCACCATAGTCGTGGAAGCGTTTCCACACTTATTGTCACACAGCAACATCACACTGTCAATGATTATTTTTCCCTGTGATATACTCCGTATCAGGAGGGATGCGATGGCCGTGGACAAGAGAATGCGGGCAATCGAAGGAGATATCACCCACTGTACGGTCGATGCGATCGTGAATGCCGCGAACGGCACGCTCCTCGGCGGATCGGGAGTGGATGGCGCGATCCATCGGGCAGCGGGGAGAGAACTCTTGGCGGAGTGCATGACCCTTGGGGGTTGCGATACAGGAGAGGCGAAGGCCACCAAGGCCTATCGCTTGGATGCCCGCCACATCATCCATACCGTAGGGCCGATCTGGCACGGAGGAGGCCAAGGAGAAGCGCGGAAGCTGGCTTCCTGCTACCGACGGTGTCTCGAAACGGCTGTCGCACTCGGAGACCGCACCATCGCGTTCCCCGCCATCAGCACAGGTGCCTACGGATATCCTGCGGCTGAGGCGGCGATGCTAGCCGTTTCCACGGTAGACGCATGCCTGCGATCGTACGGACCGGAAACAATCGCTTCCGTGTCATTCGTGTGCTTCGACAGAAGGACATTCGAGATGTATGAGAGCGTGCTTTCGAACAAGCGGTGAGATATCGTCATCTGCGGATCGTCGCCGTGGTCCCCAACGCGGCACATGTTCGCAAGCTCTTGACCACGAGTGACCACTGATCCGAAGCGACATGCATCGGATCGATCATCCAGCTTCCCGTGACCGCGACGATGTGCTTGTTTTCGAGGTATCCCATCGCCGACTGCTCGGTGATGCCTCCCGCGACGATGAATCGCAATCCGAATCGGTCGGCAAGGTGGTCGATGACCGGAAGGCCACCCAACCGCTCGACCGGGTAGAACCCGAGGACCTTCAAGCTCTGTTCGACCGCGAGCACGCCATCCTTGGTCACCGGGTAGATCGGTACTCCGAGTCCTTGGCAGTACATGATCATCTCAGGGTCGAACAGGGGAGAGAAAATGAAACGGGCACCCGCTTCGATCGCGTTGCGGGCCTCCCCGACCGTCTGGACATTCCCCCCACCCGCGATGATCGAGGGAAAACGGGAAGCAATCAAACGCAACAGCTCCAGTCCGTCATCCGTCTGCTGGCTGATGTTCGCCGCGGGCAATCCCCCGGACAACAATGCTGAGCCCAGTGAATCGGCCTGGTCAACCCCGACGCTCTTGATCATCGGTATGAATCTGATCTGCGCCAACTGTCTGGTTATCGCATCCACCATCACACTTCCTTCGTGCCCTCAACTGGGCACACCCCGGCAAAGAGTAGACCTAGTGTACCCAAACTTCATCCTGCGGTAAAGCAAAATGTTTTATCAATCAAACAATCTGCCTCATTGGGAAGTGATAAAGTCCTGAGGTAATGAAAGGGACTTTGTCACTGGGGTATAGAACAGGGTTTACCGAGTACCTCAATGTGCTATAGTGCCGCAGGAAGAACAAGACGAGGGGCCGGTTCCCATCTTTAGTGTT
>JAHDQJ010000049.1 GCA_018433865.1 Spirochaetales bacterium | reverse complement strand
TTGAATCATCCCCTTCACCATCACATTGATCGAATTGATGCTTTAGCCCAGAGATGAGCGAAAGTTCATGCCATGCGGTTGTTCCGAACGTCGTACCCAAGAGCCGAAAAACCCCTATACGCGTGAATATGTGCATACGGGCATGCCGCGCTGGTCTTCTCTCCATATAGTATTGATATTGATGACAAATGATATTTCAGGAACATAGGAACTAATCCTCCGTAACTGTTGATTCGGCAATGAGACACGGAATGTTCCCGCGCATGTTCCCATTGCCATGGCGGGAACATGGGAACAGCAGGTGTGCTGTTCCCCAGAGAGCCGCTGGTTCCCAAGAACCTCTTCGGCCACCGGCAAAGTGGATGATACGAACCGGGTCCGTTCAGCTCTTCAAAGATCTTCACGATGAGAAACCCATGAAGGCGATACTTTGGCTCAATTTTGCGCTAAAGTGTCTCCCCCAGGCCAATCGACGGTTACGACATAATCCCCTTGTGATCACAAGTGACACAACTGAACAACTTTTCCCTTATATATGCTAACGCGGGTATGCGCTCGCAGGCCGGTTCTTCCCTCCAAGGGAAATTGATTTTGAATATAAGGGAAAAAGTTGTGTTGTGAACGCCAGTTGTGTTCACCCGCTGCTGGGACAGCTGGACGGACTGGACACTACGCCCTATATACGTATACGCGTGTATACGGGTGCTCGTGTTGCATCCACCCCTCTTCCATCAATAAAACTCTTGTTATATGAGTTCTTGTCCCACTGTCCCAAAGCCTCGCTTATGTTTTGTTTTGGCACGAGTTGCCTCTTGGGACAGTATGGGGACAACCTCTAGCATCGGCTGTCCCGAGTGCGGGATTGTCCCGCCTGATATGATGAGAAGGGCGATCTGAAGCGTGTATTGAGTGGTACTCAATTTCAAGTAAAAGTCCCCCATGATGGTCTTGGTAAGAAAATTGGCCTCAACCTGGGTAGCTTCCCCCCTGATCTGATCAGACTCACACTCCCTCGGAGGGCAGCCATTCATAGACATTGACGACTTCCTTGCTCTTACGGAACTGGTGGACATCACTATCGAGGACATCGAGCAGGATCCATCCAAGATCCTTTCCCGCCATTCCTGCCGGGTCGTCAGCATCGTTATCCGTATGCCATTGATGCAATGCCTTCAATGGAGTGGCACTCCATAGGCTGTCATATGCGCCGAACAGGTCTCGCGCCGAGAACTTCGATCCCTGGTCGGCGACATTGCAATAGCAATAGACGGCACCTTGCACGAAAGCCTTGATCTGATCCATGCGGGATTCGTCGATGATTGCTGTGGTTTTGCGTTTCTTGGGTGTA
>JAHDQJ010000013.1 GCA_018433865.1 Spirochaetales bacterium | reverse complement strand
GCGCGTCATGTGCGACACCAGCGGCTTCTCGTAGGTGTAGAAGTGCCACGGGCCGATGCCGAAGAGCCGATGGTAGTTCTCCACCGTCCTGTCCAGGTCCTCCACCACGAAGGCGATCTGCGCCACCCCATCCTTCAGAAACGGCAAGCTGTTCATGGCACGTACACTCCCTTGAGGACCTTGCCCACCAAGGCGAGGTTCGCACCTTCTTCGAAATCGTCCAGGCTGAAGACATGCGTGATAAACTTGTCGGCCGGGACAAGACCGGTTTGCACCAGTTGCATCGCGGTCCTGTTGTGTCTGGGGTTGAATGTAGAAGTGCCGATGATGGTCAGTCCGCGGTAATGGACGAGGTTCATGTCGATGCCCGGCTTACTGTCATGGTGGGGCAATCCTCCGAACTGGACGATACGCCCGCCCTTCTTGGCCATCTCGACCGCTTGTACCGCGGCTATGGGAGCTGGGGTCGCGACGATGATCACCTCGGCACCCTTTCCTCCCGTGAGCTTCCTCACCGCTTCTACAGGATCCTGAACAGCCGAGTTGATGGTGCCGTCAGGATTGAACGCATCCGCCATCGCGAGCCTGTTCCCATCGATGTCGATGAGGTAGACCCGGAACGCTCCGCGTGCCTTCGCCAGTGCGACGTGAATGCACCCGATCGGTCCCGCACCGAAGACGACCACGGTGTCGCCGAGGGAGACCCGAGCCTTCTCCTGGGCGTGCACGCAGGAGGAGATCGGTTCGATCACTGCCGCGTGGGTGTCCTTCATCCCTTCCGGCACAAGCTGAATATTCCCGAGCTTCACACACTCGGCCGGTATGGCGACATACTCGGCAAGTCCCCCCGGCCAGTGCTGGCCCAGTTCCTTCTGGTTCTCACACAGCTCGTGTCGGCCGGAGGTGCAGAACTCACATGTGCCGCAGTATGCGAGCGGTCCGATGGCCAGGCGGTCTCCCACATGCCACGGACTTGTACACGCATCTCCTATCTCCTCGATCGTTCCGCAAATCTCATGTCCGAGTGTCCAGGGAAACGTGATGTTCTTGTGGCCCGAACGGAGTGTGCGCAAATCCGAACCGCACAGGCCGCAGGCGAGCACTTTCACCAGCAGTCCGTCTCTCGGAGTCGCGGGAACGGGGACCTGCTTGACGGAAAATACCAGCGGTCGTTCAACCACCACGGCTCGCATCATCTTCATCGGCTTCCTCCTGGGTACAGTGCGTCCTGCATGCGGCGCAGGCGATAGATGAATGTCGTATCCTGAAGCTTGACATCGGATTCGGTGATGATCGCTCCCCGGGGAATATCGCGTAGCGCAAGTGCCTTGGAACCGATCCCGATGGGAACCGCCTGCTGGGCCCTGGCCTCACGATAGGTCATGAGCTGTCCGTACCAGTCATCCCCTCCGATATCTCCCAAGAGCTGTCCCGCCTTGATGTCACGCTTGGCCTTGCACACGACCTCCGCGTGCATCGCTTGCGCGGTGACGGTCACCTCGTTGAGCAACACCGCCTCTGCAATCGATTGGGGAGTCTCAAGGTCGCACAAGTGATAGGGCCTGAAATGCAGGTAATAGGGACCTTCCGCCCGGGTGATGAATTTCATCTCCTTCTGCATCCTTCGGTCCTCGGTATATACGATCGCGAAGACGCCGGGGGCAATCGCACCTGTGGAGAAATCGACCCTGCCGGGTGCTTCGAAGATGCCACCATCCTTTTTCGGGATGAAGACTTCGGTCAACCCGTCGATCTCGACCTTCGGTCCGTGCATGCCCGGAATATCGGGGATCAGTCCGGTCGCATTGCTTACCGCAGCCATCTCGACCATCGTCTTCGTCCCATCCTGGAATGCCGCCAGCATCTTGGGGTTCATCCCTTTGGAGAGGGCCTCCTCCCGGACCAGGTCGGCGGTCGCACCGAAGTTGATCTTGTTGTTCTTTCCCTTGCCCAGGGTAACGACTTCGAATCCCATCAATCGCGCCTGTTCGTAGAGCATCTTGCACACACCCGGCTCATCACCCGATGCGACGGTGTACAGGGAACCGTGTTTCCTGGCAAGCTGGTTGAGATACCAGCCCACGGTGATGTCGGTCTCCACGTTGAGCATGATGATGGGCTTGCGGTTCATGATCGAATGGTAGGCGACCTGCGCTCCGATATCGGTGACTCCCGTCGCTTCGACGTTCGCTTCCAATGCCTCTATCCTGGTCATGAGCAACGCATCCTGGGTTACGATGCGCTTGCCGCTTGCCAGCGCATCCTGCGCTACTCCTTCACGATCGGTCTCCACGATGTCACTACGGTTGCATCCAAGGGAGACGAATGCCTCGATCGCCCGTTTCGTGTCGATATCGGCAATCGCGCTGACGCGCATGCCTTCGACATTATGTACCGCGTGCGCCAAGCCCGATCCCATCTGTCCGCATCCGATGACGCCGACCGCGATGGGCTTTCCCAGACGGGACCGCTCATGTAACTTGCTTACCAACTCCATTGTGCACCTCTTTACGCTGTCGCATATCTTCTGGTCAGTTCCGCCAAGGCTCGGAAATCCTGTTTCACATGACCATACAGTTCCTTGTAGAGCGTGAAATGATCCATATACATCTGGTGTCGTCCTGCATCAGGTTCCATCGGATGGATATAGAGCGCATGCTCCTTTGCGATCGAAAAATCCTTGAACATCCCGATCGAGATGCCCGCGAGGATCGCATCTCCGTACGGGGCACCTACCCGGTTCTCGACCAGCACGGTCGGACAATTGAACACATCGGTGATGATCCTTCGCCAGAGGACGCTCTTCGCTCCTCCTTCGTTGAGGACAATCGGGGTGTTTATGGCTATTCCCGTCTCCTTGATCATCCTAAAGGAGTCGTAGAGCGCGTAGGCGACCGACTCCATCATCGCCCGGGCGATATGGCCGCGCGTGTGGTGGAGACTGAGGCCGAACAGGACCCCTCGTGCATGCACGTCCCAGATCGGCGTGCGTTCCCCCATCATGTAGGGAAGGATCAGCAGACCTTCGCTTCCCGGGGGAACCGCAGAGGCCTCCTCGTTGATCAGGTCATAGACATCCTTGCCTTCCGCTGCCAGCGATTCCTTCTCCGCCTTGTAGAAATTGTCGCGTACATAGCGGATCAGATGACCTCCGGTGGTCGTCGTCGGGACCGTGATGAACGTTTTTTCCGAATCAGTGGTGTAATTGAACGCGATCATCGACTCGTGGAATACCGGTTGGTCATGGATGATGCCGAAGTTTCCACACGTCCCCAGATTCATCTGGATATCTCCCGGCTCGATGGCTCCGGCACCGCTCCATCCTGCGTTGCAGTCGACCTGCCCCGCGCATACGGGAGTTCCCTCTGCGAGCGAAGTGGCTTTCGCCGCCTGTGCGGTGACAAGTCCGACGATATCCTCGCACCGAAAAAGATCGGGGAAGATGGAGCTTTCCAATCCGATTTCCTTGAGGATGTCAGGATCGAATCGCCGTTTCAACAGGTCGTACGCAACTCCGTAGAAGGCGGCTCCTGAGTAGTGTCCGGTGAATTTCCCGGTGAGTTTCGCGGTGACGAATCCGTCTATGGAGAGCGCTTTGTGTATCCGGGTGAAAATCTCGGGCCGATGATGTTTCTCCCAGAGGAGATTGATGATCATCGGGTGATCATCGAGACGGTTCTTGGAGATCTCGAAGATCCGTTGCTCCCCGAGGAGCTTCCTCAGTGATTCCACTTCGTCGAGTGCACGCCTGTCCATCAGGTTGTAGGCACGGGCGACCGGTTCTCCGGTCTCATCGACCATGACAAGGCTGGGCATCGCCGAGGAGATCGCCACCGCCTTGACCTCATGAGGCTCTGCGTGTGCCTGCTCGAGGACCTTGGGAATCAGCGTGCAGGCCAGGTTCCAATAGGTAGGGGCATCATGTTCCGACCATCCGGGGTGATCGGTATGGATGGGATACTCCTGGAATGCATACCCCCGTACCGTCGCCGATTCGTCGATGAGTGCGACTTTTCCCCCACCTGTTCCATAATCAATTCCGAGTACATACATGTGCTGACCTCACTTTCAGGCTTTCAGGATGTTCCGACGCTCCAGCTTCTGGATCTGCGTCGTCCGTACGCTATCGATGAAGACGGCGAGGAAGATGATGCCCGCCATGATGATGGGCTGGATATAGATGTCGATGTTCGCGAAGACCAGGCCTGCCTGGATCATCTCGATCATCACGGTTCCCAGGACGGTTCCGGGGAATACCGTACCGATTCCCCCGAAGAGGCTTGCACCGCCGAGAACCGCGGCTGCGATCGCGTCGAATTCATCCCCTGAACCGAATCCGGCGTTGACCCTTCCGATCTGCGTGATCGTCACGAATCCGCCGAGCGCAGCGAGCAAGCCGCTGATGATGTAGGTCGAGGCGATCAGCCGGTCACATCGGATACCCGCCTTCTTGGCCGACTCGAGATCGTTTCCCACGGCGTAGAGCTGTCTTCCGTATCGGGTCTTTCCGAGTACGATTGCAGCGACCGCGACCACCGAGAGGAAGATGAATATCTGCAGCGGGATGAAACCGAGGACCTTCGAGGTGCTCATCAGGGTCACGCTATCGGGGTAGTTCACCGCGATCGAGCGGGTGATGAAGAGTCCGAAACCGCGTGCGATCGTCTGGGTGATCAGGGTCGTGATGAACGGCACGAGACGCAAGCGTGTGATCGCGAAGGCATTCACCGATCCGATGAGCACTCCGACGAGCAAACTGATAATGACCGCAAACAAGACTGGCATCTTCGCCTCATTGATCAGCTTGCCACAGACCACTGCACAAAGGTACATGGTCGATCCGACACTCAGGTCGATCCCTCCGGTCAAAAGCACGAATGTCATGCCTACTGCGATGATGCCGATGTAGGAGGCGTTGCTCATGATGTTCTGGAAATTCTTCACCGTGAAGAAACGAGGCGCGATCAGTCCGAACATGATGAAAATGAGGACGAACAACACCGCCGTGGAATTTTTCATGGTGAATTTGATCACTCTAGTCTTGTCCATTGACCACCGCCTTTTCTTCCTCGCTGTACTCCAAGGACTGCCTGAACGCAATGCGCATGATCCGCTCCTGGCTGAAATCACTTTTCTCAAACTCGTGCATGACCTCTCCCTGGCTCCACACGACGATCCGGTCGCACATGGCCATCAGTTCTTCGACTTCGCTTGAGATGAAGAGGATTCCCGTCCCCTCTTTCGCAAGCTGCTCCATGATCAGATACACCTCATACTTCGCACCGACGTCGATGCCTCGTGTCGGTTCGTCCATGATCAGCATCGAAGGGTGCTTGAGCAGCCACTTGCCGATGACGACTTTCTGCTGGTTCCCGCCCGAGAGGCTCTTTACTTTCTGGTTCTTCAAGTCGTTGCATTTGAGCCGCAGGGAGGTGGCAATCTCGTTCGCCTGCTTGAACAGGCGTTTCGAATCGACCATCCGGGTCATCCGGGAGGAAAAATCGGGAAGAGAGACGAGCCCGATGTTCTCCAAAATCGGATAATCCATCAACAGCCCCTCCTCCCGCCTGTTCTCCGTGATGAACGCCAAGCCGCGCTTGATGCTCTGTTGGGGATTGCGTTTCGGCAACGGTTCTGTGCACACCGTGATCGATCCTTCCTTGTAGGGATCCACACCGAAGAGCATGCGGGCGAATTCGGTCCTTCCCGAACCCATGAGACCGAACATGCCGACAATCTCACCTTCTCGTACGGTGATGTTCACATCCCTGACGATTCCCGTCTCGCTCACGTGCTTCGCCTCGAGGATGACACGGTCCTTCGCATGGGAATGCCGTTCGGGAAATACATTGCTGATCTCCCGGCCTACCATCAGGTTGATCATCCGGTGGATGGGGAAGTCTTCGATCGGGCCGCCGCAGATCACCTGGCCGTCCCGCAACACCACGATATCATCGACGAGCGACTTCACGTCGCCGAGGATATGCGAGATGTAGATGATCGATTTCCCCTCATCCCGCAGCGAGCGCATGATGGAGAAGAGATGCTCCGTCTCCTTAGCCGTGAGGCTGGTGGTCGGCTCGTCGAACAGCAGGATATCTGCATTGGTGCTCAAAGCCTTGGCAATCTCCACCAGTTGCCGTTCCCCGGGGGAGAGGTTCTCTACGAGGATGTTCGGGGAGATGTCGAGGTTCAGCGATTTCAGCAGTTTCTTGCATGACTCACGCATCTTCTTCTTGTTGATCAGGGGGGAAGAACCGAGACAGGGAAACCTGCTGATCGAGATATTCTCGGAGACGGAGAGGTTCGTGAAGAGGTTCAGCTCCTGATGGATGAACTCGATACCGGCACTCGATGCTTCCAGCGGGTTTTTCGGTGCGAATGGTGCTCCCCGGAGGATCATCTGTCCCTCGTCAGGCTGCAGGACTCCTCCCAATATGTTCATGAGGGTCGATTTGCCTGCTCCGTTTTCGCCCACAAGCCCGAGGATCCGCCCCCGTTCAAGTTCGAAGGAGACATCCTTCAACGCGTGGACTCCGAAAAACCGTTTCGTGATATTCTTGTACGCAAACACTACTTCAGCCATGCCAATCTCCTACATTTGCGCCTTGCGTATGCGGTTCCGGGCGACATCCAACAGAGCGGCGATGAGGATGACGGAACCTTTCACCATGTCGATGATATAGAACGAGAGGTTCAGCATGTTCAGTGAGTTCGCCAGTATGATGAAGAAGAAGACTCCGAAGATGGTCCAGGTGATCTTTCCCTTGCCTCCGGCGAGGCTGATGCCACCGATGATGTTCGCTCCCACGATGTCGATGAAGAGGGTGCTGCCCAACGTCGGCCGCCCCATCTCAAGCCGTGATGAGTAGAGGACCGCCGCGATGGACGCACACAATCCGCTTACCATGTAGGCGGTGATGATGGTCCTGCGTGCGGGAACTCCGCTTATCTGGCTTGCGGTGGTGTTTATGCCCACTGCATACAGCCGCTTGCCGAAAAGAGTCCTGGTCAGCAGGATGTGCGCGACGATTGCCAGGATGATGGCGATGATCATCGCACCGGAGATGACGCTGAACCAACTCTTGCTTATCCTGAGATAGGCTTCCGGAAGGTATCGGATATTCTCGCTCTTCGTGAGGAAGATGGCCATCGCTGAGAAGAGCATCATCGAGACCAGGGTGACGATGAACGGTGGCATGCGGAAGTATGCGACCGAGAACCCGTTGAGGAATCCGATGATCAGCCCGACTGCGAGCATGGCCAGGATTCCCACAGGCAGCGCCCAGGGGCTGCCGCCGAGCAAACCTCCCTGCTCGGTGAGGAACACTCCCCAGAGGGGAGACTTGGTGAAGAGTATCGGATCCGCGCTGCTGGTCATCACCACGGCTCCGACTACGCTTGACATCGCCATGACCGAAGTCTGCGACAGGTCGATGCCGGCAAGGATCAGGACGAATGTCTGTCCGATCGCGACTACCAGCAACGGCCACATGTTGGACAGGATATTGCGAATGTTCATGGGGTGCCACAGGCGCGGTATGATCGGCGTGAGTATCAGGATGTAGAGTATCGTCAGATACAGGACGAAATACTCCGACATCAGGATTCTCTTGGCCACGTTCACCTGCGGGGAAAGCAGTAACCGACCTTGTGGCATTCCGGCTTCCTGTACTGCACTGCTGCCTTTCTCCGGCTCTTTTCGTACCAGGGTCTGTTTCATAGCGACGTCTTCCCTATTTCATCATGATGCCAGGAGAGCTGTCGTGTGCTCTCCCGGCAACGATTCATCAGATCGAATGGCGGTTATTTCTTCTCTTTGTAAAGAACCCAGCCCCACATCTCCTCGGCTCTGGTGTCGAGGTTGGCCTGTGTCAAGGCGAATCCGGGGTCATCCATCCACTTGTCGGGGGTCTTCTCGCCGTTCTTGATCGCTGCGAGCATCGCCTCGAGCATCAGGTCGGCTTCGTAGAAGAGGTTCTGCACACCGGTTGCATCCAGGTACTTCTCTTCGAGAAGCTGTGCGGCGGTGACATCACCATCGAGACCACCGAGGATCACGTGGTTCGGATGACCGACGAGCTGCCACTTGCCCAACGGAGCGAGCACGGACTTGATCACGGGGAAGAGGAAGTCGGAAGAGGTGAACAGGAAATCGATCTTGGGATTGGCCTGCATGGCGCTCTGGAGGTTGGCCAGGGCTACGTTTGCGTCCCACTTGGTGGGGATCTCGACAGGAGCATGTGCCCACAGGTCGGGATACTTTGCCATCACGTTCATGAATCCTTGGCGGCGTCCGACTGCATTGGGATCGCCCAGGTCACCGACCATGATCGCGGGATAGACTTTCCGACCAAGCTTCATGGCTTCCTGTGCCATGTGCTCGACCGCAGCTTCGGCGATCACTTCGTTGTCAGCGACGACGACGAGGTTCTTGGCACTCTTGTCTGAGGGAGGACGGTTGAAGATACCGATCGGGACTCCGGCCTCATTGCATGCCTTCGCGATGGTAACGGCACTTTCTCCATCCTGGGGGATGATGATCACACCATCGACACCCTGGGTGATGACGTCCTTGACCTGCTCCAGCTGGCGGTTGGCGTCTTCGTTGGCATTCTTCTCAATGACTTTGATGCCGTTTTCACGCAATGTCTCGGTGATAGCCTTGTGGCCAGCCACCCAGAACTCGGTCTCGAGATCCTGGAAACAGAACGCGATGGTGATCTGATCGTCCTTGGCTTCCTTGCCACCCGCTGAGAACAGCAGCGTCGGAACCAGCAGGCACAACACTACGAACAACACGGTAAGTTTTCTCATACCCTTCTCCTTTTATGAATTGGTATACATAGCCTACCACGGCACACGGAGGTGCATAGGGTGAGAAAACCGACATTTTGTCGGTTTTTTTGCACTTTCATAGTATTGATTATGAAACTAATACAGGAAGACTGGCTTGCTAGTCTCACTGATGTAGGTCGTCTTCGGCTTCAATGGCAAGAGGGGAAGGAGCATGATGACTTCGGTTCCCTCGCTGTTGCTTTCTATGTTCAGGTCATAGTCGGAACCGAAGTTCAGCTTGATCCGGTCGTGCACGTTCCGCAGCCCCACGCTGTTGATCCTCCCCGACTCCCGCAGGTCCGAGTGGACGCGATCGAGTGTCAAGGGATCCATCCCCTGTCCGTTGTCCCTGACGGAGATGAGGATCCTATCCTCCGTCTCATGTGCACCGATGGTGATGCGACCTCCTGCTTCGATCGTATTGAATGCGTGGAGAATGCTATTCTCCACAATGGGTTGCAAGATAAACTTGAGCGTATAGAGATCCAGCAGGTGTTCCTCGATATCATAGTCGACATCGAAACGCTCCGCGTAGCGATAGCGCTGCAGATCGATGTACAGCTTAGCATGCTCCAGCTCCCTGCGCAGCGTCACATACGATTCACCGTCACCTATGGATATCCTGAACAGCCTCGCCAGCAACTTCACCATCTGCACGGCCCGGTCATCCTGCATGCTGATCATGAAACGGATCGTCTCCAGCGTGTTGTACAGAAAGTGGGGGTTGATTTGTGCTTGCAGTGCATTCATCTGTGCATCCCTGAGCATGATATCGATGCCGTGCCGTTCCAAGTCATTCAAATTTTTCAGTTTCTTCACGAACGTATTGAAATATTCCGCAAGCCTTCCCACCTCATCATTCGACCCGATTTCCAGTGTGCTCGACAGATTCACCTCCCCTTCGGAGAGGTCCTTGATCTTTTCGGTGATCTGTACGATCGGCTTCGTGATCCGCTTTCCGAGGAGGATCCCGAGAAATTGTGCGACTAAGAGCGAGATGCCGAAGATGACGATGAAGATGACCCTGATCGCGTAGAGGCTCCCATAGAAATCCTCAACCGTGGACCCGACCACCACGATCCAGTTCATCTCATTGATGTATTTGAAGAAGGCCAGGTTCTTGGTCGGCCGTCCGGTATGGGGATCGATCTGCGAATATTGGATGCGCCCGTTTCTCTGGAACACGAGGTTCACGACATCCTCATGGTTCATCAGCTGCTTGCCTTCTTGCTCGGGGTGGACCACGACACGCCCCAGGTAATCGACAATGTAGGGGACACCATGTTTGCCCACCGGAACGCTGAGCAGTTGCTCACGGAGAGCCTGCATGTCCACTTGGGGTTGGGAGACATGGATCAGGCCGACGATACGATCGGCTTCACGAAGGAGCTGGTAGCCGGTGAATATCCATTCCTTCCCGACATAATCGTAATCACGCCCGTACCAAGTCTGTTCGCGCATCACCAACGTATGGATGGATGAGTCGGCGGGGATCAGCCACCCGATGCCATGATAGGCATTCTCCGTGCGATCGCTGGAGGAGACGCATGCGAATCCATGTCCGGTCAGTACGAACAGGGACGCTACTCCCGCAGTCTTCTGGGATATCCTGTCCACGATCCCATGATCGGTTGCCACATCGACTCCGTCGATCAGCAACCGTGGGACGGAAATCTCCGTGTATTGCTCACGGATCGGATCATACACGCGCATCGTTCGCCCTGATGAGCTGTCGTACCCAATGGCATCCCCGATATAGTGCTGTGCGACCACCAGGTCCTTCGGGATTTCTCCTCGCTTGTTCTCGATGCTCGCTTCGACGATCTTAGCAATCAACGCGCTTGACGTATCGAGATTTGCATCGACCGTCTCGGTGATGACCCGTTCGATACGCGAGTATGTCAGGATGCTGGCAAACAGGAGGACGAGGATGATCAAGAGCCCGAAGGAGACCCCCAGCTTTGAAGATAGATGAATGAATCGCTTACGCATCGGATCGCACCTTCCGGTACTCCAACGGAGTCAACGAAGTGCTCCGCTTGAAGACCTCGCTGAAGTAGTGCTGGTCACTGAAACCGACAGCCTCGGCGATCTCATAGATCCGATCATTGGTCTCACGAAGAAGCCGTTTGGCTTCGGTCATCTGCTTCTCCAACAGATATTCCTTGAAGTTCACTCCCACTTCTCGCTTGAACAACTTGCTCAGGTACGTCGCGGTCAATCCCAGTTCACGGGACAGCTCCTCAAGGTTCACATTGTTCTGGTACCGTTGCTCGATCAATGACAGCGCATCACGGATGCTCTTGCTGTAACAGGTATCCTTATGCTGATCGATGCAACGGCACGCTCTCATTCCCACGGAGTTGCATAGCTGTTCGAACATCTGTGCGGTGAGTACGGTCGCAGACAGCAGGGAGGTGATGCCATCCAGATAGGCGGCCACGTTGGTGAAGTCCGCACCGCATTGCCCGACCGCCTCCCTGAGTAGCTTGCCATACTCTTGGAACCACGTGACAGGAGACAACCACGGTGCGTGGGGGATCGCGTGCCAGTGCAATTCCAAGCCGTCTCGCTTCTGGAAGCAGATGTGTGTCGCAAGGATGGCGGGATCGGGGAGCATATACGGTTCGACACCTTCCCCGATCGTGTGGGGCTGCACGAAGAGCATTGTATCGGGCAAACCGTTCCAGACCAAAGAATCGGCATGCGCAAGCATCCGGTTGAGTTGCCAGTCCTGCCATCGGTCAGGCAGTATCCCGAGCATGACAAAGCCCATGAGGCAGAGACCGGACGCATGGGACTTCAACGAGGAGAACAATGTGGTGACCGTTTCTTCCTCGGTACCCAGGACACAGGGGATGACACAGAGATTCCGTTCGCTTCCCAGCTTGACGGTGATGGCATCACGTTGCTCAAGCTCCTGCTCGCATCCGTCATAAGGGGGCAGTGCGAGATGGGGAAGATCCTCAGTGAGCAGTGTGCCGAACATCTCCTCGTCAGGAAGTGTCTGAAGGAGCATCACCGCGAGGCCATCGTGTGCATGCCTCAGTTTCCACTGGAGCAGTTCCCTGGCTTCTTCGATCGCGATCTTGCCAGCGATGAGGTTTGCAAGTTCCTCAGAGCTCATGATCCGGTGCATCCGCAGCGCTGACAACTGACGGGCCTTGATCCTGTCTATCTCTCCGTGCAAACGGGTGAATACCTCGATGATTTCTTCTTCGGCACATGGCTTGAGCAGGTAATGGTACACTCCGTAGCGGATGGCGTTCTGTGCATAGGAGAAATTGTCATACCCGCTGAGGATGATCACCCTGGTATCGGGGTAGTTCAGCTTCACCAGACGTGCCAGCTCGATTCCGCTGATGCGGGGCATCCGGATATCTGCAAGCACGACATCCACCGGATTCCTTTCCAAGAATCGCAAAGCCTCTTCTCCTGAAGGAACGGCACCGCTGATGTGATACCCCAAGGTTTCCCAGGACACGACCTGCTTCAATCCCTCGCGGATCACTTCCTCATCGTCGACTATCAGAATGGTATAGGCCATAGGAAGGATTATACCCCAGGGAATACGAACTCACAACAATGATGATGTCTATCGACAAAGTAATAATTTGCATCAAGTTACTCATGGTGCATCAGAAAGCCCTAGCGGGTCTGACCCTTCCAGTGTAGTTGTCTCGCCTGTCTTTGCTCGAAACCCCAAAATAGAAGTTATGGGCCCACGCGTTGAATGCACCGTCTTCGGAGGAACTCCAGTAGCGGCCTACAGAAAAACCACCTAAGCTTTTTTCTTTCAGGTTGGAGTACATCAAGGCCAGCTCGTCCTTCGAGGGTAAAAACCAGTCACTGTACCCCCCTGCGATGAGATCGGAACACAACTTCGCGGCATAGTCTGTCTTGCTTTTGTACGGTTCAACATTGCCATATTTTGCTACAATCTTCTCTGTATTGCACTTTCCCGTCCCTAGGCCTGTCCCAGTTCCTCCTACTTCCCTTCCATATCCTCCCCATTCCTTGGAGCTGTAGTCATTGCTTGCACGGGCCGCCTCAAGATACCGCCAGTCGTCACTATACGAACCTTTGTTATAGAAGATGTAGCCCCCGCCAGGGCCCATGTCCCCGATTGCATAGCCTGCTTTGGTCGTCACGGTTATGGAGTTGCCTTCTGTTGGAACATTCAGGGTACCAGTTCCCGAATATAGGTGCTCGCCTATCGCGTCCTTCCCCCACACGAAGAACGTGATCAAGCCGCTTGCACCAGAGGCCAGTCTGACAGTCGCCGACCATATCCCGGTCTCTGCATTTTGAGTCAGTAGGGTAATTCCTGATGGATCGTTACTGGGCAGATGTTCCCTCGCCGAGTTGAATACTTTCGCGTACACATTGATCACTGTCCCATCGTCGTTGATCGAGCCCCCTTCTCTTGCACCCATTTCCTGCGGAATGCTCAAGACCACCTCGAATTCGTCCTGTTGGCCTCCCGGATTGCTCCCTGGTTCGGGACAGGCGATCATGAGCACGCACACGGCAAGCATCACAGACAGACTCACTCCATGTTTCCATACTTTCATATCTATACCCCTCCCGTCGACACATCGAACGAGGAGGTCCATGTCAGGTCCTCCACTGTCCCCAGCTCCAACACAGTTGGAGGCTCATAGGATTCCAGATCCTGTGGTTCCACCATTGGATTGCCTGCTGCGACTTCCATGGTTCGCATTGCCGAAACCTCCCTTCCCCTTCGTTAGGTACTTGCACAAGGCATCTCTTGCATCGCTATGGTCGAGCTTCATAGGTTGGGAGACCTTGTGACATATACGGTCTAACACATTATAAGCATAGTAGAAAATAAAGTAATGATAAAGTCAATAATTATTTAATATGATTATATTTATATTCTTTCCAATTTTACAAGGAGATGACATGAGTGTACGGTAGCGTTTCTGATACCGACCACGCAGGGACACACTCCAGGGCAGTATTCGCGCTGTATGGAGTCTGGATGCTTCTGTGCTTTCGGCCCGAAATCGTGTCAAGTAAATGCCCACGCTTATAAAAATGTCCGGATATTTTTATATCTTGCCAACTTGGGAATCACCGCACGATGTGCAGCGTGACCTTGGGAAATCCTTAGCCTTCTCCCTATCACCTTGTCTGTGAAGGCACCTGGACTTTTCTTCCCAATCGAGTTCATGTCTCACATCCCAGGATACCCTGATCTCGAAGAGGACTGCATGGAAAGCATTCGGGATAAAGCATTTGATTGACAACGCATTGCAAAGGTGTATACCTTGGATTCATGAGAGAACATATATGCCGAAGCAAGCATGTCGTCTGGAATGTCGTGGACGGTGAAGCCGTGTTGCTCAATACGCAATCCGGCATCTATTTTGGAATGAACAAGACCGCCTCGGCAATATGGAACCTCCTGGAGGTTCCGAAGACAGTCGAGGAAATCGTGGCCGGGATGATGGCGCAGTTTTCCGTGGATCATGACGCTCTCACCCGCGATGTTGAGGATGTCGTCAAGACACTCGGATCAAAACAGCTGATCGAACGATTGCAGGTCTAGCATGCGTCTGATCAATCCGATCATGAAGCAATCGATCCGAACCGAATGTAAGGGCATCGCTGCTTCGGTGGCCTTGGCAATCGGACAATCGGTTCCATTGTATCCGGTGGCATTGTCAGTACAATCATTGTTTGACGAACATTTGCCGAACGGAAACACGCGGTCGGTAGTTTCCACGGTCCTTTTCATGATTGCCCTCTTTGTCAGCCATGCATTGCTTTCAGTCCTGCACAAGCATGTCTCGATACGGGTTGTGAAACGTCAGGTTGCCGTCTTGCGTATCCGGGCAACCGCTTCAATCATCCAACAAAGCCGTCGCGAGCTTGGGGACAAGGACCGGGACTTGTTGCACGCGCATGTGGTACAGGATTCCTTGCGTATCGACGGATTTTATACATCCCTGCTCAATCAGTTCCTCCCGTCACTCATCATCGTCTGCTTGTTGGCGTTGGTCGCAGCTTCCATCGACATGATGCTCTTCGCGTTCACGTTCCTCCTGGCTCCGGTACTGTATGTGGTCAATACATGGACAAGCAGACGGTATCGTGAAGCCGTGCGTACGTTCCACAAGGATTTCAGCCTGTTCAGCAAGCATGTCCAATTCCTGGTGAAACATGATGATCTCATCCATGTATCCTCGGCCGAGACCTTCGAGCTGCATGAATCGGAGCAGAAAGTCGATCGGCTCAGGGACAGTACGGTACGCGCATCGCTCTTCGCCGTCTTGCAGACTCTTGCACAACACCAGATCATTCTCATCGGAGGTGCCTTGGTGCTTCTGGCGGGGGGGATGGCCGTCGCCAAGGGAACTGCCACCATCGGATCCTTGGTTTCCTTCTATGTTGCCATCGGATTGCTCTCAAGCCACGCCAGAAGTGCGATAGGCTCGATCCCTAACATGATCGAAGGTTCCGAATCGCTTCGGCGGATCACTACGATCATCCAGGACGGCGAAGCTCCGGCATACTCGGGAACGCAAAGGATCGATGCCATCCACGATATACAGTTCGAGCATGTTTCCTACGGGTATGAGCAGGACAAGCCCGTCATCGATGACGTATCATTTGGCTGCACGACAGGAGACACTCTGTGGCTGCGAGGCCCTTCAGGGTGCGGGAAGACCACCATCACGCTATTGTTGATGGGCTTCTACAAGCCGACAGAAGGGTGCATCCTGGTCAACGGAGTTTCATTGGAACACCTCGACATCCTCTCCTTGCGGCGATCGATCGGAGTCTCCATGCAGGACCCATGGCTATTCTCGGCTACCGTTCGTGAGAATCTGACCTACGGATTGGAAGATGTTCCGGATGATGATTCAATCATGCAGGTGTGCGAACTGGTCGGAATGGATACAAAGATCAAGAGCCTGCCAGAAGGACTCGATACGCTTGTCGGAGAACGCGGCATGATGCTGTCGGGCGGTGAACGCCAGAGGCTTTCGATTGCCAGGGCAATGCTTCGCAATCCCGATGTGTTGATTCTTGACGAACCGGAAAACAACCTTCCGCAGAAGGCCGCTGATCAGATCATCGGACGGACTGCGAATAGTGCTGCCATCCGCTTCATCATCAGCCATGGGAGGGGAAATCCCCATCATAACGATGGGAAGCTATTGAGCTTTGAGATTTCTCGAGACGAGCACATCAAGCATGCTGAAAAAGTGTTTCGATCAGACTCACCACCTGGGAAACCGTAGAGATCCCTTTCGGTCGTACTATCTCATGAACTGCGATATCTTGGAAAATCGCCAAGGCATGCATGAACGCGTCTTGTCTTGATTCAATGCCGTCCAACACAGACACATGCTGCATGATACGTGCAATTTTCTCAGAGCCTTGCAACCGCCTATATTTCAGTTCATCACAACGGGGATCTTCGCGGAGAATGCAAACAAGACGCAGGGGAAACGAACCGATGTGTGTTTCGATTGGGACCTGGTACTTGTCGATGCCATCGAACAGATGGTTCATATCCCATGAGCCCGCGAAAAATTCTTGGTACGTTTCATGAAGCAATTTGGGACGGGGGATACCGGGAAACACGATTGCCTCGGTTGTTCCGTTCCGATCGAGACCTATCGGTACGATATCGTCGCACATCATATGATATCCCTGTCCGGCCAACGCTGCTGCGGTAGTGGATTTCCCGCTGCCCCGGTCGCCCATCAGGACGATTGCATGCGCTTCCGACGAAACGGCACTTCCGTGGACCGTGACAAGCTGTTTCCGTTTTAGGATGAGAATCAGAACCAGTGAAGTGATGACTTGCGCGATGACCATCTCTTCAGAGCCGTGGGCAGGTTCGACGACGACGCGGTTGTCCCGATCGATGGAAATATCGACGAACCCAGGGAGGTGCAGCAAGGTTTTTTCATGATCGCCAGAGAAGCCGTATTCGATGAGACCTGCCCAGTGCTCCAGCTTGAAATCCTTGCAGACCGAACCATGCGTTATCCAAACGCGCTCATGGACCGCATCATGCAAGGAAGTTGTGGGGAATGGAGGAAGTTGGAGCGGTATGTCCGATAGGATATCCAACCCGAACGCCTGGTAATGGCCGATACGAGTCATCTCGTTCACTCCTTTGCACAGATTGACAGTCCGAACGACCTTCCGGTTTCATCATCTGCATCCTCGAACGCAAAGTAGTAGGTTCCCCTCGGAAGCGTCGCTTCGACCGGTTGTGCCCCCATCCCCGACAGTTCGAGGATCGGGTCTCCCGTATGGTGAATGGCCGCAGCCAGCAGGTCCTCTTCGAAAAGGGAGAGCGTGACGGATGCCGTGAACAGGCCGGGTTCTGCAGAAGATGCGTCCTTCCAGGATATGACGATGTCCGTAGGTTGGTACAATTGGAACTTCACGCGTATGCTGTTGCGGCCGGTGGCATCCGCGTGATTGATATCATCGGTCATATGGATGATTCGCAAATCATCGTCGGGATCCATCAGTCCCATATTCCCCGAGATATGTACTAAAAAACCCAATGGCTGCACACGATAGTCGCGCACGATCACCGGCGAATCGACGGTGTCCACCAACGATGACGCCTTGAATGAGATCGTCTGGTCTTCCGTAATCTTTTCCAAGGATGTAATGTCGCTCCAGATCCCTGTCTCCTTGCTGAACATGATCTTCGTTCCTGCTTCGCTCTTGTACGTGACAGTCGTATTATTCTGTACGGTTCCCGAGCCGGGACCGATGACCGGCACTGCCGGACAATAGCCTTCCGGCTCAAAGGAAGCGATGCCTTCAGGTTCTCCCTGTTCCTGCGACAGATACCAGAGGTTCCGGTCTCCCCTCCCGAAAGACGGTCCTTGTGCAGGAATTTCATCGTCAATCACTGTCCAGCTATCACCCAACGAGTCGCATCGGTAAGCTGTATTGCTGGCGTGTGCATCGCGGTCGAAACCGCCACCGATCAGGAGACCGGAGACGTATGGCACGAGTATCGGGGAATCAAGCGCCTTCGGAATCTTTGCCATCTGCGTTGCGGCTCCCAATTTTCCATACATGCCGATCGGGAATCCGACAGCCTCATCGAGCACCGAGCCACTCGCATCGATGCCTCCGGCGACAATGAGGTATGGAATGTCATCATCTTCGAACCAAAGGGCACTTCCTGTCCTGACGCGTGAAGAGGGCAATTTTAAGTTCCCCTCGTACCACATCCCGATCATTCCCTTCTGCCATATCCTGGCATGGATGATTGCATCGGAAGCTCCGTTTCCTTTCATGCCCCCGATGAGGAACACACGTCCATCATGCAAGATATGCGACATGTGAGACAGCCCAAACGGCAGCGGATCCGGATTGGTTTCCCAAAAGCGCGAGGTCGTACCGAACCCCAGCGTGCCGTCTGTCGAAGATATCGCCGCATAATAGATGGTCGGCATGGGATTCGTGCCGTCGCTCCCCCCGATGACATAGAGCATGTCACCGACAGCCACAGCCGCTCCATGGGCTCGACCGGAAGGCATCGCTGTCGTCTCGGTCCACTGCAGGTCACCTCGGGATGCCTGGTCGATCGAAGCCACATAAGTTTTGGAGGATACTGACCCGTCTTCAAGCATACCACCGATGAAGTAGAGGTAGTTGCCATGGCTCAGCAACATCGCTCCTGAAGTATGTGCCGGAGGAACGACCGCAGGGGGGTCGATACTTTGGGGACAACCGCTCAGTGCGAGGACGGAACACAGGACGGCTAAAAGCTGGCAGGAGTGTCTCATGCACTCCTCCTCGCTGCGATGTATCGCGAAACCCTTCTTTTGATGACGAAGAATGGACGCAAGATGATATGGATCGGCATCAGCCATTCAGGCAACCTGAGCGCCTGAGCATCGGTCGGAGCCACTTTCCATAACTTCAGTGCAAGACCAAGCTTCTCCCGAAAGGAGCGGGCCAACGGCATCTGGTACCGATAGGTGAATGCAATGATTGACATCCAGGTATCCTTGAAGGAGATGCCGTTCATCAGATGTTTTTTCGAGTAGGAAATGTGGTAGGATGAAGGCTTGCGACAGCTGCTGAGAAGATGTTCGTATTCGGACGGCATGGGTACGGAAAATACACCCTGGCAGAGCGTGCAGGCCAAAATAAATTGTCGGTTCAACTTGCTCGTATATAGCTCTTCCGATAACTCCTGATGGAAATCAGGATCTTCCATGCGCAGAATTGCCGCAACATCGACCAGCCAATGCAACAGTCTCCATCCGTGATGCGTTCCGTGGCTGATCACGAACAGCGCATGGTCCGTTGCGCGTAAGGTCGGCAATGCCGTGTCGTTCCATTGCAGCACGGTTTTTCTTTCGAACAATGCCTTCGTGGCATAATTCGGATCTTCATTCCCGTCGAACAATTCGTTGTGGATTTCGATGCGAAACGGACTGTCAGGCCGGGTACATACCAAATGATGGGTCTTCTGGATATATCGTTTCGGAGCTTGGGTGAACGCATCACCTTTCAGGTGGTATCCCGACTGTTCGATGATCGGAATGACGGCAGCCAAGTCGATCGCATGGACCAGGATATCCAAATCGGTGTATCCACGTACCGATGCATCGCCGTAGAATTGCAGCGAAGAGGCGGGCCCTTTCATGACCAACGATTGGATCCCGTTGTCTGACAACGATCGGGATACCCGTTGCCAATGGTCGGCCAGCATGAGCTTTGCAGATTGTTCCAGCAGGTTCCTTTGAGCGATTGCCTTGCGCACAGTATCGGACAATGAGGAGAACAGGGGAGTGCCGAGCTGGCTCTGCAAGTCTTGGATGACTTTATGGTATGAAGCTTGTAGGTATAAGTATTTCTCATCAAGCTCGCCCGCATGATGGGGTTCAGATATTCCACTGTCGATCGGAAGATTCCTGAATCGGGCTGTGGCCGTCGCAAGCAATGAGAACATCTTCTGATTCTGCATCATGCGGTGATCATCCATGGCAACCCAACCTGGAGTAATTTTCCTGGATGGAAGAAAGATCAAGCTGCAAACCTAAGTACTGCACCGGAGAGACCACCGTGAGCCAGGCATGAGCCATGAAAGAGTGCGAAGTGCGGATGTTTTGAACTTGTCCTTTCTTTACGCCGAACGTGATGGATACGTGTATTCCACGCTTTTCCAAGAGCTTTTGTAGTACTAGCGAACGCCTCAGGCAACTCATGTTGAACCAAAGCGGATGACCGGAGGCACGACGCACATCCGACATGATCCGCCCAATCTCCAAGGGTATATCCGCATGAGACGGCTCAACGTCTCCGTCTGCGGGGCTTTGTGCCAAGCGTTTCCCATAGCGTTCAGGAAACAAACGCAACCCGACATCCGTCACTGCCAATTGCAGCCATATTGCCGCGATAGCCAAGTATCCAGTTGGTCTTGGTCTGTGTTCCACCGGCTTTTCAGTCATACACCAACCTCTCAATGCGATCAGGCAAACCCGAAATCAGCTTTGCCTTGGGCAATAACGAACGCAATGTTCGTGACTGCGTACCTCCCTTTGCCAGACTCACATCATCTCCCATGAGTTCCTTTCCGATTCGGAACAACATGTTTCACTGCAGGGGGTTTCTCACCCCCTGCACATCGTTCAATGGTTACATGAATGAATTGTCACACAGCTCATCAGAAATCCCGTACAGGCCTGACCTTGAGAGAATTTTGTCGATAGGTCCCGGGATAATACACAGCTGTTCCATCATCCTTAATGTATAGAGCCCAAGCATATCGTATGGCTTGAGCTGGATCGGTGTAGTCTTCCGAGGAGCTCCAATAGGCTTCGAGAACGGAAAATCTTCCAAGTCCGTAAGTTGCCACTAAGTTTTGGTACATCAGGGTCAACTCATCCTTCGATGGCAGGAACCAGTCGTCATACCCCCCCGTTACGTGATCATAGCAGATCTTCGCTGCATAGTTTGCCGTCGTCCCACCTCCGTACGTATAATTATAGGCGGCGTTTTGCATCGATGACACCAAGGCTAGAGTATTCTCTTCTCCAGTCCCAACCCCGGTAGTTGTCCCCATAGTGGTATTGGTGGATCCATCAGGCATATAATGTCCGAAAATATAGCCGGGATCCGAGGTACTCCCGCTCCAGCCAGCACGGGCTGCCTCCAGATACCGCCATCCGTCTTTACCATAGCTGCCCTTGTCATAGAAGATATAGCCCCCACCCGGACCCATGTCCCTCAGTGAGTAGCCTGCCCCTGTCGTCACGGTTATGGAATTGTTATTTGTACCCACCGTAAGGTTGCCGTCTCCCGAGTACAAGTGTTCGCCCGAAAAGTTCTCCCCCCACACGAAGAACGTGATCGTTCCGCTCGTAGGAGATGCCAATCGAACCGTCACAGACCATTTTCCTGCCGCTTCATCTTTGATCAGTTCGGTCACACCTGACTCATGGATACTGGGCAGATGCTCCCTCGTCGAATTGAAGACCTTGGCGTACACATGAGTTACGTCTGGATCGTTATTTATCGTAAACGCAGCCCTATCTGTCGCACCCGAGTCCTGCGGGAGGCCCAAGACCACCTCGAATTCATTTCCCAGGCCGTCCAGGTCGCTTCCCGGTTCGGGACAGGCGACCAAGAGCACGCACACGGCAAGCATCACCGCCAGACGTACTCCATGTTTCCATGCTTTCATATCTATACCCCCGTCGACAAATCGAACGAGGAGGTCCATGTCAGATCCTCCACCGTCCCCAGCTCCGACACGGCTGGCGGTTCATAGGGTTCCAGACCACCTTGCGGTTTCATCGCCGGAATACCTGTTACGACTTCCTGTTTACCCATTAGCGAAACCTCCCTTCCCCTTCACGGGCGTACTGGCACAAGGAACCTCTCACTTCATCATGGTCGAGTCTTATCTGTCGGGGATCTCTTGTGTCATATTCTGTCCTACAGAATACATGTATAGTAGATTACAAAGTAATAACAATGTCAATAAATATTTTATATAAAAATATTTGTAATCATTGTATTATATTTCAAGAGATGACAGAGGTACGTGATATCGTTTTCAATACCACACAGGGAGGAACACGTGATCTTCATCATGATCGCAGTTTCATGCTCGTAAAAAACATTCCTCACCATCCCGCGAACGGCATTCCTCAACCAATCCGCTCCAACCGTGTAGGTGAGGTATCTACCGGACCAGGTCACCGCGCAGATGGAGTCTGGGACGAGGTCAAAGGATGAGAATCGGAGTCGGTTCCGACCGTGGATCATCAACTCAAAGATCCTGCAGGGATCCTGGGATTCTTGCCCGCCCTGCCGATTCACAGCTTATGGATATCCAGGTGAGGACACTGCGAAACCAATACTCTGAGGAATGGCATGGAGCTTTTGACCATATCATGAAGTTATCCCAATAATTGGTTATGTCATTTAAAATTTTACCAGTGTCGAAAACAGTGCTACACTGGTGTACATGCTGACCTACAGTATCATCTCAAGCCTCGCCTGCGTGACCTACCTCTATCTCGGCATCCTTGTATTGGCCTTCGGAAAAAAGAGCCAGGTACAGCGGTCGTTCGTCCTGCTGTGCACGATGCTGGCACTGTGGGCTCTCGGTAGCTTTGGTCAGCAGGTATTCCGTGACCGTGCGACAGTTGCAATCTTCGAGCGGTTGTATTTTGCCGGATCAGAACTGTTCATCCTTGCAGGCATCATGTTCATCCTTTTCCTCACCGATGGGTGGAAGTCCCTGGGGCTGCAAATCTGTTTCATCCTGATCTCGACCAGGATCACCATCTATCAAGTGGCAAACATCGGATTCGGGCTTCTTGCCAAAGAGTATCCTAGCGGGTTCTGGTTCGTTTCCCACCAACTATTTGCCGGTTTGGAGTCGTTGTCCATACCGATCCTCGCAGCGCTGTGGGGAAGGAAGTCGACATTGCATCGGGAACGCATACAAGGGCGTATCATCAGCATCAGCACCGTCTGCGGTTCTGCGATCGGCATCCTGTTGGATTTCATGGCCGGATCGCGAGGATATCCGCCGCTCTCTTTCTGTGTTCCCCTGCTTTGGATGGCTGCGGTATCGTATGCGATACTTCGCTACGGATTGCTGCGGTTCTCCCCCGCTTCAATCGAGAGTTCGTTGATGATCCACATGGATCAACCGGTCTTCATGGTCGATCGTTCCTGGACCATCACGGACATCAATGGATCTGCAAAAGCCCTGATCAAGGCAACAGAGATTCCGCAATCTGGGATACCCATGAAGGAGATCTTCATCGATGCAGAGCAGATTGAGAGACAGATCGAGTCGGTGGTCTCCTCAGGAAAATCGTTCTACTCCCATGCCCAGTTCATCCGGAATGCAATTGAGGAGACAGTCGAAGTGATTGCCAACTACTCGATCGTGAACGATTGCTGGAAAGATCGGATCGGTGTATTGATCATCTGCTACCCGAAAACGGATTTGCATGCTTTCATACAGCGCTATGGGTTGAGCGACCGGCAGACGGACATCCTGCGACATATCCTCAGCGGGCGGTCACAATCACAGATGGCCGAAGCCCTGTTCATCAGTCTGGCTACGGTCAAGACCCACACGGCGAGTCTCTACGCCAAACTCGGCATCTCGAGTCGCAGTGAGCTCCACGCTCTTCTGCGTGGGGATCAAGTGAAAGGACGGGAAGCCCTTGAGGATACATTGCCTCCTGCCAATCCTGATTCCGCACAGGCATGACTTGAATTTGTTATCAGTAGCTGTTGTTTTCTCATCGATGTGCGGAACCCTGCGAATTGTGCAGGTCCTTGGCACTCATACCAAAGTATGATTTTGCCGGTTCATGTATCTCATTGCCGAATTTGAACTTGTATGCGGGAACCAAGGGTACTACCATCGCAGGAGGGACATCGGTGCGATGGCCCTTTCAAGGAGGTACCTATGAAACGAGCGCTTTTGCTCATCATCGTGATGTTGCCAGTGGTCATCTTGTCATCCTGCAGCACGTTGCAGGAAACTCCGGTGGTCGAGTGCATCGAACCGTTGGCACCGGAAATGGAGATCGGTCGCGAAGGCGTTGCCTTCCAAATTTTCCAACCTGGAAATCTGACCAACGATTCTAATCTGGTGATTTCCGGAATCACCTCGCTGTATGCCGTGCAGGAACCGGTGGATGATCGGTATCATCTGTTCATCCGTAACCGAAAACAATTGCTCATGTTCCGACCAGGTCAGTCATACACGGTACGATTCACCTATCGTATCGTAAAGCCACCTGCCAATTCCTCCTCCTGGTTTGAGCTTGGCATCTATTCGCAAGAGGGAAGTTCCCATGAACAATGGGTTCCCTCCTATATGATCGAGGGGAATGTGGGGGAGATCAATGTGGCGAGTTACACATTCGAACTCCATGACTATTCCGATTATGAACTGGGATGGAACGTGGTTGGTTCCGGAGGCATCGTGATCGATGATATCGAAATCCTGGATCATGCAGGATCTGTCATCCTCACGGAAGATTTCGAGTACCAGGATACTTATAAATCTGCCCAGCTTGCTCTTCCCACTGCCCGCGAGGGAATACCGTATCGCTATGCCCCTGCCATCCGCGGATCGGCACAACCGCCGGTCATGATCACAGCCGCCACCGACCTTCCGAAGGGTTTGCACCTTGACGCGGCAGGCGTCATCGAAGGAGTGCCTGAAGAAATCGGAAGCCAGACGATCTTTCTCTCCTGTACCGATGCGAAGAATACCGTTTCCCATGTACCGTTCAGGCTGGATGTCATTCCCGCAGACGAAAGCAGCGCTCCCCCTTTGATAGGAAAGGAAATCACCGGGACCAACACTGTATCCTATACGTATCAACGCTATACCGATGCATTCCGCAATCCACTGAAAGGAATGCGCCCAGGCATCGAACCGGCGTTGGGTCATCCCTGGGCATCGTTGGCGAGACAATACTTTGGATGGAACCTCCTCGAACGTAATGCATGTGATACCGTGGAACGCATCAAACATGCGACCGATCACATGATAGGAGACCTCAGTGCCTACAATATCAAGATCATTCCCCGTGTGTATCTCCTCTATACTCCTGATCCTCCCTGTTGGCCGGAAGACTTGGAAGTCGGAGACTTCTATAGCAAGGAATTCAAGGAAAGAATGCTGAAACTCATCGCGAAACTGGGAGAAGCTTGGAACGACGACCCCAGGATCGCCTATGTGGAGATGGGGATCATCGGGGATTGTGCCGAACATCATGACCCGGGATTCGGCAATCTGGGATTCGTTGAGCCGAATCCGGTCCCCTATGCCCGCGAATTTGCCGAGGCTTTTTACCAGGCATTCCCCGACAAGTTGTTGATGCGACGGTATCCCCGGGATTTTCCCGGTTACCCCTTCGGCATCCATTGGGATGTATTCGGGCACTTTGGCAGCGACTATTGGGCGAACGATTCCGAATTGATGGCAAAGGAATTGAAGAAACCCGAGCATGCCGAAGCATGGAAGACCACCGTCCGCGGAGGAGAGATCGATCCGCTATTCCTTGGATACCCTGGGTGGTCGGACGCCAATTTCTACGCATTGGTGAGAGACCATGGCGAGCGATTGGTCAGTATCATCGAGGACCTGCATTGGAACCATCTGTCTGTTCTTGATAGGGTGAATTTCCAGGATATTCAGGTATTGCAACAATCCAAGGCGATCCAGAACGCCCTGGGCTACACGTTCATCGTCGAGGAGGCAGAGATTCCTGCACAGATATGGCAAGGAGAACTTTCCCTTTCTGTGAAGATCAGCAATACCGGCACCACCCCGCTCTATTACGATTGGCCGTTGCAAGTAGCATTGCTGGATACGCACACACGGAGACCGGTGTGGAGTGCAACGTGGCCTGATATCGATACCCGGACCTGGTTGCCTGGTGAGACACAGCTGCTTGCACACACCTTCAGAACCTATGACATCCCAGCCGGCCAGTACATTGTCGCGATCACGTTACTCGATCCGGCAGGAATGGTTCCGTCAGTACGGTTTGCGAACACCAACTACTTCAGTGGCGGGTACACGCCACTGGGAATTGTCGGTATTGGCGAAAGACCATCCCGATTTGAGGTACGCGGGTTCGACGATCTTGCTGATGATCGGTCATTGTTCTATTTGCCATAGCACCGGCCATCGGAAACGCTGATCCAGAGCACCATGTTGCGGGTGACCCATCGATTCCGGGTCACCCGTTCTGTATGGATCCCATTGAGGTTACACGAAAAGTGCGACTGGGCTGTTCATGGACGCTTTACGAATCCTATGGATGATGATAGGGTTATCCAAACTATACAGGATATGACGAGAGAGGATCAAAGACTATCATGATTCGATTCCATCGTTTCAGGGTGAATCCGCGCATTCTTGTATTGGCCTCGATTCTCTTGGTCATCACGGCCCTCATGGTCATCCCCGCATATGTGTTGAGAAACCAGTATCACAGGCTGATCATCGATGAGATGCGAATGCGAGCGGAGGGACTTGCGGTAAGTGTCTCTGCACTTATCGAAGGGGAGCTGGAAATCTACCGAAGATTGCACGAAGTGCGTGCGATCGAGGAGGTGGATGATGAGGAGCTGGCTGAGTACTTGAGACTGAATGCAACACTGCATCATATCCAAACGTATGCGAAAGCCGATTTCATCTACACGGAGAAGTGGATCGATTCCGATACGATCGCCTATGTGCTTGATGGGACCGAACCGGGCACTCCCCTCTTCTCCGATCTCGGGGATCTTGATGTCATGGGAGTCGTGGAACGGTCCGTGTTCCTCAACAGGACCGTCGGATCCACCGACCTTATCTATGTAACGAATTGGGGGAGCTACATCACCGGATATGCACCGATCGTGGACCCACAGGACGATACGGTCCTGGGTATCGTAGGCGTGGACTATTCAGCCAATTCCGTACGGGAACATACGAGAACGATGGACTTGATGATCGGTGCGAGCTTCTTCTTTCTCATCCTCCTGATCTCCATCGGCATATTCATCGCATTCATCCTCATGGCACGGGCTTCGATGGAAGACTACCTTACGAAGCTCCCGAGCAGAAGGTACTTTTTCAGGAAACTGCGCGATGAGATCCGTACAGTAAAGGGAGGAAACCGGAGTTTCTGCCTGATGCTCATGGATGTCGATTGGTTCAAGATGGTCAATGATACCTTGGGTCATACGGAGGGAGATCGTCTGTTGGTGAATATTTCCGGGGTGATTCGAAAGGAAACCCGATCGATAGACAGCATCGCCCGCTACGGCGGGGATGAATTCGCCGTGATCCTTCCCGAGTGTTCCATTTCGCAAGGACTCACCATCGCAAGAAGGATCCAACATGCCGTCACGTTGATCGATGCGACTCCCTCCAGAAAAGCTTCGCTGAGCATCGGCCTCGCACAATGGGAACCGGAGATGGATGAGATGATGCTCATCGAGTGCACTGACAAGGCGCTGTATCAGGCGAAAGCGGCAGGAAAGGGAAAGATATCCGTATATGAGCCGAGCGTGGAACGGGATTCCTGACAACTATGTAGGAAAATTCGCAGTGTTCCGTGATGTCTTCCCGTAAGAACAGCGTACTCATCGAATCGATAGGAAGCGTGTCCGCTTTATATACTTCGTATCAAGTTCTTGTTCGTGGCCAACATTTTTTCCGTTGATTCTTCTCCTGCAGACGTCGTCATGTGAAATTATCATGTCGCAATTGTGTTGGTTGGCGACAACAACTCATCGAATTGTATACCAGAACGATACCCTGGCTGTCATATATCCTGATACCCCAAGCACGAATTTTATGCTTGGGGTTTGAAATTCATTATCTTGATCAAGCGAAGATCAGGAAAATACTTGGCACGAACATCATCAGCAAGAGTACCAAAAGAATCAGCAGGGCAAACGGTATGATCGCCTTGCTTATACGAAGTACTCCTACCTTTGAGATGCTTGAAGTTACAAAGAGATTCAAGCCGACCGGAGGTGTCAAGACACCGATGCTCAAGTTTACTGTCATCATGACTCCGAAGAGAATCGGATCAATACCCAGTGCCAAGCTGACAGGAAGCAACACGGGAGTCATGACGGTCAGCGCAGAAACTGCATCAAGAAACATGCCAACGACAATCATCAGGAGGTTGATTATCAAAAGGAATACCAACGGATTCTGTGTGATTGAAAAAATCAACTCAGAAATCAGGAATGGAATCCGTTGCATTGTGAATATCCATGAAAGGAAGGAGGCAACAGCCATCACCATGAGGATCATGGCACTGCTGTTCGCTGCCTTCAGGAAAATCTTGAACAGATCCTTGATAGATATTTCTCGATACACCACCATTCCAATGATCAGGGCATACACGACAGCCACGACACCAGCTTCGGTTGGTGTGAAAATTCCACCAAGGATACCTCCCATGATGATCACAGGAAGAAATAGTGTTAACAATGCTTGCTTGAAAGAGATAAGGAATTCCTTGAAAGTCGGTTTGCTCTCAGCAGGATACTTGTTTTTCTTTGCGAATCTATAGTTATAGATCATGAAAAACGCACCAATCATGACTCCCGGGATGTAGCCGCTGGCAAAAAGTTTGGATATGGATAACTGAGCGATCACTCCGTAGATGATCAACGGGATACTGGGAGGAATGATCGGTCCGATCGCGCCTGATGCAGCGACCAGTGCAGCGGAATAATCATCCTTGTACCCACGGTCCACCATCTCAGGAATCATGATCATACCGATCATCGCAGCACTTGCCGATGCCGATCCAAGGATCGCTGCAATGAGCATGCTCGAGAGGACGGTAGCGAATCCTAAGCCACCGTGCACCCAACCGATCGATTTCTGCGCGAAATTCACCAGCCGTTTGCTCAGTCCTCCTGTATTCATGAGCTCGCCAGCAAGCATGAAGAAAGGAATCGCCATCAATGTGAACACATCCATTCCAGTGAACATCTTTTGAAACATCATGATAAACTCAAGGGTATGATACTCGGTAAACCAGAGCACGGTTGCTGCAAGCCCAAGTGAAATGAATATGGGAACTCCGATGGCGAGAAGGGCCAGGAGTGTAATCAAGAAGAACGTCATGCGGTTACCTCCTCACCTACCGGTGTTTCCTTTTTGAAAATTGAACAGACCAACATTACGATATCGCGGAGATTCAGGATGCCGATACAGAAAAGACTGATGGGAATCACAATATAGACGTGAGCCATCACGATACTATTGGCTGGAGATTTCTGGATCGCTGTCGTCGGCAGGAACTGTGAAGCACCTATGATGACAAAGACAATGAAAACCATGACAGCCAGCTTGTTGATCAAGAGGACAATTGTCTTGGCAAGTCCTCGCAATTGCGAGATCAGTGCATCAACCACAATATGCTGCTGTGCATTATAGGTGAGCACTGAAGCCAAGTAGACCATCCATACCATGATGAATCGAGACAATTCTTCACTCCAGGTAAGGGAATTGTCGGTAAGATACCGTGTTACCACTTGCGCGAAAACCAAGATAACCATCATGGCAAATGAGAGGATGACCAAGGCCTCAAGCATCCGTTTCAATACCATCGCCACCCGTTCATATAGTAATCCTACCTTCATCTTCCCTTACCTCCTTACTTAGATATACTTGTGCCTATTCCCCAGTATATCAGCGGAGTGCCTGAATCTGTTCGACAATCTGCTTGTATTGAGGGTACTGCTTGTAGAAATTATCATACACTGTGGATACGGCTGCCCTGAATTCTTCAATGTTCGGAAGCGAGACTTCCATGCCACCGTCAACAGCCATTTTCTTGCTATCAGCAGTTTGAGAACGGAACAATTCACGTTGATATTTGCTGGATTCAAGTGCTGCCGAACGGATTGCTTCCTGTGCTTCTTTATCGATGGTATTCCACCACTTGCCGCTAGCCATGACAACATAGGCTCCCCACATATGGTTGGTCTCGGTAACATACTTCTGGACTTCGAAAAAACGGGAAGAAGCGACGGTGTTGTACGCATTTTCCTGTCCATCGACAACCTTTTGTTGCAAGGCACTGTAGAGTTCACCAAATGAGAGCGGAGTAACATTTGCTCCGAGTGCACTGAAAATTGCCACGGAAATGGGAGCTTCGGGAGTTCTGATCTTCATGCCCTTCAGATCTGCGAGGGAAACGATCGGTTTTCGAGAGTTGGTTACTACACGGAATCCGTTCTCATAATAGGCAAGAGGAACCAAGCCCTTCGCGGGGAGGTCCTTCAGAAGATCCATGCCGATTCCGCCATCAATGACCTTGTCAACGTGAGCGGCATCAGCGAAAAGGAACGGCAAGTCCATTACGTTGATTGCCGGGTCAACCGTTGCAAAGATCGGGCTGATGTATGCCATATGGAGAACGCCTGCCTGGAGTTGTTCCATCATGTCACGCTCACCACCGAGCTGTGCGTTGTCGAAAACCTGAACTTCGACCCTGCCTCCGGTAAGCTCTTCTACACGCGGCTTGAACACTTCGTTCATCGCCCTTATTGCAGGGTGAGTAGAGTTGTTCACCCCTCCGAACTTCAGCACGATCTTTTCCACTGACTTTGCCTGTGTTGCAGTTCCGGCAGCTGCCTGAGGTTCCGCTTTCTTGCTGCACGATACAGCAAATACCATGACAATGGCAATCAATAATACGAGCAATACATTCCTTACACCACTAGTTCTCATAACCTTTCCTCCAATTATTTTGCGAGATGGATACCATCGATCAACCGTGAATAACCGTTCATGAATTGGGTCCTGAAGAGCATGACCGGACCATAGTCGGCAAACTCTTCAACCTCCATGCCGTCAAGCTCATAAGCCCGCTTGAAGTTAGGCAATTTCTCGAGCAACTCGTCGACGATCGAATCGGGAATCTGACGATCGATCATCGGCACCGCAGCGGATAGCGAGGCATTCAACTCGAGCGCGGTGCTCCAGTTGATCGTCACGTGCATATCCCCGCCCACGAAATTGGTGAAGTGATGCAGTCCTCGTGCACCTCCGCCGAGCATTGTCGTATCATATCCTCTCTCGCGGAACATACGATATTCACGTAGACCTATCACCGTACCGGCCAGCTCAAGAGCTTCCTTTGAGATCTTTACCGATTCCTTGGCCACCAATTCCTTGAAGTATTGATCCATGATCCCAGTGATGTGGGTGATGTAGATAGGTGGTTTTTTACCATATTTCTTCACACTCTCTTGATACAGCTCATAAACAACAACTGCTTGGGAAAGGGAAAACACCTCTGTTGCACAGATAGGGATGTCATGCTTTACCATCTCGGCAATCACTTTCAATCCTTGTTCGGTCACAGGAATCTTAGCCATGTAGTTGGGCCCAAGTGCCTTGGCCCGAAGCGAGGCTTCAAGGATATATGCATGATCCTCCTCTCGCCTGGGATCCTCTTGAATAGTTACAAAACCCGCTTTACCACCGGAATTCGCGTTTACGGGGAGAAACCGATCCATAAGATCCTTCGCAATCAGGTGGTACACCTTTTCAGCAGCCATGCTCACATTTCGTTCCTTCTTGAGCACTGTTGTGATGACCTTTCCTATATATTCAGGATCAGTCTGGAACAATTTGGAACAATATGCAGGGTTGGTGGTACACGCATACGCACCCTGTGCGACGGCATCGTCACATTCGGCGATTGTCGGGTTATTCACCCAATACCTCGTCTTCGTCTCGGCATGGACACGTTGCAAATAGTTCATACTCTCTCCTCTCATACGGTATATGCGTACAGTGCTTCCATTTCCTTGCGCACTTTGATCGCATAATTCGTACTGTCGTATTCTATGTCACTCCAACACACCGGAGCACCCTCTTTCACTGGCTTGATCAGTTTCACGTTGCTACACAACCCTAACGGGACTCCTCCAAGCCGCAAGCTGTTGCTTGCCCGCATCAGTTTTCCGTAGACCGTGTACCCGCCTTCACCATCAAGAGTCTCTCCTGCGGCAAGATCACGTTTTGCTGTCGCCACCACATCAGAGTGGAACGCCTTTGGACAACCGGTCGGTTCATTACGAACACCGATTGATGCAACTGAAATTCCCAATTCAAGACCAATCATGTGATATGGGCGGTAGAGGCAAATATATTGTCCGGAATCGTCGGTCAGCATGCCATACTCTTTGTAACAATTCATCATGTACTGAGAATCCCCTTTGATCACAACATAGACACCCCAACGGAGATCACGATATACAGGACGTCCATCACGTTCTACACTGGAGATGACTTCGACTTGTCCTGAGTGGTGGAGCTGACCTCCCTCACTTTTTGGCTTAAGAATCTTTGGTAGATCATCCGCTCCACAAGGAGGAAACTTCAGGCCATCGGGATCGCACTGTAGACCTGTGGCATTTGAAACTGCAGCCATTTCGATCGCAGACTTCGTTCCGTCGAGAAAGGAGTTGAACATCTTGGGATTCATGCCACCCTTCTCAGCTTGCTCTTTTGTAAGTCCGTAGTAGTTCCAAATCGTATCGGGTGTCGACTTGTGATACGCCGGCAGATATTTGGTCCCTTTACCGGCAGCCACAACTTCAAATCCCGAGGCACGAGCCCAATCCACCATCTCACAGATCTCAGCAGGCTGGTCGCCATAGGCGAGCGAGTAGACTACGCCTGCTTCCTTAGCCTTTGCAGCCAGCAGTGGCCCGGCAACCACATCAGCTTCGACGTTAACCATGATGATATGTTTCTTGTTTGCAAAACAATTCATCGCATGATAGATACCTATTTCCGGATTTCCTGTCGCTTCAATGAGAATATCCACTACAGGAGATTTGATGAGTTCCATGGAGTCTTGAAGGATACAGGTCGTGCCGTACTTTGCAGCCTCCTCAAGTGTCTTGGCTGCAATCGACTCTGCAGGCCATGAAGTACGGGCGAACGCTTGAAGGGCTCGCTCCCTTGAAAGATCGGCAACCCCGACCAGGTGGATACCGGGAACTTTCCGAACTTGGGCGAGATACATCGTAGAAAATTTCCCGGTTCCGATCAAACCGACTCTAACGGGTGTTCCAGCCTCCTTCTTCGCTTGCAAGAGTGTGTATAGGTTCATTACAAAAGCCTCCTTTGAGTGTCATGACTCCATTTGTATTATCATCATATCATGTGATATATGAACCGTCAAAAACAATTTACATGAATTTTCAAATGAATTTAAAATAAGGATAGATTTCTATTATTCCTTATTTAATAGTTATTTAGACATCATATTTTCAACTATTTCATGCTTTGCCGCTAAATTTTTGTGCAGTATCGAAAAGGGCACTGAATATACGTGAGCATTGGTTTTCCATCGAACAACCAAAGTGCATATTCAATGATTCATCAGGCTAATATTAACAATCTTATTCTTTATTATGATAATACTTGCAGTTATACATGCTTCTCGCATGATCAATATTTCCATCTTACTCGTTTACAGACTTTTATGATGAGTCAGTCCAAATTGCTTGGTTCATGTGAAAGTCAAAACAACTTGGTCATTATTTTCATTGACGTACAGTTTGTCTATTTGTATGATTAATGGAGAAAATAGGAGAGAAAAGAGTACCATGGCTAAAATTTCATCCGCGAAGAAAAAGCTCTCGGACTATGTAATCGATGAGATCAAACGAATGCTTATCTCCGGAGAATTACAGGAAGGGAGTAAGTTACCTAACCAAAATGATTTTGCCACGCAGTTAGGTGTCAGTAGGTTACCCTTGCGAGAGGCGATGCAGAGATTGTCACAGATGGGTGTAATTGTAGAAAAACCTGGTGTCGGGACACACATCATCGCAGGAGATCCGTCACTGTGGGACATGAAGGTTGAAGCCCCCCTGCTATCTGATGCAAAGGCAACACTGGAACTGATCGAAGCACGACGGTGTCTTGAAATAACAATCGTGAAGGCAAGTGTGAATCGGATCACCAAGGAAGATATCGAGAAATTGAAAAAAGACATCGCGACCATGGAGAGAGCCTTGAAGAGACAGGACCGGACAGCTTATCTGAAGAGTGACATGGCCTTCCACTTTCACCTTGCAAACGCCTCCCACAACCGTTATCTGCTTCGTATGCTCAAGGATATCCAGGCTTTGCTTGAACAATTCATGATGGAAGCGTTCAGCGAAATTCCTGCACTGCTCCCCGATTCCATGCATTACCATGAACAAATTTTCGAACATCTGATCAAGCATGAGCACAGAGAAGCTGTTCAGAGCATGTCTGATCATATCGGGAGCATCGAAATCGTTCTGAAGGACTACTACGAAAGAAGAAACATCAGAAGTTACGAATAAAGCCAATTCATTTGTTGATCGAATCTTCCAGATTCGTCGTCATCTTGTGATCATGTGCACAACTTGGAATAATCGTTTCTCACCCTATTGCATCATAGATCGCCAGGATGTTCTCAAGCGGAGTTTCTGGGGGGACGGTATGTGAGGCAGCTAGTATGTAACCTCCCCCGTCACTTGTCATGATATCGATCAAGCGCTTGGTCTCTTCCCTTACTTCATGTGCACTGGCATTTGGGATCAGGTTTTGAGTATCGAGACCTCCGATGAACGCGAGATCCTTGCCGAACTCCTGTTTCAACGATGCCGGATCCATCCCCGGACAGTTCGGTTGGATCGGATGCAACACGTCGAGCCCGATATCGATCAAATCGCCGATGATCGGTCGCAATGCTCCACAACAATGATAAGCGACAGGCAATCCTCGTTCCTTCCCAACAGCGAAGAGCTTCGCAAGCCCGGGCTTGATCAAACGTCGCCACATTTCTGGACTCATGAGCATCCCTTGTTGTCCCGCCACATCATCGCCGGTCCATAGCCAATCCAACTCGAACCGTTTCACCGCTTCTTTGGCCAGGAAAATGGAGAATTCCAAGCACTCGCCTATTGCACTGGCTGCACCTTCGGAATCAAGCGCAAGATCGAGAAGGGCCTCCTCCATCCCGCGCATGCGTGAGAAGAGTTCGAACCCACAGGGAGAAACGTCACAGCCAAGGAAGTATCGTGAACTCTTTGAAGCAAGAGTAGCCATCGGTTGCATCAGGTGTTCCAGCTTGTCGTAAGGGAATGCACTTCCATCGATCTCTCGGGCACTACTCAAAGAGAATGGAGATTCCTTGATCTGGTTGAATCCATGCTGCCTCTCCCAGTGTACTCCCCACTCGTCGATATGCCCCTCTCCATCATGCTCATGAACGATTCCTTCCATGGCAAAGTTGTTGTTCACCCAAATCTGGCGCACATCCTGCAGCAAGATATCATCGAGTGCATCCTTATCGACACCAAAGTGTTCCATAAGAGCCTGCGAAGTCTGCGGATGCATCCAGAGGCTTACCGGGATACGGTCCACCGGTCTTTTCTGCAGCGCAAGCTTTACCCGTTCCTTTGAAGTCAGCACCTCAATACCTCCATTGCATCAGTGCCTCGTTGAGGCTGGTTTCGACACGAGCACGTGGATTCTTAAATGAACAAAGACCATGACCGGGCAACATGACATCGAAATCGAGCTTCGCGAGCCTGCGTAGTGACTGAAGATATGCCTTCCGGTCGAAATCAATCGAACCGCTCCACCCGAAGTGTCCATAGCCCAACGTTCCAATCACATCTCCACTGAAAAGTACCCGATTATCGTTCCAAGATACCAAAAACGCGGTGCATCCGAGGGTATGCCCCGGAAGGTGAAGACATTGTACCGTTATGGTACCAAAGGTAAGCGTGTCACCATCTTCTACCATACAATCCGCTTCCACCGGAACAAACGACCGATGATAGAGGAAGCCGCAACACCGCTCATCCCCTGTGCGCAGTGCATCAGCGGTATAGGAGTGTGCAATTATCTGTACATTACGTGCCTTCAACAGATGAGCTGCATTGGCATGGTCATAGTGCGGATGAGTGAGCAAAACTGTAGATATCCTTGACGAATCGAGACTCCACATGCGCATGTTCCGTTCAATCTCAGGCCATGAATCCCCATTCCCGCAATCGATCAGGACGATCTCCGACACGAGGTCCAGCGCATAGACATTGCAGTCGTCGAAGGGACCAGCCACTTGATCGGAGGTGAGACCAGAGAGACTTGAGCCCACTTGATATAAGCCGGGAAGCAATTGCATGGCGATCCTCCTACCAGAACGATTGTTCAAGAGCGATACAGAGCCAATGGTAGATGGGAAGGTGCAATTCCTGAATTTTATAGGTCTCTCGCTCGGGTACCTGGAGGCATACATCGCAGAGCGCTTTCAATGCACCTCCATGCTCACCGGTCATGCCAAATACCCGCATCCCCATGGCCTTCGCCACCAACGCGGCTTGCAGGACATTTTTTGCATTCCCAGAGGTGGAGATACCCCAAAAAAGATCACCGGCCTCCCCGTATCCATATACTTGCTGTGCATAAGCCAACGAGGGATCTACATCATTTGCAAATGCCGTGTTGAGTGCCTGATGACTGGAGAGGCAGATCGCTGGAAGAGCCCCTTGCAACCGGGAGGCGATCACGCTTCCAAGGTCAGGGTCGAACATGACTAGATTCTCTTGCACTGTCTTGTCGATCGGCCGGCTACGCACGAACGATTTCATCAACTCACCAACGATATGCTCAGCATCAGAAGCGCTTCCACCGTTTCCTGCGACCAAGAACTTGTGCCGGGAATAGGCTGCGTCCAGTAGTAATCGATAGGCGTCCTGCAGGGTTGATTCGATACACACGAGTGCAGGATACCGATTCAACAGATCTGCAAGTGAGAATCGTATGTCTTCATGCAATGTATTCATGGCTATTCTCTCCTTCATGCATACCGTTCCATCGCGATTCCAAGCGCGGCCATGTCTCCCAGCTGCTCTCCAAGCAATGACGGAAGCACTGTGCAATCACGGTAGGCAATGGACAACGTCTCCTCGAGCATCACTCGGTCCATCAGGGGCTTGAACAGCTCTTCATCCCGCGTATAAATACTGCCGATGATGATCGTCTGAGGATTGAGCAGGTCGACTAGGAGCGCAAGACCTACACCGAGCATGCGTGCGCTCTCATCGATGACTTGCACGGCATGTACCTCCCCGGACTTCGCTGCTTCACACACATCCTTGGCGCTCAACCGTTTGCCTGTGACCTGTTCATATAATCCTGCAATGCCCGAACCGCTGCAAAAACTCTCCCACGAACCTCTCTTGTAGTAACAGTAGGGACCATCATCCGCCATCCGCCAATGACCGATTTCGCCGGCGAGCCCGCTAGTTCCACGATACAACTTGCCATCGAGTATGAGACCGGCTCCCAAGCCGGTACCAAAGGTGAGGAAGATGATTGAATCGCTTCCCCTTCCATTGCCCCAATACCACTCGGCAAGCGCGCATGCGTTCGCATCATTCTCAAGATACACCGGAACGTGGTAGCATTCCTCGAATATCTTGACAATCGGGATGTCATCCCAGCCGGGGAGGTTCGGCGGGGATTGGATGATTCCCAGCTTGCTGTCAAGAGGTCCGCCGCAGGAGATGCCGATCGCATCAAAGCATGCGAGATTGACTTCCTGAAGAAGCAGTGATATCTCACGGTGACAGTCTGAGACTACCGAATCCACCCCCGATCGCGTGGAAAACTTGCGTTTTCCCAAGAGTCTTCCCGAATCATCACCAATGCTGATGGAGGTCTTGGTACCACCAATGTCGATACCAAGGAATATATGTGAATCCATTGCGACCTACCCTTTCACTGATCCAGATAAGAGTCCCTGTATGAAATACTTGCCGAGGAAAATATAGACGAGCAAGGTAGGAATGGCCGCGATGAGTGCACCGGCCATCTGTACATTCCACTCAATGACCTGCGTACCCGCGAGATTCTGCAATGCAACAGTGATCGGCTGGATTGAAGGTCTTTGGGTGAGGACAACTGCGAACAGGAAGTCGTTCCAGACGCTGGTGAATTGCCAGATCAATACGACTACCATTGTAGGAAGTGAGATGGGCACCACAACTTGGGTAAATACTCCCCAAAGACGCAATCCGTCGATCATGCCGGCCTCAACCAGCTCGTCAGGGATCTTCGCATAGTAGTTGCGGAACATAAGCGATGAGATGGGAAGACCGTAGATGATATGGGTCACGATCAAACCAGACAATTTCCCGTAGAGTCCGATTTTGTTCATGCTCCGCACCAATGGGATGAGGATGCTTTGGTATGGAATGAACATTCCGAAGATCACCAGAGCGAAAAGGACGTTGGAAAAGCGGAATTTCACCTTGGCAAAGATGAAACCGATCACCGAGCCGAAGAGCACCGAGAGGAGACTCACGGGAATGACGAGGATGAAGCTGTTCTGGATATTCTGTGCAAGCTTTACGATAGCTTCACCATATCCTTCGAGAGAGACATTCCGTGCAGGGATCCACATCTCACTGATACGGACGTCGCTGAACGGTTTAAGACTGTTATTGAAGATGATATAGAGAGGAAAGAGGAATAGCAGCACGCCTATGATAGCCAAGGCATACTTAATCGCCTTGCTCGAACGGTTCATGGTCATTGGGCATCCCCCTTCAACGTGGAGTAGAGATAGGGAACGATCACCAGTGCGACCAAGAAGAGCATGATGATGGAGATGGCAGCACCCTCGGCATAATGGTTGCCCCGAAAAGTCGTCTCGAACATGAACAATCCTGGAAAATCGGTGACAAACGCAGGCCCTTTACCGGTCATCGCGTACGCGAGGTCGAAAATCTTCAAGGAAATGTGCCCGAGCACGATCATCGCGGAGAAGGTGATGGGTTTGATGATAGGGAGGATGATGTACCAGATGATGGCGGCTTCCCCTGCCCCGTCCATTTGTGCTGATTCGATCAGCTGGTCGGGTATGCCGCGCAATCCTGCAAGGAACATGGCCATGGTATATCCCATGTATTGCCAAGAAGCCGCGATGATCAGTGCGATGAGCGCGACATTGAAACCCGCCACGCTATGGGTGCTGGTGAACCATCCGAAGGTCGCCTTGAATCCCATCATCCTGAACAGCGCATTGATCCCGACCTCGGGGCTGAAGATCCAACGCCAAAGAACGCCGGTCACCACGAACGAAAGGGAAAGGGGAAAGAGGTAGATCGTCCTGAGCAGGGACTCTCCTTTCAATTTCGAGTAAAGCAGGTAACTGAGGAAGAATCCACCGACGATACAGATTGCCATGAAGAAAACGGTGAAGTAGAGGGTATTGCGTATATCGGTCTGGAACCGCTGGGAGGAGAACAGCATGCGGTAGTTGTCGAGTCCTACCCATGTCATGTCTGGAAGAATGCTGTTCCAATCGGTGAACGATATCCTCAGCGACCATGCGATGAATCCGTAGACAAAAAGGAACAACACCGAAAGCATCGGAATCAGGATGATGATCGCCAACCTGCGGTCTTTCTTTGCACAGTACATACTACCTCTTTCAGTGCATGGTTGCAGGATATCCTGCAACCATGCGAATCAGACTACAGTATACACCCTCAGTTTTTAGGTGCATACCTGTCGGCTGCCGCCTGGAATTCGGCGATTGCCTTGTCAACATTCAGATCAGTGGTGAACACGCTCATGATGTCATTGACCCGGGTCAACCATGGTTCGGAAACTGCTGCTCCGTGTGCGACACTGGCAACGATCGCATTGGAGGCGAAGTCATCCATCGCCGCGTTCAGGTACTTGTCATACTTGGAGCGGTCGCCATCTATCCGTGAAGGAATCGATCCCTTGATCGGGTTGAACGCATCCTGGCCGGCTTGGGAAGCACAGAGAGTCAGCCACTTGATGACGTTGTCACGGTTAGGAGCATTCTTCGGCAGGCCGAAAGAGTCGCTGAGCATGATGAAGCTGCCGGTGGTGCCGGGAGCGGGAGCCCAATCCCAATCCACGCCCTGCTTGAAGCCTTGGGAGTAGTAGTATCCTGCAGCCCAGTCGCCCATTACGTTCATCGCCGCCTTGCCCTCTGCAACATATCCGGCTGCATCCATATTGGCCAGTGCTGCGTGGTCGCGGTTGATATAGCCCATCATCTTGGTGTAGTCGGTCAATCCCTTGCGGACCTGCGGATCATTCCACTTTACCTTTCCCTGCCACAAGTCACGATATTTATCGGGACCGACGTTGGCGAGGATGACACTCTCCAGAAGGTGGGTCGCTGCCCAGATCTCATTGTCACCCAGGGCGAGTGCGGGGATTCCGTTCGCCTTGAAGACTTCAGCGACCTTGAAGAAATCCTCGATTGTCTTCGGAGGAGTAAGATTGAACTGCGCGAACAGCTTCGGGCTGTACCACATGACGTTCGAACGGTGGATGTTCACAGGGATGCTGTAGACCTCTCCGTTGTAGGAAATGATGTCGATGACATCAGCGGGGTACTTGTCCATGAATCCGGCGTCCTTCAGAATGAAGGTGACGGGCTCCATGAATCCGGAGACAACCCACGTGTCGATCAGTTCATGCCCTGCGTGAACCTGGAATGTATCGGGGGGATTTCCACCCTGCATCCGGGTTGCAAGCACTGCCTTGGCGTTAGTTCCGGCTCCACCTGCCACCGTAGCGTTGATGATCTCAATGTCGGGATACTGACGATTGAACTCATTGATCATCGCCTGCAAGCCATCCGCCTCCCCACCGGCGGTCCACCAACTGAAGATCTCCAGCGTCTTGCTGGGACCCTTACGTTCCTGCGCACCCTGCGCAAAGAGCATCGTGGTGGCAACCAGAGCTACCAACAGTCCAACCATGATTCTTTTTCTCATAGTCTTCTCCTTTTTTCTATGATCAAGACTTCAACGAAGTCATTTCACACGCAATAGTATCTTTTCCATCCGATCCAAGCTCAGTGTCGCAGCTCGGATCGTATGGTAGTTCACCTTCCACGAGTGGCTCATGTGGCTCCAAATCGGCTTCCCCTCCCTCTCCAGAAGAGCGAGCCACTCACCCACCTTGTGGTTGATCATTTTGTCGAAGACAAAGCGGTGCACATTTTGGTATACCTCGAGATACCGTTCGTCATCATAGGCCAGATAAGCATCGAGCATACCGATGAGGAACTCAGCCTGTTGCCAGAATTCCTTGTACGCATCGAACACCGCCGAGCCATCCAACGAACCCTCTACATAGATTCCGCCATGTTCGCGATCCACTCCATAGGTGATCGCGTGTTCGAGGATTTTGGAAAACATCGCCTCATAAGGCTCTTTTGACACTCCCAGCACACGCAACGCATCGCTGAGCAGCCAGAAGAACTCGACATTGTGCCCATATGAGGTATTGTCCAATGCGTTCGGCTTTGCACCCGATTCTGCAGAAAACCGGTCCCATCCCCAGATGATATCGAATTTGATCTGAGGTGCTACGCTCCAATCACAGAAGAATTGGGGAATGCCCGTCTTATGTTCCGGATGAAGGATATTGGCATTGATCAGGTTGATTATCTCAATCAGTTTCCTCCTGTGGATATCCTTCCCGCTGGCTCCATAGAGCGCGGTGAAGGCCTCCATCAGGTGCATGTGAACATCAAGTGTCTTGCGGTCACCGCCGCCACTATCACCTGCGCATAGTTTCCAGTCGCGCTCGAACATTTCCCAATACCCTCCATAGGAGGTCTCGGTTGCATATTTCTGCAAAAGATCGAAGCAGCGTTCAGCATAGTACAATCCGATCGGATCGCCGAAGGTCTTCGCATAGGTGCTGAGCGCGTATATCGCAAACGAAAGTCCGTAGACAATCTTCTTATCGATGATCACTTCGTTCTTACGGTTGAAAAGCCAGTAAAATCCGCCGTGCACGGAATCCCAATAATGGTCGATCGCGAAGAGAACTCCCCGTCTCGCCAAGTCAGCGCATCGTCCGTCCAGGTCATGTCCGTGGGCACTCGCGATACTCAGTGAGTAGACGGTTCGCATATGGGCGAGCAACGATTTCTCGTCCACTTGCGAATCTTTCCCCTCGGCATCCCATTGGGTAAGGAAACCTCCCCACTTCTCGTCCCATAGACGGTCCAACCAGAATGGAAGCAGCTCGTGATGGAGATGATGTTCCATCTCGGCTTTCCAGGACAATACCGATTCCCGTATATCCATGACAATCAACTCCTTTTCTCAAGCTCGCGATGAAGGCTGACGAAGAACGCCTTGTTATCTGCACAGTGATAAGAGGCATGGCACCCCATCCGATTGAAAGTCTTCATGAACCGCAGGTAATAAGCAGGATTGTCCATCGGTGGTTCCCCATGAGACCAATCCCACCCATCCTCCTGCAAATCCACCACGTGGATTGCACAATCGGAGATATGCTTGCCTGCATTGCGAACCATCGAGAGTGATTTTTCAAAGATCATGGGAGACATCACCGCGGACCCTACCGAAAGGTAGACCCCTCCTTCCAATGCGCCGACACTCTGTACATAGGAGAGGAAATCCCGTTCGGCGGTTCTCCCGATTGCTGCACCCAAGTTGGCCTTATGCGTATAGATGATATCGTGGCCGAACATCGGATGGCTGGTGAATGGTATGCGTGATTCGTAGGCGGCCGCTTGTGCGCTGTAGGAGGCGTAGGGATGCATCACCTGCAGAAATCCCGGCTCAAGCTGCAATCGCTCAATAAGATCCTTCAGATCCAGGGCAGCAGCTCGCTTGGTGCTCACATGTGCAGTTGAGGTAGCGACTGCTTCAAGATCGGAAATGGAGGGAATATCCAGCCCGCCATTCACTATCAGGGAACCGACCGATTCTCCATAGCCCAAACCTTCGAAGGCCCCAATCGCGAGCGCAACGTTGATAAAGAACCCCGTCTCCTCCCAAGTGCCGAACTTGCCTTCCTGAATATTTGTCCTGACATCCTCGCTGCTTTGGCCGATGTAGGAGAATTCCCAGTCATGAATGACTGCCGCGCCATTGGTCGCAAGGTGTGTGACCCACCCCCGCTTGACCATGGAACCGAGCAAGCGACCAAGACCATTCTTGATGGCGTGGGCACCGAACGCACAGATGACCGACGCTCCTTTGTCACGGGAACGGAGGATCTGTTCGGCGATATCCGAAGTACTTTTTTGCAACGATTCACTGAGGAAGACCGGATCATTGACCGGATCCACACAAGAGCGGGTGATATCCACCTTGTTCTTCCGCATGGCTAGCGGATAGTAGGTCATTATGTTCCGGTCGAATTGCCTGTGCACTTTCAACCCTCCCATCCTAGGCAACGTGCCAATTCATCGGCGTAGGAAAAATCGGGCAGGAGCAGGTCGGCTCCACCAAGGATCAGTCGTTTACGTTTCTTTGGATTGTCTCCATAGCGACGAACCTCATCACTGGCCAGCCCGATCGCAATGAGACCGTGCCGCTTCGCCTCCCGCATCTCCACCGGTCCATCACCGAAAACAATGCAACGGCTCGGATCCCCACCTACCTCATTCTCGATGATTTGCTTGATTACCACCCGCTTGGGATCATTGGCAACATCCCCAACCGAACCGAATATCCTTCCTTCGAAGCAGTCCGCATAGCCAAGCAGCTCGGCTTCCGCACGCACATCGGCGGTATCGGTCCCACTGGCCAGGAAAAGTTTTACCTTACGTTCAGCGAGGTACCGGAGGAATGCAACCGATCCTTTGAGCGTGACATCGCTGGTATCCAACCGGCCTTCCTTGATTTCCTTCACCTTACGGGAGACCATCTTCAGCAATTCTTCGTTGTAGAGGGCCTTGTACTCTTGAGGGGTGAGGATTTGAGAATCGTTGACCAAACCGTGCCGCCGTACCATCTGCACGAGATGATGCATCTGCTCGATCGTCTGGATGCCGGTGGTACGATCGATGAACTGCCGGATCTCCTCGGTAAGCATATCGAGATGATGGGGGGATAGGCGGGAATATGCATCCCCTGCGATCGCACACATCATGCTCGACTCCATCACCGCTTCCCAGCCTTGCCGGAGGGTGGAGATGGTGCCGTCGTGATCGAATATGGCGATGGCAGGGAAGGCGGCCATGTGACGTGGTGCAATAATCTCGATGGGAGAATTATCCCAATAGGTGGCGCGACGACTGTCTTCAGCAATCTGGGGGTGGTAACGCCAATCGGCATTCCTCGCCAAGCGTTCCACTTCCTCGACCGTGGGATGCCCGCATTCATAGAGAACCGTAAGGGAAACCCCCGCGCAGAGGTTGCCGATATAGGCAGCTTGGGCGGTGTTTGCACCACGACAGGAGGCGATCGCGAGACCGGCGAGGAAGGCATCCCCCGCTCCGACAGAGTCGATCTGCCCGGTGAAGTGGATACCGGGGATTTCGGTGATAGCCTGTTCGTCGACCGCGATCGCACCATCCGGACCGAGGGTCAGGATCACCGGTTTCTGAAAATAGCGGAGCAACCAGCGGGCTAGTTCGTCTCGCTCCAACGTACAGGGGCAGCCGAACAACGCCCTGCCCTCCTGCTCGTTCAACTTGTGGATCGTCCGCTTGTAACTGTCATTGAGCTTACGGCAATCGGCGAACCAGAGTATCGAAGGATCACATTCGGCAATGAGCTGGTTCAGCAACTGCTGGAACTCTGGTGAGTGCAAGCCCTTTGGGACCTGTTCGTTGATGATGATGACATCATAGGTGTAGAGTTTCGATCGGAATCGATCGAGCAAGGTATCGAGGGTATGTCTTTGGGGAACGTTGAAATTGCCACTGTCGAAGCGTGGATGTTCTTTTCCTTTTTCGAACACCTTATGGTATACGTGGCTCGACCACTGCTCATCTTGACGCACCACAGATTCGATACCGATCCTCTTGCGTGAAAGCATGGAGAGGATAAGGTCCCCGAAAAAATCGTTACCGATGATGCCATACAGATCCACCGTATCAGCTCCGAGTGTCATGCAATTCACTGCTACATTACACGCCCCGCCGAGTTCGGGCTTGCTGCTGAGCACGGAGAATGTCTGCAGTCCCGTTTCAACTGAAACCTCGGCCCCCTCCGTGGTTATCTGATAGGCGAGATCCAGGCACACATCTCCGATGACTGCAACAGCTATGTTCTTTTGTGATCGAAGGAACCGTGCGATGTCCATCTGTCTCTCCCCATCTATGTAACCGCTTTCATTATTTTCCACCAAGTACTCCATACACCAGAAGCGTTTGAAAAGTACTACTGTTGGATGATGAATGAAACCGCTTTCATTTGTAGGGTAAAGCAGGTTCCTCCACTTGTCAATGAAAACTTTTCTTGTTGACAGTGCTTCGGGTAATGACTAAGGTTTCCTTAACATGAAGCTCAAGACAATCGATGACATCGCCAGGGAAGCGGGTGTGAGCAAGGCCACGGTCTCACGGGTCATTTCACATCCTGAGCTCGTGTCGAAGAAGACGCAGGACAGAGTCCATGAGATAATGGACAAATACTCGTACACACCGAGTCTCCTGGCCCAAGGCCTTGCCGGAACACCTACGAAGACAATCGGGGTGATCATCGACGAGCTTTCCAACTTCTTTTTCATCGAGATCGCGGAGGGAATCGACCGTATCCTCTCTCCCAGCGGATACTCGATGCTGCTGAGCAGTTCGCGTTGGATCGAGGATCGTGAGATCAAGCTGGTCAGGTCGCTGATCAGCAGCCGTGTGGAGGGAGTGCTCCTCGCTCCGATCAAGGAGGAAAGCGTCGCGATGCGCATGCTTCAAGATGCGGGCATCCCTTTTGTTGTGGTTAATTGCATCCCGAAGAATCCAGATATCTCCTTCGTCTGTTGCGATAATCGTGAAGGAGGAAGGATTGCCGCACGGTATGTGAACACCCACAGGCGTGAGCAGACATTAGTGATCACTGGATTCGGACATCAATCGGTGGAGCATCGGCTGGAAGGATTCTTCGAAGAGATCGAGGATGCGCAATCGGTCAAACGCTATGCGCATGTGAAGACCCAAGAGGACGGATACAAGCTTGCACCCCGTCTGATCGAGCAGGAGCATATAGACCGGATTCCGACATCACTGTTCCTCACCAACGACAACGTTGCGATCGGTATCATCAACAGATTGGTCGAAGAGGGCATCAAGATACCTGAGCAGGTATCGATCCTGGGCTATGATAACATCAGAATAAGCGCGTTGAGCAGGATTCCCTTGAGTACCATTTCCCAATCGATCACTGAGACAGGTGAGATCGCGGCGAAGGGACTGCTCTCCCTCCTAAAGAATCAGGAACAGAAACTCCACCATCTGGTCACTCCCCGCTTGATTCTCAGGGAGAGCTATTGAACATACTTGATACCTTGTTCTCCTATCCCTCCGGTATGGTAGCATCTTCGCCCTCATGGAGGAGAGATGCCCGGCACCAATGTGACTGGATTATGACCAACAGACATTCCATTCCAACCAAGAAATGACAGTCCAACTGTTAAAAAAAGTATCAGACGTGATCTTGAGTGTTCACTCGCTGATAATCAAGGAATCGCATCAACGTACGGTCGTAGCGTTTCGAACCACAACTGGTTCCCCGCAACAGAAAAGTGGATTCCATCCGAACTGTATTCCGTCTTGAGCGTCCCGTCATCGTTGTTCATGAGTGCTGCCATGTCGATGAGTTCCATATCATGATCATCAGCCAGATCCCGGATGATCTCATTCGCCACGAGCATGTTGGCATTGATCCTGTTGACCAACGTGGCATTCAACGTGGAATTCTCCGTGGTGAGGCCGGCAGCAGTATGCACATAGACGGTGATGCCGAGCTCTTCAAGTTCTGACAGCAGGATATCGTATTGTGTCCTGAATGATGCGGCGGAGAAATTGTCCCGGTTGCAGTTGTTGATGCCGATCGCGAGAAAGCAATGGGTCACATCAAGAGCCTCCAGCAGCGGAAGTCTCTGGATGTTCCCTTCGATGATATCACCCCCGATGCCGAGATTGACCACTTCTCTGTCAGGATATGCTTCCTGCCAGTTGGCCAAGGCAACCCGGGAGTCGCCCAGGAATGCGATATCGACAGCATAGGGCTCGAGTGTTTGAGCCCACATGGCGATCACATGGTCATTGAACATGGTCACCGTCGGCTCCTGTGCACAACCAAGCAGAGCGAGGAGCATGACTGCGAGCAGCAAAACAAGCAGATTCTTCTTCATGGATAGAGTATATGCAACAGGCTTGTATCTACGCAATCTCAAAGGTTCCGTACCGATGGGAATTGATCATCCCAAAGCAGGTTTTTTTCTGAGTTCCCGTAGGGTCATGCTCAGCATGTATGCAGCAACAAAGACGTTTTGAAGGAATCAGAAGAGGAGAACCCCATGCAGCATCATGTGGGATTGGAGACGGTATTCTTGCTTCCATGGGCACTTTGGTCAGATGGATCATATGTAGGGCTATGAGCTGGTGTACACGTATCCGATGGTGTTGCGCACATATCTGCCCGGCGCGCAAGACTCACCACCATCCCACTGAAGGGAGGGACATGCGAGAAGACGAGATCTCCCGAGGACTGCAAGTCGAACGTGAGTGAACTTTCGCTGAACTGCCATGCGATGGATTGTGGACGATACTGTGCAAGCGGAAGGGTGCATGTAGTCGTTTCACTGGCGAATGTGTGCATGACGATGAGCAAGGTGTGTTCGCGAACGAACAACACCGCTTGGTATCCTTTTGGTTCCAGGTAGGAACGTACCGGCTCTCCCCATATCCTGATCGAGGCATCCTGTCGCAGAATACGGGAGGCTTCATGCAATCGGATGGCCTCCTTGAGACGATCTTTCTGCCATCCATGCAGGAGTGGGAGGTCACCGCTGAGACACATGATGCCAAGGAATGAGGAGGCGAGCGTATAGTGAAACCTCCTAGGATCGTCCTCCTGGCGCAGTACGGTCCAGACCAGCAATTGATCCGGTCGGGCCATATGGTACTCATTGGCCACGATGATGGGGATGCTGATGATCTCATGCGCATCGGTTGCCGAGGTGATCGTGGCGAGTCCGACCATGTGCGGTTCCAATCGCAAGCCTCCGGCCGCACAATTTTCAATTACCAGATCGGGGAATCTTTCCCCGAGACGCCTGAGGAGACTGCTCAACCCTTCCATATGGAGCCGCAGCTCCTCACCGGCCGATTCCACTCCATCACAACCGATGCCGACCGACTCATTTGCATCGAGTTTCAGGTATCCCAAGGTGCATGAAGAGATGAGTGTGCCCAGCTTCCGCTCAAGGTAGTCCAGGACCTCATGGTTTCTCAGGTCAAGGAAACGACGACAACCCACCTGGATCGGAACCCCATCCTTGTGAAGCAACCAATCGTGGCATTCCCACAGACTTGATTTGGGCCCGACTGCCTCAGGTTCGCACCAGAGGCCGGGGACGATTCCCTGTTGCCGGATCATCGCACAGGTGTGTGCCAACCCCTCGGGATAGCGTGCCAGAGAGGGTATCCAATCTCCCTGTCCTTCCGCCCAAGACCCCTGTGCATCAGCATACCATCCCGCATCGATGACGAAGTAATGTGCCCCGACTTCCTTGCAGAGAGGAAGCAATCTTCTCACCGATGCGTCTGATGTCGCACCCCACACGGTACACCAATCATTGAACACCACCGGATCACTTAGACGTGAAACGTTAGACAGTGGTCTTGATGCCAGCGGAATCCTTTGGGCGAATGCAAGGAAATCCTGTGTGTAGGCCGTACTGACCAAGAGCTCAGGCAAGACCAATTCCTCGTTCGGGTCCAACCATTTGCACCAGTGTCCCATCTCCTGATCGGCATATCCTCCTGAGATACTGAGGAAATCATCCTGTGCGGCGATCTCGATCTGCCATGATGCCGGACATGCGAGCTTGAACCCCCAGAACACGTGTTCCTGCTCGTCCTCCACTGCGACGACAGGGAACCAACGGAGATTTGCGAGCGAACCGGCTTGTCCGAACCGTTCACACCGAAGTGCGTGATTCGACCAGGACTGTTCCAACCCCAACGACTCGAGCGTTTCGCTTTTACGTCTCCCCTCGTTCGACCACCCTCCCCTGATGCGATGGATCGTCAACCGATTTCCTTGGGTCGACGTCGCATACGGAGAGATGCATCCCAGTGCCCCCCCGTGGGCCATGGTGATCATGCGGTTTTCTGTACTGCGGTTTCTCAAACGTGACCGCATGGTCACATGCCGCTCATCTTGGCAGTACGTCAATGCATGCAGGTATTCTATCCCCGAGGTCTCATCACGAGAAATGGTGATGACTGTCGTCCTGCCTCCCTCAGTCTTCGCCTCCTGGCTGACAAACTTGCACCTGTCGCTGCTCGAATCGTTACGTTGCGACACTCCGGCAGTAAGTCCGCCCTGACGGACCGAGCCTGCCACAGCGTAGACAACCAGCGGTTCCAGGCGGAAGGAAGCAGGACTTTTTGCTCCTATCCCATTGATATAGCGGCTCACCTCACAAACTTCGGATAGGTCCATGCGATGTTGATCCAACCGATCGGGCTTTGATCGTGGATGCAGCAAGAAACCGATTCGTCCATTTGCGGTATCGAGCAGATAGGAGACGGTCATGTCCCCGAACGTGAATGTCGAATAGCGCTCGATACCGTGCATGGAGGTTCAGCTCCTTTGGGAATCGTGCCGACCGATCCAGACCTGTCTAGCGGCATCGTAGGTCCAGTAGTCACCGCTCACTTGCAAGCAGTTCTTTTCCCACCCTGCGGCTACCAATGCACGGGTCTCATCCCAATTCTTGATTCCGCTGATCGCATCATAGGCCCGTACGTTCAATCCGCCGACTGCACAGGCCATCCTGATCGAATCCTCGATCGGGAATCCCCGCACGAGGGAGGAGAGGAATCCTGCGATACTGGAATCCCCCGAACCGGTAGCCGACACGACCGGCTCCGCATTGAAGCTCTCTTCATGGAGCTCGCGATCGGCCCAATTGCCCATATCTGCAGGTTTCAGTCTCCCCATGTGCGAAAGGACTTCCGCGGAAGAGGTGCGGATCGAGAAACCCTTCACGCCGCATTTCACCACCACGATCTTCGCACCCATCTTGAGGAACCGTTCGCTGATCCGTGGCAGGTCGTTGATGTCCAGGTGCTCCAGCATGTCTGTGGTGGTAGCTGATGAGCGCAGTGATTGATACAGTTGGCTATCCACCATGAATGAGGACTCTTCGATGCTGGGCAAGAACAGGTCGACATAAGGCAGGACCTTTTCCAAGATCCGCTGCCAATCGGCTTTACCCGACTCACTGTTCGGATCGGGCAACGAAAGGTCCAAGCTGGTGGTGACTCCGCTCTCCTTCACCCGCTTGAAGATGGCAACCAATTCCTTCCCGTTGTCCACGTACATTTGTCTCATCAGGGGAGGATAGCCGAAGTGGAACAGATCTGCCTGTGCAATCAGATCGTAGTCGAGGTCGCCGGAATCGAAGGTGTCGTTCGCCCCGGTGCAGTGCAAGAAGATGCGGTCCATCCCCTTCGGTACCAACGCCACGGTGTAGCTGGTATCTGCACCAGGGACTTCTTGCAGATAGGAAGTCACGTGATGACGGGAGAACTGCTCGAGCACTCCTTTCCCCACGAAATCCTGTCCGATCTTCGCCATGAGCGCGGTATCGATACCGAGGATCGAGAGCGCGATACCTGTGTTCGAAACCGGGCCCCCGGTCGCGATGGTCATGCTTCCCATGTTGATCAGCTTGCCCGGAATGAAGAGTTTTCCCATGTCAGTCGGGGTATCCGGGGGAAACTGCGGGGTCAGGTCGAGGCACAGATGGCCTGCGACGACTACGGTCGGTGTGTGTGTCATGATTCAAGCTCCAATCACTAGTGTTACGATTTCACAAGGTCCTAGACGGACACGTATCGAATGGTCATGTGCAGGTATGGAATCTTTCAGGCTGGTGCCATCAAGCGAAGCATACGCTGCGAATGCAATGGGATGGTATGTGGTCAAGGTACATGATTGCGACTGGTCGGAGGCATTCCAGAGGCGGACGACCATATCCGATTCTTCATCAGCAGCAATGATTGCCGAAAGCTGGACCTGCGGATTGTCGATGCTGAGCATGCCCTGTGTACCTGAAAGTGTGCCTTCTGCCGAAGCGCTGAACTGATACGCCAACGGATCCAGCAGATACTCGTCGGCCACCTGCAACACAGGTACTTCATCGGGATCGTTACCGTGAGGATACAGCGCATACTCGTACGCAAGCGTTCCGAGTGATTGTCCCCCCTCCTGTCCGGTGTGGTCGGTGTACGTCCGGTATTCGGTACAGATCTTGTTCCGCACCGAACGGAATGCTGTCAAAACCAAGGTGCTTTCCATGCCTGTACGCTCCACCTCATACTCGAAGAAGCTCTCGGTGAGTACGGCAAGGCTTGAAACGCCGTCAGAGACATCGACACACCGGCGCATCGGATGGGTCTGCATGTCAGGCCAATACCCGTTCGACCTTCCGGGAATCACCGAAGGTTCCACGGCTCTGGTATCAAGGTGGAAATGACTCATCGAAGCCGATTTCACTGCTTGGAATCCCAAAGGCAACCGAAACCTGAGGCGATGGTCCTTCGCACGGTTCTCGATCTTCGTACGTACCCGAAGGAAGGGTTCGGTCTTTCTGAGCGAGAGGGAGTGTGTGACTGAGAGCTTGGTGAGGTGATCGCTTCGGTATCCCTCGTTAGTCAGTCCTTGGTGAACCATATCGGCACCTGCGGGAACATCGATCTCGAGCTCGACGATGAGTTGACCTTCCTCCGGTCCGTTCGGACCTAGCATCACCCGTGCCTGGATGGCGGTGGAGAGTATTGTCTTTCCATGATAGGCAGGGCTGTGCACCCAGTAATCACCGACATCCCCGGTATCTTCAAGGGAGAGCAGCCCCGAATAGACCTTGCCGCGGAGCTTGTCCTCAAGGCGGACCGTCCCGTCAGGCAGTACGGTTGCCTTGACAAATCTATTCTCCAAGGAATCGGCGTATCCGATGGAAGCTTCCTCGGTCACCCGTGCAGGGGGCCAGATGCGATTGCGCTCAAAGCGCTCATCGATCCTTACTGCGTAGATTTCCCACCCGCAAGGAGGGAGCGAACCGGTGGTGAACAGGCCTTCGATCCGTTGGCAATCATAGGTCCACGGTCGTGCATCGGGATCATCGATCGCTACCAGTCGCTCGTTCCTGTCCAGAACCTGCACAGGATACCTGGTTCCTGTCGAATCGACCAGTGATACGGTCCAGGCATGTTCCGCCAGAGGAATGTCCATTGAGATGGAGAGGGTCGACCTGCGCCCCATGCTGAGCGGATTATAGACAAACAGGAGGGTCTCATCACGCTTGAAGGGAGCAGTATCGATCCTCTTCAGGATCTCACCGACAGCACTGTCGGTCAACACGGAAGCCAGTTCCTTCGCTTGGCGAAGACGGTAGGCGGTATCTTCGGAATTCTTGTCCTGTCCGACCCCATTGATGGAGTCGTGGCTGTGAGCCTTCAAGAGGTATTCCCAGGCACGTTGGGTGAACGTATCGGCATGTGCCACAGGGCTCCCGATCTGCGCAGCCCATGCAAGCAACGGTTCGGCGTATCGGGTGAGCTGCATTTCCACGAGGGCATTCAGCTGTTTGTTGCGAACCCGGACCGCGAGTGCATTCCCCGTGACCGCGGCAGCCGGTCCGTCACGAAGCTCTCCCTCGACAACCTGCAGGTCCTTGGCAACCAATCGCTCCCGCAACAACGCCACATAGGTTTCCAAGGAGCCGTGGACAAGACGGATACCGCTCTCTTGCCCTTCCTTGATGATACGCGGGAGTATCTGTGATGCCTCGGTAGCATCCGATCCGCAGAGCAGGAGCCTGACATCATCGACGGTAGTCGCATCATAGGCATTCCATGCAGACATGATGCCATCGGTGACTTGATCGGCATGGTAGGAACCCGACCCGACCAAGGTTCGGAAATCCTCATCCGCTCTCTCGCTGCATGCAGATCTGAATACGGTGGACTTCCCCCAATGATAGCGATATGCATCGCTCTTGTACCCGATACCATGCCTGATGGGGATATAGGCATTGAAGAAGAAGTTGGCGCGGGCGTCCTCTCCCAATCGTGAAGCGAGCACTGTGGTACCGTCGGGGGCACTCCAGAGGAACTCGCTGTCGGCTACCCGTTCAGGCGACACATATTTGGCAGTGATGATGAAATCGAGTCCGAATCCTTTGTAGATCTGCGGCATCTGCGCACTCTGTCCCCACCCGAAGGTGGTGTAGGCGATCGTCGGGTTGTACCCCAACTCCCTGCACAGTACCATGCCTTTGCCCAGGTTGCGGATGAGGGACTCTCCCCCGACGGGAAAGAGGTCTGGCAAGGTGTACCACGGACCGATTGCGATCTTCCCCTTCTTGATGAGGCTCACCAAGCGCGGTCGCTGCTGGGGAGCCATCTCGAGGTAGTCTTGGATCATCACGGTCTGTCCATCGAGCACCATATGGTGGAAATCGACATTCTGCTCAATAAGATCCATCAGAGAGTCCATGAAGTGCATCAGATGGTAGCGACTGGTCCAGATAGGATTCCGCCATTCCCTGTCCCAATGGGTATGGGAGACCACGATGCCGATCTTCTCCTGATGATCCGTGTTGTCGTTCATACGCGCATTCCCTCTTCAATCATCGCGATGATGTTCTCTTGCGGTGTCTCTTTTCCGACTTGATCGCCACTGCCGATGATCAGGCGATGGGCAGATCCGGTTGCGTGCGCGGCTTCCTTGATCTGTGAGACTTCCGTGCGAACCTGCGTTTCGGTTCCCCTGATCAGCGTATCGACCGTATGCACGTTTCCGTTGAAGGTAACCTTCCCGTCCAAGCGGGCCATCGCTTCGACGAGTCCATCGAACCCTTCGATGTCCCCACCGATAGGCCGTTCGAACGGACAGACGCAGTCAGCCCCGATCTCCCTCAGGTCATCCAATACATCCGTGGTCCTTCCGTGGAAGTGTATGTGCACGAGTTTGCCCATTTCGTGGATCGCACGGACCACATCGATCAGCATCGGCTTGTCCCATGTTCGCCACAGATGTGAGCCGAGGAGGGATACGCAACTGTATGAACAACCGATGACGAAGCTCTCGATACCGCAGGTGCTTGCCGCGTGCTTGGCGAGGGCGATCATCTGTTCCTTGTGCCGTTGCCTGAGATCGAGCAGGACCGGTTCCAACGCAGGATCGAGGAAGTCATAGACCGCCGCCTCGAACGATCCGTGACGGTTGATCGCATAGAAGTCGAAGAAGGGGAATCCGAGCCATCCTTCGAGCAGGTAGGAATTTCCGACCTCGGCAAGGGCTGTACGGGCTTTGCGGGTATCGAGGGACTGCACTGGCTGTCCGAGCAGATAGTCCATCCAAGGGAGCAGGTCCGCTTCAACGTCCTTCACCGGAGCTTCCACTGACCAGGAGGGATTCTGTGTGTGGTAGCGTGTAGCCTTGGAGAACTCTCTGCCATGATAGGTGATCACCGTCCGTTCCTCGAAGGTGTCGTCGTCAAGACGCTTCATGCGGGTATCGACCACACCCTCCGGATGGGAAAGCTCCAAGAACAGGGCTCCCCACCCTTCGCAGGCGTATGCAGTGAAGACATCCTTGAGTGCGAGGTGGAACGGAACCTCCCGTTCGAAAGTGACCAGATCGGTCCCCAGGAATCTAGCCGGGTAGTAGATCCAGAACTCCGGAGCGACAGGTGGCCGTTCATGTGCGATTCCACGGTATGCATCGAACATCCGCTGCTTCGGCGTCAGAAACGTTTCTACCATGCAAGAGTCTCCGTCCTGCCGGCTGTGGCGCTTGCGATCATGGTTTCGATGAGACGATCGACATGGTAGCCGGTATCGGGACCCTGGACGCTCTGGACACCGTTGCGGATATCCTCGTGGAAGGCCTTGATCGCAAGCGCAAAGGGTGAAACAGGATGATACTGATAGGTGTTGGTCTCACCGTTGTTCCGTTCATGCACCAATACGGAACTCTTGGAAACCACATCATCCCACAGGGAACTCTTCCAAAGCAGCCGCCCCTTGGTCCCGATGATCTCGAATCCTTCGTCCCATCCGTCACCAAGCAATCCGCTGTACGGAAGCGGATGTGCCAAGGCTTCGAATTGGATGTCCAATGCACCGAGTGTGAGGGTCGCACTCGTCTTCACATCATAATCCAGGTAGTCTGGACGAACCTGGTACGCCCGTACTGATTCGGGAAGCCCGAGGAGATAGCAGACCAGATCGAGGATATGACTGCCTCCGCAATGGAGGATACCACCGCCATACCGTTTCACCACCTCGCTCTTGCCATCTTTTCCCACCTTGAAAAAATCATCCTTCGGTACGCCGTTCCAGAGATTCCCCCACATCTGCCGGGTGAAAAACCGAGCACTGATCACGCGTCCTGTCCCTTCGAGGAGCTTCTTGGCCTGCACTACGGAGGGAATGTAACGTTTCATGTATGAGGTGAAGAGCATCCTTCCGTTCTCGCGGGCAGATGCGATGATTGCCTGGGAGTCGGCAGCCGATTCACTGAGCGTTTTCTCACAAATCACATGCTTGCCCGCTTCAAGTGCTTCGATGCAAAACTTGCGGTGGAGGTTCGAGTTGACCACGATATGGACCACATCGATCGTCTGGTCATCCAAAACCTTCCGGTGATCATCGGTGAACCTAGCCCCTGTCTGCTTGGAGACGGCCTCGGCAGCCGCCAGATTGGTATCGCACACATGGCTGACGTTGGAGCCGGCCATCCTGATGCCTTCCACGTGGTACTTGCTGATGTTTCCACAACCGATGATTGCCGCCTGCAGAATGCTCATGATGTCGGCTCCTTTTTATGTCTGATGTAGGATGTAGGGGGTATATGCATACCCTTCGTTGAAACAGTGCAGGACTTCGAGCATCGTCCGGTAGTGCCGCAACGGCATGCCCGGGAAGATGGTGTTCGAGGTTCCGAATATGTACCCGCCCCCCGAAGAGGCATGTACGAGACAGTATGAGGCGGCAGACCGGATATCCTGTTCAGGTCCGTCCTGCAGCAGTGAGCATTGTACATTCCCCATCAACGCCAGCTTGCCGTGCGTCCTCACCTTCACCTCGGCGATGTCGACTCCTGCCATGGGATCGATCGACTGCAGGCAATGGGCACCCATGGAGATCAGGCGATCGAGGATCGGCATGATGAAGCCGTCGGTATGGAGGAAGACGAACAGACCGAGATCCTTGGCGAGATCCACTTGCCGTTTCAGATAGGGGAACAACAATTCGTCCATCAGCTCGGGATTGATGAATGGCCCGGCATTGAATGCGATATCATTGGGGATGAACACAAAATCGGCACCACACGAGGCATAGGAACGGATCAGTGCACACGCACGCTCATGCATCATCTTGGCACGACGATGCAGCTTCTCCCGATCCTCGTAAAGATCGATCGCGAATTGTTCCCAATCTTCCACACTCTCGATGGAGAGGATGCTGTGTCCGCACATGCCACCCACAAGAATCCGATGTCCGAAACGCTTGACGGCGAGAGCTACCGCCTCGGGATCTTCCCAGGGGTTGTAGACAGCCAAGGCGTCCCACCCGTAGGTATCGATGATCCTTTCGTAGATATCCATGCAGCAGTTGAGTGCGTCCTCGCGCTCCTTCCCCTTCAGGTGTTCCCAATCCGACTGGGAGGGAAATTGCAGGGAAAAAGCTTCGCATTCGAGCTCGAACATGCTCTCGAAGTGGGCGATCCGGTCCACAGGCTCAAACCGGAGGGTACGGATCATCCGCTGGCGGCTGTCCATCACGCGAAATTCCTCCCGACCACCACTTTCAAAGCTTCTGGATCATCGGTGGCAACCTTGAGTGCATCGGATATCCGCGACAGGGGGAACCGGTGGCTGACCATCCGATTCCCATCGATCCGTCCTTCCCGGAGATAGGAGAGTGCCAATGGTCCGAACATCGCCGGGGAGGCGAACGAGGCGCGCAGCTGGAGTTTCTTGAAGTGGAACTCATTGGCATCGAAGGTGAGTTTCTCCGTTCCTCCATGTCCGATCCCGATGAAGCTGAGGATCGCTCCCTTGGCCGCGATGTCGATTGCGGTTACGATCGCCGGCGGGGGAGCGGTCACGAGGATCCGATCGATGCGCTCATCGCGCAAGACTTCACTCAAGTCTTCATGTTCTGCGTCGATGAACCGGTCGATGTTGAGTGACTGGGCCATCTCCTTGCGGGCATGTTTGCTCGCAAAATCACTCACGAACAGGCGCCTGGCGCCATGCATCCTGACCAATGCGCTCGCCATCAGACCGATAGGTCCCTGGCCGATCACCAGTACATTGCTGGTGGTCGTGATGTCGCTCAGCCGGCACAGATCTATGGCAACCCCAAGCGGTTCCTGCAACGTGGCAACCGCAGGATCAAGCCCCTCATACGGGATGACACAGATTGCCGGAACGTTCATCTCCTCGGCGAAGCCGAATTGGTCGAGATAATAGAAGCTCTGGATATCGGTACACAATTCCTGCATGCCGTTCTTGCACATCGCGCAGCGTCCGCACGGGGTGGCAGAGTCGAGCACCACGGTCTGACCGACCTGTACATGGGTGACTCCGGGTCCCACTTCCGTGACCACACCGGCGATCTCATGTCCGAACCGGTGGGAGGACGGTTCGTCATCATGGATATCGGTACCGCATACTCCGCAGGCATCGATGCGGATGTGCACTTGGTTCTCTTGCGGTTCGCTTGAGGCGACCTCGCGCAGTTCGATGGTGTCCTTGCTTCTGAATGCTGCCAACATATGCTGCCTCCTACCCTTTGATCGCACCAGCGGTCAGTCCTTCGATGAAATATTTTTGCATGAATATGTACATGAGCAGCACCGGTATGGAGACTAGGAAGACCAACGCGAATATCTGGTCCCACGCGGTACTGTATTGTCCGATCGCACGATAGATACCGATGGTCACGGTGTAGGTCTTGTCTCCCAAGAGTATCAGGGGATTGAGGAAATCGTTCCATATCCAGAGGAAACAGAAGATGAACACGCTCGCGATCGCCGGTTTCATCAAGGGGAAGATGATCCGCGCATAGATGCTGAACGCACCCGCACCATCGAGATAGGCCGACTCGTCAAGTTCCCGTGAAATGGTCTTCACATATCCGACGAAGACAAAGCAGCTGAACGGCACATACCAGCCGATATTTCTCAGGACCAAGCCCGGGAAGGTGAACATGAGGCCGAGGTTCCTCAGGATCTGCACGATGGAGAGGAGTATCGATTCGGGAGGGATGATCAAGCCTGCGAGCATGAGCACGTAGAATATCTTGAGGACCTTGTTCTCACGATTGCGATCCATGACGTAGCTGAGCATGCTGGTAAGCACGATGATCCCCACGATGGAGAAGCCGACGATGATGATCGTATTGAAGTATGCCTGGAAGATGTTGAAGTATGAGGAGAATCCGTGGGTCTTCAGGTTTTCGAACGTCAGCGAACCCAAGGAGAATCCGAAGGGATTCTGCATGATGTCGGCTTTCGTCTTGAACGCATTGATGATCGTGATGTAGATGGGTACGAAGAAGACCAAACTGGTGAAAGAGAGGATGACGAATGAAACAGGGGTATGTCTTGTTTTCATTTCAGGAACTCCTCCCTTCTCCTGAGAAGCCTTGAGATGGCAATCGAGAGCAAGGAGGTGAGCAGAAGCACCCATGCAGCCATCGCGGAACCATATCCCAGCTGGTTCGCGTCGAAGCCGACCTTGAAGATCCTGAACGCGAGCGTCTCGGTCTGTCCGACCGGACCGCCGGCGGTGAGGACCAATGGCCGCGGGTATTCCCGCATCGCACTGGTGAACATCACCAGGACTGCCGAGGTGGTCGATGGTGCCAGATACGGGAAGATGATGCTCTTGAACCGTTGCCAAGGATTCGCACCGTCGATTGCCGCGGCATCAAAGAAATCGGGCGGAATGGTCTGCAGCCCTGCAAGATAGATCACCATGCAGAATCCGATGTTCTGCCAGAGTGTGAAGAGGATGAGTATCAGTTTCGCCATGTCCGGCTTGCCGAGGAACATGATGGCCTCAAGCCCGAACCATCGTTCGAGAAATTGGTTAATGATGCCTGAGTAGCTGAACAACGCTTTCCAGACGAAACCGGCTGCGATAGGACTGATCAAGAGCGGGATGAAGATCATGGAACGAAAAAAGTTCATGCTACGTTGCTTGCCATTGACCAGCACAGCGAACAACAGTCCCAATGCATTGCTGAGAAGTGTGATGACGATGGAGAATACGAGAGTAAAACGTACTGAGTAGAGGAACTGTTTGTCGGTGAATGCCCGCAGGTAGTTCTTCAATCCGACGAATTGCCAACTTGGGGCGACGCCGTTCCAATTGGTGAATCCGTAATACACGGTCAGGGCAATCGGCAGGGCCATGAAGGTGAGGTATATGAGCATGCTCGGACATACCATCAGGCTTTTCTGCAGGTCCAGTCGTTTCTGATCCATCCTCTCTCTCCGCGTGTGGGGTAATCGGAGGTGGATCCTGGCATCAGGGTCCACCTCCACAATGTTAACAATAACGTGCGATTACTTGGTCTGGTTGGCGTCCCAATAACTCTCAAGTTCGCCGAGCGCCGCGTCGACCGTTCCACCGGTAAGGAGCATCTGTGCAGCACGTGTCATCGCGTCGGTGAATCCGTCGGGAGGATTCGCGCCGACCGGGTGGTTGTAGTTGTTCGTCATGACCGTGGCAGCCTTGTAGAGTTCGTTGATCCCCTCTTGGATGTAGGTCATGTCGTACGCATAGGCATCCGGGTTCTTCATATCGGAGAAACCGCCTTCCAATGCGAGCCGTTTCGATACGGGATAGGGATCGAGTCCCATGTACTTGGCCAATGCGATCGCCGCTTCAGGATTCTTGGACGTAGCGCTGACTGCGTAGCCGTTGCGGTTGGCAATGGCCGCCATATAGGCTCCGCCATCCTTGGTCGGGGGTGCGATCACGCCGATCTTGAAATTGGCCGCGAGCGCTTCCGGAGCTCCGCTGAACCAACTGCCCATGGGGTACATCGCTGCCTTGCCATCGAGGAAGAACTGCTGGGAGGCGGTATAGTCCATCGCGGGAGCTCCCTTGTAGATGTAGCCTTTCTCGTACATGGTCTTGAAACGGGTTGCACTTTCACGCCAATCGGTATCGAAAAAGGAAACCTTCTTGTCATTGCGGTCACGGTACCAGACGGTATTGTTGTAGAAGACCTGGGGAGCTGCCATGATCGAGAGTACGAATCCGCTCGTCCAGTCTGCGCCTGCCACGGAAATCGGGACGATCCCGGCGGCCAGGAGCTTCTCACATGCTGCATCGAATTGTGCCTGGGTCTTGGGAAGCTCGGTGATGCCGGCCTTCTCGAACAGGGCTTTGTTGTAGTAGATCAACCCATGTACCAATGTGATCGAATCATAGGTGTAGAGATTGCCATCGGCCTTGATCATCCCCTCGAGGTTTCTCAGTTGCTTCACGTCATCATCAATCGGCAATGGCATGAATGCTTTCGCCTCGATGAACATGTCTTCGGTGAAGACGTGGCTGACATCGGGAAAATTGCCTGCTGCAAGCCGGGTTCTGAGGAAATTGTCCGCAGTCGATTCTCCGGTGATCGCTTGTACGATGTTCACCTTGATGTCGGGATGCTTCTTGCTGAAGTCTGCAACCAAGTCCTCCCAGTACTCCACGGTGAGGTTAGGAGTAACCCAGATCTGGAAGTCGATCTCCACACCCTCAGCCGGTTTCACCGCTTCCGCGTTTCCTGCTGCGAAGACAGGGCTTGCGAGCGCCAAGATCAGAAACAGTACCAATCCTACTTTTTTCATGGTCCCTCCAATTTTGTATTGATAGGTCCATACTATCCCATATTCACCAGATGTCAACAAAATAATGATGTATCGATTTAATATTTCACTTTAAATTATTTTCTCTTTGGTTAAAATTGAAATATTTTAACCTTTTAGTGCACCAAGTATCCCCTGCATGCCCCTCCGGTTCAGGAGGTTTCTCGTTCGATCAGGATGGCAGGGAACACACTGTGGGTAGGACGCATGCGTTTCTTCGAGATGATCTCCAGCAACATCACGGCAGCTTCGGTTCCCATCTGGAACGGATTGTAGTCCACCGCGGAGATGCGGGGGAAGGATATCTGGCTGCTGATCACCCCTCCGCCCAAGCTGATGACCTTGCAGTCTTGGGGAACCTTGACCTGCAATTGCTGCAATGCGATGATCACACCCCGTGCAAGGATATCGTTGGGGGTGATGAAGCCGTCGACCTTTTTTCCCGATGTGACGGCAGAGCGGGCGATCCTCATCCCCTCCTCAATGCTTGTCCCCTCGGCATGTATCAGATGCTCTTCGTTCCAGGGGATATCACGTTCCTCATGAGCAAGGTGATATCCCTTGAGAATCTGGGACGATTGTTTCATTCCTTTGTGGCTGTCGATGTAGATGATGTGCCTGCAGCCTTTGGAAAGCAACATGGAAGAGCTTTGGTAGGCACTACTTACGACATCCATGTCCACATAGTAGGTATTCTCTGAGTTCGGAGACCCGATCAACACATGGGGGACGGAGCGGGACCGAAGGTTTTCCATGAATCGTTCATAGATCGCATCATCCCCAGGGTTGAGGATGATGAGCCCCTTGACCGAATCGACAAACCGCACCAGGGCAGGGTCCTGTGCATCGTTGAACTGCTGAAGACGGTTGTACACGAGGCATTGGCCGCTCGACCTGAGGGTATCGTGGATCCCTTCCTGGATGGAGAACACGAAGTAATCCTCATCAGGGCGGACCCTGTTGGGGAGAACCAGGAATCCTATGAAGGGGGTCTTTGCCTTCTCTTTCGTATTCTTTGAAGAACGGGTATCCAGGTAGCCCAGATTGGTTGCGATACCCAGGATCTTCTCAGTGGTCTCCCTGCTGACCTTTTTTTTCCCAGTCAGTACATAGGAGACGGTAGCACGGGAAACGCCTGCTGCGATGGCAATATCTTCAAGTGTAGAATGCTTCTTCACGTGTCACTCCTTTGTTCATCATACACCATTTTATCGGCACTGCAAATTCAATTTACAAGTAACCATGAAAATTCCGATTTATTTTAACAAGAATTAACTTTCATGCTAGACTGTGACGGGTGATGCGATAACGAGGAGGTGTGGCATGAGAAGGCTCAGGTACCTGGGAAATGAGAAATTCATCATCGAAACAGTTGCGGATCCGATACCCGGACCGAATGAAGTGGTCGTGAGCATGCGGGTCGCTGCCCTCTGTGGAAGTGACCTGCACATCAAGGAACAACATGATGTGGAATTCGCTCACCATCCCAACCATGTGGCCAGGACACCGAGTCATGAACCGGCTGGAATCGTCTCGGCCGTCGGAACAGGAGTGCAGAATGTGAAGGTAGGGGATCGTGTGGCGGTCTACCACAAGGTCGGATGCATGACCTGTGAATCCTGCAGGGCAGGGAATCTGGTCATGTGCGGGCACGGCGGAGCACTGAGCAGTGAGTACGACGGTGCTGCAGCAGACCTTCTGCTGGTTCCGAAGGAGAATTGCCTCCCCCTCCCCGACGATCTGGGTTTCGAGGACGGAGCGATCATGATGTGTGCCGGAGGAACGGCGTATAGCGGACTGCTCAAGGCACGTGTGACCTCGGGTGAATCGGTAGCCGTATTCGGGTGCGGTCCGGTAGGACTGGCGACGATCATACTTGCAAGAGCCATGGGGGCCCATGTGTTCGCCGTCGATATTTCAGAGGCTCGCCTAGAGATGGCTAAAAGAGTTGGCGCGAACCAGGTCTTCGACAGCTCGAAGGATGTGAAGGAAGATGATGTGTACGATCTGATCCACGGCTTCACGATTCCCGCATCCAAGACCGTTAGGAAACTACGCGAAATGACCGGAGGGAACGGTGTCGATTGTGTGGTGGAATGTTCTTCGTCTGCCCAAGCGAGGATCAACGGTGTCGATGCGCTCGCGCAGTACGGAAGGATGGTGCTGCTTGGCATCAGCAATCAGTTCAGGGATCACTTCGATTTCCAAAAGAGCCTGGAGCCTGACAAGCTCATCTTCAAGGAGCTGCAGGTGTTCGGCAGCAATGTCTTCCCCCTGCACCTGTATGATCGGATGGTCCATTTCATGATCAACAACCGAGTTTCCTTCTCGCCGATGATCACGCATCGTTTCCCCTTGGAACAGGGGCCAGAAGCTTTCCGGACCGCTGCACTTGCCACCAGTGGCAAAGTGGTCATCACGTGGGAGTTGCATAACCGATAGGCACTGTTACGATCGCAATTTCTCAAGCTCACCCATCAGGAGGATGAAGTTATCCAGGGGATGTTCCTTGACCTCGAGGACCATGTGTGCTCCCGAGGCTGCTATCTGGCTGATGACCCACTCATAGGGGAATCCATGTTTATCCAACGATGTATGATCATCTTCAAGCTGGATGCTTTGCACATCGGATCCGGGGTGAGAGGAATTGCTGTGCAGGTGGGTAGTGACAACCTTTTGGGTATCCAGGATATCACGTACTCCTTGGTGGAAGTCGAATCCGTAGAGGCACGAAGAAATCCATAGGTGTCCGACATCAAGGCAGAGCGAGCATTCTGGGACCTCGGTGACCAATTCTACCATCTCCTCGGGAGTCTGGAACAGATACCCTACTCTCGGATTGAGGTTCTCGATGGCAAGTGTGACGCCCCTGTCCCGGCATTCGATGGCGAATTGTTTGAGATGGGCCATGGCGTTGTCACGATACTGCAGGTAATGTCCTGTCCGTGTGTACGAGGGGATGCAGATGGAACCCGATTCCCTCCAGATATAAGGATGGAACTCTTTTCCCGTCAACAGCTCCTGTCTTCTTCCGTTATGGGAAGGGACCGCTTGGTTCGTTGCATATCCCGGGTGAAGTACCATTACTTGGGCTTCGAACGAATTGGCGGTATCAAGACTAGCATGAAGGTCTATGAGGCTCTGCTGCAGTACGTGCGGGTCATTGCTGGCGAGATTCGGAAAGTATTCGGTATTCGGGCATGCCGCATGTATCGATACGACTGAACCGAGGATCATCTCCCGCATGGAATCGAGCAACGGTCGGGTCATTTCATAGGAGAGTTCGAAATGCAACGGATATGGAGAAGCCTCCATGACAAGTCGAAGGCTCTCTACGGTCTTCAGGGAAACCAGGGAAATGGCGGGGATGCCCTTGGATTCATGCACCATGATCATTACACCTCATACGTTTCATGCAGTACAGGAAGCTCGGTCCGCTCAAACACGGATTTGGCCTCATCCAGCATCTTCTGATACAGACTGGGATCGGGAGGAAGATGACAGAGTACCAAGCGACCGGAACGTAACGTGCGGGCATCCATTGCGGCTTGACGTGCACTGCTATGGCCTTTTCCGGTCAACACCGATTCTTCCTCTTTTGTTCCCCCTGCTTCATGTATCAACAAAGCTGCATCATATGCAAGAGCGGGATACGCAAAATCGGCAGTACAATCGGCCAAGTACACAAATTTGCTGTCGCCAGTCACGACAGAAACTCCGAGAGTCGGGACTCCGTGCGGTACAGGGAATACAGAGAGGCGCAACCTTCCCAACGGACCGAGATAGGGACCTTCTTCCAGAACCTCCCACACCAGCGGGAACATCCCGCTTTTATGCTCAAGGGCAAACACTGCACACAGTTCTTTTGCCTTGCTGAGAGTCGACCCGTTTCCCACTATCACCAACGCATCGGTCCTTCCCAACAACCAAAGCTGATGCAACAGTGAAGGGAGCGCGTATATATGGTCGATATGGGAATGGGTAAGCATTACCAGCGAAAGATCACGCGCATCGATACCAGCTTGCTTCAATGCCATAACCGGAGCTCCCGATACATCGATCAGGATGGAGGTATTGCCATCGGTCACCGCCAAGGAGACATTTCCCGCCTCTTGGTGTTGGATGCTTCCCGTATACCCGAGGAGGTGTATGTGCATCAGCGTTTCCCCCGTTTTTTCGCAATGATCGGAAGTACGATGGAGAGGATTGACAAGGCCATGAACAGCAGGCAGATCGGTTTGGTGAAGAATGTGAGGTAATCGCCACCTGCCAGTTTCACCGCGCGTCGGAAATTCTCTTCGAACATCCCGCCGAGGATCAGCCCCAATACAATGGGTGCGATAGGATACCCGTCACGTTTCAGGAAGTAGCCTATCATGCCCATCACCAATGCAATGCCAAGGTTATAGATTCCTACTGCTGTCGCTTGTCCGGCGATCGCATAGGCTCCGATGAATGAGAGAATGAGGATCAATGGTAAAAGGATCTGCTGGGGGACACTGAGAATCTTGGGATACAGTCGCACCCCGAACAGCTGGAAGGATGCCATGAAGATGTTGGCCAGCAGCATGGTAATGAAAATTGCATATACCAATGACATGTTCGTGGCAAACAGGTGGAACCCGGGAGTCACTCCCTTGATCATCAACGCTCCGATGAGCACTGCAGTGGCAGCATCCCCGGGGATTCCGAGTGCCAGTGCGGGGATCAACGCTCCGCCGGTGACCGCATTGTTGGCTACCTCGGGAGCGAACACCCCTTCCAAGCTTCCGGAACCCACCTGGTCCAGCTTCCCCTTTGAATTCATGGTGATGTTCTTGGCCGAATTGTGTGCCATGAATACGGCGATCGAAGCTCCGGTCCCTGGAATCGCACCGACTACGGTGCCGATACCCAAGGAACTGAGGATGATCTTCCACATGGAGAGAATCTTCCTAAGGGGAGGAAAGATATTCTCAATCTTCACCGGTTCGATATGTTGACCAACCAGCAATGGTTTGCGCAGTTCAAAGAAGACTTGGGAGATGCCGAACAGACCGATCAAGGTTGAGGTCAGGTCCAATCCCTTCGAAAGTGGTGTGGTCGCCAGGAACTTGGAAAACGGGATCCGTAGTTGGTTGCTGAACGGGTCGGTTCCCAAGAACGCGAGGGCCATGCCGAATGCTCCCATCAGCAGCCCTTTCCAGATGTTGTTTCCAGAAACCGATGCGATGATGACCAGACCGACGAGCGCGAGTGTCGTTTTCTCTGCAGGACCGAATGCGAGGGTAAGCCGTGCGATGAGCGGAGAGAACAACACCAGTGCCAAGAGACTCCCGATGCCACCGATGAAAGAAGCGACGACCGCTCCACCCAACGCTGAGCCGGCCTTTCCCTTCTGCGTCATCAGCAACCCGTCCTCCACGGTCGCAATCGCATTGGGGTTACCAGGAATTCCCAGCAGGATGGCGGGAATGGACGCTCCGGAGACGGCTCCACAGTACACTGCCAGGAGCAATCCTATTCCCGTTGCGGTAGGAAGTTGGAAGCTTATGGGCATCATCAATGCGATTCCCATGGTGGCGGATAACCCGGGCAATGCGCCGAGGATGATACCCACGACCGAACCGATGGCCATCCAAATGATGGTGGAGACATTGGCAATCTGAGAAAAACCTTGCAAAAACACATCCATGATGATCTTCTCCTACCAGGTGATGAGGCCGCGAACGAGTTCGACCAGGAACATCTGGCGAAACACAAGATAGATCAGCTCGGTGGTCACTACCGAGAGCATGCAGGCATCGAACGCGTTGCGAATTGCGGGTGAAACCTGTTCGGCGTGAAAGCGAGCACGGGTCAGCTTGAGTACGATCAGATAGATCGCAAGCACGACCACAAGTACGATACCGACCACAAATCCGGTAGTCCCCAACCATTGCGGGATGCGTCCCTGACGTGCGTTGAGCAAAAGGAACCGTGTGATCGTCCTCCCGATGGAGTAGAGTGCCACCAGAAAGGCCAGGGTAGCGAGGATCCCCACTACCCATGGCTTCAGGCTCTTTCGCTCGACATTTCCCTGTAGATAATAGAACGTGAGGGTAAAGACCAACGTGGCGGTCGTCAGGAGAAATCCCACTGGCCGCATGGCGACCACGTAGAGGATTGCTACGATGACAGTAAGCAGGAAAAGACGACGCTCCGAGGACCCGAGTCTCTCATCCTTGGCCGCCTCGCCTTTTCTGTCCGTAAGGAACAGCACAGTGGAGGCGATGAACATGAAGATCGAGAGGGCGAGCGGGAGCAATCTCCCGCCCGGGTCTCCTCCGATCTCATCTCCGATCATGGTGGACGATCCGAGGCTGATGACGTAGATGAAATAGAGGAGCGATACCATCATGAATACAAAAGGCATGGGTTTTCGGGTTCGGAACAGCGTCATGCTCGACTCCTAGTTTGTCATCTTGTAGAGATTGGCTTCCTTGAGAATCACCTCATAATCGGCAATGATCCCCTTGTCATACTCCGCAAAGGCATCCAACTTGGAGAACACGGGAATCAGACCATTGTCTTTCATGAACTTCTGGAAAGAAGCACTGTTGAAAGCCTTCTCTGCAGTGTCCGCAAGCCATTTCTTGGCAGTTTCGGGAGTGCCCTTCTTCACCATGATCGAGCGGAATGATCCACCGGGAACGGTGATCGTGGGATACCCTGCTTCGGCGAGGTTCGGCACCGATGCGAGCGAGGGAAGCGAGCTGTGCCCTTCTGTCAGGATTGCCAGGGGGCGGAAGGAAGCGCTGTTTGCCACGACCTCCGACTGTGAGAAGATTCCCACATCGCAGTGTCCACCCAACACAGAGGCGATCAGATCGGCTCCACCGTTGAACGGGGTCACGTTGAACGCCTTGTTCATCGCGAGATTCAGGCCTACAGATGCGACTCCGGTCGCACCGCCCATGCCAGCATTACCCAAAGTGATCTTGCCGGGACGGCTCTTGGCATCATTGACCAGATCCTCAAGTGTCTTCCAAGGCTTGTCATTCCTGACTGCGATGATGAACGGGTCCCAGTTCAACGCTGCGATGTAATCGAGTTCCTTGTAGCCGTTCGTCAATCCTTGCATCGTAGCAGCGGTGGTGTGAGTACCGGCTCCGAGGAACATGTAACCGTCGGCGGGGCTGTTGATGACTTCATTGGTTCCCGTCGCACTCCCCGCACCGGTGATATTGGTCACCAGGAAATTGACTCCGGAAACTTTCTTCATCTCCTCTGCCAGCGTACGGAAGATCAGGTCGGTACTTCCACCGGCAGCGTGGGGCACCACGATGGTGATGTTCTTCTCCGGATCGGGATAGACTGATTCCGCCGCTCCACCAGCGAAGAGCATTCCTGCGGCGAGCAGGACGACCAACATCGAAATAATGATTCTGTTACGTTTCATACCTTCCTCCAAATACTTGTTTTCCCGGTACTATGAACGGGCTGTTTGCACATGAACACCTTGGGCTTCCAAGGTGAGTCGCCCCTCGTCGGAGAGGCCATCATCGGTGATGAGGAGATCGATATCCTCCCAATTGCACACTTTCGCCAGGGAGACGGTACCGAACTTGGATGAGTCGGCCAGCAGGATCACCTTGGTCGCACTGGCGATCATCGCCTGTTTCGTATCGGCTTCAATGAGGTTCGTGCAGGTGATACCCTGCTCCACCGAGAATCCGCTGGCTCCGAGGAACAGGGTATCGACATGGATTTGATTGAGATAGGAACGGGCTGGGGATCCGATTGCCGCCAAAGATGGCCGACGCAACAAGCCTCCCACGATCAGCAGCTCCACAGCCTCGGCGGCTGCAAGCTCCTGGATGACCAGGATACTGTTGGTAATGACGCTCAGGTTCATCTTGGCCACGAGCGGGGCAAGATGGACGGTGGTACTTCCACTGTCGATGATGATGCTTTTTCCCTGTTCGACAAATCGGAGCGCGTGGGCACAGATGTTTTTCTTATCTTCGGTATGTTCGGTGATGGTGTTGCTGATCAAGCGTACGAGATTCTGTTTCTCTGCGAGCACTGCACCACCATGGGTGCGGACCACGAGGCCTTTATCGGCCAGTTCATCAAGATCCTTGCGTACGGTGACCTTCGAGATGGCAAGGCGCCTTGCAAGAGACAACACGTCCACGGAGTCGTTTTGCTGCAGCTCTTGCATGATCAGGTTTTTGCGTTGCGTGGCATGCATGACACCCTCCAGATTGATCTTTTATTATCTGTTACGGGTATTATGCAATAGTAAATAAGAAAAAGCAAATAAATAATAAGAAAAAGAAAGTTTATCAGATTGTCTCTTTGCCGACAGGCAGACACTTGTCGAGGAACTCCTCGCCACAACCGACAAGTTCAGTCCGTGGGTTCGCCAGGGAACCAAGGAATGCATCTTGCCGGTACCCATGTGTACACGACTGCAAGAATTCCGGAAAAGATCAACTTTCATCACCATGAGACACATGATGTTGATCATGAGAGTTCAATTACCTGACAAATTCAAACTCTCCGGTACCGCTGTTGGCCCGACACGCCTTTGTCGATCACCTGCACACCGATGGCGTGGCTTCCCACATAGCTGAGGAACAGTGAACCGAGCAACAATCGCTCACCCCGTGGAATCCTGTTCCACAGGTAGCCCTTGAAGAGGTCCCTGACCAGGAAGGACTCCCCTTCCTCCAAGCTCCCCAGTTCCTTGATCGCTTCCTGCAGTAATGTGTTCACATCATCCACGGCATCACCCTCTCAATCATCATTATCAATATTGTTATTATAGATCAAGAATGATGCTCTGTCATGCAGGGGTCGAGAAAGAGATGAAAATCATGTGCGACAGTCTCTCATCAATTAGTGTCGGACCAGTTCCCATGGACCGAGGGTCACTTCGGGAATCGTGAGCGTACAGTTGATGGTATCCTCTGTATCATATACAAAACGGTACGTACCGAAGGAGGGAGACTCTGTGTCTGCGACGGTAACCTGATAGAAGGTGGTTGAGATCGTTTCGGTGATTCGGGAGACTGCAGGATTTCCAAAATCTTCCGAGAAATTCTGGATCATGGTAGGAGTCGCATAGATGATATTGTCGCTTGTGAAAGTGACTATGGTATCTCCATTCACCATGTCCCGTGCATCCATTCGGGTGGCGAGAACTCGTTTTGGCCAGAACCGGATGGATTCGGATCACACCCGCTAGCAAGTATCGCTATCATGAGAAAAAGAATTGCTCCGACAATCTTTTTCACTTGTTGCCCTCCTTTGCTATGTCATATCACAATATAAAGCATTCCCGTGTATAAATAAACATCTGAATTGCATCATGTTATCAATACATGGATACTCTACGGGATCCTGCATGCGCAGAGCATCCCGAACGTCTCGCATGCATGGATTCGTGCTCTCTTTTCAGATCCGTGGGATTGAGGAACATGGAGCAGATAAGCACAGAAGAGAGTTCTGGAAAAACATACGGAATACTGTAAAGCCATGATCATCAAGCTGAATCCGAAGGAGTTACTTCAGAAAGGCAACCGATACGATGATCATGACAATCATGTGCGTTTCCCTGGATGAAGGAGAGATGCTTGGAATTCGGGTGGGCACGGTCATTTCATCGGGGCACATGCCGGGGATGAGTTTGTCATGATCGAGCCTCAGGTTCACGCATGCTGATCACATGACTGTCTTCCATCTTTGGGAAGATCTGCTGGAAATGGTTTTCCTTGACACGTCACTTCATGCAGACTTAGTATATGCACAGCAACTGTTCTTTTGTCATGTGCTTTACTTAACATGAGATAGCAAGACATCTTGTCACACACGGCAAAAAGCAATCTGGAATATGCACCCTTCACCTTGATATTCACGGGAGGTTCGCATGAAACCATCAAGAATCATGATTGCTTGTCTGTTGGTATGCTTTGCCATCATCTTGTCATTCGGCTGCAGCGACGCAACCGGAAACACAACTCCCCCATTGCAAGTCGGCATCGTGTATGTTTCGACACCAGGTGCCATGGGTTAATCGTACATGCATGAGATGGGAACCCAAGGGTTGGAATCCCATTTCGGAGAACGCATACACGTGACGCGTATGGAGAACATTCCTGAGAATGGGACAAGTGCGCTAGCCTTCGATTTCCTGGTCGATGAAGGATGCAGTATTATCTTCGGTACCAGTTACAACTACCAGGAATTTATGCAAGACGTTGCCCAAGAGCACCCTGAGGTTCATTTCGAACATTGTTCGGGATATCTGAGAGAGGAGAACATGAGTTCCTACTACGGGCGGATGTATCAGGCACGCTATCTCACCGGAATCATTGCGGGTTCGATGACAGAGAGTGACAAGATCGGGTATGTGGCCCCCTTTGCCACACCCGACATCGTGCGGGGGATCAATGCGTTCACCCTTGGGGTCCGTTCAGCAAATCCTGATGCCACGGTGACCGTACAATGGAGTGGTACGTGGTTCAATGCCACCATAGAAGGCCAGAAGGCCCAGGCCCTCATTTCCCTTGGTTGTGATGTGCTTGCACAACATCAGGATACGAGTGCCGTGGCATCCGCGACAATCTCTGCAGGAAAGTATGCGATCGGTTACAATGCCGACTTCCGTGCAATGCTTGAAGACGATAAAGTCTTGGTTTCATCCTTGTGGTGTTGGGAGCGTTACATGATCCCCGCTGTCCAGGCTGTACTCGACGGAACCTGGGAGTCCCAGGACTACTGGGGTGGATTCGAAGACGACATGATCAGGTTGTCCACAGTCTCACCACTGGTTCCCCTTGCGGTCAAGCAATTGGTGGAGGAGAAGCAGAGTGCGATGGAGAACCAGACATTCGATGTGTTCTGGGGTGAGCTGAAAGACACTGACGGCACGATCATACAATCGGCAGAAGGGAAGATGTCCGATACCGCCCTGCGCACGATGAACTGGTTTGTGCAAGGTGTGATCGACGAGGATTGAGGTCTGTCCCATCCCTTTTGATTCAGCAGGAACACATCACTCCTCGCTTGGGTCTCCTGCGGAAACATGAACGCCCTTTCCGATCATGTGTGCAAAAGTTGGAATCATGGTGTGCGTATCATGATTCATGCGTTCATGAAATAAAAAAGGGAGCCCCTCCACCCGTGTCATGGGTGGAGAAACTCCCGTGCGAGCGAGAGGTCCCGCTTGGTGGCAAGTCAGCGACCTGCCACTACAGGGTTCTTACCACTGCGGCGGATAGAAATCGGCTACATCCTTCTTCGTGATGATGTGCTGGGGTAGGTTGCGGCGGTTCGGAAGTTCCTTGCCGTTGAACCAATCCGCAGCGGTCTGCACTGCGAGGGCTCCGTCACCTTCAGCAGTCTGGTAGGTGATGGCGAACAGCGAGCCGTCGGTCACCATGTCCATGCCGATCTTCGAGTTTCCGGCAGCTACGACCACGACATCGGCCCGTCCGGCCTTCTTCAGTGCCTCGGCGATACCCAAAGCCTGTGCAGAGTCGTCAGCAGCGAAGATTCCCTTCAGGCGAGGTCCGAACCGGGTCAGCCAGTCGGAGACCAGCTGCATGGTGCGGTCGGCTTCGAATCCGGGAGCCTGCATGTCGAGTGTCACGACTTCAGGAGCATAGCCTGCAAGCTCGGAGACGGGTCCGTAGGAGCGGGCGAAATAGGGAGATCCGCCGGGTGCGTGCTGCACATAGGCGATTCCGAGTTCCTTCGCACCGGGGTTGCGTGCGCGCAACTCATCGGCGAAGACCCTGGCGAGCTTGCGCATCTGGCCGAAGTCATCGGGACCGGTCCAAGTGATCGCATAATTCATCGCTTCAGCTGTCGGCAGGGTATTGAACAGGATCAAAGGAATACCGGCCTGGTTGACCCTGCGGGCCTGCTGGACCGCGGTGGTCGCATCGAGCGGGATCAAGAGCAGCATATCGGGGCGTTCGTTGATCGCCTGGTCGATCATCTGGTTCTGCACCGCAAGGTCCCAGTTCGGCGAAAGCACCTTCAGTTGGATGCCATACGCATCGGCCACCTTCTGTGCACCGAGGGAACAGGCAGTCGTCCACGGATGGTCCCCATGCACGATGAAGGTGATCCGCTTGCCGATCGCTCCGCTCTTGGGGGATGCGGGAATGTTGGTCTTCTGTGCATCCCAACCGGCATACTCCATGTCGAACCAGCGCAGGGGATTCGTGTCGGGGAGCGCTTCCGGGTTGGCCGGCCGTGTCGGAATCTTCGGTACGTCAGCGGAGAGCTTCAGCAACGGTTGACCATCAGCAGCCTTGAGCACCGAGGTATCTACCTTCAACGACGCTTCGAGGTTTGCCGCCGCATCCGCAGCTGAAGGACCCGTGGCCTTCCCTCCCTGGGCGAACAGTACTGCGGTGGATACCAGCAGGACCATGACCAGGAACAACATCCTTACCTGTCTTTTCATTGTGATGCCTCCTTTGTTGGCTATCAATGCATGACACATCCGAGCGTCGGTACAGACCGATCGCATCGGTACGGTTACTTGGGAACACGGGCTTTCAGCATCGCCACTTCCTTGAGCAGTTCGGACCGTTGTCCGAGGGTCCGCTCATGCTTGTACGATGCATACGCCTCGTAGAGGACGACGAACGCGAGGATGAGGCCGCTGATGAAGATCTTCACCTCGTTGCCGAGCCCGAAGAGGATGGTGCCGGTATACAGCATCTCCAAGGAGAGGATGGCGATGACCGACTTGAGCACACCGCCCTTCCCTCCCGACATCGCCGTCCCTCCGATGATCGTCGCGGAGACGACATACATCAGGGAGTTCTCCCCCATGTTCAGCGTGGCGGCGCTCGATTCCATGGCAAAGAGGATGCCGCCGACCGCCGCCATCGTCGAAGAGAGGATGAATGCCGACACGGTGACCGCGTCGGTATGGATTCCCGCCAACCACGCGGTCATCTTGTTTCCACCCAACAGGTAGAAGTTCCTCCCCCACTGCGTGTGGGTGACGAAGAAGTGGAAGAGCAGGACGAAGAGGATCGTGAGGATCACCCGGGGAGGCAGCATGGGAAGCAAGGGTCGGCTGAGGAAGTCGGAGATCGCGAAGACATTGGATCCCGAGAGACTCACCGAGTTGCCTCCGGTCATGGTATAGGTGGCTCCCTGCAGGATCGTCATCGTACCGATCGTGACGATGAAGGAGTTGATCTTCACCTTCACCACCAGCAACCCGTTGACCAGGCCTACCAGGACTCCCGCCGCGATCGCGATGGGAACGCTCAGCCCGTAGCCTACCGATTTCTGCAGCAACAGTGCGATGACCGCGGCGAAGGTCGCGGTCCTTCCGATCGAGAGATCCAGGTGTCCGCAGATCATGACCACCGAGAACCCGAGCGCGAGTGTCGCGTTCATCGAGACGGTCCGCAAGATGGTGGTCAGGTTGTAGCTGTTGAAGAAGCGCGGGGCGAAGAGCGACATGAAGATGAAGATCACCAGGAAGAGGATGTAGATCCTGAACCGGTCGCCAATAGCCAGCAGTTTGCTTTTGTCCATGGGTTTGTTATGCATCGTCCCGTCCTTGGCTCCGCAGAGTCTTCGCGTTGATTCCCACGACCAGGATGAAGATCGCTCCGCGTATGATGTCCTGGCTGAAGGTTCCGATCCCCAGCAGCGTCATGATGTTGTTCATCAGTCCGATCACCAGCGTACCGCCGAGCACTCCCACGATGGAGCCGCGTCCTCCTGCGAGTGTCATTCCGCCGATGACGATCGCGGTGACGGCCCTGAAGTCGTAGCCGGCACCGTTGTACCACGCACCCACCCGGGAAAGGGAGGTGATCGCCAACCCTGCTACGGTGGTGGTGAAAGCACTGATCACATAAGCGCTCGCCACGATCATCTCGACATTGATGCCGGTGAACCGTGCGGTTCTCCGTGCCGACCCGGTGAGCTTCAGTTGCGCCCCATAGGGGGTGCGCTTGAGGATGAATTGTCCGGCAGCCACGAGGATCAGCATCAATATCAGCGGCAAGCTGAGCACGTTGAAGAGCCTGAACCGGTAGATATTGTCGAAAAGCATGACCGCGCGGACGTTGTCGGTGATGACATCGGGGTAGATCTGCTTGTTCACCCATACGAAACGGATGATCCCGAGACTCACATAGTTCATCGCCAACGTCCAGATGATGGGGTTTGCCTTGAACTTACCCACCACGATACCATTGATGAGCCCGATGAGGATGCCGCAGAGAATCGCGCCTGCCATCGCGAAGAAGAATCCGAACCGCAAGAGCTCGACGCTCACGATTCCGGTCAGGGCGATCGTGGTCGGAACCGACATGTCGGCATAATGTCCCGAATAGGTGATGAACGCCATCCCCGCGGCGACGATGCCCAACAGCGCCACCGCATCGACGATGTTCATCAGGTTCTGGGTCGTCATGAAGTTGTTGATCACTCCGACGCCTTGCAAGAGCATGCCGAGCAGGAGGAACAGGAGGGCTATCGCATAGACGCCGACGCTGTTCATGATCGCCGAGAAGCGGTTCGTTCGCAGTGCCCTGGTATCTGTGTCAATCGTTCGGTTCATACTTCCACCTCGGTATTTGCAGCCAGGAGCAACGATTCCTCCGAGCACTCATGCTGATCCATGATCTTGGTGAAATGGCCCTTGCGCATGATGATGACCCGATCGGACAGACGCACGAGCTCGGGAAGGTCGCTGGAGATGACGATCACCGCGCTTCCTTCGCGGGCGAGGCGCTCGATGGTCTCGTGGATCGTCATCTTCGCCCCGACATCGACACCCCGGCTCGGTTCGTCGAGGATCAGTACCTTGGGGTTGATCGCCATCCACTTTGCCAAGAGGAGCTTCTGCTGGTTTCCTCCGGAGAGGTTCCCCGCGGTCCTGTTCAGGTCCGTCGGGTAGATGGTCAGCTCCTCGACCAACTCCTTTGCCATTTTCCTTCCGTAACGCTTGTTGTAGACGATGCCCCGCTTCATCCGCGGGATCACGGCGGAAAGGATGTTCTCGTCCATCTCGATGCGCAGCGCTAGACCCTCGAGCTTCCGATCCTCGGTGAGGTATCCAAGACCGAGCATGACACGTTGGGCCATCGTGAGGCGATCGATCGGCTTGCCGTCGAGGACGATGGTCCCCTCGTCGGCCTTCTCGATCCCGCAGATCACCTGTGCGAGCTCAGATCGTCCGGCACCAGAGAGTCCGCAGATGCCGACGATCTCCCCCGCATGTACCTGCATGTCGATCCCGTGGAAGAATCCGTAACGGGAGAGGTCCTTCACCTCCAGCAGCGCCTTGCCGATCGGATGGGATTCCTTCTTGTAGAACTCCTTGATCGACTTGCCCACCATCATCTGGACGATCTCCTCGCGGGTGATCTCCTCGATGTTCTTGGTTGCCACGCGCTTGGCATCGCGCATGACCGTCACGCGGTCGGCGATGCGGAAGATCTCAGGCAAGTGGTGTGAGATGTAGATGATTGCCATGCCGGTATTGCGCAGCTTGTGGATGATATCGAACAAGCGTTCGACCTCCTCCTTCGAAAGCGCACTGGTAGGCTCGTCCATGACGAGGATGCACGGGTGGGTTCCGACGACCTTCGCGATCTCGACCAATTGGGCTTCATGCTGGCTGATATCCTCGACCGGAAGCAACGGATCGAGTTCCAACCCGACGGTCTTCAGCAAACGCTTGGCCTGCGCGACCATCTTGTCGCGGTCGATGAACAGTCCCTTGCGCGGCAAGCGGCCGGCCAGAAGGTTCTCCGCGATGCTGATCGGTTGGGCCAAGCTGAGTTCCTGGTAGATCATGCCGATCCCGTAGGATTTGGCAATCGAGGGGGAACTGAGCCTGACTTCCTTGTCATTCACATAGATCGTGCCGGTGTAGTCGTTGAAGGAACCGGCGAGCATCTTCATGAGCGTGGACTTGCCCGCTCCGTTCTCACCGACGAGGGCGTGCACCTCTCCCGCATAGACTTCGAAATCGACATTGTCCACGGCGATGGTCGCCGGGTATCGCTTGCCGACACCCACCATCCGCAGTGCCAGGCCAAGATTCTCGCTACTCACACGTTATCCCCTTTTCGGTCGGTACGACCGTACTGCATGACCGTATCGAACATCGCCACCACATTCTCCGGCGGAACGTCGGGCATGATGTTGTGGATTGCCGCGAAGACGAATCCTCCGTCCTTTCCCAGGATGTCGATGTTCCGCTTCACGTGCTCGGTGACCTGCACGACGTCGCCGTTGTTGAGGATGTGGCGGGTATCGGCACCGCCGCCCCAGAAGACCACATCCTTGCCAAACTCACGCTTCAGGTACTCGGGTTCCATATGACGCACGTTGGTCTGCACGGGGTTGATGATCTCGAACCCCGCATCGATCAGGTGCGGCAGCACATCGGCAATGCTGCCGCAGCTGTGCAGGAACGTATGCATCGAACTGTGCGCATGCACATAGTCGCAAAGCTTCTTGTGTCGCGGGTAGAACAGCTTCCGATAGATGTCGGGGGCCATGAACGGACCGCTGTCCATCCCCAGGTCGTCACCGAACCGCAGGATGTCGGCGACATCGCCGACCGCCTCGCACACATGGCGAAGCGTCTCCAGATGGATCTCCAGCAATGCGTCGAGCAACCGTCCGACCGTATCGGGTTCGAGATAGATGTCCATCAGGAAATTGTCCATCCTCCTGAGGAAGGTCCCCCACTCGAAGAGGTTGCATCCGGCGACGATGACCAGAGCCTTGTCGGTCTGCTCACGGAGTCGGATCGCGTTGTTGCGCAATTCCTGCCAGAAATCGGGTCTGCCGGCCTGGTCCCACGGACTGTGGACGAATGCTGACCAGAGGACCTGGTCCATCACTTCCGGCAAGTTGTCGAAAGTGTCGGGGTACCCGTCGATATAAGGGAAGCGGGTCTGGTCGAAGAAGGTCGCTCCCTCGGGCATCCGTGCGATCTCCATCCCCTTTTTGTTCTTCGCACGCCACGAGTTATCGGCATCACGATCGGGCCTGAACCACGTCGGGTACTGCGCCGGACTGCCGTCGGCGAGGGTGATGTCGTACCACCGGGACGGATCGGTGTTGAACGTCCGTCCGATATCGAGTGAGCACACGCCGAAACGATCGATGAGAAGATCGGATGGTTCCGCAAGCTGTTGCACGACATCATAGACCTTCGTCCCAGGCTCTGCGATGCCCAGGTGCCGCTTGAGCGCGTTGTAGGCGATCGCGGAGATACCTGAGCTCGGAGTCGAGCCGAGGTCGATCGGAATCGCATCCGGTTCCTTGTGCGCGATGCTTGTCAGTACCCGTTCCCTTTTCGTCATGATCCGTTACCCCAGCTCGGGAATGTCATGCACACCGAGCTTCAGAGGATAGACTCCGTACTTCCTTACCAGGTTGACAGCGAACTCGTAGCGTTCGGCGGTGACATTGCTTGGGACCGAATGATCGGACTGGAAGATGTAGCCGCCACCCTTGGCCGCATTCAGCTTGCGCATGATGTAGCGCTCGAGCTCATCCATCGGAGCCTCTGCCCATGCGAGGGCGTCCATGTTCCCGCAGAATCCCATCCGATGTCCGTACTGCTTGCGCAGCTCGACCACGTCGAGTCCCGCTTTCGCCTCGAGCGGATTGTAGGCATCCAGCTCCATCCCGATGAAATCCTCGTAGAGGCTCGAGGCGTTGCCGCACCCATGGTAGATCACCGGGATGTTCGCACCATGGCAGACTTCGATCATCCGCTTGACGATCGGCTTGAACCAGCGCCTCCAGTAGACGGGAGAGAAGAGCATGCCGTTGACATAGGCGACGTCTCCCCAGATGACCATGCCGTCGAGCATGCCGCCTGCGGCGTGGATCTGTGCCTTGGTCATCTCGACGAGGAAGTCACCCAGGCGCTCGATGAACTTGCCCAGCTGTTCGGGATAGAGGCCGATCCACATCATGACGTTCTCGCTGCCGATGATGCGCCACAGCTGCTCATGTCCTTCGCAAATGCTTCCGAAGACCGGTCTCTTGGGATAGATGGACCGCACGGTATCGATCCACGCGGGGATATCGCGGGTGAATCCGTCGCCTACCCCGGCGATCTGGTTGTCTCCGGCGGAGAAGTAGCGCCGGTCATCCCACGGATCATCGAAGGAAAAGTCATCGAGCTGCTCGATCTCTTCGATGCTGAACGAAAGGAAGGCGGGCATCGGATCGGCGAACTTCTTGCGGATGACCGCCTCGTAGCCGGTCCGGACGAGCACCTCCTCGTCGTTCTCCTTGATGATCTCGAAGTTCTTGATATGGGGATCCATGTTGGGTGTCGTGCACTGCCAATCAAGATCGTAGTAATCGTAGATGTCGGTATCGTCGGGAAGTCCGAGCTCCTCCTTCCAACGGCTGAGGAAGCCGCCCCAATAGAAGTCGCTCACCGGGACCCTATCGGCCTCCTGGTGATGCAATGTCTTGAGCATCCGATCCAATTTCTCCAGGCAACCGCGTGTCCTCTCCATGATCGACTCCTATGCTTGGTGGAAGACTTCTTCCATGTCGGCCCACCACTCGCCTTCCCTGCGCTTCTCATAGGGCTGCTGCAGGGGCTTCTGCACGGCCCACCACTTCTGGGTCATCGGATCGGCCGCCATCTTGGCCATGTCGGCCTCGAAGTCGGTTCCGACGTACTCGAAGTAGGCGAAGAGCAATCCGTCATGGTGGTATATCGAGTAGTTTCTGATGTTGCAGGCACTGATGGTCTTGGCGACTTCAGGCCAGATTGCCTTGTGGTAGGCTTTGTAGGTCTCGAGGTTCTCTGGCTTGATCCGTATCAACTGGCCGAAGCGTTGCATATGCACCCCCCACTGATCTTCTCATTCCAGCCTATCACAGAGTTTCGCCCTGTCAACAAAATTTTACTATAAATTTGTGACTAATTTATGCAGATTTGAATAATTTTATCACTAGGTAAAAATATTATAATGGTGTATCATGGAAAGCGGAGAACAGCGATGAAGCCTACACTGAAGCAGATTGCCGAGATGGCGGGGGTTTCGGTCCCTACCGTATCGATGGCCATTCACGGAAAAGGACGTCTTACCCCTGAGACCCGACAGAAGATCCTCGACTGTGCCATCGAGATCGGCTACCCCATCCATCTGCGGCGCAAGCAGGTGGAGAGGACGGCACAGGCGGCAACGGTGGCGATCCTCCAGAACATCGATCCCGAGTGGGCGTTCATCTGGGTGTTCATCCGCCCGATCGTGCAGGAGATCGAGCTGGCGATGCGCAATGCAGGCTATACCGTGGTGATCATACCGATCACCAACTACATGTCGGATGATGTGATCCTCCAGAAGATCAATGAGTCGGGGGCGGTCGGGGTCTTCGCGATCCACCTCGGCGACGCGCCGCTGTTCACGATCATCGAAAAGGGGAACACCCCTGTCGTCCTGGTGATGAACAATGACTTGCAGGATCGTTTCCACAGCATCTGTTCGGATGACTTCCAGGGTGCCTACGAGGGAACGCGGCACTTGATCGAGCTCGGTCACAAGCGGTTCGCCTACCTCGATACCGAACGTCCCAACCTGCCGAGGTTGCTGCACGACCGTCACTTCGGGTTCCGCAAAGCCCTCGCTGAGTATGACATCTCCTTCTCGAGGCAACTGAACGTCCGCTACCACAGCCACGACGAGGAAAGGCTGCTCCATGACCTGAAGGAGATCCTCTCATCCGACGATCCGCCGACCGCGCTGTTCTGCCTTGATGATGAGCTGGCGGCACACGCGATCGTGCAGCTGGGCAAGCTGGGCAAGAAGATTCCCCAGGATATCTCGGTCATGGCCCCTGGGGATGTGTTGGATTATGAGGTTCCCTACAATCCGCAGATCACGACCATGCGGATCAATACCACGCAGATGGGACGTGCCGCCGCCTCCATGATGCTCGGCCGTCTTACCGACACCGACAGCGAGGTCATGGTCGTGAAGGTCCGTCAGCAGATGGTAGACCGGGGGTCGTGCATTCCGTTCCCCGGGAGTCTTGAGGTACTGTAGCCGCCACGGCTCAACGGAATGTACGGCAGTCTTGATGTTCACGATGGGATGCGCGCTTTTCCGTCCTTTCCGACTCTTGCGGCGCCACCCCGAAAAATTGAGAACGTTCTGGTGCAGGAGGAACGCCATGTTGCACGATCCGGGAAGTTACAGTGAGCCGAAGATCTACACATCCATCAGCTTGACTGAGCGTGAGAAGACCGTGCTGCGCAGGTTGGGAGAGCGGATTGCTGCCATCGCGGCACTCGGGGTGCATGCACAGAAGGCCGAACTGTGGCGCTCTCTCAACGATCTCGAGTCGAAGCGGCCCATGGTCTGGATCAATGAGATCCCCTGGCACGAGATGAACGTGAACGACGAGCTTACCGTACAATGCGAACATCCGTGGGCAAGGGATCTGGAGACCACGCTGCGCAGGACGATCTATCAGTGGAACCACATGCCTGCCGACATGGTGGTGAGCGATCATATCGCATGTCCCTTGGTGATCCACTCCACCGACTTCGGGATCCATGAGGATGTCGATGTGGTGAAGACCGATGAGGACAATGAGATCGTATCGCGTCACTTCCACATCCAGATTGCCTCGATCGAGGATATCGAGAAGATCAAGATGCCGAAGGTCATCCATCATGAAGAGGCGACCAAAGCCTCCTTCGCGATGATGCAGGAGCTCTTCTCCGATATCATCGGGGTGAGAAAGGAGGGGCAGACCCACATCTGGTTCACCCCTTGGGACTACCTCATCCGTTGGACCGGTGTCGAAGAGGCATTCATCGCCCTCTTCGATGATCCTGACATGGTGAATGCGGCCGTGGAGCGGATGGTGGATGCATGGATGGTCGAGCTGGACCAGTTCGTCGAGCAGAATCTCCTTTCCCTGGACAACAACAACACGCGTATCGGTTCCGGCGGGTATGGCTACACATCGCAACTTCCGGGTGTCCCGTTTGATCCGAATCAGGTGAAGCCGCACAACATGTGGGGATGTTCCAACGCCCAGATCTTCAGTGAGGTGAGTCCCGACATGCACTGGGAATTCGCGATGCGACATGATGCGCGGTGGATGCAGCGATGGGGTCTCACCTACTACGGGTGCTGTGAGCCGTTGCAGAACAAGATTCACCTGCTCAAGCGCATCCCGAACCTGAGGAAGGTATCAGTGAGTCCCTGGAACGACTACGGGAAGATCCTCCCTGAGCTGGGTGGCGACTACGTGGCCAGCATCAAGCCGAATCCCGCGATCTTCGCCGAATCGGGGTGGAATCCGGACCAGGCGCGCCGGTTGCTCCGGAGCGCATTGGAGGCCGGAGGAGGGAAAAGCCACATCGAGTTCATCATGAAGGATATTTCCACCGTACGCTACAGGCCGCAACTACTCTGGGAGTGGTCCGAGATGGCCATGCAGCTGGTCGAATCCTGAACGGACCGAGACTCATCAGATTCATCCGATAGCGTCTGATGGCGAGATTCCGGTGAATTCTTTTCCTATGATGTAGAAGCAGCTACAATCGCCATGTCCCATACCTTGGTAGCCGCTTTCACGTACATCATGGCGGGAGCTGGCAATTGCCATGGATTCGTTCCATTCTCCTTTCAGTGATCATTCGCAGGCAGGCAACCCTTGCGGAAAAGCAAAGATTCCGAACGTTGCAGAAAAATTCCAAGTGAGAACAACCGACTTATTCCACATGATCAGGGAATTGGGTATCCGACTATAAAAATCGTTCCGAAGGGCTTGCTGTCTTATTGTAGCCCTGATCCCTCTACGATGCATCATCCATCCATCCTTATGTCAACTGCATCGACTTGTTACAAAACATCGAATTGTCAGCGATTGAATGGCTTTGCTCCACCCCGTATGTACTACAAGTGAACGAACTTTGGTTTGACAATCTACTATTTTCACTATTATTACAACTTTCACCACCGTGGTGAAAGTGCTATATTTAGTGAAAATACCCTCTGGTAGTATTGAATGTTCCAGTTTCACTATGTATACTGGTTTCACCACCGTGGTGAAAGGGGGCTTTTTAATGAAAGTTACTTCCAAAAATTATGTGAAGGAGTATGAATTACTCCGAACCAGCTTGTTAAAAATCCCTGTAATCGACCGATGCGACCATCTGCGCGACAAGAAAGAGGGTTTCCTCGCATATATCGTCTTCAAGGATGCTTCGACGGTGAACCTTGATGTGACCATCCTGAGCAGGGCGTTTCCCTCTATTATCACTGAAGTCGTCAACCGACAGAAACATGATAATATCAACCTTGAAAACAGGTATTCCATAATCATGGCTCCCTACATATCCGCTGAATCGGCCAAACAATGTGAGAACCTTGGCATCGGGTACCTGGACATGTCGGGGAACTGCAGGTTGCAGGTCCGCTCCATCTATATCAACAATCAAGGACACCCGAATAAGTTTGCTGAGAAACGCACGGCCAAAACCATATTCGATCCTTCCTCGAAAGTATCGTCGCTGATCCTAAGAGAAATCATGCGCGATGTAACACATCGGTGGAAGCTGAGCTTCCTGGCAGACACACTGCAATGCAGCATCGGGCAGGTTTCCAAGGTGAAGGACTATCTCTGCGAGCAACTTTGGGCCCGGATGTCTCCGGATGGATTGCACGTCCTGGAGGCAAACGCGATCATGTTGGCTTGGAGTGAAGCATATGCGCAGAAGTCGGAATTATTCGAGATGAGGGATTTCCATACCCTTCTTCCGGTTCCGGAATTTGAGGACAAGATACGCCAGATCAAAACCGATTCAGGAATCGACTGTTATCTCACCGGTTTCGCGGGTGGGGTCAGGTATGCGCCTGTGGTTCGGTACAACAAGATCCATCTGATGGTAAGGGAAAGGGATCTCAATGCTTTTCTGGAGGTCGCTGAATGCAAGCAGGTTGACTCCGGTGCAAACGTACAGATCCAAGTGCTTCCCAGCGATGAGATACTTCACGACGCAAGGCTGATCAAGAACCAGCAGGTAGCCTCTCCTGTGCAAGTGTATCTGGACTGTATGCAATTGAAGGGTCGTGGAGAGGAGCTAGCCGAGGCCATCTTGGCAAAGGAGATAGATAAATGATCAAGGATGAGGATCTGCACAGCAGTATTGATTATTCTGGAGGTCAACGGGAAGCCGCCCATAGGATATTGGTCGAACTCTGTTCTCTTTTTGCACAATACCAGGACGACATCCGTATCATCGGTGGATGGGTCCCCGATTTGTTGTACCCAGACCGGGGACATATGGGAAGTGTCGATGTCGATATGTTGATCAACCATCTCACACTGCAGGACGAAGGCTACCAGACCATGGAAAGAATCCTTTTGAGTAACGGATATGTGGAACATCCTGACAAATACTTCTCTTTCATCAAGCAGGTGGTGATAAACGGTGTTCCATTTGATGTCGATGTGGATATCCTTGCCGGCATCTATGGTGGGACAAGAAAGGGAAAACGCAGCCAACATGTCCAAGGACTAAAGGCCATGAAGGCTAGTGGCGGGGATTTTGCTTTCAAGTTTGAACCGCGCCAAGTCACATTGGAAGCATCACGACCTGATGGAGCAATCGATGTTGCACGGGTCAATGTTGTCGCTCTCGTCCCGTATTTTGTCATGAAAACTGCCGCTATGGGGAGAGGCAAGGCAAAGGATGCCTACGATCTCTATTTCTTGATCAAGCAGTATCCAGGTGGTGCCAAACAGCTGGCACGTGAATTCTCAAGTGTTTCCAAAACACCTACAGTTAGTGAAATGAAAGCCAAACTGTCGGAGAAATTTGCCTCAGTTAATCATGTCGGCCCGGTTGATGTTGCAAACTTCATGGATCTATCGGATGAACAGGAGGTCGATATGATCCGCCGGGATGCCTTCGAACAAGTCCAGGCGTTGCTATCGTCTATCTGACTACCTAACCACGACCACAGCCTTGAAGTGGTTCATGAATTCGCCATCTGTCGATACTTCATCGCCACATCGATGCCATCTTGCTTGATGACTACTCTTTCGACCGAGTTCACCAAAGTGTCGGAGTCGAATTCCTCAATCGATCGCCAGGACCTCCAGAATCTGTCCAATGCCATGGTGCCGGGTGCTTCGGCAACAACCCCAAGCTTGCCAAATATCCACTGGCTACGGCTTGAGACCCTCCGGTCGGCGAGCTTGACGGGGCACGGCGATGGATTATCGAACCACTCGATACCCCCGAAGGTTATCGCTTCCCTACAGCTTGGAAATCAGTCCCTCCAATTGGTTGCCCGGATTGCAACCATCGCCTATCCTGCAACTTGGAGCTGTTTCGGCAGAACCGGGAGGAGCGTGGGATGCGAGGACTTCATGAATCAGGTACGACTAGGAGAACAAAGACGGCATTCATGCTGATCCTGTCACTCTTCCTCATGGCATGTTTGCCTTCCTGTGTATCCATGAACAGAGAAATTCCTGATATCCGAGTGAGCGCGACCGAACATCCGCGGATATTCAAACTCAACAGAAGCCCAAGACGGATCTACTCCTATGACGCTTACCTCTGGATCCCCGAAGCGCTGATTGATGTGGGAACGAACAGACTCATGGGTCGTTCCCAACAACACGGGCCGCGAGCATGACAGCCTGCAGTTCCATGACTCGTATGCGTTCGATCTGTTGTCGACAAGAAGTAGGGAGCGGGACATCGCGGAGAATCTGAACATGCCGCTTCTCATGCCGGTATTCCCCCGGTCAAATACGGAATGGGAAAAATATTTCCACAGCCTCAACAGTTTTGCTTTGCGGGCGACAGGGAGCGAAAAACGTATTGATCTCCAGTTGATCGCCATGATCAAGGACGCGCAAGCTTATCTGGAATCGGAAACTCATGTGCAATTTGAAGACAAACCGCTATGTTCGCATGACAAACGTAAAGGAAAATAATAATCTTCGCGACTTCTATTTCAGGGACATCATGCTCGGGTAACAGGATGAGGAGCTCTACGAACAGACGAACAATGCAGAATTAGCACTTGCGTTCAGGGCGGCTGGATCTACTTTTATTGACAAGTGCAAGACGAGAAGTGAAAAGATAATATTTTCGGAAGTAGAATACCAATATTTTCGGAAGCAAAACATTGATATTATCGGAAGCAAAGGGTATAATACGTTCTCAGGGAAGGAGGATTCCCACATGGGAAGACAAACCTATCTCAAGCGTATTGCTGACGGGCTCTTACAGGAGAGACTCCGCTCCAGCGGTGCTGTTCTGATCGAAGGGCCTAAATGGTGTGGGAAGACAGCAACAGCAACGAGAGCATCAAAAAGTCAGCTGTTCATGCAGGATCCTGACAAGGCAGCCTCGTACCTCATGGCAGCTGATACAAAACCTTCCCTTCTCTTGCAGGGAGACACGCCCCGCTTGCTCGATGAGTGGCAAAGCGCACCTGTTCTGTGGGACGCCGTACGGTTCATGGTCGACCAACGGGGAGGAAAGCCGGGGCAGTTCATTCTGACAGGATCGGCGGTGCCACAGGATGATACGGTACAACATACGGGGACCGGGCGAATCTCACGGTTGATGATGCGACCCATGAGTCTGTTCGAATCCCTGGAGTCGAATGGGATGGTTTCTCTCAAATCGTTGTTCGATGGGAAGACCAATCCCGAGGGATTCTCAGATGTATCCATCGAAAGCATAGCCTCCGTCATTGTCCGGGGAGGATGGCCGGCTTCCATCGGCGATGAAGAGAGCATCGCGTTGCGCCATGCAGTGGATTATGTGGAAGCGGTCATCAATGCGGATATTTCCCGGGTGGATGGCGTGGATAAGAATCCCGCCCGGGTTCGGGCGCTGATGCGCTCCTATGCCAGGAATATCTCGACGATGGCCACGATCAGGACGATCCGTGACGATATTGCCCTAGGCGATGCCGATGCAAGCATTTCAGAAAAGACGATCAGCCAGTATCTTACAGCATTGGACCGGATCTTCGTCACGGAGAATCTTCCTGCCTGGAACCCTGTGCTGCGCTCCAAGACGGCAATCAGGACTTCAGTGAAACGCCATTTCGTGGATCCTTCCATCGCGACAGCCGTGATGCGGCTCACCCCTTCCCGATTGCTCGAGGATTTCCAATACTTTGGATTCCTCTTTGAATCCCTCTGCACCAGGGACCTACGGGTCTACGCAGAAGCCATCGATGGGCAGGTCTTCCACTATCGTGATGCGAGCGGCCTGGAATCAGATACCGTCGTCTGTCTCAACGACGGCAGGTGGGCGCCGGTAGAGGTGAAACTCGGCGCCAAGGAGATCGAGGAAGCGGCTGAACACCTGCTGGAGCTGAAGGCCAAGGTAGATACCAAGAAAATGAAGGAACCCTCGTTTCTTATGATTCTTACAGGCACAGAGTTTGCATACCGCCGTGATGACGGTGTGCTGGTGGTACCGATCGGATGCTTGAAGGATTGATCCGACGTAATGCTGATAGTCCGCGAACTACAGCCTCAGGAAATCTTACGCGAGTAGACTCACAGCTGTATGGGGTTGCTAGTAATCATAGCAGAATCTCCATGTACGTCAGGATCTTCGGCTTCACCCCCCCGGGGAAAGAACTCCTTGACATTCACAGACTTCGGCACATTCCTGGCGGAAATCCTTGCCCGTATACCCATGATCCCTGTTTGCCTTGGTGGCAATCCGGTCACGGCCTTTCCTCGCCAGGGTCTCCAATTCCTTCGCCAGCTCCTGGCCGGCGAGTTCCTGCCAGATGCGCAATTCCTCCACTTTGATCCGGAAGTGCTTGCAGAACTGGGCGTCGGTCTCTCCATCCGGGTGGCTATTGTAAGCCTGAAGCACTTTCCTACGATAACTGGTAATGGTTCTTGCCTGAAGTTTCAAGTTTTCTGACATGGTCGCCTCCGGGTGGAAGAGTCAACCATGGTTCGGGACCGTTTGGAAGAAGGAAATGGCATGAAGCTCACCTTCATTATCCCTTACATTCATTGATAAATACTTCACATACAATGATTTTTATCTTTTTTGGCATTTTATATGATGAATTATCAATTTTTTATTGATTCAAAAAGTATACATGGTATTATACAAGTACCTCTGTTGTTTGGATGCCAAAACGATTATGAAATACTAATCAATGTCCCATGTAATTAATCATAACGATTTTTTCATGGAGGCCGAAAAAGTTGCTGAGTTTATTTTTTTTCGACATGAACATGGGGATACGACAATGAAAAGAAAAGCCGTTCCGACTTTGAAACTTATGGCATTGCTCATACTGACAGTACAATTATCATTATGTATAGCGTGTGATACACAAAATTCGTTTGTCGAGGTTCAGAACGATACGTTCGCTTTAGTAACGGGATTCAAAGATCAAAGTACCACTCGCACGACTATCAATGATGATCCTAAAGACTCTTTGGTTGAGCATGTATATGTAAAAGTGTTCAACGATTCAGGCAATTATCTGCAGGTCCAGGAACCAATTGTAGGTATTCCAGGAGCTACGGAGATGACCTATTCAGACGGAAAATGGTCTGCAACCGTCAAGTTGTCAAGTCCGGCAAGCGGTAAAATCACATTTGTGATTTGGGCAGAAAGCTCAACATTGGGACATCTTTATTCGGGAAGCACACAAATCACCATCGACCCTGCATATCAAAATACCGGAGCAATTGTGATACCGACAAAATCAGGATACAGCGTTGGGGACATCGGCCCTGCCGGTGGGTATATATTTTACGACAAGGGTGCGTATACGCCTTATTACTATGATTATTACCCCTCTGAAAAATGGAGATATCTTGAAGCATCTCCTAAGGACATCTCAAATAATTTCTCATGGGGTGCAGTAGGTGATTATCTAGCCAATACGGTAAGCGATATCGGAGGAGGAGTACACAATACGGATGTGATTGTTCTAAAATATCCCTATAGTTACCACGCTGCACACGCTTGCAAAGATTTCGAGGCAAATGGGTTTGACGACTTTTTTCTTCCTTCAGAAGAGGAAATGAATAAATTAATCCTCTTCTATACTAGCAAATATCCAGAAAACCCTTTAGGTCTGCAGCGTAATTTTGGAACTGCGAATTATCACACTTCTACCGAGATTTCAAGTGGTACCAACTGGGTGGGATTATTTCGAGAAAATAGTGAAACCAAAGAAATGGCTTATCTGACTGAACATAATAAAAGTTCAGCTTATATCCGTCCTGTGAGACGGTTCTAGGCGATAATATTAATATGTGTTAGGGTCGGGTAGAAATAACCATTAGGAGTCAGGAAGAAGGAACCAATCAGGGTCGGTCGCAACCAGAGTCAGAGTAAACAACCAAATCCGCCTGGATTGATGACTTTGTCGAAACTTAAGGAAGTTCAGTTCAATTT
>JAHDQJ010000035.1 GCA_018433865.1 Spirochaetales bacterium | reverse complement strand
TGCTTCGTAGCCGGTCAGGTCGATCTCACAGAAGAAGACCGTACGCCCGACGCAGTCTGCGTTTTTGATTTCGACACTCTTATGGGCGATTGCCTTTGATGAGGTGTTCCACCGCCCGTCATCGACGGGGTCGGCACTGAGACGCTTCCATTGGAAACGCGAAGCATCCAGCGCTTCAGTGATTTCGGTGGTGTTTTGGTAGACGTGGCAGGTGAGGATCGTATCGACCTGCTCGGGTCGGAAGATCGAACCGTTGGAAGACTGGATGGATACGGTATACGACGAGCCATCCACCCCCGGTGGTCCCGGGGAACCGACGGTGTCGTTCTTGCCCCTGTCGAGCACCTCTAGGTATGCTGGGGCACTCAGGTCGAATGCCGAGATGCCCACCGCCTCGTAGCGGTACACTGCACTCTCATCGGTGAAGGTGCGTGCGGTTACCAGAGCTGAAACATTCAGGCCGCTGAAAGCATCGTCGATGAGTCTGACGAGGCTTCCGCACCTCAAGTCGACCGCAGAGAAGAAGGTGTACTGGCTGCCAGCATGGCGGTGGAACTGGCCCAGGAGGTTCGCATGTTCTTGGGCCAAGGTGCGCTCGTGTACGAACGAGAGCTCCTCGGAAAGCAAATTGTCTGAGCTTTCACCTTCGTAGACGCTGTCGGCAGTCCTGACTATGTTCGTGTCACGCACATAGATGATGTCGGCATAGGCATCCAGGCGCGTGATGTGATAGGCCAGCGTCCCGTTGTTGTGTGCCGCCACCTGCAGGTACGGACCACCTGCCGCAGCGATGTTGGCGGTGATGTAGCCGCTTTCGGCGGTGAACTCGGTGCGCACGTTCGAGACGGCGATGATGTCACTCGATCCCACGATATCGATTTCACTAGCGGCGTTGCAGGCTTCGATCAGAGCGGGAGTGCGAAAGCTGTCCGTCTGGGCTTCGGTCCACTCGCCTTGGGTATAGATTTCACTGCCGTCGAAGTGCGCACCACCTTCCAGCTTGAGGTAACAATACGGGTGTCCATCCCCTCGTCCTGTGGTATTGCGGTACACCAGATAGTCGCTGGCCTCCCCCAGGCGGGTAAAAGAAACCCGTGCACTCTTGTACTGGCGGATCTTCTTGGAAAGCGTGATCGCCTTGCCGCCCACCACAACCAAGTCGTCCTTATCGAGGGTGGGAAGGTTCTCAGTGGAGGTGCAGTCCATCTTGAAGAGCCTGAGGTGTCCCAGCTCGTCGAAGAAGTACACACAGCCCAGCTCATAGACCAATTGGTCCAGCAGCTCGCCGCAGGTGACCGATCCATCCACGCCTCGGGTGACCGGAGAAGTGAGGGAAATGCAATCCGGTGATACGGTGATACCCGCTCTTGTGCAGATTGCCTCGATCGCCTCGCTGGCAGAAGGCAAGTAATATGGCACTGAGGATCATGTATGCTCCCCCTTGCTCCCAAGCAGCGACAGGAAGTACTCGTCCATTTTTGCTTCCTGTTCCTCCGATTCCCCGTTGATCTCATGGGTCCTCAGCGACTTGAAGATGACCTTGTCGTTTTCCAGGGCCATCACCAGTCCCATCTGGATCCTGCTGATGGTGGTCTTGATTTCCCTGAGGTCCTTGGCATAGGCAAGCCTGTCGTCGCTTTTCTTTGCAAGACGGTTGAGCAGCCACAGGACGATGCCCCCCGAGCCGAACAGGCATACCGAAAGGGTGGTGACGAGGGTGATCTCATCCATCACTAGCCTCCTGGGAGGCGACTACCTCATAGGGGTAATCCAATCCGTCGCGCTGGACGGTCACCCCTGACGTCGAGCCGATGAGTTCGATGTAGCGCCTGACGATCACATCGCAGTACTTCTCATCCAGCTCGATGGTGGCACAGCTCCGTTCAGTCTGCTCACAGGCGACCAGGGTACTGCCGCTGCCGCCGAACGGGTCGAGCACCAGCGTGTTGCTCATCGAGGAGTTCATGATCGGGTAGGCAAGCAGGGCCACGGGCTTCATGGTAGGGTGGTCCCCGTTCTTTTTTGGCTTGTCGAATTCCCAGATGGTCGATTCCTTTCGTCCGGTGTACCACAGGTGCTTGCCTTTCTTCTTCCATCCGAAGAGCACCGGCTCGTGCTGCCACTGGTAGGGCGAGCGGCCGAGTACCAGCGACTGCTTTTTCCAGATGCAGGTGCCCGAGAGGTAGAACCCGGCTTCGCTGAATGCCTTACGGAAGTTCAGTCCCTCGGTATCGGCATGGAACACGTAGATGGAGGCATCGTCGGCCATATGGGTTGCCGTGTTGGTGAAGGCATCGAGCAGGAACTGCAGAAAAGCATCGCCAGCCATATTGTCGTTCTTGATCTTGCCGGCCGAGCCTTCGTAGTTGACGTTGTAGGGTGGGTCGGTGACCACCAGGTTCGCCTTGGCACCCGCCATCAGAAGATCGAAGGTCTCTGCCTTGGTGCTGTCCCCGCATACCAGGCGGTGTTTACCCAGTTTCCAGAGGTCCCCGCTCTTGGTGATCGCGGGTTTCTCGAGCTCGGAGGCCACATCGAAGTCATCATCATGCACGCCCTCGGCTAGCGAGTCCTTGAACAGGTCGTCGATCTCTGCCGGGTCGAAGCCGGTGAGCGATACGTCGAAGTCCAGACCCTGCAGATCGGTGATGAGCAAGGCCATACCGTTCGCTCACCTGTTCCCACGCAAAGAGGGCGTTGCCGAAATGACCGTAGCAGGAGGTGAGGTTGTACATCGGGATGCGCAGCCCCAGCTCCTCGATGATGTCCTTCGGCTTGAGGCTGAACACCCTGCGCACCGCCTCGGCAAGCCTGGCGTCATCAACCTTGCCGGTTGTGAAGGTGTGTACATCCACCGCTACGGGCTCGGCCTTTCCGATGGCGTACGAGATTGAAACTCCGCAGCGCTTGGCAAGGCCGGCTGAGACGATGTTCTTGGCGATCATGCGTGCCATGTAGGCACCGCTTCGGTCCACTTTGGTCGCATCCTTACCGCTGAAGGCGCCCCCTCCGTGCAATGCCAGACCTCCATAGGTGTCCACCATGATCTTGCGGCCTGTAAGGCCGGTATCGGCGGCAGGCCCGCCCTCGACGAAGCGGCCGGAGGGATTGATGAGGATGCGGGTGTGCGCATCGATGGGGAAATGTATGAAGGCAGGCTCGAGCACCTTTTCGATGAGCTCGCCCTTGAGGGTGTCCAGATTCTTGTCACGCTCATGCTGGACCGAGACGATGACGGCGGCAACCCTGACGGGAATGCCATCATCGTACTCCACCGAAACCTGGGCCTTGCCGTCGCTGCGGATACCCATGATGGTTCCGTTCTTCCTGCACTTGTCCAGGATGCTGCAGATGCGGTGGGAGAGTTCAAGCGGCAGAGGAATGCAGGTGGGTGTCTCATCGGTTGCATACCCGTACACCGTGCCCTGGTCCCCGGCTCCCAATTCATCCACCTTACCCTCGGCATCCCTGATCTCCAGGGCTGTATCGACGCCGCCTGCAATGTCCGGACTCTGGTTGTGGAGGAACACGCTGATGGTGAATTCCTTGGGGTTGTAGCCACACTCTGCAAGGGCGGTCCGTACGGTTTGGCGTATGTTGACCTTGGTACGGCTGGTGATCTCTCCGGCGACGATGATCCGGCCCTTGGTCGCCATGACCTCGCAGGCCACGCGCGAATATGCATCGCTGCTCAGGCAGGCATCGAGTATCGAATCGGCGATGTAGTCGCACAGCTTGTCGGGATGTCCTTGGCAGACACTCTCGGATGTGAGGTAGTTCTTCATGTTTGAATTCCTTTGGTTGTTTGATTGTTTGGCGTTACCGGCGTGCAGTGAGCAGTCGTTCCATCAGGTCATCCTGAGGGTTCGCTCCTTGGTAAGAGGTGGCGTTGTTCTCCTTCACAATCTGGAAGATCTGGTACCAGATCTGGTTTACCTGTTTCATGTATTCACGGCTCATCGCAACGTAGGGAGAAGCGATCGCGGCACCGGTGGTCGGGTGCTTTGCGAGGAAGCCGTACTCGCTGACTGCCATCTCGCACTGGATCCATCGCGCCACTGCCATCGCGTACTGGTGTATGATCTGGCTGCTGACAAAATTCTCACAGCGTCTGGTCTTGAGCCAATCCCATGTCTCCTGGAAGACCTCCGCAGCATCGAGCTCGATACCACTCTTCTGGCTGACCGTCATGTAATATTTGACCTCAGGCATGTCCGCGCCCTCGAGCTCGGGAGCCTCGGGCAATTGCACCACGCGGGCCTCTCTGCCCTCGTGGATCTTCTCTGAGAGAGCCTTGGGTTTCCTCCCTGCACCGACGCGGGCACCGCCACGGTTGGTACCGTCTTTTGCCATGTCGCACCGCCTTCGTATGATGAGGGGGTCAATCCCCCGTTTGAATTCCAATTTTT